>CP073276.1:0-1277756 GCA_038561985.1 Petrimonas sulfuriphila | reverse complement strand
CTGACGCAGCACAGTATTGAGTTTGAAGGGAAGAACCCGTCACCCGCTCAAATGAAAGAACTGGTGGATCTGGCAAAGGCTGAAAACATCAAGATCGTTTTCGTTCAGCAGGAATTCGATATAAAAAACAGCGAGGTTATTGCCCGGGAAATCGGGGCCACATCACATACCATCAACCCATTGGCTTATGAATGGGACGAAGAATTGATTCGCATTGCCCAACTGTTAGCCAGCCAGGAAAAATGAACCCGATCATTGAAATACATAACCTGAACGCCGGCTACGAAAACAAGCCCGATGTACTGAAAAACGTTTCGCTCACCGTTTTCGAAAATGATTTTCTGGGTATTATCGGGCCTAACGGAGGAGGAAAAACCACCCTACTGAAAGCTATTTTAGGGTTAATACAACCGGTTTCAGGCAGTATCACGTTTCTCGATGCCGGAAAAAAAGTTAGCCACCTTAACATCGGTTACCTGCCACAGATCAACCAGATCGATAAAAAATTCCCCATCAGCGTACACGAAGTTATTCTCTCCGGCTTAACGCTACGGGGGAAGTTTATCAAAAGATACACGGCAGAAGACAAACAAAAGGTAGAACCAATTGCCGTAAAAATGGGCATTGAAAACCTACTGCACAGGGCTATCGGCGAACTTTCGGGCGGACAACTGCAACGCGTGTTGCTGGGGCGAGCCATTATCGACAACCCCAAGCTTATCATTCTCGACGAGCCAAGCTCATATGTCGACAAACTCTTCGAAACTAATTTTTACAAATTGCTCGACGAAATAAATAAAGAGATAGCTATCGTGCTGGTCTCCCACGACGTGGGAACCATTATTTCGCAGGTAAAAAATATTGCCTGCGTCAATCAAAGCCTTCACTACCATTGTGGAAGCAATATTTCGCAGGAGTGGCTCATGGGGGCTTACGATTCGTGTCCCATCGAAATACTTGGCCACGGTTCCCTGCCGCACCGGGTGCTTTTGCAGCACGACCACGATCACGATGAAAAAGAATAACTCATGTTGCCCGAGCCGTTACTAATCTCCCTGGCCGTAATCTGCGTTATTGTAGGAGCAGTCGGTACGGTTGTACCGGTATTACCGGGTGTTCCGCTTTGTTGGGCAGGATTGCTGGCGCTGAAATTCGTACCTTCGGTAAAAGATAACGTTTCGTGGACCGTAATCGTGCTTCTGGGAATTATCACCATCGGCGTCACTATCCTCGACAATATTTTGCCGCTGTGGGGAACCCGGAAGATGGGCGGAAACAAAAAAGTGGTCTGGGGAGCAACCATCGGTTTACTGATCGGTTTTTTCCTGGGTCCGTGGGGGATTATTTTCGGCCCTTTTGCCGGAGCGCTCGTGAGTGGATTAATCGTCGGGAATAAAATAAAACCCGCCGTAAAACACGCGTCAGGCGCATTTTTCGGCTACATTGCCGGACTCATTATTAAGCTGATCACCGTGGGGTTGATCGTTTTCTTTTTTGTGATGACGTTGGTATAAAACCTATACTGTTTTACTGTTTCATCAAATACTCTGCAATTTGCACCGCATTTAAGGCGGCACCCTTACAGATTTGATCGGCTGCTGTCCAGAACGTCAATCCGTTGGGGTTAGTAAGGTCTTTTCGAATCCTTCCCACATAGACCGGATCTTGTCCGGCAGCATCCAACGGCATCGGGTATACTTTTTTCTCCGGGCTATCGAGTAACACAACGCCTTCGGCTTTGGCAAACGCTTCACGAGCTTCCTCCACCGACACCGGCCTTTCCGTCTCGATCCAGATAGCTTCCGAATGTGCACGTAATACAGGAACACGTATGCAGGTAGCACTCACTTCGATATTGCTGTGCATTATCTTGCGAGTTTCGTTGAACATCTTCATCTCTTCCTTAGTGTATCCGTTTTCAGTAAACACGTCTACCTGTGGTATCAGGTTGTATGCCAATTGATACGCAAATTTAGAGATCGTCGGATTTTCGTTGTTCACCAGTTGCCTGTGCTGTTCCTGCAACTCGGCCATCGCTGAGGCGCCCGCTCCCGAAGCTGCCTGGTAGGTAGACACGTGTACGCGCTTAATGTGTGAAATATCTTCGATGGCTTTCAACGCCACAACCATCTGAATAGTAGTACAATTAGGATTGGCAATGATGTTTCTGGGACGCTTCAGCGCATCTTCCGCATTCACTTCGGGTACGACTAACGGAACATCGTCATCCATCCGGAAGGCACTTGAATTGTCAATCATGATGGTTCCGTACCGGGTAATCGTTTCTGCAAATTCCAACGATGTTCCGCCTCCTGCCGAGACAAAAGCAATATCAATCCCTTTAAAATCGTCGTTATGCTTGAGTTCTTTAACGGTAATTTCTTTACCGCGAAAAGTATATGTTGATCCTGCACTTCTGGAAGAACCGAAAAGAAACAATTCATCCACAGGGAAATTTCTTGCATCAAGTACACGAAGCAATTCCTGACCTACCGCTCCGCTTGTTCCAACAATCGCAATTTTCATTTTAGTAACTGTTTTAATGATGATAAATAAATGAAACAACAAAGGTATAAAAAAACTACCATTACACGCAACATCGCCTTCAAAAAGCAAGTATTTTTATAACTTTATGCGCTAAAATATACTTTTTTCACTTTAATAATATCTTTTTGACTAAATCTCCGATCCGGATGATGTAATACCCCTTAGGAAGGTCGAGTTGGTATTCGTTCGTTCCGGCTTTTATTTTCCGGGTATACACTTTTACACCCATGATGCTGAAAATTTCCAACACTCCATCTTTCGGAAGATTTTCGATGACCAGCCGGTTTTCCGTTACCTTGATTTTTGTTTCAGGGACGACCTCTTCCATAACCTCTTTCCTGTTTTGATCTTGTGCGTAAATTCCGTCAATCCCAAAACCGCATAAAAAAAGCAATATACATAGCGTTGTCCAGTAAAATCTCTTCATACTTAACCCTTTTGAGTGTCGAACCTCCGGGGTTGAAAACCTCACAAACTGTTTTGTGTTCAATACCCTGCAAAAGTAGGAAAAAATTACGTTGTTGTAACTGTTTCTCTTAAAGATTAATCGTCATCCCTTCATCAGCCAGTTCTGTTTCAGGAAAAACGGCCTGGGCTTCGTCAAGCAATTCGCCCAATTCATGGTACCGTGACGAAAAATGACCGATAATAAGTTTTCTCACGTTTGCCGACCTGGCGATTTCGGCCGCCTGTCGTGCAGTGGAATGGTACGTCTCCTGCGCTCTCAGGTTCTCGGCTTCAGCAAAGGTAGCTTCGTGATACAGCACATCGGAATGTTGAATGTATGGAATAATTTCGGGAGAATAGGCAGTATCCGAACAATAAGCATAGGTCCTGGGTGGAATGGCCGGAGTAGTGAGAATTTCATTTTTAATCCATTTTCCATCATCAGTCAGGTAGTCACCCCCTTTTTTGATCTCATTTATCTTGCAGACTGGAATGTTGTAAAAGTCAATCATCTCCCGCTTGATGTGACGGGGCCGGTCTTTCTCTTCGAATAAAAATCCGCTGGTGGGTATCCGGTGCTTCAAAGGAAATGAAAAAACGCGTATGGAGTTGTTTTCGAAGATCAGTTGATGTTGATAAGGATCCAAAGGAGTGAGGTTTATTTTGTACGGAAACTGGTTGCCGAAGTGTTTGATGAAAGGGTCGAGAAACAACTCCATATCCTTGTGCGCGTAGATATTCAAATCGCCGGTCCTTCCCAATAAACTCAGTGTAGCCAGCAATCCGGGAAGCCCGAAAACATGGTCGCCGTGCAAATGGGATATGAAAATGCTGTGCAGCTTGTTTATCCGGGTTTTATACTTCCGCAACTGAAGCTGGGTACCTTCACCGCAATCGATCATAAAGAGTTTTTCGTTTACATTGACCAATTGCGAAGAAGGGTTATGCAGCGTGGTTGGCATTGCCGAACCACAACCTAAAATCGTTATTTCAAAGCGAGTCATAAAATTTCAAACGGATAGCTTACAGTTACCTGATTCCAATAAGCTTATGAACTTGTAAACTCAGCCCCCAGTGCGGATTTTGCTTGATAAGCTCCACGCAGTAATCCACATTTTCCTGTATAACGTTCAACCCATCAAAGATAGGGCTTAGCAAATAGCGTTTTGTTTTGGGGAGGACAGAGACATCGGGCAAGGGATCGCCCTTGGCCATGGGAAAACGCAATTCATCCACCTCAGGAATCAGCGTACGGATCTTCCCGAACTGCTGCTTGGGACTGCACGTGATGTAGTCGATCCCCGAAGGAACCCGGCGTGTCCCATTGGTTTCAATGGCTTGCCTGTATCCCTTGTCTTTGAAAAAAGCAACGATCTCCTCGTTAAGTTGAAGCGTAGGTTCACCTCCCGTCCAGATAATCCACCGGCAAGGATAGGATGAAATTTCAGCGTAGATCTCGTCGAGCGCCATGCTCTTCCCGAACTCAAAATCGGTATCACAAAAACTACACGCTAAATTGCATTTGGACAACCTGATAAATACGGAAGCTTCGCCAGTACGGCCTCCTTCTCCCTGTAATGAATAAAATATTTCATTAATTATCAAGCTCATATATAGCAGAAGTTTTTGGTGTTTCACTCACTTCAACGGCATACAGCTCGGGAAGCATCGGTTTAAAAATATCAAAAAACAGCCGGGCCAGGTTTTCGGCCGAGGAGTTCAACGGATACATGATATCGTTCAGGTTCCGGTGATCGATATGTTCATCAATATATTGCTTTACGACCTTCAACTCGTTGTAGTCTTTCACAAATCCCGTATCGTTCAGCTCTTTGGACCGAAGGTGCACCGTAACCACATAATTATGTCCGTGTAAACGGGTACACGGATGATCGCCGGGCAATCCGTCAAGCGAGTGCGCAGCGGAAAATGCAAACTGTTTACTTATCTTATACATAAATTTTTATCATTTTTTAGTGTTCTATTTCACCAGACCCTCAGCATCGCTTTCTGCGAAACGGATAAAGCCAAAGGAATAATTAGTCGCCCACGTTCAAAAAGGTAGTTAACGGATAATGATCGGAATAGGGTACTTTGTCTACCTTCGCCTTGTAGGATTTCAGGTTGGGGCTGTGCATAATATTGTCGATCCGGAACCAGAAGAAATCCTTATGATAGGTGATCCCCGGACCGAAACCGGTGGATGCAAACGCGTCATCCATTCCTTCCTTCATCTGTGCGTAAACGTAAGAAATGGGTGTATCATTAAAATCGCCGCAAATCAGGGTTCCATCAACATTTAATTCCGAGAGATGATCTTTTACTTTCCGTACCTGTTCCGCACGCATGCGATAAGCTCTCCCTAAACGGGAACGAATATTGGATGTTACATCTTCCAGGTTTACCTCATCACTGTTCTGAATGAAATCGCCATAAAGTTTTTTATCTTCTGCAGAAATACTGTTCGACTCAAGATGTACATTGGCAACAGCAAGTTTTTTCCCGTTTACATCAATGGTATAAACCGCAGCACCGTTAAACGACGAATTAAAAACGACTTCATGGGTTTTCTCAATGGGGTATTTGGAGAAACAAGCCAACCCGTAAATATGGTATTTCCCCGACGCTTCCAGTGCCGTAGAAGAGTGATACGGATATTTATTGAGGATACGGTTCACATCGCGCTGCGATTTTATCGATTGTCCTGTTTTACTTACCAGGTACTCCTGCAAGCAAACAATATCGGCATCCGTTTCTACAATATAATCGAGGATAGGATGCTCTTTGTCCTCTTTTTTGTTCTCGTTGACAAAACCCTCCACGTTATACGTAAGAATTCTCAAGCTGTTCCCCGGGACTTTCTCCGGAAAGATGTTCATCGGGAAAAAAGTGATTATCGGATGGTAACACAACAGCAGAGAGACAAGAGAGACGAACGTCAATTTCCATTTTTTAAAAGCTATCCATAAAAAAAGATAGCTGATATTCAGGAAGAAAACAAACCCGAACGCGATTCCGATGTAGGAGAACAGGTTGGTTTTGAGCGGCGAGACACGCCAGGATAAAAATGAACTGAAAAGCAACAGTATAGCCATAATATTCGTAGCGAATATTATGTTTCTTACTATTCCCCGGAACAAGGCTATTTTATTTTTTACTGGCATCGAACAACTTCTTTTTCTCTTCCGACGATAAATTACTATATCCCGACTTCTTCAGCTTATCCAGGATAGCATCGATCTCTGCCTGTTCATTATGCTTGCGCTCATTATATTCCCTATCTGTTTCTCTTCGACGGTACTCAACTTTCATTTTTGTTTTTTTTCTTCTCGGCTTCGACAGGTTGGCCAAACCGTCAAGCAGTTTACTCACCCAACCGGTAATATCACGTCCGTTCCGGTACTGTCGCGCAAAGATGTAACCCGCAATAGCTCCGCCGATATGGGCAACATGTCCGCCTTCGTTTATCCCATTACCCAAGGAGAGGAAGTCTATCAAGAAAACGCCAACAGCAATATAAACAATCCTCACCTGACCTATCAGCAACAGGTTTAACTGAACATTGGGGCGGTAAAAAGCGGCGCCCATCACGACAGCCATGACGGCGGCAGATGCTCCAATCATCCAACTGTGACCCATTCCAACAAAATAGGGAACTGTATTAAACGCTACGATATAGAGAAATGCGCCGGCAAAACCTCCCAAAACGTACAAACTGCCTAACGTCCTTCCGCTAAAGTATTGCAGAAAAATGCGTCCAAACCAATAAAGCCAAAGCATATTGAAAAGCAGGTGCCAGAATTGTTCGTGGACAAACATATAACTAAGGAGGGTCCAGAAGCGGTTTAGCAGCTGAGACAACTCGGAAGGAACACCCAAAAAAGAAATCAAGTCTATCGCGCTGACATTGAACAAGACAAAAAAGACGCCAATCACCTTAAGTATGAGAAAAACTGCCACATTGATGAAAAGAAACTTCACCAAAACATCCCCGTTTTTATACCTGTATTTTAACCGATCAATAATAGTTGCCATGTACCCTGTCTTTTTTCCTCCAATATAATATCATAAATATGCCGAATAACATACCTCCCAGGTGTGCAAAATGGGCAACATTATCCCAAGAAAAGTTACTGATACCGAAGATAAGTTCAAAAACACCGTATCCGAGAACAAACCATTTTGCTTTGATGGGAAACGGAAACGGAATGATAAAAAGTTCCGCATTGGGAAACAACATCCCAAAAGCCAGCAGTATCCCAAAAACAGCTCCGGAAGCCCCTACCGTAACCGAATTCAGAGCAATGTTCAAGCTACCCTGTGCACTGTTGATGTAATTCATATTTTGTTGCAGAAGCTGATATCCCTGGGAGTAAACCTCCTCTATGGCTTCAACAGACATACCGCTCTTAACAGACTGAATACGTAAAAAAGCGACAACCAGTTGCACCAGCCCGGCTCCAACACCCGTTACCAGGTAAAAACTAAGAAACCGTTTCGATCCCCACACGTGCTCTAATGTACGCCCAAACATAAAAACGGCAAACATATTGGAGAAAACGTGCATAAACGAACCGCTATCGTGAAGAAACATATATGTCACTAGCTGATAAACCCGGAAGCCTTCGGACGCTATATAATGCAGCCCGAACAGTTCGGCCAAGTTGATTCCCTGCCTCAAAAAAACCACCTGAGCCAGCCATAAAATAACATTTATTATAATTATATTCAGTGTCACCGGCGGCAATGCAGCACCAAATCCCGATCTTAAATTGTTCATAATTGCTTTATGGAAATGAAAAGCAAAAATACGTATATTTTCGTATTATGTCGAGATTTTGGGGCATAATTCCTTTTTTTTAAATAAAATCAAATACTTTTTATCTTTTTTCTTGATTGTTTTTAAATAATCAATTATATTTGGCGCTAAAATAGGTGAAAACCTTAACATTAATGTTTGTTTAATTTTTTTATTAACGTTTTCTTATGAATAAATCAGAACTAGTTAGTGCTATTGCTGAAAAATCAGGCCTCAGCAAAGTTGATGCGAAAAAAGCATTGGACGCAACCCTCGATGCAATCTCGGGTGAAGTGAAAAAAGGTGGCAAAGTTGTATTGGTAGGCTTTGGAACTTTCTCTTTAACACAAAGAAGCGCACGAAAAGGTATTAATCCCCGCACGAAAAAGGCAATCAACATCCCGGCTAAGAAAGCAGCTAAATTTAAAGCAGGTGCCGCCTTGTCCAACCTCTAATAATTTAGTCAAACGATCTAAATAAGGAGCAAAGTCCAATAACTTTGCTCCTTATTTTTGTTTTTATAAGAAAAATAATCCGTAACTTTGTGCGGTTTTTCAGACTCCGTAGCTCAGCTGGTAGAGCAATTGACTCTTAATCAATGGGTCGAGGGTTCGAGCCCCTCCGGGGTCACAACAATCGCAAAACAGCACGAAAAGGATTTCATTACGAAATCCTTTTTTTGTATTTTTGCACTTTAATTCAGAAGCGTAATGGAAATCTCAAGTAAGTACAACCCTGCGGAGGTAGAAGACAAATGGTATTCATACTGGATGGAACACAAACTGTTTCGTTCCAAGCCCGATGAACGTGAACCTTATACAATTGTCATTCCACCCCCGAACGTCACCGGTATCCTGCACATGGGGCATATGCTCAACAACACCATTCAGGATATCCTGATACGACGTGCACGGATGGAGGGAAAAAATGCCTGTTGGGTTCCCGGAACCGATCATGCCTCCATTGCTACCGAAGCGAAAGTGGTTGCCAAGCTTGCTGCGGAAGGAATAAAAAAATCCGACCTTACGCGCGAAGAATTCCTGTCCCATGCCTGGGAGTGGACACACAAGCATGGCGGAATGATTCTGGAACAGTTGAAAAAGCTGGGTGCATCGTGCGACTGGGACAGAACCTGCTTTACCATGGACGAAAAACGTTCCGAAAGTGTAATCAACGTTTTCGTGGATCTGTACAACAAAGGGCTCGTTTATCGCGGTGTCCGTATGGTAAACTGGGATCCGCAGGCACTTACCGCACTCTCGGATGAAGAGGTGGTGCACAAGGAGGTGAACGGGAAACTTTATTACTTGCGTTATAAAATCGAAGGAGAAGAGGCCTATGCGGTTGTAGCCACGACCCGTCCGGAGACCATTATGGGCGACACGGCGATGTGTATCCATCCGGATAATCCTAAAACGGCACATTTGAAAGGGAAAAAAGTTATTGTCCCGCTCATCGGCCGCGTTATCCCCGTTATCGAAGATGAATACGTGGATATGGAGTTTGGAACGGGATGTCTGAAAGTTACGCCGGCCCACGATGTCAACGATTATGTGCTGGGAGAAAAATACAACCTGCCGTCCATCGACATTTTTAACGATAACGGTACGCTCAACGAAAACGGAGCGATGTATGCTGGAAAAGACCGGTTCGAAGTTCGGAAACTCATCGAAAAAGACCTGGAAAATGCGGGCCTGATTGAGAAAACCGAACCCTATACCAATAAAGTCGGTTTTTCTGAACGAACCAACGTCGCCATTGAACCCAAACTCTCCATGCAGTGGTTTCTGAAAATGGAAGACATTGCTAAACCTGCCCTTGATGCGGTTGAAAACGATACCATTAAATTTCATCCGGTGAAATACAAAAATACCTATCGCCACTGGATGGAAAATATCAAGGATTGGTGCATCAGCAGACAATTGTGGTGGGGACATCAGATTCCAGCATATTATCTTCCCAAAGGCGGAGTGGTGGTAGCCGTGACAAAAGAGGAGGCTTACCAAAAGGCGCTTCAAACGGTGGATTACCCACTCACCATAGACGACTTGCGTCAGGACGAAGATTGCCTCGACACCTGGTTTTCATCGTGGCTATGGCCCATCTCGGTTTTCGACGGAATTAACCAGCCCGACAATCCGGATATCAGTTACTATTATCCTACAAACGATTTGGTTACCGGGCCCGACATCATTTTCTTCTGGGTGGCCCGAATGATTATGGCGGGATATGAATACCGCCAGTCTCCCTGTTTCAGCAACGTATACTTCACGGGAATCGTTCGCGACATTCAAGGCCGAAAGATGTCGAAACAGCTTGGAAATTCACCCGATCCCATTGAATTGATGGCAAGACACGGCGCCGACGGCGTCCGAATGGGTATGTTGCTGGCCTCATCAGCGGGAAACGATTTGCTGTTCGATGAATCACTCTGTGAACAGGGCAGAAACTTCAACAACAAAATCTGGAACGCTTTCCGGCTGGTAAAAGGCTGGGAAGTAAACGACACAAATGAACAGCCAGAAACGGCAAAAATTGCCATCAACTGGTTTGGGAACGTATTGTCGAAAACCATTGTCGAGCTGGATGATTTATTCAGTAAGTACAGGCTTTCGGAGGCATTGATGATGGTCTATAAACTATTCTGGGACGAGTTTTCATCGTGGTACCTCGAATTGGTAAAACCGGCTTACCGACAACCCATAGACCGGGCAACCTATCAGGCGACACTAGCGTTCTTCGACAGCCTACTGCGCCTGTTACACCCGTTTATGCCCTTCATCACCGAAGAATTGTGGCAGGCCCTGAACGAAAGGAAACCGGGTGAAAGCATCACGATCGCTCAACAGCCAAAGGCTAATCGGGTGGATGAAAAACTGATCGCCGATTTCGAAATTACCAAACAAATTATTGCCGGCATCCGTACTATCCGTTTGCAGAAGAATATTCCCAATAAAGATGAATTGACACTGCAGGTGATCGGGAATCACGATAGCCGGTTCGATACGGCTGTTGCCAAAATGGCAAACCTCTCATCGATCGAGAACCTATCGGAGAAGCCTGCCGTCACCATCGGTTTTTTGGTGGGTACCACCGAGTTCATCGTCCCGATGAGCGATAAGATGGACGTGGAAGCCGAATTAAAAAAGATGAAAGCCGAACGGGAGTACTACGCAGGCTTCTTGCAATCGGTGATGAAAAAGCTGGGTAACGAACGGTTTGTACAAAATGCCAAACCCGAAATCGTGGAAAACGAACGCAAAAAACAGGCCGATGCGGAAAGTAAAATTGCGTTGCTCGAAGAAAGTATTAAGGCGTTGGAGCAATAACCAATAATGCAAACAATCCTATCTCATATTTCCCAGGAAATCGGAGAAGGCATTGCCTCATACCGCTCCATTCCCGGAGGCGATATTTCTTCAGCATATCAACTGCAAACCGAAACCAAAAAGTATTTTCTCAAAGTAAACACCAACCCGTTTGCGTTGGCAATGTTCCATGCGGAACAAAAAGGGTTGCAGACGATTGAAAAAACAAAGACTATTGCCATACCGCACGTGTATGTAGTGGGGTCGCTTGAAGGAAAATCATTTCTGCTGATGGATTTCGTGGAAGCCAAACGTCCTGACGCAAACGATTTCAGGCAGTTTGGCACGCAACTCGCCCAATTGCATCGGTGTACTCAAAAAGACTTTGGTTTTTTGTCGGATAACTTTATCGGAAGCTTGCCGCAAAGCAACCGCCTTCATCCCGACTGGGCAGAATTTTACTGGCACGAGCGTATTTCCCCGCAATTAAAGCTGGCTTACGACCACCAGTTACTCCATAAAAAGGAGATTCCCTCGCTTGAAAACGCACTTCCGGTTTTTCGTGAAATTTTTGGAGTTGTAAAGCCGTCACTCTTGCACGGAGACTTGTGGGCTGGAAATTACCTCATCTCCACCGACGGAACCCCTTACCTTATTGATCCTGCCGCCTATTACGGACACTCACTGGTAGATATAGCCATGAGCAAACTTTTCGGCAGTTTCGGCCAATCGTTTTACGATGCCTATCACGAAATCAATCCAAAATCTGAAAACTATTCGCAGCAAATAGAACTCTATCAATTATATTATCTGCTTGTTCATTTAAATTTGTTTGGAAGCGGATATTATTCAAGCGTTTCATCTGTCTTAAGAAAATATTTTACATAAATAATCGTTACTACCTCAATCAGTTTTACCAACATAATCATTACTGCTCTAACCTTTTCATAATTATTTTCATTATATCAATAACTATTTTTTCTAACAACTTGGTTGTTCCGATAACTATTTATACCTTCGCAGAAGCAGCTATTTTCAAACAAAAATGGACAGCCTACTCAACACATATCGCAAGTTAATATCAGCAGAAAAGTCTGATTTTAAGCGCTATCTTCACTCCGATATTGATTGGAACGAGAGAATGACAGGTATTACAGGTGCTCGCGGAACAGGAAAAACCACGCTTATTTTACAGCACATTCGCAATAATTTCCCCGATAGAAACAAAGCCGTTTACGTAAGTTTGGATAATCTGTGGCTTTCGAAAAACAGTTTGCTCGATTTTGCCGAACGATTTTCGGTGTACGGTGGCACGCATCTTTTTATCGACGAAGTGCATAAATACCCCAACTGGTCACTGGAATTGAAAAATGTGTACGACAATTATCCCGACTTGAAAACCGTTTTCACGGGGTCGTCCATTTTGGAAATTTACAAATCCGATGCCGATTTGAGCCGTCGTGCAGTGAAGTACGAACTACACGGATTGTCGTTTCGCGAATACTTATCGCTGGAAAAAATTATCGATTTGCCAGTGCTCCCGTTAAATGAAATTCTGAGCAATCACATCGACATTGCTGACGATATCCGCAACAAAATCAAGGTTATACCGCTATTCAAGCAGTATCTAAAAAACGGTTATTATCCAATTTACAAGGAAGGGATTCGCAACTATTTCACCAAAATTACCAATATCATCAACACCACTCTCGAAAAGGATTTGCCCTCTATCGAAAAAATCGATTACAACGGCATTTACAACGTGAAAAAACTGCTGATGGTGCTAGCAAACCTTGTTCCGTACACGCCCAACATCGAGAAACTGAGTGCGGAAATGCAGCTCAATCGCGCATCCACACTCAAATACCTGCATTATCTGAACAAGGCAGCGCTCACGAATCAACTGCTGGTGCCAAACAAGGGCATGAGCTTGCTCACGAAACCCGAGAAAGTGTATCTGAACAACTCGAATTTGATTTATGCCCTCAATGTAGATGATGCTTCAGCAAATATTGGAAACGTACGCGAAACATTCTTCTTCAACCAGTTAAAAGTCAGACACGATGTAAATTTGCCTAAAAGCGGCGATTTTCTTATCGATAAGAAATACACATTTGAAGTGGGCGGAAAAGGAAAATCTTTTGAACAGATTAAAGATTTGAAAAACAGTTTTGTTGTAGCCGATGATATTGAAATGGGTATAGGCAATAAAATTCCTTTGTGGCTTTTCGGATTGATATATTAACTTTACTTCTCGTTACTGCTATAATGAATTTAAACGTAAAATCAGTTATAGCAATAACTATTTTATAAATAAAATTCAATAAATATGTTTGACGATTTACGAATGGAAAACGCCGCCATTATCCGCAAATGCGCCCGTGATTTAATGGTGCGGCAGCAGATTGAAGAATTCCAGTTGCTTTTTATCGATTGGGCAGCAAGCTTCGACCCATGGAATTACATTGTGAACGATTGGGGATTGTTTAATCCGCCGGGAGTTGGCCCGCACGATGAACAGTTTTAAACGTGCACGGCGGTTCGAAACCGCCTTGCGCATTACTTCCGCTTAGCGGAGCAAATTTCCCTTCTATGAAACTCACTCGATACATCCGTCTTCTTTTCACGTTTTACCGATATTTTCTATGGGTATCCGTTTTTATTGATGCGGCTTGTGCTTACATCCTGTGGCAACACGGAATAAGTGTTTACAAAGCACTGTTTTGGTTGAAATTATTCTCCATGGGCGCATCGTTTTATCTGGTTAACGAGTATCGAAAGCAGGAATATTTCTACTTTTACAACTTTGGTTTCTCAAAAAAATCACTGTGGATAATTACGCTGGCGTTTGATTTATTGCTGTTTTTCGGTTTAATGATTTTAGCCTATCAATTCCGATGAAACACACGATGGAAATAAGTGGAATGCGGTTGTTATTTGACGAAAGACTTATCCTTTCGGATGTTTACATGAAAATTGAAACCGGAGATACCGTTGGATTATTAGGCCGAAACGGATGTGGGAAAACGTGCTTGATGCGCGGTGTTTACGGCACATTGGAGTGTGAAAAATCCGTTATTATCGATAATATCTCAGTTTATGAAGCCTACAAAAAACCCAGTTTAATACGATACCTTCCGCAACACCATTTCATTCCGAAATATCTTACGTTGAAACGGGTCTTTCGTGATTTTGCTGTCGATTTTGAACGTTTTACAGAATTTTTTCCGGTATTTCAGCTTTGGGAAAACACAAAAATCGGACATCTTTCCGGTGGAATGCATCGATTGGTGGAACTGTACGTTATCATCAAATCCGATGCAAAATTCATATTACTCGATGAGCCTTTCACACACATCAGCCCCGTACAGATCGAAACTATTCAGTCCATCATCGATGAAGAGCGTTCCTGCAAAGGGTTTCTGATTACCGACCACCTTTTCAAACGCATTCAAGAATCTTGCAATCAAGTATATTTGCTCTTAAACAGAAAAATCCACTACGTAGAAAATGAAGATGATTTGAAAAAAATGGGGTATTTATTTTGAATGAAAAAGTTCACGAGCGCATGGCAGTTTCGTCCACCTTAAACCTGATTGTCAACGAATTTCCCATTTCATCCACCACCGTCAACCCATGTGCACCCGATTCGGGTGAAAGCTCCATCTGATGAACATCCGCTGTTTCACCGAGGTATTCATTGTCCAAGTGCCAGAACACCCGTGCCGAAGGGTTTCGGTGAGCAAGTTCGAAAACCGCTTTTCCACGCGAACCATCCAGTTGCCTGGTTATTTTGATGACTGAGTTGGGATAAGGGTAGATAAACTGCATCACCTCTCCCGATGCGCCATCGCTACATTCAGGCGAAAAAGGCGGAAGCGACCGGTATGTAGGGTGTTGTTGTTTGTAATACCACTCCCACGACGGAGGCAACACAAACCACGAAACCGGGCGAATTCCCCTGCCTACAGCACAATGTTCATAAACCCGGTAACGCTCATCTTCCGAAACATGCACCCGTTGGTGATAATTGCAGACGCTTCCCTGCACCGCTTTTGCCGGAGCAAAAACAGTATCTGCCGATGAAGGCGGACAATGCAATCCCACGAGGCATCCGCTCTCCCGGCAAACAACAACCTCGGTCAGATGATTATAAGGTGTCTCGAACCAGGAAGTGGGCGGCAACAAGTTGAACAAATCAAACATCACCCGCGCCGATGTACGCGCACCAGTCAGTCCGGGACGGCCTTCGCCACTCGCATTCCCTGTCCATACCGCCACAAGATATTTCGGTGTAACACCCACTGCCCAGGCATCGCGGAAGCCGAAACTCGTTCCTGTTTTCCACGCTACCCTCCGCATCGAAGGGATAAACTGCCAGTCGATCTCTTCGGGGCGGTTGACGTTGGTCAGCGCTTCCAATGTCAACCACGCCGCTCCAGCATCCGTAAAGGCGTTTACCCGTCCTCCCCTATAATCCTGACCTTCATGCACCAGTGAAAATTCCTCCTTACGGGGAGCAACCGTCCTTACGGCGTTCGCCATATCCGCATACGCGTTTGCCACTTCCCAAAGTGTCCCTTCAGCACCGCCCAGAATAAGCGAAAGTCCGTAATAGTCGGCCGGGCGGTTAAGCGTTGTCAATCCGGCTTTTTTCAGAAAATCGTAAAATTTCGGCACTCCATACCGGCGCAGCGAGACTACAGACGGAACGTTCAACGAGCGTGCCAGCGCCTCATTTGCATGAACTGCTCCGTCGTATTGCAAACTGAAGTTTTTGGGCGAAAAACCGCCAACATTTATCGGTATATCGGGCAATAACTCACCCGGTAACAGTGCGCCCTCCTGTAACATGGCACAGTAAAGAAAAGGTTTGAGGATACTGCCCGTACTTCGCGACGATTGAATAATATCCACTTGATTTCCTGATTGTTGTTTGCCGAAGTTTACGTTACCGATATACGAAATGACTTCGTTTTTTTCCAAATCGACAATCAGCGCGGCGAGGTTCAGGATATGGTTCTGCGAAAACTCGGTGTTCCATCGCTCCAGCACATTATCGGCTTGGAGTTGCAAGCTTTTGTCGATAGTGGATTGCACATGCGTTCCGGGTTGAGACAAATAAAGCCGTGTGACCAAATGAGGGGCGATTTGTGGCAACGAATGTGGGTTTTCGGGTAGCGGCTCGGCGGTGGCTAATCGATAATCGGTTTCGGAAATCGTGCCGTTGTCAAGCAATTTTTGCAGCAAACGATTTCGTTTCGTGAGTAACGCATCCCTGTTCCTGCCGAAATGCATTAACGACGGTGAATTAGGCAGAACAGCTAGAGTGGCAGATTCGGCCCACGACAACGACCGCGCGCCGTGACCGAAATACCGCCACGCGGCGGCATCAATTCCCACCACATTTCCCCCCATCGGTGCGTGGGAAGCGTATAGCGCGATAATTCGTTTTTTGGAGTACGACAGTTCCAATCGCGTGGCGAGAATAATTTCAATAAATTTCTCGAAGTAGGTGCGTTTGTTTTTCCGCATTAATCGTACGGTTTGCATCGTGAGGGTACTTCCGCCGCTCACTACCCTGCCCGCTTTGATATTTTGCACCATCGCACGCCCCAACGACAACGGATTCACTCCCGGATGATACCGAAAATAGCGGTCTTCAAACGCCATCAGACAGGTTTTGTATTTATCGGGAATACTATCGGTTGGCGGAAACCGCCACTGCCCGTCCGACGCAATGCGTGCACCCAACAATTCACCGTTCCGGTCAGAGACTAACGTACTGTATGATGCATCGAACAAGGGATCGGGAAGGGAAAAAGCATACCCCATCATCAGTATAAAACCGATAATCAAGGTTGCTTTTTCCCATCGTTTTAAAGATAGAAATTTGTCAATCATCTTACCTCTACCCATATCCCGCTCGTTCGGGCCTGTTCACGCGGTTCATACATCGCCTGGCACGATACGGCAGGCAGGTAATAGTTACCCCGGTACGCCGCCTGGAGCCTTGCACGGAACGTGGCCGATTGACCGGCTCCCAGGTTGAAATAGGTCAATACCCGGTCGTCCCGGATATCCCGGTAGTTATAGGTTTCGGCAGCCGATTGGGTTCCCGTCAGGCGTTCGTTAAAAATCTCCCAACCCGACGGAAATACCTGCAGCAACGCCAGATCTGTAAACGACTGCTCCACCGAATTCCGGACAGTAACCACGGCCGTAAATTCCGTTCCCTGTTTCAGCGATTTCACGTCCAGCGGTTTACCTGCGGCATCAAGGTAATTAACCGACAACCGCAACGAACCCTCCGCGGCACGAAGTGTGTCCACCAACGGTTGCATGAAGGCGGTAAGCCGGGCATACACTTTGCCCTTGCCTTTGTTGGAAATCTGTACCGATTGATTGGGCGCCGTTTTCAAATCCACCTGATGAAAAGCATGCGGCGTATTCACGGCAGCCATTTTCTTTCCGTTCAATGTCCAATCCACATCAATATTTCCCGAACCCATTTTTTCTGCTAACTGTGCCATTGCCATCAATCCGAACGCGACGGTTTGCGTGGAGATATAATCGGATGAAAGCGCCCGTGACACATCCGGAGCCAATTGCAACGCTTTCTCGATATTCCCCAGCAGCAGATACGTCTGCATGATCATCGCCTTATCACGTGCCGGAGAACCGTACGTATCGTTATTGAAACGATAATCTTCCACTGCATCCGAAGCATTGAAAACAAGAGAGTTAGCAACATCAGGCTTTCCAGCCAACGCATAAGCCGCCGCAAGCCGCCATTTCGCCAGCAAGTTCAAGTCAGCGATTTCGCGCATCCGGTTCATAGCGCCCAACTCCGTATTTCCACTCAATGCCAAGGCGTACAACCGATAAGCCTGCTGCAACTCAGTCATCGAAATCCCGTAATAACCCCGATGAGAATCGATACGTGTCCAGTTTCGGGCTAGCTTCTGCTGAAAGCCTACCCACCGGCCGATCACGCTCTGCGATACATCGAAACCCTTGTTTTTGGCTTCCACCAGGAAATGTCCGGCGTACGTAGAAGCCCATTCCGAGGCAAAGCCTTGTCCGGGCCAATAGACGAATCCTCCGTCCGGCAACTGCCTAGAGGACAAAACCTGAATTACCGACGCTATTTTTTTGTTCATCAGCTCTTTTTCCCCATCCGATAACGAAACAAAATTACCCAGATACAACAAGGGAAACCCTTGTGATGTAACCTGTTCGGTGCATCCGTGCGGATATTCTGCCAAATAAGACAGATTTTTGTTTAGATTGACACTCGGAATGCGCGACAGCTCCAGTTTTGCCCAATCGGTAGGGTTCACGTTTCCGGGATTGAGCGCAAGTTGCGCATTCCCGTTCGGGTCGATAAGCACCGATTGGCTGATGACAACAGGAGGATTTGGATTCCGGATGCCGATATCGATGGTCTCCGATACCGATTCTCCTCCACCCGACGCCTTGATTCTTACCTGCTCCGCTCCTGTGCTGTTCCCGGCTTTCAGCGTAAAGTAAACGATTGTATCGCCTGTGGCGTTAAACGAAACCGACTTGGACGCTCCATCCAGTAGTTTCAGTAATCCGTCTGTCTGGACGGAAACTTGCACGTTTTTCACTTTTCTGTCCATCACAAACACATTTACCGGAAGCCAAACCTCTTCACCCGGGCCCAGTACGCGCGGGAGCGTACTGAGTGTCATCAGCGCATTTTTCACCGCAACTGTTTTCTCGGCGCTTCCGTATGCCCCGTTTCCTCCGGCAACTACCATCACGCGGACAGAGCCCACGTATGGCGGAAGTTTTATCTTGTGTGTTTTGGTCTCTCCATTTTTAATCGTAAATGGTCCCAAAAATTTAACTACGGGCTTGAAACGGTTTACCTTATCGCTCGATGCTTTCAGCGCCTCGTCGCCTCCGATGCTCAGCAACGGGCCAATCATTCCGGTATTCGCTCCCAATACACGGTCGAACAAGTCCCAAGTACGCACGCCAAGCGCCTCGCGGGCATAAAACTCATTCCACGCGTTGGGAGTCTTAAAAGACGTAAGATCCAGTAAACCTTCGTCCACAATGGCAAGCGTGTAAGTCATCGACTTTTTGGTTTTCTCCGAAATCGAAACCGAAAATTCCTTTTCCGGACTTAACTCATTGGGCATTTGTATGATGGGTTGTAACTTGCTATTTTTATCTTCAACGTTTATATTTCTCACACCATACAAGCGGATAGGTAAATCGTTTTCGGTTTGCGCGTGCGGTTGAAGTAACGTGATGAAAAGATAGAAATTGGGGTTCATCTCTTCGGTAATTTTGAATCGATATTCGGTGTCTTCGGTTTCCGACGTTTTTATCCATTCTTTCCAAATGATGCTAGAACCGTTTTCGATACTTATCAAAGCACTTCCCGATGAGCTTTTCGGAATGATAACCGTAGCCGTTTCGCCCACAGCGTAGGTTTCTTTATCGGTAGAGAATGACAACATGGTCAAGCCGTTCGGATCGGTCTTATTGGAACGTCCATATGTCGATGCCCAGTCCACATAAAAGATTGTTCCCGCCGTGTGTCCGCTCCCGGCATCTTTCACCAAGATCAGGTAACGACCCCAATCGGGATAATCAACCTGAAATTTAACTTTTCCGCTTCCGCCCGATGTCGAAATAACTCCGTTGGCAACGGGCGAGACCGCCGTGTTGTTCACGTACGAGCCCAAATCTTCTTCGGAGCTGTTCCACCACCACGACCAGTTAAGCTTGTAGATTTTATATTCTACATTGTCGCGCGAAACCTTTTTCCCATAAGGATCCAAGGTAACAACATCAAAAACGATGGGTTTGTCTGTCTCCAGAAAGCCCGATGCTTCTGTCTCCGGTGTTTTCACTCCGGCGTACACGCCATAAGGCGAGTAATAAGCGGTTTGCGCGTAAAAACTCATGTCGCCGCCGGTTTCGAAAACGCGTGACACAATATTGCCCCGCAACATGCCCGGTGCACTTTCAGCAACCGGAATCCTCGAATTCACATCCGCCACACCCGATGCATTAAGCGTTCCTTCAAACAACTTGTAGCTGTTGGTTTCAAACTTGAAAAGCGGATTGTTGAAAACATATTTATTGTATCCCGAAAACGGATTTTCCGTACGCGAAAGTGTGATTTCCACTTCCGATTTCAAGTTAGATGCCGGCGCACCGTGCAGCCACTGCGACGTGAGCGTTCCCGAAAAAACACCTTTACTTGCATCGATAATGGAATCGGTTTCCAAACGTACTTTCAACCGGTTCGGCTTAACGGTTTCTATCCGCAATGGTTTGTAGAACGAAGTGCCACCCACTTTCACGTAAGACTGCCAAACACCGGTGGGTGCTGACGGGTCGGTAACGATTTGAAACGTGTAAAATCCGTTTTCACCGTTGGTTTTCACTTGGCGGTGATAAAACTGACGCGTGGGTGTGTACACTTCGAGCGCAACGGGATGTCCTTCGGGCAGTTTCTTTGCCCTGTCCTCTAGGATAAACGACAAGTAGATAGTGTCGCCGGGACGCCAAACACCTCGTTCGCCATATACAGAACCTTTTAAACCTTTCTGGATCTCTATTCCGCTTACATCAAAATTACTCAGCGAAAGCGAAAGTTCTTCCTTCACTTCCAGATAGCCTATATCTTTTCCGTTGGTGGCAGTAACCACAAACGGTTTCCCGTTTTTATAATCAATTTCGGCAAAACCCTGTCCATCGGTTTTCCCTTTTCCTATTGCCTGCATCTGATAGTTATAAACCGTTACATCAGCACCGGAAATAGGTGATGTGGAAAGAATATCGGTAACAGCGATCAGGATTTTATTCTCGTCTCCGCCTTTGGCAATAATCCCCATGTTGGATGCCATAACCGTGGTTTCGATAATGCGGTCGCGGTTCATATAATAGGTGGATTTGCACGGGTCGTCACGCTCTTCCCAATTGTATTCTGCCCAGTCGATGGGTTCGTAATAATACGGGTTCGTTTCGTCCCAAACCGCTTCATCTTCTTCGCTGATGTTTTCGTCTTCAAAATTACGCATCGATGAGCTTTGGGGAATCTGTGGCGTTATACCTCCACAATTGAAAAGCGAATAATCGGATTTCATAGAGAGTTGCACTATATAGATAGCTCCCGGGTCTTCATTAATCATCGGTGCCAAGTCGATAGAAAAATTGTTCCAGCGGGTTAAATCCAGTGTTTTATCAGTATCTAAACGAATTTGTTTCTTTTTGATTAACCGTCCGAAACGACGTACTTCGCCATTCGAATTGCTGTTCATTGAATTCGATTGCAAGAAGTAAAGAATATTATTCTGATAAATTTTTATCACTTTCACATCCACGGCCCACAAATTCACAGCACTAAACGGAAGGACTAATTGTGAGGAATTGGGCAGGATATTTCCGCTTTTTCCCATTTTCACCTGTGGTTTTTCGCTTTCGGCACGAAGTTGATAGGTATAATCTCTTGCGAGTGCCCGATTTTCGAAACTCCGTAACCCTTGATGAATTTGCAATGTAATTTCTTCCCGCGGGTAAGCTTCGGGAAATATTTTCAGTACGTTTTTATCGATTTGATACGTGAAATTAGTGATTCCTGAAGGAACGACCAATCCCTGAATATCCTGGTCATGTGACAAAGGGCTACTGAAAGCGATACGAATGTGAGAAGCGGTTTCACTTATCATCCGCACATCAATCACCTGAAATTCGGTTTCGGGCAATGAAGGGAGCTGAATGCTAAAGTTCTCCCTTTTTTTGGCTCCGACAGCGTTTCCGTTCACCGTAAGTTCATAGCTTTCCGCATTATTTGTCCGAAGCAAACTATCTATCGAAATCTGATACATTCCGTCTGAAACCGTTTTCACATTAACTTTTGCTTCACGATTAGCCCCTTTCAGTTCAAAGATACCAACGATTTTCTCGGGTGATTCGTTATTGGCCAATCGTAATGCTCCCGTTACGGAGTTCCATTTCAAATCATTGATACTCATAGGAGAATAGGGTAACAGATCGAACGAGAAGTTTTGCTCGTTTACCCTGAAATAGAAATTGAAAGTCTTAAACTTCGGCTCCACTTTCAACGCTTTATCCAAATAAAATTTCGCCGTATATTCTTTTCCGGGTTTTAATTGTCCGTATTCGGGAACGAATCGTATGGTTCTCGAATTGATCCAATATGTTTTCCCTTTGATGAAAGGCAAGAACGAGAAAAACTTCTCTTGCACCTCGGTATTTAATTCCACGGAAGGTAGTTCCTGTGCAAGCTCGATTTCGATGTACGAATCGGGCGAAATGTTGCCGTAAGTGAATGCCGCTATATATCGGGCAAATTCGGGGTCGATCTGCGTTGTTTTCTGTTTGCAGGAAACAAACGAGAAGAAAATTATCGTGCAAATAAATGCAACGTAAATATAAAGAAGAGGTTGTTTTTTCATATCGATTGTTTTTTCTGAAGATTTTTTTAACCGAGTTATTTTATGAGCAGGCTGTCGTGAAAGTATGAGGGAAGTCAAAATGCCAGATAGGGTTCAATCCGAAAAATATCTTCCGAGGTAAATTCATCCAACATAACCAATTCATGGATGGAAGCAATATTTCCTTTC
Organism: Petrimonas sulfuriphila; assembly: GCA_038561985.1. Taxonomy (NCBI): domain Bacteria; kingdom Pseudomonadati; phylum Bacteroidota; class Bacteroidia; order Bacteroidales; family Dysgonomonadaceae; genus Petrimonas; species Petrimonas sulfuriphila. The sequence goes on along the minus strand of CP073276.1, from coordinate 1,255,020 downwards.
TTTTTCCGCAGGTTCATAATGGCTCGTACCTGTTTGTAATTGAGGTAAGGATGCCTTAATAGTTCCTTAAATTCCAACTCGTTAATCCGAAGCTTTCTGAAGTTTTCGTCAGCTTGGATATACGGCGAGATCCTTGAAAATAGTTCGTTGTCAATCCCATAAACCTCCCTGAGTTGCTCTACCGAGACAAATCCCCCCAGTAGATTCCGATACTTCACAATCCGCGAAGCGAAGGTACTGCCTATTCCCGGGATCTTTTTCCATTCAGCCGTATCAGCAGCATTCAAAAGGATCGTTTCTCCTGCGTCTAATTTTTCTGCTGTAGGAAAGGGAGCATCGCGATCCGGACTGTTCTCTTCGGAAAGTTTTTTGGATCGCAACCCGTCGTTACTCCTTCCTTCATTTTGCGGCACAACATGCGCTGAGTCCAGAACGTCTATACCTTCACGCAAACTAAGGTTCCGCTGAAATTCTTCAAATACTTTCACCAGCGAATCGTTTTGCGTGAAAATGACGCCCCGGCTGTTGCGTTGCGAGAGTATCAGGTTTAAAATCAGCGTCAGCACAATCAGGATAAGCAGCAGAATTACCGCTAATTTCTCGCTTTTCCGATAATATAGAAAATCCTTCCAATGCATAGACGGCAGCACTTCTAAGGGGTAAAGATAAAAATTATTTCCCCGAAAGTATTACCTTTGACAGAATAATTGTGAAATGCTTTTGCTATGGTCCTGAATTACATATGGATTGCCTTTTTTCTCATCGCTTTTGTAGTTGCTCTGGCCAGACTTGTTTTCTTCGGCGATGTAAATGTATTTACAGAAATAATGAATTCCACGTACGACTCTGCCAAAACTGGATTCGAGATTTCACTGGGTCTGACAGGCATTCTTTCGCTTTGGTTGGGCGTGATGAAGATCGGCGAACGTGGTGGAATGATCGATCTTTTTTCGCGTGGTGTGGCACCGTTATTCTCCAAACTCTTCCCGGATATTCCTAAAGGACATCCGGCGTCGGGCTCTATGCTTATGAACATCTCTGCCAATATGCTCGGGCTCGATAATGCGGCCACCCCATTCGGGCTGAAAGCAATGCAGGAGCTTCAGGAGATAAATCCTGACAAAGGCAAGGCATCCAATCCAATGATCATGTTTCTGGTGATGAACGCCTCGGGACTGACCCTGATTCCTGTCACTGTGATGGTTTATCGTGCACAAATGGGTGCAGTTAATCCGGCAGACGTGTTTATCCCGATAATGATAGCAACATTTGCTGCCACCCTCGTGGGGGTTATTGCCGTTTGTCTCAAACAACGGATAAACATCTTTAATAAGGCCATAATGGGATTTTTCCTCGGTATGCTGGTAATAATTGGAGGAACCATTTTTGCTTTTAACTCTATGCCGCAGGAGAAAGCAAACATCGTTTCGGGACTTGCGGCTAACATTATTCTGCTCTCTATTATAGTCCTTTTTATCGTGGTGGCGTTGCGGAAGAGGGTCAACATCTTTGAATCATTTATCGATGGTGCCAAGGACGGGTTTAAAACAGCCGTTACCATCATCCCTTACCTCATTGCTATCCTGGTTGGAATTGGTGTTTTTCGAGCATCTGGCGCCATGGACTTCCTGATGGATGGCCTGCGGAATTTAGTAGCACTTACCGGAATGGATACCCGTTGGGTAGACGGAATGCCCACGGCGATTATGAAGCCGCTCAGCGGAAGTGGTGCCCGCGGGATGATGATTGATGCGATGAAGACTTTCGGAGCCGATTCATTTACCGGAAGGCTCTCATCCGTCCTGCAGGGAGCGACAGACACTACGTTTTACATTGTTGCTGTTTATTACGGAGCCGTGAACATCAAAAACAGCCGCTATACCGTTCCCTATGCGCTTTTGGCAGATTTGGCAGGTGTTTTGACTGCGGTTTTTGTTGCCTACCTTTTCTTCGGATAAAAACAAGCTCTTCTCTGCGTAAATAAAAGTTAAAAAATATGGCAATTACATTTCAGGCTGACAAAATCAATTTTCCGAAGATCAGGAAAGGCGATATTAAAAATTGGATTAAACGTGTTGCCGCCAGCTACGGCAAAACAATCGGCGAGGTCAATTATCTGTTTTGTACGGATGATAAAATTCTCGAGGTAAACACCCAATATCTTTCCCACGATTTTTACACCGACATTATCACGTTCGACTATTCGGAAGGAGATAAAATATCGGGCGATATCATTATCAGCTTAGAGACGGTCCGCACTAATTCACAAAAGTATAGCACCGATTTTACGGAAGAACTACATCGTGTTATTATTCACGGAATCCTCCACATGTGCGGGATTGATGATAAAAGCGAAACGGCTTCCCTCAATATGAGGAAGGCGGAAAACCAGGCTTTGGAACAAATAAACCCCCAATAATTACAGTTCTCTTTATCAGTAATTTACTTTTGGAAACATACAAATGTTAATCACCTAAAATAAACCGTAATGACAACCCCGTTTTCTTTTATGTTTTATAATACCGAGAATTTTTACGATACTTCAGATGACCCTGGAGTAATGGACAGCGAATTCACTCCAGGGGGAAGATTAAGATGGGATGAGAAAAGATTTAACGACAAGGTAACCAAGTTAACATTTGTAATTCAAGACATTGTAAAACCGGAAATTCCCGATATTATCGGACTGGCCGAAATCGAGAACAAAAACGTGATGATGAGTATTCTGGACGATTTACACAGAAAAGGAATGAAGCACTACAGCTTTGTTCATTACGACAGTCCTGACGAACGCGGCAGCGACGTAGCCATGATCTACAATACACAATCATTCATCGTACTCGAATCAAGTCCGGTTCTTGTTCACCTACCGGGTATTGAGGATCGTACCCGCGATATTCTCCACGTGAAAGGCAAAACTACATTTGACGAGATCTTCCACATCTTTATTGTGCATTTCCCTTCGCGAAGGGAGGGGACAGACAGATCGGAGCGCAGGCGCTATTTCGTAGCAAGCGAGCTGCACAGTGCCGTTTACAAGGTATTAAGTGAAAACCCCGATGAGAACATACTTATTATGGGCGATTTCAACGACACTCCGGACGACAACAGCGTTGACGAGGTGCTCGGGGCGCAAAAATCATTCGACAACATAAGCAACACCAAACTCTATAACCTTATATACCCTAGGCACAAAAAAGGTATCGGATCAACCTATCACAAAGGCTGGCTGCTGTTTGACCAGTTTATCGCTTCGGGACATGTGCTTCTGTCCGGTAAGTTTGACTGCAAGCCAGAGAACGCCGACGTTTTCAACCCCAAATACCTGCTCCATTTTGATAAAAAAGGCCGCCCCAACACCAACCGGACCTACCGGAATCATTATACCGGTGGCTTTAGCGATCACCTGCCTATCTACCTGAAGATCTATGTGAAGTAAGTTTAATTTCACTCAATTAACATCTTATAAGCGCATTAGCAGCTTCTTTTTTCGTATATTTGCAGCCGCAAAACAAAAAAAATGGATTTCAAGTACGACATAATTGTGGTGGGCGCCGGACACGCCGGATGCGAAGCCGCTGCCGCCGCCGCAAATTTGGGCTCAAAAACGTTGTTGATAACAATGGATATGAATAAAATCGCCCAAATGAGCTGCAACCCTGCGGTTGGAGGTATTGCAAAAGGACAGATTGTGCGTGAAATTGATGCGTTGGGCGGACAGATGGGTATTGTAAGCGACAGAACAGCTATCCAGTTCCGTATGCTTAATCGTTCCAAAGGGCCTGCCATGTGGAGTCCTCGTGTACAAAGCGACCGGGCAAAATTCATCCAGGAATGGCGTTCGATCATCGAAAATACGCCTCATCTGCATGTATGGCAGGACACCGTTACGCAGCTTTTTTTCCAAGACGGTGAGGTAGCTGGCGTAAAAACCCGTATGGGGGTTGAGTTTACCGCCAAATCGGTTGTTCTGACCAACGGAACATTCCTTAACGGGCTGATTCACATCGGCAGCGTACAAATAGGCGGCGGACGCATGTCGGAACCGGCCTCTTTCGGGATGACGGAACAATTGCAAGCAATCGGATTTAAAACCGACAGGATGAAAACGGGTACGCCTGTACGCATAGACGGTAGAAGCGTTGATTTTTCACTGCTGGAAGAACAAAAGGGGGACGATGATTTTCACAAATTCTCCTATTTGGATAACATTCAGCGTGAACTCACCCAACGCAGTTGCTGGATAACGTATACCTCGGAAGCCGTGCACAACCTGCTTCGGGAAGGCTTGAATGATTCACCGCTCTATAACGGCCAGATCCAAAGTATCGGACCGCGTTATTGTCCAAGCATCGAGACCAAGATCGTCACGTTTTCAGACAAAACGAGCCATCAGCTCTTTCTTGAACCGGAAGGCGAAACCACCCACGAATACTACCTCAATGGATTCTCCTCTTCCCTACCCCTGCAAATTCAGCTAAACGCACTTCAAGCTGTTCCCGCTTTCAAGAACGTACATATTTTCCGGCCGGGATATGCTATCGAGTACGATTTCTTCGATCCTCGCCAGCTCAATCCGACACTTGAAACAAAACGGGTGAAGAACCTGTTTTTTGCCGGACAGATCAACGGCACTACCGGCTACGAGGAAGCGGGGGGACAAGGCATTGTAGCCGGAATAAACGCCCACATCAATTGCCACGGCGGGAATCCTTTCACGCTTCGCAGGGATGAAGCCTATATCGGTGTACTGATTGACGACCTCATCACAAAAGGAGTGGATGAACCGTACAGAATGTTTACGTCCCGCGCCGAATACCGTATCCTGCTTCGCCAGGACAATGCCGACGAACGACTCACACAACGTGCTTACGACCTTGGGCTCGCCTCTTCCGAAAGAATGATTTTACTGGCAGAGAAACGAAAAGAAGTGGACAGGATTATCGATTTTGTACGCAGCTTTTCCATCAAGGCAGACCGCATAAACCCATACTTGGAGGCCTTAAATACGGCGCCGTTAAAGCATGGCGTGAAGCTTATCGATCTGCTTACCCGCCCGCATATCGACCTGGAAACAATGTCCAGGGAGATTACCCCTTTAAAGGAGCTGTTGTCGAACATCAAAAACCGAAAGGAAGAAATCATTGAATCTGCCGATATAAAAATAAAGTACGAGGGCTATATCAAACGTGAAAAGTTGATGGCCGATAAGATAAACCGGCTGGAAGATATCCGGATCAAAGACAAGTTCAACTACAACGGGATTCAATCCTTATCAACCGAAGCGCGGCAAAAACTAACGTCTATCAACCCCGAAACCATTGCACAGGCCAGCCGAATCCCCGGAGTATCCCCGAACGACATATCGGTTTTACTTGTGCTTCTGGGAAGATAGAATACAAATGTTCCACGTGGAACAATCCCAAATTATACACACATTTATAATTATACAGAAATGAGTATCGAAACATTAACCGCTGCTGTCAGGAACATCCCTGACTTTCCCATTAAAGGAATACAATTCAAGGACATCACTACGCTGTTCCAGTCGCCATCGCATTTAAGAGAATTGTCCGACATTCTTTACGAAAGGTATAAAAAAAAAGGCATTACCAAGGTGGTAGGTATTGAATCCAGGGGTTTTTTCATGGGGCCTCAATTGGCAGTACGGTTAAACGCAGGATTTGTTCCCATTCGTAAACCGGGTAAACTTCCTTACAAGGTTATCGAAGAAAAGTATACCAAGGAGTATGGAGAAGACACCATCCAAATTCACGAAGATGCACTAACAAAAGAGGACGTTGTTTTGATTCACGACGATTTGTTGGCTACCGGAGGGACAATGGTAGCTGCCCATAAACTGGTGAAAAAAATGGAAGTTAAGAAAATTTACATCAATTTTCTGATAGAACTGGAAGCACTCCACGGACGCTCCCTGTTCCCCGATGAGGTGGAATTGGATACGATTCTGAGATTTGAAATATGACACAAGAGATACGGGATACACTAAGAATACTTCCTCAGGGGCCGGGCTGCTACCAATTTTTAGACGAAAAAGGCAGAATAATCTATGTGGGCAAAGCCAAGAACCTGAAGAAAAGAGTATCCTCGTATTTCAATAAACACCAGGAAAACCCCAAAACCCGCATCCTCGTCCGGAATATCCGACAGATAAAATACATCGTGGTCAATACGGAAGAAGATACATTTCTTCTCGAGAACAACCTTATCAAGGAACTGAAGCCACGATACAACGTGATGCTAAAGGACGATAAATCCTACCCTTCCATAGTTATTAAAAACGAATTTTTCCCACGGGTTTTTAAAACAAGAAATATCGTAAAGGATGGCTCAAAATACTTTGGCCCGTACACCTCCGTTGCTGCGGTCGACACCCTGATTGAAGTTTTTCGAAAAATTTACAAAGTAAGAACCTGCAGGCTCAATTTAACTCCCGAAAACATCTCCGCGGGCAAATTCAAGGTTTGCCTCGAATACCACATTAAACGATGCGATGCTCCCTGCGTTGGATATCAATCGCTGGAAAATTACAACAAAAACATTGCAGAGATTACCGAAATTCTGAAAGGAAACATCTCCCTTATCGAAAAGCAAATAACGATTGAAATGCAGCACTACTCCGATGAGCTCCGTTTTGAAGAAGCACAGCGGCTCAAAGAGAAGCTTCTGCTGATCCGGAATTTCAGGGAGAAATCGCAAGTGATAAGCAATGTTCATTATAACTTGGATGTCTATGGATTTGCAGAAGACGAAAATACTGCTTACATCAACTATCTCCACGTGGTGAATGGCGGTATAATCCAGGCGTACACTTTTGAATACAAGAAAAAACTGGATGAGACACCCGAAGAACTGTTGGGGTTAGGAATTGTGGAAATGCGTCAACGCTTCGGCAGTGAATCAAAAGAGATCATGGTCCCCTTCATTCCTGATCTTATTCTTTCCGGAGTTGAATTTATCGTCCCTCTGCGGGGAGACAAGCGAAAACTCCTGGACCTTTCCGAGAAGAACGTCAAGCAGTTTAAAGTAGACAAACTGAAAAAGTCAGAGATGCTGAATCCGGAACAGCGAACCACACGAATTTTAAAGACGGTTCAGAAAGATCTGCACCTGAAAGAGATGCCGTGGCACATCGAATGTTTTGACAATTCAAACATTCAAGGCACAAATCCCGTGGCAGCATGCGTGGTTTTCAAAAAAGCAAAGCCATCGAAAAAAGATTACCGCCATTTCAACATTAAGACCGTCGTAGGGCCCGATGATTACGCCTCGATGGCCGAAATTATTCACAGACGCTATTCTCGTGCAGTTAACGAAGGTCATTCTTTGCCTCAACTCATTGTAATTGACGGCGGTAAAGGGCAACTCCACGCTGCAACAGAATCGCTTCAGAAAATTGGACTTTACGGCAAGATCGCCATTATTGGAATTGCGAAGCGGTTGGAAGAAATTTATTTTCCTGAAGACTCCGTCCCACTCTACATTGACAAAAATTCTGAAACACTAAAACTCATTCAGCAACTTCGCGACGAAGCTCACCGTTTCGGTATTACCCATCACCGAAACAGAAGAAGTAAATCGCAAGTGACTTCCGAACTGGATCAAATAAAAGGAGTCGGAAAAGAGACCAAAAAGAAACTTCTTTCACACTTTAAAAGCGTGAAGCGTATAAAAGAAGCCCGAGAAGAAGAAATTGCTTCAGTTGTCGGAAAAAGTAAAGGAAAACTCATTACCGATTTTTTTAAAGAAAAATAAGATATTTACTTGACCTATGCGTTTATTGATTCAACGAGTATCTGAAGCATTGGTAACGATTAACAACCGAAAAAAGAGCTCCATTAAAAAAGGACTGCTGCTCCTGGTAGGAATAGAAGAATCCGATACAAAAGAAGATATCGATTTTATGTGTAAAAAGACCATTTATTTACGTATATTTGACGATGAAAACGGTGTGATGAACAAATCGATCTTAGAAACCGATGGGGAAATTTTAGTGGTCTCCCAGTTTACCCTTCTCGCAAGCACAAAGAAAGGGAATCGTCCTTCCTATATTCGTGCTGCCAAGCCCGATGTGTCCATACCGCTGTACAGACAATTTTGCATAACATTGTCGGAAATGCTGGGAAAACCGGTGCAAACCGGCGAATTTGGTGCGGATATGCAGGTTCAGCTTATTAACGACGGTCCCGTGACCATTTGGATAGATTCGAAAATGAGAGAATAAGATGACCATTCAGGAAGCACAACAACTAGTAGACAAGTGGATCAAGACCTACGGGGTTCGTTATTTCAGCGAACTTACCAATTTGGCCATTCTCACCGAAGAAGTGGGGGAATTGGCGCGAATTATGGCACGTAAGTACGGTGAACAATCGTTTAAAGAGTCCGATATGGAGAAAAACCTTGCCGATGAGATGGCGGATGTATTGTGGGTATTGCTATGCCTGGCCAATCAAACCGGAGTAGATTTAACGGATGCTTTGAAAAAAAACATCGAGAAAAAAACAAAAAGAGACAAGAACAGGCACAAAAAAAATACTAAATTATAAAAAATAAACATCAACCGATTGATAATATGAATACTACAAACAAATACACCGATGCGCTAAAAAAATATCCGTTTACCCTTTCGGATACTCAGATAACAGAATCCATCAACAAAATCATTGCTGATGGATTCAGCGGAAACAATACGCAGGAAGTATACCGGAAAATCTATTCCTGCATCGATCTTACAACACTCAATTCTACTGATTCCAGGGAAGAGGTATGGAAATTCACGGAGAAAGTGAACGCTTTTGAAGACATACACCCTGAATTACAGAATGTTGCATCTATTTGTGTATATCCAAACTTCGCCAAAACCGTAAAAGAAGCATTGACCGTTGATGTCAACATCGCCTGTGTATCGGGGGGGTTCCCCAACTCTCAAACCTTTTCGGAAGTGAAAATAGCGGAAACTGCACTTGCCGTGGCAGACGGAGCCGACGAAATAGACACTGTCATCAATCTTGGACTTTTTCTGGACAAGGAATACGAGGAAATGTGTGAAGAACTTACGGAGATAAAGGACGCGTGCCACGGGGCAACTCTGAAGGTCATTCTCGAAACCGGAGCCTTGAAATCGGCAGAGAATATTCATAAGGCCTCCGTCCTATCGCTCTACTCAGGTGCGGATTTCTTAAAAACATCCACGGGAAAGGGATATTCCGGCGCCTCTCCGGAAGCTGCCTACGTAATGTGCAACGTCATTAAGTCCTATTACGAAAAAACCGGGAACAAAGCCGGATTTAAGGTTTCCGGCGGTGTGTCTTCTGTAGAAGATGCGGTAAAATATTATACCCTTGTAAAAGAAATTCTGGGTGAAGAATGGTGCTCCCCTACCCTCTTCCGTATCGGTGCAAGCCGCCTGTCCGATAACTTGCTAAATGCAATAAAAGAGGATTAATAATCCAGAGAGAATCAATAACAAATTAAATAATGAAATTCAAATTTTTATCATTGGTGCTGACGGTTGGACTTTCAACAATCGTAACCCTACACGCTCAGGAGAGCAGAATGATCTCATCCCAGCGAAAAACGCCGTACTGGCAAGATGTAAATGTAGTGCAGGTAAACAAAGAATATCCGCGCACGCAGTTCATGACTTTCGATAACAAGCCGGAAGCGATGAACTCCCGTTTCGAAGAGAGCAAATACTACATTTCGCTCAATGGGACGTGGAAGTTTTACTTTGTAGAGGGATACAAACAACTGCCCGAAAATGTGACTGACTCCGTGGTCTCACTTTCCGGCTGGAAAGAGATAAAGGTGCCGGGGAATTGGGAATTACAGGGCTTTGGTACACCTATCTATGTCAATCACCCCTACGAATTTGTAGAGCGTGATCCCAAAACACGTTTTCCTAAATTTGCACCCCCTTATCTCCCCGAGAAAAATCCTGTAGGGGTTTACCGCCGAGAAATTGACATCCCCCAAGACTGGAAAGATAGGGAGATTTTCCTGAGCATCGACGGAGCCAAATCAGGTGTCTACGTATATATCAATGGAAAGGAAGTTGGTTATAGCGAAGATTCAAAAACCAGTGCCGAATTCAGGATAAGCAAATACGTGAAACCGGGGAAGAACTCCCTTGTATTGAAAATATTCCGCTGGTCAACAGGCTCTTACCTTGAATGCCAGGACTTTTGGCGCATCAGCGGTATTGAACGCGATGTGTTTTTGTGTTCTCAACCCAAGACTTCACTCCGCGATTTCCGCGTGAAATCCACGCTTGATGACAGTTACCAAAACGGCATCTTCGAACTGGAAACCACCGTTAGCAACTACAGTCCCGGCGTGTCGTATGCCGAAGTCTTTTACGAATTGCTGGATGCAGCTGGAAAGACGGCAGCCTCCGGATCACAGGCAGTCAGTGTGCAAGGACAAGGCGAAAACACCGTAAAATTTGAAGCTCAACTACCCAACGTAGCCACATGGACATCGGAACACCCCAACCTCTACAAGCTTCTTATTAGCGTAAGAAAAGAAGATGAGAAGTCTGGAGAAGTAGTCCCCTACTCCGTCGGATTCCGCCGTTTTGAAATCAAAGCCGTAAAAACCGGTGAGAGAATCGACCGCTTATTTCTGGTGAACGGGCAACCCATCAAATTAAAAGGGGTCAACATCCACGAAACCAACCCCAAAACAGGGCATTACGTGCCCGAAGAATTGATGCGCAAGGATTTCGAACTGATGAAACAAAACAACATCAACACCGTCCGTTTGTCGCACTACCCGCAAGCACGCCGCTTCTACGAACTGTGCAGTGAATTCGGATTATACGTTTACGACGAGGCCAACATCGAGTCTCACGGCATGTATTACGGCCAGGAATCGCTGGCCAAACATCCCGAATGGGAACAGGCGCATAGGGATAGAACGGTGAACATGTTTGAACGGAATAAAAACCATCCCTCGGTAGCCATATGGTCACTTGGAAACGAAGCCGGTAACGGAATCAACTTCTTCCATACCTATAAATACCTGAAAGATCAGGAACGCAATTTTATGAACCGTCCTGTAAACTACGAGCGCGGACTTTGGGAATACAATACCGACATGTACGTTCCGCAATATCCAAGCGCAGCGTGGCTCGAAGAAGTCGGGAAAAAAGGAAGCGATCGCCCTGTTGTACCTTCGGAATACTCGCACGCCATGGGAAATTCAAGTGGAAATCTCGATCTGCAGTGGCAAGCCATCTACAAGTACCCTAACCTCCAAGGAGCGTACATCTGGGATTGGGTCGACCAGGGTATGGAGGCTGTCGACGAAAACGGCCGGGTTTACTATACATACGGCGGCGATTACGGAACGGATATGCCCAGCGACGGAAATTTTCTCTGCAACGGTATTGTAAATCCGGACCGTACCCCCCACCCCGCTATGGCCGAAGTAAAATATACCCATCAAAACTTTGCCGTTGAAGCCGTTGACCTACCAAAAGGGATTTTCAACATCATCAACCGGCAATACTTCTCCAATACAGACAATTACACGTTTAAATACAACATTACAGAAAACGGAAAGCAAATTTCCGAAGGTGTCCTCCCGGTAACATTGGCACCGCAACAAGCCGCCCATGCAACCGTTCCGGTTGGCCAAATAAAAGCAAGGCCGGGGATGGAATATTTCCTGAATTTCGAAGTGGTTCAGAAAACCGCAACCCAACTTATTCCAGCCAACCACATCGTGGCTGTAGAGCAATTTAAATTACCGATAACGCTACCCAAACAAGCGTTTACCGACAAGTCACAAAAACCCGAATTGAAGATTACTTCGTCCGGAAAAAGCATTGTTGTCAAATCACCTACAGTAAACTTTGTTTTTGATAAGAAAAGCGGAACGGTGACATCCTACAAGGTAAACGGTCAGGAATATTTCGATAAGGGCTTCGGCATTCAACCCAACTTCTGGCGTGCACCCAACGACAATGACTTTGGAAATGGAAATCCGCACCGCCTCCAGGTATGGAAACAATCGAGCCGCAACTTCAACGTAACCGACGTCAAGGGATACGCTCAGGGCAATAATGCCGTGGTTGAAACAACCTATCTGCTGGCCGCCGGCAACCTTTACACGATTAAATATACCGTTCATCCATCGGGAGTAGTGAAAGTAGACGTAGAGTTCCATTCTACTGACATGCAGGCCGCCCAACTTGAAGCATCGGAAGCAACACTTATGGCAACCGCATCGCCCGAGGCCACTGCAGCGCGCAAGGCCTCATCGGAACTGGTTGTTCCACGTATTGGCGTACGCTTTCGCCTGCCCGCATCCATGAATGCGGTAGAATACTTCGGCCGTGGGCCCGGTGAAAATTACATCGACCGCGCCTCAGGCTCAAAAGTAGGCCTCTATAAAACCACCGCTGATGAAATGTATTTCCCATACGTCCGTCCCCAGGAGAACGGACATCGTACCGATACACGCTGGGTTGCTCTTAAGGGTGCTGGAAACGGACTGATGGTTGTTGCCGACGAAACCATCGGCTTTAACTCACTGAAAAATTCAGTGGAAGATTTCGATTCGGAAGAAGCTACTCGACGCCCCTACCAATGGAACAATTTCAGCAGCGAAGAAATTGCCGGACGCGACGATGCCGATGCTAAAAATAAGCGCCCCAGACACACCCACATCAATGACATCACTCCACGTAATTTTGTGGAAGTCTGCGTGGATATGAAGCAACAGGGCGTAGCCGGATACAACAGCTGGGGTGCACGCCCGCTGCCCGAATATTCCATACCGGCGAATCAAAACTACAAGTGGGGATTCACGCTGGTGCCGTTCGGTAACGCGGGCGATATTCAAATCAAATCGGTATTGAAGTATTGATCCGTCAGATATATTCGAAAACGGGAATGTTGAATAACAACAGTTCCCGTTTTTTTTTGAGGAAAACGTCACATTTTCTTCACTTAATTCCGAAACATTACCTCAAGTTTATTGTTGAATCTGTATAAGTAATTCTGCATTAACATGCATTTATCATTGACGTATACAGCTTGATGAGTGACATTTAGCTGCTATACGCACACGTAAGAAAATTCAACAAGCAAAAGATATCAACAATGAGAAAGAACATTTTACTTCTTTTTGCCTTGCTGGCAAGTTTTACCGCTCATGCTCAGCAGATGGCTTCAGGCTATGTGTTTGAAGACACCAATAAAAACGGTAGGAAAGACCGTCGTGAAGCGGGAATTCCTGATGTTGCCGTCTCCAACGGAATCGAAGTAACCGTTACAAACGACAAAGGGCATTACTCCCTTCCGGCGGGAACCGACAATACGATTTTCGTGATAAAGCCTAGCGGATACGGAATTCCTGTGGATGAGCATTTTATACCTCGGTATTATTACCACCATAAGCCGGAAGGCTCACCCGGTTCATTCCGGTACAAAGGTGTTCCGCCAACCGGAGAACTTCCCGGCTCAATAAATTTTGCACTGTACAAACAGGATGAACCCAACGATTTTACAACCGTCGTTTTTGGGGATCCCCAGCCCTACTCCATTCAGGACCTGGATTATTTCTCTCAGAAGATCGTGGCCGATGTGCAAAAGACCGGGAAAACGTTGTTTGGCATCAGCCTGGGCGATATTGTCGGCGACAACCTCGATCTTCAACCGGTTTACAAGGAAAGGATGAAACGGCTTCAGCTGCCCTGGTACAACGTGATGGGCAATCACGATATGAATTACGACGCCACGTCCGATATCCTGTCGGATGAAACTTTCCAGCAAAATTTCGGACTGGCAAACCTTGCCTTCAATTACGGCGATGCCCATTTTGTTATTCTTGACAATATCCTTTATCCCGATCCCCGCGGCGGAAAAGGGTACTGGGCCGGTTACCGGGAGGATCAGCTCCGTTTTTTGGAAAATAACCTGAAGCGGGTACCCAAGAACAAACTGGTGGTGTTGTCGCAGCACATTCAAATGAAAGACAACACGGGCAGGTCGTACCGGTTAGAGGACAGGCAACGTATTTTTGACCTGCTTAAAGATTTTGAGAACGTACTGATTATGTCGGCTCACACACATCTTCAGGATCAGATTGAATATACCGAAATCGACGGATGGCAGGGAAAAAAACCGTTGCATGAATATAACGTGGGCACCACTTCGGGCGACTGGTATTCGGGTAAACTGGACGAAAGGGGATTGCCCGACGCCACCATGCGCGACGGTACTCCACAGGGATACGCTTTCCTTCATATAAAAGGCAACCAATACACCGTAGATTACAAAGTAGCCGGAAGGAATCCTGATTATCAGATGAATATATATGCTCCCAAAGTAGTTCCCCACAACGGAAGAACGACCTCCCAGGTGGTAGTAAACTTTTTTATGGGAAGCAAAAACGACGCGGTTGAATATAAAATCGATGACGGAAAGTGGCGTCGAATGAGGTACCTCGAAGCTGTTGACCCGAATTACACGATAAAGCTTATTGAGTGGGATTTTACGGAAAAACTCCTCCCCGGCCGGCGTCCCTCGAATGCGGTAAACAGCACACATTTATGGGCCGGGGGGATTCAACTGGACCTGGAACCCGGAGAACATACCATTTATGTACGTGCAACCGACCGGTTCGGGAAAGCGCATTATGGGCAAAAAACGTACAAGATATTGGCACCCTGATATGGGTGAAAGTTCGGCAACACAATGCCATTTTGTCAGCATATAGTTCGACATTTAGCAAATATCATCTTTTTTCAAGCCATTTTGTCGTAAATCATCTCAAAAAGACGCAAATATTCCATCGGCACATAATTTGGAGTTTTTTTGATGTATCGTTGGCGATGCACATAAAAAAGTGAATAAACAACTAAAAAGAAAGGATAGAATTATGACAATTATTAGACGAACAAACACATGGCTGCCCAGTGTTTTCAACGATTTTTTTGGAAACGAATGGGTTACAAACAACAACAAGTCGGTGCCGGCAATCAATATTCAGCAAAATGAAGACGGCTTTACCGTTGAGGTGGCTGCTCCCGGCATGACCAAAGAAGATTGCAACGTAAGTGTAGATGAAGATAACAACCTGGTTATCTGCTTTGAAAAGAAAAATGAATCGGAAGAAAAGGACAAAAAAGGGACTTACCTGAGGCGCGAGTTTTCTTACACGCAATTCACCCGAAAAATGATTTTGCCCGATAATGTAGTGAACGAGAAAATCGCTGCTAAAGTGGAAAACGGCGTATTAACAGTAGATATACCGACAATTAAAGAAGAAGAGAAGGTATCAAAGGTAAAACAGATTGATATTCAATAAGGCAATTTACCTTAAGTAGGTTAAGAAATATCACTCCAGGCAGGAGTGATATTTTTTTTGGGATATCCGGCCTAATTGTTAAAATCGAATTGTTTTTACATTTTGATGCAACGTTTTTCCATTTTTTTCATCTATACCCTATACATAACGACAAGCGGCTCGATTATCTGGATTTTATAAATTAATAGTATGAACAAACGCATTACCTTATTTTGTCTGTTTATCTGCCTGTTGCAATATACTGGAGCACAACCCGTCAATGAAGCACTTTATCCGAGAGTTGAGAGAGGATACATCGAATTGAAAGATGGCCGCATTCTCAAAGGAAAATACATCTATTCTCCTGATTTTGGAAAGATAAGGATCGTCACCTTTCACGAATCTGTTGTCCTGGATGCATCGGAAGTGGTGAGGATCACCAAGAAAAAACCGGGAACAGGGGAAACGAATGACTCCGGGGAAGAATTTTCACAAACTAAAAGCTACTTTATTTTTAGTGAATTAGGGATTTTACCCGGAAATCCGGACAACATGAACAAAATGCCGTTTATTTTCCATACGACAGTAAATTACAGGCTGCTTGAAAAACTATCTGCCGGATTGGGAGCCGGTGTGGAGTTTTACAAAGAGACATACCTGCCGGTAACGATAAACGGGATTTACAGGTTCAACAACAACCGTGCTGCCCCGTTTGCAATGCTTCAGGCCGGATATCAGGTGCCAATAGAAGGTTCCCGGACAAAAGTTGTAAACGTAATGCCGGCACATACAGACTACATTTGGCCGGGCCCGCAGGTAAGTTACGATATGGAATTAAAGGCCAGAGGCGGAATTTTGCTTAATCCGTCGCTCGGAATTATGTGGCAAACCCGGTCGGATGTAAATTTCACTTTTTCTGTCGGTTATCGTTTTCACAGGCTGGCTTACCGCAACAAAGAAAAGGAGTATAACTTAAATGTAGATTACAACCGGCTCTCTTTAAAACTTGGTCTTATCTTTAACTAACTTGTTATGAAATATATAAAAATATTTTTTTGTTTTATTTCGGTGTTGGCTCTCAGCTCCTGCATGGATACATACACCGAAGATTACATGGCCAACGTGCCGGTTTATATGAGTTATGCCGATTTAAGAAGCTCCGTCAAGGCTTTGCCCGCCAGGGAACTGGAAAAACCCGGAAAAATTTATTTCAAAGACAATTACTTGTTAATTGTCGAGAAATTTAAAGGAATACACGTGATCGATGTTTCCAATCCGGCAAATCCGAAGAATACATCTTTTGTTGAGGTTCCTGGCTGTGTAGACATTGCCGTAAAAGGCCATATTTTATATGCCGACAGCTATGTAGATCTGGTAGCCATCGATGTTTCGGATATAAGCAAAATCAAGGAAGTAAACCGGTTGAAGGATGTTTATCCTTACGCGGTTCCGCCCACCGACAATCAACTGCGGATAGGCAATGTGGAAAAAGATAAAGGCGTTGTTATTGCCTGGGAACAAAAGAAAGAGCACAATAAACTGGAAGAGCACATAACATACCCTATTTATTACGGATGGGATAGCTATGGAAAAAACTCAAATCTAAGCATGGATGCGGCCTTTGGTGGCACTGTCGGAGGAATATCAAGCGCATCGTTTGGCAAAGGCGGGTCAATGGCCCGGTTCGGCTTATACGATAACTTTCTTTATACGGTAGATCAGTACCAGCTATTCGTCTTCAATGTTTCGGAAGCGTCCAATCCGGTAAAAGTAATTACCCAACCTATCGGATGGAACGTGGAAACTATGTTCCTGTATGACCATCACATGTTTTTGGGAACAACCAACGGGATGCTTATTCTGGAGCTGGTGAATCCATCGGCTCCACGGCAAATAAGCTCGCTCTGGCATGTAACAACCTGCGATCCCGTAGTGGTGCAGGACGGATATGCATACATTACCCTCCGCTCCGGTGTTACCTGCAACAGAAACGCAAACCTAAGCGTAAACGTTCTCGATGTGGTAAAACTATCCGACGATTACAAAATGAATAACCTGATAGCTACGTATAATATGAAAGCGCCTTACGGGTTGGGGATCGATAATAATACGCTTTTTCTGTGCGATGATGGATTAAAGGTATTTAATGTAGCAGATAAGTTGAATATCAACAACAACCTGATAGCTCACTTTAAAGAGATAGAAACGTACGACGTAATTCCGCTGAACAAATTCCTGTTTACGATCGGCGACGACGGATTTTATCTTTATGATTACTCCAATTTACAAGATATCAAACTATTGGGAAGTATCCCGGTGAAGGAACAACGTTAAACCATCCGGTTCTTCAAATACATCACCAACAGGTTTAAGATTATTTTAAACTCGTTGTCGATCGAAACATTTTCGATAATCTGTTCAGCCTCTTCCAGTAAATTGTCTATGGTTTTCTGGGCATATTCAATACCTCCGTTACTTTTGGCAAATTCAAGCAAGAGTTCGATGTTTACGGGCGAAAAATCACAGGAACGGATAATCTTCATCATTTCATCCGATAGTGCTTGGGGCGCATGGTTGAGTGCATAGATTAACGGAAGCGTGATCTTGCCTTCCCGAATATCGTTTCCGGTAGGCTTACCTACATCGGCTTTGTAATAATCGAAAATATCGTCACGGATCTGGAAAGCAATACCCAATATACGGCCCGCTTTTCCGAATTCATCTATCGTTACCCGGTCTGCACCTGCAGTAATGGCACCGATCTTTGCACAAGCGTACAGTAGGGAAGCTGTTTTTTTGTCAATTACTTTAAAATACTCTTCTTCATCAATAATTATCTCATTGACCAACGAGTATTGATTAAGCTCTCCTTCCGCCAGGTTTTGCCCAAGTTCGGAAATGATCCCGATTATTTCCAGGTTATTGGTTTTAACACTCTCACGCAGGGCCGATGACAACACATAATCTCCTGCCAGAACGGAACGTTTATTATCGAAAACTGCATTTGACGATGGTTGTCCGCGACGTGTCGATGCCTCATCCACCACATCGTCATGCATAAGCGTCGCCATATGGAGCAACTCCACCGTAACAGCACCGTGGTACGTGGCAGGCGTTATCTCCCCGCAACATTTTGCCACCAGAAAAACCAACATCGGCCTTATCCGTTTACCGTCAACCTTAAAAGCATGCCGGAGAATCTCCGATATCCGGGAATTATTGTTTTCCAGCGATTTCCAGAGATAAATGTCGAATTGATTCAACTCGTCACGCAACGACTCCTTTATAACCTGACTTTCGTCCATTCCTGTTTTTATTGAAACGCAAATTTAAAAATAATTCACCTTAAAGCAATCAAATATTCGTAACTTTACGTCTTTAAAAGAAATATTTAGTTTATATGTCCAAACAGAAACTGTTTCTACTCGATGCTTATGCGTTGATTTACAGAGCATATTATGCATTTATTAAAAACCCTCGCGTTAATTCGAAAGGACAGAATACATCGGCAATTTTCGGGTTTGTGAATACGTTGGAAGAAGTGCTGAAAAAAGAGAACCCTTCGTACATTGCCGTTGCTTTCGATCCCCCGGGACCCACATTCCGTCATACGGAGTTTGAGGCCTACAAAGCACAGCGCGAAGCCACTCCCGAAGACATAAAAGCTTCAGTCCCCCTCATCAAAAAAATCCTGGAAGCCTACAACATACCGGTGCTTGAAAAGGAAGGCTTCGAAGCTGACGATGTAATCGGAACCCTGGCCAAAAAGGCGGATAAAGATAAGTTTGACGTTTATATGATGACTCCGGACAAGGATTACGGACAATTGACGGAGCAGCATGTATTTATCTATAAACCCAAATACGGCAGTAATGAGTTCGAGATACTGGACGATAAGAAAGTGATGGAGAAATACCGCGTTTCCCACCCATCACAGGTAATCGATTTGCTGGGCCTGATGGGCGACACGTCCGACAATATTCCCGGCTGCCCGGGTGTGGGACCTAAAACAGCGGAAAAGCTGTTGGAAGAGTTCGGATCCGTTGAAAATCTGCTTGAAAACAGTGATAAACTGAAAGGAACGCTACGTACAAAAATTGAAGAGAACAAGGAACAGATTTTATTTTCAAAATTTTTGGCCACGATAAGGACAGATGTTCCTATAGAGACCAGTATCGAAAGCTTGAAAAGAAAAGAACTGAACGAAACAGCTATAAAAGAGATATTCGAAGAACTGGAATTCAGGACATTGATAAACAGGGTACTGAAAATTGAACCCCAAAAACCGATTGGTAAACAACCCGTCCAGGGCGACTTGTTCAGTGGCTTCAGCGATGTTTTGGAAGAAGTAAAAACGGCTCCGGTTGAACTCCCGGGCAGCTTCTCCGACATCCACTCCACCAGGCATACGTATAAATTACTGGAAACGGAACAGGAACTTACAGAGTTGAATCAACAACTTTGCGCACAGCAAACGGTTTGCTTCGATACCGAGACAACCGGAATCGACCCGCTGTTGAGCGATCTGGTGGGCCTATCGTTTGCATACACTGAGGGCGAAGCGTTTTACGTGCCCATTTCCGAAAACAGGGAAGAAGCGCAAAAGCAAGTAGATATTTTCAGGCCTTTTTTCGAAAATGACCGGATCGAAAAAATTGGACAAAACCTCAAATACGATATCCTCTCCCTTCGCCATTACGGCATTAGCGTAAAAGGAAAACTCTTCGATACGATGATTGCGCATTATCTCCTCAATCCCGAACTCCGGCACGGGATGGATTACATGGCAGAAACCTACCTGAAATACAAAACCATCCATATTGAAGAGCTAATCGGTCCAAAAGGAAAAAATCAAAAATCAATGCGTGACGTGGATAAACAAGTCGTTTGCGATTACGCGGCAGAAGACGCCGATATCACGCTGAAGTTGAAGAACATGCTGGAGGAGGAGATCAGACAAAACAACTTCGATTACCTCTTTTACGAAGTGGAGTCGCCCCTCGTTTATGTACTTGCCGATATGGAATGGACGGGTGTTCGTCTCGATCTAGACGCGTTGGCTCAACTTTCGGAAGAATTTACCGCCGAGCTGCAACAAGTTGAAGCGGAAATCATCGCTATGGCCGGGGAGGAGTTCAACGTAAATTCACCCAAACAAATAGGGGAAGTGCTTTTCGAAAAGATGAAAATTATCGAAAAACCAAAAAAAACCCGGACCGGGCAATACAGTACCAGCGAAGATGAATTACAGAAGTTGCGCAACAAACATCCCGTTATCGAAAAAATACTGGAGCAACGGGGATTGAAGAAACTGCTGGGAACCTATATCGATGCTTTTCCCTTACTGGTAAATCCCCGGACGGGAAAAGTACACACCTCCTTCAACCAAACCGTCGCTGCAACGGGACGACTGAGCAGCACCAACCCCAATCTGCAAAACATACCCATTCGCGATGAGCGCGGTAAAGAAATGAGACGCGTTTTCATCCCGGACGAAGGGTGCACGTTTCTTTCCGCCGACTATTCGCAAATTGAACTCCGCATCATGGCGCACCTGAGCGAAGATAAAAATATGCTGGAAGCCTTTAACCAGGGACTGGATATTCATACCGCCACAGCCGCCAAAATCAATCATATCCCCGTTGAAGAAGCCACTTCCGACATGCGGCGCAAGGCAAAAACCGCCAATTTTGGAATTATTTACGGCATTTCGGTCTTCGGACTTTCCGAACGGCTGAATATCCCTCGTGGGGAAGCCAAAGCACTTATCGACGGTTATTTCGCCACCTATCCCGGCGTGAAACGCTATATGGACGAAAGCATTGCCGACGCACGCGAAAAAGGTTATGTGGAAACCGTGTTGGGACGCAAACGTTTTTTGGCCGACATCAATTCCAAAAACGCCGTCGTTCGTGGGTATGCGGAAAGGAATGCGATAAACGCACCCATTCAGGGGAGTGCGGCAGACATTATAAAAGTGGCAATGATCCGCATCTTTAACCGGCTGGAAAAGGAAGGACTGCAATCGAAAATGATTCTTCAGGTACACGACGAACTTAACTTCAACGTTCCGGCAAACGAACTGGAAAGGATGAAAAAAATTGTTGTCGAGGAAATGGAAAACGCCTATAAACTCCGTGTCCCTCTGAAAACGGATTGTGGAGTGGGGGATAACTGGCTGGAAGCGCATTGATTATGCTTGACGGATTAGCAGAATACGGGTATTGGGGACTATTGCTTGCATCGTTCCTAGCAGCAACGGTACTGCCGTTCAGCTCTGAAGTAGTTTTTGCGGCGCTTATCGCCGCAGGAATGGATGTTTGGACTTCTGTCTTTTATGCCACCATCGGGAATGCTGCCGGAGGAGCCACTTGTTATTATGTGGGAAAACTGGGAAAAACCGAATGGCTGGAGAGGTGGTTCAAAATAAAACCGGAAAAGATCGATAAAACGATCAGATGGTTGCACGGCAAGGGTGCAATAATGGGTTTTTTCGGATTTCTTCCCGCCGTAGGCGACGCCATTCTGGTAGCGTTAGGGTTTATGCGGGCAAACGTTCCCGTGGTAATGGTTTCGATGACTATCGGAAAATTGTTGCGGTACGTGTTGATCGGTTTTGGGACGGATCAAATTGTATCGTGGCTATGATCTTTCAACATTATTTTTTTAGCTAAATAACATGTCTACCATCCTTTTTCACGAAATAGTTTACGGCCCGGTTCACAGCCGCCGGATGGGCACTTCACTGGGCGTAAACCTGTTACCTTACGACGGCAAGCTTTGTTCGTTCGACTGTATTTATTGCGAATGCGGATTCAACAAGGATTTCAGAACAAAAACAAAGCTTCCCGATAGAGAAAACGTTTACGCCGCTATGGAAGATAAATTGCAATCGCTGCGCGGGCAAAACGTAAAACTCGACGTCATCACTTTTGCCGGAAACGGCGAGCCGACGATGCATCCTCAATTTTCAGGCATCATTGAAGATACCGTTTCGCTGCGCGATAGGTATTATCCCGAAGCAAAGATCAGCGTTCTGTCGAATGGAATTAACGTGGGCAAGGTATCCGTTTTCGATACTCTCCGGAAAGTGGACAACCCCATTCTCAAACTCGACTCTGCTTTTGACGAAACCGCTAAACTCATTGACCGTCCGAATTCTCCCAATTATTCGGTTGCCCGCCAAGTGGAACTTTACAAGAAGTTTCGCGGTAATTTTATCTTGCAAACGATGTTTCTCAGAGGCGAGTTTGAAGGGAAGCGGCTGGATAATTCCACCGAAAAGGAAGTTTCTGCCTGGTTAGAGCTCGTCAGAGCACTTTCTCCCCGCGAGGTGATGATTTACACCATCGACCGCGAAACACCCGCCAAACAGCTCGAAAAAGTCTCCCTGGAAGAGTTGCGGAAAATAGCTGACAGGGTAGGGGAGCTTGGAATCCGAACAAACGTGGCAGGATAAAACAAACCCGACAGATGCCAGCATCGCTGAGGTCAATATGACTTATGTTGTTAAGAACAATCCCAATTTCCGGTATTTTTCGTATTTCCCGGCGTAATGAGGTTTACGACCTTCATTCGGCAAATATTCAGCCCGTACTCCTTGTCCCATAGCACACTGCGCATTTTCCAACGAGGAATAGACTCCCGAAGCCACCGCCGCGCACATAGCCGCACCCAGCGCACCTGCTTGTTCCGTAGCAGCCACTTTTATCGGCACTCCCATTACATCAGAAAGTACCTGCATCACATAAGGCGATTTTAATGAAATCCCTCCCACGCCAATCACTTCGGTCACTTTCACCCCTTCTTTTTCAATATGATCCATAATGGCTTTCGAACCAAAGGCGGTAGCTTCCACCAGACTCCTGAAAATCTGAGCTGGTGTTGTTCCGAGTGTCAATCCGGTAATTCCCCCCTTTAAGGTCTGGTCGGCAAAGGGTGTGCGGCGGCCGTTGAACCAATCGCTGGAGGTGATCCCGTCATCGGTTAACGGAAGATCCTGCGCCTCTTCGGTCAGTTTCTGAAGAATTTTCCCGGTGGCATTCTCCACATCCCCTGCCGGCAAAACTGCAAAACTCCACGAAAGCAAATCCCGTAACCAGGCATATACATCGCCGAATGCCGATTGCCCTGCTTCCAGTCCGACAAGGCCCGGAATGACAGAGCCGTCTACCTGCCCACTGATGCCGGGGATCAACCTGTCCTCTATGTCGGACTTGGGAGTAACCACAATATCGCACGTGGAGGTTCCCAGAATCTTAACCATCGTGTTTGCCTTTATTTCTGCTCCGATTGCTCCGGCGTGAGCATCGATGATGCCTACAGCCACATCAATCCCTCCGGGCAATCCGAGTCGCCCTGCCCACTCTTCGGACAGTTTGCCGGCACTTGCGTCACTCGTGTACGTATAAGCGCTCAAATGGGCTGCAAACCCGTTTAGCAGCGGATCCAGTTCCGAGAGGAATTCCTGGGAAGGATAACCGTCCCATTCTTCGGCCCACATGCATTTGTGTCCGGCCGCACAGCGGCTACGTTTCAGTTCTTCGGGTTTCAAATTCCCGGTAAGGAGTGCCGGCATCCAATCACAATGTTCAACGATGGAATAGGCATCTTTACGAATCGATTCATCTTCGCGCAAGGCGTGCAATGCCTTAGCCCAGAACCATTCCGATGAATAAATTCCTCCTGAACGGGAAGTATAATCAATCTCCCACCGGTAAGCGAGTTGGTTGATTTCCCCAGCCTCCTGGATGGAAGTATGATCTTTCCACAAAATAAACATGGCGTTGGGATTATCGGCATAATCAGGCAACAGGGCCAGGGGAGTTCCCTGTCTGTCGGTCAGACAGGGTGTGCTACCAGTGGTATCGATGCCGATACCGATAACTTGCCGGGCCGCATCCGCAGGAAGTTGTCCCAATGCTCCTTTTACAGCCTGTTCCAGCGTATCGATATAATCTTGCGGATGCTGGCGGTATTGATTCTTGGAAGCATCGCAGTACAATGCTTTTTTCCACCGGGGATAAAATGCAACATGTGCAGCCATTTCTTTTCCCGAAACAGCATCAACGACTAACGCCCGGCAGGAGTCCGTTCCGTAATCGATTCCTATAACTAATTTTTCCATTATCCGTTAATTTTGATTTTTTTACTTCGTGCTACCGTAAAGCTGTAAAACGCAATGATGATGAAAGCGATGGTGGGCACCCAATACGCAAATTCGATACTTCCTGCCTGGTCGGAAAGAATGCCCTGCATTTGAGTCAATAGTGCGGCACCCGCAATAGCCATCACCATCCCCGATCCTGCAATCTTGGTATCTTCCCCCAGTCCTTTCATCCCAATTCCATAAATGGTGGGAAACATCAGCGACATACAGCCCGATATTCCCATTAAGGCATAAACACCAATAAATCCCTGACCGTAAATAGCAACTAATGAACAAACCACCGCAAGTACTGAAAGGGCTGAAAGTAAATTTACCGGCCTGGTCCATTTCATCAGGAACGTGCACACAAAACGTCCTACTACAAACAAAACAAGAGAAAGTACGTAATAGGTGGCCCCAGCCTGTTCGGCAGTTCTCGGCAGCAAAGCGTCAATCCCCAGCGATTCCGCCAAGTTATAAAATCCGCCGGCAATGGGTTCAACGCTTCGAAGAGCTGCAATAATTGATTCCTGAGATGCGTTATTTCCCAAGCCCGAGATTACAGCATCAAACTGCAATTGCTGCATGGCGTACCGGATGATATACGACCAAACTGCAATTTGCGCACCGACGTAAAAAAACTGTGCTACAACACCCCAAACGTAGTTTTTATTTCTTTTCAAGCGATTGAAGGTCGCTTTCAGGTTCAGGGTTTTGTCCTCATCCTGTGCCTGAGGCATTTTAGTAAAAAAGATTAACAGGAAAAGGGCAAGCATTACCAAACCCAGTATGAGATAGGCTATGGTGACCGCATTCAACTCTGCATTCTGAACGTTTACCAACTCGGCTTCGTTCAACACTGCTCTTTCCGCTGCACTCATCGTATTTAATTGCGAGAGTACAAAGATCTGGCTTGCCAGTACTCCGGTTAATGCACCGAAAGGGTTGAATGACTGCGAGAAATTCAGTCGTCGCGTGGCCGTATGCGGATCGCCTAATGCATACACGTAGGAATTTGCCGATGTTTCCAATACCGACAGTCCCGCAAAAAGGACAAAAATAGCCAGCAAATAGGTAGCGAAGCTAAGCGGTGAGCTGATGTTATTAGCCAACATTGCCGGATAAAACAATACTCCTCCGAAGATACATAATCCCAATCCCAACAATACACCATACTTGTACGTGTGTTTTTTAATGAAAATGGCACCCGGAAGGGCGAAGCACCCATAACCGAGCAAATAACAAACTACCTGGATCCAAGCTGTTTGCGTATCCGACAAGCTCATGATCCGCTTGAAAGCGGCCAGCATGGTATCGGTCATGTTGTTGGGAACCGCCCAAATGAAAAATAGGGAAGTAAGCAGGATAAACGGAAACACAATTCCCGCAGGCACTAAACGATGTTTTTCTACGTTGCTATTCATACGAATAAAATTATTGATTTTAAATGTGTTGCATGGAACTTGCTTTTAATCATTTGCTCGGGTGCAACTGATTTACATGCTCGTTCCATACTGTTTTTTTCAGAAAATGGTTGTAACTTGATGGATACTTACTCCGAGCAATTTTTCGCAAACAGGCGACAAGACTGCTTCGTCACCTACAAAATGGTAAACATTGTGTACATGCGACAATGATTCTCCCGGTTTTAAAAATGCTGCCGGAGAACAGCTTTCCAGTTCCAGGAAAGGCCCCATGATGCTGCCATCTTCCAGCGGGCCATCGTTATACGCATTCAGGGCATCTCCTGTAAGTGGATTTCTTGCCGGATTCCATTCCTGGTTCAGGTACACTGCAGAAGGATCAACATCGAACGTAATTACCGTAAGTCTCTTGGAAATCGGGTCGTAATTGCCCGCAATAGCTTTTGTTCGTTTAGCATTCATCCCCAGTTTGCTTCTGAATTTTCCGTCAGTTTTCAGGTAGAGCGTTCCGTTTTCGGCTTTCAGCCTGTCAGCTGGAATTTCACCGAAATAGTCCGTCGTTGCCAGTGTCCCCAGCTGGCCCTCATCTCCCTCGTTATATGGAACAACGGTTACTGCGGAATCCGAAGGATTGAACATATCCAACATCCATATACAAACGGTTCCTGTTTTGCTGGTCCATTCAAAATCATTCTTGTTGGTGATTTTATTCTCGGTAGCATAGCCAACAGCGCTTACTCCATCGGGCAGGGTTACACCCAGTTTGCTTGCCATTTCTGCTTCGGTAACAAGCGAAATTTTCCTCTCTACGGTTATATCTAAGATGCTTCCCTGATAATTTTCAAGTTCCATATCTTTGGTTAACACAGTTTCTTCCTGAGTAGCACGGTCCACTTTCCACTCCTCTATGTCTATGGCTTTAGGGGTATGCCAATTATCGAAAACCTGTTCTTTTCCCGGTTTGAAATAGATAGAATACTGTCCTCCCTCGGGGCCCAGCCACAACCGATTCTCCCCACCAAATCCGTTCATATGCTCATCCACTGTTCCTGCATCAAAGAACTTGTAATTCACAAAACCCAGACTATTTCCTTCTTCACCGTTTGCCGTTGAGGTAAAGACTTTTGCCTGATATTTGGCAGACACGATCACCTGTGCTTTTCCGTCGTCGGACTTCAGCACAATGAGGCTGTCTTTTTTCGATAGATAATTCAGATCGTATCCAAATGTCCCTTTTTCATACTCCTTTTTCATATTGTCCGATGATTTTTTAGCGTTGCCTGTGCAGGAAACAAGGATGGACCCTGCTGTGAGCAAAAACAGATTTAATTTCTTCAGCTTCATACGTTTCATTTTAGACTGTTATATTATAAACTTCTTATTTTTCTATTGTTCGATTTCCCCGAATTTGTCCAATATCCGATTATAGGCTTCGGCAGCAGCTCCGTTTCCCCAATCGTATATAGTGAATTCGCCCATTCCTTCTCCTTCGGAGCTTGTTCGTCCCCCGTGGCCGTAATTCTCCATCGTGAATCCGTAATCTTTTTCCCCGAAAAACGGATAAACTTTCTCCCACTGTACTTGTGTCAACGGATTTTCGGGGCAGTACATCATCACAAACGATGCTTTTAGTGCAGCAAAGCCTCTTTCGATATACTCACGGTTATTCAGCAGTTTTCCGTATTGTAAAATAAGCTCAGCAAATAAACTTTCGCGTGAATCGTTCCACTCGCCGTCCGCATTAAGGACTCCAAATCCACCCAGTACATTTACAAACATATATGGCGGTTGCCACGATGCTTGTGTCATCAGCAATTCATCCAGTGTTCGCTGACCAGATCTCAAATATTTTCTGTTGCTTGTCGTGCGATAACACTCGTACAGGGCTTCTGCCGTCCAAAACATGGAAAAATTATTTTGCTTGTGCATGTTATTGCGTAGAACTTTTTTCCCGACCAGATCTTGTGAACCATACCGGGAACAAGACCAGTAGGTCTCAAAATCTTCCCAGCGTCCCGTAGGGATAACCTCACGGATCACCGCCTCCATAGCTTTAAGCGCAGCTTCCTTATATTCCTGCTTCCCGGTTAGCTCATGCAGTTTCAGAAGAAAGGTTACCGACAGGGATGTTTCGGGCGAATCGTTCAGGTGCTCCATCGGCTCAAGTTTATCGAGCGACAACCATGCCGGAAAAAAACCGTTGGGATATTGGGTTTTCAGCAGCGATTTGGCATAATTCTCGGCAAAATCAAGCAACCGGATATCTTTTTCCAACTCATCATACCAACGAAGCATCAGTAAACCCGTCCAGCTCATATCCAGAATATGAAACGGCGATTCGCGGGGGTTCCACGTATATGGATTCCGATTAGAGTTGCCCCAATAATGGGTATCCCAACCTTTGCTGCGGTTGTATTTTCTACCGTCAATTTCCACTTCGTGCATTTCGGTGCCGATAAGTCCGTAAAAAAAACCGTTGAGCTGTGGAAAAGAGAGGGCCAGCTCTTTGGTAAGCCGGGCTTTTTTCATCAATTCCTCATTGCCTGTCCTCCTGGCATACCGGTACAATCCGCTTGCCGAGCGAAGAGAGCTAAACCACGCCTGGTTCCAGACAGACCTGAATTCTCGCTCGTTTACCTCACCCGGATAATTGGGGCTTTGTGTTACATTAACGATAAAGGCAGGCGCACCCACTTTTCGCCCTTCAACTTCAAACTCCTGCCACACGCTTTCCTTCCAGTTTTTAAATGCCCAGTCATACGTGTGTTCTATGTAAGGCTCCAAATCGCCTCTTATGGGATTACCAGCTCTGTAGGCTTCTCTCCCCCAGTTTGACCAGATAAAATCCAACGGTTTTCTAAAGGGATTTACGATAGAACCCTCATCCGTATAGTGCAGCAGATAAAATCCGATTTCCACTTTTCCGGCCGGATATTCCGCTCCTTCAGTACGTTCGAAAAGAACATGGTCGGCGACGCGGCTATCACTCATTCCCAGCGTCAGCGTGTTGGTTTCGGTACTCAGGTCCAGGTACCACCGTACAGGCGTACCTCTCTGCATAACGCTTAAATCGGGAATGAGCGCAAGAACTTGATCTTTATCGGCGATAATAAGCGCCGGTGAACGGAAAACATGCTGATCGATCACGTGATTATCGGTAGGAGTCAAATGGGGCGACCAATGGAAAGAGGGAGTAAAGGCCGGTTTAAGGGTCAGTTGCCAGTCATCTTGCCGCAGCAGTTGGTCCAGGGAAAAGGTGAGTTTCACATGCAACGTGTTCCGGTCTATTATTCTCACCGACCTTTTTCCCTTTTCATCTCCCATCCGGTCGTATTGCATATGCTCAAGGGCTTTGCTGAAATTATGCGGGACAGAAATTTGTTCCTGAGCAAATACACTCCAATAAAACAGGGCGATCCACGCAAATCCGATCACAAAAAAACGTTTCTGCATACCAACTAATCTATTCTTTCTAGTGTAATTAAATTCAGTTCAAATAAGTCGGCATTCCCGTTTTTCCGGATATGAAACGTTATCGAATTCGTTTGCTGAGTGAGTTGAATATCACCCACATGAACTTTTTCCTTGTACTTTTCCTGACCGGCTTTGGTCGATATCCATTCCGAGAGTTGGTTTTGCCTTTGCCAAACCTGAAAATCGGCACCGTTTTCCCGTTCGTGATAAGTAACCAGAACCTTGTAATTTCCTTCGGGAACGTCCGTGAGCATAATCCTTGCAGCACCCTGACCGTAAGCTGTCAGCATAAGGCCTCTGTCTAAAATCACCCCGATTCCTCTTTCGGGAGTAACTTGCATTAACTGCGGAAAATAGACATGAGCAGAAGGCAGGTAAACCTCGCGTAATTCAGCAGTAGGTTCCATTTTTTCCTTAAGGGGTTGTGACGCATAAAAAAATGCTACCGATGTGTAATCTACCGGAAAATTATTGCCTGATTCGCCGTGTTCCATTCCGTGATAAATCTCTTTCTCGAAAGACAATTTGTCGGAAAGGAAGAAGCGGTAAGCACCGGTTCTGTTCATAGGCAGAGAATAATCCAGCGAACCGTGAACAGGCATGCTTATTCCTCTGTCCCAACGGTCGAGTAGAGCATACCAGCCACCGTTATAATAGTCTTCCGACCCCGTGCCATGCATGCGTGCCTTTCCGTCTATACGCGTGCTGTCATCTCCCTCGAAGAACAGTGTCATCCCCGGACGAAGTCCTTGTGCCAGGTGAACGGTTCCTACATAATGACCCTTACCCGCTGTTTTCAAAAACGTATAAAATTTACCCATATCGGGTTTTTCCCTCTTCCAAACGCTGTAAAATTTTCCTTCGTCTTTTAGGCTACGCTTCGTGTTGTTGTAATAAACCTTCACATTCACCTGGACGGGATTTTGCTGCACGCTCTTTCTTTCTCTGTAAATTAATCTCATGGAAGCTGCACGGTCATAAGGCATGGGTAGATAACAGTAGTTGGTTGTTCCGTACCTACCCATCAAGATACTTCGCATGGCCGGTTTTCCATAAGCATAACCAAAGAAATCTGCAACCGGGGCATGGATGGACTCCACCTTTTCATCGTCCCATTTCGCCGAAAGGATAATATCTTTATAAATACCCTCGAACGATGTTCCTCCATCTATTTCGAATCCAACAATGCGTCCTGCTGTTTTTTTATCGAAAAATGTGAACTCCTCTCCCGGTTGCAGCGTAAAGCTTTTTTGTTCCGTTTTAATTCCGGCCGACAACCCCGACGTATAATTTTGTACCGTTGGAAAAATACCGGACCACAACGTGCTTATTTCCGACAAAAGCTCCCGGTCGGATTCCGAGAAGTTCCCTGTCCAACTTTCCACATCCATGCCCGGCAGCTTTCGAGCTTGTATCTGATGAAACATGATCTTTTCTCCTTCAAACACAACCTTCAGTGATTTTTTGAACGGGATGGGAATGTAGCAGTAATATCCACCAATTTCATTTCCGCAAACCGGTTTTACGAACGGATACACTTTTCCCGAAAAGAGATCCGTAAACCGAATCTTCAAACGCGGTGTTTTTTCGCCATCGAAATAAAACGAAAGAAAGTCGTTGGTAGGGGTAGGAGTCCAGATCCTGTTTACCACACCGGGACCTTCAAATTCTGCAAGGACAAGGTGTCCGTTTTCCTTCCGGATATAGGAGTATTTTCCCGAAAAACCGTCGTCGTTTCCCCACGTTCGATCGTAACTCGATTCTTGGTCTATAAGTTGATTGTGACGGTAAGCGGGAAGCAAATCCACTCGTTTTAGTAACGCCAGTTCTTTCCGGAATGTGTGTGTTTGCGAATATGTGTTTAAACTGCAAATAGATACTAATATGACACTCAGAAGAATTTTCAGCGATATCTTTCTCATTATTCCTCGGTTTTTAATTAACTTCCAATTGCTGCCAATCGGGTAATTGCGGGAATTTGGCATGTGGTTCAGATTGGTACCAGAAACACACAGACGAAATATCCGATTGCTGCGGTAAATAACGACCGCCGTGCCGCCATCCCAAATCCTGAATGGTTATGCGCAAGTCTTTTTTGAAACGGATAGGATCCATTATGTGCCACCTGTACAGTCCGAAACGTTGTCCCGATCTGTACGTAATATCGGGAGGCAATACCTGAACCAGGCCCGCATAAGGTGTGGTAAATGTAACGTACTTTCCTTGCCTGTCAAAATTGTAGGATCCGCAGAAATAATCTTCAGTACCCGTTCCGATGATGGTCGGGAATTTTTTGTCTCCATCCATAAAGAACTTAATTTCTCCTTCGCCCCACCAACCGTTATTGTTTACTTGCCAGGCCATGTACACACCTACGTAATGGCCTTCTCCCTTAATGCCGTCGACGATTGTATAATCGGATGTTTCGTTCACTTTCGTACGTCGGTACTGCGCATGAAAATAGGCGGCATCTGCCGGAACATCAGTCAATGTGTAGTCAATCTGATAATACAGGTTCATGGCTTCGGCATCGTTGATGTTGGTCATGGTTATTCTGCATTTCCTGCGGAAAGGCATCACCCAGTAAGAGTTAAACGCGCTACCTGGATTTACCGTAACAGGCATCGAGTTCAGGGGTGCATATTCATTCCATCCCATACCGAAAAAATGGCCGATCGGGCACTCCACCGAGGGTTCAGTCTCGTCATCCCAGTATACGCGGATGATTGAAAAGCGCCAGTTGCCTGTAGGGGTCATCCAAATATGTTGGATGGCGCCGGGCCCTTCAATTTCAGCCATAGTGAACGTTTCTCCCGGATTGATACGTACATAAGGATTTACTTTCCATCCTTGTCCCAAATCACGTGCGGCATGAGTAGCATTAGCCGTATTCCGGGGTGCATTGGGGTCGGGTATAGCCATACCTCCTTTTCCTTTCTCCCCGGTAAAGTTTTCGGGGCTGATGGAGCGGGTCTCCGCACTGGATAGCCTGTACAGGTTACCCATATTCATATCCAGGCCATTGAATTCACGGTTTTGAGCAAAAATACCTGCCGTGAAAACAAATAATAAAAAAGTAATGTAAATTGATTTTAAGTTCATAGTTGCTTATTTTATTTGGTTCTACAATATTTTAATGGAATAAACTCCTGTTTTTGCAATGAATAGCAGATTTGGATTATCATTATCGGGCAAATATAAAATTTCTTCGTCATTTAACGTGTAATTATCCTGAATTAAATAATTAACGAATTCTATTATAAATCAAGCATGTTACCGCTAATATTGTACTTTTCTACTTCGATCGTTCCATACACCACATTCAAGATCGGCCTGCCAGCTTTAAATTCAACTGTTCCAAATCCCGATCGGGCACTGATAAAACACTTGAAATCACCAATCCGGGAATCGATATATAAGGTTTTATCCACGGCGTCGTAATAAATGCCGGTTAATCCCTGCAGCAATCCGTAACTGGCCATTGCCCGGGCATACCAATGCCCACACTCGTACTCGTCAAAAGGATTTCTTACGGAACCGTCGTACCTGTCGCGACATACCCTCACAATTTCCAAACCCTTTTCTACCTCTCCTTTCAACATCAGATGGCTTGCCACCTGGTATTCAATTCCGGTCCAAACCTCATTACTATAAACAAAAGGTAACGACAATGCTCCTCCTTTCGGCCATGAACAGAGCAATAGTCCTCCGTCTTCACCACACGCATAAGTCGGCCGTTGCGGATTATAATGATCCAGCAGTGTTTTTCTCAAATTATATTTATAAACGGCTTCCAGGTGGCTTTTAACCATATTATTGTCAATAATTTCGGGTAGTCTGCAGACCAAAGCCATCCACATTCCCAAAATCCCATCAGAAAGACAGCCGGTACCGTACTGATATTTCGGACCTTCCTTTTTGAGTAAAGCCATTGCTTCACTTGAATAACTACCACCAAAAGATTGCACATCTACTGGGTTGGGAGCCTCTAACCCTTCCCATTGGATTTTCTGGATAAAATATTCACCGTCAAATAAATCATTCTCAATGTATTTTTTACCTTTATCCAGTAACGACTGGTATTCTTTGTAAGGTTCCTTGAGGGTTTTGCACATTTCAATAAAAGCCGTGAGTGCTCCCAAATAAAAACTGGTGCACATCCCATCGGGCCCCCAAAATTCAATATCATACGTATTGTGATGCGGTTCTTCGAGGTATCCTTTCTTTTTCGGATCCCAGGTACGGATACAATAATCGAAGCTCTTCTTCACGTACGGGAACAACGACTTCATCCATTCCGTATCGCCGCTAATTCTCCATTCTCTATACACTTTCATGATTCCTCCCAACTGACCATCGGCAGCAGCATGAAAATTATGGTCGGTGGGAGTAATGGGAATATTCGTCCTGAAATTCTGGTGCCCCGCTTCATTCTGACTTATTTTGAATTCCGTCTCACGTAATGTCCTTTCTAAAGTGGGGAAAAGATGAGGAATAGCCTGTGCATAATTCCAGACATGAGTGCAACTTCCGTGACAACATCCCGAATCGTCGTTACACCCTTCCCACGCCCAAAGCCTCCCATCAGATACACGTAAAACGGTAGGTGATTTCAATATAGTCAGATTCGCAGCAACTGCTTCCAATACTTCCGCAGGAAGGGTAGAATCATAAAACGATTTACAGAATAGTTCGGAATTCCTCCTTAAAGTTGTAGAATTTTTGTCCCAATACTTGATTAGACTGTCTAAATTCTCAAAACGGGTTGCATACCATGGACGATAATTGGAATCCTGTGAACCTACAATACCCAATTCCCCGGGCCCTTTAATTTCCCATCCGTCCGAGTAATCACTTTCAAAATCAGCCAGCACAATAGCTCCAGGAGAGGGAGAGGAGAGTATCTCATCGCGACGATCGGTCAGCATGAACTGATCGGCCAAGATATGCCCCCACGCAGATGTATCAATATCCATGATTTTCAACCGAGCATTTTTTCCTCTATGTTTGCTCAAATCCCAGATTATTTCTGTTAATTGTTCTGTATTTTTACCTGTTGCGGTTTCTACAATTTGGCCATCAATTAACAGATTAACAGCAGTTTTCTCTTTCTGACTACCACCTCCCACCAAAAATTTGAGGTATTTTCTGTTGATGATAAACTCCGGCGAAAGCAGCGTTCCTACCTGCCCATCACCATTCGGATCGAAGGAATTCAACAAGGCTTCTCCTGCAAAACCCGATACTTTTTGTTGGTTCTTTACCGCTCTCTTTGTAGTTTTACCTGAAAATGCCGCACCTGTGACGACCTGCTGCCCGATAGAAAGATCCGACTGAGGAAGATACCAGCAGAAATTGACTTTCACTGTTTTTTCTTCACCCGGTTTCATTTTTATCGGCAAATACACAGAAGCGCCCGGAGAAACTCCTTCAACAGGAGGATTATCAATAATTTTCGCATTTCTGATATTTTCCCAAAGGATGGTTTGCGCATCAAACCACCCACCCCTGAACCAACAATGGTCCGTTACTGCGTTAACGTTATCGAGATATATGGCAAAACCTCCGGTAACGCTGTTACCATCGACACCGGCCCTGATCATTCTGAACCCGTTTGTCTGCTCCAATATATGCCCGTTATCGTCGATGAAATTACGCGCATTATAGGAGAAGACAGCCTCAATCGCATCACGGGACCTATTCTTAAACGAATATTCCAGCACGCCTACCGGCAGGCTCGAATTATCTTCATCAGTGGGAACAAAAGGGCTCCAGCCGGTAATTTTCACATCCAGTGGAATATCCTTATCTTCCAATTCAATAATCCCAAAAGGGAAACGAGCGAGGAAAGAACCCTTTTCAAACCTAGGCAATCCATAATTCCGGTTACCCAAACCATTTCCACTACCTTGCAGGCCAAACAGTTTCCAGGTAGGAACGATTGATTCCAGCACTTTCGCTCCGTTTTTCACCCCTTTAATGCTGATGGCAGCAAAAGTATAGGGAGTATTGTATATTTCCGGACGATGGTTAACCGATAAGTGAGAAATAGCTCCGGTTCCTTCCAGACAAAACATACCGGCACCTATACCTCCAATCGGGAAAGCTACTTTGCTTAAATATTCATTCCTGTATACGCCGTTATAGTTTCTCTCAGTTCTTTCGAACTGAAAATGCAGTTTGTCGGGATTATTTGATCCCAATAAACTTTCTGCCGAGGTAAAAGCGGGGATATTTGTCGCGGCGATCGTGCCTAACCCAATTTTCTTTAGGAATGCCCTGCGATTGTTATTCATTTTTACAATTATGGTTTAAATTAAATTCATTAACCATGACATCACCAGGAGGTCGAGTTTTTATCTGTTGAATAAACTGTTGAGGAGGGAGCATGGTGATCCCAAAAACAAACTGTTCACCGTTTTTAAAAGGTGATTTCAATTCAAAGTTTTCGAATGAAACACCTCCGGGAATGGGATTTTCACTGGCCCAATACGTAAAACGCCCGTTCACCAATCCGGTCAATTTCTCTTGGGGGTTCTCTTGTATCCAATATTGAGTTGCCGTTTTTCCGGTAAACTTCCAATGTTCACTAGTTCCCGCTGCAAACTCTGCTTTACTGTAGTCTTTTTCATTAGGAGCCGCAATAAAATAAGCGTCTCCCTTCCAACTCCGTATCATCTCTTGTTGAGAAAAACATTCATGTGGCGTAAAATGTATATCCTTGTAGCCGGACCACAAATTGAGTGAAGATTTTTCTCCGTCTTTAAAGAAAAGCGTTCTCAAACGGGCTTTGTTTCCCATTGTAGCGGTCGTTATGAAATAATCCAGATTAACGGAGCCACTATATGTATTCGTCGTTATCTCAAATTCGTAAGGGCGGGATTCGAAAAAACGAAGACGAACGTACACCTTGGCTCCATTATCAAAAGGTTCGGAAAAAACATACAAGGTAAGTGTCTCTTCTCCGTTAATTTTTTCAACGACTCCCCGTGCCGGGTATACCGGGCCAGACGGTAAACCCGCCGTGGAATCATTTGAACTCCAGAACCGTTTCCCTCTTTCTTCCGGATCAAGACTGCTCACTTCAAGCTCCGAGAATCCACGGTGGTTGCTTCCTTTGGGAATCGGTTCAAAAGCAATAAAATTCATTACTTCGGGAAATTCATACTCCAGATAGGGTGTATAAATCCGTATCAGCCCCCTGGGGCCGGGCAAGGGAGCCAATCCCACAACTATACCGTTGGCATGCCCCCATACCGGCATTGCCGGTTTCCCTTCCGCTGGCAGTATCCAGGATCCTACCGTGTCGGGGAGCGCTAGTTGTTTCCAGTCGGATAAATTTTGCTGAGCGTACAAAGAAGTCAGTATCTGCAAAAACAGAAAGAATAAGAACTGTTTCATATTTTTATAAGCGATGATATTTACATTATCTTTGTTAGTTCTGGAATTTACCCATATCCGCCATTTCAACCTTCATCAGAAAAACATTGTAGGGCATCCACATCGACATCAGGAAATAGAGACTTTCCCCGCTTACCGACAAGGGGTGAAAGTACGATCCGTACAATTGTGCATAATCTTTTCCCGCAGCCAATTCGTACGGTTCACTCCAGGGACCGGTAACCTGTTCTGCAGTGCGCATGGTGATATTGTACCGGTCACCATTGAAATAAGCTATAAACCATTTGCTGAACGTCTCATTATAAATGAATGACAGTTCTCCTACTTTATCATCAATAACAACGGTTGCCTGATTTTCATCTCCCGTGATCCATTGACCGGAAGATCCGTTCCAATACTCATAGCGCTCTCTGTTTTCGATGTCTTGTTCACGAAAGCGGGCAAGAACGGCTTTGCTGTCTCTGCCGGTCTGTGTGCCGATCATATAGACGTACCCGTCTTTCTTAAAATACCCACCTTGTCCGAAAGGGCTATTGGAAGAGAATGTGATGGTTTCACATTTCTGCCATGTTTGTCCGTTATCCGTTGATTTGTACATCCCGGAATAATTGGTGATCCAGCCGGTCCAGTTTCTCATATTGAAGTAATGGACATAATCGATACCGTTGGCACGGACGGCAGCTGTAGGAATGGAGGTCCAGTCACCATTACCCGATCCGTCTTTCCCACCATATACGATTTCACGGGCATCCCCCCTGGCATCGGTAGCCATACTGCTGAAAGCAAGTCCGTCTTCCAGTTTTTTATCCTCCGAGAAAGCCAACACATTACTTCTCCAACTCCCTCCGTTAGGGCCTGGATTGGCAGGATTTGGCTTAAAATCGCGCCCGAATGTATCGCCAAAAATATTCCGTATCTACCCGGTTGCATCTCCCAGACAACCCCCAGATCAGTTCCTCCCACATTCCATTTCAATGTATTATTGGGGCTAGGAAAGGTTTCTCCAGCCATAGGGGCTCCGGTAACACGTGCTATCCGGCTTACTGTACGAATAAAAAAACCCCACCGGTTGTCTACATTAAGCGAAACTTCCTTGGAAACGTTTCCATCCAGATAAACGGCCTTCAGTAGGAGTTTGAAAAAATCAGGATCGGAAGGCTGCACTGTATATGTAAAAAGGTAAGACGATGAAAGCTCACTCCGGTTAATCTTTTGCGAATAACTTTCTCCTCCACTTTTGCTAACCATTAAATAATCAATGTCATCAATATTTTTAAACGTAAGAATTGCAGAAACAACTTTTGTCTCCTTATGGGGTATAAGATCGGTTTCAGCTGATGAGATCTCATCAGCAGGCACATAAGGCTCAGCGCCTTCTTCTTTGCTACAGGACAATACAATCATCGTAACAATAACAAAGGATATACATATAAAATAATTTTTTCTTTCCATCTAAATTCTACGCACAATTTTCAGCAAACAAGGATTAAAAGGGTGTACCGCCAGGAAGCATCATTAACGGTATGCACCTGTCCGTGGTACACCCTTATCGAATAAATTACAACTTACCGATCATCATTTAATTTCAATTACAGCTCCTTCTGAAAAAACCCTGTCCGTAAACCCTTCCTCTCTTGCTTCGGCAGTCAGAAAGCCCAGCAATTTAACTATAAACCTGTACTCTTTATCCGGATTTATTGTAATATTTGCTGACTTAACTTCATTGAATACGGAAACTTTTTGCCTGTAGATGCCATTTTCAACCACCTGAATACTTGTCTCCAAAGGCCTTCTGAAATCTTCAGGAATATTGTCCGGTATCTGCCACGACAGCGTAATCACATTCCCCTGTTGAGTGTATGATAAATTTTCCACTTTGGACAAAGAATGATTGAAATCTTTCCTGTCGATAATGTCTCTATCGTAGCACCCGGTAAACAGGATCAAGGTAAGTGCTGCAATAATTAATTTTTCTATTTTTTTCATACGATATTGTTTTACTATTTTACACTAAGGTTGTACAGAACTCACCTATTATCGCGCTTGTTCTACAACCATAACATAGGTTCTTACCCGGAGGATTAGTATCCGGGGTTTTGTGTATAGGTACCTTTAGCCCACTTCATCTGATTTTGCGGGATAGGGAAAAATTCATCACGTCCGGCAGTAAACCGGGCGTTTGCCATCCATGAGAACCGGGTTTTCTCCACGGTAAAATAGTTGTTCATAATCTCTTCCAGATTTCCCCAACGCTGCAAATCGAAGAAACGACGTCCTTCACCGGCCATTTCCAAGCGGTTTTCCCACTGCATTGCTTTCCAGGCAAAATCTTTATCCCAGACACAATTCTCACCCGGCTTGTAAATCTCAACATGATAGTTCATTACCGATGTTCCGTCTGCTTTGATTAACCAATCGGCACTATTAGCAGCTCGTTCACGAACTTTGTTGATGGGTGCTAACGCTTCGTTCCACCTGTCCAACTGAATAAGTACTTCAGCTTTCCAGAGCAAGACCTCATCGTAACGAATCATCCGCTTGTTCATAGAATTGAACTGCCATCCATCATACAAAAGACAATCACAACCGGGGTGAGGCAATTCTTTTACTGATTTCAGCCAACCGTATTCGGCTCCATTCCTTATCCCCCTACTCTCAAAAATCAAGCCCGGATCGTATTTCCACGGATGTCCGGGGACACCTGCAGTATGGCTAAAACGAGGATCCCAACTATATTTTCCGAAATATTCCGGATTTCCAGCTTCCACAAGGGCAATGTTATCACTTCCATCCGTATTCTTGATATAATCTCCGTAACTGTCTTTATTGTAATCGTCAAACAAAGGTAATCCGTCAGGTCCTGTTTTAAAGGCATTGCCCATATTGTAGCTTATGTGGTGGAATCCGCAACATTGAAATCCGCCCCAGTTCCAGGGGTGATTCAACCCTTCCCCCCGGTTTATTTTTCCTCCCGTAGAACTGCCATCATCAATGGAATATTGAATCTCCCAGATTGATTCCTTCGTATTGTTGTCGGAAGTATGGATAAAGTTTTCTCCGAAATTTCCACAAAGACCCACTTTTTCACCTTCCTGATCGGT
Organism: Petrimonas sulfuriphila; assembly: GCA_038561985.1. Taxonomy (NCBI): domain Bacteria; kingdom Pseudomonadati; phylum Bacteroidota; class Bacteroidia; order Bacteroidales; family Dysgonomonadaceae; genus Petrimonas; species Petrimonas sulfuriphila. Next base: position 1,215,151 of record CP073276.1, on the reverse strand, counting down.
AATCTTATTCAGGTAAACCAACGCTTCCGTAAGCCTGTCTTTGTTTATATTGATTACCTGATGCCTGTCGTCTTGTTCGTATGCCATAAACATTAATGTTCTGGCAATCATAGCCGTTGCAGCATTTTTATCTACCCTGCCTTTTTCAGGTTGTGTAGCCGGCAAAGCATTTTCCGCATCTTTAAAATCACTAAGAATCCGCTCCCAAAGATACTGATCATTCGGAAACTTGGCGTCTTTGTTAGGAATTGCTTCAAATTCACCCGAACTACCTACCACATTTTCGTCGATATACGGCATATACTTGAAAAACTGTTTTAACCTGAAATGTACGAAAGCCCTGATAAACTTCATTTCTCCTATTCTTACGCTTTTCAACGGATAATCTTCCTCGGCGATATTGTTCAGTTTCTGTATTGCGGTGTTGCTGCGCTGAATAATCTGATAAGAAACATACCACGGATAATCTATCGGCCAGCCATTTGCTGTCAGGTTCACAAAGGTTTCCATGAAACCCCATCCATCACCTCCGTCCCAAACGCCGCCTCCTCCTTTATAGGAGTCGTCGGAACGCATGGATCCGGACCACCAGGGCGAAAAAGGCGAATCCCAGGAAGGTATGTCGGTAATCCTTGCGTAAGTTGCCGTTACAAAACCTTCCATGTCTTCGGGAGAATTTAGTAAGCCTTCATCCAACACTTGTTTAGGATTCACTTCCAAAAGATCGGAGCAATTGTTTGCCGTAATGAGGAAAGCGATGAGTAAAAAGATATATTTTAATTGTTTCATAATCTATAAATTTAGAATGTTACATTAACTCCAAAAGCCATCGTAAGCGGTGTCAAATATCCGTACCCGGGCATTTCCGGATCAAAACTGGTGTACTTGTCGCTTCCCCATCCTTTCTTAAGCGTAAGCACATTGCGCGCCGAAGCGTAAATCCTAAGGTGCTGCATCATCATTGCTCCTGTAAGTTTCTTGGGGAAAGTGTATCCCAATTCTATGTTCCTCAGCTTCAGGTAGGATCCGTCTTCCACAAAATAGGAAGAAAACCGTTGTTCACTGTTGGGATTTGAATTGGATACAGCCGGGATATCGGAATCGGCATTATCAAAATACCAGGCATTCAGGATTCTTTTTTCGTGATTCTTTCCTGCAGGAACAGAAATATTCCACAGATCACTTTCCTGTTTCCAGATATTATTTACCTTATTACCATACACTCCCTGGAAAAAGATATTCATATCGAAATTTTTGTACCCGAGGTCAAAGGTAATCCCTCCGAAAAAATCCGGATCGGTAATCCCGATAAAAGTCCTGTCATACAACTCATCAATAACTCCGTTGCCGTCCAGGTCTTTATAACGAATTCTCCCGATAGCTTTTCCGGTCTGCTCGGCATGGTTATCCACTTCTTCCTGCGTTTTGAATATTCCGTCCGCCACCATCCCATAAAGGATATTAGGCGTTCTGCCAATTACAAAATCACGCATACCATCTCCCGGATAGCGGTTAATCACATTTTCTGGAAGTTCGACCAGCTTTGTCCTGTAAGAGCCGATATTAGCCGTTATAGCATATTGAAAATCAGCAGTAGGGTTATTTCTGTAAGTGACTTCAAACTCAACACCCTGATTATTCATATTAGCCCCATTGATCCATGGTTCTCCTCCTTCACCCATTGCGGCAATGTAGGGGACCTGTACCAGTACATCGTTTGTTTTTTTAAAATAATAGCTTAATGAGCCAAATAAACGTTGATTCATAAAACCAAAATCCACAGCAACGTCGGTTTGTTTTGTCGTTTCCCATTTAAGATTAGGGTTTCCCAACCAGGTTCTTCTGTAACCTGACCAGAGGGGGCCACTTTCGTTACCTTCTATCGGGTAAGATGTACCAAAATAATCGGTTGTGAAAGGAGTGGAGGTATATCCGCGGGGTAAACCTTGTACACTTCCGTTAGCACCCCAGCTTGCACGAAGTTTTAAGTCAGACACAACTTCGATATCAGCCATAAAGGGTTCGTTATTAATCCTCCACCCGGCCGATACCGCAGGAAAAGTAGCATATAGGTTGTTCGAACCGAAAAGTGATGAGCCGTCACGTCGTAAAGTGAACGAGAGTAGATATTTCGAGTCATAGGCATAATTCATTTTACCAAAGAGCGAGAAATAGGTAAATTCATCTGCAGAACTACCCAGGGAATATTTTGTACCGGTAGTCACCCCAATGTGTGCAAAATCCCTGTCTTCCAAGTATATTCCCTCTCTTCTGGCCGAAAATCCTTCCTGTACAAAACGGGTAAACTCAGTACCGGCTACTGCATCAAGCGAATGCCTTCCTGTAGTCAGATTATAGGAAAGCGTATTGGTCCAGACATAACTCAACGGATGGGACTGGTAACTCCCTACGTAATTCTCCCCGTCGCTGTTCCTTCCTCCTGTTTCAGACCAAATACCATCTACCACTCTGCTATAAGCGTTTCCGTAATCTACTCCAAACTGAGTACGTGCCGAGATCCCTTTCCATATATCGAGGTCCAGGAAAACATTCCCGATTATCTTCACGTAATTGTTAATATTATCCTTATTCATTGTCAATACACGTACCGGATTGGTAAAGTCATCAAAACCGGGAGCTCCCGCCCAGTTACCATTAATGTCGTAAACGGGACCTGCAGGAGGATTGATCATCGCCCAACGGGTCTCATTCGCATCCCTGTACTGCAGGTAGCTCAATGCGATATTTTCACCAATTTTCAGCCGGTTGTTCAACAGTGCATATTCATTATTGGCACGCACCGAATATTGTCTGAAAAAGGTATGAATTTGCGTACCCTCGTTATTGTAATAACCCAGTGAAAACAAACTTTTGGACCGGTCTGTCCCCTGGGATACAGTTACCTGGTGGTTTGTCATCATGGCGGTACGGTAAATTTCATCCATCCAGTTGGTATCCGAACCCCTGGCTGTTTTTTCCGGATTAAGCCATTCTGCAGGTTTCACCCCATCAAGAACTGCCAATCCGTTGTCGTTTCTGTGCCAGGTAAAATCATAGGTATTAGGCAACGACATAGATACACCATACACTTTCTCATCATATGCCTGTGCCCTGAAAGCCGCTATTCCATACTCTTCCGCATTCATTAACGTGGGTTTGTTAACAACAGAACTGAATGAAACACTTCCGTTATACTCAACGGATATAGCGCCTTCTTTTCCTTTTTTAGTCTGGATAAGGATGACGCCACCCGATGCACGCGCACCGTATATACTCGCTGAAGCAGCGTCTTTCAATACCTGAATTGATTCTATGTCCCCGGAATTGATGTCCCTGAGGTTAAGATTTTCCGTGGGCATCCCGTCCAGCACAATCAACGGCTTTACACCACCAGAAAGAGAAGAAAGCCCCCTCACTTGAATGGTTACTCCTTCGGCTGGATTCCCCCCGTTTGTGGTGATATGGACTCCGGAAAGTTTTCCCTGTAACGCCTTCATAGCGTTGGCCGAAGGATTTTTAATGATATCACTGCTGGTTGCTATGGAGACGGATCCGGTAAGATCGGCTTTTCGTTGTGTCATATAACCTGTGTAAACCACTTCTTCAAGCATGGTTGCATCATCTTCCATAACTATATCAATTACGGTCATTCCTCTCACAGGGTGTTCCACTGTTTTCTTTCCTATAAAAGAGAAAACCAGTATCGACTCTTCCGAAGGGACATTTAACTGATATTTACCGTCTACATCGGAAGTAGTACCGATAGTAGTACCTTTTACATACACACTTGTTCCCGGTAAAGGTTCATTTGTACCTTGCTCTGTAACGATTCCCCGGATGGTTTTTGCCTGTTTTATTTCGTCAGGCATTTGGATTGCGAAGGTGTATACATTGATTCCCAGAAACAAACAAGCCAAAACGAGTTTGTTGATAAAATTTTTCATATGATATTATTTTATTTTTAATTTTATTCTCTCTATGATGATCACTCATTCCCCCACAACTGAGGATCATTCCCTTTTGCTTTCCGCCATGCATCTCTCCAACGGTGCATATCCATATGATTGATAAACGGTTTCGGTTTTCTCATTTCCTGGGTAGGTGCAGGTGGAAGCATCACCGCATTTTCCTGATACCAGTAAGCGACAGTAGCCAGATCAAGGGTCAGGTTATTGTTATGTCCGGTCTCAATGGTTCCCTTTACTGCGGTTTCAAAAAAGATGGGATCGTTGATAAAGAACCGGTATACATGGGTCCTTCCCAACCAGCCTATATCGTTGTTTACTCTTGGATAACCGAAATAAGGATGGGAGAACGGTTCTTTTGGACACCAGGAAGTGTTGAAAAAATCTTCGGTTCCGGTACCGATCAGTGAAGGTGTTTTTTCTCCGTCGATAAACCACATATCATCACCTTCACCGTACCACATAGGGGTAGGGGAGTGAACATAATAGTTAATCCCTACAAAATGCCCTTTCCCTTTTGTATCGATAAAGCAATAATTTCTATCTCCCTTCTTGTTGGGTTGCTGCGGTCCCGTTAGCGACCATTCTGTCTCTCCTTCGGGTAATGCTTCAGTAAGGCTGTGATTGTACCAGGCATGAAAACGTCCCGTTCCTTCGGGTAATTTAGTCATTTCCAGATAGTCGACATAGAAATAAAAGGCATTTATCGTTTTGCCGGTCTGATTTTCTATCTCAATTCTTGCACCTTTACCGAAGGGCATTGCGAAATAACTGCTCATGCCGGTCCCGTTTTCAGGTCCAGCTGATAAAGGAAGAGAAGCATAATTATAGCGTTCATCCCACCCCTGGCCAAAGAACGGCCCGATAGGAGATTCCACGGAGGGATAGTCGTTCCCGTCCCAATACATCCTGATAATAATATCATTTCTGCTTAATTCACCCGGTGGTGGAGCAATGGTGACCCAGATGTGATTGATCACACCAACACCTTTAATTTCCGCAATCGTCCTTTTTTCACCGGGACGGAAAGGTTCCAGGTGGTCGCGATTTCCCCCTGTAGGATCGGTACTGGATATCCTCCTGTTTTTTACCCCCGATTTCAATTTTGCCAGCTCAAACATTTCCCCCACGGACTCTGTCTGGGAAAAGAGGGGGAGCGAAAGTACAATTCCCAGAATAAGAGTGCTTAATTTCAGCATTTTAAAATCATTTTTTTTCATTTCATCCATCTATTTAGTTTATAAGAATTTCAACTTTCGCAAGTATCAGTTATCAGACCTTGTGCACTAACAACGAGACATTTAGCTGTTTTGCGGGGACACATTCCGCGCAGCCTTGCGTTAAAAAAGAAAAGTTGTTTGAGCGTAAGCGAATTCTTTTCTTTCAGTAAGCAAGCGGCAGACGGGTCGCAAAAGCAGCGGGAATCGAGTGTTAGTGCCAACCAAAGAAGCTTGCGAAACTTAAATAAGAATCAGACTACTTTTCGCCATACAGAAGAACCTCCAACCTATCTGTACAATGGCCCGTAAACGGCGCATGCACGGTAATCCGCACCTTCGTTGTCAGATCCGAATGCCGACCAGGCATCGGGCCGGAAAATCTTTTCATCATCTACATTGTGCATATTCACGGGAATGGAAATTGCCGAAGCCAACGTAATCAAATCGGCCCCAATATGTCCGTAGCTGATAGCCCCGTGATTGGCTCCCCAATAATTCATTACCGAATAAACATCTGTGAATCGCCCTTTTCCGGTAATTCTAGGAACAAAAAAAGTAGAGGGCCAGGTTTTGTCCGTTCTTTTATTGATAATGTCGAACACATGAGCGGGAAAAGTAGCTGTCCAACCTTCGGCAATCTGCAATACCGGACCCAGCCCTTTTATCAAATTCAACCGGCACATGGTGACCGGCATCCCCCGTTTGGTCAGAAATTGAGAGGAAAATCCGCCTCCACGCATATATTCCAACGATGCAGGATGCCAGGTGGTGGCTTCAAGCATTTTAGAGACTTCTTCATCGGTAATCTCCCAAAAAGGCTTCATTACGGGATTTCCATCCTTATCCGATTGTTGCCCGGTTCCATCCAACGTACAGGAGCCCGAGTTGATCAGGTGGATAGCCCCGTCTTTCAACAATCCATCGGGCTTCCAGCCGCTAACTCGCTCAATGGCCTCGGGACTCCAATAGGTGCGTACGTCGGCAAACATTTGCGAAGTGTTGGTTAGCAAATGATTGAAAAGCATACTGATTCCGTTCAAATGATCGTCCTCGGTAGCAAATGTGAACGCTTCGCGTTTTCCGTTCCAGTCGAAAGAAGAGTTTAGGATAGCTTCCGAAAAATCGCCGTCCGGCAAGAAATCAGTCCATTGCCGTTGTCCCTGGAAGCCTCCTGCAATGGCATTATGCCCGAGCGCTTCTTCCCCGAATCCCATTTCATCGAGTTTGGAATTTCCAATCATTAAATCACGCATGACCAATGTCATCTTTACAACAAATTCCCAGTCTTTGTCTTTCTGTTCCCTGCTGTGTTTAAGGTGTTCCGGATTGAAATCTTCGCCTTCACGCGACATACAGTTTTCTTTTGTCCAGGCCAACGCTTTCTCAAATTCTTCTTTATCGTAAATTTCAAGTTGGATACGACGAAGGACTTCACTGGCATCCACCTGTTCAGTACGCATGCCTAAATAATCCTGCAAAAAATCGGGATTTACCATGGATCCACCAATTCCCATTGATACCGAACCAATAGCCAGGTATGATTTTCCACGCATAATGGCAACCGCCAACCCGGCACGGGCAAACCGGAGAAGTTTCTCTTTTACATCATCGGGGATTGCCCCGTCGCCAACATCCTGAACGTTTTTGCCGTAAATTCCAAAAGCAGGCAGCCCTTTCTGGTTATGAACAGCAAGCGCTGCCGATAAATAAACCGCGCCAGGGCGTTCCGTGCCGTTGAATCCCCAAACTGCTTTTGGCATAAGAGGATCCATGTCAATGGTTTCAGATCCGTAGCACCAGCAAGGCGTCACGGATAAAGTCAAACCGACCCCTTCTTTTTTAAATTTTTCGGCACACAAAGCCGCTTCCTTTACTCCACCGATCGTTGTATCCGCAATGACACACTTCACAGGCGATCCATCAGGATATTTCAATGTTCCGGAATACAATTCAGCCGCACTTTTTGCCAGATTCATGGTCGTTTCTTCCAACGATTCACGTATTCCCCCGCGTCTTCCGTCAATTATCGGGCGAATGCCAATTTTAGGATAATTTTGTTTCATATATAAAAAACTTTTAGAATTTTAATTAAACGTTTAACTTAATGGAAAAAAGGGTAAGCATTTTACTCCTCAAATAAAAACCAATAGAGTTAAACGTTTAACTTAATAAATAAATAAGAGTATAATTGCTTACAGGTACATCATGTTTTCGTTTAATACTAACTCTGCCCCTACAACGACATTTTTAGTTCCTTCACTTTTCATTTCAATTTGATCGATTAATAATTCTACCGCATTTTTTGCCATCTCTTTGATGGGTTGTTTAATAAAAGGTACAGCGTAGGGTAAAATATAAAAAGCGTCATTTTCGTCAAAGCACATGATTTGAATGTCTTTTTGGATATTGATATTGTTTCTGATCAACTCTTTTACTCCATTTATGGAAATTGAATTGGTTGTAAAAAACAAACCATCTGATTTTTCTTTCTTTGATATTAAATTACATATAGCCCTTTTGATGTCATTTTTTAAAAAATCGTACCGGACTTCTTCTACCATTTCAGGATCGTAAATACCCGCATGTTTCATAGCATCCACACTACCGCGCTTTCGTTCATTTATATGGTAATGATCTTGTTTATAAGTAATCAGACCAATTCGTTTACACCCTTTCTTTATAAGCTGCCCGGTAGATCGATAAGATATCTCGTAATTATTGATCAACACCGAATTAACCGGCAATTCTGGAAAGCTCCTGTCAACCAACACAAACGGAATCTTATTGCTTATTAATCTTTTCAAAAGATACTGACTATTTTCAGTGGGCGTAATAATTAGTCCTTCCACTTGCCGGGCATACAGAAATTTCATTAAATTCTCCATTTCATTCAACTGCTCATTGGTATTTCCTATAATCACACTATACCCTCTTTGCTCGGCATAAATTTGTATATGTAAGGCCAACGCACCAAAAAAAAGGTTGGAAATATCAGCAATGATCAAACCGATGGTTCGTGACTTGCCTACTTTTAATCCCTTGGCTAACGTGTTGGGAATATAATTCAATTCCGAAGCCTTATCCAATATTTTTTGCGACATCTCACTGCTTACACGGCCTGACATGTTTTTACCATTCAAAACAAGAGAAACGGTTGCGGTAGAAACCCCTAACTCTCTGGCAATATCTTTTAAAGAGACTCTTTTCAAACCTGATGAAAAAATAATAACATTAATTAAGGCAAAAGTATAAGGTTAAACGATTAATTAAAAATTTATTTGTATGTTTTACAACATATTATTAACATTTAAACGTAATTTAGAATAATTTTAAACAGAAAATTACACATTAAACCTGAAGTGCATGATATCTCCGTCCTGAACGATGTACTCTTTACCTTCCACGTTCATTTTTCCGGCTTCCTTAACGGTGGCTTCTGAACCGTATTGTATGTAGTCTGCGTATTTTATTACTTCTGCCCGGATAAATCCTTTCTCAAAATCAGTGTGAATAACACCGGCACATTGGGGTGCTTTCCATCCTTTCTGAAATGTCCACGCACGAACCTCCTGCGGGCCGGCAGTCAGGAATGTCTGAAGGTTTAACAATTTGTAGGCAGCTTTAATCAACCGGTTTACACCCGACTCTTCCAAACCGAGTTCAACGAGAAACATTTCCCGCTCTTCGTAGGTATCAAATTCAGCTATTTCGGACTCAATTTTTGCCGCCACGATCAAAATTTCAGCATTTTCTATCTTTACCGCCTCGCGAACCTGTTCTACGAATTTATTTCCACTCACGGCACTCTGTTCGTCAACATTACAAACATAAAGTACCGGTTTGGACGTTAAAAGAAATAAATCCCGAGCCACTTTATTTTCATCTTTGGTATCAAAAACAACAGTTCGGGCCGATTCTCCTCGCAGCAATGCTTCACGGATTTTTGAATAAACTTCAAAAGCCAGCTTCGCATCTTTGTCGCCGCCGGTTTTGGCTTGTTTTTCTACTTTTTGAATTCTTGATTCAATAGTTTCCAAATCCTTTAGCTGCAGTTCAGCATCGATTATTTCTTTGTCGCGAACTGGATTAATATTTCCATCAACGTGAGTCACATTTTCGTCCTCAAAACACCGCAACACATGTAAAATAGCATCCGTCTCCCGAATGTTGGCCAGAAATTTATTTCCCAATCCTTCCCCTTTACTTGCTCCTTTTACCAAACCTGCTATATCGACGATCTCAACGGTTGTGGGAACAATTTTTTGGGGATGGACCAACTCTGCCAACCGGTTCAGTCTTTCATCCGGAACAGTTATAACACCCACATTGGGCTCAATGGTGCAAAAAGGAAAGTTTGCAGCCTGTGCTTTAGCGTTTGATAAACAATTAAAAAGAGTTGATTTCCCTACATTAGGAAGCCCAACGATACCACATTGAAGAGCCATGTTTTCGAGATTGTTAGACCGTTACGCTTTTAGAGCCAAGTATCAGGGCTTCTTGACGAAAACGGTATGTGAATATTTTTGCGGGTGCAAAGGTACAAAAATTTACTTGGTTTTTCTAAATGTCCTTGGTTGAGGTTTGTTTTTGCCTTTTCCACGTAATTCCTTTGCTTTTGGATTGACAAAACCTTCGTTTCTTTTGGATTGAGCCTTTTTGGAACTATTAAACGACTCTTCATAGGAGGAGCGAAACTTTTTTCTCTCCTGTTCCTGTCCCGAAACAAGGGGTTGTTTTGATTTGGCCGGTTGGTTTTCGTTAGACGAATAAGCAATCGTCGTTTTTAATTCTTTCATTTCCTGTTCTTCCAACAACCGCCAATCGCCTAAACCAATACCTTTCAGTGAAATGTTCATAATCCGGACACGTTCCAGTTTCTCTACTTCATACCCAAAATATTCGCACATCCTGCGGATCTGGCGATTAAGTCCCTGAACAAGAATTATTCGAAAAATAAATTCCGATATTTTTTCAACTTTACACTTTCGAGTTACCTCTCCTAACACTGGCACTCCACTCGACATCCGCTGCACGAATTCATCGGTTACCGGCCTGTTTACAGTCACAACATACTCTTTCTCGTGACTGTTTCCTGCACGAAGGATTTTATTCACTATATCCCCGTCATTGGTAAGGAGAATCAACCCCTGAGAATCTTTATCCAACCGTCCGATAGGGAAAATTCGCTCGTGGTAACCTATATAATCAACAATATTGTCCCGCACACCTTTCTCGGTGGTACTTACTATTCCCCGTGGCTTATTGAAAGCCAGCAAGACAAAATCTTCCTCCGCTTTAGATTCAATAAGCAAACCGTTTACCAACACTTTATCACTTTTGCTTACGAGTGTTCCTATTTCTGCACGCTTCCCATTTACTAATACCTGCCCCTTTTCAATGTATTTGTCCGCTTCTCGCCGGGAACAAATTCCGCTCTCGGAAATAAATTTATTAATTCGTACTGCCATTATAATCCGTATTTAGCTGATATTTCCAACATCCTTTCAATCGGTTTCACTGCTTTCAAACGAACCTCTTCTTCGACAAAAATTTCTGGACGTTCGTTCTTCAAACATAAATACAACTTCTCCAACGTATTCATTTTCATATAAAAACAATCGTTGCAAGCGCATGTAGAATCTTCCGGTGGAGCCGGAATAAATTCTTTATCCGGATTATCTTTCTGCATCTGGTGTAAAATCCCCGATTCTGTGGCTACAATAAATTGTTTATATCCTGAATTCCGGGCAAACGCAATTATTGACGATGTCGACCCAACGTGATCGGCGATTTCCAGGATATATTTCCTACATTCCGGATGTGCCAGTAACAATGCCTGTGGATACTCTTTTTTTAATTCAAGAATTTTTTCCAACGAAAATTGTTCATGGACGTGGCAAGCACCTTCCCATAAAAGCATATTCCTTCCCGTAAGTTTATTGATATAATCTCCTAAATTTTTATCGGGTCCGAAAATAATCTTTTCATCTTCAGGAAGTGAATCCACAATTTGTTTTGCATTGGTAGAGGTTACCACTATATCGGTTAACGCCTTTACAGCCGCAGTGGTATTTACATACGAAATAACCGTATAACCAGGATATGCCTGCGTAAATTTCTCAAATTCATCGGCCGGGCAACTTTCTGCCAACGAACAGCTAGCCATACTATCGGGAATAAAAACCCTTTTTTGCGGAGAAAGAATTTTTGCCGTTTCGCCCATAAAATGAACGCCGCAAAGCACAATGATATCTGCCGTTGTCTTAGCTGCCCATTGTGCCAATGCAAGACTATCGCCTACAAAATCAGCAATATCCTGAATATCTGATTCTTGATAGTAATGTGCCAATATAATCGCATTTTTTTCCTTTCGAAGTGTATTTATTTTTTCAATCAATTCTTTTTTTTCCATTGAACATTATTTATTAATATTATAGTTTAAAAATAAAGAAATATAATGATGATGATGAATGCCTGTTGATAGTGTTGATAAATAATTCTAAAAAAAATTGCAAAATAAGTTATTAAAATATAGACGATCCTAAAATTGTCTTATCAACAATTAAAATTAAATCAAGTTGTTTATTAATAATTTATTATAGACTTTATCAACAATCTTTTTATAATTCTGTTGTTGATAAAATATTTCGAATTTGTTTCTTTTTTCTGTTGATGAAACGTGCAAAAATTCCCGAGAATTTTTAGCAGCCTTTTTTGCATCCTTAACTTAATTTTTTCATATAAACAAAAAATCAACGAAACAAAATAAAGTTGTGCAATAATTCTCTACATAGAATTAACAGTTTATCAACAACCTTTTCAAAACATCGAATGCAAAAGTATTATTTAAAAATTAGTTATACAATTACTTATGTTTTAAAGTTATAAAAAATGGCAAAAATCTGATTATTTATTGTTAAGTTAGAAACGCAAGAGTTTTGTTTACAAAATGTTTTAGCTATATTTGCTTGCCAAAATCAAACGCGGGTGAGAATATATAGTTATCAAATTATTTCGGCTTTTTTTTTGTTGATTGCAGCAGGTTGCGCATCAACAGTTAAAATAACATCTGTGGCAGAAAAGAACAAAGACGGTGATTTACTTCTCAAATGGGAAGTCAGCCCCGATCAGGAAGGAAATATCAACATTTATTCTTCTCAGTCAGACAGTGATATTTCCGCTTTTACACCCATAAAAACTTCCAATATTACTGATCAGGTAACGGTAATCAATCCTTCGAGTCCCGATATCCGGGAATTCTACATATTAAAAACTACCTCTGCATATTCGGGAATTATTGCCAACCGGATTATTGAGATGAGTAATATAAAAAATTTCAGGGATATGGGCGGATATTTCACACGAACTGATCAACAAATGAAATGGGGAAAAATTTTCCGCTCAGGTGATTTGAGTAGCGCAACATTATATGATCAGGAGAGGATAAGACGGTTAAATATAAGAACCATTATTGATTTCAGATCAGATAGAACAGCTAAAAGATACCCTATTCTCGTTCATCCGAACATTAGGAAGATATCGTTACCCATTACTCCGTTGGACGACGAAAAAATCAATGAAATGATGGATGACGAACATTTAACGCGCAGCGATGCCATTCGTGATGTTCAGGATTCTTACATAGGAATCATAGAGAACTACAAAAACGAGTTTGCAGAGATGTTTAATATTCTAACCGATGAAAATAATTATCCTGTGTTGCTTAGCGGATCGTTAGGTAAAGACAGGGTAGGGCTGGCTTCATTTTTCATACTTTACGCAGTGGGAATTCCGCAAAATGTGATTATTGACGATTATCTTCTGTCTCGCCAAACTGTAGATATATCTAAAATTGCAGAAAATGTGAAAACAAAACCCGAATATTTCCAGGAAGCCGTTACAGCGTTGATGTCTGTAAATCCTGCATACATCAATTATACCATCGATTACATAAACCAAAAATACGGTTCGATTGATAATTATCTGGAAAAAGAACTTAAGTTGACTTCCGGGAAAAAGATTTTATTACGCAAATACCTGCTCTATAATCAATAAGATTGATTTTTTTTTCGTACCTTTGCGCCCGATTTAAAATTCGGGCTTTTTTGTTCCGGAATAATCAGATTTTGTATATCAAATTTTCTCACATCTTTATATATATATGTCGTGTTGTGGGGGTTTCGAGAAAATGCGAATACTTTCACCATTAAAATAGAATTAAAGAAAAAAATGAGAACTTTTGAAGAACTTGGGATTGCACCCGCGATTTGGCGTGCCATTCAGGAAATGGGTTTTGAACAACCCATGCCGGTACAGGAGGAAGTGATTCCGCAACTGCTGGCAAATACCCGTGACATAATTGCTCTGGCGCAAACCGGAACTGGAAAAACTGCTGCTTTCGGTTTGCCAATCATCCAAAAAACAGCCATCGAACTGCATGCACCGCAGACACTGATCCTTTGTCCTACACGGGAGCTTTGTTTACAGATAGCCGGTGATTTAACCGATTTTTCCAAATATATTGATGATATAAAAATCCTTCCTGTCTACGGCGGATCAAGCATAGAAAGCCAGATTAAAACGTTAAAACGAGGCGTTCATGTTATCGTTGCCACACCGGGTAGGTTGATTGATTTGATAAACCGCAAAACCGTTTCGTTGGCAAATGTCCATACCGTTGTGTTGGATGAAGCTGATGAAATGTTACACATGGGATTTACGGAAAGTATAGATGAAATTTTGTCTCACGTTCCCGACAACCGCAGCATGCTGCTTTTTTCAGCCACCATGCCCCAGGAGATAGCCAAAATTACCCGGAAATATATGTCCAACCCCATGGAGATAACCATTGGACGGAAAAACGAAGGTGCGCTGAACGTGAAACACACCTATTTCATGGTTCACGCAAAAGACAAATACCTTGCGTTAAAACGGATCGTGGATTACTACCCCAACATATACGGCATTGTCTTTTGCAGGACAAGAAAAGAAACGCAGGAAATAGCAGATAAGCTTATTCAGGATGGCTACGATGCCGATTCGTTGCACGGTGACCTGTCGCAGGCACAACGTGACTATGTCATGAACAAGTTCCGCTTACGGAACCTGCAGTTGCTTATTGCTACCGACGTTGCTGCCCGAGGACTGGACGTGGACGATATCACTCATGTGATTAACTTTGGGCTTCCCGATGATTACGAAGTATACACGCACCGTAGCGGACGTACAGGCAGGGTGGGAAAAACCGGAACATCCATATCCATTATCCATACCAAAGAAAAAGGAAAAGTTGCTCAGATAGAAAAACTCATCAATAAAAAATTTGAATATCGTCAGGTACCCAAAGGAGATATTATTTGCGAAAAGCAACTGTTCAACTTTGTAGATAAAATTGAAAAGGTTAAGGTAAATGAAGAAGAAATTGCCCGTTTACTGCCTTCCATCTTCAAGAAACTTGATTGGCTGGAAAAGGAGGATGTCATTAAACGTATGGTCTCCTTGGAATTTAACCGGCTGATTGACTATTACCAAGCCGCCAATGAAATTGAAGAACCCAAAGAACACAACTCGAAAAGAGAGGAACGTGGAAAAGGAAAAAAATTTGACAGAAACGAAGGGGGACCGAAAAAGGCTGAAAATGGATATGCCCGCTTTTTTATCAATATCGGAAAAATGGACGGCGCCAACCCGGCTAACCTGATGGGTTTTATCAACGATTATGTGCCCGGGAAGATCAGGGTAGGGCGTATCGATCTGATGAAGAACTTTTCGTTTTTTGAAGTCCCCGAAGAAAATGTCAAGCAAATTCTCAAATCCTTTAAAGGAGTTTTCGTGGAAGACAGAAAACTGGTGGTTGAATTAGCAGACAACAATATGCCGGAGAACAAGAAATACAAAGGTGACAAACCAAAACAGGATTTCAACGTCTCCAAGAAAGGGAAAAAACGTTTCTAAGGTGTAATTTCCTTTCGTTTACACACCCGGAAGCAGCATTTTAAACACGAAATGCTGCTTTTGTTGTTTTTAGCATGAATTAAAGAAAAAAATCTTTAATTAATTGCTTATAATTCGAAATTAATTTGTTACTTTGTATGGCGAAAGATAAAACTAAATTTCTGTATTTGAGATATTTATAATGTTTAAAAACTGTAAGTATAAATAGTGAAAAACAACGAAACTAATGTCAAAAACCACCATAAAAAGTAGAAATTAAATTTTTAAACAGATGAAACGTAAACTTTTAATCAGAGATCTCACTTTGAGGGACGGTCAGCAATCGGCTTTTGCTACCCGAATGAACCAATCACAAGTTGACAGAGTGTTGCCTTATTACAGAGATGCCAATTTCTATGCAATGGAAGTTTGGGGAGGTGCTGTTCCAGACTCCGTTATGCGCTATTTAGGCGAAAACCCATGGGACAGGTTAAAAAAAGTCAGCGACGGTGTGCAGGGAGCCTCAAAACTCACTGCGCTTTCTCGTGGACGAAACCTCTATGGATACGCTCCCTATCCGGATGAAATTATTGATGGATTTTTCAAAAATGCCGTCTCTAGCGGACTCAACATTATGCGTATTTTCGATGCGCTAAACGATGTTGACAATATAAAATCGAGTATAAAATACATTAAGAAATACGGTGGTTTGGCAGATTGCGCGGTTTGCTACACGATAGATCCCAAATACGACGATGAGGTTAAAATTGTTGAAAAGAAAGGCTTTCTGGGGCTGTTCAACAAGAAAGAAGAAATACGGATAAAAAAAGAAAATGTGTTTACAGACCGCTATTTTCTTCAGAAAGCCAAGGAAATGCTAGCGTTGGGTGCTGACATGATCACCATTAAAGATATGAGTGGACTGATTCCGCCCACGCGTGTGGCAAACCTTATCTCATTATTCAAAAGAGAACTTAATGTTCCCATCGATTTTCACACACATTGCACCCCGGGGTATGGATTGGGTTCCGTACTCTCAGCAATCGTAAATGGGGCAGATATCGTAGACACCAATATCTGGTATTTTTCCGGCGGGCCGGCTGCTCCAGCCATTGAACTCGTTTATATTTTCTGCCAAAAACTGGGCATTGAACTGGATGTAAACATGGAGGCTGTGGCAAAAATAAATGCCGAATTGTTCGGAATCCGCCGGGAATTGGAAGCTTTCGATACGGTAAAACAGTTCCCAAATCCGTTTAACCCGCTTACGGATACCCTGCCTGCTGCTATTGATAAGTTGTTTGACGAAGCTATTGCCGCAGTTCAAATCAACAACGAGACGGCTTTACTGGAGGCCTGCCACCAAATTGAAGCTTATTTCAATTTCCCCAAACCCGACGAGAGGGTGAAAAACGCCGAGATTCCCGGAGGGATGTACACCAATATGGTGGCACAATTGAAACAATTTAACTCGCTGGATATCTTGGAAGATGCAATGAAACTTATTCCAAGTGTCCGGCTCGATGCTGGATTGCCACCTTTGGTTACTCCTACAAGTCAGATCGTAGGAGTGCAGGCGGTCAGTTCGGCCCTGAATCTGAAGAATGGGCGGGATAAATATGCCAATGCTTCTAATCAATTTGTTGCACTAGTAAAGGGGGAATACGGAAAAACTCCCGTTCCGGTAGATCCGGAATTCAGGTTGAAAATTGCCGGAACGCGTGATGAAACTCCGTACGATACCAGTACGTATAGACGTCAGGAGAATCCTGTTTTGCCGGAGTTCGAAAATGTCCGGCTGGCTAAAGACGAAAAAGAGGAGTTGTTACTTGAACTTTTCCCTGCCGTGGCCACCCAATACCTGAGGAAAATCCGTGAAACGGAATTTGCATCGCATCAATCGCAAAAAACAACTGTAACCGGTGCTGGAACGGTACCTACCGATGCGGAAGTAAAGGAACCCGAAGGATACATTACAGAAAGCCCTATGCCCGGCAGCGTTATGAAGTTTCTGGTAAAAGAAGGCGATGAGGTGCAAAGGGGAAAAAACCTGTTTGTTCTGGAAGCTATGAAAATGGAGAACGACGTAATTTCTGAATATTCGGGAAAAGTGTATAAGATATATGTAAAACCGGGTGATATCGTTCAGGCCGGAGAGCCTATAATGAAAATAGTACAATAGAAGTAACAGCACATGAGTAAGTTGGAAAAACCGGTACACCAGTATCGGTTTTTTTATTGGTGAAAACTTAACAATAATGTAATCAGAATGTAATTGCTTTGTAACATTTATACTTGACCTTTGTGACGATAAATTATGATACTCGTTAATGAAAAAAGACTCAAAATTAATGATAAGTAGAGCAAAGGTATTGTTTAGGTTATCTGTTTTACTTTTATTTTTCGTTTCAGCATCCGCTATTTATGCTCAGACGGGAACAATCAAAGGAACAATTGTTGATGCCAAGACCAAAGAACCACTAATAGGAGCTTCGGTTTTGGTCGAAGGAACCACAAACGGGGCTGCCGCCGATCTGGACGGCAATTTCGTTATCAATAACGTATCGGCGGGAACGCACACGCTCGTTGCATCTTACGTGGCATATCAACCGGTAACTAAAACGGGGATCGCAGTAGAAACAAACCGCGAAACGGTGGTGGATTTCGAAATGAACTCCGACGATATCAGCCTCGAAGCGGTTGAAGTGGTCGCACGCGCTAACCGCGAAAGCGAGAATATTCTGCTTCTCGAGCAAAAAAAAGCATTACTTGCCACGCAAGCTGTAGGGGCAAGAGAGTTATCACGCAAGGGGATTGGAAATGCGGAAGCAGCCGTGTCCAAAATTTCGGGAATATCCAAACAGGAAGGCGTGAAAAATGTTTTTGTGCGGGGCTTGGGCGACCGATACAACGCGACAACCCTCAACGGTTTTCTTGTCCCTTCGGAAGATCCCGAATACAAAAACATCGCACTCGACTTTTTCGGAACCGATATCATTCAAAATGTAGGGGTAAACAAAGTTTTTTCGGGTAGCTCTACCGGAGATGCAGGGGGTGCTATCATAGACATTTCGTCAAAAGAATTGATTAATGACCGGGCTTTTGGTGCCGAAATATCGGGAGGGTTGAACCGGGGGACTATCGGAGTTGATTTCCTGCGTCAGGACGGCTCAAACTACCTGGGATTTGCCAACAATAAAAAACCGAACGAAAACAAGGTTGATTTCGCCAACAGCCTCGATCCAAAGGTCATAAAAACACCCGTAAACCACACTTTTGGTATCTCCGGAGGAAAACAATTTAAAGTGGGAGCGGATAATAATCCACTTTCATTTTTTATTGTAGGCTCACACGGAACAAATTATTCTTATACCGGGGAATTGATCAGAAACACCACTTCCGACGGAACCATTTATCAAGACCAGCAAGGCGACAAGTATTCCCAAAACATTAACCAGCTTGTTCTCGGAAATATCAATTTCGGGATTAACAAAGCGCACAACCTGGCGTATAATTTCATGATGGTCCATGCCAATAATCAATACGTTGGGCAATACAGCGGAAAACATACCGAAAGCCATCAAGACAGTAACGATTACACGGGAAGGGCAATCAGACAACAAACGAACGACAATTTACTATTCACGCATCAACTTATTTCCAGCTGGAAATTATCGAACAAAATGAAACTAAACGCCGGGGCATCGTATAACAGGATAAAAGGGCTGGAACCTGACCGTCGCGAAAATTATCTTTCAAAACAGGATGATGGTACCTATATTTTAACGGGAAGTAACCGGCAAAAACGTTTCTTTTCTGAACTGAAAGAAAATGATATAAATACAAAAGTGAATCTTCAGTATAAACTGAATGATGAATTTGACAATACGAACTCTGCCCTGGAAATAGGTTACAATGGACGCTTTGTTGATGACAAGTTTGAGGCTGTAGAGTACAATTTTGACGCTCTTTCGGGAACATTCCCCATAGATAACCTGCAATTGGATGATTTATATAACCAGGCCAACTACGAAAGTGGAAAATATACCATGAGCGTTGGTGAATTAAATACCTACAACGTTAAAAAAAATGTCCATTCAGCATATGCGGAGGCTACATATCAATTGACTTCTCCTCTTACCGCGAATGTGGGTTTACGTGTAGACAATGTGGATATGACCGTTAACCATCGTGTTCAGCACGTGGAGCCTGGAAGGGAATCTATCAAAAAAACCTATTTTTTGCCCAGTTTGAATCTGAAATATGATTTGAACGATAAAAACGCAATACGGATGGGCTTGAGTAAGACATACACATTGCCGCAATCGAAAGAGATTTCACCCTATCAATATGTGAATATCGGCTTTGCCAGTCAAGGTAATCCTAACCTGAAACCGTCTGATAATTACAATGCTGATCTTAAATGGGATTATTATTTGAGCCCTTCGGAATTGTTTACCGTTACCGGATTTTTTAAACACATTGTCAATCCTATCGGACGAGTGGATCAGGGTAATTCAGCCGGATTACTCTCCTATTCAAACATCAGCGCGTTTGCAACTGTCGCCGGTATAGAGGTGGAGTTGAGAAAAAACTTGATCAACAGAGTGAATACTGCAACTTCAAAAGTAAACCGGGTATCCCTGGGATTGAATGCTTCGTATATTTATACGGATCTCGAAGTTGATATCGTTAACACACCGAGAAGAAAAGCACAGCTGGAAGGAGCTGCACCGTTTATAGGAAATTTCGATGTTTCTTATAGTTATTCAAATCGCGATAAAAATTTACTTGCTTCGGTCGTTTTTAATTATTTCAGTAACAGGGTACATACAATCGGTACACGCAACTACGGCAATATCATAGAAGAAGGAGTTCCCACGATAGATTTCGTGTCTTCCTACAAATTTAACAAGAACTTTACCGCGAAATTTAAAACATCAAACCTGCTGGATCCTTCGTATAAATTATCCAGAAGAATGAATTCAAGCGGTGAAAACATTGTCCTGAATGAATACAAAAAGGGTATTAACTTCAGCTTAGGAGTAAGCTATGATTTATAACTGACGAATACGAACAACTAATCAACTAAATTTTTAAACTGTATTAAAATGAAAAAGTTTCTTTTGATTATTATGATGATGGCCACAATTTCAGCTCCTGCTGTTCTGACTTCTTGTGGCTCCGATGATCCGAAACCCGAACCTCCGGTAACCGAGTCGGAACTGAAAGGTTCTATAACCACTACCCAAACCCTGGATGCAGCAATTACTTATACCATTACCGGTCCTGTTATTGTTGAAGACGGGGGTGTATTAAACATTCCGGCAGGAACAATGATCAAGGCTAAAAATGGATTCAGCAATTATATTCTCGTATTGCAAGGTGGAAAAATCAATGCGAGGGGTACTGCCGAAAAACCCATTACCCTGACTGCCGATATTGAAAATGCTAAACAAGGACATTGGGGAGGGCTTATTATTAACGGTAAAGCACCACTTTCGGGTGGGACAAAAGGGTCTACCGAAATTAACAGCGCCTATAGTTACGGAGGCGATAACGTTTCGGATAGCTCAGGTGAATTGACATACGTTAAGATAGAATATACCGGCGCCCGTTCGAGTGCAAACGTTGAACACAACGGACTTACGCTGAACGGCGTTGGAAATGGCACCAAGATCGAAAACATTTACATCCCTTATGGGGCAGACGATGGGATAGAATTTTTTGGCGGTAGCGTAAACGTGAAAAACCTGTTGGTGGTTGACTCGGACGATGACATGTTCGACTTTACTCAAGGGTACACAGGAACACTGGAAAACGCATACGGAATCTGGCAAAAAGGTTACTCCAGCTCAGAATCAGACCCTCGCGGAATTGAAGCTGATGGAAACCTGGACGGTTTAAATCCCGATGAGAAAGGGCAGTCCGACTTCACCGTCAAAAACATGACTATCGAACTTAAGCTGGATGCGAGCAGCGATGTGAAAATGCAAATGCAGGATGTCATCAAGATCCGTCGTGGAGCCAAGGCTACCGTTACCAATGCTCTGGTGAAAGGCGTTGGCACAGCTATGGATTTAGTTGACTGTACAGACGGTAAAGGTGATGCCGCTGCGGGAACAGTGATAAATCTTACAAATAGCTTAACCTCTCCCATTACCGGCAAAGACATAAAACCGGGTGCAAATGCCGCAACGATAGATATTAAAACCGGAAATACCGGCTGCCCAACCGATGTATTTGCTTGGACCGGATACAAATTTTAATCAGAACAATCGGTTTATAAAAACAGGAGGTATTTCGTGTAAAAACCGGAGTACCTTTTTGTTTTTATGCACCAGGAAATTGTATCTTTGCTATGGAGGTACAACTTAAAAACAAGAATCGTATGAAAAATAAAACAATACTATTGCTGGGTGTTTTTCTTTTAACGTTAAGTGTTCAGGCTCAAGATCAGCAGGGTAATCCTCAAATCTATCAGAATGAAGGAGTCTATTACAGAGACAAGAAACAAAACGAACTTTATACCGGAGATTATCGTGAATATTACGATAACGGCACACTCAAGCTTGAGATGCAGATTAAAAACGGCTTACCCGAAGGAGCTTACCTGATTTATTTCGATAACCGTAAACCCAAAGAAGTGCGTTCTTACAAGGAAGGTAAATTACACGGCCTGTGGCGTACGTACGATATTTCGGGACAGCTCATTTCGGAAGCTGAATACAAGAATGGCGCAAAACACGGCACCTGGCGTATTTGGGACGAATTGGGAAATCAGCGTTACGAAATGAATTACTACGAAGGCAATAAAACCGGCTTGTGGCGTATGTGGGACGACAAGGGTAATCTATTGGATGAGAAAAAATATTAACAAAAACTTAACCGAAACTTAACCGTTCTGTAACATTTATGCCTCACCTTTGTATCGGTTTAAAACGGAAAATTTTCAAAAATTAGATACATAGGATGAAAACAATTTTGGTATTAATCGCAACGGTTTTATTGTCTGTTTCAGTGTATGCTGAAGACAACAAAAACGACAAGAATGTAAAAAGTACTGCTGTTACCGAAGCTGTACGGAAAGTGAATACGGTGGATATATCGGGTTCCGTTGTCGACAACAAAAGTAACGAATCGTTGGCTGGTGCAGCTATCTTCATTGACGGTAACAAATATTATTCGGACCTGGACGGAAACTTTTCGGTTTCGGATCTTAAACCGGGTAAACATACCGTACGTGTGGAATTGATTTCGTATCAACCTTCTGAAATGCAAGTAGATTTGCAGAAAGATAAAGAAATCAACATTGGGCTGATACAGGAATAGGAGATCAGTTGAGAAAACATTGAAAAGTTTGCTTCATAGCAAACTTTTTGTTTTTTATGTCAGGAAAAGTTAACCAAAACTTAACTGAAATGTAGCGGGTTCGTAACAAAAGATACCGATATTTGCAACGTTGAAACAATATTCATTTGGTTCAAAAATAGCAAAAAATCAATTTTTCATTAACTCTCTATGGGTCTTTGTAAATGGTGAAGATGTGAATCTGCACCATTTTTTATTATCTTTGTAAACCACATTGTTCCCATTATGGCAAAACGAACATTTTCACAAACGCAATTCGGCTTCATCGCCATACTTTGGGTGATTTTAGCCGGGTATATCCTTATGAACGCAGAGATAAACGCTATCACGATTATTTCCCTGATCATGTCGGGGATTATCGTATTTGTTCCTGTTTACAGAAATCTACGAAAATAAACTTTTTTCTGTCAAAACATAAAAAAATGATGAAATATTCTTTCATTTAAATTTTTGATACTATTTTTGTATTTCAAAGTGATTGTTTACAAAGTTATCACAATTAAATCCTTTTTTTATGAAGTACGAAGAAATTATCAGTCTGGTAAAAAGACGTTTTCCAAATGAGCCTGAATATCTTCAGGCTGTTGAAGAAGTGATTGAGTCGATCGAAGAGGTGTACAACCAACATCCTGAATTCGAAAAGGCGAACCTGGTCGAACGGTTGATTATTCCCGACAAGATTCATACGTTTCGTGTCACCTGGGTAGATGACAAGGGTAACGTACAAACGAACATGGGATACCGTATACAGCACAACAACGCTATTGGCCCCTACAAAGGAGGAATTCGTTTTCACGCATCCGTGTCTCCTTCCATCTTGAAATTCCTGGCTTTTGAACAAACCTTCAAAAACGCGCTTACCACACTTCCCATGGGTGGTGCCAAGGGCGGGTCAGACTTTTCTCCACGCGGTAAATCGGAAGGTGAAGTCATGCGCTTCTGCCAAGCTTTTACCGAAGGATTATGGCGGGTTATCGGGCCCGATACCGATGTCCCGGCCGGCGATATTGGTGTGGGCGGCCGCGAAGTGGGCTATATGTTTGGGAAATACAAAAAGCTGGCCGGTGAGTTCACGGGAACGTTTACCGGAAAAGGGCGTGAGTTCGGCGGGTCACTTATTCGTCCGGAAGCTACTGGTTACGGAAACGTTTATTTCCTGCTGGAAATGCTGAAAACCAAAAATATCGATATAAAAGGAAAAAGATGCCTGGTATCTGGCTCGGGGAACGTGGCTCAATATACGTGCGAGAAGCTGATCGAGCTAGGTGCAATTCCGGTTACCCTTTCCGACTCCGACGGATACATTTACGATCCTGACGGAATTACATCGGAAAAACTGAAATTTGTGATGGATTTGAAAAACCTCTATCGCGGCCGTATCCGTGAGTATGCAGAGGAATACGGTTGCAAGTACGTTGCTGGTGCCCGCCCGTGGGGTGAGAAAGCCGATATTGCACTGCCTTCTGCCACACAGAACGAAATCGACGGAGACGATGCCCAGTCACTCGTGAATAACGGAATCTTTGCCGTATCGGAAGGTGCCAATATGCCGAGCACCCCGGAGGCAATCGAGATTTTCCAGAAACACAAGATCCTCTATGCTCCTGGGAAGGCAGCCAATGCCGGTGGAGTATCGGTGTCGGGCCTGGAAATGACGCAAAATTCCGAACGTTACAGCTGGAGCGCTGAGCAAGTGGACGAAAAGCTAAAATGGATT
This sequence comes from Petrimonas sulfuriphila, assembly GCA_038561985.1. Taxonomy (NCBI): domain Bacteria; kingdom Pseudomonadati; phylum Bacteroidota; class Bacteroidia; order Bacteroidales; family Dysgonomonadaceae; genus Petrimonas; species Petrimonas sulfuriphila. The sequence continues at coordinate 1,190,945 of CP073276.1, read as the reverse complement.
ATGGGCAATATTCACGAAAACTGTGTAAAATACGGTACCGAACCGGATGGTTATGTAAACTACGTGAAAGGGGCTAATATTGCCGGATTTATGAAAGTAGCCAAGGCGATGATGGGGCAGGGAATTTTGTAATTTTATCGATTTGCCTTAAATTCAGTTTCATAAATTTTTTTTATTCTCAGAATTGCCGTATTTTTGCAGCCTGAATTTGCACAAGGAGGGTCGGGTAGCTCAGCTGGATAGAGCAACAGCCTTCTAAGCTGTGGGTCCTGGGTTCGAATCCCAGCCTGATCACTCTCTGAATAAGGCACTTACAACAAATGTTTGTAGGTGCTTTTTTTTATTGCACACGTTTTTCACACACAAACAACAAAAAAACTACCTACTTAAACAAAAAAACCACCTCAATAATTGAAGTGGCTTTTAGTATTTTATCTGCTCAATCACTAATAATTAGAAGGCTGTTGCCCTATCCAATAGAAAACACCCATTTCGGTTTTAACTCAAAATATAGTCGCATCATCATCGCATCGGAATAGTCGGGGCTTCTACCTATCAACTGCTTGATATGTTCCTTTGGAATGATAGCCAGCTTACCGTCCTTGTCTATATCCTTACGCTTGACTTGTTCCAGTTCCTGTATCAGATTGTTCTTTAAATGTATATTATCAGTCTGAACATAAACCTCTCCTTTGTTTATTTTCTCCGCCAGCATGAAGTAACATTGACTTTTCAGGTTGCTATAATTCTGTGGGTGTCCGTCTATTTCCATAGGTGTACCATTATTTACAAAGCCATCACAACCAACAATGTCAACTACTCCGCCACCTACTCCGTCCTCATCAACTACAATGTTAGATGTCGACACTTTATAGTAGGTTCTTAATCGGTTAATCTCGCCAGCAACCACAGTTAAGGGCTGTTTTTCGAGAGTTAAAATCTCTACGACCTTGTAGCCATTCCACACCATTAGAACGCTCTTATCGCTCCCAAATCGTGCCACGTCAGCCGTTATGTACATCTCTCCGCCAGATACGTATGTAGCCGAGAATATGTCTGTAATTTTATCGTATGGTATGAGTGCCGAAGGGTCATCGTCAAACTCCCAATTCCCAAACAGTAACCTCTCCTTTGAAATAGTGTCAAGCTGTAATAAGTTGCTTTCGTAATGCTGTGATATAAATTTATTATCGGTTAATAATGATTGAATAAACTTCATACTGTCAGGTAGTTTTTTCTCCCTGTAGGGCTTGAAAAATTTTTCATACAAATAGCCCTTCGAAGGGTTGCATGTTCCCAGCATCTTAGGTATTATATTATTCTCATCTAACTTGTACCTTATTCGCGACTTGACAATGTTCCATGCTTTTTCTGTAATCTGATTACACTCATCAACAAAAGCCCCTGTTATCTCTAAACTGCCTAAACTGTCAAAGTTTGGATCGCTTGGATAAAGAAACAAATCTTTTAATAAAATAACGCTCCCATTTATTAACTCTATCTGCTGTAGCTGTTGGTTATACTTGTAGTGTTCGCCAGCTGTCAGTCCCTGTATCTTACACACCTCAAAGAACGTGTTCAGCGTGGTTTCTCGCAATGTTTTAAGTGTAGCCCTACCCATTAGCCACCTTGTGCCTTCGTACTTTACTGCTGACTTTAAAAGCCAGTAGCAACCTAATAAGCTTTTTCCGCCACCAGCACCACCGCCGAACAATACTTCATTTGTCTTATTGTCCTCTAAATAGTCAAGTGCTTCACTCTGTTTCTTTGTCAATTCCATCGCTGTATCGTTTTTCATTCCAAACTACCGTTAAACTCTGATTGTTCATATTCACCTCAACGCCCCCTGTCGCTTCACCTTTGAGACGAAAATATAATTCAATCGCTCGTAAATCTCCGTCCAGTATCTTTTTATAGAGAGCGCAAAATACCGCATCTCGATAAGTAGGCTTCTCAATCTTAAACGCTTTTTCAATCTGCTGTGTCTGCGTTAAGTCATCGGGTAATTCCATTTCATCTATCATGTCTAAGGTTGCTTTAAGGTCTCGTTTCCTACGCCTTGCAACACCAGACGCAACTCCGCCAGCTCGAGTAATCTCTCTTAACTGTTCATCGCTTCGCCTGTCAAGTGGTGTTAAATTTTTAATCTTTTTCATTGCTCAATCATTGTTTAGTTGATTTATTTGTTTCATAATTCATAATTCTTAATTGTTCATTGAAGTAATCAATCATATTATTATACGCTTTTCGTGCCCTGTGTGCCCTTATCTCTTTTTTTATTAGTGAGACTACACTACAAACAAATAAGCTCCCACAAGTCAAATAAATGATTGTGTGAATAACTGCTGTTGCTATTGTTTCCATCATTGCTGTTTTATTTTAAAAATTTTAATATATTCGTATCTTAATTATCTGTGTTACTTAGTGCTACTATAACACGTGCCTATTGGGTGGTGAAATTCAACTGTTATTGATTTTTGATAATCAGGAATAGATGTTTTACCGCCTGCATATCTTACTTTTGTTCTATCTCGTGCCATTAACCAAATATACTCACGCTTGCGCTCCTTAATCATTTTATTAAATGCTGTTACGCCTACCTTCGCGAATCTCCTTATCGGTGAACGCTCGCTCAAATCATGAAATAGAATAATGTAGTAATTGCTCGCTTTATCAGTCTTGAATACTGCTAAAGGTGTAAACCAACCTATTATATCAGATAGCTTTGCATTAGTGCCATCTTCATTAATTAATCTGTGAAATGTAAATTTTTCTCTCATAGTCTTGAATTTTTAATTTATTTAATTTTTTTGCTTCAATAAATACCGTTTTTATCAAAAATATTACGAGTTGCATCAGGTTGTTGTTAGTTGCTTACGGGTTGTAACCCGCTCTGGTGACGAGTTGGCGAGTTGCATCAGGTTGTTCCGTATTCTCTCTATCTCTATCTCTATCTCTATCTCTCTATTTCTCTATCTCTATATCAAATATTGAGTCTGCTCTGAAAACCCCATTTTTTCAAATTGCTGAAAAATGAAGTTTAACCGGACAAATGTGATTGTTTTTATTAATTGAAAGTATGTTTACAATAATATACATATTGAAACATAAATTAATTATATATTGTGGCAGTTTTTGCCAAAAAAGCGCTCTTTGACTTATTCGCGTCATATAATTCACTATCCTGACGAAGTTTATCCACAACGAGCGGGAGTATGCCCATAGTTTGTGCTTGGCAAGTGACCTGTAACGGCTCTTGTCATTCGGGTAATGGTATCCTAACTGGAAAATGCTTGCTTCGACATTGTTCCTGATATTTTTTTCATCTATCGGGATATCGTCCAATTTCTTCCTCAGAGCGGCAGTCCTGAGGTTATCCTCATCGAAGTAGCGGTATTTTCCTTCTTCAGTCTTGATCCTCCATTTCCTCTGTGTTTTGTCTTTGCGGAGTTTTACCCGTTGTGCCTGTATTGTTGTTCCTGTTTTGTTGTCGGTTACTATTAAATTGATTTCATTCTGTTCGTCCAAACGGATGTCATATCTCGGTGCGGGGCCTTGCATGCCTGTGAGTATCAGCTCGATGCCATTTTTATCGCTTTGGCAATACTCCTGATTATCAGCACTGTGGTAAGCCCCGTCGGCATATACTTTCTCTATTTTGTCGGATATTATTTCCTGTGTCCGATCCAGGGCTTGTTCAAGGAAGCCGTTGTCCGGAGCCGATGCCACCGTTACCTCGGTATCGGTTATCAGGTTCAATGCCGTATCTTTGTCATCTCCCGGTTGGTCGCATGTCTCGGTGACGTTCACCGAATACCCTTTGACCTTGTTGCCGTCTTTGTCACGGTAATGGCAGTCGGTGTCATGGGGTGACTGTATGGATTTGGCGCTGACTTTCTCCTTTTCCAGAGGAACGACAGTTTTGTCCCTGCCAACCGAGTATTGTTGTTCGAAAACCGCTTTAAGGGTCTGGTAATGACCATAGTCATGCTTCTTGAAGAGCCCTATAAAACGGTACATCAGTTTGCCCAGTTCAACGAACCTGGCATCAACCTCGGCCTTTGTACTGCGGTACACCACCTTGTTGCCCGTTTCACCCTGTATGCTTTCGATAAGGGAAAACATCTCTTTGGACAGGCTCTTATTGAAGATATGTTCCTCCCTTTCATTGATAAACAGACGCAGGGTTTCATGAATCAACTCGTAACGGGAGTACCAGGCGATATTGCTGCCGACCAGTTTACTGTCCATGCGCACCTGCTTGCCGCTCACCTCAAACTCCAATAGCTGGTCACGGGTGATTTGCCCCTGGCACTTTTTGAACAGGTCTTCGCCGTGTTCCCTTGCATAGTCAACCAGATTGCGACGGAAAAGGTAGTAAGTGGATGAAACAGGCTCAGCGTCCTCTAACGACATCAGACCCAGAGCACTGCGAACAAGTAAATTGTATGCGCAGTTCTCAAACAATTGTGCGTCGCTCCATCCCTGGCCTTCCTTGAGGATCATCATACCGACCAAAATACGGATAGAGGCATTAGGAGCCCCCGTTCCATTAGAATAAAGTGGTCTGAAAATAGACTCATCCACACGCATTACAACATGGTTTCGGAACCGGTTATGCCAGGAGTCATTTTTTAGGTATTCTTTCTTCTTAGAGTCTCTGAAGTACTCCGTCGGTGATGAAAAAATGCCCAATTGAGGGTTTTCGTCCGATTTTTTGAACATATTATACAGTTTTAAGCCCTACTAAGGTAGTGAATAATAGCTATATACGCAAATATTTCAAAGAACTTTTCAGGTGAAATTTACCTGATTTATAAAATTTATTGTACAAAAAATTTTAAACTAAATTATCACTCCGACTTTTCGGAGCGGACTCAATATTTAATTTATAATTTAAAGTGTAATAAACCTGTTTAACTTGAAACCTCGTCACAATCAATTAGTTAAACCCGTAACCTACCCGTAATACACTTGACTAACCTGTAATTAAAAAAACAACAACAACAACCCTGACGCAAGAACGAACAACCCTGACTAAAACGGAAGTGAGTTATCAGGAACTGAATCTAAACCTGACATACAAACCCGTCTCCAGACTTTTTCGCTTCTGATATATTCCCAATCCAGTTTATGATAATCGATATAATGATTGATCGAATCTCTCGCCTTGACGGTCGATAGATTAAAATCTGCACCATTGCCATGATGTTTTTGCATATGAATCTCTCTAAACCTTGTAACATTAAATTCTGTTTCAGAACTCAATTCATTAAAAATCCTTTCAAATTCTTGCTCTCTGACATCGTTAAATGTTGCTACATAATTATCAAACGTCTTGTCATATTTAATTGGAATAACTCCCTCATTCAGGTATATTTGCACACACTCAACAAGAAAATCAAAAGCTTCCTGCCAGTCCTGTTCGCTCCAGTCATCAAAAAAATCGCCACCGCCGAAGTATTCTGATGGTGTTCTGTTTATATTCCAGAACTTAGAAAACTTATATTCCCTGTATCGTCTGTTTGTGGAATCTGCATTTTCATTGTATCTCACCGCATTGTTAGTTGTAACAACAATTTTCGGTGACTCCTTAAACTTAAGTACAAAGGGGCTTTTGTACAAATCTCGAACTACCATATCGCCAGTAATCAACGTGTAGTTTGCTATCCAGTCATAGCCTGCGGGTACATCATCATGTACTATTAGGGTGTTATGTTTCTGTAAACCAGCTAAAGCAAATTTATCATCTTTTCGCCAGTCATTTTTCCCTTTATACAAACGAGTACGTACCTTTGAAATCAACTCTAATAATAATGTTTTCCCTCGCCCTCCAGCATTTGCAACATCATTGCTCCCTTCATCTGATAAAATAATACAGTAAGCTTCTGAACTTTTCTTATGTGAATCTATTAAATATCCAACCATCGAACAAGCCGCTTTAAAATCGCTCTTTTCCTTGCCTGTAAGCTCTGATATTGGTTTATCGTTGCCCACCATTGCGTAACGAATAAATCGCTTAGGTTTGCCCTCGTATTTGATTGAGCCTTCCGGTAAGATTATGAATTTGTGGTTCATGCTCTCAATTCCTTCAGGAAAAAAGCCTATTTCATCATCTGAATAATCAAGCATTGTAAAGGAATCTTTTGTGATTTTTAGAACTCCGTTTTCGAAAGGAATATATTTCGCATCGGCTGTATCTCTATGATATTTTATTTCTTGCCCGTCCATCAACTGCATGAAGTCCATTATCTGTATTTTCCATTTATGAGAAATACATTTTAATACTTCATTTTGTAAACTGTCATCAGGAACAAATTTTTTCAGAAAGTTGGGTATTTCTTCTTTTGGAAAATATTTGAGAATTTTATTCTCTATCTTAATAAAATTATCGCTCTCCCTTTCTCTAATAAAACCCTTATTAATCATAAACTCAATAAATGGCAAAGGCTCTAACATGGGTTTTCCCTTATAGTCGATTGAATAAAATAAAGGTTCAGCATCTACCCTGACAATACTATGTGCAATATCCTTCGTTTCCTTCCAGTATTCAGATAGCTGTTTATATTTCCATGCTCCAGCTTGCACCTTATCACTTATATAGATATTAGGATCGTGCGACAAATAGCATCTATCTGTTTTTTTAATTCTACGCCCTATGTTGCGAAAAAAGTACTCATCATACATATTGAAAATATTATTGTTAGAATCTCTGTACTTTCCAACATCATAATTTCCAATTTCCACCGCTTCACTTGAAGGAACAATAACATTAAGCCCATCATTAGCACGATTTTTAAAAACCATCAAAACATCAATATCTTTCACATTGATAAGATCAGATTTTAATTTATCCACAAATTCAGATGAACATTTTATTTCAAATTGCATTAATCCTGATGTTGAAATAATGGTGCTATCATGTGCTTTCCTGAAAGTGCCCTGAATCTTCACCATGTCATGACTTGTATTATCTCGCCCATTGTCGGTTCTTACATATTCAAACACATCAAGTAATGTAACATTCTTTTCGGGTGTCAGATTATCAAGGTAATCATCTGATTGTGTATTGAAATATGAAAATTTATTTCTAACTATTTGATTATTAGATAATTTTCCATTACCTTTACTGTTGCTGTTATCGTATGATATAGAGGGGGTTTGTAAGCTTTGCGCTTCGCCTCCTTTTTTTTGTTCTGCCATATAATTACCCCCTTTCCTTTCTGCGTGCCGAATCAGCCACGCTTTTAGTGATCTCGCTTACTTTGTCCTCTTTTCCTGATAACTGTTTGCTTATCCATTGATCCAGTTCATCACGTAAAAACACAATCTTTTTACCGCCCCATCTTTGGAATGGAATCTCTCTGTCAGCTGTCTTCTTATAAAGAGTGCTTTTCGAAATAGTTAAACCCCTTTCATTGATATAAGATAAACCCTCATCTAAAGAGAAATAATCTTTTTGCTCATCAATTGGATCAGCTACATTTGTTATCGGGATCATCTCTTTGAGTAATTCCCTTAAATCTTCTTTTCTAACTATTATCAAACTTTCCATATTAAAAACATTTTAAGTTATTGTTTGATACAAAGTTACCCCCAGTCAAGCCCTTTTATTTTAGGCTTTTGTATGGCTTTTCCATAAAAAGAAAAAAGACTATCACGGTGAGTAACAGTCTTTTAACGTAATATCTGAATAGGGCTTTTATTGCCTGAAAATGGCTACGTTAGATTTAATGATTTTATCTTGCTTTTTACCCCATCGTTAAACGCCTTTAGGGTTTTTCTCCACTCATCTATAATAGCTTTTATTTCGTCTTCAAGTTTAGGGTCTTGTACTTTGGTTAATTCATTTTTAGTTATTCCTAAATTATCCACTGTTTCAGTGTACCAACTTTCACAAATAGCCTTTTCCCTTCCGATCATCTTTATAATAATATTTATTTTAGTCTTATTACCTTTGTTGTAAATTTCACCCGATAAATCAGCCCTTGCAATACGCTGTAAAAATTCAGCTTCATCAATATTAAACATATCCCGATCCTGACAATGTTTATAAATCATCTTAAATAAGGTGTTATCAATTTCATACAGTTTGCCATTTTGCTGTGGATCATCAGCCTGCTGTATATCGTCATCATCAGCCTGAATAATTTGTTCTAACTCTTTAACTTTACTTTGCCAGTAATCAAATACTTTGATATAATTATCAATATCATTTACCACTGTTTCAAGTTGTGATTTATAACCCTGAATCCTTCTTTCTGTTTCTCTTTTATGATACTCATCATAGGTTATTGCTTTTCTTATATGAACGCCTGTTTCGTATTGAAAAGCTACATCTTTATCATATCCTGAATGATAGTACATAAATTCATTACTATAATTATAAGCTGTTTTTATTTCATGTTCTAACTCTGATTTTTTCTTTGTAGCATCACGAATCAAATCACTTTTTAACTCATCTAACGCCTGCGTTAATTCTCTGATAAATGTTTGTGGTTTACAAAAGTGATCACGTCCTGCAAGTTTCATTTCAGACTCCAAATAGTCAACTTCATAGCTGTTTGGAAAATTGATTATTATATCAAAATAGTTTACCCTGCTCATAGCTGTATATTTTAAATCACGTTCATATATTTTACTTTTGAATCACCGTCAAGCTTCAGCAACAAAGAGTTATATTCAAATCGTGCGTCCCTGTCGTATGCACCAAAATAACCCTGCGTAACTGTCTGCGTGCTGTGTCCCAGTTGTTGCGATATAAAGCTTTCAGGAACACGAAGTTTATTTAATATCGTTGCGTAAGAATGGCGGGCCGTGTAGTTGTTTACTGAATCATAGTCGGGTATCATAAGAGTTCCGTCATCATGCTTTAATTCCCTGCAAATAGCTTTAATACGCTTATTGCTTTCGTGTGTGATATTGAATATCTTTTTTCTGCGATCAGTTTCATTCTTGCAATCATTCAGCAAAGGAAAGATATAACCGCCCTTCGAAGTGTTACCGTGCTTTTTGATTATCTTTTTCATTGGTTCCAGTATCGGGACGTTTAGATAGGTTTCATCATTACGGGTATTACGTGTTTTATACCTGACAAAATTAAGTTCGCCCAGTACAATATCAGTGTATTTCAAACGGAATATATCAGTGAAGTTTATCCCTGAACCATAAAAAGAGAAAAGCCATATATCACGGCAAAGTTCAGTTAACAGATCGCCACATTCGAAGGCTTCAATCGCATGAATCTGTTTCAAAGTTAAAGCTATCTTTTCACCCCCTTTTGAGGTCTTTATAAGGTACTTCCCACGTCCGAAAGGGTAGGCATCGCCTTTTAAATAAGGCTTGCCATCGTTGTTTATAATAGCCCTAAGCGTGCGCATGTATAGACTTATCGTTGCAGTCTTAACTCCTTCAGCCTTCAGGTGTGCCTCATAATTATTTAAAAATGATACTGTGATTGAATTGAAAGAAATATTCTTTCCCTTGTAATTTTCAAGTGAGTTCCTGACAGTTTTATAAATTGTGCTGTTTCCAATCCTGTTACTCTTAATAAGTGCATCGATCTTTGAATTAAAAGCATCATTGACAGTTTTAATATCAGACTTCCCCAACTCAATATTAAGTGCATCAAATGAAAAGTTATCGGAAAGACTTTTTACTTTTGGCTCCAGAATATTATTAAAGTAATTGGATAGATCTTCAAACAATGGTTTCAGATGGTTTGCATTTTTTTTGTTAAACTCCTTCGGTTCTGATTTCTCGAACAATTCCCAGTCATCTGCATTCAATGATTTGCCAGTTGAGTAGTAAATTCTTTTTCTGTTAAATGTTATGCACCATCTCAATGGGCAATCGCCTGACTTATCCCTTCGTCTAATATCTCTAAATAACCTTACATTTAAACCTTCACCGTTCGAATAATAATACTTCATAGCAACATGATTTTTGCCTGTGGGCTGTTAATGTTAATGCACACGTTTTGCACACACAAATATAATAAATAATTGTGAAATAAAGAAATATAATGAAAGAAAAGTTATCTACAATATGCTGTTATTTAGATAGATGGCAAACATTCCGAAAAATAAGGAAAACATAAGAAATGTAAATAAATACGCCTTCTAAGCTGTGGGTCCTGGGTTCGAATCCCAGCCTGATCACGTTAGAAACGAAACACTTATCAATGAATGTTGGTAAGTGTTTTTTATGTTCGCCCAGCGAGAACATTCTCTAATCGGTGAAAGTCCGTAATACACCCGATAGCGGGAAGTGTATAGCCCAAGGCTAGGGTGTCCGCCGTGAGACGGAATCTGAAGGAAGTCGGCGGCAAACATCTGGCCTGACGCACAGAAACTAGATACAAAGCTTGAGGGCATGGATAAATACGCCCATGACAGACGGTATACGATGCAGCTGCCTCAATCTCGGCAAAGTGAGCTCCTCTACTTTTTTATAACAGGCAATATGCATGGCGGTAGGAAAAGTATCATTCGACGATTGTGATTTATTCACATCATCATTTAGATGCAGCCTCTTCTCTCCCTCCTCAATCACTTCTCCAGCCTGCAGCCGTGCTAGATTGGATATCAATTCATTGGTCTTTGTGATACTCAGTTTTCCTGATCCTGACTGCCAAATTATCAGCGGAAACTAGTCGTCTTGCTTCCCCTCCAGAATCTCGTCGCACACCTTTGCAATGAAATCCCTTTTTTCAACAGACAACCCCTCAGTTGATGATTTGCATTAGCATCTCCTTTTTTCATATTTTCAAATATATAAAAACAACATCAAATTTTTTGTGACTAATTACTAAATTTGTATAGTGGTTTAATTAATATAACTTTGCGTTCGTCGGAATAAATTTTACTTCCTTTGTCACAGAGATTTTTCCTGAGAAAGAATATGCATTCATTGAAAAAAACTGGCTCAGTTAAATTTATACAACTGAAAATAAGTCCATAGATGAAAAACAAGAACAAAGAAAATAGTCTCGCATCTTTCAAATCTTATTACGTGGCAAACGTGTCACCACTGATATTGTTTGCGCGGCGTTTTGTTTCTTTGGAAATGACCGAAGATATCATACAGGATGTTTTCCTCGATATATGGGATCATTTTAAAATGAATGATAAATTACCTTCTCCTGCTTATTTATTTATGGCCGTCAGGAACAAATGCCTGAATATCCTCATAAGGGAACAGGTTAAAGAAAACTATATAGAGTCAATCGAATTAGATAATCGCATTTTAGGCCTTGGTTATTACGACTCTTTTGAAAAACAGATCATAGATAAGGAAGATATGCAGTATATCTATGACGAGATTGAGAAATTACCTGAAAAATGCCGGATCATTTTTAAAATGGCCTATTTTGAAGAAAAGAAAAATGCAGAGATTGCAGAAGTTTTGAATATTTCTATCCGTACTGTGGAACACCAATTGTATCTGGGATTAAAGACATTACGAGTTCGATTTACAGGCAATGGTAAAAAAGATTTATTTTTTTTATTTTTCGTTTAAGTAAATATGCACGGCATCTTGTCTTATCTATATAGAAGACAATCATACTACCAAAAAGATGTTGCCGATAACTGAAGAAATAATTGTCCGATCCATCCAGAAAATTGCTACTCCGGAAGAAATGGTCATGCTCAATAAGTGGTTGAAGGAGGAGGACGGACATATAGCATATTACTGCCAACTCGAAGAGATATGGAACTCAGGTAAAAGTTTATCCGAAGAAGCTGTTTACAGTGGTTGGCAGATACTTGCCGGAGAAATTGACGCACTTTCACGGAGATATCAGCCGCTTATTGCCCCGCTTAAAAAACGAAAGATTGGTTGGTTTCGTTACTCCGCTGCTGTATTTATGGGCGTGCTGATTGCCTCAGCCGTTTGGATGACTCTGTCCGACTCCTTGAAAGAACCACAGCAATACATCCTTGTGCAAAATGTGGTTTACAATAAGACAGGTGTACAATCCGTTGTTTTACCCGATCAATCGGAAGTGTGGATGAATGAGAATACCCGGATAACCTATCCCGAAAGGTTTACAGAAAGGAAGCGGTCGGTATCTCTGGAGGGAAAAGCTTATTTTGACATTCGTAAAGATTCGGAGAAACCATTTATTGTACAAATAGGAAATGTGGAAATAGAAGTTACCGGTACGGAATTTTTTGTAGAATCCGGTCTGGAAGAACAATCGTGCATAACCCTGATTTCAGGAGGTATTAATCTAAACTATAAAGATAGGGAAGGACAATACTTGTCGACCTCTCTTGTTCCCGGGGAACAAGCCCGTATAAACGCTTTGAACGGCAATGTGGAAATTGAAAATATCGATACCGGTTATTATATCGCCTGGAAAGACGGAACTTATAGGTTTACGGATGAAACTTTGGGGAGAATCGTACCCTTATTGGCTAAGCATTTTGATCTGGATATCCATATCGCTCCATCTTTGAAAAATAAAAGATTTACCGGTAGGGTCATACCGGGAGAGATTATAGAGGATGTTTTGAATTCAATCGGGAAAAGTTATCCGATCGAATACCGCATCTCTGGAAAAAATATCTATATCGATGAAAAATAGTGTCTTATGTATAATTCAACAAAAAAGTAATGCCTATGAAAAATTAGTAAAATTAGCCTTATTTGTAATGATTTAAAAAGAGCCGGAAGATATGGGCGTATCATCCGACTCGTTAAGTTTTCAATTTATTAATCCCGCCAATAACCTTACATCTCGCAGGATCCGGTTAAAGGCTACAAATTAAAAACAAACAAATGTATGAAAAATAACAAACTTGGAATACCTATTCCTAATTTTTTATTGTTTATTATGAAAGTGACTTTCTTATTGTTTGTCATTGGCGTTTTTCAAATATATGCTCTCGACTCATATGCTCAGAAAACACATCTGACACTCCATGAAAATGAGATTGAATTGGACAAACTTTTCAGTAAAATAGAAAATCAAACTGATTTCTACTTTTTTTATAGTAATGATCAGATTAATAAACATCTGAAAGTTTCAATAAACGTAGAAAACAAGACTATTTACGAAGTCCTGAATCTTGTCCTAAACAATACCGGTATAACCTATCATGTGAATAATAAGGCGATTATTTTGAATGTCGACAATAAATCAACATCTCAATCTCAACAACAAGCTAAACGACAGATAACTGGTAAGGTGAAAGATGAACGTGGGGAACCAATTATTGGGGCAAACATCATCGAAAAGGGGACGTCCAATGGGGTTATAACAGATATAGATGGACTTTTTATTATCTCTGTTGGAAATAATGCTGTTTTACAGGTTTCCTATCTTGGTTACGTTACGCAAGAAATAACGGTTGGAAACCAGAATTCTGTTGCAATTACTTTGATTGAAGATCTAAAAACTCTGGAAGAAGTTGTTGTGATAGGATATGGTACACAAAAACGTGTAAATCTTACAGGCTCTGTCGCTTCGGTGAGTAGTGAAACATTGACTAAACGTCAGGTTGGCCAAACTTCTCTAGCCTTACAAGGTGTTGCTCCGGGAGTTACCGTTGTTCAACGATCTGGACAACCCGGATTGGATGCTGGAAATATAAATATCAGAGGGATCGGAACGTTAAATAATTCTAGCCCTTTAATTTTGGTTGATGGGCTTGAAATGGGGATAAATAATATTGATGTTTCGACAATTGAATCAATTTCGGTCTTAAAAGATGCTGCATCCTCTTCTATATATGGATCTAAAGCGGCTAATGGTGTTATTTTAATCACCACTAAACGTGCATCTGAAAGTAAATTCAATATTGCATATAGCGGGTATGTTGCACAACAATCTCCAACGAATCTTCCCGATAAGGTAAATGCAATTGATCATATACTTCTTCTAAATGAATCAAAGATTAATGCCGGTGCGGGTGTAGTCTATACAGATGAGCAAATTAAAAATTGGAAAGAGAAAGGTCCGAATGACAGAGATAATTATCCGGATACGGATTGGCAAAAAGAGATTTTAAGGGGAAGTGGATTGCAGCAGAACCACAACTTGACACTAACAGGAGGAACAGAGAAATTGAAAGTGTTAGCATCTTTAGGATATTTGAATCAGAAAGGAATAATTGAAAAAGTTAATTTTGAAAGAATCTCCATTCGATTGAATACTGATTTTGTTTTTACAAAGAATTTTTCCTCGTCATTGGATTTATTTCTTTATAATTCTAATCGAAATTCTGTTTCCAGGTATAATAGTAATTCAGGAAATTCATCTGGGATAGGATATATTTTCTTTTTAATGAATAAGCTGCCTGCTGTTCAGGCTATGCAATATTCAAATGAAAATTATGCCGAAGGGCAAAATGGTGAGAATCCTGTAGCCAGTATATATGAAGGAGGCTTTACGAATGACAAATCCACTCCAATTACAGGAAATATGTCGTTCAAGTGGGAACCTTATAAGGATTTCTGGATGCAAACAGCTTTTTCACCTTCAATTTCATACCCTTTGTCTAGAAGTTTTGTCAAACAGGTAACAACATATAATCCAAATGGAAGTATTTTTTCCCAACTTCCAAGTAAATCTAATTTGACAGAAGAGTCAACTTATAATAGATATCTTCAATCAAGAACAACGGCTAATTATCATAAGTCAATAAGTAATCATACAATCTCTGCTTTGGGCGGATTTCAATATGAATCTAATTTTTACTCAGGATTTAACGCCTTTAGAGATGATTTTCCATTTCCCGAATATTCTGTATTACAATCCGGGTCTGTTGAGAATATGAGAAATGATGGATGGGCTGGGGAAAATGTTCTTCTTTCCTGGTTTGGACGAGTTAATTATGATTATATGAGTAAATATTTGCTTGAAGCAAATATACGATATGATGGCTCATCGAAATTTGCAAAAGGTAAAAAATGGGGGGCTTTCCCATCTTTCTCAGCTGGTTGGAGGTTATCGGAAGAATCATTCTGGGATAATTTTAAGGAAAATGTATCCAATGTTAAAATAAGAGGCTCATGGGGTACTTTGGGAAATCAAAATATAGGAAATGATTATCCCTTTTCTTCTAATATTGATATGAGTGCAAAATATATTTCAGGTGATAACCTGATAGATGGGGCAGCTATTTTAACTATGAATAATCCCAATATTACATGGGAAACAACCACAATGTCAAATATAGGGTTGGATTTGAGTTTTTGGTACAAGCTGAATTTTACTTTCGATTGGTTTTATAAAAAAACAAACGATATTTTAATGCGTTTGGATATTCCGGGTACAATGGGATTGGAGCCTACATTTCAAAATGCTGGAGTTGTTGAAAATAAAGGATACGATTTGAATATTGTTTATATGGACAAAATTGGAGATTTCGATTTTGATATATCATTCAATTTTTCTGACGTTAAGAACAAAATCACTGATTTGAAAGGTATTAACGGAACAGGCCTAGTAACCAACCGAGAAAGATATGCTATCAACTCTTTATATATGAGAAAAAGCTTGGGGATCTTATCTAAAGACGATTTTAATGGTGATGGTTCGTATAAATGGGAACGCCAAGGACGTACTTTAGCTCCAGGTGATTTAAGATATGCTAATTTGAATGATGATGATATTGTAAATGCTGATGACAGGGAGGTTTTAGGTTCTACAATTCCTCGTTACACTTATGGATTCAATTTTAGTGGACGTTATAAAGGATTTGATTTGAATATATTGCTTCAAGGAGTAGGTAAAATTGACGGATATTTGTCGCAGATAGCAATGTATCCATTCTGGTCGGGTGGAACAGCTTTTACGATGCATAAAGATCGTTGGACTGAAGAGAATGAGAATGTACACGCAGCTTTCCCGCGTTTATATTTTTATGATTCTGCAAACAATTACCTTGATTCGGATTTCTATATGAAAAGTGCAGCCTATTTAAGAGCAAAGAATATCCAATTAGGTTATAAAGTACCTACATCAATTTCCAGACGTGCATTAATGGAGCATTTACGATTTTATATTTCCGGAGAAAATTTATTCACTTTTACTAATTTTTGGAAAGGATGGGATCCGGAAGTTTCTCCCGCTTCAGGTGGAGCATATTATCCTCAGGTAAAGACCATAAGTGCCGGTGTAGATATCAGGTTTTAATTATTACAGACAGATAATATTATGAAAACAAATAGAAAAACATTAAGCATATTCATATTATGTTCCTTGTTGTTTGTCTCATGCGAGAGCGCCTTGGAAAAATATCCATTAAATTATCCTTCAACGGAAACATTTCTAAGAACAGAAATTGAGATTCAGATGGCTATTGTAGGAATACATACACCTTTCCATATATTTAATGATCAGATTCCTTTTATGATTTACTTTGATACAGGATCCGATATCTCAGCAGAAAGAGACGTCAAACCTGAGCAAATGTATCAAACTTCTACGGCTTGGCAATTAAAAGATATTTGGGTAAATATGTACAAGAGTATTAGTCGATGTAATTTTATACTTGAAAATATCGATAGGGCCAGTAATAACGTATCGGCAGATAAAATAGAGAGGTATAAGGCAGAAGCCAAAGTATTAAGAGCATACTGTTATCTCACTCTTACTTCTATGTTTGGAGATGTACCATTGATTGACCATACGCTAACATTGGATGAAGCATATGTTAGCAGAGATCCGATAGAAAAAGTTGTAGATTTTATCATTTCCCAATGTGATGAAGCCGCTCAGTATTTGCAACAGGAAAATCAGCCTAATACTATGGCGATAACAAAGGGGTTTGCATGGGCTGTAAAAGCACGTACAGCTTTGTATAATGAACGTTGGCAAGATGCAATTAACGCTTGTGAGAAAATAATGGAACTTGAAGGTGTTGAATATATTCTAGAACCTAATTATGGTGATATTACCATGTTAAAAGGAAAAACATCCAAAGAAATTATATGGGCAATTCAATTTAATCAGGACGATAAAAGTCAGGGAATGCCAAGTCGTATGAAATCAAGATTGGGAGGTGGATTTTCGAACAAAATGCCGGTACAGGCTTTAGTGGATTCCTATGAATGTATTGACGGACTATCTATTGATAAATCCCCATTATATAATCCGAAGAAACCTTGGGAAAATAGGGATCCACGGCTCAATCATACTGTTGCTTTACCCGGTAGTATATACTTCGGTTATCAATTTGAGACTGACAAAGACAGCATTCTATGTTGGAATTATAATCAATCTCCAGCAGTACGAATTGCTAATCTTGATGCAACACATGCTTACGCAAGTTTTTCAGGTTTTTGTTGGAGAAAGTATTGCGATCCGCTTGAATTACGGACTGACGGAGTTTCTTCCATTAATGCTATCGCATTTCGTTATGCAGACATTCTATTAATGTATGCAGAAGCGAAAATTGAAGCAAACCAATTGGATGATACCATGTATGAGTCGATCAATAAAGTCCGAAGGAGAGCCAATATGCCTGAAATAACCAAAGGCAAAAATCAACAAGAGCTTCGTTCTGTAATCAGAAAAGAGCGCAAATATGAACTGGCCGGTGAAGGACTCCGGTTATTTGATATTCGTCGGTGGAAAATAGCGGATAGACTAATGAATGGAACATGTTATGGACGATTCCCAACCGGTTATCCGTCAGCTGCTCCACTTATCGATGAATATGGAAATCCGGACTATACAAATTTCGCAGAAAAGGATAAATTTGGAACTAAACTGGGAGTCCGTTATTTTGATCCTAATCGCGATTATCTATCACCTATCCCTACATCGGAACGTCAGGCAAATCCTAATCTGACGCAAAATCCAGGATATTGATCACTATTCATGATTTATTTTAAAACAGCTAAGCTGTAATAGAAGAATAGCAATTCTTCTATTACAGCCTTAAAAAGCATTGTTATAATGGAATATATAATAGAAAAACAACGAAAAATTCCGGTAATAGCAACTCCGGAAGTATTAGTTGCAGGAGGTGGTCCTGCAGGGATCGGTGCAGCAATTGCTGCCGCACGGTCGGGGGTAAAGACAATGCTTATCGAAAGATATGGTTTCCCGGGCGGTAATCTGACCACGGCAATGGTAAATCCGTTTTTTACATTCCATGACGAAAAAGGCAACCAAGTAATCCGAGGAATAGCCGAGGAATTTGTAGACCGAATGAAACAGATGGGAGCTTCCTTAGGGCATGTGGCTGACTTGACTTTCGACAATGCGTCCATGACTCCTTTCGATGCAGAAAGAGCAAAAATAATTCTTATCGAGATGTTGGAAGAGGCAGGTGTAGAAATGCTTTTTCATACATGGATTGTTGATGCGAATGTAGTCAACGGTGTTGTAGAATCGGTTATCATTGAGAATAAATCTGGGCGACAAGCTATTTGCCCCCAATATATTGTTGACTGTACAGGTGATGCCGATGTTGCAGCCTTTTCGGGTGTACCTTTTGCAAAGGGTAAAGACGAAGATGGGTCGATGCAGCCAGCAACACTCTATTTCAGAGTTGGCGGAGTGGACGTGGCACAACTACGCAACTGGATGAAAAAGAACCGAGACTTGCTGAAAGATTCACCATGTGATGAACAAATTGATAAACAAAAGGCTATAGCTTTCTTGGGGATGAACAGTTTAGTTCAACAGGAAAAAGAAACCGGAATGCTAGATTCGGAGGTAGCCCCTCGCATCCTTATGTACGAATTACCCATTCCAGGGGTATTCAGTGTTAATACGACCCGTATACAGAACATTGATGGGACAAAAACTGCGGATATAACCCGAGCCGAAATTGCTTTGCGAAAACAAGTTATAGAAGTACATACATTTATTCGAAAGTATATTGGAGGCTTCGAAAACTCATACATTCATGATAGTGGTATACAAGTCGGGATCCGTGAAACCAGAAGAATAGTCGGTGATTATGTATTAACCGAACAGGAAGTTTTGAATAGCGCCTCGTTTGAAGACGGCATTGCCTGTGGTACTTTTGCCATAGATATCCATCCTCCTCATGGAAAGAAGCAAATCTTCACGGGCTCCGGAAAATCAGTATATGAGATTCCTTACCGTTGCCTGATCCCCAAAGATCTATCGAATCTATTGGTTGCAGGACGGCCTATCTCTGCAACCCATATCGCGCATGGCTCCATTCGTGTAATGGCCACCTGCACGGCGATGGGACAAGCAGCCGGAGTTGCTGTTGCCATGGCATCTCGTCAGAAATGCAGTACACGAGAAATTGACATTAAGCAATTAAGGAGAGAACTGGTAAAACAAGGACAATATCTGCTAAATGAAAATATCGATAAGATTGTTGATCCTGATTTAATATTAGATACTAAAAACAGTGATGGAGAGAAAGCAGAACATTATAACCCATTTATCAATAAAAGATAAAAATAAGTTTTTGAGTAATCAGGCTGTTAGGTGGAAAATTTCACTTCTGTTGTGTTTGGCGTCCGGTCTGAATGCTTTGGACAGAAATGCTTTTGCCATTTTAGCATCAACAATTCAAGCAGAGTTTAGTTGGTCGGATATTGATTATGCCAATCTTACTTCTTTATTTGTATTTAGCTATACTTTAATGTATGCCCTTAGTGGTAAGATTGTAGACAGGATAGGTACAAGAAAGGGGTTTGGCATAGCTGTGGGAAGCTGGTCTTTTGTTGCTGCGATGCATGCTGTAGTAAGTACTTTGGCCCAATTCTCCATAGTACGCTTCTTCTTGGGAATTACTGAATCAGCAAATTTTCCGGCAGGCGTTAAAGCTTCTACAGAATGGTTCCCTCTAAAAGAAAGG
Organism: Petrimonas sulfuriphila; assembly: GCA_038561985.1. Lineage (NCBI taxonomy): Bacteria > Pseudomonadati > Bacteroidota > Bacteroidia > Bacteroidales > Dysgonomonadaceae > Petrimonas > Petrimonas sulfuriphila. The sequence continues at coordinate 1,171,140 of CP073276.1, read as the reverse complement.
GCTTTGGCAATAGGCATATTTAATGCCGGTACTGCAATTGGTGCTGCCGTAGCTGTTCCTTTGGTTTCTTTCATTGCTTTAGCTTTTGGGTGGAGGATTGCTTTCTTAGTAACAGGTCTCCTAGGTTTTGTTTGGTTATTCTTTTGGCTTAGAAATTATTACAGCCCCCAAGATCATCCTAAAATCACAAAAGAGGAAAAGGAGTATATCCTTCAGGATGACATCCCTAGTACAGACAATGAGGGAGAGAAAAAAATTAAGTTAAAGGATTTGCTTAAAAGGAAAGAAACATGGGGATGCTTTTCTGCCAGAATATTAATTGACCCGGTAACTTATTTTTTGCTTTTTTGGATACCGAAATATCTACAGGATGTACAAGGTTTATCCTTAAAAGAGTTGGGATTCGCTGCTTGGTTACCCTATACAGCAATGGGATTGGGAACAATACTTGGAGGATATATCCCAAAGTTATTGATAGAACAGCGGGGGTGGTCTTTGAACAAATCTAGAAAAACCGTTATGGCCATGGCTTCTTTGCTCATACCACTGTTGTGTTTCGTTTTGTTTTCGGGGGCTAATCCCATAATCGCAGTATTACTTATTTCCGGAATTATGTTGTCGCACGGCCTTTGGGCGAACATCACCATACCGTCGGAAATTTACCCTAAACAAGTGCAGGCAACCTTGACCGGTATAGGCGGCACCTTGGGCGGCATTACAGGTGTTATCTCGCAGCAAATGATAGGTAATACAATAACTGCACATTCTTACTTACCCATATTTATTTATATCGGTGGAGCCTATCTCTTTTGCTTTTTTTGTGTGCAATTACTAGTAGGCAAACTGGGAGTCATCAGAAATATTAATAATTAAAATAATTTGTAATATGAATCGTAGAAAAATAAAATTCTTGTTCCTCTATTTATCATTATGTTTTCCATTGTCGGTTATATACGGACAAAAAATAGATAAACAGCCAACGACAGTATCAATAGAAATTCCAGATAATCTGGTATCCATAGATCCTATGATCTATGGACAAATGCTGGAAGACTGTAATGACAAAATTATTTATGGAGGACTTATAAATGAGGATGGTGAAGAGAACAGTAAAGTAAATGAATTACTTAAGCCACTTGATATGCCAGTAATGAGATGGCCGGGTGGTACATTCGTACATGAGTACGATTGGAGGAAAGGTATTGGACCGAAAGAAGAGAGACCTGTTATGCATGAATCTGCATGGAACGGAACTGAAACCCATCAATTTGGTACGGATGAATTTTTACAATGGTGTAAAAAAATTGGAACAGAACCCTATATAAACTTCAATATGGCAAATCATCCCGTATTTGGAGCATCATTGGGTGATGCCTTAAGTTGGATAGAATATGTAAATGGTTCTACAGAAACAATTATGGGAAAGAAAAGAGCACATAACGGACATGAAGAACCTTATGGAGTTAAATATTGGGGTATAGGAAATGAAAATTATGGTTCATATGGAATTAATAAAAAAGAGACTGCTGTACAATACGCAGAGAGGCTTCTCCGATGGTCTAGTGCTATTCGTTTTCAGTATCCGGATCTAGAGTTATTGGGAGTTGGTTATACGTACGAATGGAACGATACTATTTTACAAAAGAATGGGGGACTAATTGATTTCCTTACGATCCACTTTTATATGGGGGCAAAGGTTAAAGACGAAAAACTTCAAAATCCAGAGCAAACATTATATTCACCAGCTAAAATAGAAGTCCATCTTCAAAAGAATGCAGAACTATTAAATGTAATCAATACTAAATTCGGACGTACCGACAAGCCAGTACGATTCAGTATTGATGAATGGAATTGTCGTCATTCTGTTTTTAATGGAGAAAAATATACTTTTACAAGAAATGATCCCAGAAGATTATTTGATATTGTAACTATCGCCGGGATGTTAAATGTATTTATACGTCAGAGTCCCTATGTAGGAATGGCAAATTATATATTTCCTATAAATGGTCACGGAATGGTTAGAACTGTAGGGAACGACGATGCATATGTAACTCCAATTTATTATATTTTCGATTTATACCGAAAATATATGACTGGGAAAAAATTGGATTTTACAATAAAGGGCCCAGAGACTACTATACCGGTTAATACGATATCCCTTGATGGAGCTATAAGTAAAGAGCTCAATACAGGAGATATTACATTGACCTATATAGACGGATCAGCAGTGATGACAGAGGACGGAGATATGCAAATCGCTTTGATAAACCGTTCTCATGATAAAAAACAAAAAGTTAATATAAATGTGCCGAATGGTTATATACCTGTTACAATGTGGAAAATTGATAACAGTGATATAAGTAAAGCAAATTTTGAAAATGAAAGAGATAATATTTCTCTGCAAACAATAAATCTTTCCAAGAAACATTTAAACTCTACTTTTACAATGTCACCCTGTGGATTTATTATGGTTAAATATGAAAGAATTAAATAATTACATGAGGGTTTCTATCGTTAACATTGCCTTTTGTGAGAGAGGAATTCAGTAATTCACCCTTTTCGTTACAGACTAAATGGAGTTTGAACCCAAAAAACCAACCCATTGTACTTTTCCCTCTTTGGGCCAGACCTTTGAATACTTTGTTTGAATGTATACGCTTGTTATGGTATACTTTGATGGGAGTACTATCCACATATGTAATGTAATGCCTGTGCATTCACCAAATCCAACCAATTTAAGCAAAAGCATGAAAGGCACAATAGCCCTGGGTTGCAACTCGATAAAACGGTTGTATGATACGGCATTTGGAAAATAGCTCTTCATGTGCTGACAAATATAAAACAGGTAATAATTCTTGAAATTTTGAAACATTCCACATTGAAAACAAATCATCATAGCAATAATCTCACTCTGTGGCATTTACGTTTTTTCTATACGTTTTTCTATTTCTCCTTTTTATTGCACCGCCGGTTTGGAGTTATGATTCTGTTTTTCATTGTCAAATGCAGTAAATATTTTTTGGTATCGTGATAAATATGTATTATAATAAAAACGCCCATTGTCAGAATAAATCAAGACTAATTCTATTTAATCTATCTCAAACCCACCGCTGATGATAAATTCTCTAAGTAAGTTTTGAGCCTTGATATTTACTCTAAATTGAGGGATTTTTTTTCCTTCAATATTTTCAAAATATTGCTTTACTTTTTCTTTATCAATCGTCTCTTTAAGATCATCAAAACGGCCATACTCATTGATGTTGGCCTCAGTAATCTTAGAATTCATCATGTAGCGGAGCTTATCTTCATCTAGTCCGAACAGTAACGCAAATTTGTGAATTTCAGTATTTTTCGCATTGGTCTGGTATTGTGTGATGTAATCTCTCAATGTGTTTTTCGGATTCACGATTACATCACCTCTATACACATCGTTGAGAAAAATATTGGCATATTTTTGTTCTTCATATGTAAGATAGGCAAATGATTTATGCAGTTCTTCCAGCGCATTTAGAAATTGCTCACTGTCGGCACCTTCCTGTTTCAGGGTTTTTAAATATTTTGTAAACCGCGAGTTCATGTAGTTTGTATCGATCACACCTGTATCAATCTCGGTTAAATGGCCTACAATTTCAAATGGAATATCACCACCGGTAGTACTACCACCACCGCCGCCGGTTGACAACTCTTTATAACGAAGAGCTAACACCAAATATTGATCCTCACCAAAAGGTATAAAAACGGCTGTTTGATTTTTTCCTTTTCCAAATATGTACTGGGACCTATTCCATTTAAAACCTTGAATTTTTGCTGCTTCTAAATACTCATTAAACTCTTTAAACAACTTAGCGAATTTGCCACGCTCGGAGAGATTATCGGGCAGTTTTTCAAAGTCCGGAATATCTGTATTTATAAACAACTCATCAATCTCTTCATAAATCGAGATCATCTTATTTAAATTGCTTTCCAGCTTCTGTACGAATAAACCAAGTGGTCTATCACCGGAATACAACTTGACCGCCTTCTCGATATACCGCTCCATGGTATGCGGCTTCCTATAATACCTTATTGTTCCAAAGGGTTTATCAGGACCGAACAAACGATTTGTACGAGAAAAAGCCTGAATGATATTCTCATACTTGAGCACTTTATCCAGGTATAGCGTATTCACCCATTTAGAGTCAAAACCGGTAAGCATCTGATCTACCACAATCAGTAAATCCAGTTGCTTTTCAGGATTGTTTTCTATTCTCAAATAAGGACTCTTATGGGCCAATCTCGCAGAGATATCCTTTTTAAATTTTCCATGACTCGCTAACGTAAAATCCTGATCATATCTGAGGTTATAGTCCTTCATGATCTCAATCAACCCATCCTCTTTGTAGATTACACCAGCCTTATTATCAATATTTGGATCAAACAAAGCAGTTATTTTCAGTGCAGGCATAAGCCCTTTCATCAATCTGTAATACTCTATTGCTTCAGGAATACTATGGGTTGCAAAAAGTGCGTGGAACTTCCCGTTTTGACTCAGTGTTAACCAGTTATCCCTGATATCCTCCACAACTTTCATTTTATGTTCGTCACGTAGATACTGGGTATTAGGGAGTAAATCTTCTATCCCCTTCACGTATCTCCCCCCCTGATCGATGTACCCAGCCATCTTCACTGTAGTTGGACGCATATATCGGTTGAATATTTTACTCTTAGCGGGATCAGAAAGCGCCTCCTTTTCATCCCTTGCTTTCGATATCTCTAAAGCAACCGCTTTCCTCAAATCCCTGTCCCTATAGGTTAAAACCTTATAAGGATCGAACCCCAACACATTTTTATCACGTATACCATCAGCAATGCTATACCTGTGCAACTCATTTCCAAATACTGTTGTGGTAGTGTTCTTGTGTTTTTGGTTTTCAATTTGGATAGGAGTGCCCGTAAATCCAAAAAAAAGCGCAGATGGAAAGGTATCTTTAACGGTGATGAGCATTTCGCCAAAAGTAGAACGATGTGCTTCATCCACAATAAAAACAATCCTTTTAGAATTCATCAGTTTAATATCATGAGCATTAAGTCCATCATCTTCAACTTTGATTCTGCTCATCTTTTGAATGGATGTAACAATAAGCGTATTTGCGGGATCAGCGCTTTTAAGCTTCGTTACCAAAATAGCAGTATTCTCAGTTGCCTGGACATCTTCATTCTCCTCGGCAAAACCTTCATACTCCCGCAATGACTGTGTACCCAGCTCGATCCTGTCCATCAGGAAAATTACCTTATCCGCATCCTTAGAATTGGCAATCAGTTGTGCCGATTTGAAACTGGTCATTGTTTTTCCTGAGCCGGTAGTATGCTCAATATACCCTCCAAGCTGATTTTTGGATCCCCAATCGTATTGTGAAACTTTGTCAGAAATAGCATTGGCAGCATAATACTGATAACTGCGCATCACTTTTAAAATGCCATCGGAATCATCCGCCACGGTATAAAAACCGATTAATTGATGAGCCATGGGTATAGATAGAAGAGTTGATGCAATATTTTTCCAATTGTTTAACGGTTCGTTATTAAAGTCGGCCCAATGGAAATAGTAATCCTTATTGAATATTCCATCCGGTCCGGGATTTGCGAAGTATCTTGTTTCCTGGGGCTCCATTGCCACAAACACCTGTATTAACGAAAATATGCCCTGAAATATACCTTCGTGCATATATTTTTCTATCTGATAATAAGCCTGACTAACCGATACACCACTTTTCTTCAACTCTATATGAATAACAGGCATACCGTTAATCAAGAGCATAAGGTCACCCCGACGGTCGTGTTGAATATTTGTCGATCCTTTATATTGTGGTTGCTGAACAATCTGGTATCTACTTTGTCCGGCTGCAATTTCGTGTCGGTCATAAATTTTCAGGCTAACTTCCTTCCCGAAATGTAAAGCATCGTCAGGATTATCTCGCTTGATAGAAACTGTTTTGCCATTAATAAAACCGTTGAGTTTATTCGGTGTTCTTAACCCGATGATCTGCTCAATAATCTGATCCATTTCACCATCAGTCAAGCGGGTATCATTCAACTTGTCGATATCCCTATTGTTTTCAAACAGAATGTTCGCCCAGTTGTCAAGCAAATCTTTTTCAGATGGTCTCTTTAGAACCTCTTTCTCCCATCCATATTTAGTTAGCTCTTGAATTAAGGCTCTTTCGAATTCTGCTTCTGATGTATAGATCATGATAAATGTGCTTTTAATGATAAACTGTGTATGCTTATACAAACATCTTTTCCAGACAGGCTTTTTTTATGTTTTTGAGTTTTTGTATCTCTTGCTGGTGTAGTGATATTAGTTTATCAAGATTTTGGAAATAAGAGCCGATTTGTTTCTGTTCCTCTAAATTCGGTAATGGCACACTTATCTCCATTACTTTGTTTTTTGAAATATTATACCGTGAAATTCCTTGGGCTAAAAAAATAATTCTCTTTCTTATAACTGTTGATCGTAATAAATAGGCGAAATAGTAATTATCAACTTTTATATTAGGACGGTATCCAAAACAGAAGCTATTTAAATAGGTATTATGGCAATTCTTAAGCCACACTGAAGACATTCCCACCTCTTCCGGTGTTTCTGAAGAAGTTGTAAAAAACACATCTCCAAATTGCACTTTGTTTTGATTGTTGTCGACTTCAATTGCTTCTGTTATATCATTATCTGCTACTGGATTTGAGAATACATTCATATAAGTAATATACTTTCCATTTCCATGTCCAAAATCCGCTTTTGTTTTCCCAGTTAATCCAGTATATGTATAACCGATATCACCAAGTTTCTCCTCATCCCAATCTCCTGTAAATCCCATAAAACGAATTTCAGGAACATCAGCCCCCTCTGTGGGGAACATTTTGTCAAGCATCGCTTTCTTAAGTGTTACCAGCTTATCGTGTTTTTGTTGTTGAAGAGTTATTAGCTTATCGAGGTTTTGGAAATAAGATCCTATGTGGTATTGCTCACTTATTTTTGGCCTCGAAATGCAGATTTGCATTACTTTATTTTTAGAAATGTTATAGCGAGAAATTCCTTGAGCTAGGTAAGTAATTTTTTTTCTTGTATTGAAAGAACGAAGTAAATATGCGATAAAATAACTATCTAATTCTTCTGTAAGTCTATAGCCAAAACAAAAACTATTTAAATACGTGTTTTTACCAGAACCAAGCCAAACTGAGGTCATACCAACTTCTTCTGGTGTCTCAGATGAAGTGGTAAAAAATACATCACCAAATTCAACTTCATTTTGATTGATATCAATCTCAATAGGAGCAGTAATATCTACGTTCGTAATTGGATTAGAGAAAATATTCATGTAAGTTATGTATTTCCCTTCACCGTGGCCGAAATCAATTTTTGATTTTCCAAACAATCCAGAATATGTAAACCCTATTTCTCCTAATTTCTTAACTTCCCAAGATTCATCAAATCCATTAAACCGAATCTGTGGAATATTATTCTTTTCTCCCATCTTACTCTGCATTTAATAAAACCTTAAACTCACTCAAACCTTTCATATCAAACTCATTCCCGGTAAGTTCGTCAATTTGTAAAGCTAAAGAGCTCTTGGTTTTATCTATCTCATTCATGACATCAGCAAAAGTAGTAGCGTATTTTTCGGCTAATGCTTGTACCTTGTCCACTAGCTGCAGCAGAACACTTCCAGGCAAATTATTCAGCGAGTTGATCAAAGGAGTGATCCATTTTAATTCGAGTAGTTCATAAACCTGTTCATCAGTCAGCTCTTCAATAGTTTTTTTTGTCTTTCCATGAAGCTTTGCAGTTTCGGCTTTCACCTGACTGTTGAGTTTTTTTTGTTCATCGATCAGCTTGTCAACTTTCAGTATTTTAGCCTCGTATGTATCCTCTTCGAAAACTCCATTTTTCTTCTCTTCAACTTTTAGCAGTTTAGCTTCTTTTCCAACTGCTGCATTGACAAAACTATCTTTTGCTTCATTCACAGTATCTCCTTCTTTTTCCTCTTCGGAAAATGAGTCAAACAGTTCCTCTATACCGGAAGTTATTTCAAGGAGTCGCTGCTCTTTCTCTTTTATCTGCTTTAGTTCATTTTTCAGATATGTTTCCTGTACAAGTTCAAAGGGCATAATCCGGCCAACCCAACCTTCCTGGACTTCCTGGTCTTTACCTTTTACCTTCTTAATGACCATATTGGGGTCGACTGCCTTATTAGCCGAAAAACCTTCGGTTTGGATAATCTCCAGATCCACTGAAATTACATTCCATCGGTCATCGAGAATCTGGTAAGCATCATATTTATCTATAAGCGGAATAGATTCTAAACGACTGAATATTGCCTCACTCAATACGGTCTCTTCACTGTTAACTTTAACAGATTCAGTATTGGCCAAAAGTTCATTTTTTAAGAAATCATCAAAACCGGCAAATGATTGATGAAAACTATCCACGAACGTTTTTACTGATAGATGGTTTGTGATTGTATGTTTCAATTCATCGGCTTTAAGTTCTGCATAATCGGTAGAAATATTCGAGAATATTGTTTCTTTTAAACCGGGCAGAGCATCCCAATATTTGTTGAGCTCATCAATCTCTTTTACCGGGATACCACCAAACATGGTTGCATAAATATCCCAGCTTTCTGTCGTTTCTGAGGAATCGACATATCGTGGTATATTCAGATTATAATCATTTTCCCGTATCTCATCCCGAGTAACTAATCTTGCAAATTTAGGTTGAGGCTTTCTTTTGATCACGGTATCTGCTATTTTCCTGATATCGCATGCACGAAGCTTATTGTTTTTACCTTCCTTGATGAAACCTTTTGAAGCATCAACTATTAAAACATCCGTTCTCTCTCTTTTCTGTCTTAAAACCATTATGATGGTTGGAATGCCTGTGCCAAAAAAGATATTTGACGGAAGTCCAATAATCGCATCAATATTGTTTCGCTCGATCAGATTTTTCCGAATGACTCCCTCTTCACCACCACGGAACAGTACACCATGAGGAAGAACAATTGTCATTATTCCTTCAGGCTTCACGTGATACAGATCGTGTAGGAGAAATGCATAGTCGGCTTTTCCTTTTGGAGCAAGTCCATAACTCGCATAACGCGGATCCGCATCTTTATTATCTGAATCCCATTTTTGCGAGTAGGGCGGATTGGATACAACTGCATCCACATAGAGGGGATTGTAAGAACCGATGGGATCACTCTCTTCGAAATAGGGCCAATCATCTTCCAACGTATCACCATTGCGGGTAACGATATTGTGCGGTAAAAGGCCACGCATAACCAGATTCATGCGAGTGAGGTTATAGGTGTTCTGCTTTAACTCCTGTGCATAATATTTGATGTTGTTTTCATCGTCAACATGTTTGGCAACACTCTTTCCAATGTTAATAAGCAGTGAGCCGGATCCACTTGTAGGGTCGTATATTTGAATCTCCTTTTTGTCTTTCAGATGATCAGCGATAATCTCTGACATCAACAGGGAAACCTCGTGAGGAGTATAAAATTCACCGGCTTTCTTTCCTGCATTTGCAGCAAACATACCTATCAGATACTCATAAATGAATCCAAGCATATCATAATCCTGCTTGGCATCCATGGGTATTCCTTTGATCAAATGAATGAGATCACTGATTGCTTTTGTCTGGGAGGCAGCACTCTCACCCAGTTTGCTCAGTCCGGTTTGCAAAGTGTCGAAAACGCCATCGAATAGTTTCTTGTGTGCCGGACTTATCAGACGACTAAATGCAGACAACGCATCCCTTACATTCGATACATCAAAGTCTTTTCCCATTTTAATCCAAGTGGAAAAGAGATCCTTATAAGAGATGAAATAACCAATATTTTTTTTAAAGTACTCAACAGCTTCGATATCCTCCTCCGAAAGTGACTTGATGTCCTCATCAGAATAATCAACTTTTTTTGCGAAAATAATTTCCCTGTCGGAGAGGTATTTATAAAAAATGAAACCTAGGATATAGTCTTTGTATTCATTGGCGTCAATCTTAGAACGCATTTGATTAGCAGACTGCCATATCTTGGCTGCCAATTGTTGTTTATTCATATTATACTTGTATGCAATTGTCTTAGTCGTTAGTAACCAGTATGTTCATATCATATCAGACAGTAAAATATAACTTTAAAGTGATTAAAGTACAAATTTACAAAATAAAACATTCTGCTTCACCTGGATTTTACAGTCTTATTACCTTATTATTGATTTCATCAAAAATTCAATGGTTTATCGTGTTATTTATGCTAAATATGAGTTATATTAGGATGGCGTTTTTATTGCGATTGATATACCACATCAATCACTTTCTCAAATAGTTCATAAACGAAATTATTTGTATTATTCACATGATCCTCAAGTTCTTCCGTTGAGATTTCAACTATTCCTCCATCAATGGAGAAATGATATCTGTGTGCAATATCATTTCTCGTGTCATATGCAGTTTTTAAATATGTGTAATCAGGTATTTTAATTCCGAGTAAAGTTGAAAAAAGGGAATCAACCACTTCAAAATTATTGTAATGGGATCTCCTCAATTTCTCAATTACTTTTTCTTCTGTCAGTCCGTGAAATTTTTTACTTATGTTGTACATTTCTTTTATTTCAGGAAATCTTGAATAACATGCTATTAATATCTCCATCATGAAGAGTTCATAATTTGAAAAGACAGAGAGATAAATCATACGGTGAATATTTCTTGACAGGCTGTAGTTTCTGTATGAATTAAATTCTGTAGTCTCTTCTGTTGATAGATCATCTATACGCTTGTTCCTGTTTAAAACTTCCCACATACCGTATATGTTGTAGTTGTATGAGTAGATGCAGCGGTATGGATTTTCTATAACAATTTCATTCCCATAACTGGAAATTTCCCCTGCTGTGTGATATATGATGTCGTCTCGGCAAATTTGGTCGTTATTAACGTACTTAACTATCTTACCGTTTTCATTTAATGATTTATCAGCAAATATTACCTCTGTAAATTGATCTTTATTTAGATTTGAATAAGCTACTAAATCTAGGTAGGATACTTCTTTGTCAGTATCAAAGATGATATGCCCATCTACAAAAACATCCTTGTGAAAATCCCTGATTTCAAACATAACGCATATTGTTTTTATGTAATCGAATGAAGTTAAGATATACCCATATCTTGGCAACGAAACCAAGCAACGAATTTAACGAAAACATTTCAGTGTAACCAGCTGAATATATAACATTTGTAGTTAGAAAGCAACTTAAAATCCATGTCTTGACCTATTTCATTTTTTATGTGAATCAAGAAAATGCAGACATTTAAGCACTTATCCATTTTGCATTGAAAATGCAAAGTGCTGGATTGAAATTTTTAAATACCATAACCAATCTTTCTAGTCAATTTTGAAGACCTGTCTCCGGCTGTTGCCGACATCATTTTTCCTCAATTTGGTTCATTTTAGCAATTTCCAGTGCCTTATGTAGTTTGTCGGCAAACCATTGTTTATCAGGTAGCTCAGTAAGGTATTGAGCTACTTTTATCTGGTTATTATCGAGCATCAATAGTTCAATATGTTCGGTATTGCCTTCGCTGCATAGCAAGAGCCCGATAGGTGTTTCCTCACCCCGTAACATTTCGTTTTTTTGCAGCCAGCGCAAGTATAACTCCATTTGGGCTTTGTGTTCGGGTTTAAACTTTCCTAGTTTAAGATCAATTGCCACCAGTCTTTTTAGCTTGCGATGGTAAAAAAGCAAGTCCAAATGGTAATCAATAGCATCAACCGATATCCGTTTTTGTCGTTCCAAGAATGCAAAACCGCTCCCCAGTTCCATAATGAATTGTTGTAGGTTCGCAATCAAGGCGTTTTCCACGTCTTTCTCTGAATACATTCCTTGCAAACCCAGAAAATCAAGTATATAGCTGCTTTTAAATACCAGTTCGGGGTTTAAGGTGTGATCTTCTTTCAAATCGTTTAGCACCTTTGCTATTTGTGTTTCAGGCTTTGTTGAAATGGCAGTACGTTCGTATAGCATCTTATCCATTTGATCTGCCAGTGCTCTGGTGTTCCAGTTTTCTAAGATGGCCATTTCAAGATAAAAATTCCGTTTAAGCGGATCTTTCTCATAAGCTAATGTTTTGAGGTGTGTCCAACTTAATTGTCTCTGCGCTGCGGAGACAATCTGCTCCTCTGTAAAATTCTCTGCAACGCGGAGACAATGCCGAAGATGCTTGTCAGACCATCCGGAGCCAATGGCTTGGGTAAGGTTTTCAGATAGCCTGATAATGATTTGTTGGCCATATGTGGCCCTATTTCCCTGGAGGATGAAAGTTTGTATGTGCTTACCAACTTTGAAATTCAACAACGTGGCTTCGGCATTTACAAATGCGGCGACTCGTTTTCTTGTCTCTGAAATAAGTTGAAAAACTGAGTTATACAACTCCCCTATGTCTGAATTGATTATGTTTTCTTCTGATGTTTTCATCCCGTATTTTTTTTATTAATTCATTCCACAATACACTTATTCATCCCACAGGCTCTTTTTACTTATTTTCAGTTTCCAGATCAATGGTAAACAGTTTTGCAAAGATGGCTTCTCTTTCGTTTTCTCCTTAGGGCATCCTAACTCATAAACTATATTTGTAATTACACCAAATTCCAATCATCCGAAATACGATCAAAGTTATTGAAAAGAAGTTGAGTCTCAAATTTTCTCTAAGAATTATTTAACTGGCAGTCAATTATGGGAAACAAAATAGATTGTATGACTCTGATTACTATAAGGTATGAATGTTTGTGATGAGTCAATAGATTATATTTGAGCTCTGCCCTCCCCCCGGCAAAAACAACCTTTACATTTCTATACCCTCCCAGTTTAAAGATCACATTCGAGAATTTCTCTCTAGCAGCTTCAATAATCCGGTCACAGCGGAAATTGGGGAATCGCAAAAGAAAAGTGTACCAAAATAAGATACAGATCCGATACCCAAAGCATCAACCATAGAAACCTTCAAATCCCCATTCCCCCTGTTCTCCTGCCAGGCAAAGGCTATTTTTGCCTTACCGACAGTGCAACCCATAAACCGTCTTGTGTTCCTTTCAACATACCCCCCGGGCTGCCCTGATCGAAGCTTTTCCCAAATCATACGCTGGTCTCCTCCTGCTTTTAATCTGCAGCAGTATCAATCACCATCCCGTTTCTACAACCGTAAATCCCGTAAATTAAACAGAACAGGTTATAAGGTGTTCGTCAATCGCTCACTTAATGCAATAAAGCATGTGAGCAAGGGCAAGCTATAAACAGTGGCACTAAAAAATCTCCACACCGCAACTTCCATGGTATTTATCAAGAATCAATCGTGTTTTTTCCGTTGAGATTATTCGAGGAGCAGAATATCAATTACAGCCTGATGGATTTTGAACTCACTTAAAAGACTTACTGACCCATTAACTTATGGTGATTTAAAAACCCAAATTCATTTAGCTTATAAGAAACAAAGAAATTACCCGCTTCTTCATACGTAAATTTAACTGATAAAGAATTATGTCGTGCATTCCTACAATTATATGCTTAATACAAATTCCGTTTTATTCTGCGCCCCACGGAATACTGATCCCTCATTCCGGTCAAGGAGTTAGCATCACCGGAATGTACTATCTAAACATTTGGGGGCTGATTTTAATAGGAATTTCCTTATTTGTCGGACTGTATGTTCGTTGGGCATCACTATTTGCTGCCATCTTATTGTTTTTTTTGTCAGCAGATATGACGTGTGGATTAGACCGGTCCCCCCGGAGCCGCAGAAAGGACTGGTTGTCGGTCGTCGTGAACTGTTGAAAGATTTGATTTCGGTTCCATTTATAGGAGCGTTTGTTTACGCAGTTACGGGAAACCCGTAGGAATAGGAGCCCACCGGTTAGAAACGATCAAAGCTTGCGTAGAAAATGGAATAAAGCCGGATTTTTGGGTTAAAACACTTCACCATCATAATTATTGGTCTGCACAACCGGACTCAGAATGGCACGATAATATGTATTGTTTCGAACCCCAGGAAACAATTGATTTTATGAATGCCCTAGAAGAACCGAGGATTGCATTCAAGGTGTTGGCTGCAGGTGCAATTGAGCCTAAAGATGGTTTCAAGTATGCATTTGACAACGGTGCTGATTTTATCTGTGTCGGGATGTATGATTTTCAAATTGTTGATGATACGAATATTCTTTTAGATACTCTGTCGAACGTACAGCGTGTAAGACCTTGGAGGGGTTAAAAAATCCCGTTCTTAGTTTGACATCATCCTACGAAAGGTCGTGCTCACACTCTAACCGACCGGTTGTGCAACGGGCAGAGGTGATTAACGGACATAACCTCCATAAAAGGATCGTGAGGTTGTGGAAAAATTACACACTCTTCCGTTTTTTTGTAAGAAGCCGGTTTGATTTTGTTTTATCGATTACCTTTGTTTCGGATTCATTAATAAACAATAGAATTACGCGCATTGATTTTTATTTTAATCCAACCAAAATCTTAACTATGTTTTTATTTTTTTCGTAGTGATTACGGGAGCTTAAAAACATAGTTTTTTTATTCTTATTTATCCCCAACACTTTGTTGATCTCGTTTGTTATATCGTAAAATGCAACCGGTATGGGCTACGAAATCGAACGTAAATTCCTCGTCAGCGGTGAATATAAATCACATGCTTACGACCATTATGTCATGAAGCAGGGCTATCTCTCCCTGTCGGGTATTAGCGTAGTGCGGGTACGTGTGAAGGGAGAGAAAGGGTATATCACCGTTAAAGGCGCTGTGGGAGAAGGGGGGATCACCCGGCGTGAGTGGGAGTATGAGGTTCCGCTCCGCGATGCGGAAGAGATGCTGCTTCTCTGTGAAGATGCCGTGATTGAGAAAACCCGTTACCTCGTGAAGGTGGGAAAGCATACCTTTGAAGTAGATGAGTTTGGCGGAGAAAATGCAGGGCTGCAAATTGCGGAGGTGGAGCTGGAGAGTGAAGAGGAATCCTACGAAAAACCCGGATGGTTGGGTCACGAGGTTACCGGTAATGTCCGCTATTACAACTCTTATCTTTCCATCCATCCCTACAGGGAATGGGCTGAGCAGTAACAAAAAAAAGCGGCAATCGCCGCTTTTTGGTTTTATTCAACGATGGTTACCCACCCGTGCGTATCCGGCTCGTCACCGTACTGGATAGCGCGAAGTTTCTTATATAGTTTTTCCGAGATCGGGCCGGCCTTCCCGTCTTTGCAGAATGCATAGGTTTTATTTTCCACCAGGTCGTCGATGCGCAGGATAGGGCTGATTACTGCGGCTGTTCCGCACGCTCCGGCTTCTTCAAAGGTGGCCAGTTCTTCTTCGGGAACACGGCGGCGTTCCACTTTCATTCCCATATCTTCTGCCAGTTGCATCAGGCTTTTGTTGGTGATGGAAGGCAAGATGGATGTTGATTCGGGCGTGATATAGGTGTTGTTTTTGATGCCGAAAAAGTTGGCAGGCCCGCATTCATCCAGGTATTTTTTCTCTTTGGCATCCAGGTAAAGAACCGCAGAATAACCCATTTTGTGGGCTTTTTCACCTGCTGTGAGGCTTGCGGCATAGTTGCCGCCCACTTTAAAGGTCCCGGTTCCGAGTGGCGCAGCACGGTCATATTCGCGCAAGATCACCATGGGTGTAGGCTTGAATCCTTCTTTAAAATAGGGGCCTACGGGGGTTACAAAGATCAGAAAAGTGTATTCAGATGCCGGTTTTACTCCCACCTGTGCACTGGTTCCAATCAGGAGCGGGCGGATATATAATGATGCGCCGCTTTCGTAAGGCGGCACAAACCGTTCGTTTTTCTTCACGGCCAATAAAACCATCTCTTCGAATAGTTCCACAGGAAGCTCTGCCATCATGATCCCGTGGCACGATGATTGCAGACGTAACGCATTCTCACGCATACGGAAAATCCGGATTTTTCCGTCTTTTCCTTTAAAGGCTTTTAGTCCTTCAAATGCTTCCTGCCCGTAATGCAGACAAGTGGCAGCCATGTGGATGTTTAAAAACTCGGAGGTATCGACTTGTGGTTCACTCCATTTTCCGTCCTTGAAATAGGTGCGGATATTGAAGTCTGTTTTCATATAGCCGAACGATAAATCGGCCCAATTGATCGTATCCATTTTTGTTGTGTTTAAAATAATAAAGTCAGGTTTTATACCCTATGCAAAAGTAACATTTATTTTCAAATTATCCCTTATTGACGATTAATTTCACTATTTTCGTATTCCCAAAATGATAGATTCGCAAACCATAGAACGGATTCAGGACACGGCTCAGATCGTTGATGTGGTGTCTGATTTTGTCACGCTTCGCCGGAGGGGTGTTAACTTTGTGGGGCTGTGTCCGTTTCACGACGACCGGACCCCGTCGTTTTATGTGTCGCCCGCCAAAAACATCTGCAAATGTTTCGCTTGTGGTGAAGGCGGTTCTTCTGTGCATTTTATCATGAAGCACGAGCAGCTTTCCTATTACGAAGCACTGAAATTCCTGGCAAAAAAATACAACATTGAAGTTGTTGAAAAAGAGCTGACCAGCGAGGAAAAGCAAGCCCAGAGCGATCGCGACAGCATGTTCATCCTGAATGAGTTCGCGCGTGATTATTTTGTGAAAAAGCTTCACGACGACCCGGAGGGGAAAGCCATAGGGTTGAGTTATTTCAAAGAGCGCGGATTTCGGGACGACATAATCAAAAAATTTCAGCTAGGTTACAGCCTCGAGCAGCGCGATGCGTTTTCCTCGGAAGCGCAAAGGGCCGGTTACAGAAGCGACTATTTGCTAAAAACCGGACTTTCCGCCGGAGGTGAAAATAACAGCCCGCTGATCGACCGATTCCGGGGAAGGGTCATTTTTCCCGTGCATACGTTATCGGGGAAAGTAGTGGCCTTTGGCGGCCGTATTCTCAAAAAGGCTGAGAACACAGGAAAGTACGTAAATTCGCCGGAAAGTGAGATCTACTCCAAAAGTAGGGAGCTTTATGGGATCTTTTTCTCTAAAAGTGCCATTGTTAAAGCCGATAAGTGTTTTTTGGTTGAAGGTTATACCGATGTGTTGTCGATGCACCAGGCAGGTATTGAGAACGTGGTTGCATCGTCGGGAACAGCGCTTACGCACGGACAGATACGGATGATTCACCGCTTTTCCGAAAACATCACGGTCCTGTACGACGGCGATGCAGCCGGTATTAAAGCTGCCCTGCGCGGTATCGACCTACTGTTGGAAGACGGAATGAACGTAAGGGTAGTGCTGCTGCCCGAAGGTGAAGATCCCGATTCGTTCGCCCGCAAGCAGAGTGCTGAAGAGTTCAACCGGTTTATCGAAGAGCATGAGCAGGACTTTATCCGCTTTAAAACCCACTTGCTGTTGGATGAGGTTGGGGATGATCCTATCAAAAAGGCCGGGCTTATCACGAACATCGTCCAGAGTATCGCGCTTATTCCCGACAACATCAAGCGCTCCGTTTACATACAGGATACGGCAACATTACTCAATACACGTGAAGATGTTGTTATTGCTGCCGTCAATAAAATCAGGATCAGGAACTACGAAAAGAAGAAAGAACAGCACGAGAAGGAGGAATCCCGGGAAGCGGCCGTTGGAACGGCATCCTTACCCGGCGATACTGCAGATAACGGAAGCCGTAAGATCTTAACGGCAAGAAACCCTTACGAGAAACCGGAACGCGAACTGATCCGGTACATCATCCGGTACGGGACGCTACCCATTTTTGTGAGGTATGAAAAAGAAAAACAAAAAGTGGAAGACGAAGAGATTGAAGTGGAGGTAACCATCGAGGACGGACCGTCCGTTATCGAAGTTATCCGGTTCGATCTCATGAGGGATAAATTTATTTTTTCAAGCGAAGCCTTTTTTTCCAACACACTATACCGGGCAATTTTTGACGAAGCCTGCGGAAAGGTAAGTGACGAGTCGTTCGTTTGTGACAGGTATTTTCTTACCCATCACGATCCCGGAATCAGCAAACTGGCTACCGATCTTATCAGCGACAAATACCAGTTGAGCAAGATCCACGCAAAATCAATCGGAGAAAGCGAAGATGAGAAAAGCTCACGCCTTCGCGAACGAAATTCACTGGACAAGTTGGTTATCCGTGCCACCACAGAGCTTAAGAATGCTCACGTGATGCAGCGGATAAACGAAGTGAAAAAAAACATAGAAACTGCAGATGCCCAGCAACAAATGGAGTTGATGAACGAACTTAGGCAATTGCAGGATTTGAAGAAAGTATTGGCCAAGAATCTGGGAGAAAGGATAATACTGAGGTATTAGGTATCTACTGAATAACAACCGAATATAATGTATTTAGAAACCACCAACGTTGTAAAACAATATGCCAACCATTTGGCGCTGAACAAAGTCAGCATCCGGGTTCCCAAGGGGACAGTTTTCGGGCTGCTAGGACCGAACGGAGCGGGGAAAACCACCCTTATCCGCATCATCACGCGTATCACTGCACCCGACAGCGGTGAGGTGCTTATCAACGGACGCCCGTCGAAGAGCGATGACGTCTTCAATATCGGATACCTGCCCGAAGAGCGTGGATTATACAAAAAAATGAAAGTAGGCGAGCAGGCCATGTACCTGGCTCAACTGCGCGGATTATCGAAAGCCGACGCACATCGCGAGCTGATGGTTTGGTTCAGGCGGTTCGATATCGCGAATTGGTACAACCGCAAGGTGGAAGAATTATCGAAAGGAATGCAGCAGAAAGTGCAGTTTATTTCCACCGTCATCCACAACCCCGACCTGCTGATCTTCGATGAACCGTTCAGCGGCTTCGACCCGGTAAACGCCGAGATGATAAAAAACGAAATGCTTCGCCTGAAGGCCGAAGGGAAGACCATTATTCTCTCCACGCACAACATGGAGTCGGTGGAAGCGTTGTGCGACAATATCGCGCTTATTCACCGGTCGCAGGTCGTCTTGCAGGGAAAGGTCTTCGATATCCGGCGGGAACACCGGACCAACATTTTTCGTTTTCGCCTTCGTGACAGCGACTTCTCGTTTGAACATCCCTCCTTCACGCTGGTCTCAAAAGAGCCCTACCACGAATTTACCGATATCCGGGTCAGGAAACAACCCGAAGTCGCCACTAATGAACTGGCGAAACTTATTTTCGATAAATTCGATGTTGTGGCATACGACGAGGAAATACCTACGATGAATGATGTTTTCATTGAAACCGTATCAAGCTAAAATTATGAATACCTTATCATTAGTTATACAACGCGAATACCTTACCCGGGTAAGGAAAAGATCGTTTATCCTCATGACGCTGCTGATGCCGTTGCTGATGGTGGCGCTGTCATTTGTGCCCCTGTGGCTCTCCACCCTGAACGACGGTGTGGTGAAAAACATTGCCGTCATCGACAATACCGGCATCTATGCGCCGTTATTGAAATCCACCGACCTCTACCGGTTTCAAATCATCAACGATGCGCAGCAAGGCGAGTACCAATCTAAAATAGGAAAAGACCTGTTTGCCATCCTGCAGATTACCGAAGACTTGAGCAGGAATAGCCAGGCGGTGACCATATTATCTGAAAAGCAGACGCCGCAGGAACTGCGTACGATGGTTGAAAGTGCACTGAACGAAAAGGTTATGGAACAGCGGCTGGACGATTTGTCTCGGCAGGGCAACGTAAACGCGGAAGCCATCTCGGAGGTCCGTTCCATCATTGAAGCCGGTTCAGACATTTCCGTGAAAACGATGAAATGGGGAGACGACGGGACAGTGTCGGAATCATCCACCGAGATTGCCACCATTATCGGAATGGTATTTACCATTCTTATCTACATGTTTATCCTGATGTACGGAAACATGGTGATGCAGGCTGTTCTGGAAGAGAAGAAAAGTCGTGTGGTGGAGGTGATGGTTTCGTCGGTGAAGCCTGTCAACCTGTTGGTCGGAAAAATTACCGGGATCGGTTTGGTGGGGATTACCCAGCTCATTATCTGGGGAGTGCTGACCGGGGTGTTGTTTACCTCGCTCTCCCTGTTTATTGCTTCACCACAACAAGCCCCGGGGGCTGTGCCGGCCGAGATGAGCAGCTTCGACACGGAGGGAATCATGAAAGCCGTATTGAGTGTCAACTGGTTTGAGATTATTGTTTACTTTTTGCTTTTCTTCGTAGGGGGATACATCCTGTATGCTTCCATTTTCGCAATGTTTGCTTCGGCAGTCGACAGCGAAGAAGATACATCGCAGTTCATGATGCCCGTAACCCTGATCATCATGTTTGCCTTTTTTGCCGGATTTTACAGTGTGGGCAATCCCGACGGGCCGTTGGCATTCTGGGGTTCCTTGATTCCGTTTACATCACCCATTGTGATGATGGTGCGACTGCCGTTCGGGATTCCGCTGTGGGAGAAACTGCTTTCGCTGGTGCTGCTTTACGGAACGTTTATCCTTATCTCCTTCTTTGCCGCTAAGATCTACCGAGTGGGGATCCTGATGTACGGCAAGAAACCATCGGTGAAAGAGATGATAAAGTGGGTGAAGTACAAGTGATTGAAAATCCTGAGGCATGAAGCAGAAACTCATTTTTTTCCTTTTGTTTGCCGCAAGCCTGGTGAATGCGCAACAAAAACCGTCGCAACGGTGGATCGACCAAAAATTTTCGATGTTTATTCACTTCGGATTGTATTCCGTTTACGGTGGAGTTTACAACGGAGAGCCTGTTCGGCGCGGCTACAGCGAACAGATCCAGTCGTTTGCCGGGATTTTCAGCGACTGGTACGCGAGTACCGCTCAGGAATTTAACCCGGTAAAATGGGATCCCGATGAAATAGTGAAGCTCGCCAAGGATGCCGGAATGCGCTCCATTGTTTTTACATCCAAGCATCACGACGGGTTTTGCATGTACCACTCCCGGCATACCGATTTTAATATTGTGGATGCCACGCCTTACAAGCGCGATTTGATGAAAGAGCTGGCAGAAGCCTGCCGCCGCGGAGGAATCGATTTTTCGGTTTATTATTCCCTTATCGACTGGAACTTTCCGCAAGCTTATCCTATCTCGAGCCACAATGCGGACCCGCTCACGGAAGAACACTACCGGTTCAACCTGAACCAGGTGGAGGAGATCATGACAAACTACGGCGATATTTCGGAAATCTGGTTCGATATGGGCTCACTCACGCTTTCGCAAAGCCAAGGATTGTACGAGTTGGTCAGCCGCCTGCAGCCGCAGTGTATGATCAGCGGACGGTTGGGCAACGATTGGGTGGATTTTGCCGTGATGGCTGATAACGAATATCCCGATTATAAGCTCGGCGTGCCGTGGCAGACCGCCGCCTCCATCTTCCCCGAAACGTGGGGCTACCGCTCGTGGCAGGAGCGAGGAGAGGTTCAGCCGAAAGTGGAAGAGAAGATCGCCAGCCTAGTAAAGGTGATCAGTCGTGGCGGGAATTACCTGCTCAATATCGGCCCCAGAGGTGACGGATCGGTAGTGGAGTTTGAGCGCGATGTGCTGCTCGGTATCGGTAAATGGATAAAAGTGAATGCCGAAGCCATTTACGGTACGAACGCCAACCCGTTCGACCAGCCATTCGCCTGGGGCAGCATAACCACGAAGGGCAACGACCTGTTTGCTTTCGTGGAAAATATTCCTGTGTCGTTCAGCATACGTTTGTCGGGCTTTTCCGGAAAGGTGAGTGAGGTACGCCTGCTGGCGTCGGACGAATCCTGCCGGTTTTCCCAAAAAGGAAACTCGGTTGTGATCAATTTGCCACAAAGGATCTCCGGGGAATTTATCCCTGTTTTAAAGATCCGGTTTGAAAACGGATTTAAAGTTGTCCCTTCAACCGTTGTAACCGGTAATGTGCTTTCGCCACAAAACGCCACACCCGTATTCGGCCATTCCAGCTTAAACTATTACGGTGGATATAAGAGCCTGATCGGGTACGGCTGGAGGGTGTCCTCAGGCAAAAGAGCGGGGAGCCCGGAGCTTGTGTATACGGACAATGAACGGGGGCGTCGTCTCCATATCGAGATCGACGGAAAGACACAAGCCGTTGTGCTTAACGGCGGCAGCCCCAGGATCGAAAAGCTGAAAAAGAACACGGTGAAGTGGGGCAGTTTATACAGAAAACCCGGACGCGGCGTGTTTGGATATGTGGAAGAGGAGGGTATGGCTGTCGTGAATGTCCGTGCGGAGGATTCGGGATGGGAACCCGTCAGTCATTTCCGGTACGGTGAGCCCTACTCCGAAAAAATTCCGCCGCGTCAAAGCATGTTGTTCCTGCAAGAGATTGAATCAGAAAAAGATCAGTCCATAGCGGTGGAGGTAGGCAGTGGAAACGGGGTATATATGTTGCTCAACGGAGCATACCTCACTGCCCATTTATCTCCCTGGCGCGTAAAATTCGGGAAGGAGATTGTCCTTCTTCCCCTCCAGAAAGGCCTGAATCAATTGATTATAAAACACTATAACGGATACGAGAGTGACCTGAGTTACAGTTTGCAACCTCTCGAAGAATGGTCGATCTACTCCCAACAACTTCCGGTAACACGGATAAATCAATCGGTTTCCATACGTGCTGCGGATGCGGAGTCGAAAGTGGCACCGTTGAGGATGAACAATTTAAGGATTATAAAATGAAAATAGGAAACATAGCATTTACATCGCGGTATCCCGTTTTTCTGGCACCGATGGAGGATGTTACCGATATTGGTTTTCGGTTGCTGTGCAAGCAGTTCGGAGCAGATATGGTATATACCGAGTTTGTGTCGAGCGACGCACTTATCCGCCACGTGAGGAAAACCAAGGAAAAGCTTACGATCTGTGAGGAAGAGCGTCCCGTAGCTATACAGATTTACGGAAACGATCCCGATTCGATGGTTGAGGCTGCAAAGATCTGCGAGGAGGCAAACCCAGATGCCATCGATATCAACTTCGGATGTCCGGCCAAGAAGGTGGCCGGGAGAGGCGCCGGTTCGGGAATGATGAAAACACCCGGTTTGATGCTTGAGATCACAGAAAAGGTGGTGAAGGCTGTCGGCCTGCCCGTGACTGTGAAGACCCGGTTAGGGTGGGACGAGAACTCCAGAATCATTGTTACGCTGGCAGAGCAGCTGCAGGATTGCGGAATTGCCGCACTCACCATTCACGGAAGGACACGCTCTCAAAAATATACCGGAGAGGCCGACTGGACCCTTATCGGCGAGGTTAAAAACAATCCCCGTATGCACATTCCCATCATAGGAAACGGTGATCTGGTAACGCCGCAGGACTGTAAACGCCGTTTCGACGAAACCGGCGTGGATGCGGTGATGATCGGGCGGGCGAGTTACGGGCAGCCGTGGATCTTCAGTGATGTAAAGCATTTTCTCGAAACGGGGGAGCTGGCTCCTAAACAATCTTTTTCCTGGTACCTCGATGTGTTGAAGCAACAGGTAATGCAGAGTGTGCAGCGACTGGATGAGCGGCGTGGTATTCTCCATATCCGCCGCCATCTGGCAGGAACCCCCATCTTTAAGGGTATCCCCGATTTTAAACCCACCCGCATAGCGCTGCTCCGGGCGAATACCGTGGAGGAGTTGTTTGCCGTGATGGATGAAATTCCTGAAAAGTTCGGGATACGTTAAACAAACAGCCTTCGGGATAGTCAGATTACTAACACTAAAAAAGGACGAGATGAAAAAATTGGGATTGTTGCTGACCGCTTTGATTGCAATTGCTGCCATCGCCCCGGCACAAAAAACGGGAATTATTGCCGACGTGCTGAAAAAGAGCGCCGAAGAGAAAGTGGCCAGGATGCAGGAGGTGATCGGTTTTGACGATAACAAGGCCAGGCAGCTCAATGAGCTGGAGTTTACGTTTCTGCTCGATGTCCAGAAAGCGGAGAACTGCTGCCTGTGCAACAGGAAAAAACGGATCGAAAGGTTGAAGCAAAAACGCGACCGGGAATTGCAGCAAATTTTATCACGCGACGAGTATATCAAATACGATGCGGTGGAGAACGAGCGGATAAAGAAACAACCTTTATGGGCTGAATAAATAGGACAACCTTTTTCAATGGGTAACTATTTACTGTTGAGGGCCTTTTCCGATAACAGAAACCCCCGAAAGACGAATGATAGGGTATGAGGAAATTCCGATTGTGGCAATAAAACGGTTGAACTTTTTGCAATATTTATTTATTTACTCTATCTTTGTGTATACATTTGTGTACTCATTAAAAGATAACAGGTATGAATATGAATATTATTACAACAAGAGAAATCAGAAAAGATACGAAAGCTTTTTTTGAACTAGCCGAAAAAGAAAGGGTTTCCATTAAAAGAGGTAAAAAGTATATAAATCTCCTGGTTTCGGACAACCCGGCAAAAAAATACGTAGATGAAGATTGGATAAAGGAATTTATGGCCATTCCTGCTCAATATAGAGTCAATCCGTTTGATCTTAGCCCATCCGGTGATTTGTTTTTTGCCGATAAAAGAAATATAGATCATATTAACAATGCAATAGATCAAGCTAAAAAAGGACAGGTAAAAAAACTCTCCAAAGAAGATCAAGGTAAGTTCTTTAGCTTATAGTGGTTTTTTATCTTAAAAAGATTTTATGGAGAATAAAGAATACGAGATAGAGTACACAGAGCAATTTTATGCGGATGTGGAAGCTCATAAAAAATCCGGCCAAAAAGCTATTCTTATTAAGATAAATTCTCTTATTAACGAGCTGCGTAAGCATCCAACGACCGGAACCGGGAAGCCTGAACCTTTACAGGGCGACCGTCTGGGCCAATGGTCACGCCGAATAACCTCGAAGCATCGATTAATTTATGAAATTAAGGAGTCTGAAATAACAGTATTGGTTCTTTCCGGATTGGGCCATTACGGTGACAAATAAATGACGATCATTCTTTTAAAGTGATGAACTGCATATTATTATTTTTTTTGCTCCCCAATTTCCGATAAACTGCTGTTTTAGTCAAGTTCCCTCTTTTTGTTAAAAGGGCTCTTATTTATTCATAATATTGCGAATTACTTCTTGGCGTTTATCGTCATACATTTCGGTTATTTTCATGGATTGAGAACTTTTTACTGCTTTCAAGTCTGTATTTGTCTTTATTATTCGGGTAGCTGACTTTAGGGCTGTCCCGGTAATAAGGCTAAGAGCTTTACTTCCTTAGCAGGATAAGTTTTTGAAAATCGTCTGCCGTTAATTTTATATTATCAATAATTACAGGTTTAGCTTCATCATGCCTATTGACAATTTCTTTACGAATTGTTTGAATACTTCTTGTTGAGCTAGGTTCAACAGGTAAGTAACTGACATTTCCTGAAATTAAATATAAGGCTTGTCCCAAGAAAACGTCTTTAGTGTCTCCAAGCTGTGTCCAGCGATCAATATATCCAAAACCTTCTTCTAAATTATAATCGGGACTTAAATATCCAGGAATATTAAAACTTTTGCTGTCTTTATTGGCATACATCGCTACGATGGGTTGCATTGCCCATTTTTTCAGTTTAGTTTTTTCATCTGTCTTTAAATCGTTCGTATCATATACTGTTGCTCCTAACTCTTTGTCGTATGCGTGGATTGTCCACGAAGCAGTATATTTTCCACCGGTATTACTCCCAATATGAACAACATTCATATACGACTTTAGACAATGTGTAACAAGTTCCGATGCAGAATAGGAGTTTCCTGTTGCAATAATGTATACTTTATCTAAATTTAGGTTGGCTTCCAACGGATTCTTATCGTTTGAACTATAAGTTCCCAAATAATCTTTTCTATCGTATTTGTACTTATCTGCCGGTGTAGCTCCATCATACCACTTGTCAAAAGAGGTGTTTAAAAAATTATTATAATTCATTACGATAAACGGAGATTTATTTTCCACAGCTGTCCTTGGAGCTATCAGAGAACTTAGATAAATGGCCGATGATACAGATCCTCCTGTGTTATAACGCAAATCTAATATCAAATCAGTTATACCCGCTTGTTTAAATTTGTTGAAAGCCTCAAATAAGCGATAGTTGAAATTGTCATAGAAATTTGTGTAAAACAGGTAGCCTACTTTCTTATCGCCTACGGTATAGATATTCTCGTAAAGAACAGGATCTTTCTCACTCTCATCAGGGGTGATGGACACTTCTTTGTCCAGAATAATATTATTATCAGAAAATTTATAAATTGAAAAACTAACCCTGCTGTTGCCATAAAGCAGATTCATGTCTTTGTCGCTAACATAAGTATATGTACCTCGTTGTTCAGTTGAAATGAGCTGCCCATTTAGTTTTCCTATTAAATCCAGCCTTTTTAAACCCGCTTTGGCAGCCGGAGTATTGTCATATACATATTTAATGTATGCATAAACAACATTATTAATAATTATAAAACCAATATTGTATCCAAACGATAATGATTTGCCTGAGAAATCCGCTAAAAGGGCATTTACATCGTCGGTGATCCACGACCAGCCGTGTTGCGTATCGGTACTGTTGAGGATCTTGTAAAAATAATTTTCAGGATTGACATCTGCAACGGTGGGCTTTTTGTTTTTCACTTCATCCGCCCAGAAGTAATAGAGCGACATACCGTCGTAAACAAACTGGCTTACTATATTGATCTCTTTGGCTATGGTTGCCGCTCCGGCTACGGTGGCATCCCCGGCATAAATTACGGTTCCGTCCTTCAGTGTCGCAGTGGCTGTTGGAGGATCGGTCTTGTCATCAACCACCGCATTTACCGTTTCGGTCTGTCCGCTGCTGTAAGTGAGGGTGAATGACTTGGTGGCGGGGTTATATGTTGCCGATTGCAGCGTTCCTTTCTCAACGATCGGATCTTTGGTCTCGCAAGAGGAAACCACAATCATCAGGGTGGCGAGGATCGAAAAGAGTGCAACTAGTTTTTTCATAGGGTTGGCTTTTTTATTGTAACGAACATTTGACTGCGAAAGTAACGAAGATTTTAATCGGGAAGTCGATATTTTAAAGATTTAACACTCCTTTTCCCTGACGCACGATCACCGGCTCATCGGAAGTGCAGTCCACTACGGTAGAGGGTTCAATCCCACCAAATCCGCCATCAATAACGATATCGACAATGTCGCTCCATTTCTCGTGGATAAGGTCGGGATCGGTAGTGTATTCGATCTCCTCTCCTTCGTCCTTTACCGAGGTGCTGAGGACAGGGTTTCCGAGCATCCGGGCAATTTCGCGGATTACCGGATTATCGGGTATACGGATCCCTACTGTTTTCTTGTTTTTGTAGATCTTAGGCAGTGACGATGTGGTGGGTAGGATAAAGGTGAAAGGTCCCGGCAGGTTTCGCTTCATCAGCTTGAATGTGGGCGTATCTACCCGGGCGTATTCACTGATGGCGCTCAGGTCGTTACAGATGATGGAGAGGTTGCTTTTCTGCGGATTGATCCCTTTCAGGTCACAGATTTTTTCTACGGCACGCACGTTCAGCGCATCGCAACCCATCCCGTAAAGCGTATCGGTAGGGTAGACCACGATGCCGCCGTCCCTCAGGGCCGAAACTACCTTCTCAATCTCTCTCGGATTGGGATTCTCATTGTATATCTTCAGTAGCATAACGAACACAAAAATATAAAAAAATAGCTTCGATACACTGTCCGAAGCTATTAAATTGTCATTTATGGGAGCCTGCCTCAACTTTCACTGTCTGAAAGCGTCGTGTTTTCATCAAGGCCATTGCTGTACTGTTTCATTGCCCTGAGGCTCATCCCCATGCTGGAGAATCCTCCGTCGTTGTACAGGTTTTGCATGGTTACCTTGCGGGTGAGGTCGGAAAACATCACTACACAGTAATCGGCACAATCGTCCGCGTCGGCATTTCCGATGGGAGCCATTCTTTCGGAGAAATCCATCAGGTCGGTCATCCCTTTTACTCCACTTCCGGCAGTGGTCATGGTCGGCGATTGTGAAATGGTGTTCACCCGAACCCCTTTGTCGCGGCCGTAAATATAGCCAAAACTCCGCGTTATCGATTCCAGCAACGCTTTGGCATCCGCCATATCGTTGTAGCCGTAAAATACGCGCTGTGCGGCAACGTAAGTGAGAGCAAGGATGGAACCTCCCCGCTGAATAGCATCCAGCTTGCGGGCTACCTGCAACATCTTATGGAAGGAGATGGCTGAAATATCCAGTGTCTTGTTCAGTAAATCGTAATCGAGGTCGTCATACGTGCGCTTTTTACGCACATTGGGCGACATGCCTATGGAGTGAAGTACAAAATCAATTTTTCCGCCCAGTATCTCTACCGATTTAGCAAAAACCATTTCCAGGTCTTCTACGTTGGTAGCATCGGCAGGAAGAATCTCGGCATTGAGCTTTTCGCCCAGTTTGTTTGTGTCTCCCATCCGCACGGCAACAGGAGTATTCGACAATGTGATGGTTGCCCCTTCTTCAACGGCTCGTTCGGCCACTTTCCAAGCGATGGACTGATCGTTCAACGCCCCAAAAATAATGCCTCTTTTGCCTTTTAATAAATTGTGATTCATTTTGACTTTTTGTTTATGAAATAAAAAACTGCACAAAAGTACAAATAATGTGCAAACTTATAAACATCTAAACAAATAAAGATCAAATATGTTCTTTCCCTCGCCTTATTTTGTGCTTTTTACTCAAAAATAAGGTTTCTGCAAGGTGAATCATGCGATTCAGGTTGTTTCCATTTCGTTTTCAACGGTAATTCCTTTCCAGACGAAGGCTGCGATAACTGCACCCAGAAAAGGCGCTACGATGAACACCCAAAGTTGAGCAAGTGCAGCACCTCCTTGGAAGATAGCCGGTCCGATGCTTCGCGCTGGATTAACGGAAGTCCCCGTGATGGGAATACAAACGATGTGTACCAGCACCAATGCAAGGCCTATCGCCAGGCCGGCAAACTTGTTCAGTCCGTTTTTTGCTGTAACTCCAAGCACAACCAGAACAAAAATAAAGGTAAATATCGTTTCTGCAACGAAAGCCTGAGCCATTTGTCCTTCTGCAAAACCGTTAGCACCCGTAAGCGTAGTGGTTGAGCCCGATTCTTTTGCCAAAAACCAAAGAATAGCAGAGCCTAAAATGGCGCCTATAATTTGGAATACAATGTACAATCCCGCATCTTTCCCGCTCATCCGGCCGGTCAACAAAACGCCCAACGTGATAGCGGGGTTAATGTGGCATCCCGAAATACTGCCGATAGTGTAAGCCATGGCCACTACAGAGAGTCCGAACGCAAAGGCTACGCCCAATGTCCCTACCGGGTCGAAAGGCTGGCCAGCACCTGCAAACACGGCTGCTCCGCAGCCCATCAACACCAGTACCATCGTACCGATCATTTCTGCTAAATACTTTTTCATAACTTTTTGAATGAATTTTTGTTGAAATTAAACATAGGTAAAACCAAAATTAAGCAGAATTAAGGTTTATGCAGAAGAATACTTGAGCTAATAAAACAAACGGTGAT
Source organism: Petrimonas sulfuriphila (assembly GCA_038561985.1). Taxonomy (NCBI): domain Bacteria; kingdom Pseudomonadati; phylum Bacteroidota; class Bacteroidia; order Bacteroidales; family Dysgonomonadaceae; genus Petrimonas; species Petrimonas sulfuriphila. Next base: position 1,141,615 of record CP073276.1, on the reverse strand, counting down.
AAATTCCCCATTTACGTTTTTTTGCCCATTTTTTACCTTTTCATCATTCACTAGGCACTCATTCACAAAGGTATGCTTTTTACAGTTTTTATCAAATTTTATAGCCCTTAAGATGAACAAAATTCCGTAGAATTGTTATAAAGATAAGTTAAGATGTAAATTATGACAGTCACCTATATTTTTCACAGTTGTTATCTGCTTGAATTTGATGGTTTTTCAATCGTTTTCGATTTTTACAAAGACGAAAAAAGAGACGACGGACGTTTTTGGATAAGTGATTACCTGCTTGAAAAGCCGGAGGACCTATACGTTTTCTGTACCCATTCACATCCCGATCACTTCAATCCGGAAATATTGAAATGGGGGTTAAACAAGACAAACGTGAAGTATATTTTTTCAAAAGAGGTGATGGATAGCCGGGAGATATTGGTTTATCAAAACATCGTTTTTCTCGATAAACTAGAGGAGTACGAAGACAACCGGATAAAAGTAAAAGCATTCGGTTCCACAGATACCGGAGGATCGTTTGTGGTCAATGTCTCGGGGAAGCGCTTTTTTCATGCCGGAGATCTCAACAATTGGCACTGGAATGAAGAAGTTCCCCTGCTTGAGTCCACGGGTTATGAAAATAGTTATCTTTGTCAGCTGGAACTGCTGGCGGAAAATGTAGATCAGCTTTATCTGGCGATGTTTCCCGTTGATCCCCGGTTGGGAAGGGACTACATGCGTGGAGCGGAACAGTTGGTCAACAGGATATCTACTGATTATTTTCTGCCCATGCATTTTGGAGAAAATTACGAAAAAGTCAATGCATTCAGCCGGTACGCCCGATTGCAGAACTGCACCTATCTCAACGTGTATAAAAAAGGACAGTCGTTTGAATTATAAAAAGGAGTCATTAGCGCTTACAACAGGCGCGGGGTTTCCGGTATATTGGTTCCGGGTTCCAACAGAATAAACAGTTTAAAAACAATATGAAAATTAAAAGCAGATTTGATCATTACAATATCAATGTGTTTGATCTTCAGAGAAGTATCGAGTTTTATGATAAGGCTCTGGGTTTGAAAGAGGTGAGAAGAAAAGAAGCTTCTGATGGATCGTTTGTCCTGGTTTATCTGGGCGACGGTGAAACCGGTTTTACCCTTGAACTGACCTGGCTACGGGATTGGGACAGGCCTTACAACATGGGCGACAATGAGCAGCACCTGTGTGTACGGGTAGCGGGAGATTACGATCGGATAAGAGCCTATCACAAAGAAATGGGCTGTGTGTGTTATGAAAATGAATCCATGGGTTTGTATTTTATCGTTGATCCGGACGGATACTGGATTGAAATACTCTAAACATTTGCGCAGTTCGGGCGTTTATTTCTCACGTAAAACAATTTATAATGGATTATTTCAATTATCACCGCCGTCCAACCATCGATGTACATATTGGAAACATCACCATGGGCGGGAATCATCCGGTTGTTGTGCAAACAATGACCAATACCAACACTCTCGACACCGAAGGCAGTGTTGCTCAATGCGAAAGGATTATCGCCGCGGGAGCCGACCTGATCCGGTTAACCACGCAAGGTGTTCGTGAAGCGGAAAACTTAAGACTTATTCATCAGCAATTAAGGGAAAAAGGATACAGTACGCCGCTTTCGGCTGACATTCATTTTAATCCGCGTGCTGCGCACGTGGCAGCTACCGTTGCCGAAAAAGTACGTATCAATCCCGGGAACTTCGTCGACAAGCAAAAAACGTTTGCCGTAGTGGAATATACCGATGAGGAGTATGTACAGGAATTGGAAAAGATCCGTTCCAAGGTAGTTCCTTTCCTACAGGTTTGTAAAGAACACGGTACAGCGGTGCGGATCGGTGTCAATCACGGATCACTATCGGACCGGATCATGACCCGTTTTGGTGACACCCCAGAAGGGATGGTAGAATCCTGCATGGAGTACCTGCGTATCGCTCTGGATGAAGGTTTTACCGATATTGTTATATCGATGAAAGCGTCTAACACATTGCTAATGACCAAAGCCGTTCGTTTGTTGGTAGACAGAATGGATAAGGAAAATATCCATTTTCCGTTGCATCTGGGTGTGACCGAAGCAGGTGATGGTGAAGACGGGAGAATGAAATCGGCTGTAGGTATCGGAGCGTTGCTCTCCGACGGCTTGGGCGATACCGTCCGGGTGTCGCTGAGCGAAGATCCCGAAGCGGAAGTCCCCGTAGCCCGAAAAATAGTAGACTATGTGGCGAAGAGAGAAGGACATAAGCCCATATTGGGTGAACTCTATCCCGGATTCTCCCCCTTCTCTACGGACAAACGAGAAACGCGTGCCGTGAGAAATATCGGTGGAGGATTTGTTCCGGTGGTTATCTCCGACAGAAATGCAATAGCCGACATGTCGATCAATCCGCATTTCATTCCAGATTACATATACGTGGGTGACAACGTTCCCGGTAATTTTCCCAAAGGGATGAAGTCAATAGTAGATTTCCCAAACTGGGAAGACAGGATCGATAACTTCCCGATGTTTACTGCCGGAAATATTTCGGATATCAAGGAGTGCCAGGCGGCAGTCAAGTTTCTACAACTTTCCTATCCACAACTGACAGATGAAGTTTTATCCGTGCTGAAAAACACGGAAAAGTTGGTCGTTATACTCCAGACCAGCCACGTGAACGGAGTGGGAGAGCAGCGAGCATTTTTCCATAAATTGCTGAACGGACACTGTGATATTCCGGTAGTGCTGCAGCGCAGTTATTCGGAAGACGTGGCAGAGGATATCCAGGTTAAAGGGGGGATTGATTTTGGAACTGTTCTGCTGGATGGTTTCGGTAACGGGATCATGATATCCAACACGGGGAAAATCGATATTGCCGAACTCGACTCCTATGCCTTTGGCATTCTTCAGGCTGCCCGTGTACGCACCAGCAAAACGGAGTTTATCTCTTGTCCCAGCTGCGGACGCACGCTTTTCGACTTGCGGACGACTGTAGCGCTGGTAAAGAAACATTTCTCTCACCTGAGACACCTGAAGATCGGGGTGATGGGTTGCATTGTGAATGGTCCGGGTGAGATGGCCGATGCAGATTATGGTTACGTGGGGGCAGAACACGGTAAGATATCGCTCTATAGGAAGAAAGAACTGGTGGAGAAAAATATTCCACAGGAGGAAGCCGTAGAACACCTAATCCAGCTGATCAAGGATAACGGGGACTGGATAGAGCCGTAAGGGCCTCTTTATGCCAAAGCTATATGTACCGGTGTAGGATTAGTCAGGTTATCGCTAACCGGACAACGTGCTTCAACCGTTTGTATCCATTTCTGTAATGTATCTTTATCGGTATCGGTGTCGGGCTTGATTTCTACATGTATCGATTTATAACCCGCACGATTTTCGGTCTCTTTTCCAAACAATTTCTCCGGATTCAATGCTCCCGATATTTTTATTTCTACTCCCTTGAGTTTTATATTCATTTCCTGGGCCACAATATGGCACATGACGTTAAGGCAACCGGATAAAGCGGCCAACACGTATTCAACCGGGTTTGGGCCATCGTTTGTTCCTCCCAGATCGGTAGGTTCGTCTATAATCATCTTAAAAGTTCTCGCTTTTACCACAGTTTTTGTGGGATTTTCACTGTGCGCTTTTACGCGGAATGTTAATTCTTCCATTTTTTTTGTTTTTGAAGTTGTGATCTTATTTTTTTGTTTCTGCATTTTATGCGGTGTAAAAATAAGAATCAATACTTCGGTAAATATTCAATTAACTAATTAAAATTCAATGATTTACATAACATAATTTAACATAAAAAAGATGGTTAAGTAGCTGATTATCAGTATCTTTATAGCTGACGAAAGCCTAATAAAGATGGATAAAACCAGCATACTTAACCAATATAGAGGTATCTGTAGTGATGTTCTTGGTGAACTAGCTACGAAGTTAAACAAAAGTTTCAAATCATTCCTTATGGAGACGCTTATTTTGTATCTGGTCATTCCCGGGAGGATTAATTTCCTACAATTAGGGAGATATGGCAAGTCGTGTGAACAGCGATTCCGCCAGAACTTCTCGAAGGATTTTGATTGGCTGGAGTTTAACTTATCCTTGTCTGATAGGGTATTAACCGGAGACCGCAAGGCCATTGCCATTGATCCCAGTTATATATCCAAATCAGGAAAGAATACCCCTTGGATTGGTTACTTCTGGTCGGGTGCAGCCGGTCAGGCGAAAAGAGGATTGGAAATCCTGGGTGTTGGCCTTATCGACATTGACAACAAGGATTGCATCAGTCTACAGGCGGTTCAGACCCCGGACCGTCAAACCCTGGAGAGTCGCGAGGCCAACCTGATCGACTGGTACCTGCTGGTCCTTGAATCGATGCAGGAGAAACTCCATCGGGCAAGCCGTCACGTGGTTGCCGATGCCTACTTCGCAAAGAACAACTTCGTTATGGGTCTGCAAGAGATGAAGTTTGACCTGGTCAGCCGTTTCAGGGATGACGCCGCACTCTATTATCCAACACTGCAAAAACCAACCGGAAAGAAAGGCAGGCCTAAACTCTACGACGGGAAGATTGACTTGGCCAACCTGGATACAACCAGAGTGCAAAAGATCAACATTGACAACGGTGATCTCTACACCCTGGTAGCCTATTCCAAATCACTTAAACAGATGGTCAGGCTTGTCATCTGGTATTTCAAAGATGGGAAAAAACCAAAACTGTTCTTCTCTACCAATCCTGAGATGAGTGGAAAAGATGTCATAGAATTTTACCGCACCCGTTTTCAGATCGAGTTTTGCTTCAGGGATGCCAAAGGCTTCACCGGACTGATGCAATCGCAGGCAAGGGACGTGGCAAAGCTATCGTTCAACTTTAATGCATCACTTACCTCAGTCAACCTGGCAAAGGTACTGGCAAAGGAGAGAGGCATCCCCTTTTCGATGGCATCATGTAAAACAATGATACACAATGCCTACTTGCTTGAACGATTTATTTGCGTGTCTGGCATTAAACCGAACAGAAGATTAAATGATAAACTTGTCAAGGAACTCATTGAGTTTGCAGCCATTGCTGCGTGACTCTAAACTATATTTTTAACGAACTATTGTAAGAATAATAAGTGTGAAAAAATCATTAATCTTTTCAATTAAACATTTTTCTTTTATTCCGATCAGTTTAATGCATTCCGGTTTGGTAATTTGCAAAAAAAGTAGTAATATTGCACCCGCTTTCGACGCAAGAACTGTCGAAAAGGTCCCATAGCTCAGTTGGTTAGAGCACCTGACTCATAATCAGGGAGTCCTTGGTTCAAGCCCAAGTGGGACCACTTTTAAAAAAGGTAAACGGCTGTAAATAAGCTGTTTGCCTTTTTTGTTCGCTCTAATTTGGACAAAATATGTACATGTAGCTTCCAGATAGCCCAAAATAGGGCTTATTTGAATGTATCAAAACTGAAATTAATCCCTATTGAACATACAAAAAAACCACCTCAATAATTGAAGTGGCTTAATTGAAATAAAGAACGTTTTTACTTCATACCCAAATATTTTTTAACATGGTCGGGGTAATCTTCTGCTTCATAATTCCTCTTGGCAAAAGATAGGTCATTTCTGCACTCCCTTAGCCATTTGATATACTCCAGCTGCCCGGGTGTGGTAGGTCTGCTTAGTGGCTCAATAAACTTCCTATCAAAGGAATCAGACAAAGGGGTTAACAGTCGACAATCATTTTTATTAAAGTCATCATATAAGATTGCTCCAAACTCCAGCTTTAAATCTGCTATGTTGGTTTTACAAACGCCCATGTGACAAAATACAACCAGCCAGCTACTCCCCAATACTTCACGTAATAACTGTGATTTGTCCTCTTCTGTCATGCTCTCAAAGTATTCATCTACAAAAGTGAATAACTCCATCGGTGTTTTAATCTCAATTTGCTTCATATTTTTATTATATTATTGTTATATTTATTTATCCTGTTTGTAAATTATTTTAGTGCCATTTACGCCATTCACCTCCCCGTAAACTCGCCGTTTTTACTCGCCCTAATCTCGCCCAACCATTACCCTAAACTTACCCTTTTATTGGTTGTTTTGTAGATTAAAAAAATCTCCCTGTCGCTCTGAAAATGACGATTAAATAATTCTCTTAGTAGATTGAAAAACGATTAAATTTAGATACTCCCATTTTTCCCATTTGAGTAGTTCAGAATGTTTGCCAAAAGTTGCCGAAAGTTGCCATTTTTTTACTCTTGCTGTAATCATTAAAAAAGTAGCATTACTTTTCTTTTATGTATTTCGATTAGCGAGTTTAATTTTCTCTAAATCTTTTCTAATTGTCTCGTTAAATTCATTAATCATATTATTATACGCTTTTCGTGCCCTGTGAACCCTTATCTCTTTTTTTATTAGTGAGACTACTCTACAAATAAATATGAGCCCAAAACTCCAGCAAATGGCTGTCTGAATGAAATTAAATACTGTTGCTGTCATCACTTCCATTTTTTAAATTAATAGTCAATACATTAAATCCCTGTGCCTCCTGCTCTCTCAAATCGTCAATACTAATTGACTGAAGTTGAGGCAAAATAAACTTAGCCATGTCAAGCATGAATTTAATCCTGTCTTTTGGCTCCAATGAATCTAAATCTTTCTGCATCTTTGGTAAGTTGTTCTCAACCAGTAGTTGAAACGCCTTTCTTACTTGTTGCGTGGTTCGGTTCGGTACGCCCTTGCGAGTACCCAACTTGCCCGCCCTACTTGCTAACTCCCTGTTTTCTGTAAATGCCATAGCTATAAAATTTAAAATGTAAATTAATTATTTGTTTACCAATATTATATCATAATCCTTTGTGTTACATTGTGTTACTATAACACGTGCCTATTGGGTGGTGAAATTCAACTGTTATTGATTTTTGATAATCAGGAATTGAAGTTTTACCGCCCGTATATTTTACCTTGGTTCTATCCCTTGCCATTAACCAGATATACTCCCGCTTGCGCTCCTTAATCATTTTATGAAATGAAGTAGTACCAACCTTTGCAAATCTTTTCTTTGGTACACGCTCGCTTAAATCATGAAATAGAATAATGTAGTAATTGCTCGTTTTATCAGTCTTGAATACTGCAATCGGTTTAAACCAACCTATTATATCGGATAGGTTTGCATTTTCTCCATCTTCATTAATCAATCTATGAAATGTAAATTTTTCTCTCATGATGCTAATATTTATATTAATTTAAATTCTATCTTTTTGTTTTTATAAATTATACATCTAATATATTTTTCATTTTCTCCAATCTCAATAAATACGGTTCAAAAGTTATGTCTCCATTGTATCGCTTCACGTACGACAAATGTGAGGTAATGAATTTTTGAACATCGGTTATAACTTCACTTTCTGAAAGTCTAATTTCACCACTCGGCAAATCAATTGAATTGAAGAACGCTTTCAGCTTCATTATACGACCATCCCAATTACCTTGCGCCCTTTTATCTCGCCCGCTTATCCTGTTTGATGTGGCGGAGGTATCAGTCAACATCTTTGGTTCATTTTCTCTAATCGGGTGCGGTTGTGGCTTCACTATTTCAGCAACTACAATCGGACCGGGTGCTTTTACTTCAATAGGTGGCTGTTGAAATACTTTCACTTGGTCGGGTGCCTGCCTCATCTGTTTTATAAGATAGTCTGCAATATCTAAACCGCTTCTTTTTTCCTCATCAGTTGCGTTCTTTTCCAGAATATCAGAAACAACAACCTTACAACCGTATGTCTGCCTTATTTCATTTGCTCTTTTTGTCCAGATCTCAAAGGCTTGTTCCTTCTTTGGTAGTTCAGATTTACTTAAATCAGGGTATAATATAACAGAACGATCTTTTAATACTTTTGATTTTTCAACCGTCAAGCCGGCAACACCTCCAGCCCCTAACCAAATTAGTTGGGGATATAGAACACTTCCTATAACTGCCGTTTTTTCTGCCTCTGTAATTGCTACAATTTTATCGGGCTGTTCATTGAGTTGGTGTTCACCAAAATAACACTGCTTTAAATTATAATCATCTGGCAGTTTATCAGCTCTTTTAAGCGTGTTATGTATCCAATCAATGGCACCGCTTGCATTGTGCACTCTCTTGCCTGTGGTGGGGTTGTATTGCATTATCTTACCAGTTCTTACATTGCCGTTAATATCAATTTGCCAGAATATCACTCTCTTATCTTTAGTCGCTCCCAGTTTGTAGGTTCTGCAAAGTTCCTCAATGGAAATACTATTGTCGAGGCTCTTAAATAATCCAGTGAGGAAATACACAAAATTGCTATCAGTGCTTTGTGTTCTATCGAGGTACTCAATCGGAATTAATCCCATCGGTTTTGGTCGCTGTGGTCGCTGTATTACTCTTGTTGGTCTTGGTTCAAAACCTCCTCTTTGTGGATTATCAATAAAATATTGTTTTGGTGGGTAGTGATAGCCGCAACTATTAGCATGGTTACAAATTCCAACTATGGGGCTTATTGGTTGCCCAGTGTTTCCATCTAAATACAAAGTAAATGAATTACTTTTTTTACATTGAGGGCAAACAGTTCTGCTCTCTTTTCCTGTATAGGGTCTCAAATATGGCTGTTTGTACATCATTTTAATAATTATCAAAAGTTAAACATGGCTCCTGTAAAGGGTTTGCGTTTGGTGCAGGTTGGTGCGCCCCATAGAAAAGAACCTAACCCAAAGGTATGGTGCAGGTTAGGGCACCCCCCTATATAAAGGGGTGCACTGAACCATACTGTTGCCCCATTGATTAAACCATTGAGTATATTGTAGCATTTCCCTTTTTTTCCCATTTGACTAAACCCTCGCTTTTAAAGTGTGCAACAAAATTTTTTGCTCTCTTCTCTACAATATCATAAGCATTTTCAACCGCCAGAACAAAATCACCGTATTTCATTTGAGGCTCCTTTGTGAACATCCGTTCAAGTATGCCTGCGTGCTGTTCGTTATCCCAATCGGTCGGCTGTTTAGCTTTTTCCCTGCCTGTCTCTGTTTTAAGTGCATCAGCATCATTATCAGATAAAATGTAAGGCAATCCCTCCTCATCAATGCCAAAAACAATAGGTTTAAACTCCCTGTCTCTGGTAGCTATTGGCTCAATTGTTGAATAATCCTCATTCTTTTCTAATTTATTCACCCCTAAAACCGTCAAACTCTTATTCATTAATTCAGTGCCTACGTGTCCACGTGCATTATTGTCACCCTTGTTCATGTGAAGGATGCAATTAATATGTATCATTCTTTCAGTGCTCCATTTAAGTAGCTTACTGGTTATCATGGTGGCTTGCTCCTCATCATTTATTGAGGTTATTAAGTCGCGAATCCCATCTATAACCACAAATCCCAAATTTGGGGTATTGTAAATCAGATATTCAATTATCTGAAGTCTTTCTTGTGGTGTAAATGGTCTTAGTGAGTAAACATGAAAGTTTGGTAATGTATCATGATAATAATTTTTATCCAGTAGTCCATAAATACGCCTTGCACTCCTTTGAGCATAGTAACTGCTTTGTTCAGTATCAAATAGGATAACCGTTCGTTTATCCTCTGGCAATCCTCCTCTTATTCTGCCCTGTATGTCCGTATTACCTACAAGTGAGGCTACAAGTAAACCTGTCGCAAAGGTTTTACGGCTCTTTGCTTTACCTATTGTGGTGGAAGAGTCTCCTAATCCAAAAACTGGCTGTCCGTCAATCCATAAACAGTGAGGTGGTTTTTCCGCATCAGTTTTTAAATCCAGCTTTGAGGCTTTTGCAATTTCCTGTATCTGCTCATCAGATAGCCCCTTATTGTATCCAAAATCAGCCCCATTATACGGCTGTGGTGCGATTATTGGCTGTTCTTTGAGTAGCTGTTCATTCTTAGCAATATCAGCCCCCAGAAGCTCTACAAAGTTGTTATTATCTTGCATGGCTATTTGATTTAATGGGTGTATATTTCAGCTCACTGTCTCGTACGTACAGATACCATGCTTTATGCCCTGTTACCTCGCAATAGTTAGTACCCCAGTAGCCAATAAAGCGTCTTTCAACCAGTCTTAATATTGAGCTTCTTACCTCATTATAAGTGTACCTGTTATTTAGTTTATCCACTACCATGTTAGTAGTTGAGCTTTCTTTTAGGAATACATCGTAAACCAGCTTATCCAGATGAGCGCTTGCTTTGACTGCGAGTTTTTGCCTCTTATGCCTTTTATTGTAAAGATTTTGAGTATCTTTACTTCGTCTTTGGTTCTCGGGTAGGTGCATATTTGAAGTGTTTTTCATTGTGCACCTCCTCTATTTTTAATAGGTTGCATCAAACTTTCAAGTTCGGAACGTTTATAAAACCTCTTGCCTCCAATTCCGTAACTGTTTAACTTGCCCATTTTCTCCCAATTCCACAAAGTCGAGCTACTGGCAAACTTACCCCTAACCTCGCTTTTTGGTATGAATTCAGAAAATAACTCCTCTTGTTGAGGCTCCTGCACTTCAATGTTTAGTTTGCTTTCAATTCTGTTAACTCGGTTCAGAATTTCACCTACATACTTTGGCAGTGTTTCAAAAGTTGGTGTTTCTGGTGCCTGTACTTCTTTAATAATATTATCCATTTGCTTTAATATTTTATGTTCAGATATACCGAACGAATTAGTATTAAAACAAAGATAATAGCTTGTTATTCAGCGTGTTGGTTTACCTGTTTCAGGTAAATAGGGTATAAAAAAAGCCATTGAATAACAACGGCTTAGTATTTTTGCAGGTAAATGCAGGTAAATCAGAAGTAAATTTCAGGTAAATGCTACCCAAAAAGATAGTAGTAAGTGTCTTTCATTTTCTCTTTTTTCTCTTCTTCTATGTTTGAGGGTTTGTAAGTGCTTTCCTCAACTCCCAGTATATCACAAAACTGTTTTTGCCAGTTTTTAAAGTTTTCAGGTCTTGTTTTTTTATGTAATATATCACTATCATAAATAACGCTTGCAAGTGCCGATATTTGCATTTTACTATAATTAGGTACAAACTCCTTTAAATCAGATTTAAACCTGTCAAATAGTTCTCTGAATGCTTGGTTCATAAGATTGTCTAACCTGTCTAAATTCATTTGTTTTTTGTGTTTACTTCCTTTACTATCGGGGTTACTGCCCTGTGATTGATTGTTTAAAAACAACCATTCTTTGTTTTCGTTCCAATCGGTTGTATTATATTTTCGCTCCTTAAATTCATGAAAAAGTTTAAAATCATTTTCTTGAATTTTTAAAGCTCCAAACGGTTCATCAGGGTATCTACATTTTGCAATCCATGAGAAGAATTCTTCAAAATTGATAGGTAAAATTTTCGCTTCCTTCCTTAAATAAGCCTCATATTGTTCAGCAATTTTAGTGTAATCAGATTCTAATATTCCTTTCTTTTTTGATATTGATTCTCTTATTCCTGCACCCCAAACATCAAACTGTTTCTTTAATTCAGGGTTGTCATTTAGCTGTCTTTCTAACTTTTCTTTGGCTCCCATAGCTGTAATATTTATTTTAATGCTGTAAATGCTTTGTAAATGTCTTGTTCTGCTCCTGCTATCCTTGCGGTTACCTTGGGGTTTTGGCTGTAAATGCTTTGTAAATGTCTTGTTCTGCGCCAGGGTCTGCTTTGCCGATGTATTTTAATAACATCGCTTCGGTTGCGTGCCCTGTAATGGTCTTAATGTATGCAGTTGGTACTCTGCCATAGTAGTTAGTAGCAAATGAGCGTCTGCCTACGTGCGATGTTATCAGCTCATGTTTTTTGTAGGTACCTATAACCCCTCTAATTTTCCCATCTGGTAAAACCTTTGTAATCTTACCTTTCATCTTATTAGTGATGCCTGCTCTTAAACAAACCTCTTTTACAAAATTGTTATACTTTTGGGCTGTCAATCGTTTTGGAAATTTACCGCCTCTCTTATCCAGTATGGCTTTAACCTCTGGCAAAATTGGCACTGCCATTTGTTTACCAGTCTTAACTTGCTTAAACTCTATAAACTCTACTTTGCCTCTTTTTTTAACCATACTATCATTAAACCGCATGAAGTCGCTTACTCTTTGCCCTGTGTAGCATGAAATAATAAGCCAGTCTCTGGCTGTCTCTTGGTTTTCATTTAATCCTGTTACGGTTTCTATCTTTTTGAGCTCCTCAAAGGTTAACCATATCTTTGGCAGTTCATCACTCTCTAAATCTATTTTGAGAAAATCAAATGCACGATTTAGCTCAATGCCATTATGATGTTTTGCGTGCTTTAGAACGGTTTTAATGATGTTAAACCCTTTCTTAATAGTTGAGACTTCATAATTCTGGTTGATGCCGTACTCGGTCCATAAGTGGACAAACTCATCATCTACCTGTTTAATCTGAATGTCATCACTTGGAAAACCTTTTTCCTCTCTTTGATACTCAATGAAATTAATAACCATGTTTTTTATTGATACATGCTTTTTCCAATTAGCAATATTCTGTTTTAGCTTACGGCTTCTTACGTTTAAGTAATACTCAAAGTATGCCAGTAGCGTTGTTGGTATTATTTCCTCTTTAGGTGGGTTGTAATAGCTTTTAATTGCACCTTTGAGCCAATCCCTGTTAATCTCTTTGGCTTCCTCATAAGCGCTTAAAACGTGTTTTTCGAGGCTCTTTAACTCGGCTTCCAGTTCGGTTTTTCTGTTTGCTTTATCGGTGTCTCTGAAATTCCTGCCTGCTTTACAATCCTGCCAGAATGATTTTTCAATATTGCATTTGCTCTTTGGGTCATCAATTTGAGCCCTTATTGAAATAAACTCATCTTTAACTTTGTGAGTGAATCTCAAATTTAAATTTGCAGGTGTTTTTTTTGAGCGATATTCAAAATTTACGTTTGCCATGTCTTTAGTTCTTTAGTACTGTAAATGTACAAAATATGTACAAATAAACAAAACATAAGCGAACAAATTTATATTAGATTAATTCATTATTTTATTTAATACATTATATTTGTGCCAGTTATATTGTTTTTAAATGTTTTATTTTTCTCTCTTGTTCTATGGTTGTGGTTCAAGTGGGACCACAGCCCTCGAAATTTCCTCCGGAACGTCCAGTACGTACCGGAGGTTTTCATTTTATGCCAAAAAAACAGAAGGGAAAAAAAGAATGTGTATATTTACCGTTAAAATTAAGAAACGGTTGACATGATTATTGCGGTTGATTTTGACGGGACCATTGTTGAGCACGCTTATCCAAAAATAGGGAGACCCATTCCTTTTGCCATCGAGACCCTTCGCATGCTTCACAACGACGGACACCGGCTCCTTCTCTGGACGGTACGCGAAGGGCAGTTGTTACAGGAAGCCATTGATTATTGCGAACAAAACGGCATTTACTTTTTTGCAGCAAACGCGAATTATCCCGAAGAAAACCGGGAAGCCTCTCCTCGCAAATTAAAGGCAGATTTGTTTATCGATGATCGTAATTTAGGAGGACTCCCCGATTGGGGAATAATCTACGGGGCGGTGCAAGCTACCGTGAGGGGAGAGTGCTCGTTTGAAGCCTTTATAAGCAATACTCCTGTTCCCGCAAAGAAAGAAAAGAAGGGGTTCATGGGATGGCTTAAAAGGTGAAAAGGGATGCTCAGGGGTTTCTACGAGGTAAAATCGTAAATTTTCCCGTCAGTTCTTCACTGGATCTGTATCCGTACCTGACGGCCTTTACCCGGATGGTATGCGTCCCCTCTGTCAGCCTGAGACTCCCGGCATACAGCTTCCAGCGAGGAGAATCGCCTTCTTCTGTAGTATACACTATGGAAGAACCTTGTGTGGGGCAATAGAACGACAAGGACATCGGGAGTGTGTAGGTCCCTCCTTCCCGGTAGTTTTTCAATCCCCGGTCCTCTTCCGCATTCACAACGAAGTAGGGCTTATCCGTTACCGGTTGTTTCCCGCCAGGCCACATTTGCTCAATCATTTCCGACTCGTTGAGTAACCCCATGTCGTTGGTTTCCTCTCTCCACCGCTTTTGTTGGAGGCGCATCTCATCGAGCACTCCCCTGTATTCCGGGTTTTCGGCCAGGTTGTTCAATTGGAAAGGGTCAGCCTCCACATCGTAGAGCTCTTCCGGCGGCCGGCTGTCTGCCATCCATTTTTTCTGGTGAACGGTCAGCTTGCCTTCCGCATTGAGGCGCATCACTTCCTGCATGATCGGCATCCGGTTGAGGTAGGGAACCCAAATAGCGAAAGGCTCATTGGGGTAGTAGTTTTGGATGTAGAGGTATTTCTTGTTGCGGACGGAGCGCATCATGTCGTACGACTCATCCACCCGATCGCGTGCTGCGAAGACATACTCCCTGGGGGCTCCGGCCTGTGGCCCCAGAAAGGGCAATCCCTGCATGTGAACGGGGACGGGGATGCCGCTAAGCGAGAGAACCGTCGGGCCGAGATCGATGGCCGAGATCAGGTCGTCGTTGACCGATCCCGCATCCCGCCTGCCGGGAAAACGGATGATTAGCGGGATGTTTAACCCTGAATCGTACAACCACCTTTTGGCCCGGGGGAGTCCGTCGCCGTGATCTCCCCAGAAAAAGACTACGGTATTGTCCGCCAACCCCTCTTTCTCCAGTTCGTCCAGCAGCCTGCCTACGACCGAATCGAGTCGAGCGGTATTGTCGTACATCCTGGCAAGGTTGCGCCGGACAATGTCGGTATCGGGATAGTAAGGAGGAACCTTCACCTTGTCGGGATTGGTCTTCACCCGTGAAATGTCCCAGTTCTGGCTCTCGTGGGTTCCCGTATAGTTGAAGACTGCGAAGAAAGGTTGGTCTTTTTCCGGGCGGTTTTTGTAGTGGGCCTGATTGCCGCACTCATCCCAGATGCTTTCCGGCACAGGATCTTTGGCAAACTGATAGTCGGTCTTGCTATTGTTGGTGCAATAGTATCCGCCTGCCCTTAGGTATTCGGTAAAAGCTTTGACGTAATGCGGGGGGACCGCTGTGAACTCAACGGGGTTCTCAACGGAGCGGCGATAGCTCGTTGTTCTCATGTGCATGCATCCGATGGAGGTCTGATACATGCCCGTTATGATGCCGGCTCTGCAGGGAGCGCTGATTGCTGCAGTTGTAAACACATGGGTATAACGTATTCCCTCTGCTGCCAGCCGGTCTATGTTGGGGGTCCTGGCCAGTTCATCGCCGTAACACCCCAGGTGGGGGCTGAAATCTTCGGTAGAGATCCACAGGATATTGGGCCGGTTTGCCCCGGCTTGATCTTTTTCCGGTTGGGATGCTGCAGGTAGGATGCTCCCCAGGGTTGCCGGCAATACACCCAGCAACAGTTTTTGATGATTTTTCATAGTCATGTCTGTCTAGTCGGTTACCGGGAGCACTCTTTTCAGCAATCTCTCCCCCGAGGCATTGATCACTTCAACGGTCAGCCTGTCACCTTTCTTCTCGAGGACCATCACCGTGCCATCGGGCTCCTTGTTCCCTCCTCCGATGATGACGGGAAAGTTATTTCCCACTTCGCCTTTCTCGATCACCCGGAAGCGGTGAGTATGGGCATTGAGGGAGATATCGAACGGTGCACCTTTCAGTACCGGTATCCAGAGGTCGGAGCAGGGCGAAAAGCTGCCGGGGTTCACCCCGAAAATGGGAATGTGGTGGATCAGTATCCGTTTGGTTGCTTGGGTAAAGGCTCCGGACTCCAGTTCCTCTTTCAGAAAGTTGGCCTGATCGATCCGGTGTTGCGTGAAGTCGTTCATGCCGTAATAGACCTCGTGGCTGTCGGGTTTGTCTTCCCCGCAGTCAAGAAGGACAAAGCGGGTGTCCCCCAGGGAAAAAGCACTGTAGGAACGGCCTCTCATTCTCCCGAGGTAATCCCACAGGTGTAGGGAGTATTCGCCCCGTGTTTCGTGGTTCCCCCGAATAAAGACGGAGGGCACCTCATCGCTTTTAATGCGGGGCGTGTAGGCGAGCAGCCGGTTCACGATATCTCCCTCGACTTCCACGTCATCGAAGCAATCGCCGTTGAAGATAACCAGATCGTACGGCTTCTCCTCTACCAGCGCGTGCAACTTGTGGAACATCGTCATGTTGCTGTGGAGGTCGTTGTAGACGATAACCCGGAAATCCCGCGCTTTATCGTTCCAGGTGGTAAACGTTTTCAGGTCGGACCGGACCGTATCACCGAACTCCTTATAGTAACTGGAATAGCGGGTGATTTCCTGCGAGACAACCCGGTAATAGTACTTCGTGCCAGGGCGGAGGCCGCTCAGGTGTACGCGGTGGATCTTGTTGTTTGCTACCATCACTCCTTCGAGGAAGGGGCGCACCCGTTGCAGGCGGGTACTGTCGGTACCGTATTCCACCCAGCTTCGCGCCGGAACATGGGTAAGCCACATAACGGTCATCTCGTCGCTTCCCGGATTTTGCAGGTAAGGGATGGTACGCATCACCTCCGATGCAGGTGTCTTGAGGCGTATATCGGCGAACAGGGGACGGTGGTCGGATGCCACCGGTTCATCCACCACCTCGGCCTTGTACCTGGCGTAGGTCTCTCCTTTGGCTGTGTATCCAAATATATAATCGATCGTGTTGAGCGGATTGACTGAGGGTGAGGTGGGTTGTTTGGGGTTGGAAAGTATCTGCCATCCTTTTCTCAGGAATTCGATGGGGGCCGAGTCGGGGGTTGCGTTCAAATCCCCGATCAGGAAGACCGGTTTGTTGTAGCCGCTCACGGCTTCGGTGATGATTTTTACCGATTGCAGTCGCTCTTCCCCGGTGAGGGAAAGGTGGGTGTTGACCACCACATACTTTTCAAGTTCTACGATGAGCGCTGTGCGGGCTTCAGTGGCTCCGGGCAGGTCGATTTTCTTCACCGCCGCCGGTTTTTCCCGAGTCAGCATGCCGTTGCCGTATTTTCCTCCGTCGTGCAGGATCGAGTAGCCGAAGGTAGCGTACATCCCGGTCTGCTCGGAGAGCAGCCGGATAATATCGATGTTGCCGCTCCTGTTCGTCATGCTGTCCACCTCCTGCAGGCCGACCACTTCCGGGTTGACAGCGAGGATCAGTTTTCCGATGCGTTCGATATCGACTGTGTCGTCCATTCCCCTGCCGTGGTGGATGTTGTAACTCATGATCCTGCGGGTGTTTTCCCTCTGGGGAAATCGGTTGCCCTCCTGCAGAGAAACGGGTTGTGCCCCGCTGTGAAAGAGGGTGAGGAAGAAGATCAGTAAAAGGATCGTTGTTTTCATATGCATTAATTTTGATGCTCGAGGTATTCTTTCAGAAACTTTTTGTCCAGCTCATCGCTATCCCCGTACTGTCTCCGCAGCTCCTCCAGTTTCTTGTGCATCGTTTCGCGCACACCGGCATAACCGGGATCGTTGTAGACATTCCTCAACTCCATCGGATCCGTGTGCAGGTCGTACAGTTCCCATTCATCGATGTCGTAATAGAAATGCATCAGCTTGTATCGTTCAGTAGCCACGCCGTAATGGCGCTTCACCATGTGTACCGAAGGATACTCGTAATAGGTGTAATAGACCGCGTCGCGCCACTCGTCGGTTTTTCCGGCAACCAGCTCCCGGAACGTTTCCCCTTGCATCTCTTCCGGTGGAGTGATGCCGGCATAATCGAGGAGGGTAGGTGCAAAATCGAGGTTCTGAACAAGTTTGTCGACAACGGTGCCGGGCCTGATCTCTTTGGGATAGCGGATCAATAACGGTGTCCGGAACGATTCTTCATACATGAACCGCTTGTCGAACCACCCGTGTTCGCCCAGGTAAAATCCCTGGTCGGAGGTGTACACCACAATAGTGTTTTCCGACAACCCGGCCTCTTCCAGGTAGTCGAGTAGCTGGCCCACGCCGTCATCCACCGATTGGATGGTGCGCAGGTAATCTTTGATGTACCGGTTGTACTTCCATCGGGCAATCTGTTCGTCGGTGAGGTGGGGGTAACTGGCTTTGAACGCTTCGTTTTTGGGTGTATAGGCTGCCAGCCACTTTTCGCGTTGCTGCGGCGTAAACCGCTCGAGCTCACGGTGAAATCCGGTGCTGTCGCCCTGCGGATCCACGATCATTTTAAAATCGTGCCCCCACGTAGCATGCCCGTGGACCTGCATCTCCTGCTCCTTTGCGGCCCTTCCCCGCCCTTCGTAATTGTCGAAGAAAGTGGAGGGGGGCTCAAAGGTGACGTCGTCGAAGAGGTTGAGGTACTCCGGTGCCGGCTGCCAGTTACGATGCGGTGCTTTCTGGTGATAGAGCACGCAGAACGGCTTCCCGGGATCCCGTTTGTTTTTCAGCCAGTCGAGGGTAGCTTCGGTGATGATATCGGTGCAGTACCCTTCCTTTCGGATCTTCTTTCCGTTGATCAGGAAGTCGGGATTGTAGTACTGGCCTTGTCCGGGCAACACCATGGAGAAGTCAAATCCCTGGGGGATACCGTCGAGGTGTATCTTACCGATCATGGCTGTCTGGTAGCCGTTGGCCTGCATGAGCTTCGGGAAGTTGGGCTGGTCCCAGTCGAACGGCTGCACGTTGTCCACCTTGCCATTGACAAAACTGTGCTTGCCCGTTAGTAATACAGCCCTACTCGGGGCGCTGATGGAGTTGGTGACGGTCGATCGGGTAAACAGGGCACCTTCCTTCGCCAGCCGGTCGATATTGGGTGTCCGGTTGAGTCCGTATCCGTAAGCGCTGATTGCCTGATAGGCATGGTCGTCGCTCATGATGTAAATAATGTTCGGCTGCCGGGGCTCCTCGTTTTTATTTTGGCAGGCGGTCAGCAGGGCCAGTGAGCCGATGCCGGCCCACGTTGTGCGGATTACCGTGTTGTACTTTTTCATTTTTACGTCACGTTCTAAAGCGTGTTCAGCAACCTCTTGGCGTCGCTCAATCTCTTCTGCCAGTCGCTTGAAGGTTCCAGCGTGCCGAACCCGGCAATCGCCTCTTCTAGCTGCGCCAGCTTCTTCAGGGATTCGGGCGTGTTCTCTCCGGTGTACTTTTTCCGCAGTACCCGGATTTTTTCCGCGTCCTGAATCCCTTCCACCAGTCGTTCAAACCGGATGGAGCTTCGGGCATCGGGATACACGAAATAGGTGTCTCCTGCCGGCCAGGTCCGGAAACGGGAGTCGGTCAGCGGGTTCTCTACCCAGGAGTTATAGGCCCAGCGCAGGAATCCGTCTAAATCGAGGGCAGCCGCATACCAGGCTGCGTATACCGATTCTGCCGAAGGGGAGAAAGTAAACATGTTGGGAAATTTATCGGCACAACAGACGTAGTAAGTGGTGATAAGCCCTTTTGCTCTTCGTGCCTCGATCTCTTCACGGCTTACCTTGTTGCCGGCACCCACGCAAATATCTTTTATCCACGGATATTCGCGGTAACTCTTGTGATTATCCGCAAGCGAAACACCCAGCTCGGGTGCATAGAGTTCCAACACTCTAAGGGCTGCCTTCATATCGGCAGGCCCACGTTCGTCCATCGCGATATTGGTCTTTTCCAGCCATCCCTTTTCCCGGAGGTGACGGGTAAAGTCTTTCAGGAACACTCCCCACAGCTCTTCATACTCTTTCGACTGCGCCTTCAGCTCTACGGTAACCAGCTCGCCTTTCTCCATATCGTTGTAGTGCAGCTGGTTATTCCAGGTAAGGAGAGAGTAGCAGTTGATCATCTTATTGATGCCCAGATCCATCATGAACTGTACCCAACGGTCGAAAACGGTATAGTCGAAACTCCAGCTCCGGTCTTTGTTCTTCGTCCAGACAATCATGTCGGCATACGCATCAAAGCACTGGTTGTTCCAGGGGTCCTTGTTCAGGGTAGCAGTAATCACTTTTTGTCCCGCATCGGCCAGCATCTGCATCAACGGTTTCATTTTCTCGAAATGGGCGTCGCTCCACAGCTCCAGGTTGTGTACACGGGCTACGGCTGACGGGTGCTGCCACAGGTCGAGGTGGTAGCTCCATTCTGACGGCTCGGGCAACAGCCGGTCAACGATTTCCAGTTCGATCTCGAAATTATGGGGTGACTGGCCCCGGGCGTAGATGGTAAGTTCTCCCTTGTAGTTTCCGGCCGTAACATCGGAAGGGATGTCAAAGGTGATCCATAGCGGCCTGACGGTTTTTGCATCCAGGTTAAAGCATTCCAGGTTATCCAGCATGTCCGGCGCCAGCGAAGCAGGGAAGTCGCCCGGTTGGCGGTGCCCGCAGCCCGGGCCGAACTCATCGGTCATGACATAACGGACGAACCGGGCTTGTGCTACAGATGCGGGCAGGCTGTTCCCTTCAGTCTTGAAGTCGTTAAACGCGTACTCTACCTGGTCGATATCCTCGGCAGTCCAGAGCAGCAGTTGGGCGGACACTTTCTCGCCTTTCCATCCGGAAATTTTCACGTTGTTGACGAGGGTGATCTCCGGTGCCACGGATTTGGGCAGTTTGTCATCAACAGAGATGAACGAGGCGTGCAATCCCGCAGTTACGTGCGACCAGTCGGACAGGGTGTCGTTGGTGGGGTCTTTCATCTCTTCGAAGGTGATGCACTCTTTTTCCGGACGGTTGTTGTTACACGCCACAGCTGTAAGGACCGGTAACCCTAGAAAAACACCGAGGGCATACCGGGAAATTATTTTCGCGATTCTCATATCTCTTTTGTAGTTTAATGCCAAAGATAGTTAATTTTCGGTTGAAGAACTTAAAATATGGCGTTCAACCTCTTTCCTGTTCCTGATGGGGATCAGCGTAAAACCGTAGGTGGCCGAAGCTTCACCCGGGCGGATCAGGTACTCTTCCAGCGGCAGCTTGCCCCAGCTGTTGTTCCCTCCCACACCCTGCATGCGGTGATCGATAAAGAGGTCCACCACATCCGACGGACGGTAGTCGCTTATATGCTTGTTCCGGGGCGCAGTTCCTGCCGGTGCGTCGTTGTTGAGCGATTCTCCGTTGGTGATCGTCTCCAGCAGGTAGTTGGACACGTTGAACTCAAACAGGTCGTCTGCTACAAAGAGCAGTCCATTACCCGATTTCCGGGTTAGTGCCAGCCAGCGGGTATCGGTATGATGTCCGTTTTCCTGCGGCAACACGTAGCGGGTTACCATTTCGTTGATGGGTGATGTGTAACGGTCGAGGAAGGCGGAACTTTTTCGGTCGGCGTAGTTCTCCCAGGGGCCCCTGCCGTAATAATCCGCTTGCACCAGCTCTCCTGTGAGCTGCATCCGCATACCGATACGGGGTATCATTTCTGTATCTGAGTTGGTGGCATCGAACCGGTTGGAGATATGGAGGGTGCCGTTGTCATAGAGAGTATAAGTCACTTCGTTGCTGGCCCCGGTTTCGGGGTAGCTGTAGCGGTAGGTGAGGGTTGTTGTCTCGCCGCGGGTGATCTTCAGGCCTTCCGCCCTGAGTTCCCGGTAGCTGGCCTCTCTCCATGCGGAGAGCCTTTTAGGAAGCCGTGCGCCGTAATCGTTATCGATGGGAGCCCGCCAGAAGAAGGGACGGGGACCAGCACCGTTTTCGATATATTCGGTGCCGTCCACCCGGTAGGAGGTGAGCAGCCCGGTCTGTTTGTCGAAGACAGCCTTGAAACGGCGGCCGCTTACGATCACCGAGGTTTCTGTCTCTTCTGTTCCGGCTGCTTTCAGCTTCCCGGTTATCCGGGCAGAGTAATCGTTGACCACAAACTGGTTACGGGCTACCACCCAGCCGGCAGGGATCAGCCGTTCCTCCTTCTGCTGTGTGACCGTAAAGTTGACGGTCAGCTGCTCTTTGCGTCCGGCGTAACGGGCCCAGCCGGGTACCGCTACCTTTACGGCCTCCTGTGGAGCTGCTTCTGCCTGCAGCCTCCCCTGGGCCAGTTCCTTTCCTTCGGTTTTGATGCTGTATGTAATCTGGTAATTACTCAGATCGGAGAAGAAGTGCTCGTTGAAGAGTTCTACCGACCCGTCCACCGGGTTGAAATTGCGGAACCAGACATGTTGGTACACCTTGCGCATCTCTTCGGTATGTGGTTTCACGCTCCGGTCGGGGAAGACCACACCGTTGATGCAGAAGTCACCCGAACTGGGAGTACCTGTTGGCCCGTAGTCGCCTCCGTAGGCCCAGAAACGGTTCCCTTTCTCATCGTTCTTCACCAGTCCCTGGTCTACCCAGTCCCAGATAAAGCCTCCCTGCAACAGGGGGTACTTCCGGATGATGTCCCAGTATTCGGTGAAGTTGCCCAGGCTGTTTCCCATGGCATGAGCGTACTCACAGAGGATAAGGGGGCGGTCGGATGCGGGATCGTTGGCGTACCGCTCGATCTCATCGGGATCGGAGTACATCGGTGCGAAGATATCGCTGTTCCACTCCATTACAGCCCGTTCGTACTGCACG
The DNA here is from genome assembly GCA_038561985.1 of Petrimonas sulfuriphila. NCBI lineage: Bacteria > Pseudomonadati > Bacteroidota > Bacteroidia > Bacteroidales > Dysgonomonadaceae > Petrimonas > Petrimonas sulfuriphila. The sequence continues at coordinate 1,119,240 of CP073276.1, read as the reverse complement.
GGGCGGGAGGTGTCGCGGCTTTTGATCCAGCGATAGGTCTCGTAGAAATTGTATCCGTTACCAGCCTCGTTGCCCAGTGACCAGGTGATGACGCAGGGGTGGTTCTTATCCCGTTCCACCATGCCGGAGGTGCGGCTCAGGTGATCTTCCAGAAAGAGCGGGTTGTTTCCCAGCGTACCTCCTTTTCGGAGGTTGTATCCCATCCCGTGGCTTTCGATGTTGGCCTCGTCGATCACGTAGATCCCGTATTCGTCAGCCAGCCTGTAGAAGAGTTCCGGTTGCGGGTAGTGGCTGGTACGCACGGCATTGACGTTGTATTTGCGGAACAGTTCGAAATCTTTGCGTATCAACTCTTCGGTGACGTAATGGCCGGTATGTTCGTTGTGTTCATGCAGGTTCACCCCTTTCAACAGTATCGGCTGCCCGTTCACCAGGAACTGGCGGTTTTTAATTTCTGCTGTACGGAAACCTACTTTCAGGGCTGTCGCTTCGAGGGTGCTTCCCTTTTCATCCATCAGCTCAACGGCTAGCGTATAGAGGTGGGGTGTCTCGGCGCTCCACTTTTTCACGCCGGGTATCATCTCTTCAAAGCGAACGGATGCTCTTTCGGAAACTTTTTCAGTGAGGGATCCGCCGGCCACTTTTTTGCCGGCTTCGTCCGACAGGGTGTAGGTGAGAGTGAATGGGCGGGTGTTCCCTTCGGGGGAAGCTACGGTGATATCGAGCGCAAACTGTCCGTTGGTGTAGCTGGCATCGAGGCCCGGATGAGCGAAGATATCCGCCAGGTGTAGCTTGGGACGGGCATAGAGGTAGACATCGCGGTCAAACCCCGAGAGCCGCCAGAAGTCCTGACACTCCAGGTAGGAACCACTGCTCCAGCGGTGAATCTGTACCGCCAGCACGTTTTCTCCCGCTTTTGCCTGATCGGTCACGTTGAATCGTGCCGGTAGCTTGCCCTCCTTGTTCATGCCGACGAACTCCCCGTTGAGGTAGTAGTAGGCTGCTCCTCTGGCTGCATCTGCAACGAGGATGATCTCCTTTTCCTGCCAGTTGTCGGGAAGGGTAAATGTTTTCCGATAGGTTCCCGTGGGGTTGAATTCTTCCGGAACGAGTGGGGGATTGGGCCTATCCCAGTAGGGTGTGTGGCCCGGAGAGGTGAATTCGTAGGTGGTATTCACATAAATGGGAACACCAAATCCCTGCACCTCCCAGTTGCCCGGCACCCGGATATCGTTCCATCCGCTGTCGTCAAAATCAGCCTTCTGAAAGCCTTCTTTAGGGCGTTGACTGAACCGGTCGGTGTAATGAAACTTCCAACTCCCGTTCAGTAGCACCACATCGCTTCCTTTGGATATGTAACCGGCAGCAAGGGCTTCCTTTAGATCTGTGAATGAAGAGAATGTTGACCGCGGCTCTTCGCGGTTGATGTGCAACAGTTTAGGGTTGATGATTTCCGCATAACGGTCTGACTGCTCCTGGGCAGATAGCATGCCGGCGGTCGGTCTACCGCATACGATCAGGGACATCAGGATCAGAGGAATTGTTCTTTTCATGTTATGTTTCTTTATGTTTGATAGTGCAAAAATATTAATTAAATCTTCACAAGTGTTACAAAAACACTTAAATCTTGCGGCTAATAATTTTTTTGCAGCTTATCTATTTTCTTATTTTGAGTTTCTGAGCATCCCATTTGATTGCTTCGTTGCGTAAATAGCTTTCGTAACTCAGCAGTGCAGGTGCTGCAGTTCTGACTGCGAAGAGGACGTCTGCCGTCAACGGTGTATTGTTCCTGATTCCATTGAAAAAATTGAAATGATGGTCATAATGTCCTCCTTTGTACCCTTTTTTCGCATTGAAAACATACTCACGGGAGGATACTTTCCGGGGAGCATCAAACTCCTGTCCCAATTCCCCCAATGCTTCAAAATCTTTGGTATTGACATCCCCGGTTGTTTTCAGTACAATTTTATCCCAGCCCACGTCCAATGAACCTTTTGAGCCGACAATCCTGAAATCCATGCTTCCCCACTTTTTGGATACGCCATCCACATAATTGGCTCCCAGCTGCACCGTAAAAGCTCCTGTGTTATTCCTGTCGGGATAATCGAAATATCCCAGCATGATATCGGGCGTATCTCGTGAACCGTCGGTATAGTGATGTATTCCTCCGGTGGTATATACCTTTTCCGGGCCTTTTGCATCCATGATATAGTGAATGCTTGAGAGGACATGTACAAACAGGTCTCCTGCTATGCCCGTACCATAATCTTTCCAGTTTCTCCATTCAAAAAAATGGTGGGGGTTGAATGGGATTTTAGGCGCGTTTCCCAGAAAACGGCTCCACCAGATTGTTTCTTCAGAGGCATCATCGGGTGCGGTAAAGGCATTTAGCATGCCCGGAGCTGAAGTGAACTGCCCGTCAACAAAATTAACCGCTCCGATAATTCCCTGCCGAATCAGCAACCGGGCTGCTCTGTTCCCCAAAGAGGCCATACCCTGACTGCCTACCTGGAAAAGGACTCCGCTTTTTTTCTGCGCTTCGATCAGGCCTTTTCCTTCTGCCAGCTTATGGATGACTGGTTTTTCGCAATAGATGTGTTTCCCGGCCTTCATCGCTTCAATGGCAATCGGCTGATGCCAATGGTCGGGAGTAGCAATAATTACCGCGTCGATATCTTTCCGCAGAAGAATTTCCCGGTAATCTTTCGTAACGAAAATTTCATTTCCCCATTGCGCCTTGGCATCTTTTAACCGTTTATCGTACAAGTCACAAACCCCAACAAGCTTAACGCCTTTAACCGTTAATGCGGTAAGGGTGTCTGAGGTTCCCATGCCTCCCTTGCCGATCAGGCCGATATTGATAAAAGAGTTGGGTGATACCGATAATTTCACGTTTTTGGCTGGTTTGCTTCCTGCTGCATGGAGCAGGGAAGTGGCCGAATTCAAGGCAACAGTGCCTATGGCCATTTTTTTTAGAAACTCGCGTCTGTTTTGCATATGATGTAATTTAGGTATAAGTTGTTTTGCCGGTATATTTTTCTGCACGATTTACACTTCAAATTTACAAAAACTTGTGATATAAAAACGCGATCGATCAGTGTTTATGCTACTTTTTTTAGATCTTCCGTTATCTCTTCATTACGGATAGGGATAGGTGCTTGGTTGTATTCTGCTTTTTTAAAAGGAGATAATCTTGTCCATCAGTGCGGAGATTTTCTTTAAATGCGTTAAATCTCCACCGGGAACTTCAGCGGTCAGCCAACCTCCTTTATGGCCAGTGTCCCGTACGGCTTTCATGACCACCGGCCAGTTGTTGTCTCCCTCAAGGAGTTCTACCTTAAAGCCCTCCCTTAATCCTTTCGAGTTCATGTTCTCACGGCTGAACTCCTTGATGTGCAGCCGCATGATACGGGACTTCAAGGTGTGGATCCAGTGTTCCGGCCATCCGTACCGTAGCACATTTCCGATATCGAAATACCAGCCGACCAGCGGGTGGTTGAGTTCATCGATAAATCGCTTTGCTTCTACGGGGCTGAGTATAAAGTTGTTCCAAACGTTTTCCAGGGCAATTTGCACACCCGTTTTTTCAGCATGGGGAATCAGTTCTCTGATCGCGCTTTGCGAGGTTATGTAAGCTTGTTCATAGGATACCTTTTCATTCACTACGCCTGGAACGACCAATACGGTGTCTCCACCCAGTTCTTTCACTTCATGCATTGACTTGATCACCGATTCAATGCATTGCTGCCTGATTTGTTGATCCGGATCCGATAATGGTTTTGACCAATGGTCCTTATTGATCACGCTGGGCAGTTCTATGCCGGCATTCCGTTTTGCCTGAAGGAGATCGGTTAAGGAAAGGTCGGTCGGACTATTGAGCTCAACTCCGTCAAAACCCGCATCCCGGGCAATCTTGAACTTGTCCGTGAGTGAACCCTTGTCCTGGATCATCCCGAAGACCAACGCTTTTTTTAACGACACCTTGGATTTTTGCTGTGCCGCCGCAGATGGTGTTTTATTTTTGCCCGATACGGTTGCAAACGGGGTGATGGCAGAAACTCCCGCCATCACCGCTGCCGATTTGATAAAATCTCTTTTGTTCATGTTGGTTTATTTAAATGCTGTAACCCCCGGTATCGCAATGGGAAGGTCGTACTTTGTATCCCGGGAAATATCTCCCGGGAACAATACCTCCGATGAGTTCAGCGCCTGGTCAAAGGTGATGGTCTGTCCCGAGTAGGCAGCCATGCGGCCGGCCAGAGCGAGCAGGTTGGAGCGCGTCATCCACTCGCCGTCGTTCATCGGCTTGTTTGCCCGTATGGAAGCAAACAATTCGTCGTGCTCCACCTGGTACATGCCTCTTACCTTTGTCTGCTTGTAAGCTTCCGCATCGGTGAATTTGGTCACGTCAGCCAGGTTCCACGCGTTTTTTCCGGTAATTTTATGTTCGCCGGTTCGACAGTCTACGTAGCATCTACCGTCCTTTCCAATTAATTCAACCGCATAGGAAGGGGTTGTTTCCGCTTGTTGACGGCAGAAGAAATATATTTTCACGCCGTTATCATATTCGTAGGTCAGTCCGAAATGGTCGTATACATTTCCGAACTTCGGATCGGTTCTCTTTTGCCTTCCGCCGGTACCGCTGATTTTCAGCGGAGCTTTGTCCCCCATTGCCCAGGAGAACATATCGATACTGTGGATGGCCTGTTCAATAAGGTGGTCTCCCGAAAGCCAGTTGTAATAAAGCCAGTTACGGAGTTTGTACTCCATGTCTGACCAGCCGCGTTGTCTTTCCTTGAACCACAGTTCACCGGTGTTGTAAGTTGCCTCCCCACCCAGGATCTCTCCGATCTGACCGTTCAGAACCCTTCCGAAGGTATCTCTTTTGGGTTGATGGTACCTCCAGCAGAATCCGGAAACCAGGGATAGGTTTTTTGCCTTGGCCTTCTTTGCGGCATCCATCACCCTTCGTAAACCGGGAGCGTCCACGGCAAAGGGTTTCTCACAGAAGACATGCTTGTTGGCGTTAACGGCTGCTTCCAGGTGTTGAGGCCTGAAACAGGGGGGCGCGGCAAGCAGGACAACATCCACATCGGAGTCGATCAATTTTTGGAAGGCATCGAGACCGGCGAATTTATTGCTTTCCGGCACCTGCACTTTATTCCCGTACTTTTCTTTAAGGGTGTTGAATGATGTTTGCAGCTGATCTTCAAAAGCATCCGCCATTGCGGTTAAGATGACGTTCGGATCGGCATTCAATGCTTCTCCTGCGGCACCTGTCCCGCGGCCACCACAACCGATCAGCCCCACTTTCAGCGTGTTGCTGTTGGACGTCCAGATGGAGTTAGACCCCAAGGCGACCCTGGAAGAGATAATTGTTCCGGCAGTAGCCAGTCCTGCAGTTTTGATAAATTTTCTTCTTGAATAGTTCATTGTTGTGATAGTTTAATTGTATTTATTGCTTTAGTCTTTGTCATAAGGTGGAATCTGAAGATTTATTTTTTTTGGCCCTAAGGTTCCTCCTAAATTATAATTCTGTAAGTTTTCGATGTTATATTTGCTCGCTCCTTTTGTCATGAGCCGTTGTAATTCATCCAGGTGTTCCTGATAAACACCGCGTGGTGTTGTTTTATTTTTTGCAGCGACCGAGGCAGCCATTCCCACCACTTCGCCCATCATACCGGTTGTACGCATAACCCTCACGGTACCTAGCGCCACGTGTGTAACGCTGATGTTTCTTCCTGCCATAAAAAGGTTATCCACGTTTCGGGAATAAAAACAACGGTAAGGTATGGGGTAAGGATGTATGGTTTTGTGAACCGCAATCGATTTAAACTCAGCCCCGGGAAAATGCTTTGTATTTTTTGGATCGGGGTAATGGAGATCAATCGTCCAGCTTGTTGGTGCAGAGGCGTCAGGATAGATTACGAAATCGGTAATGTCCTGTTCTGTCAACACCATATCGCCAATTAGCCTGCGTGACTCTCTTTTTCCCGCAATATACGCTACCCAATCCAAATACTTGTTTTTGTACTCTTCTTTAAATGAACTTTTGTTCTTCAGATAGGACCAATTCGAGTATACCACCAGCATGCCGTAGTCCCTTACCCTCTCGAAATCGGAAATCTGGTCAAAGTTCATGCCCGTTTCCCACGTCCATTCACCCATGGTTACTTTTTGGGCGTTTGTTTCATTAAAGTCTATTCCGTAGTTAAACTCCGGGAAATCGGAACTTTTGTCTCCTTCTTTTGAGTACCACTGGACAGATGAACCCATGGTCATTTTATCCGCTTCCTCGGGAGCGGTAGGTTCATTAAATTCAGCTTTACTTTCTCTTCCCATGGCAAAATCAGCACCTGCTAAGTAGCCAATCGTCCCGTCTCCGGTACAATCCGCAAAAAGTGGTGCGGAAAAGCTTAATTCTTCGGCTGTTTCAATATGCTTGGCAAATACTGTCCGAATAGTTGTTCCCTCTTTTTCAACTTTAAATGCTCTGAAATTAAGAAACAAACTAATGTTTTTTTCAGCATTGACCATCTCCAGCTTTTTCTCATCTTCGTAGTAATCTCCCGGCTGGGCGTTACCTCCCCTGAGAGGGGCAATCTCGTTGACCACATCCCCTAGCTTCGGGTAGGGATCGAGGTTAATCCTACCCCCAAGGTGTACCCTGACTTCTGAACTGTTGTTCCCTCCCAAAACTGGCCGATCCTGGATGAGAGCTACCTTAAGGCCCTGCCGGGCAGCGGTGAGCGCGGCGGCAGTGCCGGCTACTCCTCCACCGATAACCACAAGATCGAATTTTCCTGCTTTGGGTACAACTTCAGGTAATCCCAGTTTTTCTTTTCTAAAGGCCGTCAAAACCTCCGGTTCGTTAGGAGGCAAAATGTTGTCCATAGTAAAGTATACAGCATCGCAACGGCCGTTGAAACCGGTCAGGTCACGCAAACCAACGGTAACTGTCCCGGAGCTTATCTTTACTTTACCGACCTCCTGCCACTCCCAGGCAGTGCTTTTCGTGCCTAAAATTTTGTTGTTTAATACTTTTCCGTTTACCGTCAATTGAAATTTGCCTGGACCTTCCTTTGTGGTCCACGGTGATGTCCAGTTATACGTTCTGACAAATACGGTATATTCTCCGGTTTTGGCGAAATTCACCGTTGTGGTTGCGTCACTCACCGGGGTGCCCAGGCCATGTGCCATCAGGTAGGAAGACCCCATCAGATCCATGAATTGTTGGTCTACCACCCATCCTCCCTTGTTTTGAAAACTCTCCGCTTCAATGAAAATCGACTGAGCATGGGATGACACCATGCAGAGGAAAGATAAAGAAAACAATAAGATAGCTTTTATGGATTTCTGTTTCATTGGATAATTAGTCGAGGTTGAAAAAACCTAATATTTTTTGTTTGAAAATTCGTGCCAACCTAGTTGATAGCAAGTTGTATACCCCTATGGTAATTTCACGCGGGGCGGGGATTTTCTTTAGAGATCCTATTCGATAACTTACTCAAATTGCCTCTTAATCAGTATTATTTACTAATATGAATAGCAGTTACTTAGGGTGTGCTTATTAATTTCCAATCAGGCACAAAATTTCATTTGAGGTCTGAGTGGATAAATGTTTATATTTCTCACTTTCATCAGCTTCAGTAGTAACGAGACAAAATTAGGCAGGGGAATATCTCTCATATGCCGGATCAGGTTCATCACAAAAATGATAGCCCCTATTCAACTGTTTGACGTCGAGGACAGTCTGGCGCGGATATCATTCAAGCCATATCCACGTTTGACCAGAACAAACTTCCCCTCAACCCGGTTGTGTTTTGCCGCTTCCAGTCGCTCTTTACGTTTCCGGTATCTGCTCCTGATCGCTTTTACCGGCTTTCGGCCCAGCGGCGGCTCCCCGGTGTAGCAGATCCGCCTGTTCTCCTGGATAAGATATATCTTGTCCATCCTGGCATAGTCATCCAACAGGCTGATGTTGATCTTCGCCCCGAACTCTGTTTTTGCCTTGGCCTTGCCACGCACGACTGGACGTACATGTGGCTGATGAATGTTCACGATGCGATCCTCCACTTGATGTGTCTTTTTCCTGTACATGGTCTCCTGTTGTTCCAACAGATGCTGGATGACAAAAAATATTTCAGTTGCCACCGGTCGAAAGGAATCGGTTCAACCTTTATGGCGTCCAGCATCTTGTTAATAATCCGTATATCCCGTTTCAGGTAGTTGATCTGCTTTCGTATCGTTTTCCTTAACACGTTGGCAGGTTTTCTCTTCATTTTCGACACATTCAGAAAACTCCTTGCGAGCAACTCTCCTGTAGGTGCGGGGTTTATCCTGAACTCCCAGCTTCAAACACAAATCATCAATCAATTCTTCTGCCTTTTGACGGCTCTCGTTTAACAGGTCCAGGTCGGTGGGCTACTTGATGTCCGCATCACAAACAGTGGCATCCAGTTGGAGTTTTCCCTTGTTACCCGGATGCGAATCAGGGTCGTCATCATTATCATCTTCATCCTTCTTATCCGTGTCAACCTCTTCCGGTTTTTCCCCAGCTTTCAGCTTCAATCCTTTTCTTATCAGATCATCCGTCAATGATTCAAAGACATCCAGATCGATTCGCTTTCGGATGGAGACCAGCAGTGACGGTGTCATCACCTGTTCATAGGTGAAGGCCTCGAGCCCGAGAAAATACTGCATGTAGGGATTCTTCCGGATCATCTCGATCACTCCACGGTCGTCCGTCTTCATGATGTGTTTGATGATGATCACTCCCAGCACAAGTCTGGCATCCTTCGTGGGTGCACCCCGGTTACTTTTTGAAGTTCTTAATAAAGCCGGGCGAGCTCTTCCCATGGAACTATTTTAGAAAGAACAAGCCACCGGTTATTCTCATCCAGTTTGGCCTCAAAGGGCATATTGAACTCTGAAATTGAAAGCTGCCTGGAGCTCTTGTATCGTATCATAAAATGCAAGGATTATGAAGTAAAAATACTCAATATCTTGCAGATATACAAATTTTAGATCAATTAATTTGCTGATTTTCAGCATAAATATCAATTATTCAGCAGACCCTACATAGGTTTTCAGGTTTACGATTGAGTGTATATTTGCAATTGTCAGATCTGTATTGCAAATATAGTTTTTATTTTGAAATATCGGGTATCGAGAGGGTTAATATCGATAAACAGCATCTTTGTGCCGATGGACCAAAAAAAAGAGACGCATTCAATGCGTCTCTTGGATAAATTGTTACTTCAGTGGTTTTATCCGGATGTTTCGGAATTTTACCAAGGAGCCGTGCCCCAGGAAACCAATATGTCCGGTTTTATTCAATAACCCGGGATGATCCCGTTTATCAATCGTCCCGTTTTTGGAGGCTTCGCGGATGTTTCCGTCCAGGATAGTTGTACCGTTAAGAATAATTTTGATGTGATCGCCATCGGCAATTACTTCCTGATAGTTCCACTCGCCTACAGGCTTCAGGTAACCGCGTTTAGCAGGAATAACGCCATAAACCGAACCGTGATACTGGTAGATTTGGAGATTTTTGTAGACCGGGGCATCGTTATCAAGAATCTGTAATTCCATTCCTCCATATGCGGCATCGCCTTCTAGCGGCGCGCGGATGCCTAATCCGTTGTTGGCACCCGGTGTGAGCATAAATTCGAAACGAAATATAAAATTATCGAATTGTTCTTTGGTGTAAAGGTTGCCGCCAAAATTTTGGCTGGGATTCAGCACGATGTTTCCACTTTCCACCACGTAGTCTTTTTTGTTTCCTGTCCATTCGTTGAGGTTAGTACCGTCGAAGAGTACCCGAAAACCTTCTTTCTTTTCGTCAGCAGGAAGCTGGAAAGGTTCGGGGCGTTCAATTTCTTTAATAAATATATCGCGATAAGCCACCTTGCTGCCGTGTGCCTGCAACTCAATCTGTTCCGTCGGGAAGATGGGTTGACTCCTGTTCCAGTAGTTTTCCAACACTACATTGTCAGTAACCAGTTCATCGTTAAGCCACACCGACACCCTTTCACCAATCATCTTGATTCGGAATGTATTCCATTCACCTACTTTCTGGTCAGCAACTTTTAGCGGTTTGCTCGGATTCTGCTGGTTGTTGTACAATCCACCTGATCCAACCTGTGCTCCTACATTTACACGGGCGGTGTCCCAGATCTGAACCTGTGGCGTGCCGCGAAGGTAGATCCCTGCATCAGGCTCCGGCCCGGGATAAAGCTTCCAGTCAACCAGCATTTCGAAATCTCCGTATTGTTTGTTGGTACAGAGGTTGTCCCCTTTTCCGGTGAAGAGCAGTTCACCGTTTTCGATGACCCAGCCCGTTTTTGCTGCTGCGTCGGCTTTTACCTGGGCTGCAGCGAGTTCTTTTGGCGTCATTTTCGCGCGTTTGATGGGATTCTCTACCAAGCCTTTCCATCCGTCCAGGTTTTTACCGTTGAAGATGGACACAAAACCTCCGTCTTGTGGATTTTCGTCCAGGTATTTTTTTATGGACTCACGTTGATAGCCAGCATCTGGATTTTTCAATGTTTTACTCACTTTCTGGAGGATTCCGGTAGTTACAACACCCGCAAAAGCCGGATTATTTGTGGCGATGTTCATGGCAGCCAATGCGGCATTTTCGCTCAATGCCACATTATCCATATACGGGGCTACGAAAAGCATAGCCTGATATTGTCCGGTGTTTCCCAACAGGCGGAGAATGTCGTTTTTCTGTTTCTCGGTCTGTGCAAATTGCATCACTTCACGGAGATACAGGTATTTTATGGCTCCTGTTTCATTTGATTTATTGATGGTAGCAACGATTGCATCCGTTACTTTGCTCAATTCATTTTTGTTCTTACTGTTTCTGGCTATATCCAGCATCGGGTAAATGGAGTTGAACGATTTCCAATTGGTCAGTGCATCAAAAGCGGCATTTTTATTGGCCCCGGTTTCGGTATTGTAGGCCTTGGTAATCATCTCCATTGCTTTTTGAGACCCGCTGTTTGCCAGTGCAGTATAGTAAAGGTGCTTGTTTACAGACTTGTTCATCCGGTCTGATACCAGCTTCATTTGTTCGTTGGCCGGAAGATACGACAGGGCTGCGTTTACAGCTTGTTGAAGAGCGGGAACATTGGCAGCATCCGATTGTTCGAGCAATGTGAACAAGTCGGGCAGGTTTTTATCCGTAGAAACGTATTGAAGCGTATTGGCTGCTTCTGTTTTTACGTTTTCGTTACCAGTGAACATTTGGTTATAAACCAGGTTATACTGACTTTCCATTTTCCGGTTGGCAATAAGCTGTAGGATAGCTTTTTTCCCGACATCCCCGCTTTCGTTGAAAACCGATGCAAGTGTATAGGAGATATCACCCTTGTATGTTGATAAAGCATCTTTGGCGAGCAACACCGTTTCATCGTCCTGGCTTTTCAATAGTCCGGCTAATACAAGCATCGCTTGTTCGTTTCCAATTTTTGCCAAGGAAGAAATGGCCGCTTTCTGTACCATTTTATTACCGGATGTAGCGAAATTGGCAAGCATATTAGCTGTATTCGCTACTTTCTTATCGCCCAACCAGTAAATGATGGCGGTTTGTTTCTCTGCAGAAGCTTTTGGACTTAGTTCCTTCATAATCCTTTCAACCGCTTTTCGGTCGTTGTTGAAAGGATAGGCGTTAAGCAAACGGGCCAGGTAAGCGATATCCCCGTCTTTCAGTGCACTGTTGAGGAGTTTATTTTTGTCCGTCGAAGGAATTGCCAGTAAAAGCCCGGCTGCAGCCACTTTCAGATCGGAACGGTTTTGCTTTATGGCAAAGTTGAGCAATCCATTTGCCTCCTTTTCCACCAACTTAACGTCGGTGTGAGTTAATCTTTTTAAAAGAGAAAGGTAGGATGCCGTAGCATTGTTGTTAAGCTGATAGGAATAATTGACTTTTTGTGCGGCATTTTTCAGTGGGATAAGGGCATTGCGGCTTCCCAGGCTTCCTAAAGCCGTAAGCAATGCGTTGCTGAGTTCTGCTGAGGGATTTTGTGACAGTGTTGAGAGCAGTGCGGGTTCGGCTTGGCTGTATCCGGTCTGAGTTAGTGCGTTCACAATATTGAACTTTACAGCATCCGGGGCGTTACCCGAAAGTGCTGCAACGATGGCTTGATTTGCCTTCTCACTTCCGATGGAAGCCAATGCCTGTACAGCCGGAGCTGAAAGGTGCGAATCCTTCAGAAAAGCAGATAAAGTTTCCACATTGTTGTCAGTTCCTATTTGTCCAAGCTGGCGGATAACAAAAGCTTTTACTTCATTATCCAGCGATTGGTTCAATGCTTTTCCGAAAGCATTTGCCGCAAGGGCCCGTTTGGCATCATCGTTTGCCACAAAGTTTGTCCATCCGCTGATGGCATAGTCCAATGCTTCGTTGCTCCGGTTGCCCGGAGGGTTCATTCGTCCGATCAAGTCCAGTAAACCCTGTTCTCCCGTGGAAACCAGATCGGTCATCGTCCGGTTATATTGAGTTTGATTATCGGCCGGAAGTTGTGCCAGTGCATCCGCAATAATGGTGGCACTTGTTCTGCCCTGCGGCAGTTGAGCCATTAATGCACCCGTTGCGAGCAGAATGGCTGTTAAAATGGATAGGTATTTTTTCATTGTTGTTTAATTTAATTGTTTTATAAGATTGACAAAGATTGGTAAAGATAGATGGCGGGCTGCCTATGTTTCAATCTTATTCAATCTAGTTCGACCTTGTTCAATCTAAATACTCCACGGCGCACGCATTGGCTGATCGGATAAGCGATTGGCTTCCTCGTCGTTCACAAAAATCTCTTTCACCGGATCGTATTCGATTGTTCTGTTTAACCGGAGTGCTACGGCACCCATGTTCACAATAGTAGCGGAACGGTGTCCGTTCAATTCGTTCAAAGCGAATTTCTGTCGGTTGCGTATTGATTCGATGAAATTGGTATTTTGTTCTGTCGGTTCGGGGAAATCGGCCAGTTTTTTCTGCCAGTCGGGAATGTCGCAGACGAAGTTTCTGTAGACATTTCCGTTTGGCCCGGCAATATAGGGCGTATTAGGCTCACCGTAGTCGCCTCCCCACAGAATAATCTGGCAGCCGTCGTCATAGGTGTATGTAATGGAACGCCAGGTACCTACTGCGTCGGGATGTTGTTGAGGAGCATCCACTTCTACTTTTACCGGGCTTGTATTGTCTTTTCCTAACAAATACTGAACCGGATCGATATAGTGTTGACCCATATCACCCAGGCCACCGCCGTCGTAATCCCAGTATCCGCGGAATGTTCCGTGCACGCGATGTGCATTGTATGGTTTGTAAGGAGCCGGGCCCAACCACATGTCGTAATCGAGTTCTTCGGGAATGGGTTGCGGTTCAAGATGTGTTTTTCCTACCCAGTAGAATTTCCAGTCAAAACCGGTATGTTTGCTGATAGTAACTTTTAACGGCCAGCCGAGAAGTCCGCTGTCGACAAGCTTTTTGAGTGGCTTTACCGGCGTGCCCAGTCCATAAAACGGGTCTTTGAACCGGAACCATGTATTCAACCTGAATATATTTCCGTATTGCTGAATGGCTTCAACAACACGCTTGCTTTCGCCGATAGTTCTGGTCATCGGCTTTTCGCAGAAAATATCTTTTCCTGCTTTGGCTGCTTCTACCGACATAATCCCGTGCCAGTGGGGCGGAGTCGCAATATGCACAATATCCACATTTTTGTCGAGGATAAGCTCACGAAAGTCGTGATAGAGGCTGATGTTGTCTTTTACCAGGGCTGCGGCCTGGTTAAGGTGGTTCTTATCGACATCGCACATGGCTACAACGCGCGTCTTGTCATAAGAAATGTGTCCGCGACCCATTCCGCCTACGCCGATAATGCCTTTTGTCAGTTCATCGCTGGGTGCGACAAACCCTTTCCCCAATACATTTCGGGGAACCACAGTGAGAAGCGTTACCCCACCGAGGGTTTTTAAAAATTGTCTTCTGGAGGTCATAAATTAAGTTGTAATGTATAATAAAATTAAATTTTGTAAATATAATCACCAATTTTATGCCATATTTCCCGGCAAGGTTTTCGACAATGTCCCAATCCTCACGAGATGGTTCTGCACTTATAAATTCCATCTCCTTGTTTTTGGCAAAAGAAAACACTTTCTCCCACTCTTAGCGTGAAGAAGTCCAAACACCGGACGATACAATTTTATGTCTTTCGACGTTGCCACTTCTTTCAGGTGTTCTTGTTTTTCGGGAGTTAGATCATAGTCAAAAATAACATCACTGAAATGTTCTCTCATCTTTTGTCCTGTATAGATTTCAATGTGTTTCAAGTCGAGCTGCCTTGTTTTATCTAAAACTTCAATCGCTATGAATTAATAAAAGGTATAGGATAACATGGATAGTTTCCATTCCTTTTCCTCGGTTATCGATTCCAATTTTTCAGACGAGCATTCGGTAACAAGTGTCAACAACGCGAAGATAAAAAAAGAGAAAATTGAATTTCTCTTTTTTTATTTCTCTGAAAATCAATAACCTTGATTTTGAGTGAGATTAGGATTCAATGCGATTTCACTGTCAGGTATTGGCAAATGATTATCTTTTGATATATTATAACCATCAGGGAATTTTACTTGAATTAGTTCTCCAAGAGCACCTCTTACTTCAACTGGATAGATTTCCGTACCAGCTTTCCAGCGTTTAATATCATCCCAATATTGTCCTTCAAGGGCAAGCTCAATTCTTCTTTCCTTTCTAAGGACCTCCCGCGCCTGCGATTGTGATAATCCTTTAGATATTGGTTTAATTTTCACATCAGAACGACTCGTTCTAATCAAATTAATAAGATCTATAGCCTGGTCAATATTCTGATTCAATTCAATAAGCGCCTCAGCTTTACATAATACAACATCGCCATAGCGAAGAATCATAAAATCTAATGGAGATTCATTACCTTTAACTTGCATCGTCTCAATTGTATATTTTCTAATTCCAAAACCAACTTTCTGCCCTGTATGGTTCTTAATTTCGATAGGATACAGTTGTCCCTGAAAATATGCTCCCGGACGTAATATGGTAAAGTCAAGACGCGGATCCCTATTTTTATAGGGATTGTCGGAGTCAATAGGAGAACCATCTATTGTTTCATAAGCGTCAACTAAATCTTGTATTGGAACAACAGAGTTAGAACCATCTATTCCATATTTAAGATTTTGTGGTTGCCAGTACCTATCAAACACACTACCCTGACTAAATGGTCCAGCCATAAAACTCAGTGCAAAAATTGTCTCGCTATTACCTTCGTTTTCAAATTGAAACAATCCATAATATGAAGGGAAAAGTGAATATTTTTCCAGATCATCAATTTTATTACTATACTCCAAAACTTTATCCCATTGCGAATTATACAAATATGCTTTCATTTTCATACCTAAAGCAGCACCGAGAGTAATGTGTCCAGTAGAAGCTGTTTTAGGTAGTACTTTAATTGCCTCATCATAATCTTTGTGGATTTGATTCCATACTTCATCTTCACTTGCACGTGTCAATTCACGAGCTTCTTGTGTCGAAATTGTTTTAAGTATTAAAGGTACACCACCGTATGTTTTTGCAAGTAAATCGTAAAAAACTGCTCTTAAAAAGTAAACTTCGCCTTTATATCGATTTATAAGCTCTGCCGATACATCTTCTGCTTTATCAACATTTTCTAAAAAGTAATTTGCTCTATAGATTCCTTGATAACAAAACTTCCATCTTTCTGTAACAATACCTCCGGAACCTGAAAATATTTGACCCGCACCTACCTGCATTTGTTGTCCTTCCCAATGTGCCCATTGGTATGCATTAGGTGTACAAGCATCATAACCACCACCATAACCATAAACATAGTTATTTCTCAGAGTATTATAAACACCATTTAATGCCAATTCTACATCTTGTTGAGATTTCCAAAAAGTCTCATTTGTAATCTGATCATCTGGAAGTATATCTAAATAGTTATCACAAGAATAGAGTCCTAATAATATCGACAAGAAAATAGATGATAATAATTTTATATTCAAATTGCTCATAATTTATTAAATTTAAAAAGTGATATTTAATCCCATTGAATAAATACGAGGTATGGGATAATGCCCATAACCATCTGTAAAGGTATCTCTTTCAGGATCAAAACCTTCATACTTGCTACTAACCAACGTAAAAACATCGGTTCCATTTACATAAAGATATACGTTTTGTAGTGAAAGTTTGGTTACTATACTTTCTGGCACTGAATAACCCAACTGTATATTTTTCAGCTTCAGCCATGACATGTCGGTTGTCCAGAATGATGACTCTTGTCTGTTCCAAGTATCATTTATAACAATTCGAGGAGTTGTCTTTGATGGATTATCTTCAGTCCATGCATCACGCCATCTCTCTGTTATAGTACCTCCAGATATTCCAAGAGGTTGAGTCCATGAATTCTGAAAATACCCAGTTACTCCAGCAATGCCTGATAATACAAAATTCAAGTCAAAGTTTTTCCATGAAAGATTACCGTTTACACCATAAACAAACTTAGGTATTGTATTGCCAATCTCCTTTTTATCTCTATAGTCGAGTCTTCCATCATTATTCAAATCCTTATATTTTAAGTCACCTGCTTGCGGAATATATCCATTGCTATGCATATGCTGCTCAGCTTCATCGTTAGATTGGTAAACACCTTCCTGTATGAAACCATATAAAGTTCTATACGAATAACCTTCCCTAATCAGGTATAATTGGTCTGGAGATTTTCCACCTCTAAACTTATCTACATTATTTTCAACATATGTTAGATTTGCACCAATACCATAAGACAAACCCGATGACTGAATTTTATCGTTCCAATTAGCATTAATTTCAAAACCTTTATTTGTCATCTCTCCAACGTTTTCAAAAGGAGGAGTAAGACCACCCATAACATTAGGTATAGGCAATTGAACAATAATATCCCTTGTTTTTTTCAGAAATAAATCGGTTTCAATAGTAAGTCTGTTTTTTAAAAAACCCAAATCTAAACCTAAGTCGGCAGAGGTTGTTGTTTCCCATGTAATATTTGGATCAACTAATGATGTTACAGCTGCACCTGGTGCAAGTTGATTACCGAAGTTATAGCTAGTAGCGTAAGACTGAGTTACAATTGTCAGGTAAGGAAAATAATCTCTGTTGCTCGATTCTCCAATATTTTGATTACCTAATCTCCCCCACGATGCTCTTAATTTAAAGTTGTCAAAGATTCCAGTTCCCTTCATAAATGATTCTTCGTTCAAGCGCCAAGCAGCTGAAAAAGAAGGGAAATATCCCCAACGGTTACCTTTTGCAAACCTAGATGATGCATCAGACCTGAAATTTGCTTCAAACAAATATTTACTCATCAGAGCATAGTTAACCCTACCAAAGTAAGAAAGCATGCGCCAGGAAAATTTGTTTCCATTTGCTATCGGATTAGATGTACCTGAACTTACCTGATGTAATCCATCTTTAGGTGGATCAGATTTCTGAGCCTGAACCGTTCTAAGAACTAAATCTTCGGTTTGAACACCTACCACAGAAGAAATCTCGTGAATTTCATTAAATGTTTTATTGAAATTAAGGTTAGAAAAGAAAGTCGAATAATATTCGTCATTATCACTCCTAATAATATTAAGAGTCGATGGATAATCAAGAGGCTTTGTTTTGTTATTTAAATCTAGATCCGTATAGCAAAAGTGCGTTTCATTATAACGGTCATACATGTTATTATTATACTGCCCACTATATTGTGTAGTCAAACTCAATCCATCCATAAACTTCACAGTTGCAAAAATATTACCTTTCATAAAGTTATTGGTATTATCGTTGCGTCCGTTATATAAATCAGGAAAGGGATTCCTAGTATCTACAATAGGCTGCCCTGCTCTTTCACCCGAAAGATACAAAGCCTGAGTACCACCAAAGGTTTTACCATCTTGAAGATAGGGTGTAGAGAAGGGATGTCCATTTGCCATCATGTATATTACACGTCCTATTCCATCGTAAGGTTGATGCGAATTCTTTCTTGAAAATCTGATCTTCGCACCTAAATCCAACCATTTATTAATCTTTGTATTATTATTTACAGTAATACCATACCTGTCCGAATTAGTATTTTTCACAATACCATCCTGTTTTAAATAATTAACCCCAACATAAGTATTAGATACTTTATTATTTATTGATACAGACAAATTGTGCTGAGTTGTAAAAGCATTTCTGAATACCTCATCAAAATAATTTGTACTTGGGTATTTGTACGGATCATTACCTGATTTAAACGAATTTATAACATCTTCAGGAAAGAGGGGCGAACCTCCGCTATTAATAATTGCAGCGTTCCAATACCCCATATATTCAGGACTATCCGAAATTAAATCATACCGACGCACTAATTGTTGCATTCCGGCATATCCATTATAATTAAGAGTAATTCCATCCAATCCTTCACCTTTTTTAGTTTCTATAAGGATAACACCATTAGCAGCTCTGGACCCATAAATAGCTGCTGAAGCAGCATCTTTCAAAACTGTAATACTCTCAATATCATTTGGATTTAATTCTGCCATACGACCCTCTACCCCATCAATAAGCACAAGAGGATTAGTATTGTTAAGTGTGCCAAATCCTCTAATGCGAATAGTAGCGCCATCGCTACCTGGAGAACCGGAATTCTGGCTTACCCAAATACCAGGTATTTTACCCGAAAGTGATTGCGAAGCATTTGTAATAGGCCTGTTTTCTAAACCTTTATCATATTTTATAGTGGAAACGGACCCTGTTAAATTCACTTTCTTCATCGAACCATATCCCACAACAACCACTTCTTCTAACGCCTGTGTATCTTCTAGGAGTGTAATGTTGAAACTAGCTTTTCCTGAAGTGTTGATATCTTGTTCCAAATAGCCGATGTACGAAATACGAATAATAGCGTTGTCTTCCACATTTAGTGAAAATTTTCCATCCACATCGGTAACGGTACCGTTGGTTGTTCCGGTTTCAACAATGTTAGCCCCAATAACGGGTACGCCGGCGGCATCAATAATGGTTCCGGTAATGGCTTTTTTTTGTTGTTGCACCGCTTCGGCAACTGCAGTTATCTGGCTGTACATTTCCTTAGGAGAAAGGATGATTTGTGTCCCTTTCACTTCATAATCCACATTTTCCGATTTAAAAAGCTTCTCCAGTACGGCTGAAATAGCGGCATTCCTTACCCGCACGCTTACTTTCCGGTCAACATTAATTAACCGGTTGTTGTACAGAAAGTAATAATCGGATTTCTCTTCAATGGTTTGCAATACTTTTTCGATGGTTGAATGCTTCAAATTCAGCGAAATTTTGGTGTCCTGAGAATAGATGTGTTCAGCTTGTAGTTGAAAAGTGAGCACAAACAGTAGTAAAAGCGTTATTCTCATAGCAATAGGGATTTTTTTTAATAAAGCATAAAAAAGGTGTGCTTTTTGGTTTTTTGTTGTTTTATTCATACTTTTACATTGTTATTAAATTCATTTTATGGGTTTAGTAATTGATTGCCTGGCGGTGAGGTGAGATTTTCCGCGATGGTAATGTAAATCATGGGCGGGAGAGGTATTAAACTCTCCCGTTTTTTGTGTTTCAATTGGTGTTTATCTTATCATTGGCAGCCCTCCTTATTTCGATTTTATAGTTACTTCTCTTCGAGTGAATGTTTCATTGTTTAATTGTTTTTGTTTGGATATGGAATAGGTAATGGGGGCCGACCGTTTCAATAGGTCGAGGATGTCCTCGAGCGTTTCGTCGGTAAACGTGGCCGTGTATTCATACTCTTTAAGCCTGTCGCCCTCAAGGTGTATATCTACTCCGAATTTGCGCGAAAGCCTGGTCACAATCTTATCCAATTTTTCCCGGCGGAACACCATTTTACCGTCTTTCCAGGCTGTTTCTACGTAGGTATCTGCCGTTACCACATGGATATTACCGGTTTTAACCTGGAGGATCGCCTTTTCGTCAACCACCAACGTTTCCGTTGCTTTTGAGCCGATTTCAGAAGAGACCTCTACCTGTCCGCTTGCCAAAGTAACCTCGTGGCTTGTCTCACTTTCGTAAGCATTTACGTTAAATTCCGTTCCGTAAGCGCTGACGACCATTTTTTGGGGTGTTTCCACATTAAAACGGTGTTTCTTGTCGGAGGTTACTTTGAAATAAGCTTCTCCAGAAAGTTGAACCCTGCGTTCTTTTTCTGTGAAGCGTTGTGGATAGGTAAGTGAGCTTAACGCATTCAGCCATACTTCGCTTCCGTCCGGAAGTATGGTTTTTGTCACCATCCCCGGAGCAGAGGTGACCGTAATGGTTTCTACGATGGACCCGCTTTTTTTGAGAATGGGATAGAGCGTATACTGGTATACCAGAAACAGGGGAAGAAGAATCGCGGCCGTATTTCTCAGGTAGTTGAAGAACAAGCGCCTGTTCCGATCGGACGTGATGCGTTTCCGCAATTGTTCCCAATCAGCTACAGCGTCTATCGTTTTTTGTTTCTCGTAGTTCTCCAGTAAAGCATTCAAAGAATTGGGATTCTCCTTTTCAATCATCTCGTTTTTGACATTTATATATACTTGACGAACAACTCCCGGGTTACCCTATAAAAAAAGTGAAGTTTTTTAAGAAAAGTAAAAATTTAACAATGTGGGGTGAAAAGGAATATCTATATAAACAGCAGTAAAAAGGGAAGGTAATCACGCAATTCAATGCGTAAAATTTTTAATGCCCTACTGATATAGGATTCAATGGTTTTTTGGGAAACCTCCATTTTATCGGCTATGGCAAGGTAGGTCATTCCCTTAAAGCGACTCATCTCGAACGCTTCCCGCACGTTGGGCGGTAGTTTTGCCAATGCTTCGCCAATAGTGGTTTCCAACTCTTTTAAGGTATATACTTCTTCCGGTGAAGTGTGAATGACAGACAACATGTTTTCTTCTTGATAGCGGTTTTCTACTTCCTGCTTCCGTAGATAGTCCGTACAATGGTTGCGGACGGAAGTAATCAGAAAATTGCGAAAAGAAACGGTTATATCCATGCTTTTCCGGTTTTTCCAAATTTTAAAAAAAACATCCTGCACAACGTCTCTGGCTGTTTCTTCCTGTGTGATATACCGCATGGCAAATACACACAGTGCCGGATAAAATTCGAGAAAAAGTTCCCTGAAGGCCTGCTCATCGTCCCGAAAAGCAACTTTTCGAAACAGGTTCTCATATATTGTATCTTTTTCTTTCATTCTTTCTCCTTACTTCTTTCCGTTTCAAATCACCCCGCCCAAACCTCCCTGTCGAGATTGCGGTAGTTGATTGCTTCCGCCAGATGAACCGGTAAGACATGGGGGCTGGCTTCCAGATCGGCAATGGTCCGGGAAACTTTCAGTATCCTGTCGTAGGCCCTTGCCGATAGGCTAAGCCTGTCCATGGCGGTTCTGAGTAATTGCAGTCCCGCTGCATCGGGAGCAGCATATTCGAGCAGCATTCTCGATGTCATTTGCGCATTGCAATATATGCCGGGAGTTTTTCTAAACCGTTCCGCCTGAATCCGGCGGGCTTTTACCACACGTTTACTGATTTCTGCACTGCGTTCGGCCGGAGTGCTGTCGGATAGCTTTTCGAACGCGACCGGTACGATTTCGATATGGATATCGATCCTGTCCAGTAAAGGTCCTGAGATTCTGTTTAAATATTTCTGTACGGCTCCTCCCGGACAGACACACGCTTTATCGGGATGGTTGTAATAACCACAAGGGCAGGGATTCATGGCCGAAACCATCATAAAGCTCGCAGGGTACTCCACGGAATATTTGGCGCGGGAAATTGTTATTTTTCGGTTTTCCAATGGCTGACGCATCACTTCGAGAACATTTCGATTAAACTCCGGAAGTTCATCCAAAAACAGCACTCCGTTGTGGGCCAAACTGATTTCACCCGGTTGAGGATCGGCTCCGCCACCGACCATGGCTACATTACTGATGGTATGGTGTGGGGACCGGAATGGCCTGCGCGACATAAGGGAGATGCCTTTTTCCAGTTTGCCGGCAACGCTGTGTATCTTTGTGGTTTCGAGTGCCTCTTCAAGGGTGAAAGGGGGGAGGATAGAGGGCATTCGTTTCGCCATCATCGATTTCCCTGCGCCGGGAGGCCCTACCATAATTATATTGTGGCTACCTGCAGCCGCTACTTCCAACGCGCGTTTCACATTTTCCTGTCCTTTTACATCGCTGAAGTCGAACTCGAAATTCGACTGGCTCTGCAAAAACTCCTGCCCTATATCTGCGGTTGTTTTTTCAAGCTCAAGTTCATTGTTTGCAAAACCGACGACCTGACGGATATTTTCTACCCCGTAAACCTCCAATCCTTCCACAACAGCTGCTTCTTTAGCATTTTCCGTAGGAAGGATGAACCCTTTGAATCCGTTTTCCTTAGCCATGATAGCTATAGGTAAGGCACCTTTGATGGGCAGGATATTTCCGTCGAGCGATAACTCACCCATGATAAGGTAATCGGGCAGTTTATCCGCCATAATGGTTTTGGAGGTGGCCAGTATGCCTATCGCCAGGGGCAGGTCGTAAGCTGATCCCTCCTTCCGGATATCCGCCGGAGACATGTTGATCACAATTTGTTGCCGGGGATACTTAAAACCGCTTACCTGAATGGCGGATACAATCCTTTTGTGGCTTTCTTTCACTGATGCATCGGGCAAACCCACCAGAAAGAACTTGATCCCCTTTGTGCAATTTACCTCAATAGTTATAAGTGTGGCATTTATACCTTGTACTGCCGCACCAAAAACCTTGACCAGCATGGCATTTAACGATTGTTTTTTACAGAATTTTTAAGTGCATTTTCCACTGCGATGGCCGGGACGTTTCTGTCGCTGATGATGCCGGCAGGGGAAATAAGGATATTGTTCGGAATGAACTCAATATTGTATGCTTCCACGATGTCTGATGCCCAGCTTTTTTTCTCCGGTACAACGGTCCACGGGATAGAATCGTTTTCAATATAACTGATGGGATAAATATCGGAATCGATATATACGGAAATGAACTCCACGCTGTCTTTGTTAACATCCCTGTAGGTTTGCTTGAGTGATTGAATCGTTTCGCGGGAATCGATTCCTGTAGTTGAGATGAAAGACAACAAGAGGTATTTTCCCCGGTAATCGTACGATTGTATGGTGTCGCCCGATTTATCAACCAGCCGGAAGTAAGGCATAGATGAACCTTCTGCGGAGCGGTTGATTTTTTCGGAATAAGCCTTCAGGTTCAACCCCATTTTCGATTTCAGTATATCCCCCTGCATATATTCCAATACACGGCTAAGCCCTTTCGGATTTTCCGAGTTGGCAAAAAACTCGTTGATAAGAATCAGGCTCGATATTTTTGTGGGATTTTTTTTGACCTGCTCTTCGGCATTTAATGTCAACTCCTGATTGAAAGAGTTGATCTTGGCTATTTCGTCAGCATTGGCTAAGATCCTATTATTGGACGCGGAGTTCGATTCTTTTTCTTCTTTCAGGTTACGAAGTAAAAGCGTACGTTGTTGAAGCAGCTCTTTGTTTGATTCTTTAAACAACGTGAGGTCGTTGTTTATTTCGTTTCCGTTTACTTTGATTAAATCGGACAGTTGCGCATCCCCTTTGATGGATATGTTATCTTTCGGATGGGCAAAAACCATGACTGAAGAACTTTGGTTGTTGAAATACAACGAAAATACAGTAAGGGTATCTATGGTATTTTTATACGTAAATCTGCCGCGTTTATCGCTCATGATGGTGTCGATAGCGAGGGTATCGCCGGCGAAATAAGAAACCAGAACCTGGGGATTTTCCAGGCTGGAGATGTCACCTTTAAGCGCAACCCCATTTTCGTTGTTTTTGCAGGAAAACAACAATGCGCAGATAATGATTAATATGGACAACTTTACAAACTTCACTCGATTGATTTTTTTGTTTCTTCTAACTCAGCTTTACCTTTCCCTGATTTTCCAACTGTTCCTCCCGAAATAGTAAAACGTTGAAAGTTGACAAAGATAAAGATTAATTTTAAGAATTCTATATATTTTCACATATTTTTAATACTTTTTATAAAATCACAGAAATGGCTGGGATTACAGATAAAATCATTTAATTTAATTAGTTTTGCACTGTAATTCCAATTTCGTGAACATGAATTTTTCTGTTGTTATCCCTGTTTACAATCGTCCGGAAGAAGTTGACGAGCTTTTAGACAGTTTAACCCGACAATCCGGCAAGAATTTTGAAGTAATCATTGCCGAAGATGGGTCGTCTGAGAAGTGCGATGGTATAGTCCAGAAATATGTATCGCAACTCCCTGTTGTTTATTTTGAGAAACCTAATTCCGGTCCTGGGCTGACCCGAAACGCTGGTGCCAAAAAAGCGAAGTATGACTACCTCATTTTTTTTGATTCCGACTGTATTATCCCCGAACACTACATGGAGTATGTCTCTTTTTACCTGGAAAGGAATTTTGTTGATGCCTACGGTGGCCCTGATAATGCGTTGCCCTCCTTTACAACGGTACAGAAAGCTATAAATTATTCCATGACCTCTTTTTTTACTACCGGAGGTATTCGCGGCGGAAAAAAATCGATGGATAAGTTTCATCCCCGGAGTTTCAACCTGGGGGTCTCCAAAAAAGCGTTCGAAGCCCTTGGCGGATACGGTAAGATGCGTTTTGGGGAAGACATCGATTTCAGCCTCCGGCTGCTTAAAAAAGGATTTGGAACGGCACTTATTCCCGAAGCATATGTTTATCATAAACGCCGGTCGACCTTCAGGCAGTTTTTCAAGCAAGTTTACAATTCAGGAATAGCCCGGATCAATTTGCACCTGGCGCACCCGGGTTCATTAAGATTAGTACACTTTCTGCCATCGTTCTTCGTAACAGTGATGGTTCTTTCCCTGCTTTTATCCTTTTTTTACCCGGTCGTTGTGCTTGCTCCCGCATTATACAGCTTGCTGGTACTGATCGACTCAACCGCAAGAAACAACTCGTTGAGGGTCGGCTTTTACAGTATTGCAGCAGCCTGGACACAACTTTTCGGATACGGTGCAGGATTCATCTCTGCGATCTGGAAACGATTAATCCTGAAAAAAGGAGAATTCAACGCTTTTGAGAAAAAATTTTATGAGTAGTAGTCTATCAACCTAAATCTTCTCCCCGTAGGCCAAATCGCCTGCATCGCCAATTCCCGGTACGATATAAGAGGATTCATTTAATTCCGGATCAATAGCTGCGACCCATATGGTGGTTTTATCTTCAGGAAAATGTTGGGTGCAATAATCCACAGCCTGCTGGCTGGCAATAATGGATGCAATATGAATCCTCCGAGGTGTTCCCTTCGTTAGTAAAGCTCTGTACGTCAGTTCCATGCTGCTTCCTGTGGCCAGCATTGGATCGGTAAGGATAAGCGTTTTTCCATCAATACTGGGCGAGGCAATGTATTCGATATGAATATCAAACGATTGATGCCCTGTTTCCTTGTATTTCCGGTAAGCCGACACAAACGCATTTCCGGCACAATCAAAATAGTTCAGCACGCCATGATGATAAGGTAATCCTGCCCGTAAAATGGTGCCGATAACAATCTCTTCATCGGGGACAGAAACTTCGGCCACGTCGAGAGGGGTGGTTACGGATATTGTTTTGTAGCTTAAATCCTTACTGATTTCATAAGCCATTATTTCACCGATCCTTTCTAAATTTCTACGGAATCTGAGCCTGTCGTTCTGGATGGTTATGTCTCTTATTTCACGGACAAAAGAATTCAGGAGTGAGTTGTTTTTCGAAAAATCAATTACATTCATTGTTGTAATAACAAATTGTTCATACTATCTTTTTTCGAAAAACAAAGGTAATATTTTTGGTCTCAACGATAAACATTTTCACCGTTTTTTTGTTCCATTTACTTGAGTGTTTTTTTCTCAGGAAAGAAATTTGAGTTAAAACAGGAATAATTAAAGAAATTTTTCTTTAATTACTTTATTATCTCAACTTAATTAATTATTTTTGTCGCCGTTTTAGGATATCGTTGATGTTTTAGGATGTTATTCACAAGTAAAACGGTTTGAGCAGATAGAGATTTATTCACACATTTATATTCACAAACAATTATTATTAACATGGCAAATTTAGATTTAAGCAAGTATGGAATTGTAGGCAACTTCGAGATCCTTCACAATCCTACTTACGAAGAGTTATTTCAGGCGGAAATTGATCCGGCCAATGAAGGTTTTGAAAAAGGCGTGCTGACTTCAACCGGTGCAGTAGCAGTGGATACCGGAAAATTTACAGGCCGCTCACCCAAAGACAAATTCATCGTAATGGACGACACTACCAGAGACACGCTTTGGTGGGACGGTACCATCAACCGCCCGACTACTCCTGAGGTGTTCGACCACTGTAAAGATCTCGTGACAACTCAGCTTTCAACAGCTAAAAAATTGTATGTTGTTGATACGTTCTGCGGCACCAACGAAGATACCCGTATGAAAGTGCGTTTTGTGATGGAAGTAGCCTGGCAGGCACACTTTGTGACCAATATGTTTATTCGTCCTTCACACTACGAGCTGGCAAACTACGGTGAGCCTGATTTTGTTTGCTTAAACGGTTCCAAAACCAGCAATCCAAACTGGAAAGAACAAGGTCTGAATTCAGAAGTATTTACGTTGTTTGATCTTACTCGTAAAATGCAGGTGATTGGCGGTACTTGGTACGGAGGTGAAATGAAAAAAGGTATCTTTGCTCTGATGAACTATTATTTGCCATTGAAAGGTATTGCTTCTATGCACTGCTCGGCTAACGTAGGTACAGAAGGAGACGTAGCCATTTTCTTCGGGCTTTCGGGAACGGGAAAAACGACTCTTTCAGCAGACCCGAAACGTTATCTGATCGGTGACGACGAGCACGGCTGGGACGATCACGGTGTATTCAACTACGAAGGTGGT
This sequence comes from Petrimonas sulfuriphila, assembly GCA_038561985.1. Lineage (NCBI taxonomy): Bacteria > Pseudomonadati > Bacteroidota > Bacteroidia > Bacteroidales > Dysgonomonadaceae > Petrimonas > Petrimonas sulfuriphila. The sequence goes on along the minus strand of CP073276.1, from coordinate 1,092,215 downwards.
TGCTACGCCAAGGTTATTGATCTGGAAAAAGACAAAGAACCCGATATCTGGAGAGCTATTCGTCGCGATGCATTGCTGGAAAACGTAACTGTTCTTCCTGACGGAACTCCCGATTACTCCGCTGCCGCTTCAAAAACAGAGAACACACGTGTTTCTTACCCCATCTATCACATCAGTAAAATTGTTTCTCCATCTCGCGCAGGACATGCGAGCAAAATCATTTACCTGTCGGCTGACGCGTTTGGCGTATTACCTCCGGTATCTATTTTGGATGAGAAATCAGCTCAATATCACTTCCTCTCCGGCTTTACTTCAAAACTAGCAGGCACTGAACGCGGTATTACCGAGCCGGTTCCTTCGTTCTCTCCCGCATTTGGTGAAGCATTCCTGACCCTGCACCCGACTATGTACGCAAAAACATTGATTGGAAAAGCACAAGAACACAATGCAAAAGTTTACCTGGTAAACACAGGCTGGAACGGAACAGGAAAGCGCATCTCTTTAAAGAATACACGTGCCATCATTGACGCCATCATCGATGGTTCAATTGAAGAAGCTGAAACCATTCAGATTCCTATCTTGAACCTGGTTGCGCCTGCCGCATTGAACAATGTGGACACTGAAATTCTTGACCCGCGCAATACTTACGCTGATGTTGCCGAGTGGGAAGCAAAAGCCAAATCGCTTGCGGCCAAATATATCAAAAACTTTGAGCAATATTGCGACAACGACGATGCATTGGCGTTAGTTGCGTCCGGACCGCAATTGGACTAAACGTAACCGATTAAAAAAAAAATCCCGCCTCCTTTCGTGAGAGCGGGATTTTTTATTCAGTCAAGAAAGTCAATCGTCCAGTTTCATTATCTCCACTTTCCTAAAATCAATGGGGTGCCCTTCGCTTTGAAGCGAGATGGTCCCTTTGCTCAGCATTTTGTCGCCACCGTTCATCACGATAAGTTTGGCGTAGGTCGCATCCCTTTCATCCAACTGTGGGCGGTTGTACTGTAAAACCGTATCGCCGTTGATAATATGACTAATAACATTGTTTCCCCTGACCTCTACTTCGGCCGTTATCCAATCTTCACCGTAGAAGTTTTCCGAGGAAGAGTTGATGCAATGATCAAGGATCAACTGATCGTCCATGACGATATTTGTTCCGGGTGTGCAAACATTCATATTGGTCCTTTGCACCAGGGAGTCGCTGGCCAGCAACTGTACCTCAATGGAAGTGGGAAAATCCTGGTCTTTTTCCATTGACTCCGGTGTCTGCCCGTGTACCATGATTCCGGAGTTTTTATACGCCCATCCGGGTGCTCCCGGACATTGCTCGCCAACGATACGGTATTCTACTCGCAGTTTATAATGCGAAAACTCATCGTTGTAAAACAGGTGGCCGAAACGGTCGCGTAACGAGTCATACTGTTCGTAACGTACCTTTATCATGCCTTCTTCCACCCGGAATGTATTGCCGAAATTGTCGCCCGCATCGTAACCTTTAATTTTTACCGTCCAACCGGTTAAATCGGTTCCGTTGAAGAGAGGAGTCCAACCGCTGGATGCATCGCTGCTTTTTTTCTGGCTGCAGGATATCAGAATGAATGCCGCGGTCGTGGCACCCAAAAGTGACCATACTTGTTTCATGCTATATTCTATTTTTTGTTGTTGTTCTTAAAATATTCGTCGGCAAACTTGACGAACTGTTTCCAGTCGAAAAGATTCATGTTGTGGATGCCGTCTCGGTTATGAAAGCCCAACGGCAACTGAATGACCTGTTCGTTGTTCGGGGGCATGTTGGCGGGTAAACTTGTTTTGAGGCCAAACAGGCTGAAAACCGGTTGTGCGGCAACCAGAGCCAGGTATTGTCCTTTGGGGTCCGCCCACGAATCATCGGCTGCACTGGCGACATAGACTGCCCGGGGAGCCATTAATGCCAGCAGCATATGTTGGTCAACAGGCAGGTTTCCTTCGTTGTTGGCGAAAGCAGCATATCCCGGAACAAACCAATGCGGGAAGTTACGGGTAATTACTTCCACTGTTTCTCCAAAATTCCTGCGGGAGATTTTTGCGCCCGAGTTTCCCGACTCGTTCGATACGGCAATGGCTACCCGTCTATCTTGTGCTCCGCACCAAAGTGCAGCTTTGCCCCCACGGGAATGTCCAACAACAATTACCTTACTGGCATCTATATCCTTATCGGTTTCAAAATAATCGATTATCCGGCTGACGCCCCAGCCCCAGGCGCCTAATGCACGCATTCCGTTTGGTTGCAGGGTTTGCTCGGGATAAAGTTTGGTGAGAATTTGATTTACGTAGTCTGTTTTGTGATCCGGTGCGACGTCCTTTACATCAAATCCGGCAATGGCATAGCCAGAGTTCACAATCTCTTCGGCAGGCCAAAACTCATTTTCGGGTGATGCTTGCATCGTATCCAGTCCGCGGTGGTTAATCGTCAGGAATACAGGAACCGGCTTTTTTATTTTGTTGGGGATAAACAAGTGGACCTGAACAGTAATAACTTTTTTGTTCCGGATAACGTCAACAGCTACCTGCTTATAGGTGGCCTTTCCGTTCAATGCCTTGTAGTTTTGTTCCAACACCTTGAATTCGATTTTATCGAAATCCTTGGGAACCTGCCCGTACACGTTATCCTCAAAAAGTTTTAGAATTTCTGGACGGCGGATCCTGTCCCAGTCTTCCGCAGACACGATTTCTTTGCCGTTTTGAGCCTTTAGCAGTTCCGGTAATACATAGCTGCCGGCTTTGGTTTCATCGTAGTTCTGGGCAAACAGCGTTGTTGTTAACGTAAACAACAGCAGGTAAAGTATCTCTTTTTTCATTTCCATGGAGTTTGAAGTGTAAAATTATTGGTAAAAGGAGTTCCTGACTAATTAGGCTTTGCAAAAAACGACTCAATGGCTTCAATGGAGGTGTCTTTAAGGATCACCTTCTTGTCTTTGTCCAGCAAATACAGCGTTGGAATGGCTTTAATGTCGTACAGTTTCTGTTTGGTAATAGTTGTTTCTTTATCGTACGAGTGTATCCAGTTTGCAGGCATCTGCGGTAAATATGATCTCCATTCGTCGATATCTGCATCGGGATAAACGGTTAATACGGTTATCATTGTGCGGGTAGGCGAGTTCATTGAAAAAGCCTTGTTAAGAGTGACTGACTTTGTTAGCACATCGGTAACAGAGGCACAAGTAGAACATCCGGGATTTGAAAACATCAAAACAAGGTATTCACTTTTGATGGAGTGCATCCTTTGTGATTCTCCCGAAGCCAGTGTGTAGGCGAAGTCATTGGCCGTCTCTCCCACGCGGTTTTTCATTACCATCTCGAATTGGAACCGGTACCTGGATTTATCCGTTTCGGATAGAATTTCGGAATTTACCAACTCCTGCAAAACGGGAATGTAAAACTCTTCGTTGCGGAATGGGGAATTGGCACCGTAGAAATATTTATCGAACAGCGTGCCAAAATAAGTATACATGGTGTTGTTCGCTTCGGCTTTCCTTAACGTGTAGTTGAGCGATTCTTTGGTTCTGTCGAACGGAACATAAGAAAGAATATTGATGTAATCCACGAAAGCCTGCTCTGTAATTTCAGGACGAAGTGTGAGCTTTTCGTCGGAAAAATCGAACCTGTCCCAGTAGTGCATCACAAGATATACGGCACGGGCATCGGAATTGGTCATCTCTTCAGGGATGTATGGCAAAACAAAGGTGTCGGGAACGATGGTTTGTTCCCGTTTCAAAGAATCTTCACCGATAGTGTCGATCTGAGCTTTCTTGCTCGATGAGCAGGCATAGATCATAAGAAAAGCGGTAAGTACGAAAAATGATTTTAGAGAATATTGATTCATAATTCATTCGGTTTCATCAGGCTATTTGAGTCGCCTTCGCTCAAGCAAGTCTGGCCCTGTCTCGCTTAGCGAAATAGCTCTTTTTGTTTGGTGTAAAAGTACAAAAATTTCATTGAAGTTCTCAAGCTATTCATCAAATGAATAGAGATTTTGAGTTTTTTTCGTACATTTGTCTTTCATAATTTCAGGAAAAAATGGACAATTATGTTGTTTCGGCGAGGAAATACAGGCCGGTGACTTTTCGCTCAGTGGTGGGGCAGGAGGCATTGACCACTACGCTTAAAAATGCCATTACAGGAAATAAACTCGCTCATGCTTATCTGTTTTGCGGCCCGCGGGGTGTGGGAAAGACAACGTGTGCCCGTATTTTTGCGAAAACCATCAACTGCCTGAATCCGACACCTGAACATGAAGCCTGCAATCAATGTGAATCGTGTGTGGCTTTCGATGAACAACGTTCCTACAACATTCACGAACTGGATGCCGCGTCCAACAACTCCGTGGATGATATCCGTTCGCTTATTGATCAGGTACGCATTCCGCCTCAGATAGGGAAATACAAAGTGTATATTATAGATGAGGTTCATATGCTCTCCACATCGGCATTCAACTCTTTTCTCAAAACACTGGAGGAGCCTCCTGCACATGCTATTTTCATTTTGGCAACTACGGAGAAGCATAAAATTATTCCTACCATTCTTTCACGCTGCCAGGTGTATGATTTCAACCGCATCAGCGTTGCCGATATGGTGAATCATTTACAATATGTTGCGCAGAAGGAAAATGTTTCTGCCGAACCCGAAGCATTAAACATCATCGCGCAGAAAGCGGACGGGGGGATGCGTGATGCGCTTTCCATTTTTGATCAAACAGTAAGTTATACAGCGGGAAATGTTACGTATAAATCGGTGATTGAGAACCTCAACGTGCTCGACTTCGAATACTATTTCAAGCTTACCGATGCCATCGTTGCGGGAAGTGTGGTAGATTGCCTGTTGGTTCTGAACGATATTTTGAACCGGGGATTCGAGGGGCAGTATGTAATTAGCGGAATAACGTCGCATTTTCGCGATTTACTGGTTTGTAAAGATCCCGTAACTGCAACATTGTTCGAAGTGGGAGCATCTATTCGTGAAAAGTATGTTGCCACCGCAAAACAGTGCAGTAACGCGTTTTTATATAAAGCCATTGAGATGGCCAACGATTGCGACCTGAACTATCGCATGAGTAAAAACAAACGCTTGTTGCTCGAGCTGACCCTTATCAAGCTTTGTCAGTTATCGGAAAATTCCGAAGATCCTAAAAACCTTAACCCCGTGACTCCATCGGAAAAAGTTCATCCGAAAACAAAAACACAACCAGTTCAAATTTCAGGGACTGTTTCCGAACCAAAACCGGAAATTAAACCCCTGCCCGTAATCCCAGGAGAGAAGAAGTCAACCGTAACAACGATTGCGGGATTGGGTGTTTCGTTGTCATCATTGACGGAAGAGAATCCGGAAAAACCGGTTGAGAAAAGTATTTCTCTGCAGGCGGAACCCAGGCAGAGCAACCGGCTCTTTACCGAAGAAGAGTTGCAAAAAGCCTGGCAAGAATTTGCTGAGAATTTGGTCGAGGAAAAGCTGCTGAGAAATACGATGATGCTTTATAAGCCCAAGATGCTGGGAAACACTGTTTTTGAGGTGGAAGTGAACACGGAAATCAACAAGAATTATCTGGATGATTATGGCAACGTAATCTTAGCCTACTTGCGGGAGAGTTTGCAGAACGATGATATTACGATGACCATTAAAATTTCAGAAGCAACCGTGGTTAAGAAACCCTTGACTTCGAGAGAGATTTTTGATGAACTGGTACAGAAAAACCCTTCGTTGCAAAAGTTATCCGACGAATTTGATTTGGAGTTGAGCTAAAACGGTCGCTGTTTTGAAAAATCAACGCAACAAAATAATTTCCCTGTCTTTTATCGGTTTTGCGGTGTTGTTCTGTTCCATCCAATCCTGTAAAAAAAAAGAGGCACAGCAGGCCCGGAAAGTTTCCTTGTATACCCAGGCCGATGCCGTTGAACCCAGAGATACCGTTATTATCGACTCCCGGTTAACCTTCCTGGAAGCAACTGCCGGGACGAAAGCGCCAAAATCTATATTGGATGAATTGTTTCTTATGGATGTTTTGTATAGATCAACAGATCAGAGGTTACATCAAGGACAAATACTGACAAACAAAAAGATCGAAAACGACATACGAAATATGTTCGTGTTTATGCTCGAAAATGATTTCGTCATCGAAAAAGCCATTCCTATTGTGCATTATAACTGGGACGACAGCTTGTCGATGGACGATAACAACACCTACAGTTTTTGTTACCGCAACGTTTCTTACTCAAAACACGCGCGGGGAATGGCGATTGATATAAATCCGCGTTTTAATCCGTTACGGTGGAAAAACGCAGATTATCCCAATCAGCCCGAAGGGGCAGTGCTGGATACAACCGTTAACGGGACTTTGTATTCTGGACATAGAGTGGTGGAGGAGTTCCAAAGACTCGGGTTCCGGTGGGGGCACACTTTTTCAAAATATTACGACGACCATCATTTTGAGAAAAGGTGAAACTTACAGGTACCTCATTACCCATTCACCTATTAAACTTCCGACGTACCGGGCATCTTTTATGTTTTTGATGAGGTGATCGATACCGTCCAGGGCGATGAAGCTTTTCGGATGCCTTGCAGCCATAAATATCTCCGTGGCGTGATCTATACTTACCATTTCATCCTCGGGGGAGTGTAAGATAAGTAAGGGCTTGTTCAGTCTATTAAGCGACTTCTTGATGTTGTGATTCGCCAGGTCATCCACAAAGCCTCTGCCTATCTCAATATCCCTCCCGGCCACGTCGATCATGGCACTTCCATAGTGGGTGATCTCCTCCATTTTATTGACGAATAATCGTTTTATATGATCCAATGTCGACGGAGTTCCCAGTAGAGAAACAGCTTTAACAGAGGCTAGTTGTCCGGCAGCCACAATAGATGCGGCACCTCCCAAGGAGTGTCCGACCAGGAGTTTGGGCGCTTCGTAATTGAGCGTTAAAAACTCGGCAGCGTACAATAAATCATCGATGTTCGATGAGAAATCAGTTTCCGCAAAATTACCCTGGCTATCTCCCAATCCTGCAAAATCAAAGCGAAGTACAGCAATTCTTTTTTCACTAAGCGCCTCCGAAATGTATTTGACATTTATCAGGTTCTTGTTGCAGGTAAAACAGTGCGAAAAAATGGCAAAGGCCTTTGGTGAATTGTTTTCAGGCAATTCTATTGCGCCGGAAAGAATCAGCCCCCTTGAATTTTTGAACGTTACTTTTTCTCTTTTCATCGCTACTTTAACGTTAGAGTAAGAGAAATGTTTCTAAATTTTTTTCAAAAAATTAAATTCAAGTTGCAGGTCAATGGTCTCTTTGGTTACAATATTCAAAGGCATGTAATTTTCAACCTTGGGCTTGGTCTGCAAAATCAAGTACTCGAGCAATGTTTTCATCGCCATATACCCCTGGTAGTCAGGATTTTGATCGATAAGGAAATTGATCCGCTCATTTTTTAAGGCACAAATATTGGGCTTTGTCAAATCCACTCCAACCAGCTTTACGTCGGTTATATTATTTTGTTCCAGAAAATTAGCCACAACATTCCCTCTGGAGTTTAGCACAATCACACCCTTCACGTTGGGATGCGAAGAGAAAAAATCCCTCATTTTTTCTTCGTTCCGCTGGGCTTCGTAAACGGAAAACTGGATGTGGTGTATCCGGTTGGAGAAGTTGGTTTCAGTCAAATAATCGTATGCGCCTTTTCGCCGGAGGATACTTGTATTCGCGCTCTGGTCACCAATCCGGATAGCTTGAAGTACCCCGATATCACTTGATTCCGGGATAAGTGATTTTAACAATTTACACATCAGGTAGCCGCAAATGTAGTGGTTAGCTGAATAAAATGCCAGGGGTGATGTCCCTTCGACCATGGAGTCGACAAATGTAAACGGGATATTTTTTTCTGTCAGTTTATTTGCGAGGGCAATAGTTTCGTCTTTAAAAGTGGGACCAATGATAACCGCATCAGGTTCAAGGATAAGGATTTGGGTAAAGACATTCTGACAAGAATAAATGTTGTATTGGTCGTAGGTCAGGTAGGTGGTTTTGATATGCAAGCTTTCGTGCTGATCGATCGCTTCCTGAATGCCGTTATGAATACTTTCCCAGTACTCACCGCGAGAAGCATGAGGAGTGGTAATCACTATCTCATACGTTTTTTTCAACGAAAGGCCCGACAAGTGGATATTGGGTTTATAACCCACCTGTTTCAACACCTTTTCCACAGCTATCCTTGCTTTATCCGATACATTGCCGCGGTTGTGCAGGATCCTGTCCACCGTACCCGAGGATACTCCAGCCTGAGCAGCTATGTCTTTGATTCTGATACGTTTTTTCATTGAGATACTGTAATCTTCTTATTGTTTTAAATCACAAAGATAATCGGTTAATTTATTTTTGTGTGAAAACACAGAATTAAATCATTGGTGTTTTTATATAAGTATCTTTTAATTAGTAAAATTTAACATAATTTTATTTGTCGGTCAAAAAAGGCGAGTTATTTTTGTAAACGTACACAAGCGTTTACAAAAAATGAATTTTCTGTTGATTCGCTTGATCAGCGTGTGTATAGCTACATTGAAAATACATTAAATTGCTATTGAGATTTTGATGATAGATTTTACGTGAAAATTTATTGTTTGTGCAAATCCAGAGTGAAATAATAAGATACAAGAAAGCCATGGCCGATTTTCCGAAGATACGTACAATGGGAAACCAATCGGGTAGGGTACCCGCCCAAAAGAACGGGTATTCTTCATGTTGAAATATCGTTGCTACGCACCCGGAAAAAGGCGACTGTCTTACCGGTTAGAAACAGATTAAATTAACATGGAGCCGGGAATTCTCAAACTTAGAGTCACATTGTTTGTTTTTGTGATTGTTGTTCTCTAATAAATAAAATGCTTTAAAAACACCGATTTTTTCATTGATTTTACATTGTGTACGTAGACAAAATGAGGTTTGACAAATAGATCGTCCAAGTTTTTGGTTTTTTTGTATTTCTGGAAAAACGACTTTGGTTAATAGCTGTGCATAATCAAAACCATTTAAAATAATTCGCCTATGATGAATAAAAATAAAACCAAATTGTGGAAGAAGGGAGTTTTCCTTTTCTGCGCTTGATTGGCTCCGTTCAATCTTTTTAAATTTTCTAAATCTTTAAAATCCCTGAATCACGGGAATATGTATTTTAAACGTTAACTATATAAATAAGACAATGAAAATCATTAAATTACTCCGGTGGAAGAGGGTAGGGTTATCCTCGACCATCTTATTCGTTTTTATTTTGGCATTGTTGAACACATTTGACAGTTTTGCCGACGACTATTTCCCGGAATCGCAACCGTCTTTTAACATACAACAGCAGAAAAGGCAGATTGCAGGTATAGTTACGGATGCAAAAGGGGAGGCCGTCATCGGAGCCAATATCATAGAAAAAGGCACGACGAACGGAACGGTGACCGACAACAACGGAGGCTTTTCCCTCACCTTGGAAAACGACGGTATACTCCAGATCTCTTACATTGGCTACCTCACACAGGAAGTCAACACCGTAGGACAAACAACCGTCACGATAACCCTGCAGGAAGATACGCAGGCCCTGGACGAACTGGTTGTGGTGGGTTACGGAACCATGAAAAAAAGTGACCTGACCGGAGCTGTAAGCCGAGTGACACTGGACGACAAAACTTCCCTGCCGAACATGAACTTATCTCAGGCACTGTCTGGGACAATGGCAGGGGTCAACCTTTCAAGCCGGGGGATGGCCGGAGGAGATGCGGACATATCCATCCGCGGACAAACCACATTGTCGGCCAGCAAATCACCTCTTATCGTGCTGGACGGCATCATCTTCAACGGAAGGCTGAACGATATCAACGTAAGCGATATCGAATATATCGACGTGCTGAAGGACGCCAGCGCCGCCGCCGTTTACGGCTCCCGGTCGGCCAACGGTGTTATCATCATAACCACTAAAAAAGGAAGAAGCGAAAAACCGAAAATTACGGTCAATGCTTACTACGGGACGCAATTCGAAACCAACCATCCGGTGAAATACATGAATGGCAACCAATATGCGTTGCGGATGCTGGATTATTATTACCAACAAAACCTCTACAATTGGTACGGCAAATATGCAAAGGGATCGGATGAAATTTCAAGCAAGCCTGTACGTCCGGACGCTTCCGACAGGGAAGTTGTGGCTTCCTATTTGAGGACCCGGGAAGAAATGGAGAACTACAAGGCCGGCAACAATATCGACTGGTTCGATGTGGTTATGCGCGACAAGCCGGTGATCCAGAACTACGACGTGAGTTATTCCGGAAGCACAAACAAGGTGAATTACTATATCTCCGGCTCATACACCGGAGAAGAAGGAATTATTGTCAATGATCAGTGGGACCGCCTGACGTTCAATTCGAAGGTGGACGGAAAAATAACGGACTGGATGTCCGTGGGGTTCAACGTCAATTATTCTTATCAGGACTATTCCGGTAGGGAGCCCGCCTTTGTGGATGTCCGCAACGCCAGCCCTCTGGCAAACAACGATCTGGAGTCTCCGGATAAATACGTTGTTTACCTGACGGGCGAAAACTACATGCCGCATCCCCTGGGATGGACAAAAATTAAAAATGAAGATATCCGAAACTCTCTTTTTCTCGTGGCCAATACAAGGATGGATGTTCCGTTCGTAAAAGGGTTGTCTTACGATTTTAACTATTCAAACACGTATTGGAACCGGAAAAACAATTCGTTTTACCCGGCGTCGATGCATGACGGTGCCGCCAACAAGGGTAAAGCTGAAAAAATCCCCGAAGAGCAAAGGAGTTGGATTTTTAACAACATAATTACTTACCTACGCTCATTTGATGAGCACAGTATCAATGCGACGCTTCTGTACAGCCGTGAAAAGTCGATGGGCGAAAGGTTTCGTTTTACTTCCGAGGGATTCGATAACGAGGCATTGGGATATTACCAGATGGCCTTCGGAACCATCCTCAGTACCGGCAACAATGAGAAGTGGCAGGAAACCGGAGTGTCTTATATGGGGCGCCTGAATTATACGTTTAGAAACCGTTATATGGCTACGGCGACAATACGGCGAGACGGATTTTCGGGTTTTGGAGCAAACTCGAAGTACGTTGACCTGCCGTCGTTTTCCTTAGGCTGGATTGCTTCGGAAGAGCAATTCATGGAAAACCTGAAATCGCTTTACCTGAAGTTCAGGCTTTCTTACGGACAGAACGGCAACCAGGGGGCGGGACGGTACACAAGCCTTTCCAAGATGTCGAGCGACAACTACGTCTTTGATAAAACCACCGGAGTAGGGGTTTTTCCTAATTTTGATCAACTGGGGAATGCGTCATTGGCATGGGAGAAAACATCATCGTTCAATCTCGGCATCGATTTCGGGTTGCTCCGGAACCGGAGGATTTCCGGATCACTGGATCTCTATACTTCCGAAACGTCCAATGTGCTGGTGAGGAGGAAGCTTCCGTACTCCTCCGGGTACGAGCAGGGGTGGACCAATATCGGACATGTGAAAACGAAAGGGGTGGACCTTGAACTGAGATCCTCAAACATTGAAACTAAAAATTTCAGCTGGAATTCAACGTTCACTTTCTCGTTGAACCGGGATAAGATTTCCAAATTATACGGCGGCAAGAACGATAAGGATATCGGAAACTCCTGGTTCGTGGGACAGCCCATCCAATCGTTGTACAACTACCATATCACAGGTATCTGGACGGAAGAAGACCTGTTTTCGAAGACATATACCGAACAGAGCAACATGACTCCGGAGGAGATGGGATGGACTCCCGGGCAGATATATCCCGGATGGCGCCCCGGACAATGGAAATATGAAGATGTAAACGGCGACGGGATCATCGATCCGGATAATGACCGCAAGATCGTAGGTTATAAATCACCGAACTTTCGTTTCAGCTTAAGCAATACCCTGGCTTACAAAAGCTGGTCGCTCTATTTCATGCTGAACTCCATCCAGGGCGGTAACGGGTATTACATGCTGAACAACGCCGAGTTCCTGAACGTGTCGTCGCGGTCGGACGATGTATACCGGGTTAATCAGCCCGCCATACGTCAATACTGGACTCCCGATAACGGCGTGGGCAATGCCACCGGAATCTATAACTCGCAGCCGCAATCCGGAGCCATATACCAGAGCCGGTCTTTTGTCCGCCTGCAAGATATATCCCTGATGTACAAATGCAGTCCGGATTTGTTAAAGTCATTCGGAGGTTTTGATTATTTACAGCTTTACGTATCGGGAAAGAATCTTTATACCTGGACCAAATGGCAGGGATGGGACCCTGAACTTGCCGACGACGCGGACAACAGAAAATTCAGGCCCAATACCCGTAACATTGTCGTGGGAATCAAATTTGCTTTTTAACATAAAAAATATTTATTATGAAGACTTCTATTGATTATAAAAATATTATTTTTTGCCTGCTGCTGGTTATCCCCTTGACATGGGGGTCGTGCAACGACAGCGCATTCCTGGAGGAGAAGCCGATGGACTTCCTTGCCCCGGAAAATGCATACAACACGGAAGCCGGTCTACGGCAAGGAATTAACGGGCTTCATTGGTCTGTCCGCAACGATTTCTTTTTTGGCGAAGAGATACAGGAGCACAGCAGTACCTATAAAGGGCTTGGCACCGATGTTGCCTTTCACGGAGAGGATCCGAACAGCACGAAGTTTGTAAGCAATTACGTGAATTACTTCACATCCACCAACCTAATTGTCAGGGAGTGGTGGCGTCGCCCGTTCCGTATCATTCAGCGTGCGAACCTGATTCTGGAATACATAGACAAATCGGATATTAACTGGTCCACGCCGACAAAGAAAGATGAGTTTTCCGGTGAAGCATTGTTTTTTCGCGCGTGGTGTTACCGTCACCTGGTGTCTAATTACGGGGACGTTCCCGTTGTCACGGAGGTGACCAACGAGTTTAAGACGGACTATGTACGGCAGCCGAAAGCCGATGCCTTCAAATTGATGGAGGAGGACCTGACAAAAGCCGTGTCTTTCCTCCCCGACAGGGGTAAAGAAGAGAGTCCCGGCCGTATTACCAAAGGTGCGGCATTGCATCTCCTTACCGAGATATACCTGATGGAGGGTAAATACGATGAAGCGATACAGTCGTCAACCCGGCTGATCGATAACATGGGATACAAACTGATGACCAACCGCTTCGGCAGCGCCGGAAACTCTGTATGGGGCACGGGAGATGTTTTCTATGACCTGTTTGCGGCCAACAACCAGAACCTGGCCGAAAACACGGAAAATATCTGGTCAATCCAGTTTGATGAACCGGGAGTTATCGGAGGGAGCAACAACCGCGGGGGGCGTGCCTGGGGGCCGGCCTATTTCAGAATGGGGAACACCCCCGACGGCAAAAAAGCGTTTCGGGGTGAGCTGATAGACGGTAAATACACGGGTTATTCCGATTCCCTGGGAAGAGGGGTGTCCTGGATACGGCCGACCTACTATATGACGCATATCGTGTGGGGAAAGGATTTCGACAAGGATATCCGGAATGCCAAACACATGGTGAAGCGTGATTTCTACTTCGATAATCCCGAGTCCGCCTATCATGGCCAACGAATCGATTTCAGCCTGTACCCGCCAAGCGCGGGGCGTGACCCGATCCGAGACACGTGTCAATATATTTATCCGTTCTTTTTAAAATTCTATGATCCCTGCAATGTCCTTGAAAATCCGGCCACATCGGGAAACGGGGCTTCTTACAAGGACATATATGCCATGCGGCTGGCCGAAACCTACCTGTTCCGGGCAGAAGCGTATATCCAGACCGGGCAGAAAGAAAAGGCGTTGGCAGATATCAATGTCATACGCAACAGGGCCAAGGCCACACCCGCCACAGTGGATGAGGTGGATATCGATTACCTGCTGGATGAACGCGCCCGTGAATTGTACCAGGAAGAGTGCCGTTTTTATGTGTTGCGCAGGACGGGAAAGCTTGTTGAACGAGTCCGGAAATACAACAATAATCCGCTTACTCCGGGACTGAATATTCAGGATTATCACGTGTTGCTTCCCATACCGCAGGAGCAGATTGATCTAAACATCAGTGGTGATTTTCCGCAGAATCCGGGATATCAATAAAGAAAATCTTCCGATTCGTAATCTCGTAAGTTGGATGTGTTTTTTTGAAAAATAAAAAACACGGGATATTATTTGTACTTTACCGAAGATAGTGTTAACTTTGTGCACGTACACAAGTAGGCGTGAATTCAATTAATAAACAAAAATAAATCATGTACGAACTATTTAACATTCAAGGCAAAGTAATTGTTGTTACCGGCGGAACAGGCGTTTTGGGCGCATCGATGGTGGAGTACTTGGCTTTGCACGGAGCGAAGGTAGCCGTATTGGCCCGGAACAAAGAAAAGGGGGACGAGCAGATTGAGCATGTAAGATCAAAGGGTGGAGATGCGTTGTTCCTTCAAACCGATGTGACTGATGAGGCAGTATTAAGGCAAAACGCAGAGGCGATCATTGCCAGATACGGTAAAATAGATGCCCTTATTAACGGAGCGGGAGGCAATATGCCCGGTGCCACTATAGGACCGAAAAACACCATCTTCGATTTGAAAATGGATGATTTCCGTAAGGTGGTAGACCTGAACCTGATGGGAACTGTTGTTCCGACAGTTATCTTCGCCGAATATATGGTGAAAGAGAAAAAGGGAAACATCATCAATATTTCATCCGCTTCGGCGTTGCGTCCGTTATCACGTGTGGCCGGATACGGCGCAGCAAAAGCAGCTGTTACCAACTTTACCAAATACATGGCCGGTGAACTGGCTATTAAGTTTGGTGAAGATTTCCGTGTAAATGCACTTTGTCCGGGATTTTTCATTACTGAACAGAACAGAAACCTGCTTACTAATCCTGACGGGACTTATTCCGATAGAGGAAATACCATAATTGCCCATACTCCTTTCAGACGTTTCGGCAATCCGGCAGATCTACTTGGTACGCTACACTATCTGGTGAGCGATGCTTCTAGGTTTGTTACCGGTACCGTTGCTATTGTGGATGGCGGTTTTGATGCCTTTAGTATTTAAACAGACTTAACTTCTTCACCATTATGCTTCAACTTAAAAGAGAATGTAGGTATTCACTGATAGTCGCTTCCAGTATGGGAGTGAGAATTACACCGGTAAATGCCCAGCCGGTACATAGCAGCAAGATTTTCGAAATGCAGGCAACGAGCGCCGAAACAAATGTGGCTAGTATTTCATCTTCTCTCGGACTTCCGGTCAAGGTGCTGACTACCTTTGTAAAAGACAGCCCGATTGCGGCTTTTATCAAATCCGACCTGAGGGCAAGAGACATTGACTTCGAAGGGCCGGAGATCCCGCAGGGAGGCCCGTGGGGTTACCGTCACCAGTTCAATATTGCCGATAGTGGTTTTGGATTACGTGGGCCCCGTGTCCAGAACGACAGGGCAGGGGAAGTAGGAAAGACCTTGAACGTGAAAGATTTTGATTTGGAACGGATTTTTGCCAAAGAGGGAGTTCAGATCATGCATTTGTCGGGATTGATAGCTGCCTTATCGCCCGAGACAAGTGATTTCTGCCTCCAGCTAGCCCGCTATGCCAAAAGACACGGCACCCTTATCTCTTTTGACCTGAACCACAGAGCAACATTCTGGAAGGGCCGGGAAAAGGAGTTGAAAGAGGCGTTTGCTGAAATCGCTTCCCTGTCGGATATCTTAATTGGAAACGAGGAAGATTTTCAACTCTGTTTAGGTGTCCAGGGTCCGAAAGCAGGGGGTGAAAATATTGAAGACACCATTGATGCCTTTAAAGGGATGATTTTGAATGCAAGAAAAGCATTTCCCAACGTTTCAGTATTTGCAAATACGCTCCGGGAGGTGATCAGTGCCAATGAACATCTTTGGGGAGCAATTGTTTATGAAAATGAGAACTGGCACGTTGCCCCGTTGCGCAAGATTAACGTGGTGGATCGTATTGGGGGGGGTGACGGTTTCGTGGGTGGATTGCTCTATAGTATTCTGAAGGAAATGCCGTCTGAAAAGTGGATCCAGTTTGCGTGGGCCAGTGGCGCTTTGGCCACCACTTTCCTCACCGATTATGCCCAGCCTGCCGATGAAGAAATGATCTGGAGCATCTGGAAAGGAAATGCGCGGGTGAAACGATAAAACAACCAATCAAAAATATAATATGAAACAAAAAGCAGATATTGGACTCATTGGGCTTGCAGTAATGGGCGAAAACCTCGTCCTGAACATGGAAAGTAAAGGTTACACAGTAGCCGTTTATAACCGCACGGTTGAAAAAGTAGATAATTTTGTGAGCGGCAGAGGTAAAGGCAAGAATTTTATCGGGGCACATTCACTTGAAGAATTGGTGGATTCACTCGAACGCCCTCGTAAGGTAATGATGTTGGTAAAAGCCGGAAAGCCGGTGGATGATTTCATTGAACAACTCATTCCTCTCCTTGAACCCGGAGATATTATTATTGATGGGGGAAACAGCCATTTCCCGGATACCGTCCGCCGTACAAAACAGGTGGAAAGTAAAGGATTACTGTACATAGGTACCGGTGTTTCCGGGGGTGAAGAAGGTGCATTGCTCGGGCCTTCGATGATGCCCGGCGGATCGCCGGAAGCATGGCCTTTCGTAAAAGAAATTTTTCAGGCGGTAGCGGCAAAAGTAGAGGATGGATCTCCGTGTTGCGACTGGGTAGGCGAAGACGGTGCCGGACATTTCGTGAAAATGGTACATAACGGTATCGAATACGGGGACATGCAGATAATTAATGAGGCATATCACCTGATGAAGGAATTACTGGGGATGGATGCTTTTGAACAACACGAAGTGTTTAAAAAATGGAATGCCGGAAAACTCGATTCGTATCTTATTGAAATCACCACCGATATCCTGGCGTACAAAGACGAAGACGGGAGCCCTTTGGTAGAAAAAATTCTCGATACGGCCGGACAGAAAGGTACCGGGAAATGGACAGCCGTAACGGCGCTCGATCTGGGAATCCCGCTTACGCTTATCGGCGAGTCCGTGTTTTCGCGCTGCCTTTCGGCTCAGAAAGACCTTCGTGTAAAAGCATCGAAGGTGATTGCAGGAAAAAAACCGGCATTCAAAGGAGACAGGCAACAATTCATTAACGACCTCGAACAGGCCATTTACGGAGCGAAAATCATTTCGTATGCACAGGGGTACGACCTGATGATGGAGGCTGCCAAAGAATATAACTGGAACCTCAATTACGGAGGAATAGCGCTGATGTGGCGTGGAGGATGCATCATCCGTTCGGTATTTCTGGGTGACATCAAAAAAGCATTCGACAATAATCCCAAGCTGGAAAATCTGTTGCTCGATCCGTTCTTCAAAGAAAGTATCGAATCGGTTCAGGAAAGTTGGCGCAGGGTGTGCGCTACTGCACTCGAAAACGGAATTCCTGTTCCTGCACTGACATCGGCTTTGTGCTATTTCGACGGGTTCCGTAACGACCGCTTACCGGCTAATCTGCTGCAGGCGCAGCGTGATTATTTTGGAGCACATCAGTATGAGAGGGTAGATAAACCGCGCGGTGAGTTCTTCCATACCGACTGGACAGGTCGCGGAGGAAATACCGCCTCGTCCACATACCAAGTTTAGTATTCAATCTGAAGAGATGATTTATTATC
Source organism: Petrimonas sulfuriphila (assembly GCA_038561985.1). Taxonomy (NCBI): domain Bacteria; kingdom Pseudomonadati; phylum Bacteroidota; class Bacteroidia; order Bacteroidales; family Dysgonomonadaceae; genus Petrimonas; species Petrimonas sulfuriphila. The sequence goes on along the minus strand of CP073276.1, from coordinate 1,074,485 downwards.
AAAACGGCTCTGCCACAAACAACCTGTCGCGCGAAGACCTGGAGGCGGGTCTTCGCGAGGCTTTCGGTAAATTGGGTGAAAAGCATAAAGTGCTGGCTATCCCGCCCGATTATACTCGCCTGCCCAGCCGTGCGGGTGAACTGACAGAAATAAGCTGGGAATATTATGGTGACAGGCTAACCGATATTCTTCCGGCGTTGGGGACGCATACACCCATGACCGATGATCAGATCTCACACATGTTCGGAAAAACTCCGGCTAATTTGGTACGAATTCACGACTGGCGAAACGATGTGGTAACGCTTGGTAGGGTTTCGGCAGAAATTGTGGAAGAGGTTTCTGAGTATAAAGTACACTTCGATTGGCCGGTTCAAGTAAATAGGTTGTTGGTTGAGGGCAATTTCGATCTTATCCTTTCTATCGGACAGGTTGTTCCGCACGAAGTAGTGGGGATGGCAAACTATAACAAGAATGTTTTTGTGGGAACCGGTGGATTCGAAGCGATCAACAAGAGCCATTATGTGGGAGCGGTCTATGGCATGGAGCGGATGATGGGACGTGCCGATACCCCGGTTCGCAGGCTATTCAATTATGCTTCGGAAAATTTCGCAAAACAACTCCCTATTGTGTATGTGCTCACGGTAGTGGGTGTAAACAAAGAAGGAAAACAACAGACTTACGGACTGTTTGTGGGTGATGATTTCGCTGTTTTTGACGTAGCTGCCAAGCTCTCTCTCGAGGTTAATTTCCAAATGGTTGAAAAACCGTTGAAGAAGGTCGTAGTGTGGTTAGACCCCACGGAGTTCAAAAGCACCTGGCTGGGAAACAAATCCATTTACAGAACACGAATGGCTATTGCCGACGGAGGGGAGCTTGTTGTGTTGGCGCCGGCATTAAAGGAATTCGGAGAGGATAAGGAGATAGACCGGTTGATCCGGAAATACGGTTATTTTGGAACTCCTGAAACATTAAAAGCAGTTGAGGATAACGAAGAGTTGAGGAATAATCTGGGTGCCGCGGCACATCTTATTCACGGGTCGTCGGAAGGCAGGTTTTCCATCACCTATTGTCCGGGTAAAGGAGCAGAAAACCTCACACGGGAAGAGATTGAAAGTGTGGGCTTTCGGTGGGGAGATATCGATGAAACGATGCAAAAATATAATTTCCAACACCTGAAAGAAGGATTTAACATCCTGCCGGACGGGGAAGAGGTATATTATATTTCAAGCCCCGCCTTGGGATTATGGGCGCACAGGGACCGGTTTGAGTATTGAAGACCGTTTAAAGAGATAGCAATCCAAGCATTTTTTTTGCTTTAAAAGGCGTTTTTTTATATTTTTGTTTTTCTACAAAAACAAATACGTTAGAATATATATTATGACGACAAGAAGAGATTTCTTGAGAAATACAGCTTTAGCCTCTGCGGGAATTGCGTTAAGCGGTATCTATACCAAGACCAATGCAGCTAGCTACAGCCGTATTGTAGGGGCTAATCGAAAAGTAAATCTGGCACACATCGGGATAGGAAACAGAGGTTGGGAGATTATCAACGATTTTGATAAAACAAAATTGGCAAACGTTGTTGCCCTCTGTGATGTGGATTTAGGAGCCGAGCACACCCAAAAAGCCATGGCTAAATTTCCAAACGCAAAACGTTTCAAGGATTTTAGAGAGATGTTCGATAAAATCGGAAACGAGTTTGAGGCGGTAGCCATCGCCACTCCCGATTTTGCTCATTTCCCATCAGTGATGCTAGCCATTAAAGAAGGAAAGCATGTCTATGTGGAAAAACCTATGGGCCGCACATTTAACGAAGTTGAACTGATGATAAAAGCAGCCCGGAAGTATCCAAAAGTTGTAACGCAGATGGGTAACCAGGGACATTCTGAAGGTAATTATTTCCAGTTCAAAGCCTGGAAAGAAGCCGGCATCATAAAAGATGTTACCGCCATTACAGCGCACATGAACAACGCCCGCCGCTGGCACGGATGGGATCCGAACATCAAGAAGTTCCCTGGTGCCGAGCCCATCCCGGAAACAATGGATTGGGACACCTGGTTGTCGGCCCAGTCGTATCACGATTACAACAAGGACTTTCACTATGGACAATGGCGTTGCTGGTACGATTTCGGAATGGGGGCTTTAGGCGACTGGGGAGCGCATATCCTCGATACGGCTCACGAGTTTCTTGATCTGGGTTTGCCGGAAGAGGTGAATCCGGTAAAACTCTCCAAGCACAACGAATACTTCTTTCCGATGTCGAGCACGATCGAATTTAAGTTTCCAAAACGTGGAAAAATGCCGCCTGTTGTCATAACGTGGTACGACGGTGTGGATAACATTCCTCCCGTTCCGGAAGGTTATGGGGTTTCTGAACTTGATCCGAATATTCCCAGTGTTGGAGGCGGAAAAATTCAACCGGCCAAGCTGAATCCGGGGAAGGAAATTTACAGCAAAAACCTGATTTTTAAGGGTGGTTCGCACGGGAGTACGTTAAGCATTATTCCGGATGACAAAGCCCGGGAAATGGAGAGGAAGCTTCCCGTTGTTCCGAAAAGCCCGTCGAACCATTTCGCCAATTTCCTATTGGCCTGTCAGGGAGAAGAGAAAACACGCTCGCCCTTCGAGATTGCCGGCCCGCTGAGCCAGGTGTTCTGTCTGGGGGTAGCAGTGCAGCGACTGAATCGGAGAATTGTCTTTGACCGAAAAACAAAACGGGTTGTTGACGATGTTTTTGCGGATGCTTTTCTGACAGGGGCACCTCCACGAAAAGGATGGGAACATTTTTATGAAATATAAAAAATAGTAATCTATGAAAAGGAATATTCTTGTATTAATTGCAACGGTTTTTATTGTTTCTGCTTCGGCTCAGGAAGCCAAATGGCAGGATCTCTTCAACGGAAGGAACCTGAAAGGGTGGACCAAACTAAACGGAACAGCCGAATATAAAATTCAGGAGAAGGCCATTGTCGGGATTTCAAAAAGCGGAACGCCTAATACATTCTTGGCTACCAATAAGATGTATGACGACTTTATCCTGGAATTTGACTTTAAAGTGGACGACGGACTGAACTCCGGAGTTCAGTTTAGAAGCAATAGCTTGAAAGAGTATCAAAACGGACGCGTGCACGGGTATCAGTTCGAGATTGACCCTTCCGACAGATCGTGGACGGGAGGCGTTTACGATGAAGCACGCAGAGGATGGCTTTATCCTATGACTGTCAATCCCATTGGACAGAAAGCCTTTAAACATAATCAGTGGAACAAAGCACGCATAGAGGCAATCGGTAACTCCATACGCACGTGGGTAAACGGTGTCCCCTGTGCCGATATATTGGACGACGTCACAAAATCGGGTTTTATTGCCTTACAGGTCCACTCAATAAACAACAAACAACTCGAAGGCAAAACGGTCTCCTGGAGAAACATCCGTATCCTGACTCAGGACCTCGATAAGTTCAGGTCGCGTGAAAACACAGACGGAATAGAACAAGTAAATACCATCGCCAATACCATTTCCGAGCGAGAAGCACGTGAAGGATGGAAACTGTTGTGGGACGGAAAGACTACCAACGGATGGCGAGGAGCAAAGCTCGATAATTTTCCCGAAAAAGGCTGGTCAGTCGATAACGGAATCCTCAAAGTTCAAAAAAGCGGTGGAGGAGAATCTACGAACGGTGGCGATATTGTTACCACCCGCCCGTATAAAAATTTTATGTTGAAAGTGGACTTTAAGATTACCGAAGGTGCCAACAGTGGCATCAAGTATTTTGTGGACACAAACCTGAACAAAGGCGCAGGTTCAGCCATCGGCTGCGAATTTCAAATATTGGATGACAAAAAACATCCCGATGCCAAATTAGGTGTTGCTGGAAACAGGACACTTGGTTCACTTTACGACTTGATTGCAGCCCCCGATAACAAACCTTTCAGGCCCGGCTTCTTTAATACGGCTATGGTGGTTGTGAAGGGAAATCACGTAGAACACTGGTTGAACGGAGTGAAAATTATTGAATATGAACGCAACAACCAGATGTGGGATGCGTTGGTAAACTACAGCAAGTATAAAGACTGGCCCGATTTCGGAAATGCAGAAGAGGGGTTGCTCTTATTGCAGGATCACGGCGATGAAGTATGGTTTCAGAACATAAAGATTAAAGAACTTGAATAACAATATCATGGATCGAAGAAATTTTCTCAAGAGATCAGCCGTTACGGTTACCGGCCTAAGCCTGAATCCTTTAATAGGGAAATCCTACTCATCCGTTTTCGGACAATCGGCGCCTGGGAATAAAATCAAAATCGGACTCATTGGCTGCCGTAACCAGGGGTGGGCCAACTTGAAAACTTTCCTCGACTACCCCGGGACCGAATGTATCTCCTTGTGTGATGTAGATGATCAGTGGCTCTATCAACGGGCTGCCGACGTAGAAAAAATAACCGGAAAAAAACCACCTCAGCTGGTTAAAGATTGGCGCCGGGTGATTGACAACAAAGATATAGACATGGTGATTATCGGTACACCGGATCATTGGCACTGTCTTCAGTTGGTGGCCGCCTGCGAAACCGGAAAAGACGTATACGTGGAAAAGCCGCTTGCCAATACCATGGAGGAGTGTGACCTGATGGTGCGTGCTACCCGGAAATATAACCGGATTGTACAGGTGGGACAATGGCAGCGGAGCGATCCCCACTGGGATGAGGCGGCTGCCTATGTGCAGAGCGGGAAGCTGGGACGAGTGAGAACCGTTAAGGTTTGGGCGTACCAAACCAGCAAATGGACGTTGCCGGTGGTGCCTGATTCGGCACCTCCCGCTGGAGTAGACTACGACATGTGGCTGGGTCCTGCACCGAAGCGAACGTATAATCAGAACCGGTTCCACTATAATTTTCGCTTTTTCTGGGATTACGCCGGCGGATTGATGGCCGATTGGGGAGTACATTTGCTGGACTATGCCATGAAGGGAATGAATGTCGGATTGCCATCGTATGTATACGGTGCCGGAGGGAAATTCGGTTATCCCGATGATGCAATGGAGACGCCCGATACACTTATGGCGACCTATAAATATCCGGATTTCAACATTATCTGGGATCATGCCTGCGGCATTGGTAATGGATTGTTCGGGCTTCGCGAAGGGGTCGCCTTCTTCGGAGAGAACGGTACGCTTGTCCTAACCCGGCAAGGATGGGAGGTGATGCCCGAACAGGGGGTTAACAGCCGCAATTTTCCTTATTGTTATCCTTGCGACAACGAGCGAAAGCCCAACACCCCGAGAATGGAGGCGGTAGAGAAAAAAACGGGTGGAGGGAAAGGATTGTACCTGCATGCAGGAAACATGCTGGAATGCATGCGTTCACGCCAGTTGCCCAATGCCGATATTGCGATAGGGGCGGAAGTAGCCAAGCTGAGCCATATGGCCAATATTTCTTGTAGAGTTGGATCAGCGCTGAACTGGGATAACGAAACCGGCACTTTTGATAACCCGGAAGCGAACCGGCTGGCTAAAGCCCATTATAGGGAACCCTGGAAGTTACCCAAACTCTAAGAAGAAAGAACAGGATTTAAAATGAGAAGACGAGGATGCTTGCTGGTGTGTTTTGTGCTGGTGATTTTCTGTACATATGCACAAAACAAACCTACGGGTTTGATGACGGATTTGTTGAAAAATACGGGGGAGGTTTTTATCAATGGTTATCCCTCTACCCTGGATCATGAAGGGATCGATTCAGCCATTGAACCTGTTCAGACAGCCAAAATCCTCTCGGAGTACCCATCGTTCAGTTGGATTGTTCCCAACAAAGGGAAGAATACGCTACAATCCGGTTACAGGATTATTCTGTCGGACTCTTTGCACCTTATTCAAAAAGGGGAAGGGAATGTGTGGGATAGCGGGACGGTAAACTCCGGCAGGTCTGTCTCCGTTGCGTACCGGGGCAGGTCGTTGCAGCCACGAAAAGTGTACTACTGGAGAGTCAAGGCGATAACCGGCAATAGCGAAGAAAGCGATTGGTCAGATATCAAATCTTTTAGAACAGGAGATGAGTTAAAGCCATACCAATCTTCGAGTGAGGTTCTTGTTAAGTCTGTCGAACATCCGGTTCTGTGTTCGACCCGCGATGACAATTGGTTTTTTGACTTTGGTAAGGCATCCTTCGGGCAATTGCTTGTCAGACTGACGTCTGAAACCGGGAATGATACGGTTATCGTAAACCTGGGAGAGAAAGTCCGGGATGGGCGTGTGGACTCCCGGCCAGGAGGAACCATTCGTTATCAATCCTACTCTTTGGCGTTATTGAAAGGTACTCACCTGTACCGTATAAAAGTGCATAAAGATAAACGAAACACATTGGAAGTTGCCGTAAAAATGCCTGCTTACATAGGCGAGGTAGTTCCTTTCCGTTATGCGGAAGTGCTGCATTACGGCAATAAGTTGGATAAAGAAGATGTCATAAGGGAATCTGTTCATTATCCATTCGATGATTCAACCTCCTTCTTCCGCTGCGATAATGATACCCTGAATCAAATCTGGGAGATGAGTAAGTATACGATGAAGGCAACTTCATTCACAGGAGTTTACGTTGATGGAGACAGAGAACGTATCCCGTATGAAGCAGACATACTTATCAATCAGCTAAGTCATTACAGTGTGGATAGGGAATATTCCATTGCACGTAAATCCCTGGAGTATATCTTGAAAAAACCCACCTGGCCTACCGAATGGATTTTGCAGGCTATACTTATCGCTTGGTATGACTATATGTATACGGGTGATGCTCGATCCCTGGAAAAGAATTATCCGTTGCTGAAAAACAGATCGTTGATGCAACTTAAAACCAGTAAGGGGTTGATTTCCACTACTGCAGGCCTGCAAACATCTGCTTTTCTTCAATCTATAAATTTCAATAAACCCATACAGGATATTGTGGATTGGCCCGGGGAAGAAAGAGACGGGTTTGTTTTCTGTGACCATAACGCGGTGGTAAATGCATTTTATTACGAAGCCCTGAAAATAATGGAGCAGATTGCCCGAGTATTGAATAAACAGGAGGACAGGTTGTTTTATGCCAAAGCACATCAAGAGGTTTATAAACTATTTAACGACACTTTTTTTGATCTTAAACGGAAACTGTATACAGATGGCGATACCACCAGCCATACATCATTGCATGCCAATATGTTTGCCTTTGCTTTTGGGTTAGTTCCTCAACAACATTCCCAGGGAGTGCAGGATTTTATCAAGTCCAGAGGAATGGCGTGCAGCGTTTACGGGGCTCAGTTCCTGATGGATGCTTTGTATAACGGTGGTAATGGGGCGTACGCGGAGGAATTGCTGGCATCGACCGGTGAGAGGAGCTGGTACAACATGATACGATCAGGCTCAACAGTAGCGCTGGAAGCCTGGGACATTAAATATAAACCTAACCTGGACTGGAATCATGCTTGGGGAGCGGTTCCTGCAAACACGATTGCCCGATACGTGGTTGGTATTAAACCATCTGCTCCAGGGTTCGAGAGCATTGAAATTAAACCGCATGTTTACAGCCTTACTTCGGTTGAATCTGCTGTTCCCACCATTAGAGGAAACATTTTATTTACTTACAAGACGATCAATAATGATGAATATGAGTTGTCGGTAGAGATTCCGCCAAATACCCAAGCAGAACTCTATCTACCGATTAAATCCGGTAAACGGGTCAGAGAGGTTTTTCTCGACGGTAAAAAAATTACTTTTGCTAAAGGGAAAAAGGAGCCGGAACACCTGTATGTTGGAAGAATAACTTCGGGAAAACAGGTGTATCGGGTAATGTTGAGCAACAGGTAATTAAAACTTTTTCAGTTCCATTTCCTTTCCGTCAAAGACACCGTACGAGAAATGCTGTATCCAGTCGCCGATATTGATAACGCGCGACGTTTCGTTCAGCGGTAAATCCAATAAGAGGTGCCTGTGTCCGAAAACAAAATAGTCAATATCCGGAGTTCGGATAATTTCCTGCTTTGCAAACTGGATAAGGTATTCGTTGTCCTCACCTAAAAAATCCTGTACACCGCCTGATTCCCGGCTTTTATTCGACCATGCGTGTGCCAGGCCCACGGTCCATCGAGGATGGATAGCCGCAAAACAGCGTCGCAAGAACGTACTGTGAAAAATTCTACGAAGTATCCTGAACGAAGCCGATTTATCGGCCAATCCGTCGCCGTGAGCGATAAAAAATTTCTTGCCGGAAAGTTCCGTGACAAACGGTTTGCGGTGGACAATTAACCCGCATTCGTTCTGGAGATAATCGGTGAGCCAGATGTCGTGATTGCCAATGAAAAAATACACAACCACCCCTGAGTCGGTAATTTCCGACAGTTTACCCAGCAGACGCGTAAATCCTCTGGGTACAACGGTTTTATATTCGAACCAATAATCGAAGATATCGCCCAGCAGGTAAATGGCTTGCGCATCTTCCTTTACAAAATCGAGCCAACGGCACAATTTCCGCTCCGTTTCAACGGAATCGGCGTGCATTTTTGAACCCAAATGAGCGTCGGAAACGAAATATACTTTTTTGTTCATTTTTTACATAAACCCAAGTTCCAGCAAAGCTTCTTCGCTCATCATCGATTTATCCCATGGTGGATCAAACGTAAGGTTAAGGTCTACGCTGTTCACTTCCGGTATGGACTCTATTTTCATCTGCACATCCATCAGGATGAAGTCGGCAGCGGGACAACTGGGAGAAGTAAAGGTCATTTCAATGGTTACGTTGTTGGTATCGTCAATGTCCACGTCATATATTAATCCCAGGTCGTAGATATTTACCGGAATTTCGGGGTCGTACACCGTGCGGAGCAAAACCACTATTTTATCTTGAAGTTTTTGTAATTCGTCGTTCATTTTTTTTATTTTTTCAAGTGCGTTGAACTGTTTATTAAAATTGTAGATTGATTTAGCTTGAAAGAGATTGAGAAGCGGGTTTATCTTATTCAATCTTTTTCAATCTGTTATCTATCTTTTTCAATCTGTTATCTATCTTATTCAATCTTCTTATATCATGCCATTATCGGCAAAACTGTAATACGTTTCACCACATACGATTATATGATCAAGTAAAGAAATATCCATCCATCGGGCTGCCTCCTTCAGTTTTTTTGAGATTGCGGTATCCTGTGCGCTAGGCGTACAGTTCCCCGACGGGTGGTTATGCCCCAACACGATACTGCTTGCATAATGACTGATTGCTTCGCGGAGGATTAACCGTATGTCAACTACTGTTCCCGATATACCACCACGGCTGACCTGCAAAGTGGCAACCACTTTATTGGATCGGTCGAGAAGCAATGCCCACGTCTCTTCGTGATTTAAATCTACCAGCACAGGATAGAAAACGGCATAGGCATCATCGGAAGAGGTGATTTTTTTTCTGTTAACCGCTCCTTCCGATTTCCTTCTTCTACCCAGCTCCAGAGCAGCAATTATAGTAATTGCTTTTGCCGGTCCGATACCACGGAAATTAGTCACCAGATCGTTAACGCTGAAACGGCCTAATTTGTTGAGGTTATTACCGGCTTTCTGCAGAATTCTTTTGCATAGTTCCACTGCGCTCTCCTTGTCGTTGCCTGAACCGATAAGAATAGCTAGTAACTCGGAATCCGACAGTGCCGAAACACCCTTCAGCATCATTTTTTCACGCGGACGATCCTCTTCGGCCCACTCTTTTATGCTGATTTTTTTCATTCCTTTCAATTCTCGGTCAATCGCAAAGATAACACAAAAAAAGACACCGTAAAATACGATGTCTTTCTTCTTGCTGGTAAATTTCTCCAATAGCAGGTGTTATTCCTTCACACGTTCAACATATGTTCCCGTGCGTGTATCTACCTTAATTTTTTCACCTTCGTTGATGAACAGGGGAACTCGGACTTCCGCTCCGGTTTCAACGGTGGCAGGCTTCAATGTGTTAGTAGCCGTATCGCCCTTGATACCGGGTTCGGTATACGTAACCTGCAGTACTACGTGTGTAGGCATTTCTGCTGTTAAGATGGTACCGCTTTCGGAATGGATTTGAACTTCCACCAGGTCGCCCTCTTTCAGGAACTGCACTCCCTCAATCTGTTCGGCAGGGATAGGTATTTGTTCGAAAGTTTCGGTGTTCATGAAGTTATATCCCATATCGTCCTGATAAAGGTATTGGAACGGACGGCGTTCTATGCGAACCTCATCCACCCTGACACCCGAGTTGAAAGTCTTTTCGAGAACACGTCCCGTTGTTACGTTTTTAAGTTTTGTACGTACGAAAGCTGCACCTTTTCCGGGTTTCACGTGAAGAAATTCTACGATGAAATAATATTGTCCTTCCAAATCGATGCACATTCCGTTTCTGAAATCAGCTGTTGTTGCCATAAATTGTATTTGTCTGAGTTATATTTGGATTAGGCCGCAAAAGTAATGGTTTTATTCCAGAACAGCAAATAAATTAACGGGTTGAGTGCGTTTTTTGAGCCATTAGTGAACAAATGCATTTGACGCGTCAAGAATAATTTTAATCAGGAAAAAAAGCGTCAGTACATACATGGTAATGCTTACGTCTTTTACTTTTCCCGATAAGAGTTTAACAAGGGTGAAGCTCAACATTCCGAAAATAATTCCGTTGGCAATGCTGTATGTGAACGGCATAAATATGATGGTGACGAATGCCGGAAGTCCTTCGCTTATTTCGTTGAAGTCGATATCAGCAACCGAACTCATCATAAATAGCCCAATAATGATCAGTGCCGGAGCTGTTGCTGCAGCTGGCACCATTAAGAATATCGGGGCAAAGAAAAGGGCCAGTACAAACATTAGTGTAGTGCTCACACTGGTAAGTCCTGTCCTTCCACCGGCTGCGACCCCCGAAGCACTTTCCACGTATGAGGTATTCGGACTTGTACCCAAGACAGCTCCTACGAATGTTCCCAATGCGTCGGCAAACAATGCTTTCTGTAATTGAGGGAAACTACCGTCTTTTTCCGATTTTCCAATTTTTGAGATGACACCAATCAATGTGCCCATAGCGTCAAAGATGTTGACCATCAGGAAAGTAAACACAACGATCAGCATGTCGAAAGTTAAGATACTGCTCCATTCGAATTTAAAAAAGATAGGCTCTATGCTGGGCGGAAGTGTAATCCAGCTGCCTTGAGGTAACTGGATCATTCCCAAAAATCCGGCAAATATGGTGGAAATAATAATTCCGATCAGGATCGCACCGTGTACTTTTTTAACCAAAAGCACTGCAATAACCACCAATCCGAGTACTGCAATCCAAACATTGGGATCTGCCATGTTCCCGAGTTGAACGAGCGTAAACTGGTTTGGGGTTACAATCCCCGCACTTTTCAGTCCTATCAACGTGATAAACAATCCAATACCAATAGGAATCGCATTTTTTAGCGCCACCGGAATATTGTCTACAATAATTTTTCGAATATTGAAAATGGTCAGCAGCATGAAACAGAAACCTGAAAGTAAAACGCCTGTCAAAGCAAATTGCCAGGAGTGTCCCATCGCGATAACTACGCTGAAAGCAAAAAAGTTGTTCAACCCCATTCCAGGTGCCTGGGCTATAGGTACATTGGCAATGAGTGCCATAAAAATGGTTCCGGCAATAGCCGCAACGGCAGTCGTCGTGAATAGCGCTCCTTTATCCATACCTGTCTCACCCAATATTTGAGGGTTCACAGCCAAAATATAGGACATGGTCAAAAAGGTGATGATACCGGCCAAGATCTCTGTGCGGATGTTGGTGTTGTTTTCTTTAAGTTTGAATAGTTTTTCTATCATGATTGTTCGTTTGTAATTCAGTTGATATTCACAGCCAGGACGAAATGATATTCGCCTTTAGGCAATTACATAGGCGAAGCGATTAGAAGTTCCATTTGGTAGCTATAGTAGGTATGGCAGTGAATTTTTCGAGGCGAGCAAAGTTGTAACTCAATTCAATTTCGCTACCGATAGCAAAATTCGGTGTGAAGTTATACCATACCTGAGGCTCGCTTAAAAGAATCAATTTCTTGCCGCCTTCTCCGGTAGCCCGATTTTTGTTTTCAGTCCACAGATCCAGAAAACCGGCCAGCGATACTTTGCTGTTTGGAAATGCTGAATTCCACGTCAAGGTCCATTGTACGTCGTGACTGTTGGTTTCGAAAGCATTTAATTTGTAAGCTAAATAGGTTCCCATAAAGAAATTACCCAATTGAAACGGATATTGCATTCCTGCTAAATAAGAACTCGGAATGGAGAAACTGTAACCCGTGCCTCTTACCAAACCTAGCCCACCGTTGTATTCCAAATGCGGCATCAACGGGAAATCGCCTATCTTAAATGCACGTGCAATCTCTGCATACGCTAATCCCGGATTTCTTTTGTCAAAGTTAAAATCAAAATCCACGAACATGAATGTTGAACCCCAGGCATCGGGTTTAAACATCTCGAAGGTTGCCGTCAGGTAATTGATTGGGGCGTTAATATTATCGCCGTAGAGCGAGTGGCGCGGATCGAAGTGCAATTGTAGGTTTTGCGCATTCATCGAGGCAAAAGCCACCAATGATAAGGTAAACAGAAATAATTTTCGCAACATAAATAATTAAAATTTAAAGATTATTGAAAAGAAATGGCGAAAATAATAAAAAAATGTAAACCATTTAAGTGTTAATGCTACTTTTTTATCTTTTGTTTGATATCTTCTTCAGTTAATGGATAAATTTGTATTTTTGCTCTTCAATTCAAACTCAAGCTTAGCTATTATGCAGGAAAATATTTCGCAACCTCTGGTCATTTACAATACGCTCAGTCGCGCAAAGGAGCTTTTCGAGCCCATAAAGCCGCCTTTTGTGGGAATGTATGTTTGCGGACCTACGGTGTACAGCGATGTGCATTTGGGGAACTGCCGTACATTTATTTCTTTTGATCTTATTTACAGGTACTTGATTCATATCGGATACAAGGTGAGGTACGTGAGGAACATCACGGATGCGGGACATCTGGAAGGCGATAACGATGAGGGTGAAGATAAGTTTGCTAAAAAAGCGAAATTGGAACAACTGGAGCCGATGGAGATTGTACAAAAATACACCCTCGGTTTCCACGAGATATTGCGTATTTTCAATACGCTGCCTCCTAGCATTGAGCCCACGGCAACCGGACATATCGTGGAGCAAATAGAGATGATAAAAGAGATCCTTGCTGCAGGGTATGCCTACGAAACAGCGGGAACGGTTTATTTCGATGTGGAGAAATACAGCCGTAAATATTCGTACGGGATACTCACAAACCGTAAACTGGAAGATCTGCTCGAAGGAACGCGGGAACTAAGCGGGCAAGACGAAAAGAAAGGCAGGCTGGATTTTGCGCTCTGGATTAAGGCAAAACCCGAGACGTTGATGAAGTGGCCATCGCCGTGGGGTTGGGGATTTCCTGGCTGGCACATAGAGTGTTCTGCCATGGGCACCAAGTATTTGGGAACTACCTTTGACATCCACGGGGGAGGGATGGATTTGCAGGCAACGCACCATACCAATGAAATTGCCCAATCGCAGGCTTGTCATCATGCGGAACCGGTAAAATATTGGGTTCACACCAATATGTTGACAGTTAACGGCGCCCGAATGTCAAAAACAGCCGGGAACGGATTTTTGCCTAAAGAATTGTTTACGGGCGACCACCCCTTATTGGACAGGGGGTATTCACCAATGACCGTACGCTTTTTTATGGCGCAATCGCACTATCGCAGTACACTTGATTTTTCCAATGAAGCGCTGCAGGCTGCAGAAAAAGGCTACAAAAAACTGATGGAAAGCATCAAAAGAATATCAAAGATTGAGCCTGCAGCCCACTCATCGGTGAATATAGATGAGCTTCGCGCAAGTTGTTATTCAGCCATGAACGACGACTTCAACAGTCCTGTACTTATTGCGCAGCTGTTTGAGGCTGTCAGGGTCATCAATTCGGCAGTAGATAAAACGGAAACCCTCACGAGGGACGACATCGGCAAGTTGAACGCTTTGATGCAAACCTTTGTCTTTGATGTTCTTGGATTGACGGACGAGAGCGAAGCGAATGCCGGGGGCGATGTAATCAATGGCTTGATGGATCTGATACTTGATATTCGCAAATCGGCCCGTGAAAACAAGGATTGGGTTACCTCCGATAAGATTCGCGATCAATTGAAAGCCGCAGGTGTGGAAATAAAAGATACGAAGGACGGCGTGGAATGGCGGATTTGAGGCTTGGCATTTGACTGATCGAAAATCTAAAGAATATGCAAATCGTTATGTCTCCCGCCAAGCGGATGAATTTTAATGCGCAGGAAGAAAATATAAAAACGACCCCTCCGGTCTTCTCCCGAAAAACCGGAGAAGTGTTGGAAGTGTGCAGAAAACTTTCGGAAACCGATATCGCTGAGAAAATGAAGGTGAACCGCGAAATTGCTCAGCAAGTGTATGGATATTTTCAATCGTTCAACTCCAGGACAATTCCGCTTCGGGCAGCCGCGCTGGCTTATGACGGTATTGCTTACAAAGGGTTAAACGCGCATGATTTCAATAAGGGAGAGGTCCTGTTTGCCCAGAAACACCTGAGCATCCTCTCTGGACTTTACGGCGCTCTGAAACCTTTCGACCGGATAAAGCCTTACCGGTTGGAATTTGCCCGGAAAATCCAACCCAAGGGGTATAAGGATTTATACGAATTTTGGCAAAACGAAGTAAACCAATACCTTTCCGGAAAATTGGCAAAAGACGAGAAGGTAATCATCAATGTAGCTTCCAAAGAATATTCAAGCGTTTTATCTAAAAAGCTTTTACCTGAAAAAACGCGGATCGTTGAGATAAGCTTCCTTCAGCAGGAAGGCAATGACCTTAAGCAAATAGTGGTTCACAGTAAAAAGGCTCGTGGGTTGATGGCCCGGTTTATCATCAAGAACCGGCTGAATGTTGCTGAGGATGTAAAAGCTTTCGGTTACGAGGACTATTTCTACTATCCGCAACTTTCCTCTGAAAACAAATGGGTGTTTGTCAGATAAAAAAATAACTGTATGAACGAAAAAAGGTCCACGTTCGGATCAAAATTGGGTATGGTGGCAGCGGCAGCGGGTTCCGCGGTTGGGTTGGGAAATATTTGGCGCTTCCCGAGTGAAACGGCCGACGGGGGCGGTGCCATTTTTATCATCGTCTACATAGCGTGCATCCTGTTTTTCGGAATCCCGCTGATGGTGGCAGAGTTTTTAATCGGACGTTCATCAAGAGCCAATGCTGCAGGCGCTTTTCACAAACTGGCGCCGAACACCCCGTGGAAATGGGTGGGGCGGCTCGGAGTGCTTACCGGATTTGTCATTCTGGGGTTCTATATGGTGGTCTGTGGCTGGACTGTGGATTATTTTATTCAATCCGTTACAGGAAGTTTGAAAGAGGTGAGCGATTTTTCAGCCAATTTTAACACGTTGCTCGCCAACCGTCCCAAACAGGTCGGCTTAATGGCCTTTTTTGTCCTTCTTACGGCGTATTTTATTTTTTCAGGGGTACAAAAAGGAATTGAACGGTCGGCAAAAATCATGATGCCGGTTTTGTTTCTGTTGCTAATCGTCCTTGTTGTCAGGGCACTTTCGCTCGAAGGGGCAAGGGGGGGCATCGATTTTCTTTTTAAGCCGGATTTTCAAGAGGTAAAATCCACTGTTTTCCTCGATGCCATGGGACAGGCATTTTTCTCGCTGTCCCTGGGAATGGGATGCATGATGACTTATGCTTCCTATTTCAAGGACAATACGAATTTAACAAAAACAGCAGTACAGGTATCCCTGCTCGATTCTACAGTGGCACTTCTTGCCGGAATGGTCATTTTCCCGTCGGCTTTTGCGTTGACCACAAATCCCGATACCATCGTTTCGGAACTGGTGGCAGGCGGTCCCGGATTGCTCTTTATTACCGTTCCCGGGCTTTTCAATCAAATGGAAGGATCGATGATCTGGTCGGCCATGTTTTTCCTCCTTTTGGCGATTGCCGCGCTTACCTCCACCATTTCGCTGATGGAGGTTGTTACAATTTATATCCAGGAAGAGCACAAGGTAAGCCGGAAAAAAGGCCTTTTTTTTGTGTTAATCGGAGTCTTGCTCCTGGGCACTCTTTCTGCCCTTTCCCCACAGTCCTTTAATATATTGGATATGGCTTCGGCAAAAATAATGCTCCCCGTGGGTGGATTGTTTATTTCTCTTTTTGCAGGATGGTATCTCGACAAGAAAATTGTTCAGGTGGAACTGACCAACGATGGAAAAATAAAATTTGGTATCTCCTTCCTGAAAACATACAGCTTCATTCTTAAATTTCTGGCGCCAGTTGCCATCTTGTTGATATTTTTATACGGATTAATCGGATAGCAATGAAGCGAGTAGCCAGTGGTTCTCACGCAGCGAGAATCGATTTTGGTGTTTGCCGAAGCCCGGAAGAACGGTTGTTCCGACACAGGCAATATAGACTTGGTGATACGGCGTTCTACTGACGGCGGCGCGTTTTTGTGATCCACTCCGATACTGACGGATTGAGCTTGTCTGCTCCCGGCCCGGCTTTTTTCCAATCCACGTTCGACCGTGAGGGAGAAGATGACCGTACAAATTAGTCGTGATGGTGGGGTATCGTGGCAACCCAACGTATTGGTTTATGATGGACCCTCCGCATACTCGGACATGACGGTTTTCCGTAACGGAGATGTTGGAATCGTTTACGAAAACGGGTTGGAGAATCCTTACGAAAAGATTACTTTTCTGAGAATGAAAAGAAAACGGTTTAAATAATCCTAAAGACAACCCATTGCTTTGGGACTCCGTAATTTATTATTATTTTTGCATCAAAATAGCGGCACAGCATGCAATACAAAATATATCCGCCCGAAAAGTTAAAAACAACCATCGAACTTCCGGCATCCAAGAGCATCAGCAACCGGGTTCTCATCCTGAATGCGCTTAGCTTGAATACCAACCCGGTGGAGAATCTTTCGGATTGCGAGGATACACAGGTTATTATCGATGCTTTCAACTCCGATTCAAATGTGTTTGACGTGAAAGGTGCAGGAACGGCCATGCGGTTTCTGACGGCTTTCCTGGCCGGAATGGACGGAGAGTGGATTGTTCAGGGCTCAAAACGAATGCACGAACGTCCCATTTATCCGTTGGTGGATACATTGAAGGCAATAGGAGCAGATATTGAATACCTGAAAAATGAAGGTTGTCCTCCGTTGAAAATTCGGGGAAAAAGGTTACAGGGTGGAGAGGTTTATGTCTCCGGTAGCGTCAGCTCGCAGTTTATTTCTGCGCTAATGATGGTGGCTCCCACTATGGAGAATGGATTGATCATCAATATCCGGGACGAAATTATATCGAAGCCTTATATCAGTCTGACCGCTAAACTGATGGAAGAATATGGTATTCACCTTAAATGGGAGGGGAACAGAATAAAGATCAAGCCGCAGTCTTATAAACCCGTTAGTTTTAAGGTAGAGTCGGATTGGTCGGCCGCCTCTTACTGGTACGAAATGGTAGCGCTTTGCCCTGATGCCGAGATTACCCTGCTCGGATTGAAAGAAAACAGCTATCAGGGAGATGCCAACCTGGTAAGCCTTTTTAAGGATCTGGGCGTTTCAACGGAGTTTGTTTCAAACGGTGTGGTTATCCGAAAAGCAGGAAAGCCCATCAAAAAGTTTTTCCATAATTTTATCTATGAACCGGACTTAGCGCAAACTTTTGCCGCAACCTGTTGTTTTCTGCATGTGCCGTTTATTTTTTCGGGTGTTCAAAGTTTGCGTATCAAAGAAACGGACCGTATTGAAGCGCTGAAAACGGAATTGAAAAAACTGGGATTTGTCTTGCGTGAAACCGACAGCGAGATGCTGGAATGGGACGGTGAACGTTGCTTTGTTGAAGAGAACGCGGTTATGGACACGTACGACGATCACCGGATGGCGATGTCGTTGTCATCGGCAGCTATTCTGTTTAAGTCATTAACAATGAATGATCCGCATGTTGTCAGCAAGTCGTACCCGAACTTCTGGGACGACCTCAGAAAAGCAGGGTTCCGTATCGAAGAGGTTTGACATACCGATTGACTGATAACTCTATACTTTTTTGTCTGTCTGTTTTGGTTATAAAATTCTTTAATCTTTAAAAAATGACAAGTTTATATATATTACTCGGAATTATCGTGTTCTTTCTCATGGCGTTGTATATTTCCAATACAATACAACGCAAAAAGGGGAACACACAGGAACGTAAAACGCCTCTCCCGTCGATAGACGTAAGGACAAAACAGGAAAAAGAAAGCGGATGTTGCGGTATGCATGAGGTTTGCGAGAAAGACAGCCTTATCGCTGCTTTCCGGGAGGAACCCGAATATTTTGATGATGAAGAGCTCGACCGTTTTCATTTTCGGGAATCCGGTAGTTATTCCGATAAGGAGGTGGAGGAGTTTCGCGAAGTATTCTACACTATTGTGGATGAAGAGAAGCCGCGATGGGTACGCAGCCTGCAGCTACGCGGAATCGCTGTCCCCGATCAGATAAAAGACGAAATTGTGCTTGTTGTCAGCGATTTACGCGAAGCAAAAATGCATGCTTGACCCCACCCATGGATATCATTGAATTACTGGATTATGCTTTTTTTCGGAATGCATTGCTGGGAAGTTTTTTTGCAAGCATTGCGTGTGGTATTATAGGCACCTATGTGGTTACGCGCCGGTTGGTTTTTATCAGCGGGGGAATCACGCATGCTTCGTTTGGCGGACTGGGTATAGGTTTTTATTTCGGACTGAATCCCATCTTTTCGGCGATGATATTCTCGGTGTTTTCTGCATTCGGTATTCAATGGTTATCGCGAAAACAAGGTGTTCGGGAAGATTCTGCCATCGCTGTTTTCTGGTCGTTGGGAATGGCGGTAGGAATTATGCTTACATTTCTCACGTCGGGATATGCTCCCAACTTATCTGAATATCTTTTTGGAAATATCCTCACCATTACCCGAACAGATATTGTTTCTCTCGCCATACTTACTTCTGTCCTTTTTCTGTTTTTCGCAGTCAATTACCATGCCATTGTATCGGTATCATTCGATACGCAATTTGCCCAGACCCGGAGGGTTAATACCCGGTTTATAGAATACGCGATGATGCTTTTTGTTGCCGTCACCATTGTTCTAAGCATTCGGTTGGTCGGCATCGTGCTGTTGATGTCGCTCATTACTGTTCCCCAGATGACAGCCAATCTTTTTACTGTGAATTATTCCCGGATCATTTACCTTTCCGTAGGAGTCAGTTTTGTTGCCTGCGTTGTAGGATTGTTATTGTCATATTACCTGAATGTGCCGTCGGGAGCGTTTATCATTTTCGTTTTGATCGTGATGTTTTTTGCGGGAAAAATAGTGAAAATATGGAATCCCGGTTCAAGTAAGCAATCTTCAGCTTAAAAACAAGCAATTTTATTTTTTCTGGTATTTCTTTTGTCTAAACCATTTATTTTTTATAATATGACTTTAAAAAACTTATTGCTAGCTCAACTATTCTTGCATTTATTTTGTATAATCATCGATGTGTAATTTTTTCTGTGTGCCAACCGAATAATGTACATGTTAATTTTACTGTGGAATTCGAACAAGCGTGTACTTCGATAATAATGATTGGCCTTCTGTACACAATCGCTTCTTATGGATTTGCTTTTAATCGAAAGGGGTTACTTTTCAAAAAATGACAATATATGGGGTGTCCTATAATGATTTTATGCAGTATCCGCGTATTTAATAGAATAGATGTATAGTTGTTAGGGATACTTTTCAATGGATAAATGGAAAAATTCTTAGTAGAGTTGTTAAATCTAATTGCGATAGGTGCAATTTTATGTTTTCCTCTTTTTAAAACAAAAGGAAAGGGTATACTTGCCGTTAGTGTGATAACAATACAGGTGATTATTGCATCTGTGGTAGCAATTTCTGTATTTAACAATGGATTGATTGAATTTTATTATCGCGGTTCATGGGTTACGGGAGAGATACCGGTAAGGATTGATTATTTATCGGCTTGGTTTGTGCTGATAATCAGTTTTACTTTCGCAACAGGAGCCTGGTATGGTATCAGGTACATGATGGCTTATAAGAGTCAGTCAGGTAATTTAGCCTCTCATGCTGCTGCTTACTTGCTGGCATATACTGCATTGGTTGATATCTGCCTGGTTCAGAACGGCCTTGTGTTTCTTATTTTGTGGGAGGTTATGGCGCTGAGTTCTTTCGTTCTGGTAATTTTTGAACATTATAAGATCAGGACCTTGAAGGCTGGAATTAATTTCCTGATACAATCACATGTTTCTATTTTGTTTCTAACCATTGCCATTATGATGGTAAAGGTTAATACAGGTACTTTTGATTTCGCTGCTATCTCTTCTTCAACCTATACCCAACCGGCTGCTATTGCTGTTGGATTATTTATTTTTTTCTTTTGTGGATTTGCTATCAAAGCGGGGTTTGTGCCGTTTCACACCTGGTTGCCCCTAGCACATCCGGCTGCTCCTGCACATGTTTCAGGTGTAATGTCGGGAGTAATTATCAAGATTGGTATATACGGGATACTGAGGATGGTATTGTTAATAAAATGTGACATGGTTTTTATAGGCTATTTTATTTTGTTCATCTCAGTCATGACAGGTGTATATGGAGTGATGTTAGCTATAGTGCAGCATAACCTGAAACGGTTGCTGGCCTATCACAGTATTGAGAATATCGGGATTATTGGTATAGGTATAGGGTTGGGTTGCCTGGGTATTGGATACAATAATCCGCTATTAGTAGCCAGTGGGTTCGGAGGTGGATTATTGCATGTACTCAATCATTCGTTATTTAAGTCCTTGTTGTTTTACGTTTCAGGTAATGTATACCAGGCGACTCACAATCTGGAAATAGATACCTTGGGTGGGCTTATCCGAAAGATGCCGCACTCTGGATATTTATTTTTAATTGCTTCATTGGCAATATGTGGATTACCCCCTTTTAATGGATTTGTATCCGAGTTTTTTATTTATAATGGCCTGTTCAATGGGTTGATATCCAATAATTTTTTGTTTATACTTTTTATACTTTTTGCGATTTTGGGGTTGGTGTTGATCGGTGGCTTGGCATTGATTTGCTTTACAAAAGCATTTGGAGTAGTGTTCCTTGGCAATCCGCGTTCATCAAAGCCTTTAGCTCCGGTTAATGAAAGTCTCATTAAAGCCGCACCGCTATATCTTATTGCCTTGTTTATACTTATTATTGGCGTATTTCCTGTTTTGTTTGGACCCATGCTTATTAAAACAGTGTACTTATTCCTCCCGGAGTCAGGAACTCAGGCGACATTTGAATTAAGCAATACGTTACAGAGCCTGACCGCGATAGGATGGTACTCGTTAGGTTTTATTGGGTTAACCGCGTTGCTTTATTTTATAAGGAAACTGGTTACCGCAAAACGCAGCCAGGCTTCTGACGTTACCTGGGGGTGTGGTTATACCGGAAGTGCTGAAAAAACACAGTACACCGCTTCTTCATTTGTCAGAACCTATCGTAAACTCGCAGAGCCTGTTTTGATGATTAAAAGAAAGAAGAACGAAGCTGCCGGGTTGTATCCGGACAGAATAAGCCAGGCAACACACCCATATGATAAAATAGAATATTGGTTAATTGATAAACCGTTGTTGTTTATAAGGAGTTTCCTGAAACGTTTTACATTTCTGCAAAACGGCCATATTCAGGCATATATTTTATACGGCTTTGTTTTTGTAGGACTCACAATCTTGTTACCTGTGATCGTAGAAAAGATCATTGAACTGGTAAATTTCTTAAATCAATTATAGGATGGTAAGTGTCATTTTAATCATATTCGCCAGTATCTTTTTTGTTGGGATAGTAACCCGAACAAAGAGCATAGCTTCAGGACGCAAGGGCCCAGGTATTATGCAGAATATGAAAGATATAATTAGACTATTGAAAAAGGGAAGTGTCTATAGCAAAACAACCAGCTTTATATTTCAGATCGCTCCAACTGTTTACTTGGCCTCTGTATTGATGGCTATATTAATGCTGCCGCATGGTGTTCATCCGGGTGTTATTTCTTTTAGCGGTGACTTTGTGATGTTCGCTTATCTGTTGGCGTTAGGTAAATTTCTGATCATAGTTTCGGCTCTTGATACGGGAAGTAGCTTTGAAGGAATGGGGGCAAGCCGTGAAGCACTGTTCGCCATGCTTGCGGAGCCTGCGTTCTTTATATTAATGGGTTCTTTTGCTTTATTTACAGGCCATACATCATTCAGTAGCATCTTTAATGCACTTGATTTTGGTTCATATATCTCTTATATGTTAGGGGGATTGGCCACATTTGTGCTGGTAATGATTGCTATGATTGAAAATAGCAGAATGCCTTTTGATGACCCTAAGACTCACCTGGAGCTGACGATGATACATGAGGTGATGGTGCTTGATAATAGCGGATTTGACCTGGGTGTAATTACTTTTACTACTAATTTAAAATTTGCTATGTATGGTGCCATTATCTCAAATTTCTTTATTGGAGCCTTGCCATTGATTCTTTCTATTCCATTATTTATGCTGATTCAGTTTTGTTTCGCCGTGACAGTGGGTGTTATTGAATCTTTTATTGCACGATATAGGATGAGCCATAATCCTGAATTTATTTTTATACTGACCTCATTATCCTTATTGATATTTTTCGGGGTATTGCTGATCCTTGGTAAATTTATGTAAACCGATTGATTATGACAGATATATTATTAATTGCATTGGCCATGACACTGCTCTACATGAGTATTGCTGATCGGTTACAGACCTATCTGTATATACTGGTTTTGCAGGGTTTGATCCTTTTTGGAACTACTTACCTGACTCTTACCGATGTAAGTACCTTAAACCTTCTGTTGGTTTTGCTTGAAACCATTGTTTTTAAAGCCATTGCCGTACCCTGGTTTATGAATTACCTGATTAAACGTAATAAAATTACCCGCGTAACAGAACCCTATCTTCCTAATTTTGTGTCATTAATTATTGTTACGCTGATTATTGTATCAACAATTATTCTCTCGGGTTCAATAGAGGATAAGAATCTTGATAAAACATTCTTTGTTGTGGCATTATCAACCCTATTCACGGGTCTGTATTTAGTTGTCTCCAGGAAAAAGATTATCTCACATGTTGTAGGATACCTTGTTATTGAAAACGGGGTTTTTGTTCTTTCTCTGGCTATTGGAAATGAGATGCCTATGTTGCTAAATCTTGGAATTATGCTTGATATTTTTGCAAGTGTACTTATACTGGGAGTTTTCTTCAATAAAATTGGAGACGTAATCCGTGATCCGGATGTAAACCTGTTGACTAACTTAAAAGATTAAAAACAATGACAGGTATTTTTTTATCCGGAGCTGTATTGGTAAGTATCGGTTTAATCCTTAACAGGAATGCAGTAGTCAATTATTTATTGGTTGTTGGTTATCTGGCATTACTTATAACGACAACAGTCTACGAGTATATTAATCAGGGAATAACCCAATTGGTTTATTTTACTTCTGATTCGTTGGGTCTATTAATGCTGATAGCTATGACTATTGTCAGCATCCCTGCTTTTTATTATGGATATCGTTTTATAGCAACCCGTAATGATGCTCCTCATGCAAGAGGGCTATTCTTTGCTGCCATGGTGATGCTGATTACATCATGTTGCATGGCATATCTATCAAACCACATTGCTGTTACCTGGATATTTGTGGAAATTACTACGCTGAGCGCTTCGGTGCTGATTTATCATAACCGGAGTATGCGTGCGCTTGAGGGAGTATGGAAATATGTATTCCTTTGCGCCATCAGTATCACATTTATCTATATTGGTATTTTGTTTTTGAGTTTGTCCCTCAAATCGGCAGGTGTTGGGGAGATGTCATTTAAAGTACTGTATGAGAATCATCACAACCTGAATGTTTTCTGGCTTAAGCTTGCATTCCTCTTTATCTTCACGGGATTTACAGCAAAGATGGGGCTTGTGCCTATGTACACGGCAGGCATTGATGCAAAAGACAAAGCTCCGGCGCCTGCAGGGGCTTTGTTGGCAAGTGTATTGATGAATGTTGGCTTTGTTGGCATATATCGCGTTTATGCTATAGTAGCCCATACCCCGTTGAAAGGATGGGCAAATTCTGTTATCATTATTGTAGGCTTGCTTTCGGTTTTTGTGGCAGCTGTTTACATGACCCGAATAAAAAATATAAAGCGTTTATTTGCTTATTCCGGTATTGAACACATGGGATTGGTTGTGCTGGGGCTGGCAGCAGGAGGGGTAGGCGTGTACGCTGCAATTTTACATATTATATTGCATACTTTTATTAAACCTACACTGTTTTTTCAGTTTAACCAGATATACACCATTTACCAAAGCAAGAGTGTTTATGATTTGGGAAATTATTTCAGGTATTATAAAACCGGAGCATTTGTAGTACTTTTAGGATTCCTTTCCGCTACTGCAATGCCTCCGTCAGGGCTGTTTGTTAGCGAGTTTATGATTTTTCAGTCACTGTTTCAATCGCATTATGTGGTTTTACTGGTTGTTGTATTGCTACTCCTTACATTGATAATCTGGGGTTTTGGTGTAAATATATTTAAACTTTTATTTACTCCTACTGGACAAATTAACGAGGACAAGTTGCCTTACATCAGCCCATGGGAGTCTTTACCGCAGTTTGTTTTGTTAGCGCTGTCGGTTTATCTGGCCTATAATCCTCCGGCTGAATTTGTTGTTTTAATTCAGGAATCGGTAAAACTAGTTCAGTAATCATGATTAAATTTATGAATGATTTAAGTTTCGGGTACATCCACTCAATGAGCAGATAACTGAATATAAAATTATGAAATATATTTCCATATCCAACAATCAGGCTGTCAGCCTTGATTCTATTCCGGAACTTCCTTATGAGGAGTTCCTGGAAAGTAATGTCGGTATGTTGACTGATTCTCCTGAAAGACATTGCGTAAATTATTTTGGTTTCTGGACGGGAGTTTATTCATCTGGTGGGCCGGTTGAAGATCAGTATGATGAAAATAAAAATAGAAAAGAATACAGCGAAAATGTTAAGCTGATATGTTGTATCGCTGACGACAAGACACACCAGATTTACGTATCATCAGCTACGGTTGCCCCTGAAGTTGTTTATGAGTCATTCACAGCCAGAAATCATAACTTCGAGAAGTATGAGAGGGAAATGCATGAAGCCTTCGGGATTCAATACAACAATCATCCGTGGCTCAAACCGGTCAGGTATTCACACGATAGAGCCGGTAAGGCTGAAACAATTGAGAACTACCCCTTCTTTGGCGCAGACAGCCATGAGCTTCATGAGGTAGGGGTTGGGCCCATACATGCAGGCATCATTGAACCGGGGCATTTCCGCTTTATATGTAATGGTGAACAGATTATGCATCTTGAAATCCAACTTGGATACCAGCACAGGGGGATAGAACAATTGTTCCTGCAAAAAAAGAAATTGGCTGAACTGACCACCCTGGCAGAGAATATTGCCGGTGATACCACAGTAGGCCATACTATTGCGTTTGTGAATTTATGGGAGAGTTTGTGTGGTTATAGACCCGGCCGCTCGCTTCATTTCTCGAGAACACTCGCATTGGAATTGGAGCGGATTGCTATTCATACCGGTGATATGTCCGCTGTTTGTGCTGATATCGGTTATCAACTTGGAAACTCCGTATATGGCAGATTACGCACACCAATTATTAATTTCCTGCAGGAGTGGGGAGGCAATCGTTTAGCAAAAGGATTGATACGCGCTGGGAGGACAAATTTTCCGTTTTCCCGGAAATTGGGTGCGAGATTAGCTTCAATACTGGATGAATTTGAGCTGGACTTTAATGAGATGACGAGTAAATTCTTTAAACTGCCATCAGCCTTGTCACGTCTCGAGAAAACAGGAGTTGTAACTTATGGACAGGTTCTTGAGATCGGGACTGTGGGCATGGCTGCACGAATGAGTGGTTTGAACAGAGATATCCGTTCCTCACACCCTTTTAACCTGTTTGGAGAGGGATTTACCCACGAACCGGTAATCAAACACCACGGTGATGTTTATGCCCGTGTCAGGCTCAGAAGAGACGAGATACACCAGTCAATCGGCTATATCAGAAAGATGATAGCTGATATCCCCGAGTTCACAGAGGTAGCCGGTGTTAAGTTGAACCCGCAAAGGAATATGTTCATCCTTTCGCTGGTTGAGGGGTGGCGGGGCGAAATTTGTCACTGTGCCATTACGGATAATGAGGGGAGCCTTGGGCTGTATAAGATTAAGGACCCTTCTTTTCACAACTGGATGGCATTGGCCCAGGCTGTCAGGAATAATGGGATATCAGATTTTCCGATTTGTAATAAGAGCTTCAATTTGTCGTATTGCGGACATGATCTGTAAGTTAAACCGGTAAATTATGTTTGAAAATATAAAAATATGGTGGCATCAGGGAAAACAGTATATTCCCGACGTTACGAATGCTAAATTACCCGGGATATTCAGGGGAAGGCCAGTTATAACAAGATCTGGGGTTGATGAGGCTGCCCTGGTAGAGTTGTGTCCTACCGGAGCGATTACCGGAAATCCGGTTTGTATTGATTTGGGTAAATGTACTTTTTGTGGCGAATGTGCTTTCAGGTTTCCCGAAAAGATATCTTTCACCAGTGACTATAAGCTGTCTGCAAACGTTAGAGAACGCCTGGTTGTTAAAGAAGGGGACGATAAAGGTATTGTGGTTGAACCTTCAAAAGTGAGAAAAGGGGTGCGCTCTTTATTTGGACAATCACTAAAACTAAGGCAGGTGTCGGCGGGAGGAGACAATAGTTGTGAGTTGGAGCTGAATGCGTGCAATAATGTGCAGTTTGATATGAGCCGGTTTGGTATTGACTTTGTTGCATCACCCCGTCATGCCGACGGAGTGGTGATTACCGGGCCAATTACTGCAAACATGGCCGGTCCACTGGAAATCTGCTACAACGCTGTTCCTGATCCAAAAATTGTTATTCTTGTGGGTACTGATGCCATTAGTGGAGGGATTTTTGCTGACAGCCCGGCTCTTGACAGGGATTTTCTGACAAAATATCCTGTCGATCTTTACGTGCCCGGCAATCCAGCCCATCCGCTGACGTTTATTAACGGTGTCCTGGATATGTTGAAGAAGCAATAGAATGTTTGTTTGTCAATGAAGAAGAGAGACCATTGATGAAAGATGGAATACTAAACGCTGCTTCGATACTTTTTTGTATTTTTGGAAAGTAAAAATTGCATCAGTGAGTTGAATCTTCGTTTGGGAATAACTTGACAAACAGAAAATATGATTAATAAACCCATTATTATCGGTATAGGAGAGCTCCTGTGGGACATGCTTCCCACAGGAAAGAAAGTAGGGGGCGCACCCGTAAACTTTGCGTACCACGCTTCCCGCCTGGGTGCGGCAGGTTATGCGGTCAGCGCGGTGGGAAAGGATGCGCTGGGTGATGAAATCATACAGGAAATCGATAAGGTTAATATCAACCCTGTCATTGAAAGGGTTAACTATCCGACAGGAACTGTAGGGGTTGAACTCAACGAGGGTATTCCTGCCTATACGATCAACGAAGGTGTCGCATGGGATTATATTCCTCTCACCGAAGCGATGAAACAATTGGCCAAACGTGCCGACGCCGTGTGTTTCGGGACATTGGCCCAGCGGTCGGAAGTATCTCGCAACACCATACAAGCATTGCTTTCCTGCGTCCCTGTAGATTCTTACCGCATTCTTGATATTAACATCCGCCAGCATTATTATTCGGAGAAGGTCATTACGGATTCGTTGAGAAGTTCTAACGTGTTTAAAATGAACGATGAAGAACTGATTTTATTGAAAAAGTTGTTTAAAAAACAGCCATTTACAGATGAAGAGGTTTGTCTTTGGTTTTTAAAAGAGTTTAATCTTAAGTTTTTAATCCTTACCGCCGGAGCCAACTACAGCATCATTTACACGCCAGAAGGCCTATCATACATAAAGACGCCGGTAGTAAACGTGGTAGATACCGTAGGGGCTGGCGATTCGTTTACCGGTGCGTTTATATCGTCCATACTTGATGGAAAATCAGCTTCAGATGCTCATCAGACCGCTGTGGATAGAGCTGCCTATGTGTGTTCTCAGGCAGGGGCATGGGTGTAAAATGTTATTCCCTATTCTCAATATGCACGCATATTTAAAACATATTGCAGCAGGAATGTTTATCGTTCTCCTGTGTACCGGATGTTCCTCCAAAAGGAATACGCCCGCTACACGTGCCTGGCATGAGCTTACCACACGGTACAATATCTATTTTAATGCGGAAGAAGCATACAACGAGGCCTTAAAATCAATCACTGAAAGTCATATTGACAATTATCAGACATGGTTACCCATGTATCCCAATAGTGCTGATCCCAATGATACTGTGGTTAAGCAACCGGGGGGCCCTTTCGACAGGGTAGTCGAAAAAATGACGACAGCTATCCAGGAGCATTCCATCACGGCAAAACCGCGACGTGACCCCGCCCAACCCAACACGCAGGAATACCGTGACTGGCTTCGGCAAAACGAATTCAACCCGTTCATCGACCGGGCATGGCTCCTGATGGGAAAGGCGCACGTGCAGAACAAGGATTATACCGAAGCAATTTCCGTACTGTCTTATACGGTACGGCTTTTTGCCTATGATATTGATGTGGTTTCCGAAGCGCAAATCTGGATGATGCGGGCTTATACAGAAATGGGATGGTTTTCGGATGCCGAAGGCCTTGCGTTGACGTTGCAAGTGCGAAGATTACCCAAGGATCTGCACGATAAATTCACGGAGTTTTATGCTTTTCTATTGATTCGCCAAGAAAAATACCGCGATGCCCTTCCGTTTCTTATACAAACCGTCAAGAGCGAAAAAAGCGGAATCCAGAAAAGACGCCTGCAGTTTTTGCTCGGACAGGTTTATGCGCATCTGGGCGAACGCGAAAATGCGTACAACGCTTTTGAACAAATAAAAAAATTAAGTACACCTTACGATGAAGTATTTAACGCCCTCGTAGCACAGTCGCAAGTAGCCACTGGAGACGGAGAGATTATAGGTGAGTTGCAGAAGATGGCCGAAAACAAGAAAAACAGTACTTACCTCGATCGGATCTATGCGGCTATTGGAGACGTTTACTTGTCGCGAAACAATGTCGAAAAAGCCATTGAGAACTACCTGCTTGCGGAGGAAAAAAGTGTAAGAAACGGTGTTGAAAAAGCGTTGACGCAAGTGGCACTGGGTGATATTTACTTTGAACGTAAAGATTTTTTGAAAGCGGGATCGCGGTATTCCCAGGCATTGGGTGCTTTACCCCGGAGTAGCGGAAATTATGCGCGGGTGGAGTTTCGGACGGATGTGCTGGGTGAATTAGTTCCGCATATGGAGGTGCTTGCAAGGCAGGACAGTTTGCGGCAACTGGCAGTCCAGCCGGATGAGTCCGATAAGATTATTGAAGGAGAGTTGTTTCGTATCGGAAGTATTGCGAAAGACAGGTTGGGGGATTTTGAGTTTGCCGTTGAGGTTTACAACCGCCACTTAACGGATTTTCCGGAAAGCATCCGGCGAAAAGAGGTTTATCACCAGCTTTACCAGCTTTACCTGAGAATGGGAAACCGGGCAATGGCTAAAAGCTTAAGGGACAAAATAATTTCTGAATTTCCCCAAAGTGAATATGCTGCGGCCATGAGTGACCCGGATTACGAACATGTCGTGCGTAACTATGCCCGGGTTCAGGATTCGCTTTACCAACAGACGTATCTGGCATACCGGCAAGGCCAGGTGGAAACGGTTCAGGGAAATTTCAAGCGGGCACAAAAGCTGTTCTTCAACGGACACCTGATGCCGAAATTTATGTTGCTGAACGCTTTATCGTTGGCACAATCGGGTAATCCGGAACAGTTGAATACTGCTTTAAGCGAGCTCATTCAAAAACATCCAGGTACCGAAGAAACGAAAATGGCTCAACAAATCCTGGCGGGTCTTTCGGAAGGGAAAACGCTAGTTGCAAATGTACAACCCTTTTCGGGAATCGATTGGGAAAGCCACATTGTGGCAGGTAATGCCGCAGATTCCGTTTGTTTTGAAAAGGAGAAAAACCTCCCCCACAGTTTATTGCTTCTGTTCTCACCAAACTCGCTCCGTAAAAATGAGTTGCTCTTTGCCGTTTCCGATTTCAATTTCTCCAATTTCCAGATCCGGTCTTTCCACACGGATTATACCTATGTCTTTCCGTACGAGGCGCTTCAGATTAAACCGTTCCGTTCGTTTGAAGAGGCCGGCCGATACGCCAGCATGCTTGCAGGAGATTCCATTTTTCGGCAAAATATCACCACCGGTATTGTTCCGTTAGTTATTTCCGATAAAAACCTGGAAATTCTTCGGGACGGAGAACCGTTGGAAAATTATATATCTTTCGTTACTAATGAGTTAAGTGATGGCCTGTCTGACTCTATTCCGCTTATTGTTTCGGTGAAAATACCGCAGACGATTACGGAAACAGAAAAAAACGTACCTTTGGAACCTGAAAAAACCGGTAAACCAGATATTGCTTCAAAGAAGCCAACACCTAAACAATCCGAACGGCTGACTGATGAGCAACGCCTGGAAGAATTGGAAAGAAAGGCGGAAGAAGCGCTTCGGCAAACCGGTGACGTTTTCTCGAAAAGAGACAGGGAGAGGATATTGAAAGAGCGTGAGGAAGCTCGTAAAGAGTGGATAAAACAACGTGAACGGGATTTGAAACAAAGGGAAAAAGTCCGAAAAGAAATTCTGAAGCAACGCGAGCGTGAGCGCAAGCAAAAATTGAAAGAGCAGGAGCGGTTGCGCAAAGAAAAATTAAAAGAGCGCGAACGTATCGTGCAACAAAGAAACGAAAAATGAAAATTGTATTCGCCACCAACAACAAGCACAAACTCCATGAGATCCGAAAGATAACCGCTGGCAGCATGGAGATTTTAAGTCTGTCGGAAATCAACTGTCACGAAGAAATCCCTGAGACAGGAGCGACCCTCGAAGAGAATGCATTGATGAAGGCGCAGTTTATAAAGGATAAGTTTGGCTTCGATTGCTTTGCCGATGATACCGGACTGGAAGTGGATGCATTGGACGGAGCGCCCGGTGTTTATTCGTCGCGATATGCCGGCGAAGCTTGTGACCCGCAGGATAATATGGATAAAATCTTGCGTGTGTTGCAGGGAGAAAGAAACAGAAATGCCCGGTTCAGAACTGTTATTGCCCTGTTGTTGAATGGGGAGAGGCATTTCTTCGAAGGCGAAATAAAAGGTCAGATTATAGAAGAAAAACGCGGGACAGCCGGGTTTGGGTATGATCCGGTCTTTCTCCCGGACGGTTACAAACAAACATTTGCAGAGCTGGGAGATGACGAAAAAAACAAAATCAGCCACAGGGCTATAGCTACCCGCAAACTGGTGGAGTTTCTTTTGTCGAATTAATTAATTACCTTTGAATAACCAACGACTTAAACTGACAAACATGACAACTATCATTCGCACAGGCATTATCGGATACGGACTATCCGGAAGAGTTTTCCACGCACCGTTTGTAGATGTAGTGGACGGTTACGAACTCACCAAAATCAGTACACGTAAGCCCGACAGTATCAGTATGATCAACAAGAGGTATCCATCAACGGTTATTGTTCCTGATGGGCAGGATATTATCGATGATCCCGATATCGATTTGGCTATCGTGACATCGCCCAATACCGACCATTTCCGTTGGGCAAAGGCGGCTTTGCTTGTGGGTAAGCATGTCCTGGTGGAAAAGCCGTTTACCGTGACGGTCGCCGAAGCCGACGAATTAATCGAGTTGGCGAAAAAACAGGGCAAGGTGCTAACCGTCTATCACAATCGCCGTTTTACCAGCGACACCAAAACGGTAAGGAAATTGCTCGACAGCGGATTACTGGGTGAAGTGCGCGATTACGCGTCACACTTCGACCGTTATCGCCCGGAGCCCCGTCCTTTCGGAGCTTGGAGGGAAAAACCACTTCCCGGGTCGGGAATTTTTTACGACTTGGGTGCGCACCTTATCGATCAGGCTCTTTGGTTTTTCGGGATGCCCGAGGCAGTTACTGCTGAAATAAATTCGCAACGCCCCTGGGCAAAAGCCGATGATCATTTTGACGTGAGGTTGCATTATCCTGCTTTTACCGCTACGTTGAAATCGGGGATGCTTTGTAAAATTCCGGGGCCGACATACATGATCCACGGGACGAACGGTTCGTTTGTGAAATACGGATTGGATGTGCAGGAGGCAACCCTCGACGGGGGAGCTATTCCCGAAGGAAAAAACTGGGGGCGCGAACCTGAGGAAATCTGGGGTACGGTGAATGCGGAATACAAAGGCATTAAAATTCAGGGAAAACTAGAAAGTGAGCACGGTGATTACCGGGAGTATTTCATGAATCTTCGCGATGCTATTTGGGGAAAAGCAGCGATTGCCGTAAAACCCGAGGAGGCCCGCAACGTAATGAGGATTATTGAGTTGTCATTTCGAAGCAGTGAGGAAAGGCGAACGATAAGCGTAAAATAAAAAAAAATAAGTACGCTATAATCCACAAAATCATTACATTTGCAGTTCGAAAAAAAAATTGGAAGAAAACGATATACACGCTATGATAAAAATTACATTTCCCGATAATTCGGTTCGGGAATACGAAGAAGGAATTACAGGATTACAAATTGCAGAGAGTATTAGTTCACGACTGGCCCAAGAAGTCCTGGCGGCAAGCGTAAACGGTGAAACGTGGGATCTAACCCGACCCATCAGTGAAGATGCTGCCATTCAATTGCTCAAGTGGGAGGATACCGAAGGTAAACATGCTTATTGGCACTCGTCGGCGCACTTGATGGCAGAAGCGCTGCAGGCACTTTATCCAGGCATTAAATTCGGCATCGGGCCGGCCATCGAAAACGGATTTTATTACGATGTTGATCCGGGAGAGGGCGTATCCATTAAAGAATCTGATTTTCCCGCTATCGAAAAGAAAATGATGGAACTTATCGCGGCCAAGGAAGAGATCAGGCGAAAAAATATATCGAAAGCTGATGCCATTAAAATGTTCTCCGACCGCAATGAGAACTACAAAGTGGAACTTATCAGTGAACTGGAAGACGGAACCATAACCACATATACTCAGGGGGATTTTACCGATTTATGTCGTGGCCCGCATTTACCCAATACCTCGTACATAAAGTCAGTAAAAGTGTTGAGCGTAGCAGGAGCATATTGGCGTGGCGATGAAAAGCGCCCGCAACTGACGCGTCTGTACGGAATCACTTTCCCGAAAAAAAAGATGCTGGACGAGTATCTTGAGATGATTGAAGAGGCTAAAAAACGTGATCACCGTAAAATCGGAAAAGAACTTGAACTTTTCACCTTCTCTCAAGTTGTCGGAGCTGGACTGCCGTTATGGCTTCCCAAAGGAACTCAACTCCGGTTGAAACTGGAAGAATTTCTAAAAAAAATTCAACAACAATTCGAATACGAACAGGTTATCACGCCTCATATCGGGGGAAAACAGCTCTACGTGACATCGGGGCACTATGCCAAATACGGTAAGGATTCGTTTCAACCCATTCGTACCCCCGAAGAAGATGAGGAGTTTCTGCTAAAACCGATGAACTGTCCGCATCACTGTGAGATATACAAGGCTTTCCCGCGTTCTTACAAAGATTTACCGCTTCGCCTTGCTGAATTCGGCACGGTGTATCGCTACGAGCAAAGCGGTGAATTACACGGGCTCACACGGGTTCGAGGCTTTACACAGGATGACGCGCACATTTTCTGTATGCCCGAACAGGTAAAAGACGAATTCCTGAAAGTGATGGACATTATTTTCATTATCTTCAAGGCGTTGGATTTCAAGGATTTTGAAGCTCAGATCTCCTTGCGGGATCCCGAAAACAAAGAAAAATATATTGGCACAGACGAGAATTGGGATAAAGCGGAACGCGCTATCCTGGAAGCTTGTGAAGAAAAAGGAATGAAAGCGCGGGTGGAGCTCGGAGAGGCTGCCTTCTATGGGCCAAAACTCGATTTTATGGTGAAAGATGCCCTTGGCCGGCGCTGGCAATTAGGAACCATTCAGGTGGATTATAACCTGCCAGACAGGTTTGAACTGGAATATACCGGAGCGGATAACCAGAAACATCGCCCGGTAATGATTCACCGTGCGCCGTTTGGTTCCATGGAGCGTTTTGTGGCTGTACTTATTGAGCATACTGCCGGAAAGTTCCCACTGTGGTTGACGCCGACTCAAGTGGTAATCCTTCCTGTGAGCGAGAAATTTAACGATTACGCCTATTCTGTCGCTCGAACATTAAAGATGCAGGATATCCGTGCTGAAGTGGATGACCGGAATGAAAAAGTGGGCAGGAAAATCCGGGACAACGAGCTTAGACGCACCCCATATCTATTGATTGTGGGTGAGAAAGAGGCAGAAAATGAAGAAGTTTCGGTAAGAAAACAAGGCGGAATTGATCAAGGTTCAGAAAAATTAACTACTTTTGCACACAGAATAAAACAGGAGGTGGATGAAATGATGAATCCACAGGTAAATATTTAATTCGTTTTCGACAATCTAAAAAGTACTAACATTTATAAAGAAAGGAATAATACTATCCGAATGAGGAATAACTTTAGAGACACAAAAGATCAACATCGGATCAACGAACGTATCCGTGTGCCCGAAGTCCGCCTTGTAGGCGATAATGTAGAACAGGGGATATACCCCACCAGAGAAGCCTTGCGGATTGCCGAAGAGAAAGAATTGGATCTTGTGGAAATTTCGCCAACTGCCGTTCCGCCTGTTTGCCGAATAACTGATTATCAGAAATTTCTGTACCAACAAAAGAAAAAACAAAAAGAGCAAAAAGCAAAAGCGGTTAAAATCGTGGTCAAGGAGATTCGTTTCGGCCCACAGACCGATGATCACGATTACAACTTTAAACTGAAACACGCCAAAAGTTTCCTCGAAGAAGGAGCTAAAGTGAAGGCTTACGTATTTTTTAAAGGACGCTCCATTCTGTTCAAGGAGCAGGGAGAAGTGTTGCTGCTTCGTTTTGCTAACGATCTGGAGGACTATGCCCGTGTAGAACAGCTACCGGTGCTCGAAGGAAAACGCATGATAATAATGCTGACACCCAAGAAGCAGGGATCTGCTAAAAAAGAACAACCTTCGGAATAAAAGTATAAAAAAAGAAAAGTCGCATCGATTTTTCAAAAACATGTTGTATCTTTGCACACTTTTTGATGAAAAAGGCTGAGGAAGCCTCAACATAAACATCAACCGGCGATATTGCGAGACCCCTTGGGGAAGAGCAATATCGGGTTGATTATCTAAACTAAATAATTTACAAAAAACAAGAGCAAAATGCCAAAAATGAAGACTAATTCCGGTGCCAAAAAGAGGTTCGCCCTTACCGGAACAGGAAAAATCAAGAGAAAGCATGCGTACAAAAGTCACATCTTAACGAAAAAGACCAAAAAGCAAAAGAGAAATCTTACGCAGACTGGACTTGTTCACAAAGTAGATGAGAACAGCGTAAAACACTTATTGGGATTGAAATAAGCCCGAAGCTTTCCAACTTAACGATTTATTAACCGGATGTATGCACCAAAGATTCCCTCCCGGGGGAACGCTGACATTCAAAAACAAGTAACATTATGCCAAGATCAGTCAATCATGTTGCATCACGCAACCGCAGAAAAAAAGTTCTGAAATTAACAAGAGGGTATATCGGCGCACGCAAAAATGTGTGGACCGTAGCCAAGAACACGTGGGAAAAGGGGTTGACCTATGCCTATCGTGACCGTAAGAATAAAAAGCGTAACTTCCGCGCACTTTGGATTCAACGTATCAATGCCGCCGCACGTCAGTATGGCATGTCCTATTCCCGTCTGATGGGAGCATTGCACAAAAATGAAATAGATATCAACCGTAAAGTGCTCGCCGATTTGGCGATGAATCATCCCGAAGCGTTCAAGGCCATCGTGGATAAGGTGAAATAAAAACTCTCTGAGGTAACATAACAAAAGGGGAAAGGCCGGCCGGTTTTTCCCCTTTTATTATTATTTGTCGCCTGTCTTAAGAAGTTTGGGCAGATTTCTCCAATGAGAAATAAAATTTCAGGGTGAAAAGGGAAAGAGGTGCTTTTTTTTCATTATTTTTACAACTTGAATATTGATTCTTATTTGTTTTATGAACCGGATTTTAGCCCTGTTTTGCCGTCCTCACCCGGGATATGCGAATTTTAAAGTTTACATCGCTACCTGTACTGTGATTGCTGCAGGTGTTTTTTTAGTATTGAGTTTTTTACAGCCTTTTAATTTAGGAGACAGGAACATTCTGGATAATCCGTTTCTCACGGCAGCGTTATATGCAGGAGGTTCTTACGTCACTATGCTGATCAATTTTGTCTGGCTCAAATTCTTCCCACGGTTTTTTTCAAACGAAAGATGGATAGTAGGTAAGGAACTATTCATGTGTGTTTATCAGATGATGACCATTGCCTCAACAATTTGGTTGATCAATTATATCAGAGGTGTTTTCCCGCCAAATATACACGGTTATCTGGGGATGTTGTGGGTAGTGGTATCGGTGGGTTTCTTTCCGTGTCTGACAGCGCAATTAATCCGGCATATTTATTTTATGAAAAAACGCTTGAGGAAGGCGACGGCAATGAACATCAGTTTAATGCTGGATAAAAAAGAAACTCCTGCAGAGGCAGATCCTCAATTTATCAACCTGCAACGATTTATTAAACCTATTGATATCAATACGTTTATTTCGGCAGAATCAAAAGGGGATTATCTAGTGGTCAATGTTTCCAATAACGGAAGCGTGGAGGAGTTAACAATAAGTGCTACGTTGGAGGAGTTTGAAGCAGAAAATACGCATTTCGAGCAACTTTTCCGGTGCCGTGATGAGTTTATTATAAATAAAAATAAAATTACCTGGGTTGAGAGTAACGCCGCCGGCTACAAACTCCAGCTACATCCTAAATTACCCTCGGTGTTCGTGTCGGGAGAGAAAGCTGTCGAATTAAAAAAAAGAATGGATGTCGAAAAATATGCATAAACAATTTCAGGTTAAAACGATTCTTCAAAATTTGCTGACGGTCATTTTATTTGTTCTTATTTTTTCCGGATGTATTGCACCGGATAATAAGTCATCAGGGCCAGTCAGGTATATTAATCCCTTGCCGGTTGCTCTTGGCGATCCATTTATTCTTTCGGCTTCCGACGGAAAATATTATATGTACGGAACGGGTGGGGTGGAAAAAGGTTTTGGCGCGTACAGTTCTAACAATTTGGCGGATTGGCAGTACGAAGGACAAGTTTATTCGGGAGACACTCCAGAATCGTGGACTTTGAAAAATTATTGGGCGCCTGAGGTGTATGAAATAGACGGCAAATACTACATGTTTTTCAGCGCTGACTGGAAGGTAAATCCCACAAATGAGTCGGAGAATTTCCGTATTGGGGTGGCAGTAGCCGATAAACCGACAGGGCCGTTCAAGGAGCTGTCCGATAAGCCGCTTTTCGATCCCGGTTATCCCATTATCGATGCCAATATCTTGAAGCATAAGGGAAAAACATACCTTTACTATTCACGTTGCTGTTACAAAAACCCTGTCGAAAGTGAAGTGGCGGAATGGGCACGCTCACAAAACCTGTTTGATGAAATTGAAGAAAGTTGGGTGTATGGCGTGGAGATATCCAACGACTTCACATCCGTAATCGGTGAACCGGTCTTGCTTTTGCAGCCACCTTCTAAAATGAGTGACCTGCAAACGGAATGGGAAAGCCGTTCTGTTACGAATGGTGAGGTAAACCGGCGTTGGACAGAAGGCTCGTTCGCTTTTGAGCACGGTGGAAAAATCTACATGATGTACTCTGCCAACTTTTTTGGTGGGCAAAATTATGCTGTGGGATATGCCGTTTCCGACAATCCCCTGGGTCCGTTTGTAAAAGCCGGAAATAACCCGATACTTGAAAAAAACAGGGACGGTGGCGGCAATGTAACCGGAACCGGGCATAACATGATGTTTCGTTTGAAAGGTAGTGAGAAGATGTATACCGTTTATCATGGACGAACCCGTAAAACGGGAGAAGAGCGTGTTGTTTTTATCGATGAATTAAAAATGGATGAAAAGGGTGTCCTTAGTGTAGACGGGCCCTCTACTTCTGAGAAAGAATTGTGAAAGAGCATGAAAACATTTTCAATAGAAGAGCGGGAACGTATTGAAACCGTTATCCGTTCGTGCAAGGTATGTTTTGTAGGTATGGCAGACGAAGAAGGACGTCCGTATGTGTTGCCGATGAATTTCGGTTATGAAGATGGCGTTATCTACCTGCATTCTGCACAGGAGGGTCGTTCCATCCGTACTATGGAGAAAAATCCGCGGATTTGTGTCACCTTCTGCTCCGACCCCGAACTTATCCGCCAGCATCCCGATGTGGCATGTAGTTACCGGATGAAGGCGGGAAGTGTTATCTGCGAAGGTGAGGTAGAATTCGAGGATGATTTTGCCGAAAAAGAAAAAGCACTCCATATCATTATGCGACAGTATGTCGATAAAAAGTTTACCTATTCAGTCCCGGCGGTAAATAACGTGAAGATCTGGAAATTAAGGATGGATAGTGTGGGCGCGAAAGAATTCGGGATCATGCGCCCAGGAAGCATATCGTATAAAGATCGAATGGAGTTTTAAACTTCAGGGACAGATTAAACGTTTTCGATAAACTTTTGTCCGTATGAAGGCGTTTATAGGAAACATTTTATAAATCACAGGTATATACAATCAATAAAAATGAGAAAATTAACGGTAATAGTGGCGGTTTTTGCATTGGTTCTTTCCGCATGGGCAGCAGAACCACAGGTTAAAAAAACAGTGAAACCCATCGCGTTGAACACGACGAGTTTTACGGAAAAGGTTTTTGACTACAACAACGAAAAGGAATGGAAGTATAAAGGAGACAAGCCTGCCATTATCGATTTCTGGGCCGCGTGGTGCGGCCCTTGCCGGCAAATTGCTCCTGTTTTAGAAGAACTTGCCGCCGAATATGGAGAGGAGATCTATGTTTATAAGGTGAATGTAGATGAAGAAACTGAACTTGCCCGCGCATTTGGTATTCAGAGTATCCCCACAATACTTTATGTTCCTATGACCGGAACACCGCAAGGGGTATTGGGTGCAGCACCCAAGAGCCAGCTTAAAAAAGCTGTCGATACGCTTCTTCTGAACAAGGAAGAGGGAAAATAATAAAGTTATATGCTTATTACAAGCCTTCAAAATCCGTCGGTAAAAAACATTGTAAAACTTGCAAAAAGCAGGGAACGCAAAGAGCAGCAGCTTTTTGTAATTGAGGGTGCCCGGGAGTTGTCACTGGCTTTACAAAGCGATTATATCGTTGAATCGGTATACGTTTGTTGGGAAATGTTTGAAAAAACCAAGTATCCCGGTGTTTTAGACAGCATGGAGGAGAAAAATGTTTTGGATATTTCACCGGAGGTTTTTGGCAAGATTGCCTACCGGGAAAACTCTGACGGCGTTGTGGCGATTGCAAAACCCAAGCTACATACACTTGAATACATAAAACTCTCTGGAAATCCGTTTGTAATTGTTTTGGAAGCGGTGGAAAAACCTGGGAACCTGGGAGCGATTCTCCGCACCGCCGACGCCGCAGCTGTGGACGCTGTCGTTGTGTGTGATCCCCAGACCGATTTATACAATCCCAATGTGGTTCGTTCCAGCGTGGGTGGAATATTTACGGTACAGACGGCTGTCTGTTCATCAGGAGATGCGGCGGAGTGGCTGAAAAACAACAACATCACACCGTATGCCGCCGAATTACAAGCTGCCGAGTTTTACCAGAACATTGATTTCCGGACACCCTCCGCGATCGTGATGGGCACTGAAGCCGAAGGGTTAACCGATTTCTGGCTAAAGACTGCCGCAAAGCGAATCAAAATCCCGATGCGGGGGAAAATTGATTCGCTGAATGTCTCGGTCTCTACTGCCGTGCTCACGTTTGAAGCCATGCGACAGCGGGGGAGTTAATTCTTCTTTTTGGTTTCTTCGTCAGTTAGCTTTTTAACGGTCAGTATCATGTTGCGTTGCGACTTCATCAGGTTAACCGACTGAAGGACAATTGTCTTGGTCTCATTGAGGATGTTCATAAACAAGATACTGTTTCTTGTGCTGCATTCTTTATCTTTTACCCTTCGTATCTGCTTTTTGGTAAGCTTGGCACATTGTTCTATAATTTCGTCCCGGATGTTTGTTATCGTGGCAAAACCGGAGTAATCGCTTTTCTCCATCATGCCAATATAGGTTTTGTACATGTTGGTCACCTTTTTACTCAAGTCTTCCAGGTCCTCTTCCTGCTCGTTGTTAAATCCTTTGTGGTTGTTCTCGATATAGAGTGAACTGTCGGAAGTAATTACCCGTAACGCCTTGGTTATTTCATACGTGTAGTCCACAATCTGAACATATTCCTGCTCTATGTCCAACTCTTTCAATGTAATGGACTGGATTGTTGGCACAACTTCGTACGTCCTTTTATTCTTGTAGTTCAGGTATAACTCATCCGCCTTGGAAGCAATCTCCCTCAACAAGGAACGGCTTTCCCTGGTCAACCCCTTCACGTTTTGGTGATAAATATCCAGCATTTTCCCGATGACCTCCCTTACTTCGGTCGTTGAAGTTTTCACTATCCCACTTTCATCCTCAATCAATGTGGCATTTGCTTTTTCAGCCAGTTTCCTTTTTTGGTGAAACTTGGAAGATTTGAACAATATAAAACCAACCAGGGCCAATGCGATAAAGATGGCAATTTTCCCGCCCCAGGCCAGGAACATGGCCACCACCATAGCAACGGTGAATGCTACGATGGCCGTGATAAACCACCCACCGATCACCGTTAGTACGCCGGTAATCCTGTACACCGCACTTTCGCGCCCCCATGCCCTGTCTGCGAGCGAAGTACCCATCGCTACCATGAAAGTCACGTAAGTGGTAGACAGGGGTAGCTTCAGGGAGGTACCGAGAGAGATCAGCAAGGCTGCAATGGTTAAATTTACAGAAGCCCGAATCAAGTCGAAAGAGACTCCCTGTTCTTCTATCTGTTCGGGAATAATAAACCGACTGTTGAGTTTTTCCCGGAAAGAAGGCGTTGTCCATTTGTTGAAAAAACGATTGGTATCTACTCCCCAACGGACAATCGATCTTGATAAAGGAGTGGACGAAAACCTTTCCAGTCCGCTACCCTGACGTGCCAGATTCACTTCGGTCTCCG
Source organism: Petrimonas sulfuriphila (assembly GCA_038561985.1). NCBI lineage: Bacteria > Pseudomonadati > Bacteroidota > Bacteroidia > Bacteroidales > Dysgonomonadaceae > Petrimonas > Petrimonas sulfuriphila. The sequence goes on along the minus strand of CP073276.1, from coordinate 1,033,027 downwards.
TTACTGTTTTTGCTTTTTTTGAGAACCACAAGGCCAAAACCATCACGATACCTGCTGCGAGAAGCATTCTTATGTCTGCTTTTACCGGTCCGTTCAGGGCATCCATGTATAACGTATCGATTGAACCGCCGGAAGCCAGCGTGGCGCTTGCATTTTTGAATGCATCCAATCCGGCAAGAGGTACGCCGATGAAGTTGACCAGGTCGTTACTGGCAAAAGCAAGCGCTAACGCCATGGTTCCTGTCAGTACGATTATTTTCAAGATGTTAACCCGGAACAAGAACTGCAACAATGCCATAAGTATGGACCAGCCGGCAAAAGTAACCAACAGGGACCTAAGCATGTTGGATTCTACTAAATAAAGGAAATCTGTGGCCACAATCGGACTGTTCTTTAACCCCTTGAAAACGATAAAGTAGGTCATGGCTGTCAGGGCAAATCCGCACCAGAGCGCTCCGAAAAATCTAAACGTCTTTCTGTATTTAAAAGAGAAGATAATCCGGGTAATATACATTACCGAACTACCCACGATGAATGCAACGGCTACAGAAACAAAAATACCGGAAATAATGGCTAACGCCTTGCCGGTATTGATGTATTCAATCAGGTCGCCCGCATTCGCCTGCCAGATACTGAAAATCGCTACCGCCACAGCTGATCCCAGCAACTCGAATACCAAAGAAACCGTCGTAGAGGTCGGTAGTCCCAGCGAGTTGAAAACATCGAGAAGGATAACATCCGTAAGCATAACGGCAAGGAACAGCACCATTATGTTGGGAAACGAAAACATTTCCGGATGAAAGACCCCGCTTCGGGCAATTTCCATCATTCCGCTCGAAAATAAGGTCCCGAGCATCACTCCAACGGATGCTACCGTGAGGATCACCCACAAGGGAGCAACTTTTGAACCGATACTTGAGTTGAGAAAATTGACGGCATCGTTGGCTACGCCGACACTTAAATCGAGTACTGCCAGACCCAGCAATATGATTACGATAATTAGGTAAATGGGATCCATAAAAATTTTATTTTGTCCACTTGTTGAAGCAAAACACCAGTTGTTCCTTATATTGTGACACAAAATTAGCGAAAGATTTTCGTTGTAATTTAAAAATCAAAAGCAATTTGTGCTTGAAATCAAAAACTTAACAAAAATGTAACAATTTTATATCTTACTGAAAAAGGAAGAGCGGGATAAACGTTGTAAGTCTCCCGCTCTTTTCTTAAATGCGATAATTCAGTGGCTTTTACTCTGCCTTTTGATAAACCCTTACGTAATCAATATAAAAGTGATGTGGAAAAAGTGAATCATCAATACCCTTTTGTCCGCCCCAGTTTCCACCAACAGCCAGGTTCAGCAGGAGGTGAAACCTTTTGTCGAAAGGCCATTCGGCAAAACTGGTACCCTCATTTACGAATGTAAAATAATGCTGGTCATCCACGTACACACGGTATTCTTTTTCTTCCCATTCGAGGGTATATACATGGAATCCTGTATAGGAGTCAGGGACATAAATCTTGCCATTTTTATGCGTTCCAAGCACATGGTTGTAACTTTTAGTGTGAGCTGACCCTACTATGGTATCCGGATCGTAGCCGACGTTTTCCATAATGTCAATCTCTCCACTATCCGGCCATCCGCCATATTCCCAGTCGGTAGGTAGCATCCAGATGGCTGGCCAGGTACCCAATCCTGTTGGAAGCTTTGCTTTTATTTCGAATCTGCCGTAAAGCCAATCGCCCTTGCCCTTGGTTATCAGTCTGGCAGAAGTATATCTTTTACCTCCTGCACTATCGATTTTCGCGGTGATGGTCAGCAGCCCGTCTTTTACGTGTGCGTTGGCAGTGTCGTTTGCCGTGTAATGTTGTGCTTCGTTGTTGCCCCATCCCCAGGTATTACCGTCAGTATCGTAACTCCATTTCGCGGAGTCGGGCAATCCGTTATAATCGAACTCATCGTTCCATATAAGTTGCCAATTTCCGGTTTGAGTGCTAATTGTTTCAAACTGTTCAGGCTGCTTTTCTTGTTTGCTGCTTTGGCAGGCGAAGAAAAATATTCCGGAAAGAAAAATAAGTAGAATCGTTTTGTTGGTCATCTGATTGAATGTTATTTTAAAATCCACATGATCTTATTGATTTCATCGTATCCGTCGTACTGACGGTTTAACGCCTCAATCAGGTTTTCCCTGTTGTAGGTGGTTTCAGATCCGGGGTACAACCACCGCATTGGAAGACCGTTCTTGTTGTTCTCGTTTAGGCTGGTGGCGGCATTTATCGGAAAAACAGGGTATCCATTCCTCCTGTATTCGAAGAAGCTTGTTTCGGCATCCTGCATAAACTGCAAGATGTAACGTTGCATCCAGATTTGCTGTAATTGCTCCTGGAGGGTGGTTTTAAACGCAGCTTCCCCGGTAAAGTAACCGTCAATGTAAGCCTGATCTATCGGCATGTCCTGTGCATAGTTCTTGTTCACTTTCATAACATCCGCCAAGGCAGATTTTACACCCGATTCATAATAGCTTTTCGCATCACCGGAAATCCATCCTTTCAGGACGGCTTCAGCCAGAATGAGCTGCTGTTCTGCGTGGCTCACAATCCGCAACGGCTCTGTTGCCTCTTCCTGTAAGTACCTTTTGTTCAGCAATGAGTACAGGTTATTGCTGTGACCTGAATTCATAACGGCGTATTCAATCTCTACATCTACTCCAACGTACGCTTCGAGGTCAGATTTTGTTTTTCCAGCAGCAATTTGTGCGCCTGCCGGCTCTGCAAAATAATAGATGCGGCGGTCGTTCAGCTTTTTCAGGTTATCGATCAACAGGGAGCTGATGACCGTTCTGCTGGTAAATAAATCGTTTGTACCGGAAAGCGGATGTTTGTTTTGCGATGAGTATTCCAGTCCGAGAAATCCGGTAGAACCATCAAGTATGTTTCCGGCCGATACTATTTCGGCAAATCGTGATTTTACGTTTATACCTCCTACGGATTCTTTCTTGCCTATGGTCATCAGTACTTTTAGTGCGAAAGAATTTACCGCTTTTCTCCATTTCACCGGGTCACCTTTGTAGGGTGTAGGATCTCCTTCGAAGGTTCTGCCCTTCGCAAAATATTGGTCAGCAGCTTGCAGTTCGTCCAAGATACCTTTTAAGACCGATTCCTGCGTATCGTATTTCACTTTATACACTCCCTGCGCCCCTTTCCCGGCTTCACTGTAGGGTATGTCGCCCATTTCCATCGTAAGCCGGAAAAAAGTGTACGCCTTCGCATACGCTCCCAAGCCCCTGTATGAGTCTTCCATGACGCTGCCTTCCGCGTATTCAATCATCTTTTCAATATTCGGGAGAATGGTCATTCCACCGAAATCGCTGCTTCCTATTTTGTTGTATTGCTGGTCCATCTGGCCTTCATTGGCATACCCGACGTATTTGGGCAGTGCATTATCTGCGATGAGCGATTTTCCGTCTCTTCCGGCAAACTTAGTCACGCGAAGGATAACGTTGGTAGCCAGCAATGAGGCGCTTACGCTGGTGGGGTCGTCGGGATTTGTGTTAATCTCCTCGAAGTTATTGCAACTCAATAACGTAAAAGCAGATAAGACGAATACCGTGAATTTCCTTATGTTGGAATAATTTTTTTTCATACGATTATATTTTATTTTTTTCTTTAAAGTTGTACAGAACTTGCCTCTATCATTTCCTGAGTTGTAATTGATTTACATGCTTGTTCAATACTTCCTTTACAAGGAATTGTTTATATAAATGACCTGCTTAGAAAACAACCCTCAGGTTGAAACCCAAATAACGGATGGAGGGATCGCTAAAATTGTCCGAACCTCCGTCGGGATCGGAATACTTGAATTGTTTTGCCCACAGGAAAACGTTCTGGCCTACAGCCGAAAGGGTAGCATTGTTAGCCCTGAATTTTTCAACCACCGACTTGGGAAGCGTATAGGAAAGCGATACCTCCCTGATTTTAAAGAACGTTGTCGAATATGCATCCAGGGTTGAGGGTGACCCTCCCCACGCTGTTCCCCTGTGCAGGTTGTTGATGTAAGTTTGATAGGTTACGGCTACATCGTTTGGAGCATACGTCCTGTTATCGCTTGTTATGTTGCCGTAGGTGTCGTATGTTGCCGACCCCGATACAACCTTAACTCCCTGTCCAACGTAATTTTTTGTTCCGGGTTGATTAGCGTCGAGAAAGCGTTCCGCTACGACTGATTGGGGATGGGATCCGGCTCTCCACATATACATTTCTGTAGTAGTCTGTGCGATACCGCCTACCCGTCCGTCCAGTGAGATGCCGAACGTGAAATCTTTGTACTTCAGGGAGGAAGAGATACCCCACAACCAGTCCGGATCATAATATCCAAACAGCGATTGGTAACTCGAATAAAGTGGCAGTCCGTTATTGTGGATAATGTTGCCCTGCGGGTCTTTCTGGTAATCGTTGAGAACATAATGATCGGCTCTTTCGCCAACTTTCACCCAGGGCCTGTCTGTTGAATAAACCGAATCCAGCTGCGTATAGTAACGGGCATATTTTGACCAGTTCAAGGATACATCCCATTGCCAGTCCCGGGTTACTACGGGAGTAGCGTTTAAGGTAACTTCAACCCCTTTTCTTGTTATCTCCTCATCGATATTGATGTAGTTGGATGTAAAGCCCGAAGCAGGGCTGATGGGTGCCCATCGTAAAAAGTCGTACATGCGTTTCTGGTAGAAAGCCACATCGATGGATGCCCTGTTTTTCAGGACATTTACTGCCGTTCCTATTTCAAAAGTGGAGGCAGATTCGGGCAGCACGTCGGTACCCCGGATTGCCGAAGGATAAGCTGCGGAACTTAAATTTCCCCAAGCATTGGAGGTGATGTTATACACCGAATTTATGCTGTAAACATCGGCAGGGGTTTTAGACGCTGTCCATGAACCTCTCAACTTCCATAGCGATAACCAATTGTACTTGGGCAGCAATTCCGAAACGATAAAGCTTCCCGAGAGTGAAGGATAGAGATAGGAGCGGGTCGTTTCCGAAAGCGTGGAGCTCCAGTCGTTACGCAGCGTTGCTTCTCCGTAAAGTAGGCTTTTCCACGATAAGGCGAGCCGTCCGTATAAACTGTTGACCTGTTGTTTATACATCACAGAGCTTACGGCTGCCGGATTCACGGATGCCTTTAGCGAATAGAAAGCCGGTATGGTGAGTCCGCCTTGTGTGCGTGCTTCCATCCCGTCATTTTGTGTGTAATAAATAGTTCCTCCGATAAAACTTTCCATGCGGACATCTCCAAATGATTTGTCGGCGGATAACAGCAAGTCGTTGTTCAGGCTGTACCCTCTGCCAAGGCCAATGTTGTAGGAACCTCGTTGCGATTCCCCCCAGACCTGTGTTCCTCCGGCTAAAACGGTAGCACTGCCTGCACCCTGGAACGAACCTTTGGAAACCGTTATATCCTGCCTGTCGCTGTAAATGTCAAATCCACTTCTGACAGTTCCTTTCAACCACGAAGTAAAATCATAATCCAACGATACCGATCCGTTAAAGATATCGCGGTTGATGCTGTGCGTTCTTTCGTATCTGTCGAAGTAGGGATTGTTGTTGGTTGAGGTATAACTGCTATTTTGGACTTCGTTTTTGATTAACCAGTAATCTTTATAGTCCCTGATGTCGTAATCGGGAGCTGACCAGATTAACAGGTTGTACATCGGGTCATAACCGGTATAACCGCTGAACCCCTTGTTGGGGGATGCTTGTTTATTGTATGCCATCGACGCTGTAAGGAGGAACTTATCGATTTTCATGTCTCCTCCAAGGCTGAAGGTTAATTTGTCGAACGTAGAGTTGGGGTATTGTCCTTTGTTGTTCACCCATGTGAGCGATGTCCGGAAACTTCCGAATTCTCCTTGCTGGGCCAGATTAACGTTATTGTTTAAAATATAGCCTTGTTCCAGGAAATTTTGAAAATTATCTTTTCCAACAGGTAAATAGGGCATGGGCTTCATCATTTTGCTTATTGGATCCCACTGAATTATTTCCCGGCCGTCCAGTGGTACACCCCAGGATCCGTCTCCGGAACGAACATATTCGAGGGCTCCGTCGGCATTTTTTCTAACGACACGTCCAAAATCTGATTGCAGTTCAGGAATGGCCAAGTATCCGGCAGAGAACATGGTCCCCGAGTTTACCGAAACGGATAGCCCTTTGTTGGCGAGCCCTTTTTTTGTGGTTACCATGATGGCTCCACTCCCTCCCCGGTATCCGTAAAGAGCCGAGGCTGTAGCTCCTTTCAATACACTAATGCTCTCTATATCGTCAGAAGGAACATCCCGTAAGGTCATGTTGGCGTATGGAACTCCATCAATGACCAGCAGCGGGTCTTCTCCGCGGATTTGGATAGAAGGAGCATCCGAAAATTCCGTGCTGTTTCGCACCAGCAGTCCTGCAATTTTTCCAGTCAGGGAGGTACCCATATCCACCCCTTTTACGGTTTGTAGCCCATCGCCTTCCACTGCCTGTACCGAGTACCCCAAAGCTTTTTCTTCTCTTTTTATGCCCAGTGCGGTGACAACCACCTCGTTAAGAGTCCGTGTGTCTTCCTGCATAACAACATTGAAGGAGGTGCCTCCAGCTGTATTCAATACAACGTCTCCGTATCCGAGGTAGGTGATCTTGATTTTTGCTTTTGACGAAACAGTCAATATGAAATTACCGTTGTAATCGGTGACCGTACCGTTTCCGGCTATTCCTTCTTCTATCACGTTTGCCCCTATTATGGGAACCCCGGCTTCATCAAGTACACGGCCCCGTACCGTTACTTTATCCTGTTGAGTTTCTCCCGGTTGCAGACCCACAGTCCCCTTATCAACCAAAACAACAATGTTGTTGTTTTTTTCATACGCAACATCTGTACCGGCCAGCAAGGTTTGCATGGCTTTATCGATACTGGAGTTCGTTAGCTGGATAGAACTGTTTTTATCCAGGATGGCCAGTGATTCGTTGTAGAAGAACCGGTAATTGCTTACTTTCTCAATTTCTTTCAAGGCCTGACGCAGGGTTTTGTTCTGTACGTTTACAGTAATCTGCGAGAAAGAAGGTAAGAAAAACAACATGAAAATAAATGCGACAAGAAACTTTGCTGAACATAAAGTTTTGCCTTTCCTTCGTAATAGATTCTGATTCATAGACAAATAATTGAGTTAATATTAAAAAATTCTACGCAATAAATAATAAGTTCCACATAAAGGGAACTCCTATAAACAGAATACAGTTGAGTCGGTTGTTTACTCTAACGCAGGTTGATATTTTAATGTTATTTAACCATTTCGGCTTTGTGATGCAGAATGATTGTGGTGTCTTTCATTTCGTAGTACATGGGAGAGGTCATGGACAAGATATCCAGTGCATTCTTAATGCCGCTGCTTCCAAGTGTTCCTGAAAATCGCATAGGGCGAAGCTGTTCAGAAGCAAACTGAATTTCCACGTTATAGATGCGCGATAAAGCCCGGGCAATCTCATCATACGTTTGGTTGCTGAAATAAATGTTTCCGTTTTTCCACTCAATGAAGTTGAGGGCTTCCACCCGGTCTGCCAACAGGGTCTGTTTTCTCTTGTCGAATGTGGCTCGTTCATTAACGGATAAAATTGTCTCATGCCCCGATGCGGAGACCTTTACTTTTCCTTCCAGCAAGACAGCTGAAGCCAGGGAGTCGGTTTCGTAAGAACGTACATTGAAAGAAGTTCCCAGTGCTTGTACGGTAATGTGTTTTGTATGGACGATAAAGGGGCGTTTTTTGTTTTCCGTGACTTCAAAGTAAGCCTCTCCCTGCAAGTATACGGAGCGTTCTTTTCCGTTGAAATGCCTGTCGTAGGTGAGGGTGGAGCCTGAATTGATCCAGACGTTGCTTCCATCGGGTAAAACAACTTCAGCTTTTTCCCCTTTTTGTGCTGTGATCACAGTGGGTTGGAGATTCCTTTGCGGACGTTGAGTAAAGTAGTAGACGGTGAAGGCAGAAAGAACCGGTAGTAAAAAAATAGCTGCCCATTGCATGGCTTTTCGCCAGTTAACCGACAAATAGCTTTTTTCTCGCGTCGTTTCTAGGCGGATCTTTCCGAAAATTCTTTTCTTGATCGTTTCGTCAATGGTTGGATCTGCATTCATCAGTTCGACCTCCAACATCTCCTTGAATTTATCTTCGGAGCCGATGAGGTCGATTAATGCTTCTGTCTCTTCGGCGGTGGACTCACCCCGGAGATATTTCTCGAACAATACCATGTAGTTTTTATCGGTCATTTTTTATTTAGCCTCTCTGTTATGATACAATCGGGTACTGCTTTTCCGCTAATCAAATTTTTACATTACATTAAATTAACAAAAAGAACACCGCCAGAAACAGTTTGTCGTAATTTTTAGCGAATTCGGCTTTCATGAACTTCATCGCGAGCGATAATTGCGTTTCAACCGTACTGACGGATATGTTCATTGCTTCAGCAATTTCCCTTGTGGAAAGGTCTTCCTTCTTGCGTAATATAAAGATCTTTTTCCTCGCAGGCGGAAGCTGGTCAATAAGTTCATCCACAAAGCTCTCGAGCCACTTCCGGTCTATCTCATTTTCTGTTTGTCGGTGATACGGCTTCTGCTCATTGATCATTAATTTTTGATACAAAAATTCGATCGTTTGACGTTGATATCTGTTGAACAATAGATTTCTCGAGATTGTGGACAAGTAGAACAATATTGACTTTTCAGGATCTATTCTTTCTTTTGTTTCCCATAAACGAACGAAAGCAGATTGGATGACTTCTTCTGACATGTACTTGTCGCCATGAGAGATGGTCATGATGAAGTTGTAAAGCTTTCCCGCATATCTGTTGTAAATAGCTTCGAAAGCTTTATGCGAACCGTTTTTCAACGCGATAAGTTCTTCTACTTCACTTGTCATGGACTACTTTTCTCCATCTTCCTGCCGCTCAATTCCCGGGTTGTCCGGCCTCTAGATCATATCCCCACGATTTTCCTTTTTCAATAGCCGGCAACCCACGTGTCATCCAAACAGGAGCGGGAGCTCCTTTCAGGTAGTGGTCGAAAAATTGTTGGAGCCGGATGGAAAGGTCTTTTGCGTTACGACGCTGGTTCAGGTTATGGGCTTCCTTGTTGTATTGGAGCATCCAAACCGGTTTGCCCAGGCGTCGCAGTGACATGAAATATTCAATTCCCTGATACCAGGGCACTGCGCCGTCGTTATCGTTGTGCATAATGAGCAGTGGCGTGTTTACCTTATTGGCAAAGAACACGGGGGAGTTTTCAATATACAGTTGCAGGGAATCGCTCATTGTGGCTCCAATCCTCGATTGTGTCTGCTCGTACTGGAACTGGCGGCTGCGACCCGTTTCCCATCGGATTCCGCCGTAGGCGCTCGTCATGTTTGATACGGGTGCTCCGGCTCCTGCAGCTTTAAACATGTTTGTCTGGGTGATGAGATAGGCCACCTGGTAGCCTCCCCAGCTTTGTCCCTGTATGGCCATGTTTTCCGAATCTACCCATTGGTTTTTTGCCAATGCCTGCGCTCCCGAAACAACGTAGTTGTATGCGTCAGGGCCGGGTTGTCCCACTCCGTAATGGATGTCGGGAGTGAAAACGATGTAGCCGCGACTGACGAAGAACGGTATGTTGATAACAGACCGGCTTGGGGCGGGCGCAAAATAGCGATAAAGTTCATCGGAATGTTTTTCATAGAAATAGATCATTACCGGATATTTTTTGGAAGGGTCAAAATTCTCGGGTTTATACAAAATTCCCTGCGACTGCTTTCCATCGAAAGCAGTCCACCTGATTAGTTCTGTCGTACCCCAGTTATACTCTTTCATCTGAGGATTGATGTCGGTGAGTTTTTTCGCCGATTGCCATAAATTCTGGGTGATATACAAATCTGGCGACGTATTGAAATTGCTTTTTTGAAACACAAACAGGTCGGTGTTTTTTGCCTTCTTAACAGAAGTGTATCCATATTTATCCAGTTCCCTCTTTAACAGTGGATTTCGACCTTGTAGTCTTAGCGTGTAGAAACCGGCCTCCTTACTTATGTTGTCGAACGCCGATAAGAGCAACACATCTTTGTTTTCGACGAAACGTTTATCTGGATCGGTGTTGATGTACCGGAAAGTAATGGAATCAGTCCTTCCGGCATTGTTGGTGATGTTCACCGGTTTCTGTTTTCCGGAAGGATCTAATTTCCAGATGTCGAAGGCATCGTACATAAGTACGAATTTGTCCCCCTCTCCCCATGCTGCAATTCCGTATGCACCCGGTTCGCTTGGAGTATCATTTTTCTCATTCCAGAAGTTGACCGGAATTTCTTGTGTCAAGCCGATGGTTTTTCCGGTTTTGTTGTCGAAAGCAAACCACTGTTTTTCCGAAGCATTCCACCAGTAGGTGAAATTACCCGAGGGTGAAATCTGTGGCCTTCCCGAAACAGGTTGGGCAATTACGGTCAATTGATTGGATTGCGTATCGTAAATCCAAGTATCCATTTTGGAGGAAATGTCCCATTGGCTTTCAATTTCGTACGGCAAGCCGGAAGTGAGCAGGACAAACCGTCCGTTTCCCTCGTCGGAGAACGATGCGTTTGGCATTTGCTCGTTGGCAACAGAAATGAACTCGCGTGGACGATTGGGGTCGATAATGCCGGTATAGGTCCTGCGCAATTCGTTTTTCAGCTGGGAGAGTTGTTGTGGCTGTACAACCGGATCCTTCCAGTGCCAAATATCAAGGGCTGCTGTTTCGAAGTCAACAAGGGTAGTATCTTTGGGCGTTTGTCTTGGAGCAGCGCCAACAAGGATCCGTTGCCCGTTTTTACTGAAAGAAGGCTTTGAGTTTTCATTGAAGATCCAGTTTTCCGGCAACCCCCTTGACGTTTTGGAAGCAATCACAACGGCCGAATCCATGGTGTTTTTGAAATACCTCACGTCGAATACTTTTTGTTCAATTTTGGAGGTGTCCTTTGTGGCTAAATAGACTAGTTGGTTTCCTGGCTCGTCGAAGGAAAAGGATCTGTATTCCATTTTTTCGCCGGAGATCTGCTTTTTGTTCCCGTTTTTTAAATCGAAAAAAAGTACCCTGTGCGTATCGGTGGAATCTTTTTTTTCGGGCTCCACTGAGACGGCCAGTGAATTTCCGAACTTGTTAAAAGCAAACTCTTTGGAGTTCTTAACGGTATCTTCCGCAGAGGTGTTTAGGTTTCGGATAATTAGCAGGTCTGCCGGTTTGTTTGGTTTGTTTTTTGCCGTATCTTTCGGTGCGGCTTTTTTATAGGCAATGTGTCCAGCCATCTCTGTAGATGTGGCATAAGATTTTACATCGGCTATTTTGTAAAGCGTAAATGCTTCATTATCGACAATAACCAACGAGTCTTTGGGAAAATCATCGGCTTTCTTTTTCTTGATCTTTGCCTGACGAATTTCTGAAAAAGGGGCTTTCAACAAAGCGACCGTGTATCGTCCGTCGGGCGACAGCGTATATTTGTTTACCCGGTGAATTAGTAACTCTTTTTCTTTCTTTGAATCATAGATATAAAGTGTGCTGTCGCCTTCCTGCGGGCTGATAACGGCGTTGATAAACCTGCCGTCATTACTGATGGAAATTTCCTGGAGGCTTTTCCAGTTGTCGTAAACGGAGTGATCGAGTTGTTTTTTCTGAGAGAAGCTCGATAGACTGAGCGTAAGCAAAGTAATAAATACAAAGGGCCTGTAGTAAAAGAAACGTTGCATAAAATTTATTTTTGGCAACGAAATTACGATAAAACTTCAACTTGAACAAGGGAAACCCCATAAAAGAAACAGGGCTGAATCGCCTGTACAACTCAGCCCTGTCCGTATCCTTAAGACAGTTTGATCAAATAAACTCTTTTTTTAATTCCTCTACCCAAGCCTTAAGCCGGGCGTCGGTTTGATCGTATTCATTGTCCTCATCAATGGGAAGGCCTACCCAACGTCCGTCTACAACAGCGGTAGAGTCATCGTAGGTGTATCCCTCATCGTCGACGAAGCCAACCACCTTTGTTTTATCCTTTATGGCATCGTAAATTACTTTCATTGCCTCGGCAAAACTGCTCGAAAACGAGGCGCTGTCACCCAACGTAAAGATTGCAACGGTTTTATCCGATAGGTCGGCTTTCGAAAAAACGGGAAGAAAACTGTCCCAGTCGTCCTGCAAATCGCCAATTCCTGTAGTTGAAGTGCCCAGGATCAGGTATTTATAAGGTTTTATGTCGTCAATCTTAATCGTATCGACGTTGTAAAGGTCGGCATTATCGTCGAAAAGGTTCCGGATGCTTTTAGCCACGGATTCAGTGTTACCGCCGGAAGTGCCGTAAAGTATTGCAATATGGCTCATGAATGAAAAATTATGGGTTGAAATAAATTGTTTACACTCTAAACAGTTTAAATGAAAAATTGTTTGGGGGGCCAATTGATTTGAGCAAATATGTCCGGATGTTTGAGAATATCGGAAAAAACATTACTTTTGCAGTGTATTTGGCGCGGTAGTTCAATGGATAGAATAGAAGTTTCCTAAACTTTAGATCCGGGTTCGATTCCCGGCCGGGCTACAAAGATTAAAACAATCCTCCCCTTTATTTTTGTTGATTATAAGGGGGAGGATTTTATTATGCTGTATCCTCATTTTCCCACCGTAACACTAACCAATCAATAACTGAGGCAGTTGTAATTTCGATAAGGCTAAAGAAGGCATAAGGCAACGTCGGCTTACCTACGAACAGTGGGCCAACCTGAACAAAAGTCAGAAGAACTCCCGCAGCGATATTTAATCATCGATGCCACGATGTTTCTGCCTAAGTTTCGGAGAATCTTTTTTCGGAAAAATATTTGTCGCCATGAGCGACGACAGGACCTTTCATTTTTACGATTGACGGAAATTTCAAAAGCTGATTGATGTTTCGTTTGTCATTGGCAATAATTGATCAGAATCCCGTTTTCTCTTCTTTACTTTTAACTCCTCATCCAGGAAAAACTGCTGGCCTTTTTGGGTTTCAAGTGTCAGGATTTTTCCCCCGTAGCGTAAGTGCAACTTTTCCCCTTTATCGGAGCGAACGCTGACGTGGTTAAGTTTACCGGCTTTCCAGTCGATATCCACCTCAAAACCGCCGCGTGCCCGCAGCCCTTTTACAGAGCCTTCAGGTATTGCCGACGGGAGCGATGGGAGAAGGTGCAATTCGAATCCTCCGTCTGGGGTGCGGACATGGCTTTGAATCAACATCTCTGCAATGGCGGCGGTGGCGCCGAAATTCCCATCGATTTGGAACGGAGGATGTGTGTCGAACAGGTTCGGGAGGGTTTTGGAACCCAACAATACCGACAATAGCTTGTAAGCATGATTTCCGTCATGAAGCCGGTTCCACATGTTTATTTTCCAGGCGAGGCTCCAGCCGGTCCCGTCGTCGCCGCGGGCAATAAGTGTTTTGCGTGCGGCCTCGGCCAGGTCGGGCGTTCCGGTGACTGAAATCTGGTTCCCGGGATGCAATGCAAATAAGTGTGATGTATGGCGGTGATGCGGTTCTACTTCTTTATAGTCTTCCGCCCATTCCATTATACGTCCGGTTTCTTTACTGATACGTGTTGGGGCCAGCTGTTTCAATGCTTGCGTACACCGGCTGCGGAAATTTTTATCTACACCCAGTATTTTACTTGCTTCAATGCAATTTGTAAGCAAATCATGAATGATTTGCAGATCCATGGTGGCGCCATAGGTAAAAACTGCACGTTCACCGTTGGGCAATATAAAAGCGTTTTCAGGAGAATAGGAAGGGTTTGTTACCAGTTTTCCGGCGAAAGCCGTACCTTCGGGAGCGGTTACCAAAAAGTCGAGAATGAACTCTGCTGCGCCCTTCATCAGTGGATAACCCCGTTTTGCAAGAAAACTTCTATCGAGTGTGTGGCAGTAATGTTCCCAGGGATGTTGTGCCAGCCAGGCGGCACCCATCGGCCACACGCCTTGTGGCCCGTCGGCCGGGGCAGAAAATCCCCACGCATCGGTAAGGTGATGTACTACCCAGCCCCTGGCTCCGTAAATTACTTTGGCGCTGCGCCGGCCAAATGGAACAAGGGCTTCGCAAAGATCAAATAAGGGGAGGTGCATTTCCGCCAGATTGGTTATTTCAGCAGGCCAATAATTCATCTGTAGATTTATGTTGGTGTGATAATCGGCATTCCAGGGTGGATTCATTTGCCATGCCCACAGTCCCTGCAGGTTTGCAGGCATGGTTCCCGGCCGTGAACTGGCGATAAGCAGGTAACGGCCAAACTGGAAATAGGTTTCCACCAGGTTGGCGTTGGGTTGTCCTGTCCTCTTCGCTTCCTTTAGTTGTTCGTCGGTTGGAAGGGCCGATTCCGGGCCGAGGTCGAGGGCAACCCGGTTGAAATAAGCCTGATGGTCAGCTATGTGAGCCGACCTCAACATCTCGTAGGGTTTAGCGGAAGCTTTGTTGATCGCTTCGAGGCAGGTCTGCTCGGGATTACCCGGGAGGGGGGTCTGCCCGAGATTGTCTAACCCCGGATAATCGGTAGCGCCTGCAACATAAAGTGTCAATGAGTTGGCTTCAGCTACCGACATGATGTTGCCGTTGAAGCCGATTGTTCCTCCATCGGTAATGGCTTTTACCTGTGCTGCAAAACTTATTCCGCGTGTATTTCCTTTTGTATCTTTTATAGGAAGCCGGCCTTTTAAAAGCAATGTGTTCGATTCCGACGAATGCTTTTTGCATTCTGCATCCTGCTGACGACGCAAGGTAAATGATGCGTTTATTTTTCCACCGTTTATCGAGGTGAAACGGACTACCATAACCCCATCTGCTGCCGACACGAAGTTTTCGCGGACATACTCTTTGCCTTCAAACGTGTATTTTATTGTGGCGATGGCTGTTGTTAAATCGAGGCTGCGAAGGTAGTTGTCTGCCCGCTCATGAGGAGTGTCAAACCATAATTCGCCCAATGACTGGTAGGGTCTCACACCTTTCGGGATGCCCATCATTTTTTTTTCGGCCAGTTGTACGGCTTCGTTGTTTTTGTTCTCGAAAATAAGCCGTTGAACTTCAGGTAAAGCCCTTACTCCTTCGGGATTATTGGGGTCGAGTGAGTAACCGTCCCACAAAGAACTTTCATTAAGTTGAATTCTTTCATCAGCCACGCCTCCAAAGACCATCGCTCCTAAACGTCCGTTGCCTAACGGTAAAGCTTCTTCCCATACTTTGGCCGGTTCACGGTACCAGAGAACATTGCGCCCTTCCGGTTTAGACGCTTTACCTGAAAACAATACGCGATCGGTCCATGCAGCGCTGATATTGTCGGTCCGCGAAGTGGCTTTTAGAGGTTCAATTTTCCCGGATTGAGAAAAGACGGCAACGTACGAGAACAGTAAAGGAAGAATTAATGATTTAGTATTCATGTTTGAGTTTTCTTCATGTTTGATAAATACAAAAATAAAGGGCGGGTATTAATAAATGGAGCCCAGTACAAAATTTGTGTAATTATAAAGCGGATGCTTTAGTTGTCTTTAGAGTTGAAACTGATTTTCAAAGATAATTAAAAATTGAATTAAAATAAATCTCAAGTTATTAATTCGCTTTGTCCATTTCTTCAAGAATTTACTTGAATTTTCACATAAACATGTTGGGATACGGTAAGCATTCAATTGAACTTACCAACAATTATTGCATTTCCGGGATGTGAGGCAGGAGTGAAGTAACAAATAGTTTTTACTTTTTTTTACAACAATATGAACTGTTGCCATGTTTATAATGGTATAAATGCAGAAGAATCCTAATAAATATTAAATAATTCGTTTTATGAAGAAGATTTCCTTGCTTGCTGCATTGTTATTCTTTTCTCTAATTGCTGTTGCTCAGGAAAAAAGTTTTATCGTTTTGAGAGATATTCATTACGACCTCATCGAAGATCACGATATGGATTGGCTAAAAACAAAGCCTGATGATGTACGGCAAGTAAAAGAGTATACACAAGTGAACAGCCGCTGCTAAAGTTCATACCGGATATGGCTGGAGGATAGCGATGAAATATTTTTCGAATATTATCCGGCAATAAGTTCGGCACCTTATGAAAGGATTTGTATATCCGATCATCTCAAATAATTGTTGAATAAGCGTTAATTAATGAAAACTCCCATTTTTATGACTTCCTCAAAACAACATTTTCGTCTACTGGTCAGCTTTGTCGGAATGCTGATCTTGTCTTGTACCCACTCTTTTGCACAGTCAGACTCCACGGTGATCGTGCAAATTACCGACACACAGTTTGGATTTTTTGAGAATAACACAGGTTTTGAAAAAGAGACTGAACTTTACACAAAAGCAGTTCGACGAATCAATGAATTGAAGCCTGATTTTGTTGTTATTACCGGCGATTTTGTTAACGACTCAAAAAATATTTTGCAAATTGGAGAATTTAAGAGAATTACGTCTCTCATCCATCAGAACGTTCCGGTTTACCTAAGTCCGGGTAATCACGATTTGGGGCAATCACCCACAAAGAATGACTTTAATTTCTATTTTTCTAACTACGGCAGGGGAACCGACCGTTTTTCATTTAAGCATAAAAATTTGGCTTTTATTGGTCTTAACTCGGTCATTGTTAAGTCGAATAAAAACAAGAAAGAGGAGAAAAAACAATTCCGGTGGTTGAGAAACCAACTGCGCAAAGCAAAAAAATCGGGCAGTATTGTCTTATTTACACATTATCCCTTCTTTCTTTACGACTTTAATGAAAAAGAAACTTATTCAAATCAAAGCGTAGAGGTGAGGGATAGATACTTTCAATTATTCGAAAGGTATGGTGTGGATGCTATTTTTGCCGGACATTTGCATAATAATGCCGAAGCATCGCACAACGGCATTTCAATGATTACCACCAATGCCGTTGGAAAACCTTTGGGTAATGCGGAGCCGGGGATGAGAATAATCACAATAACTTCCGAAGGTATAAAAAGTCGTTATATTTCTATTGAATAGGTCTCTACTGAAATTAATGATGCTATTCCCAAGCTCCGTTATAAAAATTATTCATACAACCATTTTATATGCAATAACGTATTTTCTGTGACAGCCAAGTGTGTTTTCTGAGATTGGCTTCCAGCACAATAACTCAGTAAAATATTTTTATTATCTACAAAGTGAATTGCTATATAGCAATACCATCCGTCTGGATCAGCATGAATATTTTTGATTTTCTCCCATGTCTTTCCTTCATCTTTGGAAACGGCAATCGTTATCGGTGTCCTTTTATCCTTGATTTCAAGATTCGAGCCATCGTTGTTGTTCCATACCAGCAACCAGTCGCCAGTACCAGGAATCCTTTCGATAGTCGCTGGTGATAAGGGAGACGGTATATTACTGGCTTCAATGTGGCTCCAGGTTTGCCCCCTGTCCGATGAATAAGACAACCGCTGAAACCCTCCACTTGCGCGAATATACATCATTATTCTACCGTCCTTCATCTCGATTAATCCGGGTTCTTGAGTGATAATGTCGGTATTATTAGGAACTTGGGAGCTAGATTGCCAGGTTTGTCCATTATCATCCGAAAAGTAACAATATAAATCAGCTTGGTTCTCCCATTTCCCTCCAGGAATTTGATGTAATGCAACAGCCATCAATAATCGCCCATCTTGTAATTGGATGACCCTGTCGTTATTGAGGACAAAATAACCTTTTTTATCAGTGATGCAGGGTACGGCATCACTCCAGGATTTGGCTTCATCTCTAGAAATTCGCATCATGGGAATACAGTCTTCCGTTGAGTTTTTCTTCAAGTAAAAGAGGGCTATGTTCCCGTTTTGTAAACGAAGCAACGAAACTGACATCACATTCATCCCTCCTTCATTCTCAATGATGGTTTCATCTTCAGTAGTCCAGGTTCTTCCTCCATCTGCAGAATATCGGCCCGCCAGAAAGGCCGGATCATGATCTCCTCCGGATCCACTGGTGTAGTGGCTGTACACAAACAAAACCCTGCCGTCTTTAAGAGTTATAAAATCGCCTTCACTGTTCCGGGGATTATTGCTTGAGGGAGGTAGTTTTAATACTGTATTAGGAGAATAATCGGATAATCTGTTTGCATCTCTAATGGATAAGCAAGAAATGAGTAACCCAATAATTAGGGCGTTGGCAACAACAAGACTTAATTGCCAGCAAAATATGAACTTTTTATACATAAAAATACTATAAATTTTTATTTTGTCTGAATCATCCGACGACACTCTCCTTGGCAGCACGGAGCATTTCTTTGGCCAGCTGGTCTGTCGGTAGCGGTCGCAGCGAGGGGAAGAGTCCCAGCCGGTTGAAGAAACGAATCGCTTTCACCCCGGCCAGCTCCAACGTCCGATTGCTCTGTTTGCGTATCAGTGATGGAGGCCGAAATATCAATAGTTTTGGGAATTCCAGTTTCCGCACTGCTTCCTCCAGTTTTCCTTTCATCCGGGCATAAAAGAACGGTGATCTCGAGGAGGCGTTCATCGATGAGACCAGGACAAAGCATTTCATTCCGTTTTCTTTGGCAACTTTAGCAAACCGGTACTGGTAATCGAAATCCACCTTCCATTGCGCTGCCTTACTGCCGGCGTCTTTCAGGGTGGTCCCCAGGCAAGAGAAGAGGATATCCCCCTTCACCCGGTGGGCCCATTGCTCCGGCCTTTCAAAATCGATCCGGTTTACCGTCAGTTTAGCGTGTCGTATCTGCGGGTCTCTCCTGACGAAAATCTCTACGCTCTCTATCTCGCCGTCGTTCAGCAACAGCTGCAGCAGGTCGCTGCCCGTAGCACCCGTGGCACCGATTAACAGTGTTTTCATCAATTTTCTCTATTTAAATTCCGGATAAGGCACAAATTCTGACTCTCCCGGCACTTCCGGGAAGCGACGGTTAACCCAATCCTCTTTTGCCTGTAGAAGTCTCTCCCTTCTCGAAGAGACGAAGTTCCAGTCTATATAACGCCGTTCTGGAAAAGGTTCGCCGCCAAAGAGGTAGACCCTGGTGTCAGGGCCCATCTCGAACGCGCAGAGACGGCTGTTTTGTGCAATCAGCAACTTTCCGGGCCCAAAACTGTAGTTTTCAATTCGCACCTTCCCTTTCAGGATATAGAGTCCGCTCTCCCCATACAGTTCACCGTCCGGATTGAACATCTGCGGCTTGTCGCTTTTCAGCTCGATCAGGTATAGAGGGCTGTAGACCGGTACCGGTGATTTCTTCCCGAACACTTCACCGGCGATCAACTTTGTTTGTATCCCGTGCATCTCCCAGGCGGGTATCTCTTCAGCGGGGATGTGGAAGAATGAAGATTCTGTCTCCTCCATTGCTGTGGGGAGTGCCACCCATATTTGCATACCGTGGAGCACTTTTTTGGTGTCGCGCAGTCGCTCGGGTGTTCGCTCCGAGTGGACCACTCCTCTACCGGCTGTCATCCAGTTCACAGCCCCGGGTGTAATCTCCACCTCATTGCCGATGCTGTCACGGTGCATGATTGCCCCGTCGAACAGGTAGGTGAGGGTGGAAAGGCCGATATGGGGATGTGGCGGTACATCCAGGTTCTCTCCGGACTGCATCGTGGCAGGCCCCATATGGTCGATAAATGCGAAAGGGCCTACCGTCCTTTTCTGTCGGAAAGGCAGAAGACGTCCTACCATAAAGTTACCGATACTGGCCGCCCGTTCTTCAATGATCAATCCAATGTTTGACATATTATTTTATTTTATGAATTACCTTGTTTTAATTTCCAGTGTGTTGTGAAGACAGATGTAGGTCCCCCTTGATTTTCCTGTTGATAGAATACGTCTCCTGGTCATCCAATGGACTGTTGTTTACTGTTTCTGGTTCAGACCAGGTTTTCCCATTATTCGTACTGCGGATGAGTCGGGTTTTTCCCCAGGGGCAAACGTGTGAATCTCTGTCTCCCGAGTAAACAATCAGCAACTCTCCCTTATCGGTTTTTGTGATCGAAGGCCAGCCGAGGCAGCGGTTAGGTTCGATAAAAGGTTGGGTTGCTTTTGGATGGCCGTTTTCGTCAATTGACTGACCAATAATCAGGTACTTTCCGGACTCTTTGGAGACAAGCTTTGTTTCCACGATTTCAGCGATCCTGTTTTGTGGTGTGTCCGCGGGTATTGTTCCTTGGTTCAAAACGGAATAAATATGCTTATTGTTTGTCGGCAATCGATGGGTCAGTAGGCTTCCCATTGTTGTCAATCCGGAGATTTTTAAGAAATTGCGTCTGTTGTACTTTCTGTTGTCCATCTTTTTCTGTTATCGAATAAATATTCAATCGCGTAGAGGTTTGTATCTGTTTAGAAATGAGCTGATTAATTTTGTTTGACTCATGGAAAGTTAAATTAAGTGATGTTTCGTTCGAATAAAAAACAAAAATACCATAATTTTCAAATAAATATCGGACTTACCATTGTGAAATCCAAACACCGGAGGAAATACAAAACAAGTTTATCAACTCGATTATAAGTAAATAGAACCAAGTTTTGGAGCCATCCGGTATCGGTTCTATGCATATGGAACAATATTTTGCACTGCAGCTAGATCTGTGGTGGTAGTTGAGTTTTACCAAGCTTTGTTCTTCAGACAATTGGGGTTGACGATAAAAAGTGACTGTTAAAAAGTAGCTAATACTTACTTACTCTTTCAAGTGAATATTTCGCAAAGCTGAGGTTGTCCTCCACGAACAAATGCCAAAGGGCTTTGAAAGGCTTACTTCACTGCGGACGGAAAGTTGCTTTCCCGAGGTAGAAAAATCTACGACTTGTTCCCCATCAATCCATGCTTCAATCTTTTCGGAGGATACTTTTAAGTGAATGGCGTACCAGGTATCGTGGTCGAATTTTTTCAAAGTGTGACTTTCGTTGTCCGATGCGTCTGATCCGTCGATGTTGCTAAGACCCACCACCGGACCGCCCCATCCTCCTATGATCAAAGTGCAAAACGAATCTTTCACAGGGAAAGTCATTCCGCAAAAAAAATCGTTACCGGTTATTTTTTTAGCTTCCAGCTTCACTTCGTAATCTGTTTTTGGGAAATTCCCATTCCAGGTAATACCTGTACAGCCATCTCCCATTCCAAGCACAATTTCACCTTCAATAACCTGAACCGTGCCTTGCGTACCAAAGTTGGTAATTTGCCAGCCATCCAGTGATTTGCCATCAAACAACTGAACCCAGCCGGAATCAACACGTTGGGGTATAGTCTCAGTGGCGTTCTTACTTTTTTGATTGCCAACACAAGCAGATAAACCAATCAGAAAAGCTACTACGATATAAGGGGTTGTTCTCTTGTAAAGTGAATTTTTTATTTGCATGAAGAAATGTTTTGCTTTTTTTATGCACTTATAGCCGCTACTTAACAATTGGAACAAAGGTATAATTATTTTTTAATTGAAAGGGATCGTTCCTGTTTTTTGGTACTTTGTTGATGTTCGTTACTGGGTGTGGAAATTTACCTCAATACGATTCGGGGTGATTGTTTGTATATCCCTGATAGATAGGTTATCGTATGTTTATTTAAGTTGATTTTAACACTTGGAAACAAAGTTTTTGGCGTAAAAGTTTTTTTTTAATAAAAACGGACGTAATTTTGTCCCTGGAAATGATGACTTTTAGCGAAAAGTCAACAGTAAATAAACTTAGTTAAATGCGTGAAGCACAAGTAAGTTTGAGTATTAATTAAAACATTTTTTATGAAGTATGTGAACTTTTGTCTTGTAGCAATTGTTTCGCTTTTCTTTATGTCGAGCTCAATCAAAACCGAAAAAACTTCCACAGGTTATTATCCCGGCGAACAGATTCCAAATATTGTTCTCAGTGGATTGGAAGGACAACATCTCGACTTAAGCGAATATAAAGGCAGAAAAGTAGTATTAAGCTTTTGGGCGGCTTACGATGCCCAATCAAGAGCCAGCAACGTTCAGCTGTATAATTATTTAAAAGAAGCAGCCCCTGACGTTACGTTTCTATCGATCTCGTTTGACGAGAACCGGAACGTCTCTGAAAGAACGGCGCTCTTGGACAAGATTGATTTAAATTCGCAGTTTTGCGATGAAACAGGAGCCAGCTCAGCGATTTATAAAGAATTCAGGTTGAGGCATGGTTTCAAAAATTACTTGATCGATGAAAACGGAGTTATTTTGGCGATAGACCTCTCGATTGAAAAATTAAAAGAACTGATCTAAGTAATTTGAATGTATTAAAATAAAAGTCAGGGTGCCTGTTCTGAGCACCCTGACTTTTTTTATTCATTTCTTCTTGGCTTGATTAGCCACGGCATCCATTAGTTTCTTGATTTCTTCCGGATCGCCCAGGAAATAATCTTTCACCAGATTCATGTTGTCGTCAAATTCGAACACGTAGGGAACAGCTGTTGGCAGGTTTAAGCTAACGATATCTTCATCAGAAATACCTTTCAGGTGTTTGATAATTCCACGTAAACTGTTTCCGTGAGCGGCAATAATCACTTCGTTGTATTTCTCTTTCATTTCGGGAACAACTGTATCGTTCCAGTAAGGAAGAATGCGATCTACTGTGTGGCTCAACGCTTCGGTAAGTGGTAAGTCCTTTTCGTCAACCCCCTTGTAGCGGACATCCATAAAGGGAGAACGGGGATCGTCCTTGGCCAGTTCTGTTGGAGGAATATCGTAGCTTCTGCGCCAGATAAGTACTTGTTCATCGCCGTACTTCTCGGCTGTTTCAGATTTATTTAGTCCCTGCAGCATGCCGTAGTGCTTTTCATTGAGGCGCCATGTTTTTTCTACGGGAATCCAGTCCAAATCCATTTCATCCAGGACGACGTTGAGAGTTTTAACAGCTCTTTTCAGGTAAGAGGTGTAAGCCTTTTCAAAATGAAAACCCTCTTTTTTCAATAATTTCCCTGCTTTGTGTGCTTCTTCAACACCTTTTTCAGTTAAATCCACATCGGTCCATCCCGTAAAACGGTTCTCCTTGTTCCACACGCTTTCGCCGTGACGAATTAATACTACTCTCTTCATTGTGTATAATTTATTTAATTATTGTTTATCGTTTTGGAGGGACAAAACTACTCAAAAAGGATGAATTTTCCGAATTTTTATCGGGCTATTTACATAACGATGGCTCAGCGGTACAAGGGTTGATTCTCTTGCATGTTACGAATAATTCTTATTTGTCCCACCAGTAAATAGAGGGACAGGAGCGATGCCAGGAAGTCTGAAACCGGCATAGCGATCCAAACGCCGTTTAACCCAAGCAACGCAGGGAAGATCAATAACCCGGGGACCAGAAAGATAATCTGCCGGCTCAAACTTTGTATAATGGCTTTTTTCGCTTGCCCGATACTTTGAAAGAAATTCCCTGCAACAACTTGAAAACCCACTAAGGGAAAAGCAATCAAGCTAAGCCGGATACCGTTTTCAGCAATTTCAAGCAATTCCTGGTCACCGGTGAACGCACTGGCAAATTGACGGGGGAAGAACATGCCGATAATAAATCCGGCACTCGTGATAATAGTCGCCACTTTTACGGTATAGAAAAAAGTGTCTTTGACCCGCAAAAAGTTCCCTGCACCGTAGTTATACCCGATAATCGGCTGCGTACCCTGGTTTAACCCCACTACAGTCATAATTATGATCAACAACATGGAGTTAAGTATTCCATAGGCACCTACGGCTAAATCGCCTCCGTGTTTCAACAGTGAGGTGTTTAACAAAACGGCTACTCCTGATGCTGCTACCTGCATAAAAAAGGGAGAAAGACCGATAGATACGATAGCCAGGACGATATTTTTATTTAGCCGGATATTCTCTTTCCGCAAGCGTATAAGACTGCTGTCCTGTATGAAATGATGCATCACAAATAACATTCCTACAAACATGGAAATAACTGTGGCCCAAGCCACTCCGGCAATACCGAGATCAAAAACGAAAATAAACACCGGGTCGAGGATGATGTTCAACAGAGCTCCGATTAACATCGTTATCATCGCTTTTTTGGGATATCCCGAGGCCCGCATCATGTTATTAAAGCTGTAACAGAGACTGATAAAGACATTTCCGATAAGAACGATTTGTAAATATTCCCGTGCGTAGGGCAGTGTGTTTGCGGTAGCTCCGAAAGCGAGAAGGATAGGATCGAGATAAACGTAGAAAAGCGTCATGATCACTGCGTTGAACAAAAGTATAAGTATCAGGGAGTTGCCGAGGATTTGTTCTGCCGTATGTTTCTTCCTTTCGCCCAAACTGATAGAAATCCGGCTTGCGGCACCTACACCAACCAACATCCCGAGCGAAGAGGCAAGTATGGTAACCGGGAAAGTGATGGCCAGTCCCGAAATAGCATACGCTCCAACCCCTTGGCCTATAAAAATTCGGTCAACGATGTTGTAGAGCGAATTTACAAGGGTGCCGATGATGGCGGGAATAGAATATTCCCATACCAGAACGCTTATTTTTTTTGTTTCGAGAGTAAGTTCCGTATCTGTGATCGATTGTCGCACAGTGAAATTGCGCTTTAAAATTTTAATTTTCCGGTAACTACCGGCACAGCAAGATCTGTCCGTCTTATAACGAAATTTCCAGGGTTTATGTTCGAACGATTTTTATCCTTTGTGCGTCATTACTTGCAATACAATCCTGTCGGTTTCTGCCATGCCCTGGTTACCAATGATGGCTAGGTTTTGAATGGTCTTGTCCACGTCTTCATTCACGATACCTTCCTGTGACGTTACCACCCGGTTTTCTATGGCCATCAGGGCAGAGAGCATTGCCGTGGAGGTGCCGCTGGCTATTTTAAGTGCACAACTGGGCTTTGCCCCGTCGCAAATCATACCGGTTATGTTGGCAATCATGTTTTTTATGGCGAACGTAACCTGTCTATAATTGCCTCCCATAAGGTACGTTATGCCGCAGCTGGAACCCGCTGACGCCACTACGCAACCGCATAATGCCGATAACCTTCCCAGGTATTGTTTGATGTAAATAACCGATAGGTTGCTGAGAATCAGTGCTCTGATAAGACTTTCTTCGTCACAGCCAGCGTCCTCTGCATAGGTTAACACGGGAAGTGTCGCGGCTACACCCTGGTTTCCGCTTCCGGAGTTGCTCATCACCGGAATTAGGGCTCCGTCCATCCTTGCATCGCAGGCACCAGCCGTTGCAGAGATCATGCGGCTGTGTGGATTTTCTCCGAAAAGGGCCTTTCCCCTATCGCCTGTCAGGCTTTTGGCCACGTTGTGTCCGTAACTTTGTTTTTGGGATTGTAGTGAAGCTTCCCGATTCATTCTTGCCGCTTCAAGGATGAAATCCAATTCATCTATAGGCGATTCAGCGGCATATTCGTATACTTTCCGGAACGTGAGCTGTACATCCTCTTCCTTTTCTTCTGCTGTTTCCGTTTTATTTTTCAGCAGCACAGTTCCGTTTTTTTCGACGTAGGAGAACTGGGTATGGCTGCCGCGAATAACAGCTACGGACGATTCATTTCCGGCGTAGCACCGGACTTCTATATACAGTTTATCTTCAATTTCCTTTTCAACATCGATTTTTATTCGTTTGTCTTGGATGTATTGTTTGGCGCGTTCCACGTCCGCAGGTTGGAGATCCCGGAGAACTTCCAGGCCGTACTCCGGTTTCCCGATCAGTGCGCCCAAGGCAACGGCTATAGGCAACCCAATCATTCCTGTTCCGGGAATTCCTACACCCATAGCGTTTTTAAGGACGTTGGAACTCAGAATTACCTCGATCTGTTTGGGTTTTCGTCCCAGTGTTTCCGTTGCCTGTGCGACACAAAGCGATACGGCGACAGGCTCTGTGCAACCGATAGCCGGAATTATTTCACGTTGCATCAGTTGCTTGATTTTTTTTCTCTCTTGCGGGTTTAACATGAAAATTTGTGGTTCAATGATTTTAAGTATACGGCAAAGTTACATAAAAATCGACAGAAAGCCGGTTGAAAGGAGAAATAATGAAAAACAGACGTACCGTTGACAGGATTAAAATATAATTGTATATTTGAACTCCAAACAGCCTTAAAGAGATATGACAAACAACGAATATTTGCTTCATTATGTTTGGAAATACCGGCTTTTCGACCGGGCTGACCTCCAAACGATGGATGGACAAAAAGTAGATATCATCGATCCGGGAACACACAACACTGATGCCGGAGCTGATTTCTTCAATGCCAAAATCAAAATAGGGGATAAGATGTGGGCAGGGGATGTGGAGATTCATCCATCATCAGGTGATTGGACCAAACACGGACACCATACCGATGAAAGCTACAACTCGGTGATTTTGCACGTGGCGGAAAGAGTGAAAGGTGTGGTGAGGAACCAAAAAGGTGTGCAGGTTCCGCAAATGCAATTGATTGTACCTGAAGATGTAAGAAAAAATGCAGCGTATTTGCTCAACAGCAAGTCGAGTATCCCTTGCAAGAATCATCTCCCGCTGGTGGAAAGGGGAGTAATATGTGCCTGGATGGTTGAGATGGGGCTTCAACGGTTGGAGCGGAAGATCAACGATATTTTTACACATATGGCCCGATTCAACAATTCATGGGATCATTCCTTTTATGTGTTGCTTGTCCGGAACTTTGGATTCGGATTAAATTCCGACGGATTTGAACGACTGGCGTTGAGCCTTCCTCTCAACTGTATTCAGAGACACAGCGATAGCCTTTTTCAGATAGAAGCGTTGCTGTATGGGCAAGCCGGATTGTTGTATGACGACATTGTTTCCGATGATTACTACCTGCAACTCAGAAAAGAATACGGGTTCTTAAAACACAAATACCAACTTAAGCCTATCGATGGATTTTTATTCAAGAAGTTGCGTGTCCGTCCCCGCGCATTTCCACAAGTACGTATCGCACAGCTGGCAACTCTGCTGAAGCAGTCGGACCGTCTCTTTTCTTCCATACTCGAGAGAGAAGACTATAGACAGTTATGGAGTTATTTTCAGGTTGATACCTCCGATTACTGGCATACCCATTATTCTTTCGGAAAAGAGTCGGAAAGATCCCGAAAGTACCTGGGGGAATCTTCTTTCCATGTTATCCTTATCAACACGGTTGTTCCTATGCTCTTTGCTTACGGAAGAAAAACCGGCCAGGAGAAATTTTGTGACAGAGCGTTGCAGATACTGGAGACGGTAGAACCAGAACGAAATGCTATCGTTGCTGAATTTGCAGTTTCCGGTATATCTCCTGTCAGTGCATTCGATTCGCAAGCGCTCATTCAATTGAAAAAAGAGTACTGCGATAAGCGGAAGTGCCTGTACTGCAAAATCGGAAATCAAATCTTAGCCCGATAGCGCTGCAAAACATCTTGTATTTACTGAATTTCCGTTTTTTTAAACATCAAAACGCTAAAAACTACTTAATTCGTTGTATTTTTGCGCCAATTATGCAAATGACAGGAAGGTAATAATGATAAGGTTGTTGAAATATATACTCATACTCATTTTTCCGGGAGGAATACTGTTCGTATTGAATTCATGCGCCAATATGGCAGCGCCCACGGGTGGGCGGTACGACGAAAAGCCACCCCGGCTGATCCGTTCCAATCCTCAAAACAGCGCATTAAACGTAACCCGCAACATCGTTGAAATTGAATTTGACGAGAACATAAAAGTTGAAAAACCGACAGAGAAAGTGATCATTACGCCTCCGCAGATAAATATGCCTGTGATAAAATCGGTGGGAAAGAAAGCCGTTGTGGAATTCAACGATGAACTATTGCCAAACACTACTTATACGATCGATTTTACTGATGCTATTGTCGATAATAACGAAGGGAATCCGCTCGAAAACTTCTCCCTCTCTTTCTCTACAGGAGATCAACTCGATACGCTCGCCGTTTCCGGCAAAGTGTTATCCGCAGAAAACCTGGAACCTGCTCAAGGTATTTATGTGGGCATGCACACCAACCTGGATGACACCGCTTTTGTAAGGACTCCTTTTGAAAGGATTTCAAGGACTGACTCACGCGGAAGGTTTACAGTAAGAGGATTAGCCGCAGGTAAATACAGGATTTTTGCTCTCGACGATAAAAACAGGGATTATAAATATGACAACCCGCAGGAGGCCATAGCCTTTCTTGATTCCATTGTCGTGCCGTCATCGATGCCTGCTATACGACAGGATACGGTTTTCAAAGACAGTGTGACCATTGATACCGTAAAAACGATAAATTACACCCGTTTTCTGCCTGATAATATTTTACTTCGCTCATTTTCATCCGGATTTCAACGGAAATATTTTCAAAAACACGAACGAACCCAGCGTGAAAAACTTGTTGTCTTTTTTGCGGCTCCAACCCAGGAGCCTGCTTTCGAACTGTTAAAACCGGTATCAGGCAATGAAAACTGGTACGTGATGGAGAAAAGCAAAGATAACGATACCCTTTCCCTGTGGATATCCGACTCATTGGTCTTAAGGCAGGATACCGTTATACTGAAGATGGATTACCTGAAAACAGATTCGTTGAACCGGGACCTTTTGCAGTCGGATACATTGAGTTTTAACTTCCGCGAACCGCGACAAACCCGTAGAGAAAAAGAAAACGAAGGGAAGGAAGAAGAAGTGCGTTTGCTTGCCGTTAATCACAATATCCAATCTTCACACGAAATTTACTTGCCGGTTCAGTTGGAGTTTGAACAACCGGTAATCGATTTTGATTCATCGAAAGTTCACCTCACATACGAAGTGGACTCTGTTTTCTCGCATGTCCCTTTCACTATGCTTGGCGACACGCTCAACCCCCGAAAGTATACGCTTCGGCACAAATGGGAACCCGGAGGGAAGTATAAATTAACCATCGATTCAGCGACTGTTCACAGTATTTACGGATTGTGGAACAACAAGGTAGAGCAGACGTTTGCCGTAAAAGCACTGGATCAGTACGGAAACTTAATGTTTCAGCTGTCGGGACTGCCGGTAGGGAAACCGGCTTATGTAGAGTTGCTGGACAAATCGGATAAACCTTTTCGAAAAGTACGTGTCAAAAACAGCGAAGCCCTGATTTTCGATATTAATCCGGGAACGCTGTATGCCCGACTTTTCATCGATGACAACGAAGACGGTGAATGGACGACAGGTGACTATGAGAAGGGTAGACAGCCCGAAAGAGTTTACTATTATCCGGGTGCGTATGAGATTAGGGCATACACTGACCATGAAGAGTCGTGGAATGTGACGGAGTTGCCGTTAGACAAGCAAAAACCGCTTGATGTCACTAAAAATAAACCCGAAGAAAAGAAACGCCGTAACCTCAACGAAGAACGCGAACGCCAGCAACAGCAGCAAAACCGACGCGGAGGAGCTTCTTTTCCCGGCGGGGCCGGAAGTATGGGCGGACCGGCCACTCCAATGCAGAGACCGGTTGCTCCTGCCCGATAACCGCACTTAATCCAAACGAACGAAAATGAACAAAACGATTCAATTGTTTCTCTTATTTATCTTGGTTGTCTCCCTGCCTCAGGGAGCAATTGCCCAGTGTAAGATCATCAATAACTCTTTTAAAGACGGAGAGAACATCTCTTACGATTTGTATTTCAATTACGGCATAGTGAATGCCAAAGCCGGCACAGGATCATTAAAGACCAATCTGGTAAACTACAAGGGCAACAGCGCTTTCAATGTTCGCATGTTGCTTAATACGAGTGGATTGGCAGGAAGTGTTTATACGGTTAATGATACGCTTGTGTCGTATATCGACATGAATTTGCGACCGCTGCTCTTCACTAAAAATGCATTTGAAGGAAAGGATTATTCCCGGGAAGTGCAGTCTTTCAGTTATGTAGAGGATGGGATAAAAGTAAGGACAAACCGTGTTTTTAACGGAAAAAAGAAATTTGAGGAAACCATTACTACCCATGAATGTACATACGATTACCTGTCGGTATTGGCGTTGATCCGGAACCTGGACTACACGGATATGGAACCCGGTGACCAAAAGCAAATACAGTTTATTTCCGGAAGAGAGATCGTGAACATGGCTGTAAACTACAACGGTTTGTCCAAGATTAAAGCCAATGACGGGCAAACCTACAACACGGTTCAAATCTCCCTGACCATCTACGATAAGGCGTTTAAAGACAAGAAAGAGGCTATTAGTGCTTCATTGACCGATGATGCGAACAGAATTCCCATTATCATCAACACGCATTTAAAGATTGGAGCTATACGCGCTGTGCTGAAAAATGTTTCCGGTCTGCGAAATTAAGAAACTGTTTTGAAGTTTCCTTTTGTTCCATACGCCGTATGATGCGAAAATCCAGGTTCATAAAAAATGACACAAACAGTGCATAAATAATCAAAACAGTTTTTAAATTTTCTTAACCTATGCAAAAGCAATTTTTTCTTTTCTGTGTGCTTTTTCTGACGCTTCTTTCTGCTTATCCCCGCCATTCACAGGCACAAAATGCAGGTGAACCCTATGTGATTTTGGTTGAATTTACGTTGGATGAGAGCCGGGTAGATGAGGCCATAGAGTTGTTATCAGACATTCAATTGCAAACCCTTGAAAACGAAGAGGGTTGCCTGGTTTACGATGTTTTGTTGAGTGAAGAGGATCCTGCTCGTGTATTTATCTACGAGAGCTACGAGAGTGAAGCTGCATATAAAGTGCATTCCAATGCTTCTTATTTTAAAGAGATTGTTCTGAAAAAACTGAAGCCACTCATCAAAAGCCAAAAGATAACCAAGGTATTTCCATTGAATTTCGAAGGAGTGTTAGGTGACGCTGAGATTTAACGCTCTCTAAAGAATTTCCATCTCTGTAAAAAGTTGCCTGTATATTTTGGCCTTTTCGGATAATGGCCTGGGGTATGCTCTTGATGAGGAAGGCATCCGGTAAAATTTGTATTTCTTATTGAGGAAATCAACGGTCACGCTGTTCCCAATCTTAGGAATGGGAGTTGTGGCGGGAAAAAGCGACCGAAGAGTCTCAGTCGCTTTTTCACCGGTTGTAGCGAACGCTTTGCAGTCAGGGATTTTCGATAAAATGTTTTCAAGGTTGAGCGGAGTAACTATTTCCAGAAAATTATCCGACGCATTTCCTTTCAGCCGGTGTACTTCGTGTGCCGTATCACATACGGCAATACCTTTCAAGGATAGGAATTCCATAATTTTTTCTTTATCGAAAGAGAACTTGTTTTCCGAAAGGAAATAGTCTTTTTCATTGAAAAACGCCAGCCCCAAAATCCGCCACATATCGTTTTGGAAATTCGGATAATAGAAATCCATCTTCCACTTCGCCTTCGGTGGAGGAAAGCTGCCCAGCATCAGTAACCTGGTTTTGCCGGGTAAAAAGGGTTGCAAAGGGTGAGTCTCGATTGGAAGCATCATTCAGTTGTCCTTCCTGATCGGGTCATCGTATTGCTCCTGGAGGCGTTTAAGTTCGGCGCAAAGCTCGCCGGTAATTTTTTCGTATCCGGTTTTTCCGTACAGGTTGTTCATTTCCATCGGATCGGCTTGCAGGTCGAACAGTTCCCACTCATCTATGTCTCCGTAGAAGCGAATGAGTTTGTACCGTTCCGTTCTCACTCCATAATGACGCCTTACGGCATGTTCACCGGGATATTCGTAGTAATGATAATACAGGGATTTTCTCCAATTAGCGGGAGCTTTTTCGTTTTTGAGTAAAGGTACCAGGGAGACGCCTTGTATATCTGAAGGGATAGGAGCACCCGCAAGCTC
Source organism: Petrimonas sulfuriphila (assembly GCA_038561985.1). NCBI lineage: Bacteria > Pseudomonadati > Bacteroidota > Bacteroidia > Bacteroidales > Dysgonomonadaceae > Petrimonas > Petrimonas sulfuriphila. Next base: position 1,001,291 of record CP073276.1, on the reverse strand, counting down.
AAGCATTGTCGGTGCAAAATCGATGTTTTGAACCAGTTGTGGTATGTCGCCCCGTTTCTTGTATGATTTGGGAAGCCACATAACCAGGGGTGTGCTGAACGATTCTTCATACATGAATCGTTTGTCGAACCAACCGTGTTCACCCATGTAAAAACCCTGATCGGACGTGTAAATGACAACGGTGTTCTCCAGCATTCCGTTTTTTTCCAGGTAGTCGAGAATACGCCCCACATTTTCATCCAGCGACTTTATGGTTTTGGCGTAATCACGCATATAGCGTTGATATTTCCACTCTGCCAATTCGTTGCCTTGTAAGCCAGACGCGTAAAATGCATCAATGATTGGCTGGTAATGAGCATCCCATTTTGTTTTCTGTGCAGAATCCAACCGGGCATATTCCCCCTGGATATATTGTTCCGACAACCGGGTGCTGACACCCGGACGCAGCATCTTCAGGTCATTCACAATGTCCATATCGCGGTCGCTAGCGATGCTCATCTCCTGCATTTTTGCTGCTTTTCTCCCTGAATAATCGTCGTAAAAATTGGTAGGGAGCTCAAATGTTTTGTCTTCGTAAGCTTTTAGGTAAGTCGTATCGGACATCCAGTTACGGTGTGCCGCTTTGTGATGCAGGAACAGGCAGAAAGGCTTTTTCTTGTCGCGTCCGTTCTCGAGCCAATCCAGTCCGAAGTCAGTAATGAGGTTTGTGGCGTACCCCTGGTGGTTTTTTCTTCCTTCAGGGGTGATAAAATCGGGTTGATAATAATGGCCTTGACCGGGAAGAATTGTCCAGTAGTCGAAATGAGTGGGTTGACTGTCCAGGTGCCATTTTCCAATCATTGCTGTTTGGTATCCCGCCTGTTGCAGCAGTTGCTGGACGGTTTGCTGACTGCCGTCGAACGAAGTGATGTTGTCGATTTTTCCGTTTTTGTGGCTGTGCTTTCCGGTCAGCAGACATGCACGGCTGGGAGCAGAGATGGAGTTTGCCACGAAAGCATTGGTAAATCTCACTCCGTTATTAGCTATTCTGTCGAGGTTAGGTGTTTCTATGTGGCGCTTGTCATAACAACTCATCATTTGCCGGGTATGGTCGTCCGTCATGATATAAACGATGTTCAACGGTTTCGTATTTACCGTTTTTTCTGTTCCTGTGCACGAAGCCAGCAAGGCTGTTCCGGCGATGGTGAATAATAGATTGTTCTGATTGAGTTCCATTGGCTCTTGGGATTCCGTTTTCACAAAAATAGTTTTTTTTGTCCAATTACGGACTTTTTTCTTTAATTATCTGCCGGGATAAAAATTTTTAGCAAAAAACGAGTATCTTTGCAAATTAAAACAGATCTGTCAATGAATCACGACAACTATCATTCGAGAATCCCTGAACCGGCTTTGCGAAGGCTGCCGTGGTATTTGTCTTACGTTAAGTTGTTAAAAAAACAAGGATACAGCAAAGTGTCTTCTACACAAATCGCCAAAAAGATCAATGTGTCAGCCACTCAAATTGCGAAAGATCTTTCCTATGTAAATGTCAGCGGTAAAACCCGGGTAGGCTATGATATTGATAAGCTGATAGGTGTGCTGGAAGATTTTTTGGGTTTCAAAAAGATGCATACCGCCGTGCTTTTCGGGGTAGGAAGTCTGGGGGCTGCCTTGCTTTCCGATTCGGGTTTAGAGCAATACGGCCTAAAGATACGTGCTGGATTTGACGTGAATCCATCCATCGTCGGACAGAAAATTAACAACATCCCCGTGTTTCACTCCGATGATTTCGCGGCAAAAAACAAAAAAATAGATGCCCAAATTGGTATTCTCACCGTTCCCCCCGATATTGCTCAGGAAGTTGCCGACTTTATGATTGCGGGAGGGATTCAGGCAATATGGAATTTTACTCCTTTCCGGATTCGCGTTCCCGAGCACATTGTGTTGCAGAATACATCGCTTTACGCGCACCTGGCGGTCATGTTTAACCGGCTTGTGAAGGAGGGGTAGCACCAATGAAAATTTTTGCTGTCGGCTTAAATTACGATTCGCATAACCGGGAGATGAAGCGGGTCTTTGAGGCCAGTGAACCGGTTATCTTTATGAAACCCGATACGGCTTTATTGCGTAACGGAAACCCTTTTTTCCTGCCTGATTTTTCCAGTGAAATTCATTACGAAACAGAATTGGTGCTAAAAATTAACCGGTTGGGAAAGAACATTGCCGAAAAATTTGCTCACCGTTATTACGATGAAATTACCGTAGGTATAGATTTTACCGCCCGTGATTTGCAACGGAAACAAAAGGAATTGGGCCTGCCTTGGGAGATAGCCAAAGGTTTTGATAATTCTGCGCCCGTAGGAGAATTTATTTCCATAAAGAAAATACCGGACATTAACAACATAAACTTTCGTCTCGATATCAATGAAAAAACTGTACAGCAAGGGAATAGTTGTGATTTGATTTACTCTTTCGATAAAATCATCGCTTACATCAGTCGCTTTTTTACGCTTAAGATAGGGGATCTTGTCTTTACCGGAACTCCGGCAGGAATTGGAGGTGTATCCATCAACGATCGTCTTGAGGGCTATATTGAAAATAAGAAGCTGCTCGATTTTAAAATTAAATAGCACCAATACAATAAAAAGAGATTATATTTGTTTAGAAATTAAACAACATATACAGATCTATGCAATCGAAATCAAGTTTCTTCACTACCGTTTGTTTCTTGAGCCTATTTATACTGTTTTCCGACAAGGCTTTTGCCCAACAATATAATCCGATTCCCGTGGCAATGCCTTCTCTTCAGATCGCATCCGATGCCCGGGGCGGCGGTATGGGCGATATAGGTGCTGCCTCCATGCCCGATGTCTATTCACAGTATTGGAATGCTGCCAAGTATCCGTTTATATCCGGCAGTACCGGATTTTCGATCTCGTATACTCCCTGGTTAAGTAAGCTGGTAAACGACATTGATCTGGTGTATCTGACCGGTTTTTGGAAATTCGGGAACGAAAACCTGAACGCTATCAGTACTTCACTCCGTTATTTTTCTCTGGGAGACGTTGATGTATTTGATCAGAACACCGATTACGTGATGGCCGTATCCCCCCATGAATTTGCTTTCGATGTGGCGTATTCAAGAAAACTTTCTGAAACCTTTTCAGGAGCGGTCACCTTGCGGTATATACGTGCCGATTATTCCACGGGAAGCGATGACGTGACACCCGGCAACGCTTTCTCAGCCGATATTTCCGGTTACAATGAGACCTATCTCAACCTGGGACAGTCGGAAGCATTGTTGGGGTTTGGGTTTAATATTTCAAATATAGGAACAAAGATATCTTATGACGGAGGCAACACATCCATGTTTTTGCCTGCGAACTTGAGGGTGGGTACATCACTGGGGCTGCCGGTTGATGATAAAAACAGTTTCTCTTTCAGTGTTGATGTCAACAAGTTGCTTGTTCCGACGCCACAACTGCCTGCTGAAGGGGAGAGCGAAGAGGAGAGGACGAAAAGGGTACAGAAATATGCCGATACTTCTCCCGTTGCCGGTATTTTCAACTCTTTTGGTGATGCTCCCGGGGGATTTAAGGAAGAGATGCAGGAAGTGATCTGGTCGCTGGGAGTAGAATATTCTTACGATAATCGGTTTTCGCTCCGTACGGGGTATTACCACGAGAGCGAATACAAGGGAAATCGCCGTTATATGGCTTTTGGAGCCGGATTTAAAATGAACGCCTTTCAAATTGATGCGGCTTATTTAGTCTCAACGGCCCAGTCCAATCCGTTGGATCAGACCTTGCGCTTGTCGCTCGGTTTTGATATCGATGGAATAAAACAGTTGTTGCGGTAATCGAGTAATTTTTCTATGAAGATAAGGGTAGGTTTTGGATACGACATGCATCGCCTGGCAGAAGGCAGAGACCTCTGGATGGGAGGAATAAAAATAGACTTTGAAAAAGGCCTGCAGGGTCATTCCGATGCCGATGTATTGATCCACAGCATTTGTGATGCATTGCTTGGTGCGGCCAACCTGCGGGATATCGGTTTTCATTTTCCTGACACCGCAGACGAGTTTCTGGGTGTCGACAGTAAAATACTGTTGAAGAAAAGCGTTGCCTTGTTGCGAGAAAATGGGTTTGAGGTAGGTAACATTGACGCAACCATCTGTGCCGAAGCTCCCAAAATGAACCCGCATGTTCCGGCTATGCAAAAGACGTTAAGCGAAATAATGGAGACGGATGTCAACACTATTTCCATCAAGGCCACCACCTCTGAAAAGATGGGGTTTGTGGGCCGGCAGGAAGGCATAACAGCCTATGCAGTAGCTTTAATTTATACATTATAATTGTTCCCGGTTTTGTGTTTCAAGTGGTTTAAACGAAGAAAGCAGGCAAGAGGGTTCGGTATTCATTCTCCTTTTGCTTATAATTTTGTCACCCATATTATTAACGAAGAATATGGGTACACGGCATTTCTGGATATTGACCAGCTGTTACGCGCACACAACATAGAGACGTCCGATAAAAAGCTTCATCATTTGTCATACAAGCTTGTCAGGTATTTTAAACCCGGGAGGGTTCTCGAACTGGATACGGGAAAGGGGATTAATACGCTCTATCTAAGTGCAGCTTCTAAGGATGCCGTTTGTCACTGTTTTGATCCGGAAGGGAAAAATGTGTTGCTGGCAAGAAATTTGCATACAACGTATAACAGGCATGTTGAGTTTATCGATGAAATAGACCTTTCCGAGTTGTACGACGGAATATTTGTCTATTTAAACTCATTTCCTGTTGATATGGAGAGCCTGCTATCGATGAGTTCAGACGATACGTTCTGGGTTATCGCGGGAATAAAATCGGGTAATGGCAAACGTTTCTGGAAGGCTGTCGTCGCAGATGAAAGGGCAAGAATTACTTTCGACATGAAAGATATTGGTGTTGTCGTTTTAAAGAAATCGTATCACAAAGCGAGTTATTTGATTTAAAAAGGCAATTAGACATTAAATAAGAGGTAAAATTCCTGACAATAAAACAACCTGAGTGCCTGAGGCCTAAAATGGATTTTGAAATGAAAAAAAGTACTGTATATACAAAATCGGGAGATAAGGGTAAAACATCGTTGGTTGGCGGCACCCGGGTAAAAAAAACGCATGTCCGGCTAGGGGCTTACGGAACAATCGACGAATTGAACAGTTTTATCGGTTGGTTGAACTGCGGTGTTGATGATGAGGAAACCGGTCTCTTCCTTTCTTTTCTACAACACAAGCTTTTTACGGTAGGCTCTTACCTGGCAACAGAAACAGAGCAGATTCCCCCTAAAGCTGCCAGTATCATCTCCCCGGAAGACATTGAAAAAGTTGAAAAGGAAATCGATCGGATAGACCATACTTTACCCCGGTTGAACCGTTTTATTCTTCCCGGAGGCAATGAAGCTGCTGCACGTGCACATATCTGTCGCACCGTTTCCCGAAGAGCTGAACGAAACGTTTATCGGGTGGCTGAAGAATTTCCAGTAGCCGATTTTGTTCTAATTTTCTTAAATCGTTTGTCAGACTACTTTTTCGTGCTCGCACGATACGAAAGTAACAAGACCGGAAAAGAAATATACTGGGAATAGGATAATATCTGATTTTTTTGTATATTTTTGCGCTAAATTTATGAAACAACAAACCCTAAGGAGATAATTATGTATTGGACACTCGAATTAGCTTCTAAATTGGAAGACGCTCCCTGGCCGGCAACAAAAGACGAGCTCATTGATTTTGCTCAACGTTCCGGTGCCCCGCTTGAAGTGATTGAGAATTTACAGGAAATTGAGGACGACACGGAAGTTTTTGAAACGATAGAAGATATATGGCTCGATTATCCCAGTAAAGAAGACTTCTTTTTTAACGAAGATGAGTATTAATGTTTTCCAAAAAAACAAAATCTTACAGCCGTCCGACTTTCCTGACGGCTGTTTTGTTGGTAGCCGTTAACGAAGCATTATACCGGAAAGCATTCTTCCAGAGTGCAACGATTGCCGCCGGGCCGAGAAAAACAGGCGGCTATTACCGTAGGTACAATACCGCGTTTTCTCAATCTGGTGCTTGGGAACGCCCATCCTAATGAGTTCCTGTCGGTTGATTTCCTTGAGATCAATATGCAACTTCCGGGATAAGTTATGGCGATACGAAATGGATTTATTGAGATTGAAGCCGCTTTTTTGAAACTCTTCCTCAACTTCCCTCCCTACTTCGTAATTATCGATGCCGATTGCCGGACCAATTGCTGCGAGAATGTCCCGGGTTTCAGTTCCAAAGTTTTTCTTCATTTCAAGAAGTGTCTTTTCAACGATTCTCCCTGAGGTCCCTTTCCATCCGGCGTGAATAGCACCGATAGCTTCGTTTTTCCGGTCGAACAACAACAGCGGAACACAGTCGGCCGTGGTGACACACAAGAAGTAACCTTTCTCCTGTGTAACGGATGCGTCGTATCCGTAGAGCCTTTCAATTTTTTCTGCATTGGAGAGATTCAGAAACTCAGCGTCAATAAGCAGTACCCTATTACCATGGGTTTGATGCGGAGTTATCAGATCATTGGCCTCTTTGTAGAACTTTCGGGCCACAATGGATCTGTTCTCAAAAATATTCAGCGGATTATCATCGGAGTAATTTCCCAGGTTTAACGACCGGAATTCACCGCGGCTCACGCCGCCTGCCCGTGTAGTAGAGAAATGAAGCAACCGCTGTTCATTGGAGAAAATAGTGAAGAAAAGCAGGTTTGAATAATTGGGGTGGCGAAACATAATTTAAAAATCCTCTTCGTAATAATTTTCTTCTTCCTCCCCGTATTCATCGTCCAAATCCTCTTCAATTTCTTCTTCGGGTTCAAACTCCAGGGATTGAACGTCCAGGCGTCTGTGAACAAGCGACTCCCTCGATGTGGAAACGTGGATGGTCTCTTCTGAATTTAATTCCCTCCAGAGAATATCCTTTAACGCAGGGATTCCGTATCCGGTGATGGACGATATGAAAACATAGGGAATTTTCGGTAAGTCATAGGAAATCTCGTGTATCAATTCGTCGTCCAGCATATCTGCTTTAGAGATTGCGAGAACACGATGTTTGTCTAGCAACTCGGGATTATATTTGGTGAGTTCGTTCAACAGAATGTTGTATTCTTCGTGAATATTTTCGGCATCGGCAGGTACCACAAACAAAAGTAGCGAGTTCCTCTCAATATGGCGTAAAAATCGCAGACCGAGTCCTTTCCCTTCGCTGGCTCCTTCTATGATGCCTGGAATATCCGCCATCACGAACGATTTTCCTTCGCGATAACTTACTATCCCCAAATTGGGTTCCAATGTGGTGAATGGATAATTACCAATCTTTGGCTTCGCTGCAGACACCACGGACAGGAGTGTTGATTTTCCGGCGTTGGGAAAGCCAACCAATCCCACGTCGGCGAGCAATTTCAATTCAAGAATAATCCATTTCTCTTCGTAAGGCTCTCCCGGTTGGGAATAACGCGGTGCCTGGTTGGTTGCCGATTTGAAGTTCGTGTTTCCCAATCCTCCACGTCCACCCTTCAGCAAAACTATTTCTTGTCCATCGTCGGTAATGTCGCACAGGTATTCACCCGTATGAGCGTCATAGGCCACAGTTCCGCACGGTACTTCAATGATTTTGCTGTCGCCTCTCTTGCCAGAGCTGTTACGTCTTGAGCCGCTTTCACCATGTCCGGCAAAGATATGGCGTTGGAATTTCAAATGGAGCAGTGTCCAGTAGTTTCTGTTGCCGCGTAAGATTATATGTCCTCCATCGCCACCGTTTCCACCGTCAGGCCCGCCCTTTGGGATATATTTTTCTCTTCTGAAATGGGTTGACCCTCGTCCTCCCTTTCCCGATCTGCAAAAGATTTTTACATAATCAACAAAATTTGTTTCAGCCATTTTATCTGCCAGTAAGATTATCAACCACTTCTACTATCGAATTAAAGATCTCCTCGATAGCTCCCTCACCGGGTATGCATACTAATTTGTTCTGTCCGGCATAATACTCTTTCAACGGTTCTGTTTGCTGGTGGTATACGTTGAGCCTCGATTTGATGGTATGCCCGTTGTCATCGGAGCGACCCGATAGTTGCCCGCGTTTCAGCAGCCTGTCAATCAGTTCTTCGTCCTTAACCTCCAGGCTTAGTACAGAGGTGATGTCCAAACCGTTTTTCTTCATTTTGTTGTCCAAGGCTTCTCCTTGCGGAAGTGTACGGGGAAATCCATCGAAAATAAATCCTTTTTTATCCAGGTTTTTCCGGATCAGATCTTCCAGCATTTCGATCATAATCTCGTCGGGAACCAAATGTCCTTTCGAAATATATTGATCTGCTATTTTGCCTAACGCTGAGCCAGCCTTTATTTCAAATCTCAATATATCTCCCGTTGATACGTGCTTCAGTCCGTATTTTTTAATCAATAAATCACTTTGTGTTCCTTTTCCAGAACCGGGAGCGCCAAAAATCACGATGTTTAACATAAAAATTATCTATGAGATAAGTTTGTGTAATAATCCATATAAAGATATAACTAACAGATATCCAACGATGATTTGTTTCGTATTATTTAATTGATATTTGTTGTAGCGTTGAAAATTTCATCGTTACAATCAAATTACAATTGAATATCTATTGAATTACTTTAATGATTACAAAGATAAGGTTTTTTTTGCTTTTAATTTATCGTTTTGAACTTAATTAGGGCGATATCTGTTTTAATGTCAGAAAACTTTTTAAAAAAATATCGTATGAACAAACAGGAGTTTAAGCAAAAGACGCAGGAGATATTGGATCAGCTCGATGCAAAAATTGATGAAATGAAGCAAGGCATCAGCAACATTACCGAAGACGCCAAAGAAGAATATGCCGAGCAAATAGAAAAATTGAAAAGCTTGAAAGATGAACTGTCGGAAAAGTTGGGAAAGTTTGATGATATTGCTGAAAATAAATGGGATGTAGTTAGAGAAAGTGCCTCCAATTTCTTTTCTAAAGTAGGGGAAGCGTGGAAAGAAGATTTTGAGCGGGTTAAACAAGCTTTCAAAAAAGAGACTGACACAGCTTCAGGTATGGCACAGGATACGGAAACGGGTGCTAAAGAGGACTAGGCATAAAAAAACTCCCGAAATTCGGGAGTTTTTTTATGCCTCTGCGAGAGATAATTATTTGATACCCAGTTTGGTTTTAACCAAAGGAGTGGCATCCTCTGCGGTTGTAGCATTGAAGTAAACCGGATTTCCAGCAGCCAGGTCAAAAATATAGGTGTATCCTTTTTCGTCACCCACAGCTTTAATAGCGGTAGCAATCTTTTGTTGAACCGGAGCCAGAAGTTTCTGGCGCAACTCTTCCATTTCCCGTTGGCTGTTTTGCAAAAACATTTGATACCTTTCATTAATCTGATCCAACTGTTTCTGTTGATCGGCTTTAACGGTCTCGGATGAAGTGGGTGCCAATTTTTGGAATTCTTCTGCTTTTTTATTGAATTCGTCAACCAGTGCCTGGCCGTTTTTAGAAATCTCTTCCTGCTTGGTGTTCAACTGAGTCTCGATACCCGGGATTTCAGGCATTTGGTTAAAAAGCTCGGAAGTGTTTATGTGTGCTAGTTTTGCATTCTGTGCAAAGGCAGCGATAGGAGCAATCGCGAGCAATAAGATGATTAATTTTTTAGTCATGATTGGTGTATTGAATTTTATTAATTTTTTCGTTTAGACTGAATCAACGTCGGTTTAGTCTTGATCAGTTTCTGTTTTTGCGTCGCAAAGATAATAAATATTTGGTTATTAATACCCTAATCGAGCTAAAACTTGATTGCTGATATCAATGTCCGGCGATGCAAATATGATGGATGTGGCCGAAGCTCTGTCGACAACTGCCTGGTAAGAGTTGGCCGCGGCAATCTCCTTTACAGCATTGTAAATGTCATCTTGGATAGGTTTCATTATCGCTTCGCGTCGTTTGAATAACTCACCTTGCTGCCCGAAATATTTGTTACGTAGCGTGTTGATTTCGTTTTCCTTCGCAACTATTTCGTTCTCGCGTTTCGTTTTCTCCTCACCAGCCAGAAAAACCAGGTCCGCCTGATATTTTTTGTACATGGCTTCTACTTCCTGTGCTGCTTTATCCACTTCGCTTTGCCATTGTTTTGATACATTTTCAAGCTGCATGTTGCCATTTTCGTAAGCCGGAATTTTTCCAAGAATATACTCCATATCAATGAAAGCAAATTTTTGTGCATATGTAGTTCCGATCGCCAGGGCTAAAAAGAAGCCAACTAAAAATAAAGTCTTTTTCATATTCATTAGTCGTTTTAATTGTTCTGTGAATGTAAAGACAACAAAAATTGCATTTCGTTTATACCAGCAGAAATAAATTTTGTTAAATTAAAATTCCTGTCCGATGATGAAGTGAAACTGGCTTCCGCTGTTCGACCGGCTTCCCCGGATCGGGTCGAATCCGTATGCCCAATCTATCCCCATCAAACCGATCATGGGCAGGAAGATACGGGCTCCGACACCGGCAGAGCGTTTCAGATCGAAAGGGTTCATGTCTTTCAGGTTATACCAGGCATTCCCTGCTTCCAGGAATCCTACGGCGTAAATGGTTGAGTTAGGCTCAAGTATTAACGGATAACGGAGCTCCAGTCCCAAACGGGTATAAGCGCGTCCCTGTTGTGCGATGGAGTTGTTGTCGTACCCGCGTAGTGCAATATTCTCCGTTGCAAAAGAAGAGGAGTAGCCGCTCATTCCGTCACCACCCACGTCGAACGTTTCGAAAGGAGTCAGTTTATTTTTGTTGTAGTGTCCTAAAATTCCGAATTCTGCCCGGGTTGCCACGACCGGAGTTCTTTTTACGGTGAGCGGAGCCAGGGGAGTATATGTCCTTATTTTTAGCTTCCATTTGTGATACTCGTTCCAAGTGTATTTTGCAGGATCGGAGTAGGCCATTTTGGAGTAATCGATGTTATTGAAGAGCGAGAACGGCGGGGTTGCACTTACGCTCAATGTAAATTGCGAGCCCAGGCGTGTGTAGATGGGATTGTCGATGGAATTTCTTTGCAGCGTTATACCGAATGTAACACTATTGCTCGAACCTGTCTGGAAGGGGAACTGTTGCCACGACCAGTTTTTGAGGTTGTAGCGCTGATATCCCAACTCGGCCATAACCTGAAAATAGTCATCTGGCCACTCCAGTCTTTTCCCGTAGCCGATGGAAGCTCCGATCATTTCGAATACCTGATTTGGGTCGTACGAATATTCCATCATATCCTGATAGCCGTATCCACCGTATCCACCATATCCACCGTATCCACCATATCCATATGGACTGTATCCTCCATACCCTCCGTATCCGTAGGGGCTGTATCCTCCGTACCCGCCACCGTACATATAGGGGTTCATCTGGGTGTAATAATCGGAGTTTAGTCCAGTATACCTTGAGTAGTAAGCGCTTAATGAAAAGTTGTTAGGGCGTTTTCCGCCAAACCAAGGTTCGATAAATGAAAACTGGTAGGACTGATAATAACGTCCATTGGTCTGTGCACTAAGAATGAGCGTTTGTCCTTCACCTTGAGGAATAATACCTCTGTAGTTTTCCCGGTTAATCAGGTTTTTCAACGAAAAATTATTGAGTTTCAAGCTCAGTTTACCTACCAATCCGGTAACACCCCATCCGGCTGAAAATTCAATTTGGTCGTTGCCTTTGGATGTTAACGGGTAGGTAAGGTCTACGGTACCGTCTTCCGGATTTGGATTTACGCCCGGCTGCAGGTTTTCGGGGTCGAAATGTCCGGTCTGGGCTATTTCACGCACCGAGCGAATGAGGTCTTCTTTACTGAAAACAGCTCCCGGTTTAGTCCGTAATTCACGGCGGATGACGTCTTCATAGAGGCGATCGTTCCCTTGAATGATAACTTTCTTGATTGTTGCCTTGGGGCCTTCGGTAACCCGAAGTTCCAGATCAACTGAATCGTTTTCTATGTTTATTTCAATCGGGTCAATGCCCGAAAACAGGTAACCGTTGTTTTGATAGAGGTTGATGGCAGCATCATCGTCGGTAGTCAGCCTTTCCTGTAGTTTTTTCTGGTTATAGACATCACCCGGGCTCATGTTTAACATTCTGCCCAGATCGATGGAATTGTATTGAGTATTTCCCACCCAGTTGATGGAGCGTACATGATATTTAGGGCCCTCCTCTACCACGATATCGATATTGACTGTTTTTTCATCGTTCTTATAGACGGAGTCACGTATTATCTCAGCATCACGGTAGCCGAACTCGTGGTATTTGTTGATGAAATTTTTCTTGTCTTCCTTGTAGAGATCCTCAACAAATTTCTTTGTACGGAACAGGTGTAAAATGTTGCCTTTCTCGTTCGTCTTCTTCATCGCCCATTTAAGCGTTCGATCCGAGATGGATTCATTACCCTCTATGTTGATTCTGTTGACTTTGATTTTTTCTTTCTTATCTACTTCGATATCAAGAATGACTTGATTTTTCGCACTTGCATCGGGACGTTGCATAATGGAAATGACAGCTTCTCCAAACCCTTTTTCATCAAAGTACTTTTCTATGATGGTTTTTGCACTGTTTATCTGGTTTGGTGTGATTTGATTTCCCTTGACCACGGAAATCTTTTTTTCGATATCGTCGCGTTCGCTTTTTTTCATACCGATATACCGGATATCCGATACGCGCGGTCTGTCTGTCAGTTTGATCTCGAGCCAGGTGCTGTCACCCTCAATCTTGGTTTGCAGGATTTTAATATCGGAGAACAGGCCTTGTTTCCAAAACCGTTGTATGGCATTGGTGATCTCCTCTCCGGGAATCTGAATTTCCTGTCCTTTTGCCAATCCGGAAAAACTGACCAATACAAAAGGCTGTGCTTCATACATCGTTCCTTCTATGCCGGTAACATCAATACCGGCAATAATGTATTTTTTTGGTGTTGCCGTGTAATTCACCACGGGAACATCTTCAGCAGGTGCAGTTTTAACAGTATCGTTGGTGGTTATTTGTCCAAACGACCTCACCTGGGAAAACAGGATTAAGAGTATAACTAAATGGAATGTTTTCTTCAACATTGTGATTTTTTTTTCTTTCGCTTCAACTGTTCAGCTTTTCAGTACTGTATATCGAAATTTATTGGTTTTCCTTTTCTAATTGTTCACTGGTTTTTCCAAAGCGCCTTTCTTTCTTCTGGAAATCGAGGATGGCTTCATAAAAGCATTCTTCATCGAAGTCGGGCCAGAAAACGCCGGTAAAATATAACTCGGAGTAGGCTGCCTGCCACAACAGAAAGTTACTGATACGAATATCCCCTCCGGTTCTGATGAGTAAATCAAGTTCGGGCATACCTTTTGTAGCCAGGTATTCATTAATGGTCTCCTCGGTAATGGAACTTTCATCCAACTCTCCGTTTTTGACGCTGGAAGCAATAGCTTTTGCCGCATTGGCCAGTTCCCATCGCGATGAATAACTCAAGGCCAATACCAAGGTCAGGTCTTCTCCAGAGGACGTTTGTTCGATACAGCGATTCAGCGCTTTTCGGGTATTTTCCGGCAGCCGTTGAATATTTCCAATGCACTGTAAGCGGATTCCGTTTTTGACCAAGTTGTCTGTTTCGTTGGCAATGGTGTACACCATCAACTCCATCAATGTATGTATTTCTTCTTCAGGTCTAAGCCAGTTCTCGGTAGAAAAAGCGTACAAGGTAAGAAACTTCACCTTTGCTTTCGCAGCTGCTTTCACCACTTTTTGTACGGATAAAGCGCCTTCTTTGTGTCCTTCGGTCCTGTCCAAACCTCTGGCTTTAGCCCACCTGCCATTGCCATCCATAATGATGGCAACGTGTTGCGGAATATTCTCCTTATCAATCTTGTCAAGTAATGACATATGTTTTTTTAAATTCTCTGTTGATCATTCACAGCACGGATCATGTCTGATTCCGAAGTCCCAGGTCAGAAAGATCATTGTAAGTGAATACCAGTCCTGGTTTTTAAAAATACTGCTTTTAATGCCGTAAGGAGCATCTAAACCCCAATCAGCATTTTTCTCCGCCGCATCGAAACCGTCTCCGAATAATTTCCGTACGGAAAACTCGAGCCCGATGTTTAGCCTTTCTTTTATCTTGTATTTAAAACCGATACCTACCGGTACATTTGTATTGAAAAATGGCTTGCTACCTGTGGCAAAAGTTACTCCGGCACCGGCAAAAACATACGGGGTATATGGCTTTGCATCCTTGTAGGTGAACTTATCACTGAAAGGCAGAAAGTTGAATTCAATCTGTCCGCCCCAATCGATAAATGTCCTGTTAAACGATGTCTGTTGCGCCAGCGGAAAAACAGTATTTGCATCTCTTGTATTTCCCGATACCTTACCGGCAAGCAGGTTTGCTTTTGCTGCCCAATGAAAATTAATGTTGTACCGGTACAAAATGCCTCCCGTAAATCCCGGATGTAGATAGAGTCTTGTTTTGTTGGCATCACCCAAATAGAAAGATATTCCCAACATCCCGCCGGATTCGTGCTTGTATTCCTGCGCTTTAACTTCGTCGGTGTCAAAAACTGCAGCGATCAAAAGCAGAAAAAAGACAAATTCACTTTTTTTCATTGCCGAATTAATACCCCGGTTATCCAACTTCTAATTCCCGGTTTTTCAACTATTCCGCTAACTTGTTGAGCCTTCCTCTCCAAACATCTACGATGGGTACCTGGGCTCCGGATTCTCCGCCGAGAATCCAGATGAAATTATTGGTATCGGTAATTACCGATGCGTGCATTCTCCCTGTGAAATTGTCGGGAAGCGTTTGATTGGTTCCCCCCGAAATCCAGTTTAGCCCATAATTCTCTGAATAATATAACTTGTTTTTACCTGTTTCATACGTCATCAAATATACTTTGTTATCGTACAGGAACAACCGACTTAACTGGAGGGAAATGGACGAAACCTCTGAGAGATGCGTGATATCTCCGTTTAATTCCTGGATAATCCAGAGCTTATTGTTCACGATATTGTTCTTGTCTTTTCCTCCGGAGAGAATGATGTATTTGGCAGAGAAAACTGTGGGATTCTCTAAACTTACCGCCGAGAAATCAACAGTTGGTAATGTGTTGTCGGAAGGTAGTGCACTCTTCACGGTGAATGTTGTGAAATCCTTTGTGAGAGCAAATTTAAGTGTCCCCGCATCATTAACAGCGGTAAGTATCGCAAATTCTCCCGACGCTGAAGGTAGTTTTCCGTATATAGCGATAACCGGATAATCGGAAGTTACTTTACTCCAGACCAATCCATCGGTCGATGTATATATGCTATTATCTGTATTCAGGGCATAAGCAGTTGATCCTGAGTTGTTTGTTGTTGAGAGAATAGTGTTGGTTTTTACAGTGACCGGCAGCCCGGAGACAGTTACCGGGGTCCAGTTCTTTCCGTCTGAAGATAAAGAAGAGGAAGCCTTGATCATTGCCCCCGATTTGTAGTAAGTGATAAATTTCCCGCCGTGAAGAATGGTTTTTTGTTGTTCTACTGGATTGATTAGTTGATTTTGAGTGATTTTTGCCCAGTTTAAGATATAGGGGTCCTGTTGGTGAATGTTTGCTTTGAACTCGTATAACTTCACCGTTTTACCGTCTTCAGCAGTTGTTTCAATGGATTTTAACCGTTTAAAAGCGACAGAGTCTTTTCCGTTCCATAGGTAAGAGCTGTCCTTGTCTTGCAGGTTAATTACAATTCTGGGAAGGGTGTAACTTGATTTCCCGGCGATATTCAGGTAGATGCTGTCTACGTGGAAAAGATAAGGCAGAGAGTCGCGGTTGAAAATCTTGTTGTTAATCTGGTCAATAGTGAACCTCGTCCCCGAAAGTGCGCTGGTTGTGTCTTTTTTGGAGGACATGCTGAACGAATAAATCTGAGCATCGTGAGACAACTCGATATCGCTTTGCGATGAATTAAGACAGGAAGAGAATACCAGAACCCATAATAGTATAGAAGCAGTCTGGTGGAGATATTTTAATGTCATTTGTTTCAAAAAAATATTGTACAATACGTATAAGTTCTGCAAAAGTAGAAAGATTTTTCACTTAAACCATAGCAAAATAAATATTTAAAGAAAATTTTGAGTTATTTTATTCTTTAAATGATGTTGGGTAGAGTCTAAATACTTTTTAGTAATAGCGTTATCCATAGAGATTTCGGGGGCTTTCACTCCTGAAATTAGTTTCGTTGCAGCAATTTCAATATACGCTTCGTCCCAAAGATTTTTATCTATAAAGGTTGATAAGAGGCGGGTGCCACCTTCAACGAGGACTGAATAGATTTTTTCCGCATATAAATGTTTTAGAATCTGCCTGTTGGTATCTCTGTTGAAATCAATGATGATGGGCTTGATGTTTCTTTTTCTTACTGGATAGCCTGATTGGGTAAAAACGATAACGGCCGAGTCTTCGCTGAAGATTGCTGCATTTGAAGGGATTTTGGCTTCCCTGTCAATAACAATCCGGGTAGGATTGTTACCGAACCACTTCCGGGCTGTCAGCTTTGGGTTATCCAATAAGGCTGTGTCGGTTCCCACCATTATTCCCTGCACGTGAGTGCGGAACCTATGGACAATGCTATGAGTCAGATCATTGGATATCTGTGCAGGCGCTTCTTCTGCCGTTGACCGTCGGTAATCGATAAATCCGTCGGAACTCTGTGCCCATTTAAGAATCACATAGGGACGGTTATATAATTGGTTCACAAAAAAGGCCCGGTTTAATTCTTCGGCTTCTTTTTGGAGAATACCTGTAGTTACTTCAATTCCAGATTTTTGTATCTTCTCAATACCCTTTCCCGACACTTTAGGATTCGGGTCTGAAACGGCGATGACCACTTTCGGAATTTTTTTTTCAATGATCAACTCAGCACAAGGGGGAGTTTTTCCATGGTGAGCGCAAGGTTCGAGTGAGACGTACAAGGTAGAAGAAGAAAGTAATGCCTGATCTTTCACGGAGAGTACGGCATTCACTTCGGCATGCGCCTCGGCAAACTGCCGGTGATAACCTTCACCGATAATTTGTCCGTTATGCACAATGACTGCTCCCACCATGGGATTGGGTCTTGCAAAACCTTCACCCTTTTGAGCGAGCTGCAGGCATCGGTACATAAATTTTTCGTCTGTCGTCATTTTTTCTATCTTTGTTTAGTAAAACGATCCAACAATGCAAGATGTGAAAAACTTCCTAAAAAATGAATTAAAAACTCACTTTTCGCCGGAGGAGATCAGTAGCTTAACCCGGCTGATTCTGGAAAAAGAGTTTTCGATCCCACTGGCAGATATTTTAACATGCAAATTTAACCATTTATCCGATGCAGCGGTGAAGAAACTGAGCGAAATTATCGATAAATTAAAGAATGCTGAACCCATTCAATACATTTTGGGTGAAACCGATTTTTTTGGATTACCCTTTTACCTCGATAGTTCTGTTTTAATTCCCCGTCCCGAAACGGAAGAATTGGTACAGTGGGTGATAACTTCGACAAACAATGCATCCGCAAAAATTCTTGACATTGGAACCGGAAGCGGCTGTATTGCCGTTACGTTGGCAAAAAAACTGCCTCATGCAGAAGTACATGCGTGGGATATTTCGCCAGATGCGCTGGAAGTGGCCCGAAAAAATGCGGAAAGAAACGGAGTACATTTGTTTTTCCTGGAAAAAGATATTTTGCAGGAATCTGTTTCGGATAAGATGTTTGACATTATTGTGAGCAACCCCCCTTATGTGACTGAATCTGAAAAATCGGACATGGAGGACAATGTCTTGAGGTTTGAGCCTCACCTGGCTCTGTTCGTTACGGACGAAAATGCGTTGGTTTTCTACGAAAAGATAGCGGACTTTGCCCGGATATACCTGAACAAGGGAGGGGTCCTTTTTTTCGAGATCAATCGGGAAAAGGGATGCCAGGTTGAAGCATTGCTCCAGCAAAGAGGATTCAAAAATATCGAACGGGTAAAGGATATTTCGGGTAACGAAAGGATGATAAAAGCGGTAAAAGAGTAGGGTATGGAACGAGTAGAACGAAAACCAGTTTCCGAAAAAACAGCTTACCAGCGTATGGCGAGACTCTGTTCCATGAAGGAGTGTTGTTCGTTTGACATCCGGCAGAAATTGCTACGGATGCAACTTGCTGATAATGCAGTCAACAACATTATGTCTCTTTTGTTGAAACAGAAATACATCGACGATTCCCGATATACTCGCAGCTTCATCAGCGATAAACTCCGTTTTAGCAAGTGGGGAAAAACTAAAATTGTTTTTACCCTGCGACAGAAACAAATTTCGCAGGAAACTATTGACCAGGCATTGGAGGCGTTTTCTGATGAGGTTCTCCTTCAATCGTTAAAACCTTTGTTGGAGAAGAAGCTGAAATCAGTAAAAGGAAAGTCCGGATATGAAAAGCGGACTAAGGTTATTCGTTTTGCGCTGGGCAGAGGATTTTCGATGCCGGATATTCTGGAATGCCTGGGAAAAATGCCGGAGGAGAATTGAATGAGTGTGAAAAGCCTGTTAAACGAATTATCGAATCTCTTTTTTCCGGAATGCTGCCCGGTTTGTAGTATTCGACTTTTGCCTTCCGAGCAGGGCGTTTGTTTACAATGCTTACATGCCCTTCCCAAAACGAACAATTTTATGGAGCCGGATAATCTTGCTGAAACTCTTTTGGCAGGAAGATTCCCGTTTGAGCGGGCTGCCACTTTCTGCGTATATTCAAGAGGAGGTGTTTTACAGCCGCTTATTCACCAACTCAAGTACAACAACAAAAAAGAAATAGGAGTGTTGTTGGGAAAACTGTTTGGCAAGGATTTGATAGGTAGTGAATTTATTCTACCCATCGATTTAATAGTCCCTGTTCCGCTGCATCCCCAGAAACAGAAAGAAAGGGGCTTTAATCAGGCGGAAACGATTGCTTACGGTTTATCGGAAGTTACCTCCATTCCTGTTTCCAGTGGTAACTTAGTGCGTGCCATTTTTAACCCCACGCAAACCCAACGTACCAAAACGCAGCGATGGGAAAACGTAAAAGGTATTTTCGATTTGTTGCATCCATCCCTGTATGCTGGAAAACATATTTTGTTGATTGACGATATCATTACCACAGGCTCAACGCTGGAAGCTTGTGCTTACGCTTTGCTGAAAAGTCCAGATATAAAGATAAGTGTTGCGACACTTGGAGAAGTGTTTTGAATGGATATTTTATTTTACCACTCATGTTTTGTGCCATTTTTTGCTTTAAAAACACTATTTTTGCATTTCATTTTTAAGTTTGGAAAATATGAATACTGTAGAAAAATTAACAGCCGAAAAGCTTCTCAAGATAAAAGCGGTCAAGTTACAACCATCCAACCCGTTTACCTGGGCATCGGGGTGGAAGTCACCCATCTATTGTGATAACAGGAAACTGATGTCCTATCCTGCCACCCGCAACTTTATAAAAGTAGAATTTGCACGGATCATCCTTGAAAAGTATCCGCAGGTTGAAGCTATTGCGGGGGTAGCTACAGGAGCGATTGCTCCAGGAGCGATTGTTGCCGATGCGTTGGGCCTTCCGTTTGTTTACGTTCGGTCGGCGCCGAAAGATCACGGGTTGGAAAATCTTATCGAGGGTGATTTGAAACCCCGGCAAAAGGTTGTAGTTATCGAAGATCTCATTTCTACGGGACAAAGCAGCCTGAAGGCTGTAGAAGCGATTCGCCAAAGCGGATCGGATGTGCTCGGAATGGTAGCGATATTTACGTACGGTTTCCCTGCGGCAGAAACCAACATGAAAGAGGCTCGCGTGGAGTTGACCACTTTGACTCATTACGATGCCATTCTGGACGAAGCGCTCTTGATTGATTATATCGCTGAATCTGAAGTGAAGACATTGCAGGATTGGCGTAGAAATCCCGAAACGTGGGGAACCACCACCAAAAAAATGAATAAATGACTGAATTTATCAGCGATGTGAAAAATATATCTCACAATGACGTGGATATCTTTCGTGTGCTCTCGGATTTAAGCAAGCTCGATTTGATAAAGGACCAAATACCTGGGGATAAGATCAGGGATTTTAGGTTCGACAGTGATTCCTGTTCGTTTCGCGTCGACCCGATTGGAGAGGTAAGGTTTTGCGTGATAGAACGGGAACCCTGTAAACTGGTCAAGTTTAAATCCGAAAACTTGCCGTTTGATGTTTTCCTGTGGATCCAACTTGTGCAGAAAGCCGAGAAGGATACCAAAATGAAAATTACGCTTCGCGCCGACCTCAATCCATTCATCAAGGGAATGGTCTCAAAACCACTGAAAGAAGGACTGGAGAAAATTTCCGACGTTATAGCATCGCTACCGTACGATAGGATTTGATGTGTCGTTTTTGTGGAACGTTTTAAACCTACGATGAATAAGATCCGGCCGTTCGTTCACTTTAAGCGTGCGTACGGTCCAACCGGATTTTCTTTTTAATATTCCCCCTTTTTTACTAGTTTTGCAACTTATTCTATTACTAAAGATTTGATGCTGATTTCAAAAAAACAGTTTTCGGAATATTACCACAGTTATTATCGTCAACTTTGCTTGCACGCCTTGCATTTCATGTGCGACACCGATGAGGCGGAAGATGTTGTGCAAGAAACATTCGTGAACTTATGGGATAAAAGGGAACAGCTGGAAACGATAAAATCGGTGAAAGCGTATCTTTATACTGCTGTTCGAAACAACTGCCTTACCCGAATACGTGACGCCAAGCCAACTACCTCTCTCGATAAATTGTCCGGAGAAGAGTTTCTTACGGAGGACGAGCAAATGGAACGTGCCGAGATGGAAGCACGTATCTGGAAGATGATCGACGAACTTCCGGAACGCCGCCGCGAAATCTTTTTAATGGCTAAGCGCGATGGGATGCGCTACAAAGACATTGCCGAACAAACCGGGCTAACCGTAAAAACTGTGGAGAACCATGTCCTGCGTGCCATGCAGTCGTTACGTGCAAAAGACATCAAGGCTTATCTTTTCTTCTTTGCTTAAAATATTTCCCTTTAGAAAGAGGGATTTTATACTTTTTTGCATCTTATAAATAGAAAAAGTAATGGAAGAGAAGAAATGTGTAGAAAAATTATCGTGTCCCTTTGCCTTATTATTTGTCCTGTATTCGTTGTAAATACACAAGCCCGGGATAGTGACACAGACCTGCGAATAGGACTGGGATTTTCTACACTTAAGCAGGGAAATGTTTTTTTGGTGCTTAGTGAGTATGAACTTGATGCTAAACTGTCAGATTATTTTACAGTTGCTCCATCCATTGTGCTAAGTGTTGCGGATAAGTGGAAGTCGGATTCGGAAAAATTATTTCAAGCAAACATGAATGTTTTTTTATCTCCTTTTCGCAATAACAGGAGAAACGATTTCAGGATTGGGGGTGGATTAAGTTTTTACAAGTTTAACCAGCCTGTAATTCGCAGTGCATTCGGTTTTAATTTAATTGTTGAAGATTCTTATTCAATAAATGATCGATTTTTCATCGGAGTCAAAGCATTTATGCAGCCGTATTTTAACAGAGAATCCAGTTCCGGCGTATTGTTGAAGGCCGGAATAAATCTGTAGATTGCCAAAACTGAAAATAATGGAAAACCAGTCAAGACATAATATAGATGAGGGTATCCGGTTTGTAGCCCGGTATTACAAGCCCAATGTTTTTGATTCCCGGAAAGGATGGGGAAAGATACAAAAATACATTGCACCCGAACGCAACATTCTCGCTATGAGGATGCTTTATGGCACTGCGGCCGCTGTCGCTTTATTGCTGGTTGTAAGTGTTTTTTATTTCACGTCAAATACCGGCACAAGACTAGTAGCCAAAGCCGATAATGCTTCCTATGTGTTGCCCGACAGTTCCCGCATCGGAATGCAACAGGGAGCAAAACTGAAATACGGTAAAAATTTCGGTAAGGCAGAGCGCCGTGTTTCCATGTCGGGAGAAATTTCGTTTGCCGTTGCCCGAAACGAAGCCCTGCCCTTTGTCGTTTCCACACCCGGAGCAGAGATCCGGGTGCTCGGCACGGAATTTACCGTACTGGCCGACGACGCGGAAACCCGCCTTGGCGTGGTGTCGGGGACAGTGCAGTTTACGCCCGAAAGTCCCGTTATTCCGCTATTGTGCACCGCCGGTATGACCGTGCATTACACTTCCGTAACCGAAACCGTAAAGGTTGTTTCGCCCGGAAGCTCAATGGAAATCAACGGAAAAGACCGCTCCCTGGTCTTCAATAATACGCAGCTGAAAGACGTGGCGTTGGTTTTGTCGCACTTCTATAACGTGCAGGTAGAATTGCCGGAAGAGGAATCCACGCTCACTTTTACCTCGTCATTTGCACAAAAAAACAGTATTGAAATTGTTGATATTATTAATTTAACACTGGATACGCACTTGATAATAAAGAAGGGTTCGAATTAAGAATAAAGAGCAAAAACATTGAAATTCTCGAAACGCTATACTATCCTTGTTTTGTTGGCTGTTTGCTCCTTTTTAGGAGCATCAGCCCAGCAAAACATTACGATTAACGTTGAAAAACAGCCGGTTGCTTCCGTTCTGCAAAAGATTGAGAAGCAGTCAGGATATACGTTTTCATACAATCCGGCACTGTTGAGAAATTTTCCGCCCGTAACGCTTCAGGTAGAGAATATGTTGTTGCAGCCTTTACTGGAAAAGCTTTTTGGCAAGACCGATATCCAATTTATTATCCGCGACAATTATATTATTTTGAAAGAGCGTCAGAAGAACGTTACGATAAGCGGATTTATCCACGAATCTGGATCGCGCGAAACACTTATCGGCGCCAATGTATTTGACTTGCTTTCGCAAAAAGGAGCCGTAAGCAACAATTTCGGTTTTTTCAGCCTTTCCCTTCCCCCTGGAGAAGTCCGTTTAAGGGGAAGTTACGTAGGATACACATCGCAGGAGATAACTTTTGTTGTGGATAACGACACGGTTATCCATTTTTTTTTAGAGCCTACTTCTTTGCTTAAAGAAGTGGTGATAGAGGGTAGACAAACCGGACCACTACATAACGTCGAAACCGGAAAGATAACACTTACTACGCAGACGCTGCAGGCTTTGCCTTCTTTTTTGGGAGAAAAAGATGTGATTAAAACCCTGCAACTTTTGCCGGGGGTGGCCGCCGGGACCGAAGGTGTGGCAGGTATGTACGTGCGGGGTGGAAATTTAGATGAAAATCTCTACTTGGTGGATGGGAATCCGCTTTATCACGTGAATCACCTGGGTGGCATGTTTTCCACATTCAATCCTGAGGCGGTGAAAACCATGGATTTTTATAAAGGCAGCTTTCCTGCGCGTTATGGCGGTCGTCTTTCGTCGGTAGTAGATGTGCGTATGAATGACGGCGATATGAATAAACTTGGCGGCACGGCCTCTATCGGGTTGATTTCATCGCGATTTAATTTTCAAGGTCCGTTAGTGAAAGAGAAGACTTCATTCAATGTTTCTCTTCGCCGTACGTATTTAGATTTAATCGTGCGCCCTGCATTATATTTTGTAGGGAAGAAAGATGAAAAAGATAATCCCGATGATTATAACAGATCGGATGTGGGATATTTTTTTTATGATTTCAATGTCAAAGTCAATCATAAGTTTTCAGAACAAAGTCGATTGTATTTAAGTGTTTACGACGGAAAGGACAAGCTCTTTCTAAATATGAACGCCAAAAGTGAAGGTTCTTACAATTTAGATTCGGATAACAATTCTCCTAATCCGGCATTCAACACACATCACGAAATAAATAAGAATAAAACCAATTTTGACACCGGTTGGGGCACGCGAATGGCATCGCTCAATTGGGCCTATGCTATTAACAGTAAGTTGTTTAGCAATGTTGCATTAATTTACAGCCGATACTCGTCGGATATTGTAATGAAATCGAGTAGCGAAAAAGAATTAACTCTATCGGAAGAGAATTCGGACAAGATTGAGAGACGGGTCGATAAAACAAAAGAGAATACTCATTACCGTTCCGGAATTCAGGACATAGGTTATCGCCTGGAGTTTGACTATACACCGGTGAACAATCATTTTATTCGTTTCGGGACATCGTTGTTGCACCACCGGTTTCGCCCCGAACAAAGCGGAATTACCTTGATAACAGAAAACGATACAGAGAAGCGAAACGATACCGTTACTTTTGCCAACGAACGAGTTTTGGTAAAGGAACTTTCGTTCTATGCTGAAGATGAAATGATTTTGAACGAACGCATGAAAGTGAATGCGGGAGTACATTTTTCTGGATTCCTGGTGCAGGGAAGATCTTATATCAGCGCACAGCCACGTCTTTCGGCACGTTACCTGCTCAATAACGATTGGTCGGTGAAAGTATCGTATGGCAAAATGAACCAGTATGTACATTTGTTGCAAAGCAGTAAAATAAGTTTGCCTAACGATTTGTGGGTCCCCATCACAAAAAATGTAAAACCGATGGTCTCACATCAGGTTTCAGGTGGACTTTTCGGGCGTTGGCGCAGGTTTGACCTTTCATTGGAAGGATATTACAAATCTTCCAGGAATCAAGTGGAATATAGGGAAGGTACGTCCTTGCTTTCGGGTAATCTTAATTGGGAACAGCGTATAACTCAAGGATTAAGTAAATCATACGGAGTGGAAATGATGGCGAGCAAGACTTTCGGAAATACTTCGGGGTGGCTGGGCTATACGCTATCGTGGTCGAACCGTCATTTCCCGAACGGTGAAATAAACCGAGGACTTGTCTATCCGGCGAAATACGATAACCGCCACAAAATAAATGCGGTAGTGATGCGCAGATTCGGGAGGAAATTCGATGTGAGCACGTCTTGGATATATTCTACCGGTAACTGGGCTACGCTGGCAAAGCAAAAGTATATTAACGACATGGGAGAGGAAACAGATTATATCGATAAACTCAACAACTTTAAAATGCCTTCCTATCACCGCCTCGATTTAAGTTTCAATTATTACCGCCACAAAAAGAAAGGGCGGTTGGGAATTTGGAATTTAAGTATTTACAATGCGTATTCGCATCACAATTCGTTTATTCTGGTGCCCGCTACCGAGGCCGAGTTTTTTACTCGGGAAGAGAAACAGGACAGGAGTAAACCGGTATTAAAAAGTTTGTCGATTTTCCCTATTATCCCATCATTTTCTTACACGTATAAGTTTTGACCGACTGTATCGGGTGGTTCATAGGTCTCTCGACACGTGAAGAAAGTAGAAATAAATAGAAATATAAAATTCAAGACAGATTCTAAAATGAAGAGAAAATATATTTCGTTTCTGATAACAACGATTCTATTGCTGTCGTGTGAGCGTATGCTTGAAGTGAATTTTTCCGATGAAAAGCCGCTTATTGTGATGAATGGAGTTGTTGAACCCGATAAGCCAATAAGCGTTGCTGTCAGCAAAAGTTTCTTGTTCACCGATACCGACAGCACTGCGCCTTATTTGAAAGATGTTTCGGTGGAATTGCACGTTAACGATACATTTGTTGAAAAACTGCAACGCTTCACCATAGATACTGCCAAGTACCGGGCTCGAAGAGGAAATTCTTATTTCCGTTCCGAGTCACACGTTAAAGTCGGCGACCGGGTTAAGATTAAGGTTTCGGCACTAGGCCTCGAGACCGCATGGGTGGAGACCGTTATTCCCACACCGGCTGCGATTGAAAAAGTGGATACGGCAACGTTTTTCGTACCGGCAACAGGCAACAATACGTTCGGATTCTACTGGAATCCATACGGCGAGTATTCCTGGAATTCAGACAGCGGATGGGGGTACGGCGGATATTATATTCCAGTTCCGGAAATATTTTACGAGCCGTTTTATCGGAGGATGCGCTTGCATATTGGGGTTCGAAAACAAAAAAACGATGTGGCACATTATTTTCTTTTGAGGATCATCGCGGAAAATACGGAGTATAAAGATTATCCTTTTAACTTGCCTGTCGAAACACAGGATGATCCCATTTTTGCGAGAGATCCTAAAAACCTTTTTCTAGAAAAGCTGTTCAATAACAATTACTCCACAAATAGTTCATCTGTTTTTACGGATAACTTGTTTACAGAGAATGCCTATACGTTAAATGTCTCCACCGGAGAACTATACACGGTGAAGGTGGAACACACCAAACCGGAAAAGGAGGGGGAGAAACCGGAATATTTAAGTCACGAAGTGAAAAATCCGCCAATCGAGGTGTGGATTTACACGCTGTCTCACGATTATTATTCGTACCTGAAATCGGTTGAAAAGTGGAATTACGACGAAGAGTTTGATGTTATCTCCGAACCTAGGGTTACCTACTCCAACGTACACAACGGAATCGGGTTTGTGGGATCTATGTCATATACATCTAAGCGCATTCAGATACCACCTTATCCGGGCGGTAAAAACACTGTTCCAAGGTAAGCTTTCTCACAGAAAGAAGATGCTTGCCCCGGCAATACTGATTACTGCCCCGATTACCTGGCGGGCGGTGATTTTTTCGTTGAACATGATGGCCGAAGGCACAATGATAAAAATGGGAACCAGTGCCATCAACGTAGCGGCAATGCCGGTATGGGTATGCTGCACGGCATATAGCGATAGCGTTACGCCCACGAACGGCCCGAAAACAGCTCCCAGGGTGATGGACTTCATGCTTGTCCGGTCTTTCACGGCCAGGGAGACCCTTCGCCACCGTTTCAAAAAAGTGACCAGCAAAAAGAAGCAAACAAATCCGAAAATAGCCCTTATCTGCGTTGCCGCAACGGCATCGTAATCGCCCATCCCTTTTTTACTCAACACCAACCCGACGGCTTGCCCTAAAGCGCCGCCAAGCGCATAGAGGAAACCCTTGAGCGGAATATTGAGTTTCAGTTTTTTGCCAGCGACGGCAATCATAATTCCCGAAATGCTGACAATAATCCCCAGGATACTTTTTACTGGCAGTATTTCCGACAGAAAAAGCCAGCCGATAATTGCCGTTATCATCGGCGCCAGGCTCATGATAAGCTGCGAGGTGCGCGAACCGATCAGGGTGTAGGACTTAAAGAGGAACAGGTCGCCCAGAAAGAAGCCCACCACACCTGATAACCCTAGCCAGAACCAGTTGTACGGAGTGGCATCCATAGGGAAGAACATCCCGCGGGTGAAGAACGTGGTGACTCCCAGAAACAAAATTCCCAGGAAAATCCGGATGATGTTTACCGACAGCGAACCGACTTTCGCTCCCGCTCTTTGAAAAAAAAGGGCGCTCAGCGTCCAGCAGATTGCCGTCAGTATCGAAGCGATCTCGCCAATATGTGATTGAAAAAGCATGAAATGTAATGTGGGCTATATTTGTCCGAAAAATCATGCAAAGGTAGGTGAATATTGAAAATTTCCCATTAATAATTGGCAATAGATTTTTTCAATTTTTGTACCGCAGCCTCCACCGATTTTTCACTTCCGAGCAAGGAGACGAACTTACTGCCGATAATGGCTCCCGAAGCATGTTCACAAGCCGCATCGAAGGTGATTTTGTTGGAGATGCCGAACCCGATAAGCCTGGGGTTCCTGAGGTTCATAGCGTTAACGCGCTTAAAATATTGCAGGTTGTCTTCCCCGAAACCGGTTTTTGCTCCGGTAACCGATGCCGACGAGACCATATAGATAAACCCGCCAGTATTTTTGTCAATTAAACGGATGCGTTCTTCCGACGTTTCCGTAGTGATGAGCATGATCATACGCAATCCGTGTTTTTCGGCAACGGCTTTATACTCCCTCATGTATTCGGCAAACGGTAAATCGGGAATGATGATCCCGTCGATCCCGCAGCGTTGCGCTTCGGAGCAGAATGTGTTAAAGCCGAATTGAAGAATGGGGTTCAGGTAACCCATCAATACCAGAGGGATCTGCGCCGACGAGCGGACCCGCGAGAGTTGCTCGAAGAGCACCCGAAGGCTCATGCCGTTCTTGAGTGCCTGTGTCCCCGACGCCTGGATGACGGGACCGTCTGCCATAGGGTCGCTGAAAGGGATGCCTATTTCAATCAGTTCCACACCGTTTTTTTCGAGCGATTGAATGACCGGAACGGTGTCACCGAGGTTGGGGAATCCAGCCGTGAAATAGACGGATAAAATGTTGTTCTTTTTTCGTTGAAATAACTCATCTATTCTGTTCATAATTATTTTCCATTTAAAATCCAAATAAAATTGGACAATTCACTTTAATTAACTTTTAAATTTTATCTTTGTGTCAGGGTGTTAAGAGGAAACAGGCTCTGCCGGGGGGCAACCTGTCAGCAATAAGCACCCTGACGGTACGCAGTAATGCTACTGGGGGAGGTCGAGATTCTACCTCCCTTTTTGTATTACTGATACTGTCCATATGGCTAAGAAAACCCGATCCTACATCCTACGGTAAACAATCTTTCCACAGCAGACTGTCCGTCCTTTCGGCGGGAGCTGCAAATTCCTGTATCAGTTTACGATAGGCGGGGGTCACATACTAATTTAAGCAGACTTCAAAGCTGCAACATTATGATAGTGTTTCCCCCGTGGAAAAATTGCTTACACTGTAGGATTGTATGTTAATTGACAACACAAGGCACATATTCCTGTCCATGTTTGAGTACGAAAAATATCCTGTTCACCAGTTTACGGGCAATCTTGACGATGGCCTTCTGAGCGTTCATCCGTTTACGGTACCCTTGGTAAGCCATCGTCATTGCCGGGTCTTTCCTTATGGCTATCCAGGCAGCCTCGATTATATAACAGCGCAACATGGCGTGCTTGCGAACCGTGATGTTACCGTTTGC
Organism: Petrimonas sulfuriphila; assembly: GCA_038561985.1. Taxonomy (NCBI): domain Bacteria; kingdom Pseudomonadati; phylum Bacteroidota; class Bacteroidia; order Bacteroidales; family Dysgonomonadaceae; genus Petrimonas; species Petrimonas sulfuriphila. Next base: position 972,446 of record CP073276.1, on the reverse strand, counting down.
CTGACTTTCCCCGCTGGAATGACACATCGGTATCAGACCGATGTAGGAGGCCAGCGCATCGGCATTGCAAAACCGCCCGATATCGTCTATCTCGACCGCCAACGACATGGCGGTGGTTATCCCTATTCCCGGGACCGAAGTCAGCAGACGTATTGGCTCCTTGAGTGCATCACTGCGGGATAACGCACGCAGCAGGCGTGTTTGCCCCAGGAGTATGCCCCGCAGGCGTACAAACTGCTCAATATGTATCCCCAGTGCTTCCTTTCCATATTCGGTAGAAAGGAGTACTTCGCGTAGCCATGCCAGAAACCGCTTTGACCAGTTACCCACCGAATAACGTGTGAATTCCTCCGGGATATCTATCCCGTGGAAGCGTAAAAATGACTTTATCCGGTTCTTCTCCCTCGTGGTGTCTTTTACGATCCTGTTTCTCAACCTTATCAAAGAACGCATTTCCAGGGTGGCTATATCCGGCACATAAATACCTTTTAATGTTCCCGACCGTAACTCCCTGGCCAGTTTCCCGCAATCAACCGCGTCGGTCTTGCGCAATTTCTCCTTACTCATGGTCGGCACATCCGCCGGATTGACTACGATATTGTTGATCCCCAATGTTACTAACTTCTCATGTATCCAGAACCCGCTGAAGCCCGCTTCATAAACCGAATGATAATCCGCTCCCGGATAATGGGTTGTCAAAAACTTGTGCAGCGATTCCGGACTTGGAGATTGACTGAACCTCTTTAGAACCGAATGTTCCGACAATACCGATACCGACCAACTCTTCAAATGGACATCAATTCCTATGTAAATATTTTGTCCTTTGAAATCTAATTTGTTACTTTGCCTTGTATTCATAAGCTATATTGTTTAAGTTAAGATTGTTATCTCTCAAAAACAAAGTTAACTAAAATGATATAGCTTTTTTACTGGACTACCTATCCGTCTTTTCCAAGTTTAAACATAGGAACTAAATTAATAATGTTTTGTTGTCTATCTTGTTTCCCGGATTTTTTATGACTTTAATAAACTGTTTAACCAACTTTGCGTCTTTAACAGCGGGGCTGATTTCAAATTTACTGTTGATATCTACTCCGATGCATTTCGGGTACGAGAAAGTTTTTAATGCTTCTGCATCGCCCGGTGTTATGCCGCCGCTCAGTAAAAAAAACGTATTACCACGGTAATTTAAAAGAGTCTCCCAGTTAAATTTCTCCCCCGAACCGCCGTACAACGATGTTTGGGTATCGAACAGAAAATAGTCGCATTTGCCGTGATAGGGCTCCACCTCTTCCTCCTTGAATTCATCGCCGACCCGGAAGGATTTGATTACTTTTACCCCGCTTCGGCGTATATTCTCACAAAATTCGGGCGATTCATTGCCATGAAGCTGTACCAGATCCAATCCGAAAAGAGATATCGTTTCACTAATTTTTTCTTTCGGCGCGTTCACAAAAACTCCAACTCGTTTGGATTTCCTGGGTAAATAGTCCGGAACCTCATGCACAAAACGCGGTGATTCCGGATAAAAAATAAATCCTATCCAATCCGCTCCCGCTTGTTCTACTTCGCGGATGTTGGTTGCTTCGCGCATCCCGCATACTTTAACTAATTTCATGTGTATATTTTGTTATTGTAGCACTCCTTTTATAAATTCTTCCAGGCTTGCACCGGGATTAGCTGATCGCATGAAGTTTTCTCCGATAAGAAATCCCCGGTATCCGGCTTTGCGTAACTCTTTTACCGTTTCTGGGTTTGAAATTCCGCTTTCCGATACCCAGACGGCATCCCGAGGCAACAACTCTACCATTCTGTACGACTTTTTCAGGTCCGTTACGAAAGTACCCAGGTTCCGGTTGTTGATGCCGATAATGGTGGTTTCGAGAGAAGTGTATTCAATTTCCTTCTCATCATGAAGCTCCAGTAAAACCTCCAAACCCAGTTGTTTCGATAACCGGATAAACCGATGCGTTTCTTCTATGCTCAGTGCTGCAGCAATAAGTAAGATGGCGCTTGCACCCGATAACCGGGCTTGCAGGATCTGGTATTCGTCTATGATAAATTCTTTGCGTATTACCGGTATTTTTGCCTGTCGGGCTGCATGCTGCAAATCGGCAAGCGTGCCGCCAAAATAGGTTGAATCGGTCAGTACCGATAGTGCAGTGGCTCCGGCAACCTCATATCCTTTAGTTGCATTCCCTGCGTTGGCATGTTGATTTATCCATCCCTTGCTTGGCGAGCGGCGTTTAAACTCCGCAATGATTCCTGTACTGGATTGCAGCAACGCATCCTTGAGGGAATAGACGGGTAAATGGCAGTCTGCCAGTTCCCGTTCCAGCAGGGAATAAGGTATGCTGTTTTTTTGTGCCGCTATTTCGTTCCGTTTGTGGGCGATTATTTCATTTAGAATATCTTTCATATGGGTGGTTTATCTGTTTATTTCCACGAATTTCTTGAGCGCATTCAATGCCTTTTTCCCGTACAACGAGTTTTTGGCAATCTCAATACACTCCGCAATCGGTTTTTTGTTTTCGATGATCTGAATGGCAAATGCGGCATTGGCAATAACCACATCCATCTGGGGTTGCGTTGCCGTACAGTTGAGTACCCTGTTGAATACAGAAACCACATCTTCGATTGTGTTTCCTCCGAAAATTTCTTCCTGTCTCACACGATTAAACCCCAGCTCTTCGGGCATAAAAAGTTGTTCTCCCTTGTTGGTCACCACTTTGAATTGCCCGGTGAGTGAAATTTCATCATAACCGTCCAGGCTGTGAACGATACCGAATTTTTTTCGGCTTGCCTGGTAAATATAGCTGTACAGCCGCGACATCGATAAGTCGTAGACGCCCAGCAACTGATACTCCGGATCGGAAGGGTTGATGAGCGGTCCGAGTACATTGAAAAAGTTTCTCACGCCCAGGCTTTTCCTCACCGGGGCGACCGCTTTTAGGGCAGGGCTGAAGAAAGGCGCGTGAAGGTACGCGATGTTGGCGGCCTCGATGCTTTTTCTCAGGACGTGGATGTCGGTTGTGAATTTGACCCCTTGCTGTTCCATGGCGTTGCTCGAGCCGCTGACCGAAGTGGCACCGTAATTTCCGTGTTTCACAACGGGGTATCCGGCTCCGGCAACTACAAAACAGGCCGAAGTGGAAATGTTGAACGTGTTTTTCCCATCGCCACCGGTACCTACAATATCAATGGCCTTGTACTCTTTTAGGTCGACGGGAACCCGCATCTCCACCAGCGCTTCGCGGAAACCGAGCACTTCTTCTACCGAAATGCTGCGCATCAGAAATATGGTGATAAGTGCCGCCACCTGTGTGTCGGGCACTTCTCCCCTCACGATTGCTATCAATAATTCGCGCGATTCGTCGCGGCTCAGGTACTGATAATCCAGTAGTTTGACAAGTATATGTTTCATTTTTCTAAAAAGTTTTTTATGATTTCCGTGCCCAACGGGGTAAGGACAGATTCGGGATGAAACTGAACGCCGTGAACGTCTAATGTTTTGTGCTTCAAAGCCATTATGTTGCCCGATTCATCTGTGGCCGTAATCTCCAGATGGGAGGGAAAGTTTTTGTCCGATACAATCCAGGAATGGTACCGCCCCACTTCTATCCGGGTTGGGAGGGCATCGAAGATATAATCGCTGCCTACCATCCTGATGGGTGTTTGCACGCCGTGGTGCACCAGGGGAGTATTCTCGAGGGTGGCGCCAAAGGACAATCCGATCGCCTGATGCCCCAGGCAAACCCCCAGCATGCTTTTGCCCGGCGCATATCGGTGGATTAGCGGTAACAGGTCTCCTGCTTCCTCCGGAATTCCCGGACCGGGTGAAAGAATGATTTTGTCGTATCTATCCACATCGTCCAGATCGATTTTATCGTTCCGGATAACGTCTATATCGGTGTACCCAAGCTCCCAGACGACGTGTCGCAGGTTGTAGGTGAAGGAATCGTAATTATCGAATATCAGAATTTTCATTTTTTTAAGACAGTTAGACAGTTTTAGCTTCACACATTATTCAACTTCTCCGCGAGGTCAATTGCTTTCTTCAAGGCCCCCAGTTTGTTTTTAACTTCCTGGAGCTCGTTCTCTTCGATGCTCTGCGATACAATCCCTGCGCCTGCCTGATACCAGAGCTGGTTATTCCGGCTTACAAACGTGCGGATGGTTATGGCCTGGTTGATATCGCCGTTAAATCCGATAAACCCGATGCAGCCGCCATATGCCCCGCGGTTGTGTTCCTCGATCTCCGATATCAGTTGCATGGCCCTCACCTTGGGTGCTCCCGATAATGTCCCGGCCGGGAAGGTATCGAAAAACGCCTGGACGGGATTAACGTCCTCGTCGAGCGTGCCGCTTACGCGGGAGACCAAATGAATGACATGCGAATAATACTGTACTTGCCGGTAAAAATCGAGTTTTACTTTGTGTGCGTTTCGGCTCAGATCGTTCCGGGCCAGATCGACTAGCATCACGTGTTCGGCATTTTCTTTCGGGTCGCTTTTGAGGCGTTCGGTAGCTTCCGCGTCCTCCTGAAGGTTCCCTGTTCGCTTAGCCGTTCCGGCAATAGGGTCTATGCTGATGGTTTTACCCTTGATCTGACAATGTGTTTCGGGTGAAGAACCGAAAATGCGAAAACCGCCGAAATCAAAGTAGAAGAGATAGGGGGACGGGTTGATGGTTCGCAGTGCGCGGTAAACCTTAAAGTCGTCTCCCGAAAATTCCTGCACGAAGCGTCGCGAGAGAACGATCTGAAACACATCGCCCCGGTGGCAGTGTTCAATGCCCTGCCGGACATAAGACTTGAACAGGTCGTCGGTAATGGGGCTCGATTCCTGACCGTGAATAAAAAAGTCGTACGATGCAAAATTCCGGGCATTGATAAGGCTCTCCACCTTGTAGAGTTTGCTTTCCTCTTCATTGCCAAGCAGTTCGATCAGCAGCAGTTCGTCTTTCTGATGATTAAAAACCATCAGGTATTTATAGAGGATATACCGCATGTCGGGGGCGTCGTTACGGTCCTCGGTACTCTCCTTGACGTTGATCCCCTCGGTATATTTCACACAGTTGAACGTGGTATAGCCAAAAAGCCCCGTCAGGGAGGAGTTGTCGCCGTTTATGCAGAAGTTGTTGATGAAATTGTTTAATGCCCCGGAAATGGTAAACTCTCCGGATATCCTGTTCCTGACGGTGTTCCCGTCGGGATAGGTTTCGATGCACTCGCCCCGGTTTATGTCGATATGCGCCATGGGATTCAGCCCGATGTACGACGTGCTGTTTTCGTTGGCATGATAATCGGAACTTTCGAGCAATGCCGATTGGGGAAAGGCATCCCGGATTTTCAGATAAAGGCTTACCGGTGTATGCAGGTCGCCCATGACCTTTTTGCAGTTTGTTGTGAATTTGTAAGTCATATTTTTTAGATTGAAAGAGATTGAAAGAGATTGAAAGAGATTGAAAGAGATTGATTTCCAGACTGTATACAACAACCTGTTTTCAATCTTAAATCAATCTGCATCAATCTGTTTAAAGTAAGTCTCCAGGTCTTTATCCCCCCTTCCCGAAAGTGTCAGGACAACTATGTCGGACGGTTTGAAAGTGATTTTATCGAGCGCAGCGAGTGCGTGAGCCGACTCCAATGCAGGGATAATGCCTTCATAACGCGTAAGTTCGAAAGCGGCTTTTAGGGCTTCGTCATCGTTTACGGCAACTACCTGTGCCCGCCGGGTAGTTGTCAGGTGGGCGTGGATGGGCCCAATACCCGGATAGTCCAGCCCGGCGGAAATGGAATAAGGTTCCGTGATTTGTCCGTCTTCCGTTTGCATCACCAACGTTTTGCACCCGTGGATAATTCCAATAGAGCCCATTTGTATGGTGGCTGCCGTTTCTCCGCTGTCGATTCCCTTGCCGCCTGCTTCGGCGAGTACGATTTTCACCGCATCATCGTTCAGGAAGTGATAGATGGTTCCCGCAGCGTTGCTTCCCCCTCCCACGCAGGCGAAAAGATAATCGGGAACGGCACGGTTTTCCTTTTCCATCAGCTGCTTCCTGATCTCTTCACTGATGACTGATTGTAACCGGGCTACCATATCGGGATAGGGGTGAGGCCCAACGGTGGATCCGATGATATAATGTGTGTCCGTCGGGTTGCAGCACCAGTCGCGGATGGCTTCGTTGGTAGCATCCTTCAACGTCATGTTCCCCGAAGTAACCGGAACGACCGTTGCACCCAGCATCTGCATCTTCTTGACGTTTACGGCTTGGCGTTCCACATCGGTTTTTCCCATATAAACAATACATTCCATCTGCATCAAAGCACAAACAGTAGCGGTTGCCACACCGTGCTGCCCGGCACCCGTCTCGGCGATAATTCGGGTTTTCCCCAATCGTTTAGCAACAAGAATCTGGCCGACTGTATTGTTGATCTTGTGTGCCCCGGTATGGTTTAAGTCTTCCCGTTTGAGGTAGATGCTGCATCCGTGTTTACCGGAAAGGTACCCAGACCAGTAAAGCGGAGAAGGCCTGCCTACGTAATCCCGGAGAAGCTGGTCAAAATCTTTTTTAAACGATTCGCTTTCCAGGATTCTGAGATAGGCGTCCTGCAATTCGGTAACGCATCTGTGAAGGATTTCAGGAATATAGGCTCCGCCAAATTCACCGTAAAATCCGGACTTATCTACTGAAAAATTCTGCATATACTGTTTTTTTTGTTTGATACCAACGAAAAGAGCCTGTCGCAGGTGCGACAGGCTCTTCTATGTTTATTGTTATTGAGTTCTTGCTATAGATACGACTGCTTCCCTTACGACCGGTTGAGTTGTAAGTAGCGCCACCAATATCCGTTAGCAAGAGAAATGTTCATATTCCAATTATTTTGCTGCAAATGTAGGTTTAAAAAAATAAAAAGCAATGTATTTTTCAAACTTTAACATTTAAAAAATGTTTCTTACATTTAAAACCTGTATCCTATGGAGAAAGAAGAGCGGATAAAAGCCCACGGGCCTTTGGTCTTTGCTTCTGCCGAAGTGGAAGAGACATCAACACGCTCTACCTCCGCAATTTTTTTCCCTCCAATTTCAATGTCGTTCAGGTTCTTTATAATCTCCTGTTTCAGGCTTGCTTGCTCTTCTGCAGACATTTCATGGCTGGAAGTTCCGTTAAATAGGGCTTTGTTCGTGCCGTAGTGAGCACCAATGATTGTCCAGTCAAGCGCGATCCTTTTCTTTTTCCCGGCTAACCATTGTATTCCGATAATTGCTCCCCCACTGTGGGTATTCAAATTACCCTTAAGGTTAATTTCTTGCGGCACACTATTCTGATCTTCAAATTCTATTAAGAGGTTTGAAGCTTTAAAGCGTTCGTATTTGTAATATGGGGCAATATAGAAGCCTTTACCGTAGCCGGATCTGCTTAAGTAAAAACGCACCTCGGGTGTAAAGGAGAACGTGCCAATCCGGATGTCTTCGAGTTGAGGATCATCTGAAAAACGGCTGATATAAGGGACCCCGCCCTGGGGCATAATGTTCACTCCCAGTACGGCGCTGATGTTTTTGCTAATGATCTGTTCTCCGTAAAACCCGAAATTCCGAGTCGCCCACCCCAGGACATTGGCCTTTAGGATGGTTTTGCCTCCCGACAGCAGCCCGTCAGCGGCATTCGATTGTCTGTTAATTTGTTGTGCGTTGACACCACCCATAATCATCAGTGCCAAAAGGGATAATAAAGCTGTTTTTTTCATGTGAGTGTTATTAAAAAGTGATACCGGGATTTTACCGCAAAAACAGGGAAATATTTTTGTAAGAAATAAACGAAAATCCCGGCAAATTGTTCAATAATTTTATATTATTTTTTATAATAAAAAGGTATAGCTGTTAAACTTGAATTTGGTCTGTTGAGTAAAAAATTGTTTCTTTGCTACAGCGTGCGGTCTATTTGGTTCAGTGATATACAGAAGATGTTTCCATCCTGATTATCTACTCGCATTAATAAGGTTGGACGCTGTTTGGTTATCAGGCTTTGAAGGAAAGGGCAGGTCTGCCTTTTTACTGACTTGGGGAATGAGGCACAATATATCGTCTGTTGGAAGATTTGGCCGTAGCAGTAACGGGTACAAAAGTTAAATAAAGAAAATCAGAAAAGGGATGAATTCTAAAAAATCCAAAATAAAATACAGAGTTGAGAAAGATACGATGGGGGAGGTAAAAGTTCCTGCTGATAAACTCTGGGGTGCGCAAACCGCACGTTCGCTCCACAATTTTAAAATAGGAGCGCCTGCTTCCATGCCTCTGGATATTATTTATGGATTTGCGTACCTGAAAAAAAGTGCTGCGTACGCCAATTGCGAGCTGGGGGTGTTGTCGCAGGAAAAACGGGACCTGATTGCGCAGGTGTGTGATGAAATACTGGAGGGGAAGCTGGACGATCAGTTCCCTTTGGTTATCTGGCAGACCGGCTCTGGAACGCAAAGCAACATGAACGTAAACGAAGTGATTGCCAACCGCGCTTATCAGATTTCCGGGAGGGAAGTCGGCGATGGAGAGAAGCCCCTTCACCCGAACGATGATGTAAATAAATCGCAGTCATCCAACGATACGTTTCCAACGGCGATGTCCATTGCCTGCTATAAAAAAATTGTTGAGGTTACCTTGCCGGGATTGCGTGGTTTACAAAGAACACTTGCTGTAAAATCCATCGAAACGGAAGAAGTGGTCAAGATCGGGCGTACTCACTTTATGGATGCTACCCCCCTGACATTGGGACAAGAGTTCAGTGGATATGCTGCTCAGCTGGAATACGGTATAAAAGCCATTGAAACCACCTTGACTCACCTGGCCGAACTGGCTCTTGGCGGAACCGCGGTAGGGACCGGCCTGAATGCTCCCAGAAATTACGATGTCCTCGCAGCAAAATACATAGCGGAGTTTACCGGGTTGCCTTTCGTGACTGCAAAAAATAAATTCGAAGCACTTGCCGCACACGATGCCCTGGTTGAAACGCACGGAGCATTGAGACAGGTGGCGGTTTCGCTTAACAAGATAGCCAATGATATCCGTATGCTTGCATCCGGGCCACGAAGTGGAATTGGAGAGATAACGATCCCTGCCAATGAGCCGGGTTCTTCCATCATGCCGGGGAAGGTGAATCCTACTCAGGCAGAAGCTGTAACGATGGTTTGCGCACAAATCCTGGGAAACGATGTGACGATAGGTGTCGCCGGCATGCAGGGCCATTTTGAATTAAATGTTTTTAAACCGGTTATGGCGGCGAACTTTTTACAGAGCGCCCGCCTTCTTGGAGATGCCGCCGTATCTTTCAATGAACATTGCGTTTCAGGAATAAGGCCGAACTTAGGAAGAATCAAGGCATTGGTGAATAATTCCTTAATGCTTGTAACGGCTTTGAATACAAAAATCGGTTACTACAAGGCGGCCGAGATAGCCAAAGCTGCTCACAAAAACGGAACCACCTTAAAGGAGGAGGCGGTGCGGTTGGGTTATGTTACCGCCGAAGACTTCGATGAATGGGTGAAACCCGGGAATATGACCAAACCTCTGGATTGAACATTTTTACTGAATTTTACTAACTCAATACAATAAAATTTCTTTTTATGAGGATAGCTCAACTTTTGATGGTTCTGTTTTATCTAGCAGTGACTTTTTCTGCTGAAGCGCAAACCCGTGTACAATTAACGTTAAAAAAAGGCTGGAAGTTTTCGCGTGAAGACAACGCATCTGCCTCGGGAATAAATTTCAACGATGCCTCTTGGCAGTCGGTGGAGGTGCCCCACGATTGGGCTATTTACGGCCCGTTTGACCGGTCTAACGATATCCACCGGATGGCTATTGTCCAGGACGGTCAGACAAAAGCGACCGAACATTACGGAAGGACGGGAGGACTTCCTTTCACCGGCGCCGGATGGTACAGGAATAGATTCTCGATTCCGGATTTTACCGGTGACAAGCGGGTGAAAATTCAGTTCGACGGGGCAATGAGCAATGCCCGAGTTTACGTCAACGGGAAAGAGGCTGGATATTGGCCGAACGGATACAACACGTTTTATCTTGATATTACCGGTCTTATAAACAACGATGGAAAGGAGAATGTGCTTGCAGTCCGCCTCGAAAATTTTGAAGAACAATCGCGCTGGTATCCCGGTGCGGGACTCTACCGAAACGTTCACCTGATCGTTACGGACAAGACACACATTCCCATCTGGGGGACTTACGTTACAACGCCTGTTGTGGAAAAAGATGTTGCGCGTGTGAATGTCCGCACCCGGGTACATGCCTCCGGAGAAGGCAATCTGAAACTGGTTACCGAGATCCGGGACAAGTCGTTCAATACAATCGCTTCCGCAGAGAATACGCTCTCTAAAGCCGACATGGGTGAATTTTCACAAAACCTGGCCGTGGAAAATCCCCAATTGTGGGGGATTAAACAGCCGAACCTGTATACGGCGGTGTCCAGGCTCTACGAAAACAATCAATTGGTTGACGAGTACACTACGCCTTTCGGCATACGTACCCTGGAGATTAAGCCCAACGACGGTTTTTACCTGAATGGCGAGAAGATAAAATTTCAGGGTGTATGCCTGCATCACGATTTGGGACCGCTGGGGGCTGCAGTGAACGAAGCTGCCATCCGTCGCCAGATCCGTACGATGCAGGATATGGGTGTAAACGCTATCCGCACTTCACACAATATGCCTGCACCTGAATATGTTCGGATTGCCGATGAAATGGGAATGATGCTGATGGTGGAAACGTTTGACGAATGGGCCATTCCGAAAGTGAAAAACGGCTACAACCGCTATTTTAACGAGTGGGCGGAGAAGGACCTGACGAACGTGCTGCATCATTATCGGAACAATCCCAGTGTGGTGATGTGGTGCATAGGCAATGAAGTAGAGGAGCAAAGTGACAAGCACGGTTCAAGGGTGGCACGTTTCCTGCAAGATATTTGCCACCGCGAAGACCCGACTCGTCCGGTAACCAACGGAATGGACCGTCCCGACCATGTGCTTTCCAACAACATGGGGGCCGTGATGGAGGTTCCAGGATTCAATTATCGTCCGTTTCGTTATCAGGAGGCGTACGACCGCTTACCGCAACAGGTAATCTTAGGCAGTGAAACGGCATCTACGCTTAGTTCCCGAGGGGTATACAAGTTTCCGGTGGAGCGTAAATCCATGGCGCAGTACGATGATCATCAGGCCTCTTCATACGATGTAGAGCATTGCGGTTGGTCGAATCTTCCTGAGGATGATTTTATTCAACACGAAGATTTGCCGTATACCATCGGAGAGTTTATCTGGACGGGCATCGATTACCTGGGAGAACCGACGCCATACTACAGCGCGTGGCCCAGTCACAGCTCCCTTTTTGGCGCGGTTGATCTGGCGGGAATTCCCAAGGACCGTTTTTATCTCTATCGCAGCCACTGGAATAAAGAGGAAGAAACGCTGCACATCCTGCCCCACTGGAATTGGGAAGGGCGTGAAGGGGAAGTGACGCCCGTTTTTGTGTACACCAGTTATCCGTCGGCAGAGTTGTTTATCAACGGGAAAAGCCAGGGAAAACGTACTAAGGAACTGTCTGTCCCGCTTGAAGGAAGTTATACGACAGAAGCGCAAAAGAGTTTCGAACGGCAGAAGCGCTACCGGTTGATGTGGATGGATACCCGTTATGAACCGGGAACGGTGAAGGTGGTGGCGTACGACAACAACGGAAAAGCGGTTGCCGAGAAAGAAGTGCGTACCGCTGGAAAACCGTATCGCGTTGTTATGCAGGCCGATCGCAACGTGATTAACGCTGACGGCGAGGACATTTCGTTCGTCAACGTGAAGCTTGTGGATAAAGCTGGAAATTTCTGCCCGGTTGAAGACAGGGAAATTTCTTTTACGGTAAAAGGTGCCGGTGTATTTAAAGCTGTTGCCAATGGAAATGCAGCCAGTCTGGAATCGTTCCAACTCCCCAGAATGAAGCTTTTTAGCGGACAGCTTACTGCGTTGGTGCAGGCCGGAGAAGAACCGGGAACGATCGTGCTGGAGGCAAAAGCAAAAGGAGTACAAAGCGGAAGGATTGAGATTCTGGTAAAATAGATGACGGGCTGAATGGAATATTGCATACCTTTGCACCTTCAAAAAAATAGGCAATGGCAAAAAAGAGAAAGCAACTTCCTTTATTGGAAAAGGTACCTGTTACCGGTGTAGCGGCAGAAGGCAAAGCAATTGCCCGGGTGGACGGAATGACGGTTTTTGTCCCGTATGCCGTTCCCGGTGATGTGGCCGATATACAGATCACCAAAAAGAAAAGTAATTACGCTGAAGGCAAAGTGACCCGGTTTGAATCGTTTTCCGAAAACAGGGCGGACCCTTTTTGCGAACATTTTGGAACATGCGGGGGCTGTAAGTGGCAGATCCTGCCTTATGGGGAACAGTTGAAATACAAACAAAAACAGGTTGAGGATAACCTGACGCGCATCGGCAAGGTAGAATTGCCGGAAATTTCACCCATTCTGGGCGCTCCTGAAACCACTTTTTACCGGAACAAACTGGAATTTACTTTTTCCGATAAACGGTGGCTGACGGAGAAGGAGATTAGCTCAGGGAGTGAGCTCAGGCAGATGGATGCGTTGGGGTTTCATATCCCCGGTATGTTCGATAAAGTGCTTGATATAAACAAATGCTGGTTGCAGGACGACCTGTCTAACCAAATACGGAATGCTGCCCGGGATTTTTGCCTGAAAAACAATTTCTCGTTTTTCGACCTCCGTAACCAGACCGGGCTGATGCGTACGCTTATCCTGCGCAACACCTCTGTTGGAGAGTGGATGGTTATTGTAGTGTTTTACGAAGATGATGCTGAAAAAAGGGAGATGCTCTTGAATTTTCTTGCCGGCAAGTTTCCGCAAATCACTTCGCTGCTCTACATCATTAACCGGAAGGCCAATGACACCATTACCGACCAGGAAGTAATCTGTTGGAAAGGGCGTGAGTATATTGTGGAAGAAATGGAAGGCCTGCAATTTAAAATAGGTCCGAAATCGTTTTACCAGACCAATAGCCGTCAGGCTTACAACCTGTATAAGATTGCGCGGGAGTTTGCCGGGTTATCGGGCAGTGAACGGGTGTATGATCTGTATACCGGAACGGGAACGATTGCCAATTTTGTTGCGCGAAATGCTGGAAAAGTTATCGGGATTGAATTTGTGGAAGAGGCTGTCGAGGATGCGCGAAAAAATTCACGCAACAACAATATCGAAAACACGTCGTTTTTTGCCGGAGATATGAGAAAAATTCTGACGGAAGATTTTATTCGTGAACATGGCCGTCCCGATGTGATCATCACCGATCCTCCCCGAGCCGGGATGCATGACGATGTGATCGAGGCCATTATTTTTGCCGAACCGCAGCGGATTGTTTATGTAAGTTGCAATCCTGCCACTCAGGCGCGAGACCTCAACCTGCTGGACAGTAAATACCGGGTCGCCCGCGTACAGCCGGTGGATATGTTTCCGCAAACCCATCACGTGGAGAATGTGGCCTTGCTGGAGAGACGGACCTAGTTTTGCCTATTTCACCGGTTCAACCCGGTATCCCATCTTCTGTAGTCCCACGATCAGTCCGTCTTTGCCCACCAGGTGAAGGCATCCGACAGCGATGAACGATGGTTTTTCCCGCATAATATCCGGAAGGAGTTTTAACCACCTCTCGTTCCGGTCCTTGTTCATCGCGTCTTTTTCTTCCGGGGTGCCGGGGCAGGGATCTCCGGGCAACTCCTCTTCGTACAAAGCGTTCAGCGCGTTAATGTCCTGAGCCATGTACGCCGTTTGCAACCTGTCCATTTGCTCTTTCAGCATCCCGGGATGATTCACCATGCAGGTAAGCAGCTCGGCCTGTCTTTCGATGGTCTGGGTGCCCAGCAACAGGTGAATCTGTTCTTCGGCCGTTTCCAACGGTCGTACGGGGCGGGAACGCCTGACCGCCTCTTCCTGGAAGTGCTGGTCGACGCTTATTCCACCCGATAGGGCAGGATAATATTTTTGATATAAAGAGACGGAAATTAAATTGCTCAGCATGGCCGGTTTCATCCTGCCAAGCTGATCCAACCCGACGCCGATAAGCTCTTTCAGCGTTTTGTCGAGCAGCTGAAAATCCGCTTCGCTTGTGAGCGTCCGGTAGTCGTACCCGTTGGGCATAACGGCAGCACCCATGATCTTCATCTGCATCTCGCTCATTTTGTTCATATCGAGCTCCCCCACTGTTTGTTCAGTCGCTTCGAACGCTTCTTCCAGGCCGGTGATGCTGTCTAAAAATGACAACGGAACCAGATGATGTGTTCCAAACAGGTAGGACGGAGATTCAAGACCGCTTCCCGAGATTTTCCACAACAACGCGTTTGTCTCCTCTGTTGTGTTCGCACAGGCTGTCAGGGTGAAAAAAAGGACCAGGCAGCCGGTTAGTTTTCGTAAATTCATAAAATTATAGCGACATCAGTTGATTTCAATAAAATCTGTATCCACAGGCGAATTGGCCGTTTTTGCTTTTTCCCCGACACCCAGAAAATCGAACAAAAACCAAAAAATGGTGAACGATGGAATTACATCGGTAACGGGTAGTATTTCTTCAATAAAGGTGATAACGGATGTGTATTTTCCCCTTTTTTCCCCGAACATCCTGTAGCTGATGGATGCCGCAATGGGTGCCCACACAACATCAACGACGGGCAAAGCAGCTGACGCCATACCGATAGCGTCGAGCACCATGCATTTGAGAAGCTTTTTGTATTTTCTTTCCATTTTCAAGTTTTTAATATACATTATGCTTGTACTTGCCAAAGTTCGACAAAGAACAGGAGGTTAGATGAAGTTAAACCCAAAAAGTTTATTCAGAGACTCTTTTCGTTGAAAATTTAACCAAACAAAAAAGGAGCCTTTCGACGAAGAAGGCTCCTGAATAAGTACGACAAAAAAATCTATGCGCCTGCTGCAGTGGCGTTCAGCGGAGTATAACTGCGTTGTGCCAGCTCTTTGTCCATCGTATAGATTCCGAATCCGTTGGTGCCGATCAACTTCAGGCTGTCAATCATTCCCTGTGCGGTTTCTTCTTCTTCAACTTGCTCGTTTACAAACCATTGAAGCATATTTTCGGTTGCATAGTCGTTCTCGTTCCTTGCTAAGCTTACCAGGTTGTTAATCAGTCCGGTCACCACTTTTTCGTGCGCCAGGGTGTCTTCAAAAGCTTTCAATATCGATTCCCACGACGTATCTACTTTCCCAATCGGTTTCAGTTCGACCTGATTGCCTTTGGCAATCAGGTAGTCCATGAATTTGAGGGCGTGATCTTGTTCTTCCTGAAACTGTACTCTAAACCAGTTTGCAAACCCCATCAATCCCTCATTGGCGAAATGAGCCGACATGGACAGATAGAGATAGGCCGACCAGAATTCTGCATTAACTTGTTCGTTAATAGCTTTTTCTAAATTTTTACTTACCATAGTGTTCGTTTTTAAATGATTCGTTAATCCTACCCTGTTAAACGTTTTTCTCCTGAAAATGTTTACGTTTGATTTTGCTTTTTATACACCACGACCGGTTTTTCAATAGCACGAAACAGGAGTGAAATAGCGATGAAGTCTCTTATTGTCAGACACTTTTCTTCGTAGGTATATTTTTACCCGCCCACTTCGCATTATGAGAAATATTCGTATCTTTGTATCCTGGTTTTTATTGGAAATAGATAAAATATCCAACTCATTTTAATTTTTATCTGATGAATCTGTTAAAAGAGAAAATGATGAAATATGATGCTCCGCAGAAATTTAAATCGGCAGGCATTTATCCATATTTCAGGGTTATCGAAAGCGATCAGGATACGGAGGTGGTTATCAACGGTAAGAAAGTGTTGATGTTTGGATCAAACGCTTACTTGGGACTCACCAATCATCCAAAAGTAAAAGAAGCAGCTGTTGAAGCCACCCAAAAATACGGAACAGGTATGGCAGGTTCCCGTTTTTTAAACGGGACACTGGATATTCATATAGAACTCGAGCGTAAGCTGGCAAATTTTTTAAGAAAAGATGACGCCATCGTTTTCTCCACCGGATTCACGGTTAACGAAGGGGTGCTGGGTGCGGTTACCGGACGAGAGGATTACATCATTTGGGACGAAAGGAACCACGCTTCCATTATCGAAGGTATTCGTGTCTCTTTCTCTACCAAGTTCAAATTCCGTCACAACGATATGGTATCGCTCGAAAGACAACTGAAGCGCTGCGATCCCAACAAAGTGAAACTGATTGTGGTGGATGGCGTATTCAGTATGGAAGGAGATCTGGCGGATTTGCCGGGAATTGTTAAGCTGGCCAGAAAGTATAACGCCAACATCATGGTAGATGAAGCGCACGGCTTGGGAGTTTTGGGAAAGAGGTACAACGGAAAGGGGACTTGCGACCATTTCGGATTGCTTCCCGATGTGGACCTTATTATGGGGACTTTCAGCAAATCCCTGGCCTCTATCGGTGGGTTCATCGCGGGGGATTATCACACGATCAACTACCTGAGACACAATGCCCGAACTTATATTTTTAGTGCGAGCATAACACCTGCTGCTACAGCCGCTGCATCTGCAGCTCTGGATATCTTGCGTGCGGAACCCGAAAGGATAAAGAATTTGTGGGAGCTGACGCATTACACCATTCAGCAATTCAAAGACCGCGGGTTCGAGGTAGGACCTACTTCCACGCCGATTATTCCGCTCTATATACGCAGCGACGAGAAAACGTTTGCCATTACGAAACAACTGTTTGAGGAAGGGATTTTTGTGAATCCGGTTGTTCCGCCTGCCGTTGCACCCAACGAAACCCTTCTCCGTTTCTCGTTGATGGCTACACATACATACGAACAAATTGACTACGCCATAGATCATATCGAAAAAATGTTCAGGAAGTTTGGCGTAATCTAACATACGGCACAGACGGTGGTGAGACCTCGAAATTCTGTTTCGGGGTCTTTTGTTACGTGCCAAAAACCAAAAACAACGTTCAAACGTTAAGAGTACTCACAAAAGAAGAGATTTTGCAAGTCATTGATTTAACTCATAGAATTGAAACGGGACTGCCCGAAGTCGCCGGTACTCTGGGCTTTTTTGACGGAGTTCACATCGGCCACCGACACCTGATAGAACAGGTGAAAACGGAAGCTGGCCGGTTGGGTCTGCCGTCAGCCGTGATCACTTTTCCTGTGCATCCGAGAAAGGTGCTGCACGCCGATTATCAGCCTAAACTGCTTTGCGGTTATGAAGAAAAACTGGAGCAGTTGGCTGAAACAGGAATAGATTATTGCATCAGTTTGCCGTTTACCAGGGAGCTGTCGAAGCTGACGGCCAGTGAATTTATTACCCGGATACTGAAAGAGAAGATTCACGTCCACACGATGCTGGTTGGTTACGATCACCGGTTCGGACACAATCGGGAAGAGGGCATTGAGGAGTATGTATTATACGGCAAAGCCGTGGGGATGAACATTATTCAGGCTACGGAGATGCGTGTGGATGACGAAGATGTGAGTTCTTCGCGGATCAGGCGCTTGTTGATGAAAGGCGAAATTGCGAAAGCCAATCAGTTGCTGACTTACAATTACACCCTGTCGGGAAAAATTGTGGAAGGTTACCAGGTAGGGCGTACTATCGGCTTTCCGACTGCTAACGTGAAGGCTTGGGAGAAATATAAAGTAATTCCCCTGCTCGGAGTTTACGCCGTGTTGGTTCACTTTAGGGATAGAACACATCAGGGAATGTTGTATGTCGGTACGCGCCCGACATTGCAAAACGGAACGGAGATCAGTGTAGAAGTAAATATTTTTGATTTTGACGGAGACCTGTACAACGAGTCGCTGACGGTTGAATTTATCGATTTCATCCGTGGGGATGAAAAATTTGAAAGTATTCAACGGCTTATTGAACAAATATACCGGGATAAGGACAATGTGATAAAACGGTTGAAAAACGTATAAACATGGAATATACTTTATTGAATAACGGTATCAAAATACCTATGCTGGGTCTAGGAACCTACAGAATTGGAAAAACAGATAATGATGTTTATCGTGCTATAAGGACGGCTTTGGATGTGGGTTACAGGCATATTGACACGGCAACTTTATACGGCAACGAAGCTCCGATCGGCAAAGCTATTCGTGAGAGCGGAATACCGCGTGAAGAGATCTTTATTACCACCAAACTTTGGGGGGATGATGTGGTGAAAGACGCCGTTCCGCAGGCTTTCGACAGAAGCATGCAACTGTTGGATATCGACTACATCGATCTTTACCTGGTCCACTGGCCCGTAAAAAATAAACTTGTTTCCACCTGGCGGGAAATGGAGAAGATCTACGCTTCGGGAAAAGCGAAAGCCATTGGATTAAGCAACCACCTGCAACATCATCTTGAAACAATTCTGGAAGAGGCAAACATTCCACCGGCTGTGAACCAGGTCGAGATGCATCCTTATGTGGTATTGGATGATTTGGTCGGGTTCTGTGCCGAAAACGGAATCATATGTGAAGCCTGGAGCCCGTTGGGTAGCAATAAGATCCCTCTTCTCAAAGAGCAGGTATTGCAGGAAATAGGAGGGAGGTATGGAAAATCAACCGCTCAGGTCGTGTTGAGGTGGAATCTTCAGCGTGGAGTGATTGCTATTCCCAAGTCGTCCGGTAAAGAACGGCAACAAGCCAACCTGGATATTTTTGATTTTGAACTCACCTCGGAAGAGATGCAGTTCATCCGGTCACTCGACAGAAATTACCGGACGGGTATCCACCCCGACGAGATAACTTTCTGAGGTGTTTTAAAAGATACCCCTTTCATTGAGCGCTCGCTGGTAACGCGCTGCATTGCGCGCATGCT
This sequence comes from Petrimonas sulfuriphila, assembly GCA_038561985.1. Taxonomy (NCBI): domain Bacteria; kingdom Pseudomonadati; phylum Bacteroidota; class Bacteroidia; order Bacteroidales; family Dysgonomonadaceae; genus Petrimonas; species Petrimonas sulfuriphila. The sequence goes on along the minus strand of CP073276.1, from coordinate 953,533 downwards.
CTGCGTGAGTGGCCGCAAAATTATGCTTTCCCGACAGATCTTCTTTAGCGCACATGAACAGGTAATTGTGCTGTTGTGGAGACAAGGTTCCGTCAATAGCCTGGATGGATGGTATTCGGATTGGCCCGGGTGGTAATCCGGTATTCCTGTAGGTGTTATAAGGTGATTCCACTTCCAGGTGGCGGAACAAGATACGCCGCAACGAGAAATCGCCAACGGCAAATTTCACCGTCGGATCAGCCTCCAGCCGCATCCCTTTTTTTAACCGGTTGAGATACAATCCGGCCACAACCGGATACTCCTCGGAGTAGGTGGCCTCTTCTTCCACAATCGATGCCAGCGTAGAAACCTGCACCGGTGACAATCCGATTTTTTCCGCTTTACTTTTCCGGGCGTCATCCCAGAATCGGTCGTATTCCTTTTTCATCCGGTTGAGGAGATGGTCAATGCTTGTATCCCAGTATACTTCATAGGTGTTGGGGATAAACAGGGCCGGCAGCGTGTTTTCGTCAAACCCGGCCTCTTTTATTTTTTCCGGATCATTCAGTGCGTTTGCTAGCAGGGCGCTGTCCATCATCAGTTGCTGTGAGATCCTGCCGGCCAGGTCTTCCCTGGTGCGGACATTGTTGAACGTGAGTTTTACCGGTGTCTGATTTCCGGCACGCAGCACGCGAATCACGTCGAGCATGGTCATCCCGTCTTTAATGGCGTATCTTCCGGTTTTTATGTTGCCGGGATAGTTCATTCTTTCCGACAAGATCCTGAAGAGTTGTTCCGACGGCAGGTCCGCTTTTTTTAATTGGGTGATTACCTCTTCGTAGTTCTTCTCGTTATCGATATAAATGTACACCGTTTCTTCCAGGTTGAATGGCTTGAAAATGGTTTTTCTGACAACAACTGCCCCCACAATTACTATCATCAACAGGGAAAGTACTGCCCATAGAAAAATTTTCCTGCCTTTTCTTTTTGGTTTCTGCTCCATACGTCCAAAAGTGATTTGAAAAACTGCACAAATGTAGGAAGATTTAAATAGAAATCTTCCGTTTTTTTTGACAAGATGAAAACAATCTTGTATATTTGCACCCAATTTGGTCGGAAGTCCTACCGGGAAGTGTGGGTGAGTGGCTGAAACCACCAGTTTGCTAAACTGACGTACGGGTAACTGTACCGGGGGTTCGAATCCCCCCGCTTCCGCTAAGAAAGAAAATCCCTTGCAAATAAATAATTTGCAAGGGATTTTCTTTTAAGGAATATGACTACAACACCACTTCCGGTACCACTTTGCCATCAAACAATTTAATTATGCGGTTGGCATAACCGGCATCGTGTTGGCTGTGCGTAACCATCACAATGGTTGTTCCTTCACTATTCAAATCAGTGAGCAAACTCATCACTTCTGCGCCGTTCTTACTGTCCAAGTTTCCGGTAGGTTCGTCAGCAAGGATAAGCTTGGGATTGGCGACTACGGCACGAGCAATGGCAACGCGTTGTTGCTGACCGCCCGAAAGTTGCTGCGGAAAATGTTTCTCCCGATGCGAAATGGCCATACGGTTCATTGCCTCTTTCACCCGTTGTTTTCGCTCGGCGGCCGGGATTCGCATATATAAGAGTGGAAGCTCGATGTTTTCGTACACGTTGAGTTCCTCAATGAGGTTGAAACTTTGGAACACGAAACCAATAATACCTTTCCGCAAGTTTGTCCGTTCGTTTTCAGTAAATTTAGATACGTCGGTTCCGTTGAGGAAATACTGTCCCGATGTGGGGTTGTCCAGCAAACCCAATATATTGAGCAACGTGGTTTTTCCGCAGCCCGACGGCCCCATAATGGCGACAAACTCACCTTCGTTGATTTCGATGTTTACTTCGGACAATGCCCAGGTTTCCACTTCTTCCGTGCGGAAGATTTTTTGTAAGTTTTCTGTTTTAATCATAGTTTTTTTAAATTATAAATTATTAATTACCAATTGTGTCTTTGCGATTATTCCAACTTTAGTGCATTCGCGGGATTTGTTCTCATGGCAGTCTTTATTTGCCACACGAGGGTAAGCAGCGATACGAAAATTACAATAATTGCCGATATCACGGAAAACATCGCTATCCATGATGAAACGGAAATTTTATAAGCGAAATTTTCGAGGTGTTTGCTTATCACAACATATGAGATCGGAATAGCGGTTAGAAAAGATACGGCTAATAGCATCAGGTATTTATTCAGAAACAGATGCATGATATTGTTTGTCGTAGCACCGTTTACTTTTCGCAACGCAATTTCGCGGTAACGTTGCCGAATATCGAAAACCGAAATTGCAAATAATCCCATACAGGAAACCAGAATAGCTATGATGGAAAATAACAGGTAAACGCGGCTTATCCGTTTGTCTTCTTCATAAAGTTTGGCAATATCGTCTTCCAGTAGGCTGTACGTAAATTCTGCGTCGTTGTTAATTTCCTTGTATAAATTTTCCAAATAAGCTAAAGCTTCTTTCTGTTTTCCGGGAACGAAACGTGCCATTAGGTAATCGAAATGGAAACCGCGTTCAGTGTAAGAAATTACTAATGGTGTGGTCGTTTTGGATAAATGTCCGGTATGAAAATCCTTTATTATACCCACTACCTGATGAATCGGCGCTGTTTCTCCTTCTCTTTTATATTGCGATTCGAGTTTTACCGTTCGAATATCAGTTATTTCAAATAATTTCGCAGCCGATTCATTGATGATGTATTTAAATTCACCGTTCACATCGGTTGAATCCCATAAGCGGCCTTCTTTTAACTGAAAACCGAACATCTTCATGTATTGAGGCGACATCCCGACAGAACTTACGGGTTGATAATTACTTCTGTCGGAACGTTTCATCGGAACTTTCGCTTCCAGATTATACACAGGAAGCCCGAACTCCCAGTCTGAAAATAAAGGCGATTTGTTCATCTTGTCCCTAACAAGAGTCGCATTTTCGCTTATTTTGCGGAATGCTGCTTCCATGTCGGAGCTCCTGAAAGCATTCAGATCACGGTGCATCATTCTTGCCATAATTACATCTTTGGTGTTGTATCCAGGATTGACGGCTAGCATATAATTCAATTGTTTCATAAAAAAGAGAGCAATAACTATCAACCCGAAAGTGATGACATATTGCAGAAACAGGAACGTTTTGCGTGAGGCCAGTGAAACCCCTCGCACATATACAGATTGGAGCGACGCGATGGGCTTTGAATAATGATACCTGAGATAAGGATGTAGTGAGGTTATTAAAGGCAGAAAAATCAGGATTAAAACTGAAAATAAGATACTGAACACAGGGTTTGGTATCACCTCAAAGTTAAGCCGGGTTGATAAATACGATTGTGCTATCTCGATGAAGAACCAGGCTAAAAAGACCGCAATAAGCGTCATCAGGAGATTTTCACCATAGATTTGCCAAAATATTTGTCCTTTACCGGCTCCGAATATTTTTTTTACACCAAACTCCTTTCCGCGTTTCAATGTGATGACCGTATAGATATTGATGAGGTTAAAAAGCCCCACCAACAAGATGAGTATACCTACAACGAGAAGTATTTTCACGGCATCTCTGTTCCCCTTCACAAATACCGAAAGATCATTGTTACGTGTTATTTTCCATACCTCGTGTGTACGGTCGAAGTAAAAATCTTTCAAGGGAAACAACTGAAGACGGACAGGATTGGGAGCGACAGATCTCGACTCGTCTAACTGTCTATTGCTGTCGTTTAATTTCCGCACATCGGCTCCTGTGTGTAATTTGATCAGGGTAAACGCTTGTATAGCCATAAATTGGCGCTGATCCTTGTCAAGGAGAATATCAAAAGCGAGGAACGATTTGGAAGAAGGCTTTCCGGTAACTCCAACCACTTTTAGTTCGTCGCCCGAAGAGTGGGTGAATTTTTTCCCTATTGGATTTTCTTTCCCGAAAAGCTTTTGTGCGAATTTTTCGGTAATGATTGCATCGCTGGGATCAATCATTTTATGGCTTCCGTAACGTATTGGAAACGGTAGAATTTTAAAGAAATTGCTGTCGGCAGCTATTGCTTTTACATTGATACGGTGGTTGCCTGAAACGATAAAGTCTTCTTCGTATGCAAAAAATGTAGTTGTATTTTTTACCGAAGGATTATTCAACAAGGGAGGAAAGGGGATGTTGTCTTCGGCTCGTACAGTAGCTCCACCAAAACGTTTTCGCCCGTCTTCGGGATTCTCTATCGATAAGATGTAAGTGTGTTTCAGATCCGAAGCAAAATGATTTACGGTAGTTTCCTGATTGATATACCTCGTAATAACAATAACACACGCCAGACTTATTGCCAATCCCAACATGTTGACAATTGAATACAGTCTGAATCGGCCTAAAACTCTAAACGGCAATGCTAGTAATTTCATTATTTATCTTATATTTTAATAAATATAGTTTTATTTAATAGACTTTGACTTTACTCTGCCTTCAAACTTTCCACCGGATTGCTCCGCGCCATGCGCCACACGTGCCAGCCAACGGTTAAAAATGTGATAACGGCGACTAATAACAATGCAAGTAAAAACGAGCTTACCGATACATCTATCCGGTAAACAAACTGCTGCAGCCACCGTTCCATCAGCCACCACGCCAACGGCGCGGCAACCACAAATCCCACCGCCAACCACACGAACATCGGTTTCATCAGCAGCCATAAGAGTTGCGGCGTTTTCGCCCCGTTTATTTTTCGGATTCCGATTTCTTTGGTTCGCTGCCGCACGGCGTAAAACGTGATGCCGAACAACCCGAAACAGGTAAGCAGGATGCTGATCAGCGAGTACATGTCGAGCAGGCGCGACATCTCGAAGATTTTGCTGTTGGCTCCAATCATAGTGTCATATACTTCGCCATACATAAAAAAATCATCGGGGTATGCCTGTGCCCAAGCTTGTTTAAGCGATTTTACCACGTTTTTGGTTTCTCCTTTTTGCGTTCGAATATAAATGTTGATGAGTTGCTTTGTTTTATCTTTATATCTTATTATTGCAGGAATAGCTTTGTTTTCCACCGAACCAATGTAAAAATCTTCCACCACTCCGGCTACAACGGCCAACGAGTCATGGTTGTCAATATAACTGCGCAACGAATTACCTACCATATTCTCCGGCGATGTTTCGGCTACATCGGCAAATGTTTTGTTTACGAAAACCGGATGGGGATACTTTTCGTGTGCACTGTCCCAACCAACACCTGAAATCTGATTAAGTTGCAATACTTCGGCAAATCCATCGCTACCGGTAATCAGCAACACATTACTTTTTTGTTCTTCACCGTTCTTTTTCCGGAAAGTGTTTTCACCAACAAATATGGAATTTACTCCACCTTCACTGAAAGCGTAGCTTTGGATGCCTTGAATGCTTTTCAACCGAGACTCGAATGGCACGATGGATTCTTTAGCAAGCGGACTTCCCACCTCAATCACATCCTTGTAACGCTCTATGTCCTTTTCTACCAGATTAACCTGTTTGTTTACCGTTAGTGTTCCGATAATAAGCGCGAAAGCAACGATAAATTGAACCGTCACCATAGCGGCTATCCAACGGTTTTTCCTGGTTACGAAAAACAGGGTGTAATCGCTTCCCGACAGGCGACTGATTTTCCGGCTTATTATTAAGGCGGGAATTACCGTCAGCAGAAAAATCAACAGCATCAGTAACGGGAAAAAGTCCTTGTTGTAGAAATATCTCGATGAAAAATCGACGGCCACTACCTGTTTGAAAACGGGCAATAAATCGTGCATCAGGAACATCGCCAGTACAAACGAGATGAAAACTGTGAGAAACGTATCCAAAAAAATCTGCCACCGCACGTCAACAGGTTTTGCGCCCATCAGTTTTTGCGTATGCAGGGTTCTTACTTGCTGCAACACGCGCGAAAAACTCAAATTCACATAATTGAAAATAGCGATAAGAAGCACTAAAATAGCTGAAATAAACCCGATAAGTAATAAAGTATCTTTTCGGGAATGCAGTTTGGTGTGTCTCGAATTTTCGAAAGAGAGAGCATCGTCGAAATCATAAAAATAATACACTTTGTCTTTCGCTGCTAATTTCTCTTTTCTTACTTTCTGCTCAAATTGCTGCAAATTAGTTCCTTTTGCGAGTTTTAAAAACGTGTTTCCTCCGTCTTTTGTATCCGGATTACAAAATAAAGCATCGAAAGCAATACCCGATTGTTCCCGATTTTTTATTACACCTTCCACCGTGTAATCGTTGTCATTTCCGAAAACTTCGGAAATCCGTATCTGTTTGCCTATCGGATTTTCATCGCCAAAAAACAATTGTGCCTGTTTTTCACTCAGGAGAATGGAGTTGGGATTATTGAAAGCGTTCCAACTTCCGTAAAGCAACTCGAACGGGAAGAACGACGGAAACGAAGCATCTACATTGAGAATGACAGGTGCATCAAACTTTTGGTTATTTACCTCAACATACTTTATAAACGGCGAACCAAACTGCAAAACATCTTCCACTTCAGGATATTTTTGCTTGAGTTGTCCGGCGATTTCCTTTTTCATAAATGCCCATTTGGATCCCGAGTCATCAGAAGATCCCTGCATCACCCACACCAATTGGTCGCGGTTGGGATTGTTTTTCTCGATGCCGTATTCGTAGCTGACGAATGAAATCAACAATGCCGTGCAGGCGATGCCCACGGTAAGGCTGAGCATGGAAATGAGTGTGAACGTTTTGTTACGCCACCAATTCCTGAAAATGAGTTTTAGAGTTGTTTTGAACATATTTTTTTGATTTTTAGAGTGGGTGAAGCGAGTTCCGGCTCGCTTTATTCTTTTCTTAAGCGACTTGGAAGTCGCTTCACCCGTTTATTATTAGTTTTGTCAATAACCGAATTAATTTGGTTTAAGGCATAACAGGCGGTTCGTCCACTTCCCATACCTCGTAAACTTTGTTGGTGTCCACGGCTTCGGTCTGTTCTGTTTTATTCAAAGGCGATTCGTCTTTTGGTTGTTTGTTTTTACCAGTGCAACTTGTCAGTAAAAACAGGCTTGCGAGAGCGAAAAAAATTGTTTTTGTTTGCATTTTTTTTAGATTTTAGAGCCAAGAGTCAATAATAAATAATTAAAAATGAAGAATTAAAAATTAAGACAGCCGGCTGTTGTTTATTTGTATGTTATCCTTTTTATTCTCAGCAATAGACTGACTCATTAGCATATTGGCACGTTAATTCCTTGTTTTTATTCCGATTTCAAACTCTCCACCGGATTGCTTCGCGCCGTGCGCCATACGTGCCAGTTAACGGTTAAAAATGTGATAACGGCGACTAATAACAATGCAAGTAAAAACGAGCTTACCGATACATCTATCCGGTAAACAAACTGTTGCAACCATCTTTCTATAAACCACCACGCTATCGGCACTGCTACCACAAAGGCTATTGCCATCCATATAAATATCGGTTTCATCAGCAACCATAAGAGTTGCGGCGTTTTCGCCCCGTTGATTTTTCGGATACCGATTTCTTTGGTGCGTTGACGAACCGCATAAAATGTGATACCGAACAAGCCGAAACAGGTAAGCAGGATGCTGATAAACGAATACATGTTGAGCAGACGCGACATCTCGAAGATTTTAATGTTGAGTTTGATAAATTCATTATAGGTGTCGATGTAAGTGAACCCGTCATCGGGAAAGGTTTGCCTCCATGCCGATTTAATGGCGGAAAAGGTTTCGGAATCATTCTTGCCGTCGAGCCTGACACGCAATGTGCTGGTGTATCTCGGATCATAAGCATATCGCCCTATCACAAACGACGTTGTTTTTTCTTCTAAGGAATTGAAGTGAAAATCTTCCACTACTCCGGCGATAACGGATACCGAATCTCCCACATCGAAATACTTGGATAAGGGCTCGTTCGTTAACTCCGTTTCCCGTTTGCCCAATATATCGACAAACGTCTTGTTCACCAGTACCGAATATGGATTGATTTGGAATGATGACCTCCAATCGTCTCCCGAAAGTTGCCGGAGATTAAGTATGTCTAATAATTCTTCATCTCCCGAGAGTTGCAGCACCGCCGTTTCAATTTCTTCCCCGGTTTCTTTTCGTAACGTGCCGTGCATAATCCATGAGTTCATCACGGGCAGGTTTCCTATGGAAACACCGGATACGCCGGGAATATTTTTTAACCGGGATGTCAGTTTTTGAAGTTCCTGAATCTCCATCACCCCAGATATCTCTATCAGGTTCCGGTACCGGTTGCCGGTTTGTTTCACCAGGCTTACCTGCCGGTTTGCCGTAAGGGTGGCGATGATCAAAGCGAAAGCAACAACAAACTGCACGGTAATCAACGTGCCAATCCATCGGTTTTTACGGGTAGCGAAAAACAGGCGGTAGTCGCTTCCCGACAGGCGGCTGATTTTCCGGCTCATTATCCAGGCCGGGATCACCGTAAGCACAACAATGAACAGTATCAGTATCGGGTAAAAATCTTTGCTGTAGAAATATCCCGGTGAAAAATCGACCGACACCACCTGGTTGAAAACCGGCAGCAAATCGTGCATCATCAGTATTGCCAATACGAAAGAGATGAGAACGGCAAGGAAGGTGTCCGCAAAAATCTGTATCCGCACATCGGATGCGCGGGCACCCATCAATTTTTGTGTGTGGAGTGCTTTTACCTGTTGCAGGACGCGTGAAAAACTCATGTTCACGTAATTGAACACTGCCGTGAGGAACACCAGGATCGCGGAAATCAGCCCGACGAGCAACAGGCTGTTTTTTCTGTAATGCCAGTAATTGAGTTGTTGCTGGTTATAAGTGGATGAAATGGATTGATCGAACGAATAAAAATAATACTGTCCTCCTGCGAGCGTCGGTATCCGGTCTTTCTTCACCTTTTCTTCAAATTGGGAGCGGTCTGTATGCACCGGCATCATCAACAGTGTGGGACCGCCCCAGTTGTTTTCGGGGTCGCAGACAAGCCCGTCGAAGATAATGGCCGACTGCGTGCGGCTTTTTGTTACTGCCCCAACCGTGTAAACGATTATTTTTTCCGAGCCGAAACCGTCCTCCTTACACACCGTAATCTGTTTTCCCAGAGCGTTTTCGTTGCCGAAAAACTTTTGTGTCTGCTTTTCGCTAAGAACGATCGACTGCGGATTGTGGAAAGCGTTCCATGAACCGTACAGCAGTTCGAACGGAAAGAATTCCGGAAAAGAGGCATCCACGTTGAGAATTTCCATTGGCTCAAGATGTTGGTTGTTCACCTCGATATACTTCATGCCAAAACTGTTCAGTTGCAGGAACCCTTCCATTTCGGGATACTTCTCTTGCAGTTGTTTGGGAACATCGCTGCTCATATACGCCACTTTTTCTCCGGGGTTGGACGGCATATCCTGCATCACCCACACCAGTTTATTGCGGTTGGGATTGTTCTTCTCGATTCCGTATTCGTAGCTGACGAAAGAAATCAGCAGAGCCGTGCAAGCAATACCCACGGTAAGGCTGAGGATGGAAATAAGTGTGAACGTTTTGTTGCGCCACCAATTTCGGAATATTAATTTAAGTGCCGTTTTGAACATATACTTGTTTTTTAGATGATAAAAGTTAAGAGTCAAGACTTTAGACTTTTATTCCGATTTCACCACCTCCGCCGGATTTTGATTTGACGCTCTGTTTACCTGACTAAAAATTGTAAGCAGCACGATAACCGCCACAACCAAACTCACCACCGCAAACATCCACCACGAAATGGAAATGCGATAGGCAAACCCTTGCAGCCAACGGTGCATAAATAATCCGGCCAACGGGAACGCCCCGGCGCACGCTGCAAGCGTAATAATCAGGTACTCGCGAATGAACATCACCATTATCTCGCGCGTTTTCGCTCCCGCCGTTTTGCGAATGGCAATTTCCTTGCGGCGGCGTTGCGTTTCGCGCTGCGACACGGAATAGATGCCGAAAACGGCAATCAGAATACAGAGCAAAGAAACGGTGAGGAAAAGTTTCAACAGATCCTGCTCGGGTTGGCTTAGTTTGTTTAATAAGTCGGTCATTGTTATGAGCGGAATCTTAGAAACCTGAGATTCTTCAATATACTCTTCTAAAATTGAACGGATGGACTGTAGCGTCTCCGTTTCCGTTCCTGGTGTGGAGCGCACGTAATAAATAGTTTCGCGCCACGACGATACGCTTTTCAGTATCATCGGCATAATGGGTTGTTTAAGCCCGATGCCGTGAAAATCACGAAATACGCCAATTATTTCCATCGTTCCCCTACCAGGCCCTTCGGGTGTATAATAATCAAGGTCGATTTCTATTTTCTGCCCAATCGGATCTGTCAGTTGCATTACGCGGGCAGCCTCTTCATTGATTAACGTTTTGGCAACATCCGTCTTCCAATCAGCTTCCGTAAAATCGCGTCCTTGTATTATTTCCAATCCGAAAAATGAGGCAAAATTCAACCCCACATCCACTGTCTGGAAAAAAGGCCTGTAATCGGGTTGCCTGCCTTCCCAATTCACATTGTTTTGAGAAAAAGGTCCAGCTTCGTTGCTAACTGTGAATAATTCGGTGGGGCAAATTTCTTCAACGGTGGCCAATTGCTTAATCTCCTCAAGAATAACTTTTTTATTGGGACCTCCCATAACGCCTACCTGAATGGTGTTTTTTGTTTGTATTCCCCAATCGGAAGTTTGCATAAATCGCACTTGTCTCCAAAAAGCAAGAGCACTCATCATAAAAAATGCGCCGACAAGACAAGCAGTTGAACGGCCATACTTATTTTCCCCGCAGACAGTGTTCTTTGCATTTGAACACGGGTAATGTTTTTCCTGAAAGATGTTTTTTGGAGAAATCGGTAAAGGGATACAAAAACGATACTGCAAAGCGAAACACCCACTATGGCGATAGTCTCAAAAAGTATTCCGAACAATTGATGTTTCAGGATAACGGTTTGAAACACTTTCTCGAAAGATGATGCAGTTAATTCGGCAACAGATAAGGATAAGAGGATAACAAACAAGATTAACAAACCAATTTCTACAAAAAGTTGTACAAAAAGATTTCGGGTGTGTGCCCCCGACACTTTACGAAGATTCATTTCGCGCGTTCGTTGCACTATACTGTTGATAAGAATGTTCAGGTAGTTAAAGAAAACCGATAAAATCAGCAACACGCCGACAAACAGGAATGTGTGTATGTAGGTTAAATTGAGGCTGTTATGTTGTTCAAACACGTTTCCTGCTTGTTGAATGTCGTACTTAACGGTTCTCAATGGGCTTATCGCGAACAACAAATTAGTGTTTAAATCATTATCGACCGCGTAGCTGCGCAATTTTTCTTCAAAAGCCTTTCTGTTTGCGTTTTTATGCAACTGAACATACAGTTGTGTTTGATAGAAGCTCGTCCATTGAATTTTTTCTTCCGACTCACTTGATATCGCCCTTACGTTTATATCGGCAATATAACACTGCGCTTGAAAGTTTGAATTGACAGGTGGATTTTTTATCACCGCTTTTATGACGTAGCTGTTTTTGTAGGTTGATATAAACATTTTACCGAGAGCTTCTTCGGGTGTATTGAAGAACTTTCGGGCGAAATCTTCCGTAACTACCATATCGGCTATCTCTTTTTCCAAAAACAAATCGTCGTCCAACGAACCGCAAATTACTATTGGAGGGAACATTTTGAAGAAGTTCTCATCAACATTCTCGATATCCCGAATTTCCAACCTTTCGTTTTCGTAAGTAAACGATATAGAAAACTGATCGTACAGAACGGCAATTTTCTCCACTTCGGGAAACCCATTTTTTATCTTGGCAACTGCCAAATAAGGGATTTTTGCGTTTTGATTCATCGTGTTTTTCTCAATGCCATACACTCGATAAATCCTGCCCGAATTAGGATAAAAACCGTCATACGATGTTTCGTATTTATACCAATGGTATCCGTACGCGAAAAACACCACGCCGATGGTCAATCCCAATACACTGATGATGGTTTGGGTTTTGTATTTCAGGAGATTTCTCCACGCGATTTTTAGATAATGTAACAGCATATATTTTTAATTACAAATTATTAATTACCAAATACTAAATAGACTGTTAGAAGTCCGAAAACCGAAGTTTGCAGCCGGCGGTTTGATAAATTTTCAAACTTTAAACCTTAAACTTACTAATAATTACCAACTCAGCACTTAAAACTATTTTATTACCAGTTCCTCCACATCGCCAAAATTAGCGTATCCACTCACCACCACGCGGTCGCCGGCTTGCAGTCCGCTCACTATTTCGTACTGCACCGGATTTTGCCGACCAACGCTGATGGGTGTTTTCACTGCCCTGTCGCCCGATTTGTTCAACTTATAAATCCACTGTCCGCCGGTGGTTTGGAAAAAATCGCCGCGTGGAATGACGATGGCCGTTTCCGGTTGTCCCAGCTCCACCTGCACCCGGAAACTTTTGCCAATGCGTACGTTGTCGGGCATGGTCTCCGTAAACACCAAATCCACATCAAATTGCCGGTCTTTCACTTCGGGAACGACTTTCGACACGCGTAGCGGATATTTCTTTCCCTGATAGGTTACCGATGCAGGCAATCCCACCTGTACGCGGTCGATGTAATACTCGCTCAATCGGGTATGTATCTTGAAATTGTCCATCACTTTTATTTCGCCAATGCTTTCCGATTGTCCCACCCGCAGGCCGAGCGTAACGTTGAGGAAACTCAATTGTCCGTCCATCGGGGCGCGCACAATTAAATTATCCATTCGTCCGCGGGCGTGTGAGGTGGTTTTTCGTACCCGCTCGAGGTCGTTGTCCATCAGCGTTCGGCGCAGGTGTGTGGCGGCGCTGTCTTGTCTTAGCCCGTCTAATTGCAGGGCGGTGCTTTGGGTTTTGTAGGTAAATTCTTCGCGTTGCACATTGAGTTGCGCCTTGCTTTTTACACCCATCTTAAATTCTTCTTCGCCCAGCGCGAAGTCTTTTTGCAAACGGCTCAGTTCGTATCGCGCCTGAAGTGTTTGCTGCTTGAGCAGGATGGTTTTCTGCTCCATTTCCAGCTTTTTCTCCTCGTAGAGGATACGCTGTTTTTCCCATTCGGCTTGCTGCTCTTCGATGATGCGCTCTAATTCGGGATTTTGCAACACAAGAATCACGTCGCCTTTTTTCAGCATCGCGCCTTCTTCGGCAATCACTTCCTGTACCATTCCGCTTTCCAGCGCGTTGAGCTTGATGGTTTGGATGGGCTGCACGATGCCTTCGGCATCCACGTAATCGAGAAACGGCGCTTCCGCCACGTCGGCAATCGCGATTTTTTCGTTGTCCACACGCAGTTTTCGTCCGCCCGATACGCTCACGATAACAAATACGAGGAACGCCACAAACGCCGCTCCGGCAAGCAGGTGGTATTTGTATTTTTGGAAAAACGAACGTTTGGGCAAGCGTTTGTCCATAGCGCTGTCGCGGGATTCGTGGAAAGAGTTATCGGTTCTAAGTTTTGAGTTCTGAGTTTCGAGTTCCGGGTTGTTCATTTTTATGTTGGCCATTGGCGTTAAAAGTCTATTATCTGAAATCTGTATGAAAAAACAAAGTTGTACTTTAGATATTCATGAAAAAACAAAGCTATACTTTAGATATTCATGAAAAATAATGTATCTTTGTAACGGTTTTACCTTATTATTCACAAAAAACAAATCAGAATGTTATCACGAAAAATAACAATTCAGGATATAGAGAACGAAAGCATTTTTCTTTGGGGTGCGCGGCAAACCGGTAAGAGTACGCTGCTGAAAATGCTGTTTCCCGACAAACGAATCATCGATTTGTTGAAATCGGATGAATTTGAACGTTATAACCGCCGTCCGGCACTGTTACGCGAAGAACTAAGCCTGTTCGTAAACGAGTTGGTTATCATCGACGAAATTCAGAAAATCCCTGCTTTACTTGACGAAGTGCATTGGTTGATAAGCAATCATAATCTTCGTTTTATCCTGAGCGGCTCCAGTGCACGCAAGTTACGCCGAAGCGGTGTGAATTTGCTTGGAGGCAGAGCTATTCGAAAGCACTTGTATCCGTTTGTCAGCGCCGAAATTCCCGATTTCGACCTTGTAAAAGCCTGCAATAACGGTATGCTGCCGCGCCACTATTTAGTGGAAAACGCCACAAACCGGCTTCACGCTTACGTGGGCGATTATTTGCAACAGGAAATAAAAGCCGAAGCACTTACGCGAAACCTGAATACTTTTTCTCGGTTTATGGAGATTGCGGCTTTGAGCAATGGTGAAATTCTCAATTACAACAACATTGCTTCGGAATGCGGCGTGAGTGCACCTACAGTGAAAGAGTATTTTTCTATTTTGGAAGAAACGCTGATAGGTTATACCATTCCCGCTTTTACCCGAAACGTGAAACGTCGTGTTATCCAATCTCCCAAGTTTTACTATTTTGATGTAGGCATTGCTAATTTTCTTCTCAAAAGAACTGAGATAAACCCCGGTTCACCCGAATTTGGACATGCTTTCGAACATTTAATCATGCAAGAACTTATAGCCTACCTTGGTTATTTCAAGCCTCAACTCAGCTTGTCCTATTGGCGCACAACATCGGGTTACGAAGTGGACGCCATTATCGGAAATGCCGAAACAGCCATTGAAATAAAATCATCCGACGAAGTGCAATCGCATCACACAAAGGGATTAAAGGCATTTTCGGAAGAATTTCCCGATTGCCGGCTGATTATTGTTTCGTTGGATAAAAATCCGCGAAGGATGAACAATGTGGAGATTTATCCCGTGTTACAATTCTTGTCGATGCTTTGGAGCGGCGATTTCTTTTGATCAGATCAATTTTCGCTTATATTATTATTTCAATTTTTGAAGTAGAGCAACGCTTTGCTGTACCGGTTTTATTTAATTAAACTATAAAAATTGTCTTCCGTCTTCTGACATCTGTACTCTATTTTCTGTACTGACACATTCAAAATCGGACTATTCTTCTCAAAATCCCATCCCGTGATGCTCCGCAATCCGTAATAGAGGCTCCAGTAGTTTTGCAGTTCGCGGATATAGTCGCGTTGCGAACGGTCTTTTTCGGCAGTGGCGGCGTTGAGGTCGAGAACGGTGGATTTGCCTAATAAATAAAGACGGTAGGCCACATCGTTCCGGCGAGCGGCACGTACCGATGTTTTCTGCGCGATAGCCACTTTATCGGCTTGCAGGTTAAACTGCTTCACAAGTTTTATCACGTTGGAATCAAAATCGGTTCGCGCTTGCGCAATGTCTATTTTTACTTTTTCGAGGTTGCTTTTTGCCACTTCCACCCGTCCGCGCCCCACGCCCCAATCCAAAATCGGGATGCGAATGCCCAAACTAGCCAATTGCTGGTTAAGCGGATTGTGATAGACGTTGGCAAAACTGCGGTCGGTTTGCGACAAGCCGAACTGCATATACAAATCAGCCTTAAATCCTCGCGAAGCTTTGGCATAGGCCACCGCACTTTCGCTTTGAAGTTTTTGCAAGGCAAGCAGCTCCATGTCGGGACTGTTTTGGCGCGCAAGTTGTAGCGCATCGTCCACGGGAACAGTAAAATGGGGCACTGCTTCACTCACTTCCGCCACCATTTCCATGTTTTCCGTAATTCCCAAAAAACTGCGTAAATCCTGTATTCGGTCGTCCATTTCAATGCGGGCATTCAGGCGATTGGTTTGTTCCGAAAGGTAATTGATTTCCAGTTGCAGCATCTCGTTTTCGGTTATGGTGCCTATTTCGTAACGTCCTTTGGCGTAAGTATAAAGGGTATCGGCATTGGCGTAATTGTAGTTTGCCGAACGTAAATTGCTTTGCGCCGTAGCCAACTGAAAAAATTTCATTGCCGCCTCCGAAGCCACTAATTCGAGCGTTTCGGCGTAGTGTTTTTGTGCTGTGCTGTATCGTACAGGCTCGATGCGCTTATTCCATTTCAGGTAGTTGTAACCGAACAGATTTTGCGAATATCCGACGACCACGGGCGTGGATTTGAACGAGTATTGGTTTTCGGAGAAAATATCCAATCGCTGCAAACCGCTCTGTACGAACACGCTACCTCCAAGTGGGGCAATATTTTGATTGATGGTCATTGAGCCGTCGTTGAGCAATTGGTTGCGGTGTACAAAACTATCGGTTCCATCGGGCAGCGTAACCGGACTGATGGACCGGTTGAGCTGCGAATTGGACGAGAACGTCAGGCTGGGCAGGTAATCGGCCTTGAACGACCGCCAATTCCAATAAGCCGCCCGGTATTGATGGCGTGCCGCCACCGCCTGCGGCGACTGCTTCCGGGCAAGCGCCACCGCTTCGTCCAATGTGAGCCGAAGTGTGTCTTGAGCTGCTGCCAAATGCCCGAAGGCAAACAAGGAGAGAATGACGATGATTTGTTTCATATAAAAAACAAATAACAAAAGTTGTACCAAAGGCGTATGTATAAGATAATTAGATTATTACGATTTTAATGTTTTTTGCAAAAAGTGTGGAATCGCACAAATTGAGTTCGATTTCGCACAGTTTTGTAAAGATATATTGTTTACATTTGTGGTGGGAATTAAGTTTAATGTTTAAAGTCTAATGAATGTTTAGGGTAAAAGTTGTGTAAATTTAAACAACAAATCCTGCAAATTTAAAGTTGGAGTTCTGTAAATTTAAAGTTGTGGTCCTGTAAATTTAAAGTTATAGTCCTGTATTTTTAAAATATTAAGTATCTTTGCATCCAAAACAATCTAAAAAACAATAAACTATGATGGTTAATCGGGAAATAGCAGGTGCTATGAAACAACTTGCAGAAAAATATCCCATTATCGCACTTACGGGACCAAGACAATCAGGCAAAACAACGTTGCTAAAAGAGATGTTTTCGGATTACAGGTATGTGAACCTTGAAAATCCGGATACGCGAAATTTTGCGGAAACCGATCCGCAAAGTTTTTTAAACCAGTATGGTAAATATGTTATTTTTGATGAAGTGCAGCGCGTACCGCATTTGTTTTCATATATTCAATCCATTGTTGACGATAGCAGAATAATGGGGCAATTTATTTTTTCGGGTTCGCAAAACTTTCATCTGATGCAAAACATCACGCAAAGTTTGGCGGGTAGAGTTGCCATTTTTCGGCTTTTTCCGTTCGATTTTCAAGAATTGACAAATGCGGAACTACTTCAACCAGAATACGCGGAATATTTGAAAAAAGGTTTTTACCCTGCTATTTACGACCGAAATATCAAGCCTTCGGATTTTTATCCGAACTACATCGAAACCTACATTCAGCGCGATGTGAGCGAATTGATTGCCATCAAGGATATGAGCCTTTTCCAAAAGTTTTTGACATTGTGTGCAACTCGTGCAGGGCAGATCTTGAATATGAGCAACTTGGCAAAAGAATGTGGCATTTCGTCGCCAACAGTAAAGGCGTGGCTGTCGGCATTAGAAAACAGTTACATCATTTTTCTGCTGAGACCCTTTTACAACAATTTTAGCAAACGCATTGTCAAATCTCCCAAGCTTTATTTCTACGACACAGGGTTATTAAGTAATCTGCTAAAAATAAATGACGTATCGAAAATTGAAAATCAATCCATAAAGGGCACATTGTTTGAAAATATGATTATTTCGCAATACGTAAAGCGTCTGCATCATAAAAATGAAAAACAAATAGAGCCGTGGTTTTGGCGGGATTCGGAAGGCAACGAGGTGGACATGGTACTCGAAAAGTCGCAGCAAACTGAAATTGTAGAAATCAAAGCAACACAGACCATTATGCCGGATTTGTTTAAGGGATTAAATTATTACGCTGCACTCGCAAAAGAAACGAAACTCACAAAAACATTGATTTACGGCGGAAACGAAAGGCAAAACCGTACCGTAGCACAAATTGTGCCGTGGAATGAAACAGATGTTTGATAAGTTTTTTAATTCGACAACCATGACAACCAAACAAGGAAAAATACTCATCGTTGACGATAACGAAGACATTCTCTTCGCTCTTAATCTACTGCTGCAACCGCACGTGGAAAAGGTAAAAGTCACAACACAACCCGAACGCATCGCTCATTTCATAGAAACGTTCGCTCCTGACGTGATTTTACTCGACATGAACTTTACGAAAGATGCAGATAGCGGACATGAAGGTTTTTTCTGGCTAAAAAAGATAAAGGAAACCGATTCCGATGCGGTGGTGATTTTCGTAACTGCCTATTCCGATACTGAGAAAGCGGTGCAAGCAATTAAAGCCGGCGCTACCGATTTTATTCCCAAACCGTGGGCAAAGGACAAATTGCTGGCCACGGTGGCTTCGGGCGTGGAATTACGCCGTAAACGTACAGAAGTTTCGCAACTGAAAAAACAAGTGGCGGCTCTTGAGAGCAACCTTTCGTTTCCCGAAGTTATCGGAGAAAGCCAAGTAATGCAATCCTTGTTTGAAACCATCGACAAACTGAAAAATGCCGATGCCAACATACTGATCCTGGGTGAAAACGGAACGGGGAAAGACCTGATTGCCAACCTGCTTTATTGTTGCTCACCACGCGCCGGCAAGCCGTTTGTGCATATCGATTTAGGCG
This sequence comes from Petrimonas sulfuriphila, assembly GCA_038561985.1. Lineage (NCBI taxonomy): Bacteria > Pseudomonadati > Bacteroidota > Bacteroidia > Bacteroidales > Dysgonomonadaceae > Petrimonas > Petrimonas sulfuriphila. The sequence goes on along the minus strand of CP073276.1, from coordinate 934,958 downwards.
CTATTCCCGAAACACTGTTCGAAAGCGAACTTTTTGGATACGAAAAAGGGGCGTTTACCGATGCTAAGAAGGAAAAAGCCGGACGGTTTGAAATTGCATCGGGCGGAACACTTTTTCTGGACGAAATCGGAAATCTCACGCCAGCAACGCAAATGAAGTTGTTAACAGCTATCGAAAAACAACAAATAATGCGTCTTGGCGGCACTTCTCCCATACACATAAACGTACGTTTGCTTTGCGCCACAAATGTCGATATTCACGAAATGGTTGCTCGTAGCTATTTTCGGCAAGATTTGCTCTATCGCATCAATACTATCGAGTTGCATATTCCGCCATTGCGTGAGCGTGGAAAAGATATTGAACTACTTGCCGGTCACTTTTTACATCGCTTCGCGAAAAAATACAAGAAAGACATCCGGTGCATTTCTACATCTGCGTTGCGGAAACTAAACGCATACAACTGGCCGGGCAACGTGCGCGAATTGCAGCACGCTATGGAACGCGCTGTGATTTTGGCATCGGGATATACGCTTTCTGCCGATGACTTTATGCTGAAACCGGCGCCGGTGCGAAAAACGAAATCCGAGAACCTGAATTTGGAAGAACTGGAACAATCAGCCATCGAAAAAGCCCTCGAACAAGCTGACGGAAACATGAATCAAGCAGCAGAATTGCTGGGTATTTCGAGATTTACCTTATATCGGAAAATAGATAAATATAAACAACGATGAAGTTCAAGTCCAAGCACCTCTTTTCCCTGAAAATCACCACGATTGTGTTGTCATCGTTGATTGTAGCGTGGATTTACCTGAAAGGATTTATCTTCTCGTCAGCAATAATATTGGTTGCAATTGTGGCGGTTGCGGTTTCAATGTATTTAGATCGCAAAAAACTGATCAGTCGCATGGAACAATTGATTGCAGGTATTCGTCATTCCGACTTCTCTACACACTTTGTCAGTTCTGGAGCTAACGATGAGATCAATCTCCTTTCGCAAGAAATGAACGAAGCACTCGATATTTTTCGTTCCCGTACGCACGATGCCATGATGGACGAAGCCGAGTCACAAGCGTGGCAAAAACTTATCAGTGTGCTCACGCACGAAATCATGAACAGTATCACGCCCATTATTTCTCTTTCCGAAACGCTCAACGAACGCAAAATGCCAGATGATACCGATCCCGAAGCGTATCGCATCATGAAACAGGGGATGGAAACCATCCACCGACGTAGCAAAGGATTACTTTCGTTCATCGAAAATTACCGCAAACTTACACACTTGCCGCAACCTACCGTTCAGCCTATTCACGTGCAGTCGATGCTCAAATCGATGCAACAACTGGTTGGTCCCGGCGGTATTCAATTTGCCTATTCTGTTTATCCCGATCAGCTTATTCTAAAGGCCGACAAGGGCATGACGGATCAATTGTTGCTCAATCTGCTAAAAAACGCCCACGAAGCTTGCGTTACACAACCTAAATCTAAAATAGAGGTAAAAGCCGAAAAGATAGGCGGCGAAATCCATATTTCGGTTTCGGATAACGGTCAAGGTATTTCATCCGAAGCCATGGAGAAAATTTTCATTCCCTTTTATTCTACAAAACCTACCGGATCCGGCATAGGTCTTAGTATTTGCCGACAAATAATGTTGCGCCACAAAGGGAAAATAGTGGTAAGATCGGAAAAAGGTGGAAGTAAATTTACAATGATTTTTCCGGATTAACTCAGGTATCCAGGTAAATGGCATTTCCCTAAAATCAGATGATATATGTTTTACAGCATAAAGGTTGTTTTTTAACTTAAAATATTTTGCTGATTCGATACAGCAAGATATTTTTGTGGAGAAAAACAATAACTGTTGTGGATGAAAAGCCTAGAGATAGAGTTTCCTTAAAGGATTTGGCCAACCACATCGGCGTATCCAAAACGTTGGTTTCAGCTGTTTTAAACGGAAAAGCCAAGCAATACAGGATAAGCGAGGAGACGGCTACTTTGGTAAAACGAGCGGCCAGGGAGTTACAATATTCACCCAATATGGTTGCCAAAGGATTGCGTACCGGTAACTCTCAACTCATCGGGTTAATCGTGACGGATATTTCAAATCCTTTCTACTCAACGATTTCGCGTATCATTGAAAACAAAACCAACGAAATTAATTACAAGGTCATTTTCGGCAGTTCCGATGAGAGTTTAGTAAAAACCAGACAACTGATCGATGTCATGCTTGACAAGGGTGTTGCTGGATTAATCATCGTTCCGTGCGAGGGATCACAAGGCATGATCGCCGAATTACACAAGAAAAATATTCCTGTTGTACTTATCGACAGGTATTTCCCTGAACTGGAGGTAAGTTATTCGTGCCTGAACAATTTCAATGCGACTAAACAGGCTACGATGCATTTAATTGAACAAGGGTACAGAAATATTGCGTTAATCTCTTATAAATCTGGATTGAGTAACATCAGAGACCGTATTCTCGGGTATAAGGAAACCATGAATAACCATGAGCTTGGCGAATACGTTAACGTGAAAAGCGTAAATATTGATCATCCGCTTCCCGAAGTTGAAAAAGCACTTGATTATTTAGTCAATAGAAAGAATGCGGAAGCCGTAATTTTTATTACAAATGCCTTGTTGGTAGCCGGCCTGCGTAGTTTAAACAAATTGAATAAGCGGATTCCCGACGATGTGGCAGTGGTAGGATTCTATGGTAGTGAGTTGTTCGACTTGTACTATTCTCCGATAACGTATATCAAGCAACCGATTGATATGATTACGGAGGAAGCGGTTAATACCTTGATAGATAAGATAAAATATGGGGAGAACCGTAAGTTTTCCAAGACGTTTATCGAACCGGAACTGATTATACAGCATTCATCCATCAAAATGGATAACGTATAAAACTTAATTTTTTCTTAATAAAAACGTATAGGATTGGTAACATTATTTTTATTTTTTTGTACCTGAAGGGTTTGGAAGTCATGTTGTTTTTTTACCACATAGCTGAATCGTTTTAGCATTTCTGCGATTAAAAAGATAATAAGAAGAGGCACTGGATGACAGAACGAATAAGAAGAAAACAATGAATTGAACAATGAATAAAAATCAAGCATTGCATATACTGATGGTTGGGATGACGCTGGGGACTGCGTGGGCAGTCCGCGGTCACTTTGGACATGAGCAGGGAGCAGCATGGGCAGGTGGCATAGCCACTCTGGGCCTGATCTTGGTTTCGAGGCGTAAAGACTGGTACAGCAAAATGTTGCCGACAGTGCTTGCAGCATCTGTCGGGTGGGGTATTACAGGAATGATAAGTTACGGTCTTGTTGTGGGTTACGGTATGAGCAATAATTATCCAAATGCCTTATACGGATTGACGATGCTGTTTGCTATCGGAACACTGTTTGGGGTATTGGGGGGAGGTTTGACGGGGCTTTCCCTGGAATCCTCGAAAGAGAGAAAGGTGGAGTGGGGAGTCCTTTTTGCTCAAATGGGCATGGGAGGACTAATCGTTTACGGGCTCTTGATTCGACAACTCGAATGGTTAATGACCCCTCCCCGTTCGGAAGCCTGGGCCATTTGCCTGGGAGCTGCGCTTGCTTTTTTGTGGTACACTGCCCGAAAGGGATTTCCGGCAACGACCAGGATATCGTTGATTACCGGTATCGGCACAGGGTTTGGCTTTGCTTTCGGAAACTTTCTACAAATTGTTGGAATGGTCGCGGAGATTCCGTTTAATATGTGGAATGTCATGGAGTACAGTATCGGATTTTTTGGAGGGATTGCCCTTGCCTACGGTATTTTTACCTCAGTGTGGCCCCAAACCGTTTCTCCGGTTAAAGCATGGGAAAACAGAGTGGCATTTGTGCTGGTGTTTCTGGTTATACCTTTCGTTGTATTTCAGCAATCTCTTTCGTTTGATCCTGTTATCGAGCGGTTTAGAACGGGAGCTGAGGTTGTGCAACCTGAACTGACCGGCAAAATAAGCAGCATATCCTCACTGATTATCTTGGTTATATCGGCAGCTTTGATCGGATATAGGTTGAAAAAAGTCCATACAGGGTTCAATGTAGGAGACATACGTTTTGTTTTTATCGTCTACTTCTCAGTATACATTCTTTTTGGATACATCATCAACGGAGTGATGGGCGGAAAAGCAGCATTGAATATTCACCTCTATGTTGTCAATTTAATTGTGATACTGATGTTGACACGAATACAGGGAAGTCCTTTTTCATCACATCCTTTGTTACAGGTTGACTCCCGGAAACTCTTCAAGGTGCTTGTCGCAGTGATACTTTTTATTACGGTCATGTCGTTTATTGCAGTTAATCTCCACGAGGGATTGCCGGGAACACAAAATCGTTTCTAAATTCATGCGAACAATTTTTTACACAACTAAAAGTTTAGATACATGAAAGGAGCCTAAGGCTGGTGTACTCCTGTTATGCTGAAGTGAGTAGATGCCTTGCTTATAATTTGAAAATAAATAATTTAAATCATATGAGAAAAATTGTTCAGGGAATAGTAACCCCACTTGTAACTCCGCTTATCGACAACAACACCCTGGATATTGCCGGTTTGGAGAGATTGATTGAACACGTGATATCGGGTGGTGTACACGGCATTTTTATTTTGGGGACAACAGGAGAAGCCTCAAACCTGGCCATCAATCTCCGAATTGAAATGATTCGTCAGTCGAGCAGGTTGATACGAAAAAGAGTGCCCCTGCTGGTCGGTATTTCAGATACTTCCATTACGGAAAGTATCCGGTTGGCTGAAACAGCAGCTAGTTTCAGTGCAGATGCAGTAGTTTCCACCCCTCCGTTTTATTTTGTCATGGATCAGACGGAATTGGCAGAATACTATGAATCGCTGGTACCCCAGTTAAATCTACCGCTATACCTGTACAATATGCCTGTAAACACCAAGATAAGCTTTGACCCCAAAACGATAAAGAGAATAGCCGAAAATCCCCGTGTGGTAGGGTTTAAGGACAGCTCGGGTAACGCGCCTTATCTCCAGAGGGTTATACACGAGATGCGTAACTGTGAAAATTTTTCAATATTTGTGGGGCCGGAAGAAATGACAGCCGAAATGGTTTTGCTGGGTGCTGACGGAGGAGTTAACGGAGGAGCAAATATTTTTCCACGGTTGTACGTGGACTTGTATCATGCTGCTGTAGCAAATGACATCGAGGTGGTAAGAAACCTGCAGGCCAAAATAATGAATATCTCTTCTACCCTTTATACTGTTGGTGAAAACGGTTCCAGTTACCTGAAAGGATTGAAATGTTCATTGGAGATACTGGGAATTTGCAACGGTTTTATAGCTTCCCCTTTTAAAAAATTCAGCGGGCAGCAATACGGGCAAGTTAAAACTGCCCTGGAAAAGATTATGAGGATCTGTGAGTGATCCGAAAAGGATGGATAAACCTGGATTAACAATAATCCGAGAGTGATACTGTAGAAACGGCATTGTAGTTATTGGCGAATGGATTAAAACGAATTTAAGTTAATCAAAATTGATCAGTAAAGAAGTTTTTATGAAAACACGTTTTTTGTACTTAACCTCTCTCTTTCTGTGCATGACGGCCTTTTTTTCCTCATCGTGTTCAAGTGAAGAGACAGGGGATGACTTACCGCTTTCTGCCTTGATTTTCCACAGCATAGACGGGAAACAGGCAGCATTCACAGCGCTCACCCACAGTGCGGTAAGCTGGGAGTGGAATTTTGGAGACGGAAATACCAGCAACGAAAAAGATCCCGTGCATGTGTATGGGGAGGGGGGGTATTACCTGGCAAAATTAACGGCAAAAGACAAGATTGGCAATTCAGTAACCGCGCAAGTGAGTTTGGCGGTTGCGCTCACTCCCTATGCCCTGCTAACGGGAGATCATACCGCTGAAGGGTACAATGGCAAGACCTGGAGGTTGACACAGTCGCATACCGTTAACGATAAGTTGGTAAACTCAGACATAGCATTTTCGTTGCTCGATGAAGATATTCCATCGTTGCCCGCAGGAGCTTTTAGTGTATTTGTCGGACTTCCGGAAGCCTATAACGATGAGTACACCTTTTACCACGACGGTGGTTATAGGCATACCCCTACAGATGGTTCCTCTTTTGGGGGTATTGTCTATGCGATGATCTTGCAACAGTCGGGATTAGCCCAGATTACAAAGACGGGGGGAGAAGCCGTGTTTGGACAGGATGTCTTTGCAATGACCACCTGTACTCCCCGGGAAGATGCGACATTTGTATTCAACGAAAGTGAAGATTTTTCCGTCCCTACGGTTCCGGGTTTTGCCACTGGAGTCCGTCCTGACGGAGTTCCCGTAGTTACCTATCCGGGGGTAATGACTATTGACTTTCCGGGAACCGGTGATTTTATAGGAATCAGGGATTTCCACCGCAAGGTTATTGTTCAGGAGATAAAAAACAGCACCATGCGGCTGGTGATGTTCATGACACTGGACCCTAAAGCGATAATCAGCCAGGATCCACTGATAGCACTGAGTACTTCTGCTGCAATACTTACTTTTGAAGCAGTTAATTAAATCCTGTTAAATGGTTCGGTATGAGACGGGCGTGATAAGAGCGCGTTTCCTACAATACCTTTGAAACTATTCGCAAAGCCAAGGAGCAAAACCAAGCTTGAGCGTGTTATGCTGTAGCGCGCGAATAGCTGACTTTATTGAAAGTTAATAATCTTAGTCGTATGAAAATAATTATTTTACAAAAGATAAAAAGCAATAATGTGTTGGCGTTTTTCTTGTCCGTATTCTTTCTTGTGGTTCTTGTGGAGAACTGTTATGCGCAACCAACAGGAGCCGGGCAAAACACCATACGTGTTACAGGAACAGTTACGTCAGCGATCGATGGAGCGATTCTTCCCGGAGTATCCATTGTTGTGGAAGGAACTACTACAGGTACTGTGACCGACATGGACGGAACTTACAGTATAGAGGTACCTGAAAATGCAACCCTTGTGTTCTCCTACTTAGGATTTGCCCTTCAGAAAATTGCTGTAGGAGGCAGGAACTCCATTAACGTTTTAATGGTTGAGAGTGCTGAGGCCCTGGATGAACTGGTAGTTACAGCTCTTGGTATCAGGCGTGAGGAGAAATCGCTGGGCTATTCAGTAGGAAAAATTGCTTCTAAAGAGTTATCGAAGGTTGTTCATGAGAATATCCTCACTTCTATGGCAGGAAAAGTAACCGGGGTAACCATTAACTCTACCGGTGGAACAGGATCTACGGTAAGCATGGTTATACGGGGAGCTACTTCCATGAGTACGGATAATCAGCCGTTGTTTGTTATTGACGGAGTACCCATGACAAGCTCGGTAAATAATGTAGGAGGTTTTGGCAGCGGCAATCTGGTCGACTACGGGAATTCCATTTCGGATATCGATCCCGAAAGTATCGAAAGCATTTCCATCCTCAAAGGCCCAAGTGCAGCGGCCTTGTATGGCACACGTGCCGGTAACGGGGTAGTACTCATTACCACAAAAAAGGCTAATCAGAGGGGAGGAATGAAAGTGGAAGTGGTTTCGAACACCGTTTTTGATATTCCTTCGAAGTACCTGGATGTGCAGAACCGTTTTGGATTTGGAGCACGGAGTTATACGGATAAGACCTTTGCCAATGGAGTTATACCGCCCTACAATGTATCGGAAGTGGCCGGTGCAGGCCCTGAATTAAATAAGGGGTATTGGCAGGTACAACCGTTTGCCCCACTCGACGCGAATGGAGCAGCAATACCAACGGAGCTGATTGCCTATCCTGACAACTACAAAAATTTTATCAACAGGAGTGCAATTACCAGCACCAACAGCATATCCATATCCAGTGTTACGGATCTTGTGAACTACAGGCTTGGAATATCGAATATGACCAATAAGGGTTTGGTGCCCAATTCTGATCTTAACAGAAATAATTTAACTCTTTCTGCAACGTCCGAAATGCGGAAGGGATTTACAGTCAGTACCGATATTAACTATACGCAAAACTGGGCCGACAACAGGCCGGCCACCCAGGAACGGGGGGCTAACCCTTTACAGTGGGCTGCCTGGACGCCACCCAACGTTGATATTCGTCAGTTGAAAGCGTATAAACTTGGTGGAAATGAGGTTCTTACCATCGGAGAGGGTTGGGAAAACCCTTATTTCCTCGTATATGGGATCAACAACCGGTTTAAAAGAAACAGGCTTATCGGAAATGTATCGGCTACATGGGAGGTAACTCCGCAACTCAGTTTTATGGGAAGATACGCATTGAATAAGTCTGATGAAGTCAGGGAAACGAAAATGGATCCGGGCTTTTCAGGGGAGCCCAACAACGGGGCATACGGTATAGTAACCAGTGAAAGTGCTGAAACAAATGCCGATGTGTTGGCTACCTATAAAAACAACTGGAATGATTTTTCGTTAACCGCATCTGCCGGAGGAAACGTGTTGTACGCCAACTGGTCACACATCAGCAATTCGTCCAAACCCGGTTCAGGATTAATCATCCCTTATTTGTACACGGTCCAGAACATTGAAAATACTTCGTTAAACTATTCCAATGCCCGTTACGAAAGAGCAATCCACAGTGTGTATGCGATGGGTAATCTGGGGTGGAAAGACATGGTCTACCTCGATCTTACCGCGAGGAACGACTGGGCCAGTACGCTTCCCTCTGAAAACAGATCCTATTTCTATCCCTCTTCTTCTTTAAGTTTCATAGTGAATAACATGTTCGATCTGGGAAAACGGATAAACCTTTTCAAAATAAGGGGAGGTATTGCACAGGTAGGAAATGATACTTCGCCCTACAGCCTTTATGCCACCTATTTTGATGCGGGACAGTGGGGGGAAGCCATCAGGCTGGGGAAGCCCGGAAACCTGCTAAACCCGGTGCTCCTTCCCGAAGAAGCTACATCGTATGAAGTGGGGGTTGACTTGAGGATGTTCAATAACCGGCTGCGGTTTGAAGGTACCTACTACAAGGAAGACAACCGTAACCAGATTCTAAGTGTTCCCCTGGCAGGGTCAACGGGTTTCAACAGCATTAAAATCAATGCCGGATTATTGCAGAGCAAAGGCGTCGAGCTGATGCTCGGCTTTACGCCTATACAGACCAATGACTGGACTTGGGATATCAATGCAAATTTCACCAAGAACAGAACTCACTTACTGGAATTGTCGGAGGGGACAGATTTTGTGGAGTTTTGGAGCGAGGCAAGAGTTAAGAATATTGCATATGCAAAAAATGAGGAGTTGGGCAGAGACGGTCTGATCGGGAATCTTTACAGCCGGAAAATACTGAGGGTTACCGACAAGAATTCAAAGTACTACAATTATCCTCTGCTGCCGGAAAACAGCGAGGATGCCGAATGGCAGTCGGAAGACGAATACTCCAAAGTAGGAAATTATAACCCCAGCTTTATCATGGGGTTTCAGACCACGCTTTCATACAAAAACTTCAGCTTGAGTATGACCTTTGACTGGAGATCGGGCGGACAATACGTGTCTCAAACCTGGAGGTACCTGACAGAAGGAGTTGTTTCGAATACATGGCTCAACCAACTCGTTATCCCGCCAGACGGGCTGGGCGGCAATCCGAGTAATGCCCTGCGCGACTGGGTAGTAGCCAACGCTGATGCCTTGATTTTTACCAACAATCCAAGGCCTGTTGGGGGACCAACACCTGATTTTGGCGGATATTACAACGATTTTTATACGGGAATAGGAGCTTATGACGGCACTTTTGCACCCGGCGTTTACGGATATTACGACGATAGCGGCAATTTTATCCTGACAAAGGAGAATCTGGGAAACGAAGGAACCGAGTTCAGGCCGTATGTCATGAGTTATCCCTGGGATATTGGAGAAGCGAACCTGTTTGATGCGGACTATGTAAAGTTAAGAGAGATTGCACTGAACTACCGGGTTCCTCAGAGAGCCTCCCAAAAATTGGGGATAAGGGACCTGAATGTTTCCGTGTACAGTAGAAACATTATGATTTGGACGAAAAATGCAGGTATGGGAATAGATCCCGAGAAAGCATATCAATCTGCGGGCAATGGAACGTTTAAACAAGGGGTCGAACGCTTCAACGCCGAACCCTGGGTAGTTCCGGTAGGATTCAAATTAAGTTTTTCTTTTTAAATGAGAATAATGTCATGAATAAGATTAAAAAACGTTTTACCGTAGCGTTAATATTGATGGTTGGCTTTGTTATCTCCTGCAAGGATCTCGAAGAGCTAAATATCAATCCAAATGGAGTTGATCCTGCCATTGCAGACGTGAATTTTTTGTTGCCTACGATTCAAACCAATACGGGACAAACAATATATAGCATCGGTTTTGGTACGTTTTCCGGAGTAATGCAACATACACAACATACCGGATGGGCAGGCGGACACAACAATTATGAATGGAACAGCCTTTCACACAGCTGGAATGGTTATTACAGCATTTTGATGAACAACAACGAGTACTTTAATAAAGCGGTAAAAGGAGATTACACCTTTCACGAAGGAGTAGCCCGTATTATGAGATCGTATGTTTTTGGCTTAATAACCGATATCTGGGGTGACGCACCTTATAAGGACGCGCTTAAGGCGGAACTTGGAGCTGATTACTTCAGGCCGGCTTTTGATCCGCAGCAGGAAATCTACCGGGGTATTCTGGCTGATCTGGATACTGCCAATACGTTGCTTTCAAAAAGTGCCAGTGAATATAAGAATATTGTGTCCAAACAAGACGTGGTTTACAAAGGAGATGCTTCAAAATGGCGGAAATTTGCGAACTCCCTTGCTTTGCGGTATTATATGCGGCTACAGGCGAAAGAACCCTCTTTTGCCGAGGCAGGGATCAAGAAGATGGCGGATAACCCTGTACAATTTCCATTGATAACCGTTGCGGAGGATGATGCAAACATCAGTTTCCCCGGGACTTCAGAAGGTGTCTCCAACCCGCTGAATACGGTCTACGATACCGATCCTGCCGGAGCCTATATGAGGGTGAAACTGGCAAAAACACTGGTAGATGTACTCAGGGAATACGATGATCCGCGGCTGGCGGTATGGGCAGATAAGATTGAGATTCCTTTGGTGTTGGTTCAGGGTAGCGGAATAGACCGGATCGTTGAAGGCAAGCGCGAAGTCTCGCAGGACATCGTGAGTGCTTTTGAAGAGACCAATGCGATGAAAGTAGATTTCGATCCGGAATATGCAGGCGTACCTGTTTCTCACTCCAGGGTACAGATCTTTAATATGAATAATGCCAACTCTGCCCAGGGGACAGTTAATCCGCACGCGTCCCATTTGAACAGCAGGTATAAAAAAACAACCGATCCTTTTGTGCTGATGAGGTTGATTTCAGCTTGTGAAACCAACCTGATACTCGCTGAGGCTGCTTATCGAGGGTGGATTCCGGGTGATCCTGCCGAATATTATGCCGACGGGGTCAGGGAGTCTCTCAAAGCCTGGGGGGTAGGGAATGATTTTGACAATTACATCACAAGAGTACCTTATGGTGGACTGGAGAGCATCATTGAACAAAAATGGATAGCCAGTTGGACAACGGCTCAAGAGGCCTGGTTCGACTGGAGAAGGACCGGACTGCCTGACCTGAAGACGGGACCATCGGCCATACGTCCGGTATTACCTATCCGGTGGTACTACCACACGAACGATGAGGTGGAGAAAAACAGGGCCAACGTTGAAGCAGCCGTTGAAAGGCTGGAAGCGACACCCTATCAGGGTACCGATCAGACCAAAAATAGTGCCTGGTCGAAGATGTGGGTTCTTCAGGGAACCGGGAAACCTTATTGATAAACGAATATCACTGTAGAAATTCAAAAAAAAACCAGATGAAAATATATTCTGTCCTAATAACTATCTCTTTACTCGTTTTACTTGCCTGCGGGCCTACCGGAGGAGGTAGGCTCAAGGGTTCGGTAAAAGACGAACCGTATGTTACTCCAGTTTCGGTGAAATACAGGGTGTCGCCCGGGTGGGATGGGACTGAACTAAAAAAAGTAGTGGTTAACGGAGACAACAGCGTATTTGTATTGACAGACAAGGGGGTGTTCAGGGATTTTCCCGGGGAGATTATCTCCAAAGACCTTATGTACAGCTCTCTTGCCGATAAGATCCCGATGGATATATCTATCCAGGAAGAAACGGGTTACCTGTATTATCTCTATGCCGACCGGTTCCTGACTAACATGCATGCAGGAAATATTTGCGGGCAATTTCCTGAAAATCAATATATACGTTTGGCTGTTAATAAATCGGGAGAGGTTCTTCTGCTGGGGGACAGAACAAGCGCCGTATACCGGGGCAACAACAAGCTGTCGGACATTAAACTACCCGAAGACCGTTTTATTGATTTGCAGGTAGAGGCAGGCAAGTTTTACCTGTTATCTCCGACATCCGTTTATCGTTTGGACAACTGCCAATGGAGCAGGATCCACCGGGGAGAAGGTATAACCGCCATGGCCCTTGCCGGAGACAGAATCGTTATAGGAACGGTTGACGGATATTACGAAACCGATGAAAAAGGTACTGTGATATCGGAAAAGAACAACCGCTTACCCGTGCCGGAGATCAGAAAGTTGCTGTCGGCTAACGGCCGTCACTGGTTTGCAACAGACTTTGGCGCATATTACAAGGACAGGGAAGGTATCCGTTACTTTACCGAGGAACGTTGGCTGGACCAGAACAACGTGATCGACATGACACTGGATCGATCGGGCAATGCCTACTTGCTTACTCCCACCGGGTTAAACAAAATCCATTTCAAAGAGGAAACATTGGCCGGAAAAGCAACCTATCTGCAGGACAACCTCCGGAAATACCATTTGAGATTCGGTTTTTCTGCTGAAGCCCGGCTGTTGGATCCGGAAGACCCCACATCGATTCGGTTGGAAGACAACGACAACGATGGTCTTTGGACCTCTTTTTATCTGGGGAGCCAGGCTTTCCGGTATGCTGTAACCAAAGAGAAAGCAGCTAAGCAGTATGTCTGGGAATCGTTCGAGCCCTACGAACGCCTGCTCGTTATTCATCCCATCACGGGATTCTCAGGCAGGACCTTTGAGCGAACAGGATATATTGCGGGGGATACTATCCCTTGGCGGCCCGCCATTGATCCAGATTGGTGGTGGAAGGGAACGACCAGCACCGACGAGTTTGTAGGATATATTTTCGTAGCATCCGTTATCGATCAGTTTATTGCGGAAACCCCGGAGGAGAAGCAAAGGGTAGCCGATTATATCGATGCGATCATGACGCATATTGTATCGAACGATTATTACTTCATTGATTATGATGGCCAGCCCACCTTGTGGGGAAGATGGAATCCAGCGTATGTAAACTCTTTTGCTGAAACGCAGTTCGATAGAAGATTAAACAGTACGCTGACGATCGCGGGGCTACAATTGGCGTACAGGCTGACCGGCAAAGAGATCTATAAAACAGAGGCGTACCGCATGATGGAGGACCACGGTTATCTGGAGAACATGAAAATTCCGATGAAAAACATCCGGTTTACGTCCGGATTTCAACACCAGGGAATAACCATGGGACAAGACTGGAACCACTCCGATGATGAGATGGCGTTTCTTACCTATTGGGTATTGTATCATTACGCATTTGACGATACCCTCAGGGATGAATATAAAAAAATGATCAACGATCATTGGGAAATAGAAAAACCGGAACGAAATGCGTTATGGAATTTATTGACTTACGGGACCTCGGGTGAAATTGACCAGAAGTCTGTAATCTGGTATTTACGTGAATTTCCTGCGGATACCCGAAGATACGCGGTGCAAAATTCCCACCGGAAAGATGTAGAGTTCTTGCCTAAAGACTCCATCGGAAATTTCAGGGAACAATCCTCCCGGGAGTTGCTTCCCAAGGGAGAACGTCCGATGAACCGACACAACGCCAACGAATTCCAGCTGGATAGCGACCGGGGAAGCAACAGGATTTTAGCCGGGGATGAGTATCTTCTACCCTACTGGATGGCCCGTTACTTACGAGTCTTGGAGTAATGAAATCGAATTTTAATTAATAAACAACGAACAAATGAAAAAAATATTTTCTGTAATCTTTATACTGTTCATGTCGTCAGTGGGTTTCGCTCAACTGAATGTAACCCCTGAAACGGCATTGATGCATTACCTGAATAACAACGATAATACAAACGCCTGGGAAGTACGTGAGACGTATCCGGTAGATAAGGCTCAGGCTTATTCGGTTTTATTTATCTCGCAAAAATGGCAGCAAATCCTGTGGAAACACGAGATAATTATTTTTGTACCACAAACCATAGCGTACGATGGCGCACTTTTGTTCATTACCGGCGGATCTGTAAAGGACGGATTTCCCAATGTGTCGGGAAAAAACGATGAAACAACGTCATTTATGGCCGATTTAGCGCATAAGAACAAGGCGATAACCGTTTTGCTCCGCCAGGTGCCTAACCAGCCCCTGTACGACGGATTAACGGAAGATGCCCTGATATCCTATACACTGAACGAGTTTAAAAAAGATGAGGATTACTCCTGGCCGCTGCTTTTCCCCATGACAAAAAGTGCCATTAAAGCAATGGATGTGGTACAGGCATTCTCGGCTGAACACCTGGGGCGGGAACTTAACCGGTTTGTCGTATCAGGAGCTTCAAAACGAGGATGGACCACGTGGCTGTCAGCTGCGACGGAAGACAAACGGATCGTTGCCATTGCCCCCATGGTCATTGACATGTTGAACATGCCGGCGACACTGGATTATCAAAAGGAGATGTATGGAGAATACAGTGAAGAAATTCAGGATTATGTGGATCTCGAGATACCGCAGTCGATAAACAGTGACTTTGGAAGTGCTGTTGTAAAGATGATAGACCCCTACTCATACAAGGATAAGCTTCTATTGCCAAAAATGATTATTCTGGGTACCAATGACCCTTACTGGACTGTTGATGCAGTAAAGCACTACATCAACGAGATCCCCGGGCATAACTTACTGCATTATGTGGCTAATGCCGGCCACAACCTGGGAGATAAGAAGCAGGCCCTGGCCGCCTTGAGTGCCTTTTTTGCCCTGAACCTGACAAATAGGCCTATACCGGCCTGTTCATGGACCCTTAACGAAAAGGGGCGAAATATTGATCTGGAGGTTAAAGCAAGTTCCGGGGAATTGATAGGTGCCAGGTTGTGGTCCTCCTCTTCAGATAGCCGCGACTTTCGCCAATCTACCTGGACAAGCCGGGAAATAAAACCGGATCCAAAAGATGGGTCCACTGTAAAGGCCCGCTTGAAATATCCAAAAGATTCCTATACTGCATTCTACATCGATTTGATTTATCCCGACCCCAATGGAGGTGAATATTCGGTAAGTTCACGTACCTTCGTTGCAGACAAAAAACAGGTATTCGTAAAATAGGACATCCACCGTTTATTATTGGAGAAATATGAAAAAAACAGCTTTTTTTTTACTGATTCTAATTTATTCTTGCATGAACTTGTACAGTCAAACCCTGGCTGAGAAATTGGGATTTACACGAAACGACAAAATCCTGATCATCAACAATGACGATGCCGGCATGTGCCATGCGGCCAACAAAGCTACGGTGGAGGGAATGGAAAACGGACTGATCAGTTCGGCGACCATAATGACGTCCTGTCCCTGGTACAATGAGATTGCCTCATACGCAGCAGCTAATCCCTGTAAAGGTTTTGGGGTACATTTGACACTGACCTCGGAATGGAAAAACTATCGATGGGGAACCGTGGCTCCCCGCAACGAAGTGCCCGGACTGTATGACGGGCAAGGGTATATGTGGAAAGAAGTTATGGAGGTATATGCCTCTTCAGGTCCGGAGGAGGCGTTGATTGAAGGACGCGCCCAACTTAAAAAAGCGTTGGATAGTGGTATACCTGTGACCCATATTGATTCGCACATGGGTACTTACCAATATTCGCCGGACTATATGAAGGTGTACATTCAGTTGGCAAAAGAGTTTAATCTCCCACTACGCATGCCTTCTCAAACGACCCTTAACAACCTGGGTGCTCCCGATTACAGGGAGATTTGCCGCAGGGAAGGCATTTTACACCCCGACTACTTCATACACGAAGAGTTTGAAGGGTATTCTACGGAAAATGTAGCCGGGTTTTGGACAAACTATATCAAAAACCTGAAGCCCGGAGTTACGGAAATTTACGTTCACGCATCTGCTGAAGGAGAAGAAATCCGCACCATCACCAATTCGGCAGCGAAACGCATTAAAGAGCTGGAGTTTTTCACCAGCAATGAGTTAAAAGAGCTGATTGAGAAGGAAGGGATTATAGTTATCAGCTACCGTCCCTTGTTGGAACTTCAGAGAAAGAAATGAAAGTAATAAAAACTATCGGGATCTCACTTCTGGTTGTAATAACCCTGATCTGTGTCTACGGTTACATCAATATGCGTGACCGCCACCCGGGATATCGCACCGACCTGATAATAGAAAACAGGAAACCCGGTGTGATGCGCGCCGGCTTTGCCGCAGTTTCCATTACGCCGGAGTATATGGAGCCTTGGAACGATACGGATAACAATGCACGTTATGAACCCGAGAAAGGAGATACGTATGAAGACCTGAACGGAAACGGGAAGTTTGATACACACTGGATTGCTGGTTTTGGGAATAAAGTCGCCGCGCGGGGTGTTCACGACGATCTGTGGGCGCGGACAATGGTGTTGGATGACGGCACTACCCGCCTTGCTCTGGTTGCAATGGATGTGATCGGCATGTTCCATCCGATGGTAATCGATATCCGGAAGATGGTACCGGAAGAAGCAGGCATTACCTATCTGGTGATCGCATCAACCCATACCCACGAGGGGCCCGACCTGTTGGGCCTTTGGGGCGAATCACCTTTCAGGAGCGGGGTCAACAAGGAGTGGAAAGAGTACGTGAAGAGACAGGTGGTCCAATCTGTATTGAAAGCTGTTGAAGCAATGCGTCCGGCCTATTTTCGTTTCTCACAAAACCTCACGGAAGGGAGGGTAACCATAAAAGATACCCGCGAACCTTATGTCTTTGACGAAGGCCTCCGGATGATGCAGGTGACCGATGCCGAGACTTCAGAAACGTTGGGGACACTGATTCAATGGGGCAATCATCCCGAAACATTGTGGAGCAGGAACCTGCTTATCTCTTCTGATTTTCCCCACTACCTGAGAGAAGTTGTCGAGAAGGGGGTCTATCATGGAGACAACATCATCAGAAAGGGCGTCGGAGGAATTGCTCTCTATGTGAACGGCGCTGTAGGCGGGTTGATGACTACCCATGCCTCCATGGAAGTGGTTGACCCGTTCCGCGATACGGTGTATGTAGAGCCGTCATTCGATAAGATCCGTGCACAGGGAGACACCCTCGGATTGATCATACTCCGCACGATGGAGGAAAAGGCTGTAGAGATAAGGGAGGCCGGCATCAATTTACGTGCAAAGACGTTCGACCTTCCTCTGAGGAATCGTCTGTTTCGGCTCGCTGCGGCAATTGGGATTATGGATGCAGATATGACCGGATGGATGAAAAAACGTACCGAAGCGGCTGTGTGGAGCATCGGCCCGGCCAGTTTCATTACCTTTCCGGGAGAGCTCTATCCCGAAATAGTGAATGGAGGTGTGGTAGCACTGCCCGGCCGGGATTTTCCGGTCGATCCGCAGGAAGCACCTCCCCTGCGCGATATGATGCAGGGGACGTTCCGTTTTGGTATCGGGCTGGCCAATGATGAGATCGGTTATATCATCCCAAAGAGCCAGTGGGATGTTAAGAAGCCGTATGTATACCGGGACAGGCCTTATTACGGTGAACAGAACTCGCTCGGCCCGGAAACAGCTCCTCTTTTGTATGAAGAGTTGCGTCAGCTGTTGAAGGAGCTACCCGGTAAGCCGTATTGAATATTTTTTCACTGCAAACTCTTTTCATGCGATGGCAAAAAAAAATATGCTGATTCCTCTTTTCATTTTTTATAGCCTGTTTGTGGCTCCAGTGTCTGGTGAAAATCATGACTTCACCAACGCATCCCTGATTGTTTCTGAAAACATTGTTCCTGACTTCAGGGAAACTATTGTCGACATTCTTCGGGAGGAAACCTACAGGCTTTCCCATATCCATTTACCCCAGGGCGGGGAATGGACAGGTACCAACATTGCTCTTTCTCTGGCCGCTGACGCATCACTTTACGGAGAGCCTTTTCCGTCGGGTATCGAACTTCCAACAGAAGATGAATCGTATACCGTAGCGTTGGACAGTGATAACGAGAGAAAAACGCTCTGGTTGATAGGAAAAGATGAACGAGGCCTGTTGTTCGCTGTAGGCCACCTGCTGCGAACGATGTTCTTCGAGTCCCAGACGATCACTTTCAATTCCGGTAATGCCATCTGTTCTGCCCCAGCATACCCGGTACGCGGTCATCAACTGGGTTACCGGAACACAGCGAATTCATACGACGGGTGGAGTCCCGCGCAATACGACCGATACATTCGTGAATTAGCCCTCTTTGGTGCAAACAGTATAGAAAATATTCCTTTCGACACTTCGGATAGTCCTCACATGAAAACATCGCCTCAGGAGATGAATATCCTCATCAGTCAAATGTGTGAAAAGTATCGCATGGATTACTGGGTGTGGATTCCAGTTGAAAAACTATCCAACGATGCTGTTTTTAAAACAGAACATCAAAAGCATGCCGATTTTTACAAAAGTTGTCCTAAACTGGACCATGTGTTTATCCCGGGAGGTGACCCCGGTGATAATCACCCGCGGGAATTACTGCCCTTCCTGGAAACCGTTTCGAAAGATTTGCAAAAATACCATCCCGGTGCCGGAATCTGGTTATCGTTACAGGGATTCAACGACGAACAAACCGATTATTTTTTCAAGTACCTGACCGAAAAATCGCCCGATTGGCTGAAAGGGGTTGTTAGCGGCCCCGGAAGCCCTTCTCTGGCGATAACCCGCTATCGCCTGCCGGACAAATACATGCACCGCCATTACCCCGATGTGACACATACCGTCAGGTGTCAATACCCCACACTTAACTGGGATCAGGCTTTTGCGCTGACTTTGGGGCGTGAGCCCGT
Source organism: Petrimonas sulfuriphila (assembly GCA_038561985.1). NCBI lineage: Bacteria > Pseudomonadati > Bacteroidota > Bacteroidia > Bacteroidales > Dysgonomonadaceae > Petrimonas > Petrimonas sulfuriphila. Next base: position 915,822 of record CP073276.1, on the reverse strand, counting down.
TAATCCGCAGCCGTTTTATTACGCTAAGGTACACAATGAATATGCCCCGCATACCGACGGATTCATTACCTATTCAGACGGAATAAACGACGACGTAAATAAGTTCATCTGGACACGGAAGGGGTGGAACCCGGATGAAGACGTCACGGAAATTATGAATCAATACGTACGTTTCTTTTTCGGAATGGATAATCCTGAATCTGCTACGAACGCGATTATAGGTTTAGAGAAGAACTGGGACGGGCCCATTAACGAGAATGCCGGAATTGAACTGACGTTGAGCGAATGGAACAGGTTGGAACACGAATATCCGCATCTCAGCCGAAATTGGCGATGGCAAATGTGTCTCTACCGGGCTAATTACGATGCTTACATACGCAGGCGGAACCTTTATGAGAAAAACCTGGAGAAAGAAGCAAACCACATACTCTCCTGCGCAGGCTCAATAGGGATTGAGCAAGCTATGAAACAAGCGCTGGATAAAGTTAATGAAGCCGATACAATCAATGTTGCTCCTGGATTGAAGCAGAAGATTTACGGTTATGCCGACTCCCTGTTTTTGTCTGTTTCCCTGCAATCCAGCGTCGAACGATATAGGGCAAGCGGGCCGGAAAGGGGTTGTACGTTGGATTTTCTGGACTATCCGTTGAATAACCGCTGGTGGTTGGCGGATGAATTTCAAAAAATAAAACAAATGCCCACAGATGGAGAGAAGCTGGAACGTATAGAAGTCCTAAGTGAATGGGAAAATCCGGGTAAAGGGAGTTACTACGACAATGTTTCAAACATTGCCAAAAGCCCACATGTTTTAACAACAGTGTATGATGCTACCGATTTTGCCTGGTGGGATAACGGTATTTCCCGTAAACGCCTGTCAACACAGTTGTTTCAGAACTATCCGGAGTTGGAGTACACGGACCTGGATCCTGATGGGCGTTACCTGATTCGTGTTGCGGGATACGGAGATGCTTTGCTCAGAGTGGATGGGGAAAGGATAACCCCTGTCCTGTACAACAAAGAATTGGAAACATTCAAGGAGTTTCTGATAGACCCCCGTTATACGCGAGACGGCAGCATCACGGTAACTTTCGATGAACCGGAAGAATCGCACCTGAACTGGCGGCAACATTCTAAAATCTGTGATATCTGGCTGTTAAAACGGAATTAAAAAAGAATATACATACACGAACATTAAACGATAAAAAGGTATGAAATCATTTTCCATTGTAACTTTATTATTAGTAACGGCGCTATCCTGTAGCAGCTATCCAAGTGAGAAACACAATACGGAGCCAACGTCAGGCATCAAACACGGCATTGTCTACTACCAGGAAAACAAGTATGGCGGTTGGCCTGCGAACAACGGTATATGGATCTGGGACAATGAGATATTAGTGGGATTTGTCGAGGCAGACTATAAACCGGCAGACGGCTTACATACGTATAACCAATCATCAGCACACCATAAATACGCCCGCAGTACCGACGGAGGAGAAACCTGGACGATAGAGGACGCTTACGAACAGGGGCAAACGGCTTGGGGGAATGATCACAGCATCGCTGTAGACAAGGCGGAAACGCCGGTAGCTTTAAAAACACCGGTGGAAGACTTTACCGATCCCGGCTTTATCATTACATTTGTCCGCCATAACAATAACAACGGGCCTACCCATTTTTATTATTCCATGAACAAAGGGGGTGTGTGGTCGGGCCCCTATTCCTTTCCGGATTTAGGTACGGCAGGAATAGCAAACCGTACCGATTACATAGTGGAAAGCGATCAGGAACTCAGCGTGTTTCTTACTACGGCAAAAACAAACAAAAAAGAAGGGCGTGTTGCTTTTGCGAAAACAACCGATGGGGGTATAAACTGGGAGTTTGTCTCGTGGATTACCGATGAGCAGGGAGGATTCGATATTATGCCTTCATCGCTGCGGTTATCGGATACGGAATTGATAACTATCATTCGTACGAGAACAGCCGAAAGGCAGGATTTACTGACCGCTTACCGTTCTTCCGATAACGGTAAGTCGTGGGCCAGATTAAAGAATCCTGTAAACGATACGGGGAACGGAGGCTCTCCGCCGGCACTGGTCAAACTGCAAGACGGACGGTTGGCCTTGGCCTATATTTATCGGAGCGTATACGGTTCCCGTGTAAATGTGCGTTTCAGCTCGGATAACGGAGAAAGCTGGAGCGATGAGGTTGTGCTCAGAAGCGGCGACGGCGCCAACCGCGATGCCGGTTATCCGCGCATGGTACAAAGACCAGACGGGAAATTGGTATTGATCTACTACTGGAACAATGCGAACGATGAAGATTCAACCCCGTACCGGTACATCGCATCCACCATTTTCGATCCTGGAAAATGGAAGTAAAGGCAACAGGTTTTGCAATAGAAAACACTTTAGATTAATTATACTTTATGCAGTTAACCGTTATTGATATCGTTATTTTTCTTGTTTTTACCCTAGGAACTGTACTGTTCGGGAGTTCATTTTTGCGGAAAAATAAAACCGCTGGTGATTTTATGACCGCAGGAAAGGGGATGTCTGGATTTGTGGTTGGGATGTCTATCTTTGCCACGTACGTAAGTAGCATCAGTTTTCTGGCACTGCCCGGCAATGCATATACAGGAAACTGGAATTCATTTGTATTCAGTCTGTCCATTCCGGTTGCTATCTTTTTTGCTGCAAGGTATTTTGTCCCTTTCTACCGGAGTATCAACAGCCCGTCAGCTTACAGTTTTTTAGAAGAGCGTTTTGGAAAATGGGCCCGATTGTATGCTTCGAGTTGTTACTTGTTAACACAAATTGCCCGTATCGGCTCTGTCCTGTTTCTACTGGCGCTTCCGCTCAATGCCATGCTGGGCTGGAGCATCCCGTTGATTATTATCCTGACAGGAGTCTGCGTAGTGTTATATGCGGCTTTAGGAGGAATCAAGGCGATTGTTTATACCGATGCCATACAAGGATTGATTCTGATTGCCGGGGCATTGGCCTGTCTGGTAATCCTTATGGTATCCATGCCTGGAGGAGGTAACGAACTGTTGCGTATCGGAATGGAGTACGATAAATTCTCCCTGGGGAGTTTGGGATTGACTTTGAATGAGCCCACGTTTTGGGTAACACTCATATACGGGCTGTTCATTAATCTTCAGAACTACGGCATTGATCAGAATTATGTGCAACGGTATAAGACGGCCAGAAATGAGAAGAGCGCACGCTTTTCGGCCCTTTTTGGCGGCCTTTTGTATGTACCCGTCAGTTTATTGTTCTTTTTTATTGGCACGGCGTTGTTCGTTTATTATAAAACCCAGCCCGGTTTGCTTCCGGAAACGGTTACCGGAGACCAGGTATTTCCCTATTTTATCGTGAATGGCTTGCCGGCAGGATTTACCGGCCTGTTGATCGCTGCCATATTTGCTGCAGGAATGAGTACGGTCTCTACCAGCATAAATAGCTCTGCAACGGTTGTATTAACCGATTTTTTTAATGTGACTTCTCACAGTGAAGCCGACGAAAAGAGGAAAATGAATATCCTGCACGCCACATCAGTCATCCTGGGAGCATTGGGAGTAGGTGTGGGATTAGCCATGATGTCTGTGAAGAGCGCGTTGGATGCTTGGTGGAGCATGGCGGCAATTTTCAGCGGAGGCATGCTGGGGTTATTCTTCCTGGGATATATAGCTCGTGGGATAAAAGGGTCATATGCTTTTGTAGGAGTGATTTGCGGCGTATTGCTCATTGCTTGGATGTCGTTAAGCAAACAAACCGTTTTTCACAATTATTTAACCATTGTTCTGGGAACACTCGTTATTTTTACTGTCGGCATGTTGCTGGCAATTGCAGGTAGCAGGCTGAAGAAGGGTAATTAGGAAAAGCTATCGCAGACTAGATCCGTTTTAACCGATTTGTTTAGTGAAAACAGGAAAAACATGAGTATCTTTACTGAGGATTATCTGAAAAACAAGATGTCAAGTTCATTCGTTTTTAGTCTTGACCAATAATAAATTTAATTCCGGTATGGATAAAAAAATTAGAATATTGGCTTTTGGAGCCACGGCCTTTTCTGCTTTATATGCTCAGCAGAAACCCAATATTGTCCTCATTTACGCCGACGATATCGGTTACGGCGATCTTTCGTGCTACGGGGCCACACGCGTGCAAACCCCTTATGTGGACGCGCTCGCCAACAACGGCGTGCGGTTCAGAAACGCCCATTCGGCCGCAGCCACCAGCACGCCGTCCCGGTACGGCCTGTTTACGGGAGAATACCCGTGGCGCCGGAAAGGAACGGGTATTGCAGCCGGAGATGCCGCACTTATCATTAAACCAGACAGATACACGTTACCCAAGATGATGAAGGAAGCTGGATACGCCACCGGTGCCGTGGGCAAATGGCATTTGGGAATGGGCGCCGAAACCGGGAAACAAAACTGGAACGAAAGGGTATCTCCCGGGCCGGCAGAAATCGGATTTGACTATTCCTACATCATGGCGGCAACGGGCGACCGCGTACCGTGCGTGTACATGGAAAACCAGCGAGCCGTGGGGTTAGACCCCAAAGACCCGATAGAAGTGAGTTACACCAAAAACTTCCCCGGCGAACCCACCGGAAAAGACAATCCCGAATTGCTGACGAAACTGAAACCGAGCCACGGACACGACATGGCAGTAGTAAACGGAATTTCTCGTATCGGGTTTATGAAAGGCGGGAAGTCGGCACTTTGGGAGGATGAAAACATAGCCGACAGCATCACGGTACATGCCATTCGATTTATTGAGCGTAATAAGGATAACCCTTTCTTTCTTTATTTTGGGACTAACGATATTCACGTGCCTCGTTATCCGCACGGGCGTTTTCGCGGGAAGACCGATATGGGATATCGGGGCGATGCTATTTTACAATTCGACTGGTCGGTGGGTGAGGTGGTTCGTGCTCTCAAAGAAGCCGGAGTTTACGATAATACGCTTATTATCATCACCAGCGATAATGGTCCTGTGGTGGATGACGGATATCAGGATGAAGCTGTCGAAAAACTTAAAAATCATAAACCGTGGGGTCCTTTCCGGGGTGGAAAATACAGCACATTTGAAGCGGGGACACGCGTGCCGTTTATTGTTCACTGGACAGGAAACGTCTGTCCGGGAGTTTCCAATGCGTTGGTATCCCAGATAGATATGCTGGGCACCCTTGCCGAACTTGCGGGAATAGATCTTGCCGAAGCCGGGCAGTTCGATACACAGAAACACCTTCCCGCCTGGTTGGGCAATGACCCTAAAGGAAGGGATTATATTATTGGGTCTGCCGGTTCTTTGACATTGCTGACCCGTGATTGGAAATATATAGAGCCGAACAAGGGAAATGCATATTCTGCACATACCAATACCGAGTTGGGAAATAATCCTGAAGACCAATTGTACAATATCACCATTGACAGAGGAGAATACGATAATGTGGCCGTAGAAAATCCGTTGATGGTGAAATTTATGAAGCAGATTTTGGAAGAGGAAAAGGCCAAAGGTACAGGTCTGGAACTTTAAACTCTTACGTATCTATAGTCTTTATCTATGATGGGCGGTGAAAAATCTATCAAGAAAATATGTTTTATAACATATTTTTCTCTATCTTTGTACTGATTTTAATGGCAAGCGAGTTATTAGAAATCAATTTTAGGTTATCAACATTATTCTGAAAAAAGTTTCTTGTAAACGGTTGCCGATAAATCATAACTTTTAAAGAAAGGATAAAATTATGAACATCAAAAACCTTACAAAAGAAGACATTTTGTCTCAAATCAAGTATTTGGAACAAAATATCAACAAAGGATCTGCTGTATATCAGACTAATCGAATCAGCAGGATCAGAACATTGAAATCAAGCTTGCGTAACCGCAGGCCAGTATCTCTGTGATAGCATCGCGATCGGTAACTGATCCGAATGCTTTACTTCAACTACAATTTACACCAGATATTTAACAAAAAGCTGCTCATCCGAACAGCTTTTTTTCGTTTTATCCGGCGATCATCTCTTCCGGTGAAAGATTCTCCAGCTTTTCCTCCTTTTTTTTCTTTAGGGCTATTCTCAGCCAGGTATACCCAATTATCATCGATAAAGTAGATGCTACCAGTACTGCCAGTTTAGCGGTGTCTTGCAGGGATTTGTCGTCGAATGCCAGCATCGATACAAAAATTGACATCGTAAAACCTATTCCGGCGAGGATACCCACACCTATGTATAACATCCAGTTTGGTTTGGTTTTCAGCTTGATGATTCGCGTTTTTGTCATTAAATACACAGCCAATGAAATACCTGCCGGCTTTCCGATTAATAAACCAAGAATAATCCCGATGGATAATTCGCCCAACAAATTAGCTATAGCCGAGCCGTTGATAAATATGCTGGTATTGGCCAACGCGAAAATGGGAATGATAAGGAAGTTGACAGGAAACAAAAGTACTTTTTCATAGACCGGAATCTTTTTTACAGGAAGCAATGCGGATAGAATCACCCCTGCAAAAGTAGCGTGAATACCCGATTGATACATACAATACCACATCACTACTCCGAGTGAAAGATATAAGATTCTGGATAGGGGATTTCGTAAATATTTTATTACCAGTACGATCAGTATAATACACGCTGCAACTCCCAATAGCCACATAAACTCAGGTTGACTTCCGTAAAAGAAAGCAATGATCAGGATAGCACAGAGGTCATCAATGATGGCGAGTGCGGTAAGAAAGATTTTCATCGAGTGCGGGACAGATTTTCCCAATAAACTTAAAATTCCCAGGGAAAAAGCAATGTCTGTTGCTGCGGGAATGGCCCACCCCGACTGATAAATCGTTCCTTTGGTGGCTGTTAAGAAAATGATTGCCGGGAAAATAACGCCAAACAATGCGGCAACCATCGGTAGCATCATTCTACTTGGTGTAGAGAGCTCGCCTATAACTGTTTCACGCTTGATTTCCATGCCCACCTGAAAGAAAAATAACGCCATTAAGGCATCGTTTATTATGTGCAGGATGCTGTGTGGTAAATGTATGGAGTGTAAGAATGGAATTTCCGTTTCCCAAAAATGGTTGTAGCTTTCGCCGATGCCGGGTAAATTGGTTAAAATGAGTGATGCTGTTGTGCAAAGCAGGAGCAGTACGCCAACTGCACGACTGTCGTGTAGGAAATCTGTTATGGTAAATTTACGGCTTTTTGTTCCTGTAGGGTGTAGATGCTGAGTCATAAATGGACTGTTTATGAAAGTAAGAAATTGAAATCATCTTCGTGGGACAGCTCCCTGGGCTCTTGCCCAAATTTAAAAATACGTGCGTTACGTTCTCCGACAAGAACCAGTTCCTTGTCTTCCAGCAATAACATTGTTCCTTCGCGCAGTCCAACGACAAAAAGATCTCTATTGACTTCGATAAATTCGTTGATGCGCACCTCGCGGGTTTCTCCACCGTGGTTGGCCGGATGATCATCCAGGTAATGCGGGTTTATCTGAAACGGAACCAGCTTGAGCGTTTTAAATTTATCCGGCTCCACAATAGGCATGTCATTAGTGGTTTTCAGCGTGGGACAGGCAATGTTTGAGCCAGCACTCCACCCGATATACGGTGTTCCTTTCTTTACGCGCTTCCGAATGACCTTCATCAATCCTTTTTCCTGAAGAATTTTCACCAATTGCCAGGTGTTCCCACCCCCGACCACTATTGCGTCAGCATTTTCAATAGCCTCTACGGGATTGATAAACCGGTGAATACCGGTTACGTGATGTCCGATTTCGGCAAACCTGTTGTTCACCTTTTCTTCGTATTCATCGTAAGAGAACGTGACGGCCGCATAAGGTATAAAAATAGCGTTTTTGGCTCTGTCGCCCAGGAAATTCTTAATGTGCTCTTTGGGATAATCCAAATAAGCTTCTCCTGGATTCGTGGAGTTGCTGATTAACAATAATCTCATCTTTTTGTGGTTTTGAAGTTTTGTGGATGCAAAGATAACAAAATTGTTGAAAATATCCGGTTTTAAGGCTATATTTGCACTCAAAATTCTTATCAGACAAGCAGATATGGATGAGATATTGCAACAGATCAGAACGGATTTACGCCGTTCCATGAATGGTATCGCTTCTAAGAGTATGCGGGAGAAGGGACTGCATTACAAGCTGAATTTTGGAGTGGATGTTCCCCGGCTGCGTGAACTTTCCAAAAGATATCCCATTGATGCTCAATTGGCTGAACTCTTGTGGAGACAGGAAACCCGTGAGTTAAAGATATTGGCAACGATGTTGTATCCTGTTCATGAATTCGATATGGATAAAGCCGATGAATGGGTGAAAGAAATTCCCAATCACGAAATTCGGGAACAGGTATCTATGAATTTATTCCAGAAACTAGACTTTGCGGACAAGCTGGTGCAAAAATGGACAGATTCGAAAGATGAAGAAGTCCGGACCAGCGGTTACTGGTTGTTTGCCCGGTTGTTGATTGTGAAGTCGGGTTTGGTCAATAAGACAAACCAAAACGAGATTATGGAAAAAATGATTTCAGACTTGAGTGCCGGGTCCTACTTCCTTCGTCTCTCCGCACAACGTGCATTGACCTTTCTAGGCAGGACTGCGGAGTCGTTTTCAAAAAAGATTTTGGACGGGATTCAGGATCTTCAAACTTCGGGTGATGCTGCCAAAAAAGAAATCTTTGACAGCCTGAGCTTCGAATTTACGGATTTTCCCGATTGACTAAAGGCAGTTTGGATATTAAACTATCAATCTCCTCCTCCTTGCAATGGATAAAAATGTTTTTGTGGAAATCACAAAGTTTATCGGATGCCTGCAAAAACGACTCTTTTTCCGGTGGCGCAAGTACGTCGGATAACATCGTGGCAGACTTCCACAACCCGGGAAAAACCTTCGTCAGTTCCGCCCTCCCTTTATCGGTTATAAAAACACGCATCCTGCGCTTGTCTTCCTCGTCGCGGCGCTCACCGATAAGCTTCGCTTTCAGAAGTCGCCGCATAACTTCATTGCCTGAAGTTTTTTCAATCACATTCCTGTTGTTGATCTCTGTCTTGGACAAACTCTCTTCATTAAACAATGCTACCAGGTAGGTGTATTCATCGACTGTTTGGAGCAGTGATCCCTTCAGGGCTTTCTTGATGTAGAACTTGGAATACCGGTGCAGGAAACTTATGTTTTGCGCAATACGTACCGTGTCGTTTCTGTTCTCTTTGATTGTCCGTCTCTGTTGCAGAAAAAGAATAAAGTCATTCAGCGAAAGTTCTACTTCGGTTGATTGAGTTGTTTTCTCAAACTGATCCAGTAATTCAATTATCTCGAGCAACAATTTTTTTGATTTCATAAACGAATAAATTTGTACGTAAAAGTACTAAATCTTGTGTTAATATACAAAATATCCTGATTTAAAATAGCATATAGTACGAAAATGTATTATATTTGTGCTCTAATAATTCAGTAGAGATGGAAGTTGCAGCAAGAATTGAAGAGGCGGGTAAGGAATACAAAACGGGAGACACCACGATAGTGGCTTTGGCTCCTTCCACTACTGTATTCAATAAAGGCGAAGTAACCCTGATTGTTGGTCCTTCGGGTTCTGGAAAAACAACCTTGCTCTCGTTGCTCGGATGCGTCATTTATCCCACAACCGGTAACGTCTGGCTGGGAGATACGTGTGTGAATCATTTATCAGAGGCAGAACTGGCGAAAATCCGGCTAAACGAAATCGGGTTCGTATTTCAAGGCTTTAATCTTCTGGCTCCGCTCAATGCTCTTGAGAATGTGATGCAACCGCTTCTCCTCAAAGGCGAATCACGAAAGGTAGCCAAGCAAAAATCGCTGTCAATCATCCGGAAATTTGATATGCAGTCGCGGGTAAAGAACCTGCCCCGAAACCTCAGCGGTGGACAACAACAGCGAATTGCCGTTGCGCGCGCCTTGGTTTCCGATCCGAAACTTATTCTTTGTGACGAGCCCACGGCCTCACTCGATCACAAAAGTGCCGTCTTGGTGATGGATATGTTAAAAGCGCTTTCACGCGAAGACCGTGCCGTGATTATTGTTACCCACGATACACGCTTAAAGAAATATGCAGACCGGACCATTTACGTTTCGGAAGGGAAAATAAGCGATACGCCGTTTGAAGAAGAATTTGATCATTAATTAAAAACAAGATACAAATGAAAAAACTATTCATTGGCTGTTTTCTCATTTTGTTGCTCGTGGGCTGCGGTAACAAAACCGAAAACAGGGTTTCCGTAGAAGTGAGTCCCGTGACAGTGGCCGTTGGTATTGGGAAAATAGTACCACAAGGCGGCGTCAGTAAACTGGCTTCGCCTGTTGCAGGTATTGTTGTTGAAATAGCTGTGGCGACAGGTGACAAGGTGAAATACGGCGATTTACTGCTTACCCTTGACAATACCGATGCATCGCTGGCGTTGAGCGAAATAAACAGCCGGTTAGTCACGCAGCAAAAATCCATACAATCGGCAGAGCTGATGAAAGAGCAAGGCCTGACCCGGTTACGGGAAAAAGAGCGAAAACTGAACGATGCCCGTGAACTGTTTGATGCGGGGGCGGTAACCGGCGAAAATGTGCGTAACCTTCAAAACGATTACGATTTGGAAAAACAAGGTCAGGAGAAACTTCAAAACGATATTTTGTTGCAGGAGTCTCAGCTTCGCGAAATTGTTTCGCAGAAAAATATGAGGTCAGAAGAGTTAAGCCGGACATCCTTGCGTGCACCCATGGACGGAATTGTACTAGACGTTCTTCCGAAAAAAGGCGAAGCCGTGAACAGGTATGAAACGTATATGATGCTGGCTCCTGACGCCCCGCTTATCGTACAGGCTGAGATAGACGAGATGTTCTCAAACCGCCTGGCTTTGGGGCAATCGTGTGAGATAAGGGTTGCGGGAAATCCTCAACCGGTGGCACAAGGGAAAATCCTCAGTATCTCGCCCGATTTAAAGAAGAAATCGCTCTTTTCCGACAGCGGACAAGATTTGCAGGACCGCCGTGTACGCGAGATTGAAATTTCGATCGACAAAGACACCAATTTGCTTATCGATACTAAGGTTGAATGTATGATTCATTTAAATTGAGTTGACGTGTTTGCAACAGCCTATAAATTCATTCGATTCGAGAAATCCAAAAGTACGGGGATTCTGCTGGGGATTATTATCAGTATCTACCTGATTGGGCTGGAGCTGGGCATTTTCTTTTACCTCACAACACTTATCGGTGGTGTGATAAACAACGCCAAACCCGAATATTCTCAGGTCTTTGTCGTGAACAGACTTACCAACAATGCTAATATTCTTTCGCCGTTTGACAAGCGTTGGGTGAACCAGCTGAGGAGTATAGAAGGGATTGACGATGCGCACGGGATGGTGATGGCTAATGTCAGTGTCCGATTCGATAACGGAGAAAGTTCGCCGGCAATAATTATTGGAAGCGAGTATCCCGAACTGGCTGCAGGCCCGTCGGAATCACTGTTGAACTCCGGTTCCACGAACAATCTGTTCCTTCAGGGAACGGTTTCCACCGATTTTTACGACAACAAGACATTCGGTTATGACGTAAAACAGGGCACAAGTTTCGAGATCAGCGGAAAAAATGTTACTGTAGGGGCTACGACAAAAAATGCCAAAGGCTTTTCGAGCCCGATGCTTTATACAACCGATGCCACGGCACGTTACTATTCCGGCTTTTCGGAAGATGCAGTCAACGCAGTTATTGTGACGGTAAAGGATGAGTCGAAAATCGATGAGGTCATCGAACGGATAAATACCGTTGCTCCAGACCTGCGTGCATGGCGGTCGGAAGAACTCAAAAATGCTACCGTAATAAATGTAATGACGGCGAACAATATGGGTATGAGTTTCGGAACGTTGGTCATTTTTGCTATCGTGAGTGGATTTTTTATCATCGGGCTGACGATGTATTCCGCCACTTACGACCGGATCAAGGATTACGGAACGTTGAAAGCCATTGGTGCTACCGGTAGACACATTACTCTTTTGGTTATAACCCAGTCGTTTATTTATGCAGTTGTGGGGTTTGCGGTTTCGTTGCTTCTTTTGGTCGGGACAAAATTTGGAATGGCTAAAGCCGGACTCATCATCAATCTCTCCCCTCAGTTTTTAGCATTTTTATTTTTCGTTACCCTGATCATTGCGGTAGCCAGCTCCATGTTTTCCATCCAAAAACTAAAAAAAGTAGAGCCGTCATCGGTATTCAGATAAAGATTTCAAGTTCACAAAAACATTACAATGAAAAAAACATATATACTTTCTCTTGCATGGATTGTATCCGTTTTATCCGTTTTGGGCCAGGAGAAAAAGATAAATCTAAATGCACTGACGCTGGAAGAGGCCGTAAAGTACTCGCTCGATCATTCGCCGACGTTCATCGCGCAACAGTTGAAAGAACAACAGGCCGGATACAAGCTTTCGCAAGTAAAACTGGATTACCTGCCTGACATTTATGTTACATCCGATCTGCGGCGGAACATTATTATTCCGTCAACACCCATCCCTGCATCAATGATCAATCCTTCGGCACCGGAAGACGAGTTGATGTATATGCGTTTCAACACGCCGTGGAGTTCGGGAGCGGGGCTAAATGTTACGTTCGATATTTTCAATCCCGAAACAGCGGGATTAAAATCAGAGCAGGAGAAGCAGTTGAAAATCAGTCAGCTTGATTCCAGAATTGCTGAAAACGAGTTGCGAGCCACTGTTTCACAGGCCTATATCGACTGTGCGATTGCGCAGACCCAGCTGGACGCAATAACTGCCGATACGGTTTATTACGCCGCGTTATCACGGGAGATAGAAGATCTTTACCGGCGTGAAAAGGTTTCGCTGGTAGACAAGAACAATGCGGAAATGAATTATAACGCTTCGCTCGCCCGCTTCCATCAGGCCAAAAATATCCAGCACAACTCCAGAATAAACCTGTTGATGTATTTGGGAGTAGAACCGGACAAAGACAAGTTGGATCAGCTACGGTTGTCGGATGATATTCAGTCGCTTTATTCCAAAATGATGTCAGGCAAAGTGTTAAGCGGCGAAAACCCTCTTTCACAACGCCGCCAGGCTGAGTTGGTTTCGCTGTCTGAGATCAAGACAAAAAATGCACTATGGAAATATGCGCCGTCGTTGTCGTTATCGGGATATTATGGAGCCAATTATTTCGGGAAAGAGTTGAAGTTGGGAAACACCAACAGGTGGTTCGGGAACAGTTTTGTGGCTCTTTCGCTTCGGATTCCCATTTCGCGATCGCTGAGCACGGCAAAAGAGGTTTCCCGGTTACGCATACAGGAGCAGCTTGAGCGTGAAAATTTGCGGGATGTAAAGAATAACCGGTTGGGAGAATTATCGAGAGAGCTGGCCCGGTTGGAAACCTGTAAAAATACTTACCGGTTGAAACAATCGAACATGAAATTGATAACCCAAAATATAGTGGCAAAACAGGCACAGTTGCAAAAAGGCTACACGCTCGAAAGTGAATTTTTATCGGAAAAATTGCGTGAACAAAATGCCTTGCAGGAATACTTGCAAGCCGCCTACGATCTGTTGTCGGCTTATATAAACCTGGAAAAACTGACGAAAAACTGATCCCCGCTATTTTTTATCACGATAATTGTTCTGGATAAAAAACATGGATATAAAAATATTCACGATCAGGAAGCCGCCCCCGCTTGCCAGGAAAATGCCTTTCCATTTCGGAAGCACAATCAGGCAGACAATGGAGGCAATCGCTATGACAACGATAATCGCCCACATTGCCGTGAAAATTTGTTTTTTTGTAGCCATTCGGTTAGTTATTTAGTTGTTTTCTTATCCAAAACGTGATATCCGACAAAACATCCAGCGAAAGAGTCTGTTCGATTTTTCCATACTCATCGGCACGACCGGTTTCGCATTCTTGAAAAAGATGATTCAGCCCGGGATACGTTTTTGTTTCGTATCTGTAATTTCGCCCCTTGTCCAAAGCCGATTTTATAGCTCCTAAATTTTTTTCAGCCAGCACCTGTGTGTCTTTTTCGCCATTAATTGCCAGCACCGGACATTTTACCTTTTTCAGGTATTCCGCCGGATCCAATGCAAGGAACTGGCGGTACCAGGGGGTGGCGATCGTGTTGAACTGGTCGCGGATAAAAGCATCCTTTTTGAGTTTCATTTTAACGAGAATAGGGTACTGTTCCCAAAGTTGCGAAAGCTGGTCACGCAATGCTACCCGGTCTGCTTCTGTCCCTTTCCATTCCGAAAGGCTTTCAAGCATCTGGCGTATCGCCTTTAATGACTGATCGCTGTTTTCGGGTTCTATATTGAGCAGTTCCAGTGCCATACGGTTTTGCTCCATTATGGTTTCAATCCCTCGTTCTCCCATTCCTGCCATAAGGACGATAAATTTGATGTCCCGGTTTTTCGATGCCACCATGGGCGCGATCACACCGCCTTCGCTGTGTCCAATAAGGCCAATGGCCGATTTATCTACCTCTTCTCGTGCCTTCAAATATTCCACGGCAGCAGCAACATCCGTCGCAAGATCTTGCGTGGTGGCTATTGGGTAGTAACCTGTTGACCGTCCTGTGCCGCGTTTGTCGTACCTGAGTACGACGAATCCTTTTCGCGTCAGATGATCGGCAATCACCAAGAACGGTTTGTGCCCGAAAATGGTTTCGTCCCTGTCGTGTGGTCCGCTGCCTGCAATCAGTATCACTGCCGGGAATGTTCCTGCAGAATCGGGGACAGAGAGTGTCCCGGCAAGTTCAATGCTGTCTTTTTTATGGATGAATTTCACCTCTTCCGTTTTGTACGGAAATGGGGGTTGGGGTTCCTGTGGGCGGTTTAGGACCGGTTTACCAGTCGACTTGAGAACCAAAGGGAAGGGTATCCCGCCCTGATTGAACGTTCCCAATATGGAATCTCCCTCTAATGTTCCCTGATAAAAAATGCCCAATCCTGTTGCTACAATCTCGAGTTTATTTTCAACAAAAGAAGTCTTTGAAGTGGGCAACCCTAATGCGTTCTGTGCGGGGCTATCCATGGTTGTGGAGTAAGAACTGTCGGTTTTAGAGACGTGGAAAACGACGGGCAGCTTGTTTCCCATAACGTTTAGCGTTCCGCTCCAGCTTCCGGTAATTTCCTGCGCGGAAACGGAAACAGACACTAAAAACAAGAAAAGGATTATTGCCTTCTTTTTCATGAAACATTCTCCATTATTCGTGATGATACGGTTCACCATTCAAGATAGTCATTGCCCTGTAGAGTTGTTCCACAAACACCAGTCGAACCATTTGGTGCGTAAAAGTCATTCTCGATAACGACAACTTTTCGTTGGCACGCCTGTACACTTCGTCCGGAAATCCATAAGGCCCCCCAACAACAAAAACAAGCCGTTTAGGGACGGAATGCGACTTCTTCTCAATATAGCGGGAAAATTCCACAGAAGAGTATTGTTTCCCTTTGTCATCCAGCAGAACGACATAATCGCCCTGTTGAATCCGGCTCAGCATGGCTTCCCCTTCGAGGTTCTTTTGCTCTTTTTCCGATAAGTTTTTTGTGTTTTTCACATCCGGGACAAATTCCAGATCGAAAGGAAGGTAATGACTTAATCTTTTCCTGAATATATCCATCGCCTGAACGTAAAAATCCTCATCGGTTTTTCCAAGGGACAGCAAAACAACCTTCATCTTTTATTAATACATTTTTTTTACGTAAAATTAGCAACCAGAGTGCAAATATAACCTTTTATTTTTATATTTTTGCATTCACAATTTACAAGTTTTCTTAACAATACGGGATGAATTTTGTTATTGTTAGTGAGCAACCCAATTTAGCTTGAATGGAATTAAAAAAATTGACGGACAAACTCGTTGATCTGGCTTTTGCCGAGGATATTGGCGACGGCGATCATACCACACTCTGCAGCATTCCCGAAACAGCTTTCGGGAAAGCCCGGCTCTTGATTAAGGAAGAAGGTATCTTGGCAGGAGTGGAAGTTGCCAGGACGATTTTTCATCGTTTCGACGAAGGATTAGTCGTGGAGGTTCTTATTAATGACGGAACATACGTTAAGCCCGGAGATGTTGCATTCATTGTATCGGGAAAAGTCCAATCGTTGCTGCAAACCGAACGGTTGGTACTCAACATTATGCAGCGCATGAGCGGGATAGCCACTACTACTGGAAAATATGTGAAATTACTCGAAGGAACAAAAACAAAAGTCCTCGACACACGCAAAACCACACCTGGGATGCGAATGCTGGAGAAGCAGGCCGTAAAAATTGGCGGAGGGGAGAACCACCGTATCGGTCTGTTCGATATGATTTTGCTGAAGGACAATCATGTGGATTTTGCAGGCGGTATAGAAAACGCCATTCGTGGAGCACAAAAATATCTGAAGGAAAAAAACAAACAACTCAACATAGAAATTGAAGTACGTAACTTCGATGAGCTTAACCAAGCCCTTGCGGTGGGAGGGGTAGATAGGATCATGTTGGATAATTTCACGCCCGAACAAACGTGTGAAGCGGTGAAGATTGTGGACGGGCGCGTTGAACTGGAATCGTCGGGCGGAATTACCTTTGAAACTATCCGTCAATATGCGGAGTGTGGTGTGGATTATATCTCTGTAGGCGCGCTTACCCATTCGGTAAAAAGCTTGGATATGAGTTTAAAAGCGATAGAATAGCAGTTAGCAAAGTATAATGACAGATACAAAACAGCTCGAACTGGACAAGCGATACATGCGGATGGCATTTATCTGGTCAGAAAATTCATACTGTAAACGCCGTAAGGTAGGTGCCATTTTGGTAAAAGACAAGATGATAATATCCGATGGATACAACGGAACACCATCGGGATTTGAAAATGTTTGTGAAGATGAGGATAACGTAACAAAGCCTTATGTGCTTCATGCCGAGGCAAATGCCATAACCAAAGTGGCCCGGTCCAACAACAGTAGTGAAGGAGCAACGTTGTACGTGACGTCTTCTCCCTGTATCGAATGTGCAAAGCTGATTATTCAGGCAGGTATCCGGAAAGTCGTTTATGCCGATTCTTACAGACTGAGCGATGGTGTAGAATTACTTAGAAGGGCTGATATAGAGTTGATTTCGGTTGATTTGTGAAAAATTAAGTTGCAAGAATAAGATAATGAGTCCTGAAAAAAAAATAAAAACGTGGCTTCCTTTATGGGTTGGATTGGGTATTGCTTTGGGAATTCTTATAGGAAGCATCTATTCGCAATTTGGGAATACGGGAAAAGTGGATGGAACCGGTAAGATTGATGCCATATTTAACTATATCAACAAATCGTATGTAGACACCGTGAATATTCGTCAGCTTGTGGAGGAGGCGCTACCCAAAATTGTTCAGGAACTCGATCCACATTCGGCTTATATCTCTGCCAGCGAAATGAAGCGTTTAAACGAAGATCTGGAGGGCCATTTTTCGGGGATTGGTGTTAGTTTTTATGTATTAAGCGATACGATCGTAGTGACAAGTATTGTGCCTGGCGGTCCCTCGGAGGCGGCAGGTATACAGCAATGGGACAGGATAGTCAATGTCAATGACACGCTGATTGCAGGGCGGAAAATTACAAACGCCGATGTACTGCAAAAGCTTCGTGGTGAAAAAGGATCCGAAGTAAAACTGGGAATTAAAAGAAACGATGATACAAAACTGATTGACATAACCGTAACTCGTGGAGACATTCCCATGAATAGTGTTCAGGCTGCTTATATGCAAACCAACACCATCGGATATATCAAGGTGGGCACATTCGGATTCAACACTTTCAATGAGTTTATATCGGCACTGTCTAAACTCAAAAGCCAGGGGGCACATTCTTTCGTGATCGATCTGAGAGGTAACAGCGGTGGTTCGTTGGAAATTGTTGTTGCCATGGTGAATGAATTTCTTCATAAAGGGGATTTGATTGTTTATGCTGACGGACGGAACTTTCCCAGGCAGGACAGTTATGCTAATGGTTCGGGAACGAGTAAAGAAGACGATGTCGTCATTTTGATTGATGAATTAAGTGCATCCGCAAGTGAAATTTTTGCCGGTGCTATTCAGGATAATGATCGAGGATTGGTGATGGGACGGAGGTCTTTTGGAAAAGGATTGGTACAAAGCCAGCGAAATTTTCCCGATGGATCCGCTGTGCGTCTTACCGTTGCCCGTTATTATACACCGTCTGGACGTTCTATTCAACGCAAATATGAAAAAGGAAAGTACGATGAATACGAGCTGGAAGCATTGAACAGATATATGCAAGGCGATTACGTAAATTCCGATACAGCGTCTACCCTCATTCCCTTTAAAACTGAAGGAGGGCGAACAGTTTTCGGAGGTGACGGTATAATGCCGGATGTCTTTATTGCCCGTGACACAATCGGCATGAATTCTTATTTTAATACGATCGCAAACAAGGATTTCATTCAAGAGTATGCTGTGACCTATTCAGATATGCATAAGCATAAATTGAGTGAATTTCAATCAGCAGAAGACCTTGCTCGTCACCTGTACAAGCAGCCTCTGCTGATGAATCTAGTAAGTTACGCTGACAACAAAGGAGTCCGGCCAAGACCCTATTATATAGAAGAATCCAGGAAGCTGTTCGAGCGACATTTAGTTGCCTATATTGTTAGGAACTTCTTCGGTGAGGAAAGCTATTTCTCCGTATACATGCAGGACGATGTGTTGATGAAAAATGCAGTGGATTTTATTGAGAGAGGGTTGGCGAAGCCCGAATCTGTGGTACAGGAAAAGTATAAGTCCATTTCGCTGGGCCTGAGGGTCAGCTTTCCTGTTCCCAAGGAATTTGGCTCGTTATTTTATGTATAGAAGAAATGAATATAACAGAGCAGAAAAAAAGACTCCGTGAAAGGATTGCCCAGAAAAAGCAATCGTATTCTCAAAGAGAACTGTTAAACTTCTCGGAAGAGGTTATATCAACACTTGAACTCACTGAGGTATTTCAGAACGCTAAAGTTGTACTAGCCTATTACAGCATGTCGGATGAAGTTAATACGCATGAATGGATAAAAAAATACTGTTTACAAAAACATTTTCTTCTGCCGGTGGTTAATAATGGTGAATTAATTTTGAAAAAATATGTCTCCGAAGAAAGTATGTCGACTTCCGCTTATGGAATTAAAGAACCGGTGGGCGATACTTTCCCGGAATCTGAATACGGTAAAATAGATTTGGTAATTGTCCCGGGTGTGGCTTTTGATCGCACACTAAACCGGTTGGGTAGGGGAAAAGGCTTTTACGACAGATTATTGCCAAAGATAAAGGCTCCTAAGACAGCTATATGCTTTGATTTCCAGGTTTTTGATAATATTCCTGTAAGTCAGGGAGATATTAAAATGAATATGATTGTTTGTCAGAATGAGATTATTGTGGAATAACTACTCAGCAATTTGAAATTCAGATAAACATTTTCTTTAACATCACAATTCTTCATAAACTTGCAGTATATTTAATGATTTTAAATGTGCTGTCGTTGATCTTTGAGTGCAGTTATGAATAAATTCTTAGAGAATTACTTATCCAACAGGGTCTTGTCCCGCATGTCTATCCTGATAATAGACATTCTTATTATACTGTTTTCAACCCTGACCATGTATTTTTTGCGTTTCGGTTTTGAAGGACTTACGACGCAGGTCAAGGCAGATGGTATAACTACAACATTCGTTCTGGTATTTTTCAATGTCATTTCGTTCCTAATCTTCAAAACTTTTAGCGGGGTTTTGCGCTTTTCGGCTTTTTCCGATCTTGTTCGGATCATATATGCATTGACTCTGGGCTATTTTATATCGTTTATCTGCCTGATGGTGATAAAAAAAGTCGATCCCACTTTCACTGTTTCCAATACCATTCATTTTGCCACTTATGTGTTGAATGTTTTGTTGATGATTTTCTCACGTATTGTTGTCAAAGAGGTGTATGAGTCCATAACCGGAAAGCCACAGAAAGCCACCAATATTTTTATTTACGGTACCAAACAGGCCGGTATTAGTCTCGCAAAAGCGATCAGGGGAAACCGGGAATTCAAGTACAAAGTATTGGGATTTATTACCGATGAAGACAATATGGTCGGTAAAAATCTATTGGGGCTTACTATTTATGCCAACAACGAAAACTTATTCAGGGTACTGGAAGCAAAAGACGTAAAAACAGTGATTGTCTCCCCTCATAAAATGGATCAGATAAGAAATTCGCCTTTACTGGAAAATTTCGTGGACCATAATATTTCGTTGCTGACTACTTCTCCCGTTAACGAATGGAACGGGACATTGACAGGAAAAGAGCAGCTAAAAGATATTCAGATTGAGGATCTGCTCCCCCGCAATCCCATTAACATCAACTTAATGGAAATTGCTGCTCACATCGAAGGAAAGCGGGTGATGGTAACAGGGGCAGCGGGTTCCATCGGGAGCGAGATTGTTCGACAGGTAGCCTCATTCAATCCTTTCAACATCATTTTGATCGATCAGGCAGAAACCCCACTACATGACATGAGGCTTGAACTGCAAAAAAAATGGATCGATATAAATACCAACATAATTGTTGCTGATGTAGGCAATGCTACAAGAATGGAGCGTATTTTTGCAAAGACGCGTCCGCAGTACATTTTCCATGCGGCAGCCTACAAACATGTCCCTATGATGGAAGACAATGTTTCCGAATCCATTCAGACAAACGTCCTGGGAACAAAAATCCTAGCCGACCTGGCTGTAAAATATGGGGCTCAGAAATTTGTCATGATCTCTACTGATAAAGCGGTGAACCCTTCAAATGTAATGGGTTGCTCAAAAAGAATTAGTGAGATCTATGTTCAATCCTTATCGAGGCATTTGGAGAAGAACGGCCAGAAGACCACGCAATTCATCACTACCCGATTCGGTAATGTATTGGGGTCAAACGGTTCGGTAATCCCGTTGTTCCGGGAACAAATTAAAAATGGAGGCCCTTTAACGGTTACACATCCCGAAATTATTCGTTATTTCATGACCATCCCCGAAGCTTGCCAGTTGGTTCTTGAAGCTGGTTCCATGGGTAAAGGAGGTGAGATTTACCTTTTCGATATGGGAAAACCGGTTAAGATTCTGGATCTGGCAAAACGGATGATCCGGTTGTCGGGCTCTCAAAACATAAAGATAGAATTTACAGGCCTTCGTCACGGTGAAAAGTTATACGAGGAATTGCTCAATGCCTCTGAAAACACCATTAAAACTCATCACGAAAAGATTATGATTGCTCGGGTGCGTGAGTATGAGTACGAAAAAGTAAAGGATCAGATCGAGGAATTAATCGAAATTTCGTATCAATACGACGATATGCGTACTGTGAAAAAAATGAAAGAAATTGTCCCGGAGTTTCAAAGCATAAATTCCCCTTACGAGGCTGTTGACCGCTTACTGGAGAAACTGGAAGACAAGGAAAGCGTTAAGATCCAGGATGCTTTTTCAATTTAGATCTCCCTGCATATTGCAAAGTTTTGTATAATAGCCGTTTAACTCATACAACGAATTGTGTCTGCCTGATTCGATGATTTGTCCCTCCTTTAGAACGTAAATTTCGTCTGCATTTTTTATGGTTGACAACCGGTGCGC
The DNA here is from genome assembly GCA_038561985.1 of Petrimonas sulfuriphila. Lineage (NCBI taxonomy): Bacteria > Pseudomonadati > Bacteroidota > Bacteroidia > Bacteroidales > Dysgonomonadaceae > Petrimonas > Petrimonas sulfuriphila. The sequence continues at coordinate 894,169 of CP073276.1, read as the reverse complement.
AATAACAATTGTTGTCCGGTTTCTCATCAGTTTCTCCAGGGCATCCTGTACCAATCGCTCCGAATCGGTATCCAGTGCCGAGGTAGCCTCATCCAGTATCAGGATTTCCGGGTTCTTCAACACCGCTCGCGCAATGCTTATTCGTTGGCGTTGTCCTCCCGATAGCTTTCCTCCCCGATCACCGATGTTTGTCTGATATCCGTGTTGAGTGGCCATGATGAACTCGTGCGCATTGGCCACTTTTGCCGCTTCAATAACCTCTTCCGAAGTTACTTCTTTTAAGCCAAAGGCAATGTTGTTGAAGAACGTATCGTTAAAAAGAATGGCTTCCTGGGTTACATAGCCTATTTTTGAGCGAAGGTCGTGTAAAGTAACATCCTTTATGTTGATATTATCAATAAAAACTCCTCCTTCCTGAATATCGTAGAACCGGGATAAAAGATCGGTCATGGTAGACTTCCCGGAACCCGATTGACCCACAAGCGCAACCGTTTTCCCTTTTTCAATCTTTAAATCGATCCCTTTCAATACCCACTCTTTGTTGTACTTGAACCAGACATTGCGGTAATGTATGTTATTTTTAAAACTCAACTTTTGCGGGTGCTGTATTTCTGTTATGTCGTTCTGGGCCTCCAGTATCTTGTCGATACGCTCCATGGAAGCAAGGCCTCGTTGTACGGCATATGCCGATCTGGAGAACTCTTTGATGGGATTGATAATACTGTAGAAAATGGTGAGGTAATAAATAAAAGTGGCCGCATCAATAATCCCGTTCCCGCTTAAAATAAGTGAGCCGCCAAACCAAAGGACAATGGCGATGGTAAGGGTTCCCAGGAATTCACTCATCGGATGTGCAAGATACTGCCGTCGTGCAATTCTGTTGGACATCTTTCTAAACATATCACTCCCCGTATAGAATCGTTTGGAGATTTTACTTTCCGCATTAAACGCTTTTATTATTCTTAGCCCGCTCAAGGTTTCTTCAATTTGCGACATAAGTTCTCCCCATTTGTTTTGGGCCTCAAACGAACTTCTTTTCAGTGATTTGCCAACGGTTCCCATCACATACCCCATTATCGGCAATACCACAAAGACAAAAAGGGTAAGTTGCCAGCTGAGAACGATCATGGTAATCAAATAGATCAGAATAAGGATGGGGTTCTTAAAGAGCATATCAAGCGAGCTCATCACCGAGTTTTCCACTTCGTTGACGTCCCCTGAAATGCGGGCCAATATATCGCCTTTGCGTTCTTCTGAAAAAAAACCGATGGGAAGAACCAGAATCTTATCGTTGATTTTGTTCCGGATGTCTTTAACTACTCCTGTCCGGATGGGGATGGTAAAATAAGATCCGAAATAGGCTGTACCGGTTTTAAAAAGAGTCATAACGACAAGCGCAATCGCCAAAAAAAGGAGCGTTGTGCTGCCTCCATGGGTTTCAATGAGCCGGGCCATGTACCAATTCCCGTTATTCAGGACAATATCGATCAATGAAACACCTTTTGTTTCCCAGGGAATAAATTCAAAAACCTTATCGTTGACTTTAAATAAAACCTGAAGTATAGGAATAATCGTTGCCAGTGAGAAAACATTCAATAATGCGGTGAGTAGATTAAAAAGAAAGGAGAGCACCACATATTTCTTGTAGGGAGGCAAGAAGCGCTTCAATATAGTTATAATACCGTTCATTAAAAAATATCCTTATTGCAGTAGTTTTAGTGTAACACGAAAAACGGTGCAAGATACACATAATTTGTGATTCCCGGTGTCAGATTTCGCGTTTTTGCAAAACGGTCTGCCATGAAAACAGAAAAGTGGGAAAAAATTCAAAAAAAAAATGAATTAAATAATTCTTTAATTGTCAGGCCATTGTTTTGGGTTTTGTAAAATAGTTGATTTTTTTATCAAATTTGTTGTGAAAATGTTTTGATGGAATGAAATCTTTCCCTACCTTTGCATCCGCTTTCCGAAAACAAGTAGATGTAGAAAGCAATTGATCGTTCTTTGAAAGATTTTCATATACGTTTTTTTAATGACAAGCAGTATATAAAATATATATATTGGTACCCGTTCAATAGAACATAAAAGGAAAAGAAATAGATTCGTGAATCGAGGGTTTGAGGATCACCGGCTATTCGGTTTTTTTGTTTGTCGATGCCTTTCCTGTAGTTGACACAACAGGGGCAGGAAAAGTTCAAGACATATAACAAATATACAACGAAGAGTTTGATCCTGGCTCAGGATGAACGCTAGCGATAGGCCTAACACATGCAAGTCGAGGGGCAGCACATGAGTAGCAATACGATGGTGGCGACCGGCGCACGGGTGAGTAACACGTATGCAACCTACCTTTAACAGGGGAATAACCCGTTGAAAAACGGACTAATACTCCATAACACAGGGGTCCCGCATGGGAATATTTGTTAAAGATTTATCGGTTGAAGATGGGCATGCGTTCCATTAGCTTGTTGGTGAGGTAACGGCTCACCAAGGCTACGATGGATAGGGGAACTGAGAGGTTTATCCCCCACACTGGAACTGAGACACGGTCCAGACTCCTACGGGAGGCAGCAGTGAGGAATATTGGTCAATGGAGGCAACTCTGAACCAGCCAAGTCGCGTGAAGGATGAAGGTCTTATGGATTGTAAACTTCTTTTGCAAGGGAATAAAGTGGGGGACGTGTCCTCCTTTGCATGTACCTTGCGAATAAGGATCGGCTAACTCCGTGCCAGCAGCCGCGGTAATACGGAGGATCCGAGCGTTATCCGGATTTATTGGGTTTAAAGGGTGCGCAGGCGGGATGTTAAGTCGGCGGTGAAATTTTGCAGCTCAACTGTAAAAGTGCCTTCGATACTGGCTTTCTTGAGTGTGGATGAAGTAGGCGGAATTTGTGGTGTAGCGGTGAAATGCTTAGATATCACGAGGAACTCCGATTGCGCAGGCAGCTTACTAAACCACTACTGACGCTCATGCACGAAGGCGTGGGGATCAAACAGGATTAGATACCCTGGTAGTCCACGCAGTAAACGATGATTACTAGTTGTTTGCGATACAATGTAAGCGACTGAGCGAAAGCGTTAAGTAATCCACCTGGGGAGTACGTTCGCAAGAATGAAACTCAAAGGAATTGACGGGGGCCCGCACAAGCGGAGGAACATGTGGTTTAATTCGATGATACGCGAGGAACCTTACCCGGGCTTGAAATGCGGCGGACCGGCAGAGAGATCTGCCTTCCCTTCGGGGCCGCCGTGTAGGTGCTGCATGGTTGTCGTCAGCTCGTGCCGTGAGGTGTCGGCTTAAGTGCCATAACGAGCGCAACCCTCATCATTAGTTACTAACAGGTCATGCTGAGGACTCTAGTGAGACTGCCATCGTAAGATGCGAGGAAGGTGGGGATGACGTCAAATCAGCACGGCCCTTACGTCCGGGGGCGACACACGTGTTACAATGGGTGGTACAAAGGGCAGCTACCTGGCGACAGGATGCTAATCTCCAAAACCACTCTCAGTTCGGATCGGAGTCTGCAACTCGACTCCGTGAAGCTGGATTCGCTAGTAATCGCGCATCAGCCACGGCGCGGTGAATACGTTCCCGGGCCTTGTACACACCGCCCGTCAAGCCATGGAAGCCGGGGGTACCTGAAGTCCGTAACCGTCAAGGAGCGGCCTAGGGTAAAACTGGTAACTGGGGCTAAGTCGTAACAAGGTAGCCGTACCGGAAGGTGCGGCTGGAACACCTCCTTTCTGGAGAACGTTCCCGTCCTGTTAACGGCAGGGTTTTGGGCATGGAAGGCAGAAAAGGGGCCCGTTAATCGGAGTCCCGGTCTTCAGACGCTCTTTTTCACGTTTTTTTTTCAACCGAGAGGTACCGATTCAAAACTGCATCCGTCATTGGAACGTATATAAAACAACATAACACTCACCGGGCAGAACCGTGAGCACGGGAGGCGGGCGTGTCCTGTTTTCCTACGGCGATCGGCCGACACTGCGACCAGCACAGTCCTATAGCTCAGTTGGTTAGAGCGCTACACTGATAATGTAGAGGTCGGCAGTTCAACTCTGCCTGGGACTACAAGGAAGATAACGGGGGATTAGCTCAGCTGGCTAGAGCATCTGCCTTGCACGCAGAGGGTCAACGGTTCGAATCCGTTATTCTCCACTTTGAAACAGGCCTTCTGGCTGCCGAAGAGGAGACCGGGGACCGGTAGGAAGAGTGATGTGAGCCTTGCCGGCAGGAGAGCCGCGGGCGTGAGATTTGAGGAAACATATTGAGGTTTGATGTCCGTCGGGGACAGTGTTCAACGGTTCGACTCCGTATCAGACGGCTATCGAAGGGTGTTCGCGTTAAGCGTTTCCCCTTGGAAGCGATCTTTGACATGATGAAGTAAAAGTAAAAAGAGCAAGAAAATAGTAAGTAACAAAAAGCTAAGTATTTATCAAGCCCTGCTACCGCTGGTTCGTTTTTCCTTTTGGGAAATTCGGGCGGTGTGGTACAGACGGCACAAATAAAGAGAAAATAAAGTACATAAGGGCACATGGGGGATGCCTAGGCTCTGGAAGGCGACGAAGGACGTGATAAGCTGCGATAAGCCGCGGGGATTGGCAAATACGAATCGATCCGCGGATTTCCGAATGGGGCAACCTGATACGAGAAGATTGTATCATTCCATCCAGTATGGAAGGCAAACGCGGGGAACTGAAACATCTAAGTACCCGCAGGAGAAGAAAACAAAAGTGATTCCCGGAGTAGTGGCGAGCGAAACGGGAATAGCCCAAACCGGTGTTGTTTCGGCAATACCGGGGTTGTAGGACCGGGAAGTGGCAAGAGACCAAGGAAGCGGAAGCGCCTGGAAAGGCGCATCGTAGAGGGTGATAATCCCGTACGCGACTCCCTGGCGAAGCCTACCGGTATCCTGAGTAGCGCGGGACACGAGAAATCCTGTGTGAATCCGGCGGGACCATCCGCCAAGGCTAAATACTCACCAGAGACCGATAGTGAACCAGTACCGTGAGGGAAAGGTGAAAAGAACCTCGAACAGAGGAGTGAAATAGACCCTGAAACCATGTGCTTGCAAGCGGTCGGAGCCCCGTTTACGGGGTGACGGCGTGCCTTTTGCATAATGAACCTACGAGTTACTCTTGTTGGCAAGGTTAAGCGCAATGATGCGCGTCAGCCGCAGCGAAAGCGAGTCCGAACAGGGCGCATAGTCAGCAGGAGTAGACGCGAAACCAAGTGATCTACCCTTGAGCAGGCTGAAGTTTTGGTAACACAACATGGAGGGCCGAACCGGTAAACGTTGAAAAGTTTTCGGATGACTTGAGGGTAGGGGTGAAAGGCTAATCAAACTTGGAGATAGCTCGTACTCCCCGAAATGCATTTAGGTGCAGCCTCGGATAATGAGCTTACATGAGGTAGAGCTACTGATTGGATGCGAGGGCTTCGCCGCCTATCAAGTCCAGACAAACTCCGAATGCGTGTAAGTGATCTCCGGGAGTGAGGGCGCGGGTGCTAAGGTCCGTGTCCGAGAGAGGAACAACTCAGACCATCGGCTAAGGTCCCCAAATATATGCTAAGTTGCATTAAACGAAGTTCTGCCGCTTTGACAGCTAGGATGTTGGCTTGGAAGCAGCCATTCATTTAAAGAGTGCGTAACAGCTCACTAGTCGAGTGGCGGAGCGTGGATAATAATCGGGCATAAGCATATTACCGAAGCCATGGAATTCTAATGAATTGGTAGGGGAGCATTCCGGTCCTGCGTTGAAGGCGTACTGCGAGGTACTCTGGAGCGTCCGGAAAAGCAAATGTAGGTATAAGTAACGATAATGCGGATGAGAAATCCGCACGCCGAAAGACTAAGGTTTCCTGATCAACGCTAATCGGATCAGGGTTAGTCGGGGCCTAAGGATAAGCCTAGAGGCGATTCCGATGGAAGAAACGGTTAATATTCCGTTACTGCTTTGATAAGTTATGTGGGGACGCAGAAGTGACACCACTGCCATCTGACGGAATAGATGGTTGAAGGGGGTAGGCTGTGACCGGTGCAGGCAAATCCGCACCGGGAGCTGAACCTGAAAGTATGGCAAGTCTTCGGATGAGCCAATAATGTGGGTAAGCAGACTGCCGAGAAAATCCGCTAAACGCCAATTATCAACGCACCCGTACCGTAAACCGACACAGGTAGTTGGGTTGAAAATACTAAGGCGCTCGAGTGATTCACGGTTAAGGAACTAGGCAAAATAGTCCTGTAACTTCGGGAGAAAGGACGCCACTGGCGACAGTGGCCGCAGAGAATAGATTCTGGCGACTGTTTAACAAAACACATGGCTATGCGAATTCGAAAGAAGCTGTATATAGCCTGACACCTGCCCGGTGCTGGAAGGTTAAGAGGAGATGTCATCGCAAGAGAAGCATTGAATTGAAGCCCCAGTAAACGGCGGCCGTAACTATAACGGTCCTAAGGTAGCGAAATTCCTTGTCGGGTAAGTTCCGACCTGCACGAATGGTGTAACGATCAGAATACTGTCTCAACCGTGAGCTCGGTGAAATTGTAGTATCGGTGAAGATGCCGATTACCCGCGATGGGACGAAAAGACCCCGTGAACCTTTACTATAGCTTTACATTGAATTTGGGCATCCGATGTGTAGGATAGGCCGGAGGCTTTGAAGCAGGTACGCCAGTACTTGTGGAGCCGACGTTGAAATACGGCCCTTCGGGTGTTTGACTTCTAACTCCGCTCAAGCGGAGGACACTGTATGGTGGGTAGTTTGACTGGGGTGGTCGCCTCCAAAAAAGTAACGGAGGCTTCTAAAGGTGCGCTCAGGACGATTGGTAACCGTTCTAGGTGAGTATAATGGCATAAGCGCGCTTGACTGGGAGACTCACAAGTCGATCAGGTAGGAAACTAGAGCATAGTGATCCGGTGGTTTCAGTATGGAATGGCCATCGCTCAAAGGATAAAAGGTACTCCGGGGATAACAGGCTGATCATTCCCAAGAGCTCATATCGACGGAATGGTTTGGCACCTCGATGTCGGCTCGTCACATCCTGGGGCTGGAGAAGGTCCCAAGGGTTGGGCTGTTCGCCCATTAAAGTGGCACGCGAGCTGGGTTCAGAACGTCGTGAGACAGTTCGGTCTCTATCTATCGTGGGCGTTAGAGATTTGAGAGGCCCCGACACTAGTACGAGAGGACCGTGTTGGACAGACCTCTGGTTTACCGGTTGTGGCGCCAGCTGCATTGCCGGGTAGCTAAGTCTGGGCAGGGATAAGTGCTGAAAGCATCTAAGCACGAAGCCTACCTCGAGATTAGATCTCTTTATAAGGGTGGTTGTAGACGACGACCTTGATAGGCTGCAGGTGGAAGTGCGGTAACGTACGTAGCCGAGCAGTACTAATTGCCCGTACGCTTTATTTTCGTGCAAGCTCTTTGAATCGCAGGATTTGATAAATATGGCTTTTGGGTTGTTTGCCCGTGAGTATTGATCTTTTTACTTTTCATCATGTTTTATCAGCACAGGGAGAAGAAGAGCGGTCAGGAAAGACCTTTTCACTCCCGGACTTACTTAAGGTGGTTGTAGCGTTGGGGATCCACCTCTTCCCATTCCGAACAGAGAAGTTAAGCCCAATGGCGCCGATGGTACTGCACACAAAGTGGGAGAGTAGGTAGCCGCCGTCCTTTATCAGAAAAGCCTTCAGGAGAAATCCGGAAGGCTTTTTTTATTTATAACCAGTTGACCAGTCAATCACCGGAAGAATGATCAACCGGAATTCATGATAACTCCACTAATTCTTCCTCGCAACCGGTAATTTTCTCCAACCTGTCATTGCGAACGATATAGGTATTTTCTATTCCCACAGCGCCGATTCCCGGAAGTACAAATTTGGGTTCTACGGCAATTGTCATACCTGCTTCCAGGATTTCCTTCGAGCGGGGTGCAAGAACGGGCGGTTCATTAATCTCCAACCCTACTCCGTGCCCTACAAATTTGGCCTGTTGTGCTGTTCCCATGAAATAACCGGAAAGGCCGCTTTCCCTTACCATCATTTCTGCCAGAGAATAAATATTGGCACAAGGTGTTCCCGATTGGCTTGTTGCGGAAATGGCATTGCAAATATTGATGGAAACCTGATGAGCTTTGTGGGCAATATCGGGTACAGTACCAATAGCGAATGTCCGGGTCATATCACTCATCCACGGGCGGTAATTGCCCGCCATATCTACCATCAACGTAGTTCCGGGAATAAGTTTCGTACCGTTGGCTCCAATTGGCAACAAGGGGGATAATCCTTGGCCGCCAAGTGCGAAATCAAACGGGGAAGCGGATTGAGCATTGTCACCGGTAAGAATGCTGCCCATAAAGATATCCATGTTCTCTCCGAAAGTTCTAAAAATACCTGACGAACCGGCTAAACGCATTTCTCTTTCCAGCTCGATCTGAAATTCGATATCCGTCATCCCTTTGCTATAAATATGCGGGATTTGTTTGTAAACCAAAGCATGAATATCGGCGCACTCGCGCATCTGTTTGATCTCAAACTCCGATTTAACACTTCGGATACGGCGCATTTCTCCCGAAACATTTATCAGTTTGGGCATTTCAAGGGCTGTCTGAATCCGTGAAACGGTGGAAAACGACAATACATCGTTTTCCATCATCAGCCTCCTGGGCAACGGAATTTTTCTCTGGTGCAGAAGATCGGGAAGCTGTTCGGGCTTTCGGATGTAGGTAATATTGTCACCTTTGATGCCGCTGGGGCGTTTTACGAACAAAACCGGATCCCCTTCGGGTTGGACAAAAACGAAACCGTCAAAAATAAAACCAAGCAGGTAAAATTGGTTTACTGTCGTGGAAATCAGGCATGCCTCAGCTTGTAATTCCCGGATAGTTTGTTGGAGCCGGGATAGTCTTTGACTGGATTCTTTCTTATTTATAGGATTCATGAAACAACTCTTTTTTTGATTTTCAAATATAGTCAATTCTCGTGTGAACGGAAACCCTCTTTCCCAAAAAAACTTAATCTTATTCTGTCAAATGTTAGGTTTCATAAATGCATTTGCTGACGTAGAACAAATGAAAAATAAAAAACCTATCTTTACGGTGTCAATTATTGCTCAAGTGAACGGAAAAATATTAATAGTCGAAGACGACATCTCTTTTGGAACGATGCTTCAAAAGTGGTTTGAGAAGAATGGATTCTCCGCAAAGTGGTGTGCGGGAATGGTATCGGCTCAGGAATCGCTTGCCGATTCAACATACGACATTGTCTTATCGGATTTGCGCTTGCCTGACGGTGACGGGATAATGCTTCTTTCCTGGATGCACGAAAGGTATCCGTCGGTGCCGGTTATAATAATGACCGGATATGGTGAAATACAGACGGCCGTTTCAGCCATAAAACTGGGGGCTTTTGACTTCCTGGAAAAACCCATCAATCCGTCTGTTCTCGCAGAGAAAATAGAGGCTGCTTTCAAGGACAGGAAGGAAACGGAGAACATTCTAAGGAAGCATTCGCAGGAAAAAAAGAAGAAAGAGAAGCGAGGAGGTACGGTAGAAGGATGCAGTCCGCTGTCCTCCCGTATGTACTCTTTTATAAACACCGTTGCTCCCACTTCAATGGCCGTGATGATTATTGGCGAAAGCGGTACGGGAAAGGAACATGCGGCAAGAATGATTCACGAACGGAGCCAGCGTGCCCATGGCCCGTTTATCGCAGTAGATTGTGGAAGCTTATCCATTGAACTGGCGCCAAGTGAGCTGTTCGGACACAAAAAAGGTTCTTTTACCTCCGCCATTGAAGATAAAGTAGGCTTTTTTGCAGAAGCAAATGGCGGTACGTTATTTCTGGATGAAGTGGGAAACTTGCCGTACGGCGTCCAGATGCAGCTCCTCAGGACCTTGCAGGAAAAAAAGATCCGGCCGGTGGGAGCGACTACCGATTTGGAGGTAGATGTGCGAATTGTTACGGCTACCAATGAAAATCTCGAGAAAGCGATTGCCCATGGCCGTTTTAGAGAGGATCTGTTTCATCGACTCAATGAGTTCATGATTGAGGTTCCGCCACTGAGGAGTTGCAAAGACGATATTCCGTTGTATGCCGAACATTTTGTTGACGAAGCAAATGCCGAACTGGATAAAAAAGTGAGGTTCATCTCGGCTAAGGTCTTTTCCCGGTTGGAAACCTATTCTTGGCCAGGCAACCTAAGGGAACTGCGAAATGTAATTCGCCGTGCGGTACTTTTTTCACCCGGTGATACGATTACGTTGGAGAGTCTACCGTTTTTATCGGAAAAGAGTGTTGAAGAGAATAAAGAGGCAGATGTATCCTTGAACGTCTCGCCCGAAGAAGAAAAAGAAAAGATAGTACGTGCTCTGGAAAAAACCAAAGGAAACAAATCCCGGGCAGCAATTCTATTGCGTATAGACCGAAAAACTCTGTACAACAAGATTCGCAAGTACGGCTTATAGCGGAAAATGACGATTGTCAGAATAAATATTCCTTTTTAATAGCATCGGCAAACGCTCTTATTTGACGAATGCTTAACGACAAATCTTCTTTCCAGGAAGAATAGGTAGTTTCTTCCTCTCCCCTGAGTGAGTCCATTTTTATCAAAACCTCACACAAATGAGGGGCATCAATCTGACTGATAAAAGGATGGATCTTGTGGCACAATTGTTGAGCTCCCTGAAAGTCGGATGCTTCAATCAACCCGGTCAGATGTTCGGTATCCTTATAGACGGTTGTAACGAAGGTTGATAGGATTTTTTTGATGGTTTCGGTGTCATCTCCGAATAAAGAAGCCAGTTGCGGAAATTTTTCACCAAGCGAGGGAGGATGGTTCGTAATGACCTGTGTTTCTCCGGAGAGAACATCAATAAACTTGCCCATCCGGATGGGCTTTGTTATAAATCCGCTGAATCCTTCCGAAACGGCCTTTTCGGTGTTGTAATCATCGTAGGCACTCATCAGCCAGACGGGAATGCAGGAATTAATTCTACGGATTTTGAGCAAAATCTCATTTCCGGTGATGTCAGGCATCTGCATGTCTGTGAATACAATGTCAAACAGGGATATGTGATTTATAAAGCCGTCCACGTCACGGGTGTTGTTGCAGATTTTTACCTTAAATCCCTGTTTCGAGAGAAATTCATTTATCAGTTTCCCCAAGGTTATATCGTCTTCAAAAACGAGTACTTTCCTGTAAACGTTGTTGCTGTCCTGATGGCTGTTTTTACTTTCGTCCGGTATTTTTTCTGCGGGGTGCAGGGGCAGTGTTATAGTAACGCAGGTGCCTTCGTCCTTTTTCGACTGGACGTTTATTTCACCTTTCAGCGAATGGATAAGCCCGTGCGTTACGTACATTCCAAAGCCGTTTCCCTCAGCTTTTAGCGGATTTTTCACACGGGAAAATGGTTTGAATATCTCCCGGATATCGCTTTCATGCATGCCGATTCCGGTGTCACTGATGGAAAAAATCAGGCTGTTTTCGTAACTTAACCGGACATCGATTCTTCCCTTAACGGTGTATTTTACCGCATTGGAGATAACGTTTATCAATATCTGCCTGAGAACCGTGTGGTCTGTTTCAACATAGAAAGGCGATTCAACCCGGTTTTCAAACTCGATATCCAGTTCTTTCCCTTCGGTCAGCGGCCTGAACATCTGTATAATTTCGTCCACCAGCTCTGTTAAATTGAACCGGCTGTTGTGTAGTTCTCCCGCATTTCGTTCCAACCGGGAGAATTCGAGTAAATTGATGAGCATGCTCAGGATGTGTTTTCCGGAGTTTTGGGCCGATAGCAATTGTTTTTTCATGCTTTCCGGAATTTTTTCTCCCTGCCACATTTCCATATATCCCATCATGGAGCTGAGTGGAGTCTTAATGTCGTGTGAAACGGAGAGAAGTAACTTGTGGCGGCTTTCCATCAACGATTCGGTAAGCTGTTTCTCCTCGGCCAGATCGAGGCGGGCCTTCTGCCCTTTTTTCAGGTCGTCAACGATGAGAAAAATGATAATAAGGATCAATACCAACGACAGGGCACCTACAACAACCGCAAACGTGAAGATTTTGCGTGTGAGCAGTTCACTGCTCTGGATCCCTTCCCGTGTGACGCGTGTTATCTCGTTGTAGAATTTAGTCAACAGCTGGGATATTTGCAAGGAAATATTTTTTTCGGCTAGAATAAGTTCCCGTACCTGTTTTTCGATGCCCGACAGTTGAGATGAATAGGTTTTTGTGGCAGCTTGAGACATGTTTTTCAAATCGGTGTATACTCCGGTATCGATCCTGGACGTGAGCCGGGTCTCCTGTTCCACCCGAGCAATGCTTACGATGGTATCGGGAGCACGGTTCGGGTTGACTAAATTTTTAAAACGGGTCCAAAATCCTTTTTTATCCTTTACAACGATGGTGGTGTCCTGGTTTGTCGTAACCACCACAGAATCCTGAATGAACTGATCGTACGTCTCAATTTTTTTATCGAGTTCACTTATAGGACTTCGGGAACGGAACTGAACGATAAGCTGATTAACGATTTTGTTTTTTTCGTGTAACAGCGAATCGATGCTTTCCAGGTAGACATCTTGATTTCTTTGTGATGCCAGTTTTTTTAATTCGGTTATCTGGAGAGAAATTGTTGTCGAGATAGAATCGTATTTTAACTGAATCTTTCGGTGCGGATTTATTAAATAGGCGTTCAATGACTCCTGGGCTTCCTGAACAGAAAGTACCAGCTGGTTGCTTTGCGCTAAAACATTGTAAGCACCGGAAATTTCTTCTTTTTGAGTGTCTACATACTTTTTCAGGTTGAAGGAGTAGACAAAAATCCCTGTGACATAAAGAATGATAATGAGAAACAGTAAACTTATTTTCACTCCTATCCGATGCTCTAAAGAATTATCCGATCCCATTTGCATTATCTGTTTTTCGCTCAAAAATACACAATATTTTTTGTTTCGTTGTGCCGTTGCCTGAATCTTGTGTTCATTTCTTCCCCTTATTGTCATGCACCTCTGGATTTTATGTGGAATTTCATCCGAAAAATGTGGAGATTTTCTACACTTCTACACCCGGTCCACAGTTTTTAAGGTACGGTGCTTTGTCCTATTTTCAATATAATTCGCTGTTTCTTAAATGGATATGCTTCCGCTGCATACTTGTGAAGTTTTTTTGTACGGTATTTGATTATCTTTTTTTGTACGTTTAATTAAACAGAAAAAACTTAATTGAGAATTTCTAAAATTAATCATTATGAAAAAAGTTATTTTATCCATCGCTCTTGCTGCATCAGGTATTTTTACATCAACCTCAGTTCAGGCAGCAAACACAGTAAATACAACAAACGAAAAACCCATCATAGAAGTTACCCTTGACGATGACGGTTTTGTAGATGTTAAATTCGAAGAATTGAACGAAAAGGTGCAGGCGGCCATCAATGCATTAAAAGAGACTTACGATATTGACGTGATCAAGTACAATGCGGAAAAACAAATCACGAAAGTGAAAGTAACCAACAAGGAAGATCAGTCCCAAAAGAAAATTTATTTCGATAATGAAGGAGTAGAAACCCCCTGGGAAGAGCCCGTTAAAGACATTGAACAAGAAACAAAGACCGAAGAAGTTTTATAAAGAGCAGTCTGTCAGACACTACACTATCACTCAATCCTCGCCGCTTTGGAATCAAATCGGTGAGGATTTTTATTGTTTACTCCAGATTTCCCAGGCTGCCAGCGCTTGTAATTCCAGCATTTCTGCCCCGTTTTTAATCGTAGCGCCTTGTGTCTTTCCTTTTTTCAAAAATAACGTTTCCGACGGGTTGTAAATCAAATCGTAGAGCAGATGCTCGTGTGTGAGAAACCGGTAAGGGATATCGGGACATTCCTCATCCTTGGGAAAAGTGCCAATGGGAGAGCAATTTACAACAATCTTGTGTTCGAGTAAGACTGCTTCGTCTATTTCGTTGTAGGTAAACCGTTCGTCTGAGCCTGTCCGGGAGACATACTTCCAGGGGATGTTCATCTCTTCGAATACCTGGCGAACGGCTTTCGAGGCCCCCCCCGTTCCCAGTATCAATGCTTTTTTATGAAGCCCGGGACGAATGAGCGGCTCGATTGATTTTTTAAATCCCACATAATCGGTATTGTATCCGGTGAGGTGATAAAAATACATGTTCCCGGGTTCACGTTCGATTTTTATCGTGTTTACGGCGCCGATACGTTGAGCCTCGGGGGTTATCTCGTTTAGAAACGGGATAACCTGTTCTTTGTAGGGAATGGTTACGTTCAGCCCGCGCAAGTGTTGATTGAAAAGAATGACTTCGCGCAGTTGAAGAATATCTTCAATTTCGAAATTCAGGTATTCAGCCTCCACACCTTCCCGGGCAAACTTTTCGGTAAAAAATTTGGATGAGAAGGAGTGTTTTAGCGGAAAGCCGATTAATCCGTAAGTGTGCATCCTTTATTTTTCTGCCATATATAACGTTGCAATCCCCATTGTAAACCGTCTCAGCCGGATGTTCCGGAACCCATTTTTTTTCAGGATCAGCATCATTTCCCTGCCTTGCGGGAAGGCGGCGATGGATTCGGGTAAATATTCGTAGGCCCGTTGCTCGGTGGCCATTGTGTTCGACAAGACGGGCATCACGTACTTCGTATATAGCGAATAGAGTTCTTTCATGGGTGTTGCTTCGGGGGTGGTCAGTTCTATAAAAAGGAACACTCCTCCGGGTTTGAGCACACGCAGCACTTCTCCGAAACTCTTATCGATGTTTTCAAAATTCCGGATACCGAAAGCAGCAGTGACAGCGTCAAATGATTGATCGGGAAAAAAAAGTGCGGAGGAGTCCTGCCGTTCAAACGTGATGACGCGTTCCAGGCCTTTTCGTTTTACTTTGTCTCTGCCTACAGCCATCATCCCTTCGGAAATGTCAATGCCTATAATGCGTCTGGGTTGAAGGATTTTTTTTGCCAGGATGGCAAAATCACCCGTCCCGGTGGCGATGTCGAGAATATATTCAGGCCGGTACGGTTTTAACGCCTTTATGGATTCCTTGCGCCAGTAATCGTCTATTCCCAGGGAAAGGAGGCCATTAAGCTTATCGTAGTTTGGCGCAATTTCGTTGAACATCGCCTCCACTTGTTCCTTTTTGGAAGTACCCGTTTCGTAAGGATGAACTTTTTCTACGTCGTAGGTCATTTTGTTTTATTTTTATTTTTCGAAAAAAGCCAGGACATTCCGTTCAATTCGTGCCTCCAGATCTCTGGCATCGGCTTTAACGAATTCTTCACCGGTTATTTTTTCGAACAATTCGATGTACCTGTCCGATACGCTGTTGCAGTATGCAGCAGTCATTTCGGGAACTTCTTGTCCTTCCTGGCCTTGAAATCCATTATCCATCAGCCATTTTCTGACGAACTCCTTCGAGAGTTGCTTTTGTTCTTCCCCTTTTTCGAACCGTTCCTTGTAGCCTTCGCTGTAGAAGTAGCGGGAGGAGTCGGGCGTGTGGATCTCGTCGATCAGGTAGATTTTGCCGTTCTTTTTACCGAATTCGTATTTGGTATCTACAAGAATCAGTCCTTTCTCGGCAGCCATCTCGGTCCCGCGCTGAAAAAGGGCGTATGTGTATTTTTCCAGTTGTTCGTAATCTTCCTGGCTGACCAGCCCCTGGGCAATGATTTCTTCACGCGAAATATTTTCGTCATGACCTTCATCAGCTTTGGTTGTAGGCGTGATAAGCGGGGTTTCGAACTTTTGATTTTCTCGCATCCCTTCGGGCAGGGTCAATCCGCACAGCGTACGCACCCCTCTTTTGTATTCGCGCCACGCGCTTCCGGTGATGTATCCGCGGATAACCATTTCTACCTTGAACGGTTCGCATCGTACCCCAACGGTAACCATCGGATCGGGCGATGCCAGCTTCCAGTTGGGGACGATATCGGCGGTGGCATCGAGAAATTTTGATGCAATCTGATTGAGAACCTGTCCCTTATATGGAATTCCTTCAGGCAATATAACGTCGAATGCTGAGATCCGGTCAGTGGCAATCATTACCAGTGTATCTTCGCCGATGCTGTACACATCGCGTACTTTTCCGTGGTAGACGTGAGTCTGCCCGGGAAAATTGTAATTGGTTTTTGTAAGGGCGTTGAACATAATCAGTTGATTTTCGATTTCGGATTTATTATTTATTTTTTTCTTTATCAGGTAAATTGTCCGGCGTTTCTTTCTCGTAGGCCTCTACAATCCGCTGTACGAGTTTGTGGCGGACGATATCTTTTTTATTGAACTCCACGGTGGATATTCCTTTGATACCTTTCAGCAGACTCATTGAATGAATTAGTCCCGATTGTTGAGACGCGGGCAAATCGATTTGCGTAATATCTCCCGTAACAATCATTTTTCCATTCAGCCCCAGCCGGGTAAGGAACATCTTTATCTGCGGTTTGGTCGTATTCTGAGCTTCGTCGAGAATAATGACCGCATCATTCAGCGTGCGTCCACGCATAAAGGCAAGTGGTGCAATCTGAATAATCTTGTTTTCGATGTATTCTTTGAGTTTCAATGGAGGAAGCATATCTTCCAGTGCGTCATAAAGGGGTTGAAGATAGGGATCGATCTTTTCTTTCATATCACCCGGAAGGAAACCCAGCTTTTCACCGGCTTCAACGGCCGGGCGGCTGAGTATTATTTTTCTGACTTGTTTGGTTTTTAACGCTCTTACAGCCAGTGCAATAGCGGTATATGTTTTCCCTGACCCGGCAGGGCCGATGGCGAAGACCAGGTCGTTATCGTCGAACACCTCCACCAGTTTTTTTTGGTTTGCCGTACGCGCCAAGATCGGTTTTCCGTTGAGCCCGTGAATGATCAGGTTATCCAGGTTCACAACCGTTGGTGCTTTCCCTTTCACTATATCCAGGATGTCTTCCTCTTTCAGCACGTTCATCTCGATGCTGAATTTCTCCAACTCGTGAACCTTTTCTTCGAAGGTAACCAGTTCCTCCTCATCGCCAATAACTTTGATTACATTGCCGCGGGCCACAATACGAAGTTTTGGAAACAACGTTTTCAGTAACTGGACGTTACTGTTGTTTATCCCAAAAAATACAACCGGGTCTACATTTTCGAGAATGAGGATACGTTCGATCATTTAACGCTGTTTGTAAAGTTCAACGAATATTGATACACTTTGTTCTCCTGTCCTTCTATATAATTGATAAACGCATTATTGACCAATCTGTTTCCGCCCGGAGTAGGATAATTGCCCGAAAAATACCAGTCGCCAGCGTTGTTGGGACACGCTTTGTGCAAGTCGTCGATGGTTTGAAACACAATTTTTACTTCAGCCTTTATGTCCTTGTCGGTAAGCATTTCGGCAATCTTATCCGAAATTTCTTCATCCGAAAAAGGGGCATAAATCTCTTTTACATAATTCACGATTTCTTCTTTTTTCTTCCGGCTCTGAACAACACATTTTTCATATACACTTTCTATAATATACTGCATACCCCGTTCTTCCAATAGTTTGATTGCCGCTTTGAAAGCAATGAATTCGCTCATGCGCGACATGTCGATACCGTAGCAATCGGGATAACGGATTTGCGGAGATGAAGAAACAATAACGATCTTCTTCGGGTCCAGCCTGTCCAGAATCTTGATAATACTTTGTTTCAGTGTCGTTCCGCGCACGATACTATCATCAATAATAACCAACGTGTCCTTTCCGCGCTTCAGTGAACCATACGTGACGTCGTAAACATGGGCTGCCAGGTCATTTCTGGATTTTCCTTGTGCAATGAATGTACGCAACTTTATGTCTTTTATCGCGACTTTTTCCGAGCGTACCCTTTTGGCCAGGATCATTTCGACTTCGCCGGGAGTCAATTGGTCACGTTTCTCGAGTAACTCAACCGCCTTGTTGTGGTTGAAATGTTTTTCCAATCCTTCGAGCATCCCGAAGTATGCTACTTCGGCGGTGTTGGGGATGAACGAGAAAACCGTGTTTTCAAAATCATTGTTTATTGTCTCAACAATTTCGGGAACAAGAAGTTCGCCCAGTTTCTTCCTTTCGCGGTAAATATCATAATCCGAGCCACGTGAAAAATAGATCCGTTCAAACGAACAGGGGGTTATTTTTTCTTTTGGTTCCAGAATCTGTTGGGTTGTGATCGTTCCGTTTCGTTTCACGATAAAGGCTTCACCGGGTTGTAATTCGTGAACATCATCTTTCTTGAGGTTAAACGCCGTTTGGATGACCGGGCGTTCCGATGCTACCACCGCTACTTCATCGTCAAAATAGTAAAAAGCCGAACGAATTCCCCACGGATCACGGAGGGTGAACGTGTCGCCGCAGCCGATAAGGCCACAAAGCGCATATCCGCCGTCCCATAATTTGCTGGCACGCTTCAGAAGAAACGGAATGTCCAGTTTTTCTTCGATACGGTGGCTTACCTGCTGGCCGTTCAGGTCCGATTTTTCTATTTTATCGTATTGGTATTGCACCTCCCTGTCGAGGTAATGCCCGAGCGATTCCAGCATCACAAATGTATCGGCATAATCGCGCGGATGTTGTCCTTCCGAAATCAACTGTTCGAACATTTCGTCCACGTTCGTCATGTTGAAGTTTCCGGCGAGCGCCAGACTGCGCGAAGCCCAGTTGTTCCGGCGCAGCAGCGGGTGAACATACGTCAAGCCGCTTTTTCCGGTGGTGCTGTAACGAAGATGCCCGATAAATAATTCGGAAGCAAACGGAACCGAACGTTTTACGAATTCGATATCCTGGAGTTGCTGTGGAGTAAAATCCTTGAATGCATCGTGTACTTTCCCAAAAATCTCTGAGATAGCACCCGATCCCAGTGCTCTTTCCCTGAAAATAAATTCATTACCGGGAGCGGCCTCCAGTTTTACGGCACCCAGGCCGGCACCTTCCTGCCCACGGTTGTGCTGTTTTTCCATCAGCAAGTAAAGCTTGTCCAGACCGTACTGCCACGTTCCGTATTTTTTGTAATAATAATCGAGGGGTTTTAGTAGGCGGATCATTGCAATACCGCATTCGTGCTTGATGATGTCAGTCATTGATAAACCTTTCTGAAATTAAGGCACAAATTTAAGGGTATTTGGGGAGAAAATGATGATGTTTGGGGTTAATTTTTGTTTTGAGTGGCGTGCAGCTAACGATGTTACTAAAAAACTTTATCTTATCTTTGTAGTAAAAGTATGATTTTAGAATGAATTGGGAACGATTATTGTCTTCGAGGCGATTCGGGATGGAGGAATATCACACCGAAAACAGGCACGACAGGACGGAATATCAACGCGATTATGACCGGTTGATTTTCTCATCACCTTTCAGACGTTTGCAAAACAAAACGCAGGTCTTCCCCCTTCCCGGAAGCGTGTTTGTTCACAACCGGTTAACCCACAGCCTTGAAGTGTCGAGTGTCGGGCGTTCACTGGGAGAGAATATCGGCCGTGGAATTCGCCAGAAATATCCCTCTTCGCCGGCTCACTTTGAAGAGACGGGAGCTATCGTTTCCGCTGCTTGTCTGGCGCATGATCTGGGAAACCCTCCGTTTGGGCACTCGGGTGAAAAAGCCATTTCTACTTTTTTCTCCGAAGGTAAAGGACAGGCGTTACAGCAGCAAGTGGAAGCCGAAGGGGGACGGTGGACCGATTTTACCTGTTTTGAAGGAAACGCCAATGCCGTTCGTTTATTGATGCATCAGTTTAAAGGACGCCGTAAAGGTGGTTTTGCTCTGACTTATTCCACCCTGGCATCCATTGTTAAGTATCCCTATTCATCGGAGCTGAGCGGCGGAAAAAACAAGTTTGGTTTTTTTGCTTCGGAGGAAGACGATTACAGGATTATTGCCGATGAACTCGGTATTCCCTGCCTAGGAGAGGATCCGGTTTGTTATACGCGTCATCCGTTGGTCTATCTGGTGGAAGCCGCAGATGATATTTGCTACCAGATCATGGATATTGAAGATGCCCATAAACTGCATTTGATTTCTACCGAAAAAGCCAAAGAGCTTTTTCTCAATTTTTTTGAAGGCGAAAGACGACAACGCAGAATCAATAATTTGAATTTTGTTAGTGATATTAACGAACAGATCGCTTATCTGCGCGCAAGTGTCATCGGATTGTTGGTGAATGAATGTTCGGAAGCATTTTTAAAACACGAAGAAGCTATCTTGTCGGGAGAATTTAAGGGTTCGTTAATAAAAAATATATCCGAAAAAACACAAAGAGCATACAGGAACTGTTCCGATTTTGCCGTAAATAATATTTATTTGTCAAAAGATGTACTGGATATTGAGTTGGCAGGATACAGAATTATCGGATTTTTGCTCGAAAAATTGTCGGAGGCCATACAGAATCCTTCTCATACGTATTCAAAGCTGTTGCTGGGAAGAGTCCCTGAACAATATGAGCCGGATTCGGATGATCTCTATTCTAAAGTACAGTCAATCATTGATTACGTATCCGGAATGACCGACATCTACGCACTCGACTTATACCGGAAAATTACGGGAATGGGGTTGCCGGCAATATAATTAATTAGTGTCAAATTGTAAGCGAAAAATATTTTTTAATTTTTTATTGAAAAAATTTGGAGGCTTTTAATTTATTTTTTATATTTGCAACGTGGTTTTTTCATAATAGTATTAGATTTAAGGTTAACATGTTTGGCAGGATGTCGCGAGATATCCTGCCAAAATCTTTTTTAGGGGGATATTCATAAACTTCCACAAAATAATTACAAAATATTTTCTACCCTACGCAAACTTTTTTAATTTTGTATCAAGATTTTACGTTATGCGGAATAAATTTCACCTCATTTTTATAATTGGGTTTTCCCTGCTACTTTTACAATGTTCAGGCGACAGAAGATTGTATCGGGAACTGGTGGAAATGGCTGATAACCTCAACAAGTCCGTACCGGCTCAACTCGATGACCATACCATTTTTCTGGGGGCAGATGTAACGGAAGGCAATGTTTTTCAGTATCGGTATCAACTGGTGAATACAGCTGAACCTCAGTCGATGCTCCGGGCTGTGGAAGAGCAAACGAAAAACAATATCCGGGAGGCGTTCAGGTTGAATCCTGACTTGAAAATTTTCACGGAAAACGAAGTTAAAATTGATTATATTTATACCGATTCCGCGGGAAACATACTAAAAATAATACACATTACACCTGAAGATTACAAATAAAACATTACGATTATGAACCGTTACTTTTACATTGACAGCGAAGGAAAACAAAAAGGCACATTTTCACCCGAAGAGTTGAAAAGCGAAAACATCAAAAAAGATACGCTGGTGTGGGCGCCAGGGATGAGCGAATGGGTACGTGCTTCGAACGTTGCCGAATTGGATACCCTTTTTGTTGATAATGCAGGTTATTATCCGCCTCAACCGGCTGCGCAACCCGTGACCCCGCCTGCCCAACCGTTGAGTTACGGAGGCTCTCTGCAACAACAGCCGATGCCTAAATCGTGGCTAATCGAATCTATCTTAGCCACTGTACTTCCGTTTTTACTCTGCAGCAGTATATTCAGTCTTCTCGGAATTATAGGGATTGTGCATGCCTCAAAAGTAGAATCTCTTTATGCCCGCGGTGACTATACTGGCTCGCTGGAAGCTTCCGGTCAGGCCGGAAAATGGACAAAAATTGCCATGTGGATAGGTATTGCCTGGGTAGTTCTGTGGATTGTTGCCATAATTCTCATTATCGCTTTTGGCGTGTCGATGGCCGGCATAAGTGAGGTGTTTAGCGGATCTGGATACGAGATTTAATTTGGATTGACCAAGACGGGTAAAATAGTTATAGGTGCTGCCATTAGCCTTTTGCTTGTGGCAGTTGCTTTTATGTTTTATCTCTTCGACCCCGAGGAAATGGCTGTGTTTCCCCGTTGTCCGTTTCTTCTGGCTACCGGATATGAATGTCCCGGATGCGGTTCTCAACGCGCTATTCATGATATGTTGCACCTGGACTTAAAAAGCGCTTTTTCACAGAATGCACTTATCCTGTTCTTGTCTCCGTATTTATTGTTTGGATTTTACCTGGCTTTTTTTAATGGGAAACACCGTTTCCCGAAATGGGAGAAACTGCTTTTTGGTAAATGGGCGGCTATATTTGTGATATCGGGAATAATGGTATATTGGGTAGTTAGGAATTTGTAAATCTGCTACGTTAGCTTCTCCCGTAAGAACCTGCCCGTATGCGATTCCTTACATGCAGAAATTGTTTCAGGCGTGCCTTCACAGACAATATAGCCACCGGATATTCCGCCTTCCGGGCCTATGTCGATGATGTGGTCGGCGCACTTAATTACTTCCATGTTGTGCTCGATAATAATGACCGTATGCCCTCTTTCTATAAGTGCATTAAATGCTTTCAGCAGTGTTTTGATATCGTGAAAATGTAGTCCAGTAGTTGGCTCATCAAAAATAAAAATAGTGGGTTCCGATTTCTCTTCACCCAGGTAAAACGCTAATTTTACACGCTGATTTTCTCCACCCGACAATGTTGAAGAGGATTGTCCGAGCTTGAGATAGCCCAACCCTACATCTTGTAGCGGTTGCATCCTTTTGGTGATTTTCTTTTCCGTTGCGCCTTTCTGTGCCCCGAAAAACTCGATTGCCTGATTGATGGTCATTTCCAGCACTTCGTGGATGTTTAATCCCTTGTATTCAACATCCAGAATTTCCCGAGAAAAGCGCTTGCCATGACACGATTCACATTCCAGCCGGATATCGGCCATAAACTGCATCTCCACTGTAATTGTACCCTCACCCTTGCACTCGTCACACCTTCCGCCTTCTACATTGAACGAGAAATGTGCCGGGGTATATCCCATCTGTTTGGCAAGCGGTTGAGCGGCAAATAGCTTACGGATTTCGTCGTATGCCTTTATGTAGGTGACCGGATTGGAACGCGTGGATCTGCCGATGGGGTTCTGGTCGACAAATTCCACCGATTGGGCAAGTTTTAAATCGCCGGAAATGGCGTTAAATTCAGTTTGTTCCAATGCACTTCCTTTGTAGTAATTGTGTAAAGCGTTGCTTAGCACATCGTTTACCAGCGAAGATTTTCCCGATCCGCTGACACCTGTTACCACGGTCATGACATTCAACGGAAATCTCACATCTATGTTTTTAAGGTTGTTTTGTCGTGCACCCTTCACTTCGATAAAGTTGTTCCATTTGCGGCGGTGTTTCGGAACATCAATCTTTTCTTCCCCCGTCAGGTACCTCACCGTATGGCTGCCGGTGTTTTTCACCAACTCCGATACATTGCCCTGATACATGATTCTTCCACCTAGTCGCCCCGCTTCGGGGCCGATATCAATAATATAGTCTGCTGCCCGGATAATCTCTTCGTCATGTTCCACCACTACCACGGTATTGCCCAGTTGCTGCAGCTGGCGTAACACTTTAATGAGCAGGTGGGTATCCCGGGAGTGCAGCCCAATACTCGGTTCGTCCAAAATATAGAGTGATCCAACCAGGCTACTTCCCAGGGATGAGGCCAGGTTTATTCGCTGGCTTTCTCCTCCCGAAAGGGTGTTTGATAACCGGTTCAGTGTCAGGTAACCAAGTCCTACCTCAATCAGGAACAGGATACGGTTGTTGATCTCCGTAAGCAACCGTTCAGCAATGGCGGCATCGGTTTCATTGAGTATAAGTGTGTCAAAAAACAACTTTAACTCCGTAACGGGCAAGAGAACCAGTTCGCTTATATTTTTCCCGCCTACCTTCACGAATCCGGCCTCTTTTTTCAGCCGGGCACCTTTGCAAACCGGACAGGTGGTTTTTCCGCGATACCGCGCCAGCATCACCCGGTACTGAATTTTATAAAGATTCTCTTCCAGCATCCGGAAAAAATCGTTGATCCCGTAAATGCCGAGATCATGACGCCCGTTCCATAAGATGTCTTTCTCTTCATCGTTCAACCCGTAATATGCCCTGTGAATGGGAAAATCGACTTTATAAGCGTTGAAAACGAATTCTTTGCGCCATTCACTCATTTTTTCGCCTTTCCAGCATTGTACGCACTCCTCCTGAACCGAGAGGCTCTTGTCGGGGATAACCAGGTTTTCGTCAATTCCAATTACTTTTCCGAAACCCTCGCATTTGGGACAGGCACCTACCGGGCTGTTGAAGTTGAACATCAGGTCCGACGGTTCTTCGAACGTGATCCCATCCGCTTCGAAACGGTTCGAAAAAGTAAAAGTTTCTGCACCGTCTTGTGTCCAGAAACGGACGATACACTCGCCCTTCCCTTCTATAAAAGCGGTTTCTACCGAATCCGACAGCCGGTTGACGACCGATTTGTCGCCCGAACAGGACAACCGGTCAATAACCAACAGGACATCCTGAATATCCGGTATTGTCTTTTGTGCCAAGAGTTCGTCGATCCGATAAAAGGTATCGCCCACATCCACACGCGAAAAGCCCTCTTTCATTAAAACGTCCAGTTGCTCCGGTAACGTTCTTCCGTTTCGCAGTTGTATGGGCGAAAGCACCGCCATACGTGTTCCTTCCCGGTATTGAAGCATTTTGGCAATGACATCGCTGACGGTGTGCTTTTTTACCTCATCACCGGAAACGGGCGAAATTGTTTTACCGATCCGGGCGAAGAGTAGCCGCAGGTATTCATAAATTTCGGTAGAGGTACCTACGGTTGAGCGGGGATTTCGGGTGTTTACTTTTTGTTCAATGGCTATGGCCGGTGGAATTCCTTTAATAAAATCACACTCGGGTTTGTTCATCCTGCCAAGAAACTGGCGGGCGTAAGCCGAGAGGCTTTCTACATAGCGGCGCTGGCCCTCGGCATAAAGCGTATCGAATGCCAGGGATGATTTCCCTGAACCGGAGAGACCCGTGATAACGGTAAATGCATTCCGGGGAATAATTACGTCGATGTTTTTGAGATTATTGACGCGTACTCCTTTTAGTTCTATTTGCTTCTCGCTGCTCATAAATTGGAATTCAACCTGCAAAGATAACGACTTTATTGAAATATTTTCCGTATTTTTGCAAATCACGAAATTTGGAAGAATCAGAATAACACCACCGATGAACGATTTTTTTTCGGATATAACGCACGAATTTACACTGCCGTTTACCAATCCCGTTCTTATCTTTGCGGTGTTGCTGGCTATTGTTTTGCTGGCTCCGATTTTGCTGAAACGCTTCAATGTGCCGAGTATTATCGGACTTATTGTTGCGGGAGTGATCATTGGCCCGTTCGGACTGAATCTTATCGATAATAATCACCCGGGTGTGTCGATGTTCTCGACGATCGGATTGCTTTACATTATGTTTATCGTAGGGTTGGAACTTGATTTGAACGAGTTTGTCGCCAATAAAAACAAAAGCCTTGTCTTTGGTTTCTTCACCTTTATCCTTCCGCTTTCCATTGGATTCCCGGTATGCCACTACCTGCTGGGGTACGACATAAACGCTAGTTTCCTTACGGCCAGTATGTTTGCTACGCACACATTGGTCACCTATCCTATCGTGAGCAGAATGGGGGTCGCTAAAAATCAGGCGGTTGCCATTACGGTCGGAGGTACCATCCTGACTGATACGGCCGTTTTGATTATTCTTGCACTTATCTTATCCAGCAGTGATGGCGGGCTAAATCTGATCTTCCTGCTGAAATTGCTGGTGTCGCTGATCGTTTTTTCCGCTATTGTTTTCCTGCTCATTCCACGAATTACCAAATGGTTTTTCCAGAAAGCCGAAGGGGAGAAATACCTGCATTACATTTTTGTACTGTTTGTGGTGTTCTTCTGCGGCTTTTTGGCGGAACTCGGGGGGATTGAGCCGATTATTGGTGCTTTTGCTGCGGGACTGGCTCTGAACAGGTTGATCCCGCATTCATCGGCCTTAATGAACCGGATAGAGTTTTTTGGAAACTCATTGTTTATTCCTATCTTTTTGATCTCCGTAGGGATGTTGGTGAATATATCGGTAGTATTCAATGGATTAACAACCGTGTTAATTGCTTTGGCACTTACCGTTACTGCTGTTTTCGGAAAATGGGTAGCCGCTTTTTTTACGCAGGTTATCTTTAAGTACTCGGTAACACAGCGGAACATTATCTTCGGATTAAGCAGTTCTCATGCTGCAGCTACCATCGCGGTTATTATTGTAGGATATAATGCGGGTATCCTGGATGAATATATTTTGAACGGAACGATTATTCTGATCTTACTGACTTGTATTGTTGCTTCGCTTGTTACGCAGAAATCGGCCAAAGAACTTGCTATCAGCCAGGAGAATGCTCCGTTTGCCGAATCCGACTTAGGCGCTTTTGCGCAGGAGAAAATTCTGGTACCCATTGCTAATCCGTCAAATATTGGACACCACGTGGAGCTTGCTTTGCTGATGAAAGACAAGAAATCGGTGAATGCGGTTTCGTTGCTAGGCGTGGTGCCCAATAATGAGGAAGCCGAAAAAAATATTGTGAGTTTTCGCAAACAGTTGAAGGAATTCGTACAAAACGCCGTGGCTGCTGAAATTGATGTGGACATTGTTACTACCATTGACCATAATGCGGCAAGCGGAATTGTTCGTACTGCCCGTGAGTTGATGACGGATATAGTGATTTTGGGTTGGCCTGGAAAAACAGGAGTGCTGGAAAAACTGTTGGGAGATAAAGTAGATTTGATCATCAAGAATGTGGATAAGAACATGTTTATATGCCACATCGAACAGGAGTTGATTACTCACAAGCGCATTGTAGTGATTTCTCCGCCGCTTGTGGAAAGAGAACTCGGATTCGACTTATGGCTTCAAAAAGTGGTGAAGCTGTCTCAGGAGTTGTCTGTCCCCGTTCTGCACCTTGGACATCCCGATACACAAGCCGTGATATCAAGCAAGAAAAACGGTGGAGCCCCCTTCATCTTCAAACAGTTTGTCGATTGGCACGATCCGCTTTCCTGTGGCGACAATATCAGGGAAGACGATATGATTATTTTCGTATCGGCACACCAGGGATACCTTTCACACATGTCCATACTTGATCATTTACCTACCCGTCTCGAAGAGCGTTTTCCCCACCACAGCCGTATTGTTATTTATCCTAAACAACGGGTAGTTGAAGGGTTGCTGGAAAGTGACGACTCTTTGTTTGTTCCCTCTAATTTTTAAGTAATGAACTATTTTCGAATCACGTTAATCGCTTTTACAGCGCTCCTGGTATTAAGTTGTGGAGCATCAAGACAATCGTTGATCCGCACTGTGGATACTTCTCTCAAGCACGAGTTTCGAGGGGTCTGGGTGCAAACCGTCGGGCAATCCCGTTATCAGCAGATGAACAGTGCAGCCATGAAACACTATTTGTCCGAAATGGTACGTAAGTTTGACGAAGCGGGTATCAACGCACTTATTTTCCAGGTTCGTCCGGAAGCGGATACTTTCTATCCGTCGGATCTCGAACCCTGGAGCCGTTTCTTGACGGGTGTACAAGGTAAATCTCCCGATGATCCCAGTTTCGACCCCCTGGCTTTCCTCATAGAAGAGTGTCATAAACGGGGAATGGAGCTGCATGCTTGGCTAAACCCTTACCGGGTAAAAACAAATATCAATAACCCGCTTGCTCCCAGCCATATCTACTGGAAGTATCCTGAACGATTTGTCCAATACGGAAATCAACTTTTTTTTGATCCCGGGTTGCCGGAGAACCGGAGCTTTATTTGCCAGGTTGTTCGCGATATCGTTTCCCGGTATGATGTGGATGCTGTTCATATGGACGACTATTTTTATCCCTATCCCATTGCCGGAACTCCTTTTCCTGATGATAACAGTTTCAATGCGTATGCCGGTTCTCAGGGATTTTCTGCGGGACAGCGTGCCG
This sequence comes from Petrimonas sulfuriphila, assembly GCA_038561985.1. Classification (NCBI taxonomy): domain Bacteria; kingdom Pseudomonadati; phylum Bacteroidota; class Bacteroidia; order Bacteroidales; family Dysgonomonadaceae; genus Petrimonas; species Petrimonas sulfuriphila. The sequence goes on along the minus strand of CP073276.1, from coordinate 866,300 downwards.
ATTGGAGGAGAAACAACGTGAATCTACTTATCCAACAACTCAAATACACCATTGCGGGAACAAAACCGTGGGTACGTTTCGGTGTTAGCCCGTTCGGTATTTACCGCAACAAGCGAAACACACCCGACGGCTCCGGAAGCGATACCAATGGATTGGAAAACTACGGAGACCTCTATGCCGATATCAAGCTGTGGGTGGAAAAAGGATGGATCGATTATAATCTCCCGCAACTTTATTGGGAAATCGGACACGAACGTGCCGACTACACCACGTTGCTTCAATGGTGGAATGCCAACAACTTCGGTCAACCACTCTATATCGGCCAAGATTTGCAGCGCAGCATGGATAAAAATGAACTGGATGAAAAGATTCGTCAATCGCGTGAAATGTCATTTGTACACGGTAGCTGCTTCTGGTACGGTTACCTTATTCTGGAAAATTCCGGAGGAATTGCCGATGCGCTCAAAGCAGGGGCTCATCGTGCCAAAGCGCTTATTCCGGCCTATACTCACCTACACAAAGGACGTCCTGTCAAAGTGAAAAAACTTACGCAGATTTTTACCGAAGATATGCACTTTCTTGCCTGGGAGCACCGAAGACAGCCCCAAAATCCCGAAACCGCCAGGCAGTTTGTTATTTATCGGTTCAGTGCCAACGAAAAAGTAGACCTCGATCGGGCCGAAAATATTGTAGCGGTAACTCCCGACAATTTCTACGTGTTGCCCTACGAAGGAGGAGGAAACAAATATACTTATGCGGTGACGGCATTAGATGCGTTTAAGAACGAAGGAAAAGCGGCAAAGATCAAGGTTAAGCTTTGATGTGAAATTGGTTATGTTAATTTATTGAAAACAAAAGAATGATTCAATCGGAAAATTATCCCATGATTGCCAAGACCATGGCAGAGCTCGAAGACGTACTGGCTGAAGAGCTGATCACTTTGGGTGCCAACGATGTGGAAATTGGCACAAGAATGGTCTCCTTTACCGGCGACAAGGCATTGATGTACAAGGCGAACGTGCATTGCCGTACGGCCTTGCGCATATTGAAACCAATCTATAATTTTAAAGCTGAAAATGCCGGCGAGGTGTACGATGCCCTGAAACAACTCAACTGGGAAGATTATTTGTCGCTCGACAAGACATTTTCTATTGATGCGGTAGTGTTTTCCCACATTTTTAACCATTCAAAGTTTGTGGCGTATAAAGTGAAGGATGCTATTGCCGACTGGTTTTCTGAAAGATACGAAAAACGTCCGTCGGTGAGTGTGACCAATCCCGATATTGTTTTCAATATTCATATTGCACACAATAAATGTACATTATCGCTAGACAGTTCGGGAGAATCGCTCCACAAACGGGGCTATAGGATTGCGCAAACCGAAGCGCCTCTGAATGAGGTGCTGGCTGCCGGCATGATTCTCAAGTCGGGCTGGCGCGGAGAAAGCACTTTCGTTGACCCCATGTGCGGATCGGGTACATTGTTGATTGAGGCGGCCATGATCGCTTTGGGAATTCCTCCCGGCATCCACCGGCAGAGTTTCGGGTTCGAAAAGTGGAGCGACTTCGACGAAGACCTCTTCAGTGACATTTACAACGACGATAGTGGTTCGCGTGACTTTCCGTACAGGATTGTGGGTTCGGATATTTCACCTAAAGCGATTTCCGCTGCAGAAAAAAATATAAGGAACGCCGGATTGAAGAAACAGATTGATCTAAGTGTAAAGCCTTTTCAGCAGTATGTGGAGCCACCTGCCCCGAAAGGAGTTTTGATCACGAATCCGCCGTACGGGGAAAGGATAAAGGTGGATGAGCTTACGGAACTGTACGCCATGATTGGGGAGCGGCTGAAGCATGTCTTTACCGGATACGACGCCTATGTGCTGAGTTATCGGAAAGAATGCTTCGACAGTATCGGGTTGAAACATTCCAAACGTTTTTTTCTTTTTAACGGTGCGCTGGAATGTGAAATGCGGGGATATGAAATTTTTTCAGGAAAAAGGGATGACCGTCCTAAAAAAGAGGGATACCGCCATTCCAGGACTGCCGGGGAAGGGAATGAATTCAAACCAAAAGGCGAGTTTAAGTCCAAACGTGAGTACGATAAACCGGAGAAATCATTCACCCCGAGCAGGCGTCCCTCCGGAACAGAAAGCAAAACCGGAAGACCCCTCTTTGAGAGGGATGATAGGCCGGCTAGACATATGCCAGAGAGACGTTCTTCCGGTACTGAAAGCAGAAGCGGGAAACGTACGTATGGAGACGATAAAAAACCTCGGAGTTTTAATTCTTCCCGCGGTGAGAAAGGGAGGAAATCCTAAGATATACCTGGCATTGGAATCCGTTTCGATGCCATTCTTTTTGCTGCAGCCCGATCAGTTTTTCCGTTTCCGGTTTGTGGAATTGCCTCCACCATAAGAATATGCAACGGTTGTTGCAAGCGGGGTAAGTGGCGCGAGCATATCTCCCTGGCCCGGGCAATAGCTGATGCTGGTGTAATCAGCAACACCAATGCCTCGCCCAGCTTCGGGTGTGGTACGGAGGTAAATACAACCGGCCCGTCTATATGTGGACGCAATGTCGCTTCTACCGCTTCTATCTGTATTTTGATACCTCCGCTGATGACTACATTGTCTTTTCTACCCAGGATGCGGAAAGTTCCCGTTGTCCCTATCTCCGCGATATCGTTGGTAGTTAGTGGCTTATCGGCTACCCGCGGGGCATTGATCACCAGCGTTCCTTCGTCCGACAGTTTCACCTGAACGCCCGGTAGAGGAGTATACCGATCGTCGGCCTCTTTGCCGCTGATTCTGCGCAACGCAATGTGTGATACCGTCTCGGTCATTCCGTAGGTGGAGTAGATGGCGTTGGGGAGATCTTTCAGCGCTTCTTCCAGTTGCGGGTCGATAGCCCCTCCGCCAATAATCAGCCTGTCGATTCTTGTGAGCCGTTCTTTCTCCTCTTTCCTTTGCAGGGAGTTGTATACCTGCAGTGGAACCATTGCGGCAAAGTTGATCTGTTGCCTGTCTTCCGTAAGCGGATGGCCGGACGGATCTGCTACCAACAAATTGAAACCACCGTAGAGCGCGCGCACCACCATCATCTTCCCGGCAATGTACTCCAACGGCAGGCAGAGCAGTGCCGTGTCACCCGTTTTCAATCCCAGGTAATCGCAGGTGATCGCCGCGCTCTGCAGCATCTGATCCTTACGTACTATTATCTCTTTCGGTTTACCGGTGGAGCCTGATGTATGCAACGTGAGCAGTAGAGAGGGAGAGTACCACTCTCTCAGAAAAAGCGAGAGTTTATGGTGGAAGGGCGACCGTGTGGCAAACCTCGGAGGAGTTTCACTAACTAACTCTTCCCGGGGATAGCGGATCCCCTCAATCGTTATGCTATCCATACTCCTGCAGGGGTTTGTCGGGAAAGTTCCCTGACGTTTTAAACCATAGACTGTCGTCCCTGATCTCCAATGGTAGGGGGAGGTTGTTGAGGTATAGCGAGCCGGTGCCGAGTCCCTGAGGCAGGGGGTTGCCGAGGGTGGCGCACCACTGGGCGATGCTGTTGAGCCCGATATTGGATTCCAGGGCGGAGGTAATCCACCAGCCGATTCCCAGCTTTCGAGCCAGTGCGATCCATTCGTTGCAGCCGCTGATGCCGCCATGCAGTGAGGGTTTCAGGATGATATACTGCGGTTGTATCGTTTCCAGCAGTCTCCTCTTCTCATCCGGATAATGGATACCGATGAGCTCCTCATCCAACGCGATGGGCAGGGGTGTGGCATTACAGAGCTGGGCCATCTCCTCCCACTGCCCCGCCCGGATGGGCTGTTCGATGGAGTGAATTTTCAATGGAGCCAGCCTTTGCAGTTTCTCCCCTGCCTCCTGGGGTGCAAATCCACCGTTGGCATCCACTCGGAGGGTTAGACTGGGATGGCTGATACGGATATAACGAAGCAATTCAAGCTCCTGATCGAAGTCGATGGCCCCAATCTTCAGCTTGATGCAGCGAAACCCCTTCTCAAGCAGGTTCTTAGCCTGCTGCTTCATCCTGTCAAAGCTTCCCATCCAGATCAGTCCGTTGATGGGAATACCCTCCTCGCCGCGGCTGAAAGGGCTATTCCACAGTTGCCATGAATGTTGCAGGTAATGCCGTAGGGCTGTCTCCAGTCCGAAGAGGATGGAGGGGTAGCGGCGCAGCAGTTCAGTTTCCACCTGCTGCTGTTCCTCCGTGATCCGACAGAAGCGGCTGAGTGTCTCTGCGTAGTTGTCGTCATAGTCGCAACTCAGGTCCGGTAACGGTGCACACTCGCCGATACCCATGTGGGAAGGGTCATTGTTGTTACGAAACAGCACATACCAGACCCGGTGCTCGCGGTATACGCCGCGTGAAGTGCCGGCTGGTTGTTTGAACCGAAGTGTGTGAGGGATGATCTCGGTAGTAAACACGGTGTAAACGGATCAGGGTAGTTTGGGAAACTTTTTGAAATCGGGTTTCCGTTTTTCCAGGAACGCTTGTTTCCCTTCCTGTGCCTCCTCGGTCAGGTAGTAGAGCATGGTGGCGTCTCCCGCCAGCTCCTGGATGCCTGCCTGTCCGTCCAGTTCGGCGTTGAGCCCGGCCTTGATCATGCGCAGCGCCAGGGGGCTGTGTTGCATCATTGTCTCGGCCCATTCCACCACCTCATCCTCGAGGCGGTCGAAAGGCACTATCTTGTTCACCAGTCCCATATCGAGCGCCTCCTGTGCGTTGTACTGGCGGCAGAGAAACCATATCTCCCGTGCTTTTTTCTGTCCCACGATGCGGGCCAGGTATGAAGATCCGAAACCGGCGTCGAAGCTACCCACGCGGGGGCCCGTTTGTCCGAAGATGGCGTTCTCGGAAGCGATAGTCAGGTCGCACACTACGTGCAGTACATGTCCTCCGCCGATGGCGTAGCCGTTTACCATGGCGATCACCGGCTTGGGAATGGAGCGAATCTGTTTCTGTACATCCAGCACGTTGAGGCGTGGAACACCGTCCTTGCCGATATAGCCTCCCTTACCCTTTACGTTCTGGTCGCCACCCGAGCAGAAGGCTTTGTCACCCGCACCGGTGAGCACCACTACACTTACCTCTTCCATCTCACGACAAAGGCGCAGGGCGTCGCTCATCTCTCCGGTCGTGGTTGGGGTGAAGGCGTTGCGGTATCGCGGCCGGTTGATGGTGATTCGTGCAATTCCGTTGTAAAGATCAAAGAGGATATCTTCGTATTCTTTGATGGTAATCCATTCTCTCCGTATCATTTTCTGTTGTTTTTAAGTTGTTGATAATAGGATGCGATATGTTTGCTGTTCTCCTCCATAGAGGTGAACACCTCCAGTAGAACAGGCCGGTCTCCCTTATGGTTCATGAAGAGTGGCAATTGTTGCTGCAACTCTTCTGTGTTGCGGGCCGTGAGGCAAAGGAAGCCCCTCTGCTCTGCCCATGTTCGGGCCTCTGTAGTGTGCGCAGCAGCCACAAAACCATCCAACGCTTCTGACCGGTTGAGTCCGGGCAAGGTGTGGAAGATACCTCCTCCACCGTTGTTGTTCAGCAAGATGCGCAGGTGGGGTGATAAATGCCGGTTCCAGAGTCCATTCATATCATAAAAAAAACTCATATCACCTGTCAATAGAAAGGTGAGCCTTTCCGATGCGGCGGCATAACCCACGGCAGTAGAGAGCGAACCCTCGATACCGTTGGTGCCTCGGTTGCAGAAGAGGTCAACACCGGCTGGGAGGTTAAACTGCTGCGTCAGGTAGACGGCCTGGCTGTTGGCTAGGTGTAGGGCAGATCCTCCCGGTAGTTGTCGTAGGAAGTGACCGGTTATGCCGATGTCGGAGTAGGTCGCTTCCGGAGGTGTGATCGTCACTACGGCGTTCTCCCAGCGTTCCCGGTAGCGGTTTTCTATGCTTTCGGCCGACAATGTTGCTAGCCGTTGCAAGAAAGCGGCAGGGTCACACCGGATGACGTCAGTCAGTTTCTGGAAAGTGTCGCTCACTTCACCCGATGGAGTAACCTGCCAGAGTGCGTTGACGCCGGTTTTGCGGATAAACTGCTTCAGCCGTTTGGAGACAATGTGGCCTCCCAGCATGATTACCAGTTCGGGAACCAGCTCCAGCAACTCCTCTTCATCCGACGTACGAAGCATTGCGTCGAAACGGTCAAAAGGGCCGGTAGGTATATTGGAGAGCCGATCGGCCAGCACCACCACCCCCTGCTCATCCGATATTTTTTGCAGCAATTCTGCGAGTCCGTGGCCGGGAGGCAACTGTCCTACGATAATCATCTTTTTGGTTGCCAGTCGGTAACGGGTTGTGTAGGACTCTTCCTCCTTCTGTGGAAGGGTGAGTATTCCCTTTGAGCGGCGGATCACCCTTACTTGCGGGAGTTGTTTGTACCCAAACGAGAAGAGCGGCTCAGAGAGGGGAATATTGATATGCGCCGGACCGAAGATGCCATTATTGTCGAGGGACAGGATTGCCTCGTTGATTAGCCGGTTGCAGTGCCACTCCTCTTCTTCATCCTTAACCTCCGGTAGTTGTACCGACCGGAGTACCATCCCTTCAAACATGCCGCTTTGGGGAATGGTCTGTCCGTCGCTTTGGCCGATCCATGCCGACGGTCGGTCGGCAGAGATTACCAGCAGCGGTAGTTGCTGATAGTAGGCTTCTGCCACGGCAGGGCCCAGGTTGAGCGCTGCCGTGCCGGAGGTGCAGCATACCGCCACCGGTTGTTGCCGTGCCTGTATTATTCCCAGGGCAAAGAAGCCGGCGCTTCGTTCATCTACCACACTGTAGCAGGTGAAGTCGTTGTCTGCTGTAAAGGAGTGGATCAGCGGTGCGTTACGTGATCCGGGAGAGAGCACAAGTTGGGTAATGCCGTGAGCTTTAAGCAGGGCCACCAGTTGTAATACGCTCTTCTTGTCTGAATACATTGCGCTGTTTTTATTTAACGATGCTTGCCATTGTCTTGAGTTTCTGTTCCGTCTCCTTCCATTCATCCCGGAACGTTGAGGAGGCGAGCAGTCCGCTGCCAGCAAATAATGTGAGCCAGCTTCTTCCAATCTGCATGCACCGGAGGTTGACGTACAGGTTTGTCTCTGCCGACGGATCCAGTATGCCTAAAAAACCGGTGTAGTAACTGCGGTCGTACCCTTCATGATCCGCTATGAATTCAAAAGCTTTCTCTTTGGGAAGCCCGGATACTGCGGGAGTAGGGTGGAGCGCCTTTAACAAGGTTCCAATTTTCCGGTTGTCGGGAAGTGAGAAACTGAAGTCAGTCCGCAGATGGGCCAGGGCCCCTGCTTTGATGGTGTATGGGCCGTTTATTTCCGGAGCCAGTTGAAAGGACGTCAGTTGTTTCAAGATGTAGGATGTGACCAGGTGTTGTTCACGGAGATTTTTGTCGTCCCACGATACTTTTCCTGAATTGGGGTATCGCGTGCCCGCCAGGGCAACTGTTTTCCACTCGTTTCCTGAGCCTGCCAGAAGTATCTCCGGTGAGCTTCCCAGCCAGGTGCCGCTTTGGGGGGTATGGAGCAGGTATACAAAGGAGTGGGGATACTTTTCTGTCGCCCTGAAAAAGGATCGTCCCGGTGAAAAAGCCTCTTCCCTCTCCATCGTCCGATTCCTTGACAGGACCAGTTTTTCCATTTCACCGGTAAGAAGTGGTTCATGAAACCGCTGAAAAATAAGGCTGTAGTCGGATTTTTTGCTCTTTTTCTGTAACTCTGTATCTGTCTTCCCCCACTTTTTGTTCCTAAAGTTGGTGTTTGCCTCGCAGAGATCCGTACAATCGGGACGTATTAGGATGAGCGGCGACGAGGCCGTTATCCGGAAGGGTGCGATGACAAACCCGTGCTGACCGTTCAACTCTTCGACGTCGTTCAACAGCAGGGCATTTTCGCCGGTCTGCATCGCAAAACGGGGAGCCTGTTCTCCAGGTAGCCGGTATATTGCAAAGCAGGCATCCTGTTCAATCAGTGCATCCAGAGTCAGGTATTTCTCCTCTCCGCTCATTTTCGCTTCAGTATGCTATTCACCACACGGACAGTTGAAACCAACCTGCCTGCTGAAGTGAAGATGTCAATATTCCAAATGTGGGAGGAGCGTCCCTGGTGAACGAGCGTTCCTACGGCGTGCACCTGGTCACCTTCCTTTGCCGGTGAAATATGGTTGCCGCTGACTTGTATGCCTGCCGCCATCTCGTCCGGCGCACAAAGGGTTAACGATCCCTGTCCGGCCACCGATTCCGCAAGGGCCAGTGTGGCGCCTCCGTGCAACAAACCGAACGGCTGGCATACTCGTTTATCGACCTGCATTACTGCCTCCGTGCGGCCGGGAGACAGGTGTGTGAAGGTGATGCCCAGCGTATCCATGAGTGTACCCCGGTACGCGGCATTTATCGGATGTTGAGTCTTATCGTCCATGCTTTAATCTTTGTAACCTACAAAAATAGTGAATTCATTCGCATGAACATCTTAAGATTCATTAAAATGATGTTATCTCGCGTTATCCGGGGTGTTTGCAGAAAAACGAATTCTATTGCTGTTGTCTGCCGAACTCTGGGCTACCCACAGTACAAAATCGCCAGCCTCTGTCTTCTTCTTTCCGTCGGTACCGTAGAAAGCCAGGTCTTCGGATTTCAACTCGAAATTAACCTGCTTGGTTTCACCGGCTTTGAGGGCTGTCTTCTGAAACCCCTTCAGCTCTTTCACGGGACGGGTGACGCTGCCCACCAGATCGCGCACATAGACTTGTACCACCAGCTCTCCGTCAATGTCGCCTGTGTTTTGGACATGAGCCGTAACTACCATCTTGTCTCCGGTTGTCCTTATCGATGATTTATCTGCACTCACGTTGCTGATGGAAAATGTGGTGTAACTCAATCCGTAACCAAAGGGATAGAGGGGGGTGATGGAGGTGTCTAGGTAGTTCGACTTGTAATCGGTCGATTCGTTTGAAAGGTCTACCGGTCTGCCGGTATTTTTCTGGTTGTAATAGATGGGGATCTGTCCCACGTTCCTGGGGAACGACATTACCAGCTTTCCTGAGGGGTTGTAGTCGCCGGCTATCACGTCGGCAATGCCGTGACCGGCCTGTGTTCCCGGGAACCATGCCTGAAGGATAGCATCCATATTTTCATCTTCCCAGGACAGGTCGAGAGGGCGTCCGCTCAGGGAAATCAACACAAGGGGTTTCCCGGTCGCCTTTAACGCTTTTAACAGTTCACGTTGCGGCTCCGGCAGGCGGATGTCGGTTCGTACGGCGGCTTCACCCGACCAGTTGAAATCTTCTCCCATCGCGGCGATCACCAAGTCTGCTCTACGTGCGACGGACACCGCTTCGGCAATCTTGCCGGGCGTTGTTCCGGTGATGGAGGATCCTTCTGCAAAGAGCAACTTTACCGAAGTGTCTCTATATTTTTCCATGAGCCCTTTGAGAATAGGGACACTCTTATTACGGTCCCCCAGGCCGGCCCATTCACCGTTCAGGTTGATGGAGTCGTTCATCAGGGGGCCAATCAGCGCAACCGTCTTTCCGCTCTCTTTTGTGATGGGCAGTAGCCGGTTGTCGTTTTTCAGGAGCACCACCGAAGAGGTAACGGCCTTTCGTGCCGTTTCCATAAATTCCGGAGTCATTGTATTCTGTTTAGCGCGCTCTTCATCAAGATAGCGGTAAGGATTATCGAACAGTCCCAACAGGAACTTTATCTCCAGGATACGCCTTGCTGCGTTGTTGATCACTTCTTCTGATACTTTTCCTTCCCTCACCGATTGAGAAAGATATTTGATAAAGGTAGCACCGGTCATGTCCATGTCGATACCGGCGTTGACGGCCAGCTCTGCAGCCTGCTTCTCATCTTCGGCAACCCCATGAGGCACCAGCTCATTTATACCGGTGTAGTCGCTTACCACAAAGCCGGTAAAGTCCCATTCTCCGCGCAGTATGTCGGTCATCAGCCACTTGTCTGCCGTTGCCGGCACACCGTTGATTTCGTTGAAGGATGCCATCATCGTGCCCACCCCGGCATCTATTGCGGCCTTATAGGGCGGGAGATAAATATTTCTGAGGGTGTGTTCCGACAATTCGGCAGGGTTGTAGTCCCTGCCCGATTCGGCGGCACCGTAAGCTGCCAGGTGTTTTCCCGTGGCCAGCAGGGTGTGTAGCTCTCCCAGTGCCTTGCCGTCCGCTCCCCCCTGAAATCCGATGACGCGTGCTTCAGCAATCCTGCTGCCCAGGTAGGGATCTTCACCGGCACCTTCCATTACACGCCCCCAACGCGCATCACGAGCAATATCCACCATCGGGGCAAAAGTCCAGTTGATTCCGTCCGAAGCCGCTTCAATAGCAGCAATTTCTGCGGTTCTACGCATCATTTCCAGATCCCAGGAACAGGCTTCCGCCAGTGGAATGGGAAAGATGGTCTTGTATCCGTGGATTACATCCTGCCCGAAGAGGATAGGGATACCTAATCGTGTTTTTTCAACGGCAACTTCCTGCATTTTCCGTATACCCTCTACCGAGGTAGCATTGAAAATGCTGCCTACAAGTCCTTTTTCAAGGTAAGGCTTGAAGTCGTCCGACATAACCGGGCCCGTGATGGACCAATTAGCGGAGAACTGTGTCATTTGTCCGATCTTCTCCTCCAGGGTCATCAGGGCCAGAACCGAATCGACTCTTTTCTCTACATCTTTGTCGCCGCTGTAGCTCACCCACCTTCCTACACCTGATTTTCCGGCTGAGGGTGATCCGCAAGATGCGAACAGAATTACCGCCAACACACCTGTCATTGAAATAACGCTTAGCTTCATGATCTCTCCTTTCATCAATGTTACTAGTCTTGTATCTTATTCATTCAAGTTTTGCATATTTGTATGCAGCTGAATTTTCAACCGGCAATGTCTCTCAGAATGAGTTTCTCTCGAAACATTTACAGGTCTTAACTTTAACTGAATACGTTTCAATAAGAACACACGAAAAGTCAATTATTCAAAAATTCAAATCCCAGGTTTTGAAGGCCTTTTTGTATCTCAGGGGCACCCATGAAGAGGTTCCACAGCAGTCCGCTGCGGTGGTTCTCAATCATCGGGGCAATGGTCAGTTGGTCGATGGCCAGGTACCTCTGCGGATACCAATTGTCCTGGATGCTGAATGCATCGTAAAATCCGTATTTTCCCCAGATACTGTCGCCCAGTTCAACATAGAAATGTTTTAACGCTTTCATCGATTCTTCGGGCGTATAAGGAAAACTGGATAAAGCCGCCGTTGGTGTTATGACGCCCAAATCATTCTTTACAGGCATATGCGCCGAGTATCCGTTCACCGAGTAGCTGGCGGTCAACCCCCAGCAATTCTCCCCGTATCCCTGGAATCCTTTGGGATTTTGTTTACAATAGTTATAATTGATACGTGCCTGGTTTGTATTAACCTCCCAGTAATCGGCGTATTGGTCTTTTAATCCTTTCGGGTTCAGTCCTATATACGAATAGTGCGCCCAGAAAAGAGGGCCGCCGTACTCTTCAGCACCGTTGTGTTTGAGAATAAGTGGCAACCCGTAGGCCACGGCACTGCTCCGGATAGCTCCACCACGGGCCCAGCCGTTGTGATAGGCCGAAGCGGAGATCGGGTGTGTAGGTGAGGATGCGGCCAGGATATAGGTAATGAGGCACTCGTTGTAACCCTCCAGCGGAAAATTCATCTCCCATCCGTATTCGGGACTCCAATGCCAGTATAATACATCTTTGCCGTTGAGGTACCAGTTCCATTCCATCTCCCGCCAAAGTCCGTCGATTTTGGTGGCCAGTTGCTTCTCATTCTCACTCCCGTCCTTGAAATACTCCCGGACGCAAAGCAATCCCTGCATCAGAAAAGCACTTTCCACCAGGTCGCCACCGTTGTCTTTTAGCCCAAACGGTTTCACTTTGCCGGTTGGGCCATGAATCCAATGAGGCCATATGCCGTGGAATCGGTCGGCTTTTGCCAGGTAATCGACAATTCGGTGTAACCGTGCTACGCCGTCGGTACGTGGAATAAACCCCCGCTCAATCCCGACAACAAGTCCGGCAATTCCAAAACCGCTGCCTCCGGTGGTAATTACATCGGCATCGTTTTCGGGATAGTTCCCATCAATATGCATGCGTTCCGGAGCTAATCCTGAAGTCTTTTCCGCTCCGTCCCACATATAATTGATGTGCGCTTGCTGGATAAAGTCGAGAAACGCCTCATCGGAAGCGAAAGTGAGCGGGCGTGTTTCCGGTTTGGGAGTTTCGTTTTGTTCGTTCTTCTTGTCGGAACATCCCGACAAGAGGATGAGCAGAGTGATAAGGGGTAAAAATATTCTGATCATGACTATTCCGTATCGTGATTTACAATTTCCTTGATCTGTGATGCAGTCAACGCCTTATTGTATATCCGCAGCTCATCGATCAAACTGTTGTCCGAGAGGTGCCCCCATTCGTTGAAACGAGGTTCTCCCGATCCGATAGACATTATGTCGCATCCGGCCCAGCTTACTTTTGATAAATCGGATGAGGCTACTTCCTCCCCGTCGATATAGAAAAACGCTTTTCCCTCAGTCAATACCAACGCAAGGTATTTCCACGGGGAGATGGTGGGATCGATGTCGGCTTTATCCCCTCCGTCAAGCCAGCCGTCTGCAGTTCCGTTGCCTACATTGGCTTTGATTCGTTGTTTTCCCCCTGCATTTTCGCGGAATATCCGGAAACCCGATGTCCTGTTGTTTTGCGCATTTGCAGGCGCTCCTTCCGATACAGGACCGATCACGATGATACCTGCTCTGTCGGGACTGGCATTTACTTTATACCAGAATCCTACTGTTACAGCGGGTCCAAGCGCTGCCGGCATATCGGATAACTTAAAGGTGAGGTAGCTGTCTTTAGCTCCGGCATAGGCTTTTTCAACCTTTCCCCCCGCAAATCCGGGATTTCCTGTTATGGAAGCCTCTTTATTACTTCTAGCATCCTTATAATTGTCGTTGAATGTCATGTAAAATAGTTGTCCGTCTTCACTGATGGGCGGTTTCGGAGGCTCCTCAGGATAGTCGAACGGTGGATTTTGGCCCAAGTCCTGGAAACAGGAAGAGATCACCAATCCTAAAACGGTTATCAATACAAGTTGATAAATAAATGTTCTTTTCTTCATAATCGTGAGATATTATTTTTAGGTTAATAATTGGGGTTTTGTACCAACACGCCGTTCGACTTATCCACTTCTGCCTGTGGCAAAGGCAACAGAGCGTGTTTATCCTGATAATTCGTCTTCCCTGCAGCATGCAGTACCTCCCTGGCAATACCCCAGCGGACAAGGTCATAGAAGCGGTCCCATTCCATGGCGAGTTCCACTCTCCTTTCGTGGCGTATCGCATCGCGCATTTCTGCTTGGTCCATCGTGGTTATCTTGGGTAAAATATCCGCATTTCCGCCGCGGGCACGGGCTCGAACCATTTCCAGGTACTCCATGGCGTCGCCGGTCTGACCGAGCTCATTGGACGCTTCAGCCGCAATCAGGTACATTTCAGACACGCGTATCATGCGAATGTTCATCCAATAGCCAAACCGGTTGAACTGCGTGCGTTTAGCCGGATCAGTATATACTTTTTTGTTGTAATAGCGGTTCATCACTTCCTGAGCTACCGGCTTTTCACCGTAAGGCTTATTGGCCTGAATAGAATTAGGATCTTCTCCAGGCTTGAGAAAATAGAGCAAGGTTTCGTCTTTTCTCGGATCTCCGGCCTCAAAGGTGCTGGCCAGGTTGGGAGTAGGACAATTCCATCCCCAACCCAGGTCCCACATCCCAGCACCCCTCACGCCTTGTACCTGTGCATACTGACTCCCTATATCGGTGCTGCCCGGTAGTGCTGCTGTAGCGGTGCACTGCAATTCGAAAATGGATTCGCTTGAATTTTCACCGCTTTCCCGGAATATTCTGTCGAAAGGCGTGTTCAGGTCGTACAGGCCCGATTGGATAACATCGGATGACGCCTGGAGCATGTTAGACCAATCATTCCTTTGCATATATGTTTTAGCGTGCAGGGCACGGGCTGCCCCCCATGTGACACGTCCCAGGTATTTCGATTCCCATTGTTCCGGCAACAGGCTCTCCGCTTCGGTTAAATCTGCATCGATTTGAGCGTATATCTCCGCCTCCGTCGATTTGGGGATATTTGTTTCGGCGGCATCCTTGATCTTGAAATTTATCAACGGAACCTGGCCGTATGCTCTTATCAAATTAAAATAGAGGAATGCGCGGAAGAAGTAAGCCTCGCCTCTGCAGGCCAGATCGATTTCAGTCAACTGGATGCCGCCCTCTTCCGCCTCCTTAATGTTTGCAAGAACAGTATTTGCCGTGTGGATAAGGGCGTAGTTGCTCGAGTAATAACTGGCTAAATTGCCGTCTGAAGCGTTGTAGTTAAAATTATCGTACATGGAGGCCACGTCGGAACCATCGGAAAGTGTGCTTCCCTTCTCCACGTCCTCGCTACGAATGCTGTGTACGGCAAATGCTGGTATGCCGCCGGTTACTCCCCATCCTTTCATGCGGGCGTACAACGAAAATACATCCGTTTGAAAGGACCCGCCCGGATTATCCCCGTCAACCCATTTCCCCTGCGGCTCCTGATCCAACAGGTCGCTGCAACCGATTTGCGTTAATGCCAATAATCCCATAACGCAAACAGCTATTGATTTTTTTATTCTATTTTTCATACGATTCGTTTTTATTTCTTGTTTAAGTCTTGCGGGACTTGCGGTGACCCTTTGCACGGAAGCAACTGATTTACTCGCACGTTCCCTAATGTCCTGTTGTAGTTTAGAATGTTAGGTTTAATCCGAATGTATAGATTGCCGGCATTGGATAAGTGCCTCCATCAATTCCCGATCTTACAGCGCTTCCTCCAATTTCCGGAGTATATCCCGTATTTTTGTGCCAGGTCTTCAAGTTCTGGACATTGGCATAGATACGCAGTGATTTCAGGTAAAGCTTGTCCAGTAAAGATCCAGGAAAGGTGTATCCCAGTTGAAGGTTACGCAGGCGGAAGAAACTACCGTCTTCGATGTAGTAACTTGAATAGGCCCGGTTGATAGCTCTGCTTGGATCCAAAATGGGTTCCCAGTTGGACGTCCCTTCACCGTTCCACCTGTTCATGCGTTTAGTCAGATAATTGAATTGAGCAAACGATGAGGTGTCCCAATCGCGGTAGACCTCATTTCCGTAGACACCCATCATATCAACCCCAAAGTCAAAACCCCTGTAAGCTAGATTAACGTTCAAGCCGTAGGTATAGTCGGGAGTCGGCTTCCCAATCATGGTCCTGTCATCCTGATCAATTTTTCCATCTCCGTTTACGTCTTTAAATTTTAAATCTCCGGGTTTTACGGCAAATACATTGTTCGGTTCTGACTGCCTGATATCTTCGTTGTTTTGATAAATACCGTTTACCTGATAGCCATAAAAATAGGCAATGGGGTATCCGGCGACCGTTCTTGCCATACCCTCATAAATGGCATCCCCTTCATCACGACCAAGGGACAGAACCTTGTTTTTGATGCTGGTAAGGTTAGCACCGACGGAATAGGTAAATCCCGATTCTCCGATCTTATCGTTCCACAAAGCGGTTAACTCCAGTCCCTTGTTTTCGATATCTCCCAGGTTTTCCAACGAGTTAAAGGCTCCTCCACGTGAATCGAGCAATACAATAATATCCTTTGTCCTCTTGTTGTAGTAAACCGGCTCGATCCTCAATCTCTGGTTGAGCAGATTTATTTCAATCCCTGCTTCCCAGGAATAGGTTTTTTCCCATTTTAAATCCTGAACATTGTAGATTTTCGTGTATCCAGGGATTATGTTTTCGTTTGGACCAAACACAGCGCTCCCCACAGAAGTGAGTTCCGGATAAGTAGGATAAACACTCCTCCCGGTATTTTCTGTTCCCAAGACTCCCCAGGAGCCTTTCAGTTTCAGGTAGTCAATAACCCGTTGCTCTTTCATAAAATCTTCTTCAGACACTACCCATGCGGTTCCGAAGGAATAGAAGTTTTCCCACGTATTTCCCACTCCGCGGAACACCGATGAACCGTCGCGCCGGAAAGAACCGTTCAATAAATAGCGGTTGTCGTAACTGTATAATCCCCGCAGGAGATAGGACATTGTGAACCGTCTCCATTGATGGTTCTTATCGGTGTCGTATTGATTTTTAGCTCCATCTGAATTTAATGCCGTCAACCACCATTTGTCGTAATTGTCGTTGGGTACCGAAAAATATATTTTATCCAGTAACTCGCTGCGTTCACCCTCCAGCAATGAAAATTCACGATAATTGGTCGTTATACCACCCATCACAGTCAGCGAATGTACGTCGTCAAATGTGTTCTGATACGTCAAGATATGATCACCTTGCGCGGCATATTCCGTTGACTTTACTTGTGAGATGGATTGCCTGTCCTGAACATTTTCCTTGCCTGGAATATCGGGATTATAAAAATAGACGACCGGTGAAAAAGCACGCGCTTCGTTTATCGCATAATCCAGAGACAACGTTGTTTTGAAAGTGAAGTTCTCAAGGAGTTTCAATTCACCGTAGATATTTCCCGCCACCCTGTGGTTCACCCCCAGGTTGTGATTGCCTCTGATGTATGTCTCCACCAGTGGATTCCACAGTTGAGCGCGCTGAAATTCTGGCATGGTGTGCAGCAGACGCTCTGTCTTGTCGGTCAACGGATCTGTATAGTCGTAAAATGTTGGAGCAATGGGAGCTGCTCTTACAATGGACCCTACTCCCTTAGCGTCGGGAGTCTTGCTCTTCGCGCCGTTTACCTGGAACCCGAACTTCAGAAAATCGGTAACGTTGTATTCGCTGCTGAGGTTTACGGTGATTTTCGAAAATTTCTCCGTTTGGATGGAGCCTTCTTCCGAAGTGTATCCCAATCCCATGTAGAACCTGCTCCTATCTCCGGATCCGGTTATACTGATGTTGTTGTTCGTGATAAATCCGGACTGAAACATTTCATCCTGCCAGTCTGTGTCTGCACCCCAATAGCTGTAGTTATAAGGCTGCGCACCCTGATTATTTCGTTGCTCATCATACAGCTCCTTAAACTGAGCAGCATTTGTCAGATCGATTCTATCGTAAATCTCTTTGAAACCGAAAGAAGTATTCAGGTTGACAATGGTTTGACCCGCCTTTGCCTTTTTCGTAGAGATTATAATAACTCCATTGGCGCCGCGTACTCCAAAAATGGCCAGCGATGACGGGTCTTTTAATATCTCCATAGATTCAACGTCCGATGGATTAATATGGCTGATGTTATCCGAAAATAGCCCATCTACAATGTATAGAGGTTTGTATCCGTTAATGGAGTTTGTCCCTCTGATGCGAATTTCAGGATCTTGTCCAGCTCGCCCGGTGTTTACAATTTGCACTCCAGCAACCTTTCCTTGCAGCGATGCTAATGGATTTGCCGATGGTCTGTCTGCTATTTCACCGGCGCTCACACTGACAATTGAGCCGGTTAAGTCCCTTTTACGTGCGGTGCCGTACCCGATTACCACTACTTCGTCCAGGGCCTGAACATCTTCCAGCATCGAAATGTTGATGACGGATCGTCCGTTTACACTCTCCTCAACGGTCAACATACCGATATAACTGAACATTAACGTCGCATTGGCGGGTACATTAGACAGCGTATAATCTCCACCGATACCGGTAACCGTTCCGTTGGTTGTACCTTTCACCAATACGGTAACCCCTATCGCAGGGTCGCCTGTAGCTCCTTCTGTTACTGTTCCCGAGACGGTAATTGGCTGTTGGGCGGATAGGCCAACAAGGAATAACAGAAAGCAAAGAATGAGGATAGTTTTTAATTTCATGGATTCAAATGCTTTTAATTTGTTATTTAAATAATCAAGTTTCTGAACCAAATTAACGTCATTTTTATGCGCATACATAATAAAGCACCTCATTTAAATTACGTTATGTTGTATAACATGTTTTTAAAGGGTACTGTTTATATACGTTTTCATACATAAAATACAGTATATGAGCAGTATAAATAAGTGTTATTAATACGATAAAACGAAGTGGTTAAGTGAAATTAATCACAAAAGATACCAGGTTTTCTTCTTCTTCGAGGTTAAGTTTCTTTCTTAAACGGTATCGGGCGGCTTCAACTCCACGCAATGTCAGATTCAGCATCTTTGCAATTTCTTTTGATGAGTAGTTAAGGCGGAGAAGGGCACAAAGGCGTAAATCACCCGGTGTTAATACGGGGTATCTTTCGGTTAATTTGCGAAAGAAGTTTTCGTGGATAAGGTCAAAATTTTCTTGGAAAAACGCCCACTCGTCTTCTCCAGACAGGTTACTGTCGATCATTTTAACGAGACTGGAGCCGTTGGAGCGATATAATTTTCCGGTTCTGATGTTTTCCTGTATTTCCTTTTTCAGTTTATTGAGCAGTTCCTGGTGGTTGATGACCATCAGGGTGGCATTCGCCAATTCTTTACTCTTGTATATCAGCTCATTCTGTAGTTTTTCGCTTTTCATCTCTGCAATAAGTTTTTCCTGGCAAGCCAACTGAGCGATTCTTTCTTTTTCCCGTTGTGCAAATATTTTATTCTTTCTCTTGATAACCATCCGGATGTATATCCGGATAAGATAAGTGAGCAACAATCCGGCCAGTGTCAGGTAGACCATAAGAGCCAGCGTAGTTTTGTACCAGGGATTTTTAATTTGAAACGGAACGGAAAGAGTTGAGAGAACTTCTCCCATATCATTTAACACCCTTGAATTCAATATATAGGAGTTAGCTGGCAAATTGGGATAGGTAATGGTGAAATCCGGAGCGGTTGCTATCCAACGGGTATCGTAATTTTCCAGAAAGCACTCTATGGTGAATTTTTTTTTGCTGTAATCGGGATATTGAAACTCGAACGTAAGGTTGTTCTCTGAAAAATTAATAACATTCCGCTTGTTGACCGGCAGGTTGTTCGGAGTATCAATCTTACGGTTGTAACTCTGAATCTTTGAAATCTCTAGACCGGGCAAGTTAACGTGAAATTTGTCGAATAGATTGTATTTCCCGATGCCGCCGTTTAAACAGAAATAGGATACGTTGTTTTTATCCACGTACATGTTCCCTCTTCCGGTGTTGGGAGGGTTGTTCAGAATGCTGAAGGGAACTTTGTCGGATATGTGGTATTTTCCAGTTGAAAATTTAACCAGCGTGTATTCTTCGGGCCTGAGAAACCAAAATGAGGTATCGTTAATGGTGACGATGTTCCTCGTGTCGGTAAGCTGTGGAAGTTCCTGATTCAATGGATCAAAAGGAGTGATTTTTTGTGCAATATCATCGTACGTGTAAAAAGAGTTACCATTAGTAAACACCATCCTTCCCATTAATTTCATGGTGCGGATGGGTTTTGTTGCCGTGGCGGTGCTGTCCAAGGCCGGATAAAACTCCCGCAATACTACCCGTTGTAACCGATCATCGAGCCGCAATCGGTAAAGACCCTTGTACATATGGGTTGCCCAAATGTTTCCGGCATGATCCTGTTCGACCTGATTGATCAGGTCGAAGAAATTATCAATCTTGTGGCTGTATACCCATTGGCCTTCAGTATTCCGGAGGTAGACCTGAAGGGCTGTATAGGTTGACTCCAACAAAAAATCCCTGTTGTGAATTCTCATGGCCTTTATATCCGTACCGCCGGTACTTTCTTCAGGAAGTTCTTTTTTTCTATTGTTTACGATAAAGGCTGTTCCTGTATTGTTACCGGTAATTATCTGGTTATCAAAATTCCGTATAAACCATGATTGGATATTGAAATCGGGAAGCAGGTAGATTTTTTTTTGTTCGTTAGCATAGGTGTAAATACCCTGATTGGTGGCTACATATAATTGATTGTCTTTTACAAGAATATCTTCCACGAGCCCTATATGGATATTTTTTGGTTCAAAAAAAGAAAGAGGGGAACTGGTCCGGATATGGGAAACGCCGTTGTCCAGAGCTGCCCAAAGGTTTTTATCTTCGTCGGTAAACAAACCCAATACCGTGTTGTTGTAAAGTCCGTTGTCCCGATTTAGTTGCCAAAGCAGGGATCCGTCTGTTTTCAAAGCATAAAGGCCATGTTTCAGCGTGCCCAACACAAGTACTGAATCTGATAATGAAGTTACCCGGTTTACGGTTTCACTTTTTAACTCATTGTCTACGGTCGTTTTTCGGCGGGATAGTTTTTGGGTCGTGAGGTTGAAAGAAAAAATCCCGCTTTTTGCAGTTGTCAGGTAAATTTCTCCGTTAAAAGGCAAAACCGAGACAACCTGGTCGTTATCGAATTTGTCTTTTGTCAAGAGTAAACGGAACCGGGTCCCATCGAAAACATAGAAGTGCTCGTCGATGAATTGCGCGTAAAGCGTATCCTCTGCCGTGAAAAAGTAGAGAGGAGCCGGAAAGGGTTTCTCAACTGTCAGAGAGTTGTCGGATTCGTTGTAAATAAAATAAGACGAGAACGTCTGAAAGAAAATGCGGTTTCCTACCTTGTTAATAGTCCAGACTTCATCGTTGTAAAACGTAAAGTCCTTTATCAAATGTTTCAGGGAGTGGTACAGAAGTTCGTTTTTTTCGTCTCTTTGAAAGAATCCGAATTCTTCAAAAGACCCTACATAAATCTTTTCCTTACCGGACGCATGGTCTATAAATATAGATTTAACAGACAAATGACTGGGCAACGGGGTCAGTTTCCAGTTCGCGCCATCAAAGCTCAGCAAGCCGTAATCATTGCCGACGTAGATCACTCGGTTTCTCCCCTGTGCGACAGCCCAGTTCTGATTCCCGGCGTTATAGTTATGAGTTGTGTAGTTAAAAGCCGGAGGAACAAAGGGTATGTCTTGCGCGAAACATGCCTGGAAGGTGCTTATCGTAATGAGCAGCAGCGCAAGTTGTTTGACAAGAAAAAATTTCATATTTTTCGCGCATAATTAGTTCCTTACTCGTTGCAGTCGGGAATAACCAAGGTGTATCGCCTATTTTTTCTCCAGTAACTGCTCTATTTCGCTGTCCGACAGTATTTTTACGTTTGTAAATAAAAATTTAGGATCAAGGAAGTTGCCGTATTGGTTTATTTCGTTTACGGCGGCGTTAATGCCTGAGCGAACGTCGGAATCGAGAGGAAAAAGCATTAACAGAGTGAAATAGTTATCCTTCATGTCGAATCTCTCAATTTCCACATCAGCCAACTTAAGCTGGAAGCGAAATTCCCGGTCCACAATCTCTTTTTGCAAATCGGTCAGGGGACGACGGTCGGTTGTGGTAAACAAGCCAAAGAAACGAAGTTTTTTCTCGTGGCCGCCCAGTCCCGAAGAGACATAGATTTGTTGTTGTCCGGACAGGTCGGAACTTAAGATTATCCGGCTGCCTACCAACGACATCGATGACCAGTTGAACAATTCCGGCTCGAGCGGGCTGCTGTGATAGGTCTCTATTGCCCGGTACGCGCCTACATCAGGAATGGATGCTAGCCTCGACAAGCTTTTTTTCTTCCTTTCAATGGTTTCATCGGCAGAAAAAAGAATAGCAATCTCTTCATCGCGTACAAAAGGAGTATTCTCCCGCCTCAACCGGTCGAAGTAACGGAAATACTCCATCTGTTCTTCAATAGGAACCAGGTCTTCCAGCACGTGAAACGACTCAATACCTTGTTCGCTGAGCGTCTGGCGTAAATTCTTCAATAAATCGTCTTGTTGGCTCATAGCGTTACAAAGATATGCAATTTTTTACTCCACGAAAATAATTGCTCCAAAAATTAAACCGTTTTTTGAAGGCCCAATTTCCTTAAATTTTATCAATTCGACAAATATTTGCGCATAAATGACTAAATTCGCAGGTTTAAACAAAATCCGTTTTGAGAGTCTATTCCTTAGGATATTATGCAGGTTAAAATTGTCAATAAATCGAAGCACTCATTACCCGAATATGCTACGGCTTTGTCTGCCGGCATGGATTTGCGGGCAAACATAGACGAACCGGTTACGTTGAGGCCGTTGCAACGGTCGCTTATCCCCACCGGGATATACATTCAGCTTTCCGAAGGATATGAAGCACAGATCCGTCCGAGAAGCGGACTGGCAGTTAAACACGGAATCTCCATTGTAAATTCTCCGGGGACGATTGATGCCGATTATCGGGGTGAAATTCGGGTGATCTTGGTGAATTTATCGGACGAAGACTTTATCATTAACGACGGAGAGCGTATTTGTCAGATGGTAATCGCCCGGCATACCCGGGTAGAATGGTTGCAGGTGGATGATTTAGATGAGACTGAAAGAGGCTCCGGCGGATTCGGACATACAGGTAAGCATTAGATGATTTGTAATAAGGATCAAAACGCGTGTTATGCGGAGGCACAATGTCTTGTGCCCTGCAATAGAGGGACATTATCAGATTAAAAAGAATGAATTACAACAAATACATAAGCGGTATCATCGTTTCTCTTGTGCTTTTTCCGGTAAGCCTTTTTTCGCAGGTAGAAGGATTGATCCTGGATGAGACAAGCCGGCGGAAGTTTGATTACTTTTTTTATGAGGCGGTCAACGCCAAGACCCTGGGTAAATATGCCGAATCTTTCGATTTGCTTCAACACTGTTATTCCATGGATTCCACTAACGCCAGCGTGCTGATAGAATTGGGTGCTTACTACAGTTCCCTGGAGGAGAAAAACAAGGCGTTGGATTTTTTTCGTAGAGCAGTGAAACAGGATCCGGCCAACTATTACTACAACATGATTCTTGCCGGATTGAGCAAAGAGCTAGACCTGAAAGAAGAGGTCATAGAAATTTACAACTATTTACTGAAAACGTATCCCGAAAAAGTAGAACTCTACTTTGAGCTTGCCAATGTATATGGCGATAACGGAGAACTCGACAAGGCCATTCAGTCGCTCGACTCGCTGCAAAAATATACCGGAGTTTCGGATGCCATAACGCTCAATAAGTTCCGATTGTACAACATGATGGATAAAAAGGATCGGGCGTTTGAAGAAATCCAGTCGGTTATTGACAAAAACCCCGATAATATCCGCTACAAACTTCTTATGGGCGATTTGTATTTACAGGATAATCAGGCAGATAAAGCATTGGACTATTACCAGCAGGTAAAGCAGATTGCTCCGGATGAGCCTTCGTTAATTCTCTCCATGGTGAATTATTACGAAAAAACCAACAATAAACCGGCTGCTGTAGAGGAATTGCAAAAAGCCATCACGAGCAGTAAGATGGAGGTGGAGACAAAACTACAACTGTTGGCCCGTTACATTACTTTATTACGCCAGAGTCAGCAGGATATTAAAACGGCCAATCCGCTTTTTCAATCGATGTTTGAGCAGCATCCCAACAATACCCGCATCAACATGATGTACGGTGATGTGTTGTTGTTGCAGGAAGATAAAAAAGGAGCGATGGAGCAGTTTGAAATTTACACCAAAGACAATCCAGCCGATCCTGCCGGATACGAGCAAATGCTTCGCATCGTTTTACCGGACACCCAGGCGCTTGAAAAAGTGGTCGAAATTACCCTGACTGGAATTGAGCATATTCCGACTGCCCCGCAGTTCTACTTTTACCTGGGACTGGCTAAGTTTCAACAAAAAAAATACGGGGAAGCATTGAGTATCTACGAACAGGGCCTGGCGAATGCCGAATTTCAAAGTCCGGTGATCGAGTCGGACTTTTACGGGCAGATCGGAGACATCCACCATTTCCTGAAAAACAACGATACCGCTTTCGAAAATTATGAAAAAGCCCTAAAGCTGAATCCGCAGAACCTGCCGGTACTTAATAATTACAGCTATTATTTATCGCTGGAGCGGAAAAGTCTGGATAAAGCAGAACAGATGAGCGGAATAACCATCAAGGCTGAGCCTACAAACCCCACCTACTTGGATACTTACGGATGGATTCTGTTTGAACAGGGTGCCTATACGATGGCGAAAATATATATAGAGAAGGCGATTGAATATGGGAAGGAAGATCTTACGGCAGAAGTTCTTGAGCATTATGGCGATGTGCTTGCCGTAACGGGTGAAAAGGAAAAAGCCGTGGAACAATGGAAAAAAGCCAAAGAGTTGGGAAGCGGTTCCAAAACATTGAATAAAAAAATTAAAAGAAAAGAATACATAAAAGAATGAATTTCAGAAAACAGATCATTATCTTTCTGCTTGGCATAACTGTTGTTATTCTGGGATTGCATTCGTGCAAATCCAAAAAGCAAATTGTTGCCGCTGCTCCTGTCGAAGAGAAAGTGAATGTCGATTTGTTTACCGATATTTTAAACAATCAGTTCAGTTTCAAGACGTTTTCATCGAAACTCAACCTTAATCTTTCATCGGGAACAAAGTCGCTGAGTTCCAAAGCTAGCCTCCGGATAGTGAAAGACAAGGCCATCCAACTCTCTGTCCAACCGTTGTTCGGCGTGGAGATGCTGCGCTTGTATGCTGACAGGGACAGCCTTGTGCTGTTGGACAGGATGAACAAACGTTATGTAAAAGAGTCCATCGAGGATGTTAAAAGAATGTATCCTGTGGGGTTTGATTATAAGACGTTGCAATCGCTTTTAACCAATCAAGTGTTTGTTTCGGGACAAACGGACGTTATTTATTCCGATTACGATAAGTTTTCAACCGACCAACTCTCCGATATGCATTACCTGTTGAAGTCAGTTGACAAGAAATCGGGCATCGAGTATAGCTTTACCATCGATGGCAACGACCGCATCGCATTAACGCATTTGATAGAACCGAAAGATCATTATTCGATGAACTGGAGGTACGATGATTTTGTTATGGAATCCCATAAGGCTTTCCCTCGCAAGATGGATGTTGCGTTGGCTTCAACCAGGCGAAAAGTAAATGTTGGACTGGAGTTTTCAGGCATCACACTTGATGAGGATTTCGATCTTCAGGTCTCGGTTCCAGGGAGTTATACGCGGGCGACCCTTTCGGATATTGTTAAAATCCTGACAAACAATTGATGAGGAGAGTTTTTACGATAGGATTGTTTCTGACGCTTGCGAGTACTCTTTTCTCGCAAACTCCGCAAATCGATCAGCTCCAGAAGCAACAGAAGATGTTGTTGGAAGAGATCAAAAGCACCAACAAACTCTTCCTCGATGTAAAAAAAGAAACCACTACCCTCCTTCAGCGCATTAACCTTATAAACAAACAGATTGCTTCCCGGAAAGAGATGATGACACTGCAAAACCAGGAAATTGCAGCGTTGGAGAGGGAGCAATTGCGGTTAGAATCGGAAATAAATCGGCTGGGTGAATCGTTAAAACAGAAACAGGAGAGCTACGCAAAAGCTGTTCGTGTGATGCAGGCCAGCCGAAGTAGGCAGAACGAGTTGTTTTTTGTCCTTTCCGGAAAATCGTTGGGTGAATCGTTGCGCAGGATGCAATACCTGCGTGATTATTCTAAATGGCGCAAAAGTCAGGCCGAAGAGATCAAGCAACAAAATGTACAGTTAAGCGCTCGAAAAGATGAGCTTGCCAAAGCCCGGACCGGCAAACAGGCTGCGCTGGATGCCTTGAAAGCGGAACAGCTCCGGTTGCAGGAAGAAGAACACGTCCGTCAGTCTGAAATGACCGAAGCGCGAGGAAAACAAAGGGAGTTGCAGAGGATGCTCCAGGATAAGCAGCAGCAAGCCCGAAAACTAGATGCCCAGATCGAAAAGTTGATTGCTGAAGAGGTTGCCCGTCAGGAAAGGGAAGCTGAAGCCCGTCGTTTGGCGGCTGAAGCCGAGAGAAAACGAAAGGCCGAAGAGGTTGCTGCCCGTGTGCGCCGAGAAGCAGAGAAAGGAAGAAAAACCGAGGAACTGGCTAGAAAAGAACCGGATAAAACCGAGGACGTAAAACCTGCCGTCAAGCAACCTGAACCGAAAATAGAATCGGCAACAACAGCTGACGAAACGTTCAATCTTTCTAAGAATTTTGTGTCTAATCGCGGAAATCTGCCTATGCCTGTTACTGGAACGGCATCCATTGTGGGAAGTTTCGGACAGCGAAAACACAGCGAATGGAACGTTACCACCAATAGTAATGGTATTGATATTCAGGCGCAACAAGGCGCCAATATCCGTGCGGTGTTTGAGGGTGAGGTCTCGAAAGTGTTCTCCGTTCCCGGTTACAACACCTGTGTGATTGTCCGTCACGGAGATTATTACACATTTTATGGCAATATTTACGATCTGTTTGTAAAATCGGGCGATAAACTAAAGTCTGGTCAGTCACTGGGCAGAATTTATACCGATCCGGACACCGGTGTAGCAACCATGCATTTTCAGTTGTGGCAAAAAACCACCAAGCTAAATCCGGCGCCGTGGCTGAAACGATAGTACATAGAAGAGACTGGACTGCCGGGTCTCTACCTAAAATATCAAACATTTAAATCATGAACATAAAAATCAGACTCATCGTGATGAACTTTCTCCAATACGCCATTTGGGGAGCGTGGCTAATTTCGTTAGGTGCATATCTTGGTGGTGGATTGAAGTTTACGGGTGTGCAAATCGGGAGTTTTTTTGCCACTATGGGTATTGCATCGCTTTTTATGCCTGGTGTAATGGGTGTGATTGCCGACCGATGGATCCCGGCACAAAAATTACTCGGTATTTCTCATCTGATTGCCGGTTTTTTCCTTTTTTTGGCTGCACCGCAAACGGAGTATGCTCCATTATATACCTATGTTTTGCTGTCGGTTATGTTTTATATGCCCACTATTGCATTATCTAATTCAGTGGCATACACATCGTTGACCTCTTGTGGATTGGAAACGGTGAAGTCGTTCCCGCCTATTCGTGTTTGGGGAACTGTGGGTTTTATAGTATCGATGATTGCTGTGGATTTAATTCGCATAGATGGCTTTCAATTATCCAAAACATCGTATCAGCTTTATTTTTCAGCAATACTCTCGCTTGTGCTTGGAATTTACGCCTTTACGCTTCCCAATTGTCCTGTAAACAAAGAATCTGAAAATAGGTCTTTGATCGATAAACTGGGATTACGTGCTTTTGCACTTTTCAAGCACCGACAGATGGCAGTTTTCTTCCTGTTTTCCATGTGTTTGGGTATCGCGTTGCAGATCACCAATGCTTTTGCCAACGATTATCTTACCAATTATTTCGGCAACATTCCCAAATTTTCAGGAACTTTCGGAGTGGAACATGCCAATATTCTCATCTCACTTTCGCAAATGTCTGAAACTTTGTGCATCTTGCTTATCCCATTCTTTTTGAAACGTTACGGCATTAAAACCGTTATGCTGATAAGTATGTTTGCCTGGGTGTTGAGATTTGGATTATTGGGAGCCGGTGATCCCGGAGGTGGTGTTTGGATGCTGATTCTTTCTATGCTGATTTATGGGGTGGCATTCGATTTTTTCAATATTTCGGGCTCACTGTATGTTGAAAAAGTTACGCGGCCTGCCATCCGATCGAGTGCTCAGGGAGTTTTTATGATTATGACCAACGGTTTCGGAGCTTTCATCGGTTCATATGCTGCAGGAAAGGTGGTTGATTTGGTCGGTTGGCCGAACTCGTGGTATGTTTTTGCCGGGTATTCACTATTGGTAGCATTTTTGTTCATGGTTTTCTTTCAATACAAACACGAAAGTGAGACAGGGCGACAGGGTGACTTGGCGACAGGGAAAGAGGATGGTGATGGTGTGATTCTAAACTAAACTTCAGAAATTTATGAAACTATATGTAAAAAATATGGTTTGTAATCGTTGTGTGATGGTAGTTCACAACGAAATGGAAAAATTGGGTTTCAACCCGAAAGACGTTGTGTTGGGTGAAGTTTTGCTTGAAGAAGAATTGTCTGACGAGCAGAAAGAGAAAGTTCGTGCAGCAATTGAACCGTTGGGTTTTGAACTGATCGATGACCGGAAAAGCCGTATTATTGAGAAAATAAAAAATGTTATTATCGATTTGGTGCATCGCAAAAACAGTCATCTGCAGACAAATCTTTCCGACATGTTGAGTGAAGAACTTAATCACGATTACAGCTACCTGTCCAATCTTTTCTCTGAAGTGGAAGGCACCACCATCGAAAAATATTTTATCGCACAAAAAATCGAAAAGGTAAAAGAATTGCTGGTTTACGACGAACTATCACTCAGTGAGATCGCTTATCGACTCAATTATTCAAGTGTTGCTTACCTGAGCAATCAGTTTAAAAGAGTGACAGGCCTTACCCCCGGCCATTTTAAACAAATTAGAGAAATAAAAAGGAAACCGCTCGACGAAGTGTAAATCTTACAAATCTATTCAAAAAAACTGCAATACTCTATTGAACTTTTGTTGCTAATTTTGCATTCTACTTAAAAAGAAATGGTTATGGCAACAAACGAAAATCAATCTATACAAAAGAATTTTCCCGTTCTACAAATGACCTGTGCCGGTTGTGCTGCAGGCGTAGAAAACAAACTCAAATCACTGAAGGGTGTGAAAAATGCTGCCGTGAATTTTGCTACAGCAACTGCACTGGTAGATTTTCAACCCGGTGAGATAGATGCTGAAGGTATTCAAAAAGCCGTTCAATCCATCGGTTACGACTTGGTTCTCGAAGAAGAAAATCAACAGGATCTGCTCGATGAAATTCATGAAAAGAATTATAGACAACTAAAAAACAAAACTGTCTGGGCATTGATATTATCCCTACCGGTTGTGATTGTAGGGATGTTTTTGATGAACATTCCATATGCTGACCTTATCATGTGGGCTTTTGCAACACCGGTGGTTTTGTGGCTGGGAAGAGATTTTTTCATTACTGCTTGGAAGCAGACCCGGCATCGTACTGCTAATATGGATACACTTGTGGCATTAAGTACGGGGACAGCGTACGTTTTCAGTCTCTTCAATATGCTTTTTCCCGAATTCTGGCAGAGCAAAGGATTGGAAGGTCATGTTTATTTTGAAGCCGCAGCGGTAATTATCGCTTTTATTTTGTTGGGGCGGCTGTTGGAAGAAAAAGCCAAAGGCAGTACTTCGTCTGCATTAAAAAAACTGATGGGTTTACAGCCGAAAACGGTCACTGTTATTCGTGACGATAATAATCAGGTTGAGATAGCTATCGAAAAGTTGGCGGTTGGTGAAATCGTGCAGGTGAAACCGGGAGAAAAAATTGCCGTGGACGGCACGGTAATTTCGGGTGACTCGTTTGTTGACGAAAGTATGTTAAGCGGAGAGCCGATGTCCGTGCGTAAGGTAAAAGGAGAAAAAGTGTTTGCCGGAACGATCAATCAAAAGGGCAGTTTCAGGTTTAGGGCCGATAAAGTAGGTAAAGAAACAATGTTGGCACACATTATTAAAATGGTGCAAGACGCACAAGGCAGCAAAGCTCCGGTACAGAAACTGGTAGACAAAATTGCAGGTATATTTGTGCCGGTAGTTATAGGAATCGCGATCATTACGTTTATCGTTTGGTTAATTTTTGGAGGAGACAATGCGCTCACACACGCGCTAATGGCTTTTGTTACTGTACTGGTTATTGCCTGTCCTTGTGCGCTGGGGCTGGCAACACCAACCGCTATTATGGTTGGGGTGGGAAAAGGTGCCGAAAAGGGTATACTGATAAAAGATGCTGAAAGTCTGGAATTGTCACAAAAAGTGAATGCCGTTGTATTGGATAAAACCGGAACCATTACCGAAGGTAAACCGCAAGTTACAGATGAACTCTGGATGGATGAGTCTGCAAAAGCCTTGCTTATGGCTTTGGAACAGCAATCAGAACATCCGCTGGCTGATGCTGTTGTTGCGCATTTGGAAAATGGTAAGGAGATTTTGGTTTCCGGCTTCGAAAGTCTTACGGGAAGAGGAGTAAAAGGTATTGTTAATGATAAAATGTATTTTGCGGGAAACCGAAAACTGATGTCGGAAAATAATATCTATATTTCGCAGGAGTTACAGGCTAAATCCGATGAGTGGGGCCAATTGGCTAAAACCATCATTTGGTTTGCCGATAACAAAAAAGCCTTGGCTGTTCTGGCAATTTCCGATAAAATTAAGGAGACATCAGTTACGGCTATCCGAAAGATGCAGGAAATGGGTATCGAAATGTATATGCTCACAGGCGATAACGTAGCAACATCCAAAGCCATCGCCGGGCAAACCGGAATCAGGCACTACAAAGCGGAGGTGTTACCGCAGGAAAAATCGGAATTTGTAAAAGAGTTGCAACAACAGGAAAAAGTTGTGGCTATGGTGGGCGACGGCATCAACGACAGCGCCGCTCTTGCACAGGCTGATGTGAGCATTGCTATGGGGCAGGGCAGCGACATTGCCATGGATGTGGCAAAAATGACCATTATTTCGTCTGATTTGACTAAAATTCCGCAGGCCATCCGATTATCCCGCCAAACCGTTCAAACTATTCGTCAGAACCTGTTCTGGGCATTTATCTATAACATTATCGGCATTCCCATTGCTGCGGGGATACTCTATCCCGTAAACGGTTTTTTGCTTAATCCGATGATTGCCGGAGCAGCCATGGCACTGAGCAGCGTGAGCGTGGTGACCAACAGTTTAAGGTTGAAGTGGAAAAAATAATGTAGAGACGGTGTGCGACACCGTCTCTACACATATAAAGTTCAAAGCTTTCGTGTCCCGATTATTCCTTCGGTAACATCACCACGACAGCCTCGTTGCCTTGCGACAGGAATTCTTTCACAAAGTTTTTCACGTCGTTTGCTGTAATGGAATTCAATATCGTTAAATAATTGGAGTGATTGTCTTCTCCATAAAAATAGTTGGTGTCGAGCACGTTCATCCAGTAACTGTTTTCCTTCAGGTTTTCGTTGTACTGCTTCAACATATATTCTTTCACTTTGCTGAAATCCTCGGCGCGGGGACCGTTGTCGGCTATTGATTTCAGTTCGCGATGGATGATGGCATTCAGGTTTTCCATTTTGGTCGGGTCCGTATCGTAAACAATCTGCAATGTACTTTGACCCTTCGGATAGCGTGAAATGCCGCCTTGTGTATAAACGCCATAAGTTCCTCCTTCATCTTCACGGATTTTTTCGGTGTAAACGATGTCAAGAATCTGGTCAAAAATACTCATCAGCAGGGTATTCTTCTGGCTGCGTTCCATGTTTCCTGTGGAAGCAATGAATACCGATGCTTTGGGATTTTGCATTTCACGTTGGAAGATGTTTTCCGACTTTCCTTTCAGGTAATCCATCGGTACATGGATAAATTCACCTTTCACGGCTTTTCCCGGAAGCGAAGCGAGGTATTGCTCGATAACAGGTTTCACCTTTGCCTCATCGATATTACCGACAAACGTGAAAACAAAACTGCCGGGATTACGGAACAGTTGTTTGTACATTTCCATGATGCGTTTGTAATCTATCCCTGCCAAGTCCTCCACTTTGGTGCGTTTTGTCAGCGGATTGTCGCCATAAAGAGCTTTCGTCGCTGCATCACTGAAGGCCACCATCGGTTCGGCTTCCTGATTTTTTAACTGTGTTTCCATGCGTTGAATAAACGATTGGAAGGCATCGTCGTCGCTTCGGGGAGCTGTGAAATAGAGATATACCAGTTGAAGCATGGTCTCAAAATCCTTTATGGAAGACGAACCGTTGAAATCTTGTGTGGTAAGCGAAACACCTGGCCGGGCCGATGCCGTTTTTCCGGCAAGCGCTTTTGTCAGATGAGTGGCACTGAAATTACCTACCCCCCCCAGCGTGATGATGTTGTTCATCATTCTTGCGTTGATCGGATCCTGTACGGCATATTGTGAATATCCGCCGGTACTGGATCCGGTCATGACAATCTGGTCGTCCTTAAAATCGGTAGTTTTCAGGATTACTTTCATGCCATTCTGAAGCGTCCAGACCGTTGCGTCCAGCGCTTCATTTTTTTCCACTAGTGCGATCTTTCCGGGTGTGGGAGGCGTCGCGATAAGCGGTTCGTTGGATACTTCTTCTACGTAGGCTTCAATCTTTTCACTCTTCACGTTGTTGATTGCCGCAACAAGTTCGTCCTCCGTTGGATAAACCAACCCTTCCTTTTCAGGACCTGATACAGAGATGACCATGTTTTTATCGCCGATAAGCTGCGCGATAGTTTGGTTGATAGCCTCAACCGGAATGTTGGGAGCTATCATGTTCATCATGTTGTACTCGTACTCAATACCGGGGATAGGTTCGCTGTTGATGAAGCTACTTACGTACTCTTGTGAATAGCGGCTGTTCCTCTCTTTATCGCGGTTGTTATATCCGTTTTCGTATTGTTTCAGGATATTGGAACGGGCACGTTCATATTCCGAAGCGGTGAAACCGAAGCGTTTCACACGTTCCGTTTCGCGAATCATGGCGGCAATTGCGTCTTTGATCTTGTCATCCGCAGAACCTCCAACAACCGTCCATGCATCTTTGGTCTTGGCTACAAAATATTCACCGTCGTAAGCGTAAGCAGAGGTGAACGGAGCATTCGGTTTTTGGACTATCTCCTGAAAACGCTCGTTGATCATGGTGGCAGCTGCTGATTTGATGTAATTTAAAACCAGGCCGGCCTGCGACAGTTTAATCTCGTTGGGTATGGGTTCGTGTTTGTAAAAAACCATCAGTTGTGTACGTGTCGCTTCCGGGTCGGTGGCAATGGAAACGATGGGCGTATCGTTATCGGGGACAGGAAAATATTCGCGGGTAGCGGGATTTTCCTGAGCCGGTATCTTGTTGAAAAGTTCCTTTACTTTGGTTTCCATATTGTCGAGGTCGAAATCACCCACAACGATGATTCCCTGTAAATCGGGGCGGTACCACTTTTTGTAGTACGCGCGGATTTCTTCGGGCTTGAAGTTGTTGATAACATCAATACTCCCAATAGGCAAGCGATTGGCGTATTTGCTGTCTTTATACATTACGGGAAGCATCTTTTTCCACAACCGGAATTGTGCCCCGCCGCCGGTACGCCATTCTTCACGAATAACACCGCGTTCTTTTTCCAACTCTTCGTCTTCCAGCAAAATGCCATTCGACCAGTCGTGAAGGACGAGAAGCACCGAGTCCACCAGGTTTTCATGGGTGGTGGGGACGTCGGTCAAAAAATAGACGGTTTCATCAAGCGAGGTATATGCGTTGATGTTTGTTCCGA
The DNA here is from genome assembly GCA_038561985.1 of Petrimonas sulfuriphila. Classification (NCBI taxonomy): domain Bacteria; kingdom Pseudomonadati; phylum Bacteroidota; class Bacteroidia; order Bacteroidales; family Dysgonomonadaceae; genus Petrimonas; species Petrimonas sulfuriphila. The sequence goes on along the minus strand of CP073276.1, from coordinate 833,124 downwards.
ATTTAATTCCGTTATCTTGTAGGTAATTGAGCATATCCTTGCCCGGATAATTTTTTGTTCCGTTAAATGCCATGTGCTCCAGAAAATGCGCCAGTCCCGACTGATTGTCTTCTTCCTGCATTGACCCTACTTTTTGAGCGATGTAGAAATCGGCCCGGTTTTCAGGTAGTTTATTCTGACGGATGTAGTAAGTTAACCCGTTTTCCAATATGCCTTTCCGAACATTCGGATCGATAGGCTGAGGTGGATTCTGTTGCGCCGTTGCTGTTATCCCCAGCAACACCAACGACAATAATAAAATTTTTTTCATTGTTGATTGTTAATTAAATAGGTGGTTTGTTCAATCGTAGATAGTTATATCCTTTCCAGTACAACTTTTATTAGATCCTCGATCGATCCTTTGTAGTCAGCATTCGATTCCAGGGCTACCCGGTTGGCAATGATGGCGCAAACGGTCATGCATTTGTGGCCCATCATTTTACCCAAGCCTGCGATGGCCGAACTTTCCATCTCGTAATTGGTGATGGAGTAATGGCTGTAACGGAACGACTCGATTTTTGCATTCAACTCAGGATCAGCAAGGGGCAGCCTCACGTGTCTGCCTTGTGGGCCATAGAAGCCGATGGCGGAAATGGTTACTCCGCGAATCATGTCGTATCCGATGCGTTCCACCAGCTCTTCGTCGGCACTCACCACATAGGGCGAACAGTGGTAGGGTGACCAGTTTACCTGTTTCTGAAAGGCTTCTTCAAAATCTTCTTCCCGTACATTCTGCGAATGGGCATAATAGTGAAGCAACCCGTCAAAACCGATCGATTTTTCGGAGACCACATACGATCCGATAGGGCAGTGCGGTTGCATGCCGCCCGATGTTCCCACGCGGATCATGGTCAATTGCCTAAACTCCGGTTTTACCGTTCGGGTATGAAAATCGATATTGGCCAAAGCATCCAGCTCTGTTACAACAATATCAATGTTATCGGTTCCGATGCCGTGCGAGAGTGCGGTAAGACGTTTCCCCTTGTACATGCCTGTAACCGTGTGGAATTCCCTGCTGCGCACATCGCACTCGATACTGTCGAAAAAGGAAGCGGTCAGTGTTACGCGGTCAGGGTCACCCATCATCACGATCTTGTCCGACAGTTGCTCGGGCCTGATGTGAAGATGAAATACACTGCCATCGGGATTGACAATAAATTCCGAATTAGGGATTATTCTCATAAAAGTAATGGTTTAAGACTTCTTTACTTTCGTTCTCTATTTATTTCGAACTTTCTTCTTTCGCTCCGCCTTGAGGCTTGGCAATCGCATCGCGCATATCGGTATCCGACTGGATGTTCTTCATCCGGTAGAAATCCATAATGCCCATATTGCCACTGCGGAACGCTTCGGCCATTGCCTTGGGTACTTCAGCTTCGGCTTCAATTACCTTCGCACGGGCTTCCTGGGCCTTGGCTTTCATCTCCTGTTCAAGGGCGATAGCCATGGCGCGGCGCTCTTCGGCGCGGGCCTGGGCGATGTTCTTGTCGGCTTGTGCCTGATCCATTTGCAGGACGGCACCGATATTTTTACCTATATCGATATCAGCAATATCAATAGAGAGAATTTCGAATGCAGTCCCGGCATCCAATCCTTTTCTTAACACAAGTTTCGAAATGGAGTCGGGGTTTTCGAGCACCGATTTGTGCGAAGCTGCCGAACCGATAGAGGATACAATTCCTTCACCAACGCGGGCAAGGATGGTCTCTTCACCGGCACCACCCACCAATTGCTTGATGTTGGCCCGGACCGTAACGCGCGCTTTGGCAATTAGTTGAATACCATCGATGGCTACTGCCGAAACCGGCGGTGTGTCAATAACCTTGGGGTTTACCGACATCCTTACGGCTTCCAGTACGTCACGGCCTGCGAGGTCAATGGCTGTGGCCATCTGAAAAGGCAGTTCGATGTTGGCTTTTGATGCCGAAACAAGCGCATGGACAACTTGTTCCACGTGCCCTCCGGCCAGGTAATGCGCTTCCAGGTTGTCCCGGGTAACGTTTTTCAATCCGGCCTTGTGCGCTTCAATCATCGCGTAGACGATGGTGTGAGGCGGAACCCGGCGTAAACGCATCAAGAACAACTGGACAAGCGATATTCGGACGTTTGCCGAGAGAGCGTTAATCCACAAAAAGAAAGGCACATAGTGGAAAAAAATCAGTACGAAAATTACAATTAATGCAATCCCAATAATCAGAGGAAAAGATAATTCCATAATTTAATTTATTTGGTGTTTAAAGTTCAATATTTAAAGTTCGACGTTCTTGTTTGAGTATCTGAGAGCCTTCTGTCTTATATCTTTGCTTCTTGTTCTCTCTTTTTAACCGTCACATTATACGATTCTACCCGTACAACTTCTATTTCTGTATCTTCATCAATAAGTTCCCCATCGAAGGATTTCCCTTCAACAGTTACTTCGTTTATCATCACCTTTCCGATAGGATTCAACCGGGAAACCGTTATTCCGGTATCACCAGGCTGAAGGCTTTTCAGGTCGCTGTTGTCCACCGTTTCACGAATGTCGGCAGTAAGCGCTATCTTTTGCAGTGATTTGGATTTTAGCAGCCACACAAATGCCAGTGCAAGCAAAATTAACGAAAGGGCCAGTGTAATGTTGCCGGCTGTAGAACCTAGGTAGATGTAGGAGTAGATCACGCCGCCTACCATAAAAATAGCGCCGCCTACTCCGGCAATACTGATACCCGGTAACAGAAAAAACTCAATGAGAAGTAGTAAAATTCCCAGAACGATTAAAACGGCAACAATGATTACATTGAAAGTCATGATGTAAAGAATTAAAAACTGTTTCTGATCTCTTCATTGCGCGCCCGTAATTCCAGCGATTCAATCTCTCTGAATAGATTTTCGGTTTCCTTTTCAAGATTTAATATGGACGCCGATAGTGCAGATGAGTTGGAACTTCCTGCAATTTGCCGGCGTTTTTCCGATAGGTCCTTTTCCTGTTGATTCAGTCTGGTCTTCAAGTTGATGGCTTGAGAAAAGAGCGACCTGGCCGTTGCATTTTTAAAATCTGTCAACGTATAGTAGGTTTTTTCGTCGTTAATAACAAACGTAAAATCTTTTTTTTGCGTAGTCTTTTGTGGAGCAGTTGTTTTGTGTGAACGTTGCAGCAAGGCTGAATAGTCAATATCTGGTTTCCAGGATTCCTTTATGGAGGATATCCTTGCCCGGTTTGCCAGGTAAGACGCATCTTCATTCTCCAGCAGCACAACTTCAGGAGAGGGAACAAACGTATAAACACAAACGGAGTCTTTCGGTTGAAACCGGTCGCTGGCGAACCAGCCGATACCTTTTTCTTCATCGATAGCCATCATGTAGTCGTTGAAGGGGGAGTTAAACGGCATGTTCAGCTGATTAGGGGTTAGGTACGAGTTTGTGGCCAGGTTGTATCGGGTAACAAACAGATCATAGCCACCCAAAGAGCCGTGCCCGGTGGAGGAGAAATAAATGGTAAGGCCATCGGGCATAACAAACGGGTAAGCTTGATTCCCCTCTTGATTGATCGATTCCGATAACCGTTTCTCATTGCCGAAGCTGTCCAGTAGTTTTTCCATGGTATAGAGGTTGCTTCCTGAAATCGAATCGTCTTGCGGATAATAGATCTTATCCTGACGTTCGTTGAGGAAAAGCACCTGATTGTTGTTGGGTTGATCCCGGAAAAAACCACTTACAGGCTGCAGCGATCCGGCAGATGCACTTAGTTTATAAACCAAGAGAAAATCGGATTTAGGGACAACTATGCTGTCAATGATCTGAACATCCTCGGTGCGGTTTATCAGTCGTTTCAGCTTATCGGCATATTCTTTGTGCGGGTTGAGTAATGCAAGCGCTTGCTTATTTCTCCGGTTGGCTTTTTCGTACCGGGTGAACTCCTTTTCAGCGTCGGCAAACCGGTACATTTTAGTGTAAAGCTGTCCCAGTTGTAGGTACGACTCCTGAATATTCTTTAGCGAAGCAAACTCAAGGTATTGCAGGGCTTTTTGATAATCGCTTTCAGCAAGCGATATTACACCAAGCCATAGATTAAGCTGGGCATTGTTGGGATTAGCCCGATATTCAGCTTCAAAAACAGGTTTTGCTTGCGTAAAGTCCCCTTCCAGGTACCATTTTTTCGCATCATCAACCGATTGACCCATCGATAAAACGGGAACGATTAAAAGAATGAATGCAAATAATCGGTGGTGTACTTTCATTATCAGTCTGAAATATGATCTTCAAAGATTCAAAGATAGGAAAATAATTTGTAAAATGATCTTCTTTTGTTAATTTATCTGTCCGATGCTTATCCCATACGTCTTGCTGTTTTTTTCCATACTTTTCGTATCTTTGCATTGCAAAAAATACAAACATCACGCTGTAGCTGCTTGTGTGTTCATGCTAAATTCTGGCTTCTAATTTCTAACTTCTTTTTTAAAAATATATGCACGAAAAAATAGTCATTCTCGATTTCGGTTCTCAGACAACTCAGCTTATTGGCCGTCGTGTGCGCGAGCTGAACACTTATTGCGAAATAGTGCCCTTCAATAAATTCCCTTTCGGAGACAAATCGGTAAAAGGAGTAATTCTCTCCGGAAGCCCGTTTTCGGTCAACGACGAAAATGCTTTTAAAATCGATCTCCATGAAATACGGCGTAATTATCCGGTACTGGGAATTTGTTACGGTGCCCAGTGGATAGCACAATCATCGGACGGTACGGTTGACAAGAGCGATTCGCGCGAATACGGGAGGGCACACCTGAGCGTGAAAGAAACAGGTGACCTGCTATTGGGGAATGTCCCGCAACAATCGCAAGTATGGATGTCGCACGGAGATACCATTGTGCGGATTCCCGATAATTTCTCGGTTATTGCTTCCACCGAAGAGGTGGAAATCGCTGCCTACAAAGTGAAGGATGAGCCTACATGGGGAGTGCAGTTTCACCCGGAAGTCTTCCATACGGAACAGGGTAACAAGATACTGGATAATTTTCTGGCGATCTGCGGATGCCGGAAAGACTGGACGCCTGCATCGTTCATTGAAGCGACAGTAGCTGATCTGAAAGAAACACTGGGGGGCGATAAGGTGATTTTAGCCCTTTCCGGAGGTGTGGATTCTTCCGTGGTAGCCGTTTTACTGAACAAAGCCATTGGAAAGAACCTGACCTGTATTTTCGTAAATCACGGATTGTTGCGTAAAAATGAGTTTGAAACCGTTCTCGAAAATTACGAACACCTAGGACTGAACGTCATCGGTGTAGATGCCCGTGAACGCTTTTACAAGGAACTTGCCGGAGTAACCGACCCCGAGCGCAAACGTAAAATCATTGGCAAAGGGTTTATTGATGTCTTCGACGAAGAAGCGCATAAGCTTACCGCCATAAAGTGGCTGGCGCAGGGAACCATTTATCCCGATATCATCGAGTCGCTTTCCATTACGGGAACCGTTATCAAAAGCCACCACAACGTAGGCGGACTCCCCGAGAAAATGAACCTGAAACTGTGCGAACCGTTGAAATTGCTTTTTAAGGACGAAGTGCGGAAAATTGGGTTGGAGCTCGGAATGAAACCGCATCTTATTTATCGTCATCCCTTTCCTGGTCCGGGACTGGGTATCCGGATCCTGGGCGACATCACGCCGGAAAAAGTGCGCATCGCACAGGATGCCGATGACATTTTTATTTCGAACCTCCGTGCAGCAGGGTTATACGACAAGGTTTGGCAGGCAGGCGCAATCCTTTTACCGGTACAATCGGTGGGCGTAATGGGTGACGAACGCACTTACGAAAACACTGTTGCTTTGCGTGCCGTAACTTCCACCGATGCCATGACTGCTGATTGGGCACATCTGCCTTACGAGTTTCTGGCAAAAGTATCGAGCGAGATTATCAACAAAGTTAAAGGGGTGAACCGCGTGGTGTATGACATCTCGTCGAAACCACCTGCAACCATTGAATGGGAATAAACCCAATGAAGAATATTCTTTTTTTATATTTATACTGATTCTGGTTGAGTCTGGGGCTTGTCCAACGTTGGATAGGCAATCCGCGTGTGGTAGATGGTTTGGAGCTTTTGAAGAAAAACCTCCTTTATGGCTGCAATATCACGAAAAGTGATGGGAGCCAGCTTGAAGTACCCTTCTGCTACCTGCGAATCGATCAGCGAGTCCACCAGGTTCTGTATGCTCTCTTCGTTATATTCCGGTAAGCTTCTTGAAGCAGCCTCCACCGCATCGGCCATCATCATGATGGCCGTCTCTTTTGAGAAAGGATTAGGACCGGGATAGCGGAACAGGTCCTCGTTTATCTCTTTCCCGGGGTTGGCATTTTTCCAGGAAATGTAGAAATATTTTGGCATACTGGTGCCGTGGTGCGTTTCAATAAAATCGGTTATCTGCTTCGGCAGGTTGTTTTTTTGCGCTATTTTCACTCCGTCCCTCACGTGATTGATGATGATGCGCGCACTTTCTTCAAAAGGAAGTCCTGCATGGGGGTTCATTCCCGGCGATTGATTTTCAGTAAAAAAAGCAGGATTCATCATTTTTCCGATATCGTGATACAGTGCTCCAGTCCTTATTAATGAAGCATTGGCTCCGATTTTTACTGCAGCGGCCATGCCCAGATTTGAGACTTGCAACGAATGCTGGAAAGTTCCCGGTGCTTTTTCGGATAGCTCCTTCAATAACGGCTTGTTGATATTCGACAATTCAATCAGGCTTACCCCCGATATGAAGCCGAAAGACTTCTCGATGAGGTACACTAGCGAATAGGAGAACAATATAAAAATGAAATTGATGAAAAAATAGATAAATATGATCGGGTCAATCTTGTTGATGTTTCCTTCCTGATGCATAACTAAGCCGATATACATCAAGCTGTAGGCGATCAGGATAAAGAAGGAGCTACGTATTAACTGGTAACGTTCCGAAAGCTCTTTCAGCATAAATACCGACACCATCGCAACGGCAATCTGTATTACAATAAATTCAAACGGAAAGGGAACCATTAATGAGCTGAGGATAATGGTAATCAAACTGGCAAATAATGCGGTACGGGAGTCAATAAATGTTCGTATCAGAATAGTGACTATGGCATACGGGATAATGTACACGTTGAAAAGGTCAAGCTGACTGGTAATTGCTGTCAGGGCTACAAAGGAGGTCACCAGCAACACCATGAACGTGACGTGCTTCCTGTTTCGGTATTCATGCGGCCGAAAGAAAAGCAGGTATGCATAAAATGCCCCAAACAGAAGGACGACCAGCAAGAGTTGTCCGAAAATCATCCATCCGTTTTTGCCGGTCCTCCCGCTTCGCTCTTCAGTGACCCGTTTTAGTGAGTTCAATACCTGGTATGTTTGGGAATTGACTATTTCCCCCTGGTCAATAATGCGCTGTCCCGTTTGCACCATCCCTGTGGAGGGGGAAACCTGCTGGATAAATTCCTCCCTGGCCTTTTCAGACGTGGAAGCGTCGTACACGATATTTTCACGAATATATTTGTTTACGTCTGCCAAACGTATCAATTCGGCGTCCATGCTTTTGGGTGTATTATCGAGGAGTTGTTCGTATGCCGATTTAATGGTGCTGAATGTTTCCACACTTTTTGACTCGGCCAGGTTCCCTTTTCTTAATCGCATGGATTGAGTCTCGGAACTGAAAACCTTGTCGTAATCTTCCGAACGCATGATTCCCGACCGGTATATTTTCTGCAAACTGTTCCTCAGATAAAGGACATAATCAGGAGACAGGCTGCTGAGCTTCGTGTTCAGGTTAACATCGGCGTCGAATTCAGCCATTGCGTTCTTTTCAACACTTTCGTCGATGGTATAGTAGGGTTCGTAAAAACGCAGGATACTGTCTCGTTCCGCTTTCAGTTGATCGGCAGGTTTGTAAATAGGGAAATCGAACGGAGCAGTCAGAAGCCCGTACTGCCAAGGTCTTCCTTCGCTGAAAGAATACTTGAAGTCTCCCTGGCGGGGAAACAGCAGTGTAACCAGAGCAATTGCCAGGATGAAAACAGCAGGGACAAAAAAACGGGTTCTTAGTCTGAATTTTCTTTTTGACTTCAGGTTCATAACTTCGAATAGTATTTGGTTGTACGAATATTGGGTTTATGTATTCTCCGGAACAGGAATATTTTTTATAGCTGTTGTTAACCGGCCTATGGTTTCCTGTTTGCCCAGGAGTGAAGTAATGTCGAACATGTGAGGGCCTTTGCTCTCGCCTACTACAGCCAGACGGAAAGCATTCATAATGTTTCCGAGGGGATAGCTTTTCTCTTCAATCCATTGCTTAACGATGTTCTCCTGATTTTCGGAAGAGAAATCGTCGATACCTTGCAATACGTTGGTAAGCTCGGTAAGTTGTACGGGGCTTTCTTTTTTCCAGCGTTTTCTTACCGTTTTTTCGTCGTATGAAGCCGGTGCAATGAAGAAAAACGAGGCTTGGTCCCACAATTCCTTCACGAAATTCACCCGTTCTTTCACCAATCCGATAACGTTGGCGGCATAGTTCTTGTCGTGAGGTATGTTCTTTTCTGCCAAAACAGGTTGAAGCATCTCTGCAAGGAGTTCGTTGGATGTTTCCTGAATATATTTGTGGTTGAACCATTTGGCTTTTTCGAAATCAAATTTCGCACCGCTCTTGCTGCACCGCTCGAACGAAAAGGCAGTAACCAGCTCATCAAGTGAGAATATCTCCTGCTCTGTCCCCGGATTCCATCCTAGCAAAGCCAGAAAGTTGACGACTGCCTGAGGCAAGTATCCGCTTTCGCGGTATCCTGACGATGTTTCTCCTGATTGGCGGTCTTTCCATTCCAGCGGAAAGACGGGAAATCCGAGGCGGTCCCCGTCGCGCTTGCTCAGCTTTCCGTTGCCTTCGGGTTTGAGCAGGAGCGGCAGGTGGGCGAACTCGGGCATGGTATCTTCCCATCCAAAACTTCTATATAGCCACACGTGAAGGGGAGCCGACGGCAACCATTCTTCACCACGGATCACGTGCGTGATCTCCATCAGGTGGTCGTCCACCACGTTGGCAAGGTGGTACGTCGGCAGTTCGTCGGCCGATTTGTAAATGACCTTGTCATCGAGCACAGAGGAGTTGATTACCACTTCTCCACGAATTAAATCGTTTACGGTGATATCGATACGGGGCTCAATCTTTATGCGTACCACGTATTGCGTACCGTTGTCGATCAGCTTTTTCACCTCTTCGGTGGGTAACGTCAGTGAATTCCGCATCTGAAGCCGTGTGGCGGCATCGTATTGAAAGTTCGGAATTTCGTTGCGTTTGGCTTCTAGCTCCTGGGGGGTATCAAAGGCAATGTACGCCTTGCCTTCGTCCAACAGTTTGTGGACGTATTTTTTGTAAATGTCTTTTCGTTCCGACTGTCGGTAGGGCCCGAATTTCCCTCCTTTTGCGGGACTTTCGTCGTAGGGCAGTCCCAACCAGTCGAAAGCTTCCTGAATGTATGCTTCTGCTCCGGGAACAAACCGAGTGGAGTCGGTGTCTTCAATCCGAAGGATAAAGTCTCCGTTTTGTTGTTTGGAAAACAGGTAGTTGTATAATGCCGTGCGAACTCCGCCGATATGAAGCGGCCCGGTAGGACTGGGGGCGAAGCGGACTCTTGTTTTTCTGCTCATAATTTTGATGTTGAGGCTACAAAGGTAAGAAAAAAATAAGACCCGGGTATGATTCACAACCACAACCTCGCTTCGTTGCCCATATTGAACACCAAATCGATGATACTTGCATTCTGGATGAACCCTAGTTTATCGCGAAAAACCTGGTAGTAAGGCCTGGTCATGAAGCCGGAGGGCCTTTTGGGATGAATTGTTTCTCTATGGTCCGCTACCCCTTCAGGTATTTCGGCAACGTATTCCGGAGATAGATTAGTTGGTTGCTCTATCCGCAGCCATCCGCAGATGAGTTCGTGAAGCTGAAGGTTAAAATCGACGAGAAAAGGAATCCTCTTTTCGTAGAACGGCTGTAGTTCGTCTGCATAATACTCAAAAAAAGGTGTGGAGCTGTATGCCGATACAATGGCGTTCCAATGCAGGTGCCGCCAGTTTCCGTGATCTGCAATGCGGACATCCTTCATCCGGCATTTTACTGCAGAAGGTTTTTCGACAGGAATGCTCAATGCCATCGATCCGTTGGCCCCAACAATGTTACACCGGTTTCGGTAAGATTGTTTCTGGTAGTTTTCGTAAACCTCTATAACGGTGCTGGAGGCGCGAAAAAATACCGAATAGTATTCGACGGGCGCCAGGTAGAAGGAAGAAAGCAACACTCTCCCGGTTATTTTTTTGCACTTCGAAATAACCTGTTCCACCGGATTTTTCCGTTAAGCCAGCCGTTGTCTTTTTCCAGAGAAAGCCATATCAGCATCGGTTGTCCCACGATATGGTCTTCGGGAACAAATCCCCACACGCGTGAGTCGGCCGAGTTGTGGCGGTTATCCCCCATCATGAAGTAGTAATCCATCTTAAAGGTATACGAGTCTGCTGGCTCCCCGTTTATGTATACTTTTCCGTCGCGAAAGGCAAAATCGTTCCCTTCGTAATTCTTTATACAACGTTCGTAGGCTGCCGCTTTAAAGGCCACATCAGTGTCGAACGTGAGGGTGGCACCTTTCTCCGGAATCCAGAGCGGCCCGAAGTCGGCGCGGGTCCAATGGGTCGGATAGTCTAAGGGATAATAATAGCTCGAACCAGGCTGCTCCACGTCTTTTACCACCTCCCATACGAAAGGTTTTTCCTTCAGCTTAGCGGCCATCGCTCCGGTTAACGGGATATTGTAATAGATCTTTCCGTTGTTTCCGTTGTGTTGTTTCAATCCGGAATGGGCCATGGTCAGGCTGTCTATACCCGTTAAATCCTGCATCTTCAGGGAGACCTGCCCGTAGCTGTTCGGCATCATGTAGTCGTCCTTGTTGATGCCCAGTTCCTGGAAAATTTGTTCCGATATAACTGTTCCGTCCGTATGGATCATGTAGGTCAACTGCGATAATTTAGGGCTCGGGATGAGTTCCCCATCGATGTAAACACTGTCGTCGCGCAATTCGATGGTTTCCCCGGGAAGTCCGATACAGCGCTTTACGTAATTCTCGCGCCGGTCCACCGGGCGAAAAACCACTTCGCCGTAGGTCCTTTGGTCGGAACGTATTCCGGCGCTTCCGTTGGTGTTGTACCTGGAGAGGGTATAAAAATCAACACCCTGCTGGTTTAAAGCAACCGTATCCCCGGCGGGGAAATTAAAAACGACAATATCGTTGCGCTTTACTTCTCCGAGTCCCTTCAGCCTGCGGTATTTCCACTGCGGCTTATCGATGTATGACTTTCCGCCGATTACCGGCATGGTGTGCTGTGCCAGCGGAAACGACAGGGGAGTGATGGGTGCGCGGGGCCCGTAGCTGACCTTGCTGACCGCCAGAAAATCGCCGACCAGCAAAGATTTTTCCAGTGATGAAGTGGGGATCTGGTAGTTCTGGAAGAAAAAAGTGTTGATAAAATATACAGCTATCAACGCAAACAAGATGGCATCCACCCATTCCATGGTTTTGCGGACGGCCTTATTTTCGGTTTTCTTCCACCATGACCACGGTACAAACTTCGTGATGTATACGTCGAAAAAAAGCAGGATGAAGAGCAGGATCCACGGGCTCCCGGCCCAAACGGCGAAGAGGACTGTGGAAAGTGCCCATACGCCAAACCACATCCATTGATGCTGTTGGGCAGAGGAAATGCGCGCCTTCAAATTTCCCGAAGGAGACTTGTGGAAAGAGGCATTGTTGTTGTCGGCGGTTTGATTCATCTTTTTTGTATTTTTTGCAATTGTTTCAATCGGTTGATGCTGTTTATGCTTCTTTTGAAGCAATCAGGGATGAAGGTTAAGCATGTCTTTCATACCCAGAAAACCTTTTTTCCCTTTCGTGAATTCGGCAGCTAAAACGGCACCGAGGGCAAAACCCTTCCGGCTCTTGGCATCGTGGGTGATTCGTATGCTGTCGGCTTCCGATTCGTATATGACGGTATGAATGCCGGGAACTTCCCCTTCACGAAAAACCTTAATTTCCAGTTCATTCTCATTGCCGGCTTTGTTGAGTGACCATGTTTCTTTCCGTCCCAGGTTTTCCAAAATACCTTCTGCCAACGTGATGGCTGTTCCGCTGGGTGCATCCAGCTTATGGATGTGGTGTGTTTCTTCCATCCGCACGTCGTAATCGGGAAATTGGCTCATTATCTTTGCCAGGTAATTGCTGAGTGCATAAAAGATGTTTACACCCAAGCTGAAGTTGGAAGCATAAAAGAAGGTTTGCCCCTCGTTTTTACAAGCCGCTTTTATTTCGTTCAGGTGTTCCAGCCATCCGGTAGTTCCGGATACCACGGGAACGTTTGCTGCAAAAGCTCTACGGTAATTCTGCAGAGCACTTTCGGGAGAGGTGAACTCAATGGCGGCCTCGGCGCTCCTGAACTCGGGAGAATCAAATTTACCGGTTTCGTTGAGGTCGATGGTGCAAACGATTTCGTGCCCGCGTTGCAGGGCGATTTTTTCAATTTCGTGCCCCATCTTGCCGTAACCGATTAATGCTATTTTCATCTGTTTAATTGTTAAAACGCAAAAATACAAAAATAGAACTGATTGTGAATCTGTTTTGCGTTATTTGTTCTTAAATTGTACGTACGGTATCGTTTCGGTTACCAAGCCGCGAGCTTACAACCATCCTCTTTCCCGATACCACTTTACGGTGGCCTCAACCCCCTCTTTTAACCGGTAGCCGGGCCGGAAGTCGAGGTCGCGTTGTAGCGGAGTGGTGTCGCACGACCAGTTCCGTTGCTTCATGATCTTGTATTTGTCGGTATTGAAGGCAGTCGCTTTACCCAGCAGGCCGGAAATTCTTTCGCTGATGAATGCTGCCGGCTTCACCAACCACAGAGGAACGTTAACCCTGAAAACGCGCTTTTTCTGCAGCGCTTGTTGTACAATGGTATTGAACTCCGAATCGGTATAAACATCCCCATCGGCCACGAAATATTCCTTCCGGTGAGTGTTCTTTTCAATACAGTTGAAAATGACCCTTACCAGGTCACCGACATAGATAAATGTGAGGATCTGTTTCCGGAATCCGGCACCAACATTTATTCCGTTTTTTACGGCACGCATCAAGATCAGGTAATCTTTGTCGCGCGGCCCATATACTCCCGTAGGGCGAAGAATAACATACGGGAAACCGGGTAGCTTTTTCAGATAATTTTCGGCTTTCAGCTTACTTTTGCCGTAAGCCGTATTTGGATTAGGAGTACAGTCGCACGACAAAGGGGTGTATTTTATTTCGTCGCCCGCACCTACGGCTCCCAGTGTGCTCATAAAAACGAATAAATCGGGGACGGCATCGGTTTCGACAAGTGCGTCTACAAAGTTCCGTACTTGTTCGTAATTTACCCTGTCGAATTCCGCTTTGTGAAGAGCCTTGGTAATTCCGGCGCTGTGTACGATGTAATCGAACCGTCCGTTTTTATCGGTGAAATTCTGAAGCTGCTCTTTTAGTTTTTTCTTATCACCGTAGTTTAAATCAATAAATTTTATCCGTTCATCCTGCAAGTAAACTTTGTTACTGCTTGCACGGATTCCTGCCCAGGTTTCGTAACCCAACTCCAATGCTTTGTCAATGGCTGCGCTGCCAATAAAACCGCTAGCTCCGGTGATAAGGATTTTTTTTTGTTCCATTCCTTCCAAAATTCAATCACAAATTTAATCATAACCACGCATTTTAAAAACAATATTCCCTAAAGATGTCCGATAAAAGTCCTGTCCGTTGAAGTTAAATATCTGAAAAACGAATATTTTTTGTTACTTTGTACTAAGAAGCAGTTTTGAGTTTTTATGAAACTAAACCTAAAAATTCAAGACAATTTCTAACTAAAACAGGATTTCGTTGTTTAATATTGTAAACGAAACAGATTATATGAGTAAAAGAACATCAGTTGCAGAGACTGTATCAAAACCGAAAAAGAAAGAGCTGGAACAGCTCGTTGTCGATTTTCTGACCGAAAATAAAGACAAGCAGTTTAATTATAAGCAGATAGCTGCTGCATTAAATATCCGGGGAGAAGAAGGCCGCCGTGTATTGGTAAAAGCGCTTGACCGGCTTCGCGATTACGATGTGTTGCTGGAGACTTCTCGTGGGAGATACAGGTTAAATAACCGCGGATTGATCCTCGAGGGACGCTTTGAAAGAAGAAGCAACGGTAAAAACTTCTTTGTGCCCGATGACGATGCCAACATTATCTATATTCCCGAACGGAACAGCAAACATGCGATGAACGGAGATCGGGTACGCGTCCAACTGCTGGCAAAAAGGAAACGGGCCGACACCGAAGGGGCGGTCGTTGAGATTCTGGAGCGTGCACAAACCCGGTTTGTAGGAGTACTGGAAGTGCAGAAATATTTTGCTTTCCTGGTAATGGACAGCAAGTTTCTAGCCAACGATATATTTATTCCGACGGACGAGCTTAACGGGGCCGGGAACGGAGATAAAGTACTGGTGGAAATTGTGGAATGGCCCGAAAAAGCCAATAATCCGGTCGGGAAGGTGATTGATGTATTGGGAAAGCCGGGAGACAATACTACCGAGATGCACGCTATCCTGGCACAATACGGATTACCGTACAGGTATCCCGGGGATGTGGAAAAAGCGGCGGAACTGATTCCTGAAAAAATCGACGAGAAGGAGATTGCCCTGCGGGAAGATTTCCGCGATGTGTTTACCATAACCATCGACCCGAAAGACGCCAAAGATTTCGATGACGCTTTGTCGCTACGTAAAATTTCTCCCACACTGTGGGAAGTGGGTGTGCATATTGCCGATGTAACCCATTACGTGAGACAGGGCGACATTATCGATAAAGAAGCGGAAAACAGGGCGACATCCATCTACCTGGTCGACAGGACTATCCCTATGCTGCCCGAAAGGTTGAGCAATGGGTTGTGTTCCCTTCGTCCGAAGGAAGACAAACTTTGTTTTTCGGTTATTTTTGAACTTAATGAGTATGCGGAGATTAAAAAATCACGCATTGTCCGCACCGTCATAAATTCCGACAGCCGGCTCACGTATGAGGAGGCACAAACCGTGATAGAAACCGGGAAAGGTGATTTTTCATCCGAGATCCTGGTCATGAACAGCCTGGCACAGAAATTACGTGAAAAGCGTTTTGCAAGCGGAGCCATCAACTTTGAGCGCTACGAAGTGAAATTCAACCTCGATGAGAAAGGCAAGCCGCTTGGAGTTTATTTTAAAGAATCGAAGGAAGCAAACCACCTCATCGAAGAATTCATGCTTTTGGCCAACAGGACGGTGGCCGAATTTATCGGAAAGGTTCCGAAAGGTAAACATGCTAAGGCATTTGTTTATCGCATTCACGATATACCTGATTCCGAAAAACTGGACACCCTGAATGCCTTTATCCTTCGTTTCGGCCATAAAATAAAAACCGAAGGGAACAAAGTAGAGGTGGCAAAGAGCATCAACTCATTGTTGGATAAGGTCCAGGGCCGTCCCGAAGAAAACCTGGTGGAGACCATTGCCATCCGCACCATGTCCAAAGCGGTTTATTCTACCAAAAACGTGGGGCATTACGGGCTTGCGTTTGACTATTACACACACTTCACATCTCCCATCCGGCGTTATCCCGACATGATGGTCCACCGGTTGCTTGAACGTTACCTGGACGGTGGCCGATCCGTTGATCAGACAGAGCTGGAGATGGAATGCAAGCACTCTTCCGATATGGAACAGGTGGCAGCCAATGCCGAGCGCGACTCCATCAAGTACAAACAGGTGGAATTTATGGCCGACAAAATCGGGAAAGTGTACGACGGTGTTGTTTCCGGGATTACGGAATGGGGTATTTACGTGGAAATTAACGAAAACAAATGCGAGGGTATGATCCCTATCCGTGAACTGGACGATGATTTTTACGAACTGGACGAGAAGAATTACCGCCTGGTCGGCCGCCGCACTAAACGTGAATACCGCCTCGGACAACCGGTTTCCATACAGGTTGCAAAAGCCAACCTGGAAAGGAAACAACTGGATTTTGTACTGGCCTAGTTCAGGCCTTTTTGAAGAACGAAGTCTTGCTGAATGCGTGCTGGAAAAAGACCGGACCTTGAAATTCGGTCTTTTTCCATTTGGAAGGATCCTGAAGCTCGGGAAAAGGGGCAAGGTAATAGCTCCTGTCGGTATTGTCCACAATCAGGTAACCTCCTTTTTTCACATGAGGAATTGCTCTTTTCACACAACAGTTTCTAACCCTTCCGTCCACAACGACCAAATCGAAATATTCTTCCGGAAAAGTATCAATTGCTTTTACGTAGTCTTCGAAGGAGAGTCCTGCTGATTTTTTATCTTTCGATACAAAATCGTCGGGGTTCCGGTAGTCCCTTTCGTTGAAGTCAGCAATAGGCTTTCCCGCGATTTCCTGGATACTTACGTTTTTTAAATCCAGTTCTTCGATTTTCTTATTCAAAAAATCTTTCCAGTCCGGATCGTGCTCAACGGTGTGCACCTGTTTGCAGCGTGAAGCAAAAAACAGGGTGGACCCGCCCGACCCCCATTCAAAAACGCTCATGCCGGGCCGGCATGTCGCCGAAAGAAAATCAACGGCATCGTAGGTCATCCAGGGTGACCGGCGGTTCAAGGTAGTGTCACCTGATTTTTTATCTTTATACCAGCGGATGAACTGTTTTATGTGCGATAATGTCTTGTTGTTTAATGCATAATCAATCGCGAAGCGAACATATAACAAAAATTCTTTCATTTTTTTTCTTTTTTTCTTTTTTTGAACCAATACTCAATCTCTTTCAGCATCTCCAGTTTAAATAGCTTACAGAGAAGAATGTATGACGTGCCCGTGATAACCAGGTTGAGGATTATAAAAACAACGTTGTTCCCTATTTTCATTGTAAGAAGGAAGGACACGGCAGAACTGATAATTGCCAGGAGTAAATAAGGCCCTATATCCTTAATCAGGTGAAAAAGGGTGTATCGGATAAGTTTTCCCGTCAACATTACGGAAATTATCAGTGAAATAACCATGTAGATTATCCAGCTAACGGCTAAAGCGGTGATTCCATGCGGAAAAAGAAGAACGATCAGTAAAATCAGCAAAACCCCTTTTGCCACTTCAATGCCCAGAAAGAACTTGGAGTTCTCCTTAGCTATAAACAATTCCTGAAAGATAAAAATAAAAGGAGAAAGCATTCCTGCGAACGTAAGAATTTGAAAATAAGGAACAGCTGCCAGCCATTTCTCTTTGAAAAGGAGGTGAAACGTTGGTTCTGCAATCACAATCATGGTAAGTCCAATAGGGAATGATAGGAATGCTATGGATTTTATGATCTTACTGACCACTCGCTTTAACCGTTCCGTTTGTTCGTTTATCTCCGATAAAATAAGCATTGCTACGGTACGAAAGGTGTTTGCCAGTGTAAGAAACGGAATGTCCTGGTACTTTTTTGCCTGATTGAAGTAAGCCACCTGACTCATCGGGTAGAAAGCTGCGATCAAACTCGGGTAAATGTTGTTTACCGTAGTTGAAATAACCGATGCGGACAGCAATTTGTTGCTGAAAGCAAAAAATGTGCCCAAGCTCTTTCTGCTGAAACGGGCGATAGGCCGCCAGGGGGAGTAGACCCACAAAAAAAGGGAGCGGAAAAAAGCATAGAGAAGTGTCTGGGCTACCAGTGCCCATACACCGTACCCGGCAATGGCCATTACAACGGCCACTACATCGGAAAAAAGGAGTGAGAGTGTATTTACCTGGGTGAGCCCCTTGAAATTAGCTTTTTTCGTGAGAATGGTTTGGTGGATTAAGCCAAATGCGTTAAAAATGAGCGACAAGAACAGGATCCGGACAACGCTTGTGATTGCGGGGGCATGGAACATCTTTCCCAGCAGAGGGGCGGTAAAGAAGAAGAGCAAATAAAGGACAAAGCTCAGTGAAATGTTGAAATAAAAAACGGTGGTGTAATCCGTTTGCGTCAGGTCTTTCCGGTTCAGAAGTGCTCGCCCGAATCCGCTGTCGATCAGGATGGTAGAGAATGCCACAAAGACTGCCAAGGAGCCAACCAAGCCGTAATCTTCAGCGGCAACGATATTCATCAGTATCAGCATACTGGCAAAGTTGAGCATCTGCTGCCCAAACTTATCGAGAAAGCTCCAAAAAAGAGAGACGGTAGTTTTTTTCTTTAAGGCTGAATCTGCCATATCGGGATTAAGTTTATGCAAAAGTAAGGTTTTTTTCAGACAAAAGACTTTTTGTTGATGTGCTTATTCATTAATACTATAGTTTTCTTATCTTTGATTTTTAGAAACTGTTCCTGGCTCATGGTTCTTATCTTTAAATGACTTTTTCCGAAGAAATAAAACAGCATGCCCTCTCGCTGGGTTTTGATGCCTGCGGTATTTGCCGCGCCGAAGAGAGTGAGCAGGAAGCCCATTACAGGAGCTGGCTCTCAGAAGAATGTCATGCCGGAATGGATTACCTGGAGCGGAATATTGATAAGCGAATGGATCCCCGGCTGATGGTTGAAGGAGCCAGATCAATTATCTCGGTTGCGTTGAATTACTTCCCCCATCGTTTTCAGCATGAAGATGCTCCCCAGTTTGCGTATTACGCTTACGGTGAGGATTATCACGATATAGTCAAAGAGAAGCTCAGCCGGCTTTTCGATTTCATAAAGCTTCGTTTTCCCGGGGTGTCGGGGCGTTATTTCTCAGACTCTGCTCCTGTATTGGAACGTTTCTGGGCGGCACGTTCCGGATTGGGATTTGTGGGCAAAAACACCTTGCTGATCATCCCCGGAAAAGGGTCTTATTTTTTTCTGGGAGAGCTTATTGTTGATCTTGAACTGGATTACGATTCACCCATATCACAAAATTGCGGGAAGTGCCGTCGTTGCCTGGACGCCTGTCCTACCGGAGCCATTGAAAAACCGCACTGGGTGAACGCCCGGAAGTGCATATCGTATCAAACCATTGAAAACAAAGGGGAAATTTCGCCCGAAATTGTTCCGCGTTTAAGTAACAATGTATACGGTTGTGATATCTGTCAGGTTGTCTGTCCCTGGAACCGGTATGCCCGGCCGCACAGTACGCCGGAATTTAATCCCTCGGATGAATTCCTTTCGCTCGATTACAAAAGGCTGCAGGAGATGGATGAAGATACCTACCGGCGGATTTTCCGGAGATCGGCGGTAAAAAGAGCGAAATTTGCCGGATTAAAAAGAAACCTCGACGCCTGGAAAAGTTCCCAACAAACGGAGGGTGGAATTTCCTAAAATCACTATTTTTAGCTACTTTTGCACATTCAACTATGCAAGAGCCATTCGACATACACGTAAATAAAAGCTTTCAGGAAAACGACCGGGAATACGAAAACGCGTTGCGTCCGCTGACATTTAACGGATTTAACGGGCAGGATAAAATTGTTGAGAATCTCAGGGTCTTTGTCAGTGCTGCGCGCATGCGCCGCGAATCGCTTGATCATGTGTTGCTGCACGGTCCTCCGGGATTGGGAAAAACCACCCTGTCGAATATTATCGCCAACGAGCTGGGTGTAGGGTTCAAGGTCACGTCGGGCCCGGTTTTGGATAAGCCCGGTGATCTGGCAGGGATTCTTACCTCGCTGGAAACGAATGATGTGCTGTTTATTGATGAGATTCACCGCCTGTCGCCTGTGGTGGAGGAATATCTTTACAGTGCGATGGAGGACTATAGGATTGACATAATGATTGATAAAGGACCGAGTGCCCGTTCCATCCAGATCGATTTGAATCCGTTCACGCTGATCGGTGCAACCACGAGAAGCGGGTTGCTGACCAGCCCGCTACGGGCCCGCTTTGGCATTAATATGCACTTGGAATATTACGATGCGGATACCCTTACGGGTATTATTCTCCGCTCAGCCAACATCTTGAATATCGCTTGTGCCCGAAATGCGGCTGAAGAGATCGCTTCGAGAAGCCGCGGTACTCCGAGGATTGCCAACGCGCTTCTTCGCCGTGTCCGCGATTTCGCCCAGGTGAAGGGATCGGGTAAAATAGACAAGGCCATTTCGTCCTATGCTCTGGAAGCGCTGAATATAGACCGCTACGGGCTCGATGAGATTGACAATAAAATACTTCTCACCATTATTGATAAATTCAAAGGAGGTCCCGTTGGGATTACGACCATTGCTACGGCCGTAGGGGATGATGCCGGGACCATCGAAGAGGTTTACGAACCGTTTCTCATCAAAGAAGGATTCCTTAAGCGTACGCCGAGGGGACGTGAAGCTACAGAACTCGCTTACCGGCATTTGGGACGAAAAAGGGACCTGGAGCAGGGTTTGTTGTTTTGAGAATCAAGGCTGTAGGTGATCTAGCTGTTGGAGAATGGTTTTTATTTGACCGCTTTTATAAAAAACAACGGGCTGCCAATGAAAATTTACAGCCCGCAGTCTTATATCTTCTTGACTCTCTTGTCTTAACTAAAAAGAGCTGTAGATAATGTCCAGTTTCAGTTTTTCCGGTTTATTCTCAAGCATTACCGCCGACGGTTTCATCTGGTTGTAAATAGCTGTAGGGGTACTTGTCCCCGATGAATAATAGGAGCTGCCTGTCGTGGTGAAAGTAATGTCTACCGGAACCAAGTAATAGGTGAGGTCGAACGCTTCCTTCTTCTGTCTTTTGTAGTAGTTAATCATTGCCGCAATATTCCCGAAATTGTAGGAATAAGTCTCTTTGTCAAAAGAAGCGTAAAAACTGGTTACGTTGTCGTGCAGTCTTCTGTTTTCAAAGAACCCTTTCAGCGAATCCTTATTGACCAGAAGCAAGTGGTCAGGAGGAGATAGTTTTACTTTCTCATCCTGGTTCGCTTCGGGCAAGGCGTAAACCATGAGTCGCGCCTGATTTAGCGATCGGTTGGTAAGTTTTGAGTATATCTCGGATATGGGGAAAATAACTTCAGTGTTTACTCCTGCCGGGCTCTTTATAAAAGTGCCCTTGTCGTTCGGTGTCAGCAATTGGTCATTGTTGTTTTGTATGTGATTGATTTGCGTCACTTCGGGAGTAATGTTCAACCGGAACTCGGAGGTGCGTATCGTATCTGTTTTTTCCGAGGATCCTTTTGGATCGAGGTACTTGTAGAAGATGTTCAAGGATGTCAGGTTTACGTTCAGGATCGTGCTGTTACCAAAGTTTGTCGTGATGTATAAACCCGGGAAAAATTTCCTGAAAGTATCCGTATTTTTCAGTTCACCGTGATCCGGTTTTTTAAATTCATCCAGAAACGATTGTCCTATAGATTTGGGCAACTCCGTATAAATCTCGTAAATCTTGACGGTTTGGGTGGTGTTACCTGTATAATATGTTTCTGTACGGTAGGTGTTGTTTTTGCCGGTAAACGTTTTTGTACCGAGCGGGTTGCTCATGTCCGATTTCGTCCTGGGATCGAAGTTGGTGTAATCCTTATTTTTAGGCAGTTCCTCAATGACCTTGTATACGGCCAGTCTCATGGGTGCCAGGGAATCACCGATTATGGAGGAGTAGGAAACTGTCAGCCGTACGGAATCAATGATAGCGCCATCTTTAAACGACTGATTTTCGGGATAATAAAATTCACCTACGTATTCAGACCGGATAGAACCGAAAACCGGATCAATATATTCTCCCAGAATGGGGTATTTGGTTCTGGAAAAAACAGAATCCACTTGTATGGTCCGGGATGAAACATACAACGTGTCCGTACCCACTGAAACCCTGTCGTTTTCCGGTTGAATGGTAAATCCTATTTTATCCAGGGTGTCAACGCAGGAAGCGAGAACGGTAACAATGGCAATGAATAATAGTTTGTATAAGGTTTGAAGTTTCATTCGTTTCAAAAAATTATGAGCGCAAATATCTGAAAAAAATATCTGAAAAAAAAGCCCTTAACGGGCTTTCTTGTGTTTTTTAATGATAATTGTCTATCAGAACAAAAAACACCCGCTTGACGGATTTTTTTTTAAGACAAATTAGGCGTCGATCTTATCGCAAAATTCGCCGATTTTTTCCACGTTATTCTCAAAATCGGGAGTATATCCCAAGTAGGGTATTTTTTTATCGATGATATACTTGTCCAGCTCTTTGTGAATGTTTTCACTGCCTTGAACAACTCCGTCCGAATAATCGATGGCCAGTTTTGTGAGGTTTACGAAATCCATTTTTCCCCGTTTTTTCACATCTTCGATTTCCTTGTCGCCAATGGTATCGAAACGAAGTTTTTCTGAAAATCCTTCGTTAAAAGGTTTTTCGAAGTTCTCGTCGTAAACGGAATAAATAACTTTGGCGTTCTTTAAGCAGGGATCGTCTTTGTATCCTTTCTTGATATAAATAGGCGCCAATGCGGTAAACCAGCCGTGGCAATGAATGATGTCGGGAACCCAACGCAGTTTTTTGATGGTTTCCAGTACGCCGCGGACAAAAAAGATGCTTCGTTCATCGTTGTCATCGTATTCCTCTCCTTTCTGATCAGTAAGCGTCTCACGGTTTTGAAAGAAATCGTCGTTATCGATGAAATAAACCTGCATGCGTGCCGACTGGATGGAGGCAACCTTGATAATCAGTGAATGGTCCGAATCGTCGATGATCAGGTTCATTCCCGAGAGGCGGATCACTTCGTGCAATTGGTTCCTGCGTTCGTTGATGTTGCCGAACTTAGGCATGAACGTACGGATTTCGTGACCTTTATCCTGGATGGCTTGTGGTAGATATCTCGATAGGTGCGAGATTTGTGTTTCCGGTAAATAAGGAAAAATTTCCTGCGTGATGTAAAGAATTCTTTTTTGACTCATTTAATTAATTTTCTTCAAATTCTTTACAAAGATAATAAAAAAAATCCGCATAACTGCAAAATGTTTTCGGCTGTTTTTTATTTATTTTTGATTTTCAGTTATTTATGCAAACGACAACCCGAAGATATTCGGTAAATGAATTGACGTTTCACTTTTTTTTTCCGCAAAAAATTCGTTGCTTTGCACGCTGAAATAAATGACGGAAAGAAACCGGTGTATTCCAATAGACATGTAGTAAAAATAAGTTTGCCTATCCTGCTCAGTTTGCTGGCGCAGAATATCATTCAGGTAATAGATACTGCCTTTCTCGGCCGGGTGGGAGAGGTGGAGTTGGGCGCATCTGCTCTGGCCGGGATTATTTACATTGCCATTTACACGATAGGTTTCGGATTCAGTATGGGAAGCCAGATCCTGATCGGCAGGAGAAACGGCGAAAAAAAATTCCACCAAATCGGTGAAATTGTCATTCAGGGGATTTTATTCCTTCTTGTTCCGGCGCTGTTGTTGATCGCGGTGTTCAAGCTTGGATTCTCCGATATGCTGATGCGTCTGTTTGAATCGGAAAATGTGAGTGAGGCTGTTTCCGATTATCTCGACTGGCGCGTCTATGGCTTTGTTTTCGCTTTTGCAAACAGCACTTTCCGGGCGTTTTACATCGGTATTGCCCGTACCAAGGTCCTTACGATAAATTCACTGGTCATGGCTCTGGTGAATTTGGTGCTCGATTACGGACTGATTTTCGGAAACTTCGGACTGCCTGAAATGGGAATTGGCGGTGCCGCGCTGGCATCGGTTATTGCCGAAGCGTCATCCACATTATTTTTCATTGTTTACACCCGGAAAACAGTCGACCTGGAGAAGTATGGCTTTCGGAGAATTACATTCAAGTGGGCGGTTGTAAAAAAGGTGCTGGATATTTCCATTTACATGATGCTCCAGTATCTGTTATCCATCGTGACCTGGCTGATGTTTTTTGTGTTTATAGAAAACTACCTGGGTGAGCGTTCTTTAGCCGTGACCAATATTGTGCGCAGCTTATACACCATCGTCACCATTCCGTCCCATGCGCTGGGTTCGGCAGTGAACACCATGGTAAGCAATACTATCGGTGCCGGGCGGCAGAATGAAGTGCTGAATTTGATCAAGCGGGTTACCCTTATCAGTTTGTTTTCGATGCTTGCCATTATCCTTATCGTTGCGGTTGTTCCGCGACTGATGATTCATATTTATACGAACGATACTTCTCTTATTGACGATACGGTAGCGCCGTTGTACGTGCTGTTGACCTCCCTGCCTTTTTATGCAATAGGGACGGTGTTGTTCAGTGCAGTTTCGGGAACAGGAAATACGCAAAGGGCACTGCTTTATGAGATCATCACCTTGTTAGGATATGTTTTTTATACCTGGATTATAGTTGTTTACCTCCGATTATCGGTCAGCTGGGCCTGGACAACCGAGCATGTCTACTGGGGGCAGCTGATGTTTTTTTCTCTGTTTTATTTGCAAAGCAAGAAGTGGGTGCATAAGAAGATATAGGGAATTTTCCTTATCTTTACCGTCGAAAAGCAAACAATATGAAACACAGGTTTCTCTTCTTTCTGGTGTTGATTTTTTCTTCTTCGGTTTATGCTCAGGAATATCGGTGGAAAGTGGAATTGGACTATTTTTTTGATAACACGGAGTACGGAAGATCATCGTTCACTGATTCCGAAACCATGAACGGAATCTGGCTTAAACCCATGGGGAGCATCGGTTGGGGAGAGAAACATTCCATCCGTTCCGGGGTAAACCTGCTGAAAATCCCCGGAATGGATAAAATTGTCGATAAAGTGGAAGTTTCTTTGTGTTATCAATATAAATCGCCGGCTATGGTGTTTCGCGCCGGTTCTTTTCCGCGGAGCGAAGTGTTGGGAAATTACAACAATTTCTTTTTTAAGGATTCAGTGAATCATTTTGTGCCGTTAATGCAGGGAGTGTTTTGGCAAATCGGAAGCAACCGGAATTTTCTCAACATGTGGTTCGACAGAACAGGATATGCCACACGCACCAGGCACGAACATTTTTTTGTAGGATTATCAGGAAAAATATCCAATGGACTTCTCTTTGCCGATTTTCAGTCGTACATGTTTCACTACTCCAACACAAAGCCTGCGACGCCGGGTGAAGGTGTGAGCGAGAATCTGCAGCTGCAGGCGACAACCGGGCTGGATTACGAAGGAGAGGACGGGTTTAAAGGATTAATCGCTGTGGGAACATTGATGGGATACGAAAGAGATCGTCGGTTCGAAAGCGAACGGTACAAGCCTGTCGGGTTCGTTGCCCGCGGCGATGCCGAAATGTGGGGAATCGGTACAAAAAATACGTTTTACCGGGGGGAGCCGCGCATGAGATTGGCCGGTACCTTTGGAGGGAACCTCTATTGGGGAACACAATTCCTTCGGGCAAAGTCGTATGCCGAAAGTGAATGGTACATCCGCCTGATAGAGTCGGATTTTGTAAAGGCACGGTTCAACTGCAACCTGCATTTCACCGAAGGCAACGTGTTGTTTCAGCAGATGCTTACCGTTTCTGCATCGATCGGTAATTTTACACCAAAGAATAGGAAAACAACCCGTTATCCTTGGATGAGAATATTTCATTAGAATCAAGAATCAAGATAAAAGATATTTTAATGAAGGATTTGTTTTCAAATAACAACATACAACCTGCAGAATCTCCATCGGTTGGCGGAAATTCGGCGGCTAAAGATAAGTTGGAAACCCTCCGCAAACAGTTACACGAGCATAATTACAATTACTACGTACTGTCGCAACCTACCATTTCCGATATTGATTTTGATGCATTGATGCAGCAACTGGCGGAATTGGAAAAGGAGTATCCTGAGTTTTACGACCCCAATTCGCCCACGATGCGGGTGGGAAGCGATATTAACAAGAACTTTGTTCAGGTGCAGCATCGATATCCGATGTTGTCGCTGCAAAACACTTACACCGAAGAGGAGATTGCCGATTTTTTCAATCGTGTAAAGCGCTCACTGAACGAGGATTTTGAAATTGTATGTGAGTTGAAATTCGACGGGACATCGATTTCACTCGTTTACGAAAATGGCAGGTTATCACAGGCTATTACCCGGGGCGACGGCAAGCAAGGCGATGACGTTACGGCTAATGTCCGTACCGTGCGAAACATCCCGTTGGTGCTCAAAGGTGACAATATCCCCGGGTATGTTGAAGTGCGGGGCGAAATTCTGATGCCTTGGAGTGTTTTTGAGGAACTGAACAGGGAGCGCGAGTCACAGGAAGAACCACTTTTCGCTAATCCCCGCAATGCGGCATCGGGAACACTTAAGATGCAGGACTCAAAGGTGGTTGCAGCCAGGAAACTGGAGTCGTCTGTGTATTACCTGATGGGAGAAGGATTGCCGTCAGACAGTCATTTCGAAAATATGGAACTTGCCCGCAAATGGGGGCTGAATGTATCCGCTACAATGAAAAAGTGTTGTTCGTTGGAAGAGGTTTTCGAGTTTTTGAAATACTGGGACGTGGCGCGTAAAAGCCTTTCTGTTGCTACCGATGGCGTGGTGCTGAAAGTAGATTCCCTTTCGCAGCAACGCAATCTCGGCTCAACCTCCAAGTTCCCCCGGTGGGCCATTGCTTACAAATTCAATGCCGAGAAGGCCCTTACCCGTCTGGAGTCCGTTACTTACCAGGTGGGACGCACCGGTGCAGTAACACCCGTAGCCAACCTTGAACCTGTTTTGCTTTCGGGAACAACCGTAAAACGGGCTTCCTTATACAACGAAGATGCCATTCTTGCACTTGATCTGCACATCGGCGACAGGGTTTATGTGGAAAAAGGCGGTGAAATCATACCCAAGATCACGGGGGTTGACAAAGAGGCCCGCTTCCTTATCGGGGATAAGGTACAGTTTGTTACCCGTTGCCCCGATTGCGACACTCCGTTGATACGGAACGAGGATGAGGCCGTGCACTACTGCCCCAATAGCGAAAATTGTCCGCCACAGATAAAAGGACGTATCGAGCATTTTGTTACCCGTAGGGCAATGAACATCACTATGGGCCCGGAAACCATAGGGCTGCTTTATGATAAAGGCCTGATCAGGGATGCTGCCGATTTATACGCGTTGCAATTCGAGGACCTGGTGAGCCTGGAGCGTTGGGCGGAAACCAGTGCTAATAACCTGCTGGCAAGCATTGAAAAATCGAAGACAGTCCCTTACGAAAGGGTATTGTTTGCTCTCGGAATTCGTTTTGTGGGAGAGACCGTTGCTCAGAAGCTGGCATTGGCCTTTCACGATATCGATTTGCTTGCAGCTGCAACGGTGGAAAAACTAACGTCGGTGGAGGAAATCGGCGACCGCATTGCCCGGAGTGTAAAAGACTTTTTCGAAAATCCCGGATGCGCGGATTTTGTGAACAGACTTCGTGCGCATGGCTTGCAATTTCAACTGAGTGAAGAAGCCCTGGCGGCAAGGACGGATAAGCTGGCGGGACTTACCGTGGTGATAAGCGGAACATTTGAGTTACATTCGCGCGACGAATATAAGGCAATGATTTTACAACACGGAGGAAAGAACAGCGGGTCGGTATCTAAAAATACTGATTACATCCTTGCCGGAGAAAATATGGGGCCAGCAAAATTAGAAAAAGCCGAAAAGCTGGGGATCAAGGTTATCGATGAAAAAACATTTTTGAAAATGTTGGATTGTTCATTTTTATAATATGGTTATTACTTTCATTATATTGATTGCAACAGCGTCTCTGTTTGTTTGGGGGAAAATACGTTCCGATATTGTAGCGCTTTGCTCATTGCTGGGCCTTTTACTCACAGGTATTCTTACGCCTACAGAGGCGCTGTCCGGATTTTCAAATCCCATTGTGATCATGATTGCGGCGCTATTTATCGTGGGTGGCGCCATTTTTCAAACGGGACTGGCCGCTAGAGTAAGTAAAGGGTTGTTGCGCTTTGCCGGAAACAGTGACTACAAGTTATTTTTACTTGTCATATCCGTAACCGCGCTTATCGGATCAGTGTTGAGCAATACGGGGACGGTAGCGCTGCTTATGCCCATCGTGGTGAGTATGGCCACCTCCTCCAACATGAGTGTCCGGCGTTTGTTGATGCCGATGGCTTTCGCCAGCAGCATAGGTGGTATGATGACACTTATTGGAACGCCGCCAATCCTTATCGTACATAATACGCTTGTTGAGTCTGGGCATCGTGGATTTTCGTTTTTTACCACATTACCCGTAGGAATAATTTTGTTGTTTTGCGGAATTTTATTATTATGGCCTTTGAGCAAAACACTTGATAAAAAAAGGAAGAAAGACGACGATGACAACCGTTCGACAGTGAAGTCTCCCAAGCAGCTGGTAACGGAATACCGGTTGGCAGAAAACATGTACAGGGTGGAAACGAACGGGAAATCTCCGGTGGTCGGGAAAAAACTTTCCGAACTCGATATAACGAAGCAATATGCCGTGACTATCGCCGAAATACGCCGCAGGTCGACGTCGCCGTTCAAGAAAACCGTTACCCAGGAATTGCCTGAAGCCGGGACCGTACTTGGCGATAATGACGTGTTGTACCTGATTGGCGATTTTGTTAACGTTGCCCGGTTTGCTGAAGAGAAGGACCTTAAATTCATCGATCAGTCCTCCGACGACTCCATGCCTACTTTTTCGGGAAAACTGAAGTTCGATGAGATTGGTATGGCCGAGGTGGTTGTGCTTGCCAACTCCAACATCATTGGTCACCCGGTAAGGGAGTCGGGTTTCCGGAAGAACTACAACGTAAATATTATCGGCATACAACGCAAGACGCGCTATCTGGTGCAAAATGTGAAAGACGAAAAAATACAGTCGGGCGATATGTTGTTGGTCCAGGGTGCATGGGAAGACATTGACAGGTTAAGCCGTTTGCAAGCTGAAATTGTAGTCATCGGGCAACCCTCGGCAGAGGCATCCAAGGTAACGCTTGAAGACAAAGCACCCGTTGCGGGAATTATTATGGGATTGATGGTTGTTGCGATGATCTTTAACTTTTTTCCGCCTGTGGTGGCGGTATTGATGGCTGCTGTCGCCATGATCCTTGCGGGATGTTTTCGAAGCGTACGCGATGCTTATCGTACGATTAACTGGGAAAGCGTCATCTTGTTTGCCGCCATGATGCCTTTGGCTACGGCTATGGAGAAAACCGGAGCATCAGAACTTATCTCTTCGGGTATAGTCGGTTCGCTGGGAAGTCGTGGCCCTTATTTGGTATTGGCCGGAATTTATTTGGGTACCTCCATTCTCACGATGTTTATCAGCAACACGGCAACGGCTATTTTGTTTGCGCCCATTGCACTGCAGGCTGCCGTTGCGTTGGGTGTCAGCCCTTATCCTTTCCTGGTTGCGGTAGCGGTTGCTGCCAGTATGTGTTTTGCAAGTCCTTTTTCCACACCGCCCAACGCCATGGTTGTATCGGCAGGCCGGTACAGCTTTTTGGATTACGTTAGGGTGGGATTACCGCTGCAGGTTTTCTACATGGTAATTATGGTGTTTGCCTTGCCTTTGGTGTTCCCGTTCTGAACCCCGGAAAAATAAGAGTTGCGGTATTATGTATCAGTCATCGGGTAAATCAAACTCTTCGATAATCTTCACGATTTCCTCCCATGGCAGTAGTTTCCCTTTTCCGAAATCACCGCAGGCAAGCTCGCCTTCAGCGGTTTCATAGACGTGGTATCCCCATTTTTTCAGTTTTTCGATGTTGTCCTGAACAATCGGATTTTCATACATAAAGGTGTTCATGGCAGGGAAAATAAGTACCGGGCTTCGGGCTGCCATCACGGTGGTAGTGAGCATGTCGTCTGCAATTCCCGAGGCAATCTTCCCGATAATGTTGGCTGTGGCGGGCACAATGACGAACAGGTCGGCTGCCTTGGCCAGGTCGATATGCTTGGTGTCCCATTCCCGTACCGGGTCAAACATGTCAGTGACAACCGGATTGTGCGACATAGTTCTAAAAGTGAGCGGCGTGACAAACTCCTGGGCGGATCGGGTCATGATCACTTCCACGTTGTGCCCGTCCTTTTTCAGCTGATTGACAATTTCTACGGCTTTGTAGCAGGCAATTCCGCCTGAAACTCCGATAACGATCGTTTTCATTTATTTCCTCCTTGTTTCATCATTTCCCTTACAATAGCTTCAGCTATTTGTTTCTTCCCGATCGGCCGGTCAACGACTTTCCCCGATCTTATCAACATGCCGAGATGATTGCTCTCCCCCAGTTGCGCCAGTTCGTTGGCAAAAACCATGTCACATCCGTTTTCTCCGGCAAGTTGGTTGGCAACCCGGATCAGTTCTTCTTCCGGCACATCTTTCAGCAGTTTGAATCCCACCAGAAAGGTATTCGGATTGTTTCGTTTAATTAGCGGAATCACTTTTTGGGTGCGTCTCAGACCCAGAATAATGTTGTGGTCCGACGGGATTTTTTCCGTCAGGCTATACCTGTTTTCCGGATTTTCGAGCACTTCTCTCACGGTCGCTCCAGCGTCACCGCTGTACGGCAAGCTGTTTATTTCTTTTGCCAATTCCTCCGTACTTGCGACATAGGCAAGCGTGAAATCGGATATGGCCATGGAATGGATGAAGAAATCTACCGGAACACTTTTGGTTAACGCATCCACGGCATGGTAAACACTTTCCGCATCGGTGACGGGGACAAAGTCCACGAACGGAAGTTGCTCTTTATCTAACGCCTTCCTGAAAGCCGTTTCGGTGAAGAGATAAGTTACGTGGAAATCGGAACGTTTTTCAGCGCAAAAGTAGTCCAGGATTGTTTCCAGGCAATACCAGCCAAGCAGTCCGGTGCTGATGTTGGTCAGCCTCCGCACTCCATCGATATGCTCCGATGTTCCGCCTGCCGTGATGGCTATATTCAGCATAAATTATATCCTTTCGGTTATCCGGTTGTCCTCATCCAAAATAAATACACCGGGTTTGTGCTCTTTTGCTTCTTCGGGCGACAGGGAAACATATGCCATGATGATGATTTTGTCGCCGGGTTGTACCAACCGGGCCGCCGCACCGTTCAGGCAAATGGTGCCGCTGCCTGCCTCTCCTTCGATGACGTAGGTCTCAAACCGCTGCCCGTTGTTGTTGTTCACCACGCTAACCTTTTCCCAAACCAAAATTCCGCTTTGCTCAAGCAAGGTTTTATCGATGGTGATACTGCCCGTATAATTGAGATTGGCTTCCGTAACGGTCGCCCTATGAAGTTTTGCTTTCAATAAAGTGAGTTGCATCTATTTTTCTAAAATTATGTTGTCGATTAATCTTGTTTTGCCGAATCTTACTGCAACAGCCGCAAGCGCTTTGTCGCTGACGGTCTCTATCGTTTTTAACGACGGATATGCATATATGCTTACGTAATCGATGCAGGCAAGCGGCGCTTCGTTTATCTTACCGGTAATTTGCCGTATCAGTTTTTCGACGTTGTCTTCCCCTTTTTCGAATGCCGCCTGTCCTTCCCGCAGCGCTTTGTTCAATATGACAGCTTGCGCCCTTTCGGTAGCCGATAAATAGGTGTTGCGCGAACTCATGGCCAGCCCGTCTTCTTCTCTGACAATCGGACAGACGATCAGCTCGATGTCCATGTACAAATCGGCTACCATTTTTATCAGAATAGCCGCCTGTTGTGCATCTTTTTGTCCGAAATAGGCCCTTCGCGGCTGAACGATATTGAAGAGAATGGCCACAACCGTTGTAACACCTTTGAAATGAGCCGGGCGTGAAGCTCCGCAAAGTACCCGGGTGATGTCGCCGGCGACTTCCACAAAAGTGGAACTTCCCCGGGGATAGATCTCTTCCGCGGAAGGATAGAACACCACATCGGCTCCGGCACCTGTGGCGAGTTGTTCGTCGCGTTCAATGTTCCGGGGATAGGATTCGAAATCTTCGTTGGGGGCAAACTGGGTGGGATTAACGAAGTCGCTGACGACTACCGTATCGTTTTCGGCTTTTGCCCTACGGATAAGCGAGAGATGCCCTTCGTGCAGGAATCCCATGGTCGGGACAAAGCCTATGGATTTTCCCGATGTGCGTTGCGCACCGAGATACTCCCTCAATTCTTTTACGGTTGTAATGATCATTTTACGAATTATGAACGTTAAACTGTCTATTGTCTATTGTCTTTGTTCTTTGCTCCTTGCTCTTCAATACAGCTTTTCCAGAATATCCGCATCCATATCAAACGTGTGTTCTCCGGCCGGAAAGTCGCCTTCCCGGACTTCTGCAATGTAATCTTGGACAGCTGCCGTAATTTCGGTGTTCAGCTTTGCGTATTGCTTTATAAACCGGGGAACAAAATCGCTGAACATTCCTAGCATGTCGTTGATTACCAATACCTGGCCGTCACAACTTTTTCCGGCTCCTATGCCTATGGTCGGGATGCGGAGGGATTTTGTGATCAGTTGGGCCAGCTTGTCGGGAATGCATTCCAGTGTGATGGCAAAAACGCCAGCTTCCTCCAGCAATTTGGCATCTTCCCAGATTCTCTTTGCGCTTTGTTCGTCTTTTCCCTGTACTTTAAACCCGCCGAAAGCGTTGACCGACTGCGGTGTTAACCCGATATGCCCCATTACCGGAATTTGTGCATCCACAACGGCTTTTATTGTTTCCGAGAAAAGTGTGCCGCCTTCCATCTTGACGGCTTCAGCACCACCTTCCTTGATCATTCTGCCTGCATTCCGCACAGCTTCTTCTTTTGAAACATGATAGGATAAAAAAGGCATGTCGGCGACTACCAGCGCATTTTTCACACCCCGGACAACGGCTTTTGTGTGATATATTATTTCGTCAAGAGTAACCGGGAGCGTTGATTCGTTTCCCTGGAAGACCATTCCCAGTGAATCGCCAACCAGGACGGAATCGATTCCTGCGGCATCCACTATTTTCGCCATCGAATAATCATAGGCGGTGAGCATACTTATTTTCCGGTTATTGTCTTTCGCTTCCTGAAAGGATTTTACAGTAAATTTTTGTGCCATATTTTTTATTGCTTAGAGAGCGGGGTGTTAAGTACTTCTTCCAGCGAATAATCGCCCAACAGCTGCATGGTTTTTCTTCCCATCAGCGTGTATAACGCTGTCATTTCCGGCATAAGAGCATTCAAACTTTCCAAATGCATCCGGACGGTGTTTTTGTCGCCTCGCTTAATGGGACCGGTAAGCGCATCTTTAAGATCTTTCCCTTTTAGGTTAAGGATAACGCTTTCCAATAAAGGCCGGGCTGCTTCCTGAATATTGTCTCGGGGCATGCCCGATTTCTCGAAAATCGCAAAGGAGGCATCCAACAGCGTTACCAGGTAGTTCGACAAAACGCAGGCGGCCGCGTGATAAAGGGATTTCTTGCCGGGGTCTACGGTGAACGTTTGATTTCCGCACGCCTTGAAAAAGCCGGTCAATTGTCCGTTATCTTCCCCCGGCTTCTCGATGGCAAACCATACGTTGCCTAATTTTTCCTGTGCTACAACGGGATCGCCGAATGCCAAAAGCGGATGTGCGCAAGCCGTTTGATAGCCGTTTTCTTTTAGCGGGTTCAGTATGGAAAGAGGATATGCGCCGCTGGCGTGCAAGACCAGCTTTTCGTCCTTCCGGGGGGGAGGGAGAAGGGTGATTTGCCGGACAACGGCTTCAATCTGGTCATCGGGTGTCGTGATCCATATCATCTGGTTGTCATTGATCAGCTCCCCTGCAGATGCATAAGGATGGGAATGGGTCAGCCGGGCCGCCCTTTCGGTGCTTTTACAACTTCGGCTATAATAACCTCCTATCTCAAAACCGTTGTTTTTGAAATACAATCCTAAAGCGGTTGAAACTTGGCCGGCACCTATAAAAGCAATCTTCATTACCAATTTTACGTCGCTGTTCTGCGAGGCAAAGGTACAAAATAATATGAAATGAAAATGTTTTTAAGAAGTTATCCCAATGCGCAATTGGGTTGGGTAACTACTTTGAAGAAGTCGTTCCCTTTGTCGTCCACCAAAATGAAAGCGGGGAAATCCTCCACTTCGATTTTCCAGATGGCTTCCATACCCAGTTCGGGATATTCCACGCATTCGAGGCTCTTGATGCTATTTTGTGCCAGAATGGCCGCCGGACCCCCTATGCTGCCCAGGTAGAACCCTCCGTGTTTCTGACAAGCATCGGTCACCTGCTGGCTGCGGTTCCCTTTAGCGAGCATGATCATGCTGCCGCCGTGCGATTGGAACAGGTCTACGTAGGAATCCATCCGCCCTGCCGTGGTCGGTCCCATGGATCCCGAAGCATAGCCTTTGGGCGTTTTTGCCGGCCCGGCATAGTAGATGGGATGGTCTTTGATGTATTGTGGAAGACCTTCTCCGCGGTCGATCCGCTCTTTGAGCTTGGCGTGTGCTATGTCGCGCCCGACAATAATGGTGCCGTTAAGCGACAGCCGCGTTGAAACCGGGTATTTGGACAGTTCCGCCAGGATTTCCGGCATCGGACGATTGAGGTCGATCTTCACGCCGCCGCCTTCACCGGCTTCACGCATCGACTCGGGGATAAGGCGGGTTGGGTTGTCTTCCATTTTCTCAATCCAGATACCTTCTTTGTTGATTTTTGCTTTGATGTTGCGGTCGGCCGAGCAGGACACTCCCATTCCTACGGGGCAAGAGGCTCCGTGACGGGGCAGGCGGATAACGCGCACGTCGTGTGCAAAATATTTTCCACCGAATTGAGCGCCCAGTCCCAGCTTTTCAGACGCGATCTTCAGTTTTTCTTCCATTTCAATATCGCGGAACGCCCGGCCAAATTCATTGCCTTCGGTGGGGAGATTGTCGTAATATTTTGTGGATGCCAGTTTTACAGTTTTCAAGTTGGCCTCGGCAGAGGTGCCGCCGATGACAAATGCTAAATGATAGGGCGGACAGGCTGCAGTTCCCAGCGATTTCATTTTTTCCGTCAGGAACGCTTCCAGTTTTTCAGGGGTGAGCAACGCTTTGGTTTCCTGATACAGGTATGTTTTATTGGCTGATCCGCCGCCCTTGGCAACACAAAGGAATTTGTACTCATTCCCTTGAACCGCGTACAGGTCGATTTGAGCAGGGAGGTTTGTCCCCGTATTCACTTCGTCATACATGTTGAGCGGCGCATTCTGCGAATAGCGTAGGTTTTCGTTTATAAACGTGTTGTAAACACCACGCGAGAGGGCCTCCTCATCGTTTCCTTCCGTCCATACCTGTTGCCCTTTTTTGCCCATAATAATTGCTGTTCCCGTGTCCTGGCAGAA
This sequence comes from Petrimonas sulfuriphila, assembly GCA_038561985.1. Classification (NCBI taxonomy): domain Bacteria; kingdom Pseudomonadati; phylum Bacteroidota; class Bacteroidia; order Bacteroidales; family Dysgonomonadaceae; genus Petrimonas; species Petrimonas sulfuriphila. The sequence continues at coordinate 797,899 of CP073276.1, read as the reverse complement.
GGGAAGAATTCCTTTGGCCGATATTTCCGAATTGCGCAGGAAAGTGAGCGCCACGTATTTGTCGTTATCGCTCGCTTCGGGGTCGGTAAGAATTTTGGCTACCTGTTCCTGATGCTCGGGACGCAGCAGAAATTCCACATCGCGAAAAGCCGTCTGTGCCATCAGTGTAAGTCCTTCCTGAGAAATTTTCAATACCTCTTTCCCTTCAAATTCCGAAACCGATACGTGATCTTTGGTCAGTAGGTAGTATTCTGTGGTGTCTTTCGACATTGGGAAAGGGTCTTGATAATGAAACGATTTTGTTGCCATATAATGATGTTTTGTAAATGTTTTTTCGAACAGGTACAAAATTACAAAGAAAAAATGACTTTTTAGCAGGCAGTAGAGTAGACAACCTTTCGATAGGTCAGTTGTTTGTGCTATTTAAATTCATTATAAATAATATATCTTAAAAGCTCGTTTTTTAGGCAAAAAATATGTTCCTTTGTATCCGGAAATGAGATTGTGCTATTTATGCGACTTTCAGAACTACAGACCGGCGATAAGGCATTCATTGTAAAAGTAAATGGATCGGGGGCATTTCGGAAACGGATTCTCGAAATGGGCTTCGTGCGCGGACAAGAGGTGAGGTCGATACTGAACGCCCCGTTGAAAGACCCTATCAAATACGGCATCATGGAGTACGAAGTTTCGTTGCGGCGCAGTGAAGCCGTATTGATTGAAATTTCGAAATTGAAAGAAGATGTGGTGTATGCGGTGGACAATGACAAAACAGATGGGCCTGAAAACGAGGTTGAAGAGACGGACTTTCGCGATCCACCACTTTCTGACGAATCCGATTTAAAGAAAGAAAATAATAACGTTATTCGTGTTGCGTTGGTTGGAAACCCCAACGCCGGAAAAACCTCCATTTTCAACCTTGCGTCGGGGGCACATGAGCATGTGGGAAATTACAGCGGCGTAACGGTCGATTCCAAAGAAGGAACGCTGAGGCACAACGGTTATAAGTTTATATTGACCGATCTTCCGGGAACATATTCATTGTCTGCTTATTCTCCCGAGGAACTGTACGTAAGAAGTTATATTTTTGAAGAAAAACCCGATGTTATTGTGAATGTGGTGTCGGCATCGGCCTTGGAGAGAAACCTGTATCTTACCACCGAGCTTATTGAGTTGGAGAAACCAATGGTAGTAGCACTCAATATGTACGACGAACTTGAGAAGAGCGGCCGCTTATTCAAGCACCAGACGCTTTCTGAAATGCTGAATGTTCCTATTGTTCCTACGGTGGGAAAGAAAGGGTTCGGTATTCCCGAATTGCTCGAAAATGTGATTAGCATTTACGAATCCGGCAACAACTCTCACAACGTAAAGGTTCCCTACGGGCGTGTATTGGAGAAATCCATCGGCTTTATGTGTCGCGATTTATTATCCAACGGCTTTTCGACGTTAGGTATGCCGAAGCGTTATGTCGGTATTAAGTTGCTGGAGGGGGATAAAGAGGTAGAAAATGCTATTCGTGAGCACGATAAAGGCAAGGAGCTTCTGGCTCGTAGAAACAAGGAACGGGAATATATCGAAAGATTGTTGAAAGAAGACCCAGAGTCGGCCTTTACCAATGCCCGGTATGGATTTATTGCAGGAGCACTCAAAGAGACACTGAGCGAAAAAACAAAATTCGAAGATAAAACTACTGTGCTCGATGCTGTCCTGACGAATAAATATTTGGGGCTCCCGCTTTTCTTTGTCTTTCTGTGGATAATGTTTGAAGCTACATTCCGGCTTGGAGCTTATCCGATGGAGTGGATTGAGTGGATTGTGGCCCAGGCAGGGAATTTGATTCGTGTAAATATGACGGAAGGACCACTCAAGGATTTGCTGGTAGACGGCGTTATCGGCGGAGTGGGGGGTGTTATTGTTTTTCTGCCGAACATTGTGATATTGTACGCGTTTATCGCGTTTATGGAAGATTCGGGATACATGGCCCGGGCAGCGTTCATCATGGATAAACTGATGCATAACATCGGCCTTCACGGAAAATCGTTTATTCCGCTTATCATGGGGTTTGGGTGTAATGTACCTGCAGTAATGTCCACCCGCACAATCGAAAGCCGCAGCAGCCGGATGATTACCATGCTGATTGTTCCTTTTATGTCGTGCAGTGCGCGATTGCCGGTTTATATTTTATTTGTAAGTGCATTTTTTCCCCGGAACGGCAGTTTTGTCATGCTCGGATTGTACAGCGTAGGGGTTCTTGTGGCTATTCTGACGGCGATTTTGCTCCGTAAACGATTTTTTACCAAGGAAGATACGCCGTTTGTGATGGAGTTGCCGCCTTACCGGATGCCTACATTTAAATCGGTAGTCATCCATATGTGGGAAAGGGCCAAGCAGTATTTGCTGAAGATGGGCGGTCCCATTTTGGTTGCCTCCATCATTATCTGGTTTCTGGGGTATTTCCCGCAAGATGTACAGCGCGAAGCGCAATTTGACAGGCAACTGGCACAACTCGACAGCCTGGTTTTACCGCAGACAGAAAAAGAGATCCGGGTGATAGAAATTGAACACGCAAAGAACACCGAACATCAGGTAAATTCATACATCGGAAAAATTGGCCATTTTATGGAGCCATTGATGCGCCCGCTTGGTTTCGACTGGAAAATTTCCGTGAGCTTGTTGTCGGGAATGGCGGCAAAAGAGATTGTAATCAGTACGATGGGGGTGCTTTATACCGGTGACAGTGAGGACCAGCAGTCGTTGCAAACCCGGCTTTTACAGGAGAAGCATCCGGACGGGACACCTGTTTTCTCACCGCTGGTCGTTATCGGATTTTTGCTGTTTATCCTGATCTATTTCCCCTGTATTGCCACCATAGTTGCTATCAAAGAAGAATCCCATTCGTGGAGGTGGGCGCTTTTCAGCGTGGTCTACTCGACAGGGCTGGCCTGGTTTATAGCTTTCCTGGTTTATCAAACCGGCCGTTTCTTTATTTAAACTTTCCGTCCAATTCTTTGTTGTTAAAATATGAGTTTACAGTTGTTCATCGTTATCATCATCGGCATTGTTGTCTCCATCGTGGTTGTTCGTGAGATTTACCGTTTCTTTTTTGTGAAGAAGGAGTCCGGGTTTTGTGGCGGGTGCAAGGGATGCGATTTTAATCCCGGGCATATCCAGAAAACAAAATAAAGGAGAATCAAACCATTTAATTCTCTTTCAACAGTCTTCCCAGTACTTCCAGGTTGGCCGGTGATGTTGATTTTTTCCCTGCAGGTGTGTATAATTCTTCAATGCGCGATGCGTATGCCGAATAGACCTTGTGTTTTACGATTTTCATCGTGGAGTTCACCATGCCGTTCTTTTCGGTAAAGGGTTCTTCAATCACGGCAAATGCGGAAGGCAGCCACCGGTAAGGGAACATCCCGTCGTTCTTTCCTCCCTTGAGGTATTCCGCAATTTCCTTTTCAATAAGTAGAGCCGCTTCCGAGGGGTCTGACGTTCGCTTTTTTAATTCAACGGGATTTACGGTGATAAGCGCTGTGGTATAGGGGCGTTGGTTGTTGTACAACACAATCTGATTGATAAACGGAGACTGGGCCATGATGGACTCTTCAATTCCTTCGGGAGAAAATTTCTCACCGTCATCGCTGATCAGCAGCGATTTTGTGCGCCCAAGCACATACAGGTATCCGTCGTTGTCGATGTATCCCATATCTCCTGTCCGGAGCCATCCATCCACAATGGTCTCGGCCGTGGCTTCGGGGTTTTTCCAATATCCTTTCATCACGTTCCCGCCCCGGATAATGATCTCACCCTTCTTCCCCGTGGGAACTACCTGCATCTTGTCGTCCACAATTTTTATATCCATATGCGGAAGCGGTTTCCCTGAAGAACCGAGTTTGTGTGCATGAGGGCAATTGGCGGAGATGATGGGAGTCGCTTCTGATAGGCCGTAGCCTTGGTACATAGGAATGCCTATTGCATAGAAGAAGCGTTGCAGTTCAATATCGAGGAGGGCGCCACCCCCAATGAAGAATTCCATATTGCTGGCAAACGATTCACGTACCTTTGAAAAGATGATTTTATCGTAAAAGGCCAGAAGCGGTTTTATCCAGAAACGTCCACCGGAGCCTTTGTTGAAGCCTTCTTTGTTATACGCATATGCTGTTTTAAGGGCTTTCCGGAATAACATACTGGTCAGTTTGCCTTTCTTTTCAATTCCGGCTTCGATGTTTTTTCGGAAGTTGGAAGCCAGTGCGGGTACGCTCATCAGCAGATGAGGGTTAATCGCTTTCAGGCTTTTGGGTACGTTCCGGAGAACCTCCATAGGGGATTTACCCATAGCTACCGATGCCAGTGAAGCTCCGCATTTCATGAACGAATAAATTCCGGCGGTGTGTCCGAAGGAATGATCCCACGGAAGGATAAGTAGTTGCCTGAAATGGGAAGGTATTCCGTTTAAATGCTCCACTGCCTGTTCCGAGTTACAGACGTAGTTGCCGTGTGACAACATAATCCCTTTCGGGTTAGCTGTTGTTCCCGAGGTGTAAGAAATGTTGGCCAGTGAATCGGGAGTAACGGCTTTTATCCGTTCTTCCAACGCTGACGGATTGTTGGCCAGCAACTTCTTTCCCTGTTCGATTATGGAGTTAAACAAAGTTTCATTTTCCTGCAAGGTTTCTTCCGGGTCAAGCAGGATGTACTGCCTGACAGTAGAAAAGGCTCCCTTCATCGGGCGGATTTTCGCTATTTGCTGATCGGAAGCCATAATCGCGCAACATTCGGAATGATTCACGCGAAAACTGATGTCTTGCTCCGTTTCCAGTTTCACGGAAAGAGGGACGCAGACAGCCCCCGCATGCAGCACCCCAAGCTCACCTATCACCCAGTTGTTTTTTCCTTCGGAAATCAGGGCGACACGGTCGCCCGCCTCGATCCCCAACGCCATTAACCCGGCAGCGAACTGCCTGGCTTTGTCCTGGACTTCCTTGTAGGAGAGTGAGGTGTAATCTGTCCCTGTTCTTGCTTCGTAAAGAAACGGACGTTCGCTGTACTTCTCAACAGCTTCGTTCAAAAAAGAGATGATTGTTTTGCTCATCGATGTTGGATTTAATTTTTTGCTGCAAATTTACTGTTTTTTATGGAATACTACTCCCTCCACTTTATCCATTTTGGGCCGTCGCTCCATCCTGACTCCACGACCGTTTCAATAAATTGCATACCCCGTACACCGTCGTACACATCCGGAAAATCCAGTATATCGGCAGAGGGGGGGCTTTTTTCATTTTTGCCTTCACCGTCAGCGCGAAGTTACGGTAGATATTGGCGAAAGCTTCGATAAAACCTTCGGGATGCCCTCCGGGTGTACGTATGTTCCACCGGGTATTTTTACCCAGGTAAGGATGGTTCCCGCCGATATGCATCACTTCCTCGGGGCTGTTCCCTTTTTTTAGGAAAAGCTGGTTGGGATGCTCCTGAACCCATTGTATTCCTCCCTTTTCCCCATAGACACGGATGTTGATGTTGTTGGCTTCACCCACGGCAACCTGACTGGCCGAAAGCAGGGCTTTTACCCCTTCTTCCATCCGCATCATGGCCACTCCGTCGTCATCAATCGGACGCCCGGGAACGAAAGTATTCAGTTCGGCGCAAAGTTCCACCACTTTTAATCCGGTTACGTATTCGCACAAATGCCAGGCATGGGTTCCTATATCACCCATACAACCTGCCTTCCCCGATAATTGTGGATCGGTACGCCATCCCGCATTGTTCCCTTCCATTAACTCGATGCGTTCCGCCAGCCAACCCTGCGGGTATTCTACGTATACACGGCGCAATTTGCCCAACTCTCCTGCGGCAATTCTCGCCTTCATCTCTTTTACCGCGGGATATCCGGAGTAAACGTGAGTCAAAGCCAGTACCAAACCGGTTTCTTCCACTTTTTTTTGAAGTGTTTTGGCTTCTTCAAGGGAGAATGTCATGGGTTTATCCAGTACCACGTGAAAGCCCCTTTCCAAGGCCATCATAGCCGGTTCGAAATGGTATTTGTTGGGGGTGACGATCACCACGAAATCCATCCTTTCGTTTTCCGGCAGGTCCGTTTCTTTCTCAAACATCTCCCGGTAGGTGCTGTAAATACGATGGTCCGGCAGGAAATAAGTGCGTCCCGATTCTTTCGATACCTCCGGGTTTGAGCTGAAACATCCGCAGGCCAATTCTACCATATTCTCCATCAAGGCTGCGCGAAGGTGAATGGCTCCGATAAAGCCGGTTATACCGCCTCCGACCATTCCCATTTTTAATCGTCTGTTCTCCATTACACTGTATTTTTGTTGATTATTTGGCAAAAAAAGCATCAAACGCATGTCCGGATACCTGAAAGTCCAGCCGCTTGGTGTACTCACACGATTCACGGGCTCCATGCTCGCGGTCCATAGCACTGTCTTCCCACTCTATCGAAAGCGGGCCCTGGTATCCTATGGCATTAAGGGCACGTATAATCTCTTCGAATTTTATTTTCCCGCGCCCTACACTGCGGAAGTTCCAAAAGCGACGGGGGTCGCCGAAAGGGACGTGTCCTCCGAATACTCCTACTTGTTTGGGAGTGTCACTCCAGTAAGCATCTTTCATGTGCACGTGAAAAATCCGGTCGGGAAACTGATAGATAAAATCCACGTAATCTACTCCCTGGTATCCCAAATGGCTCGGATCGTAGTTGAACCCGAAAGCGGGGTGATGATCCAAGGCCTCCAATGCCCTTTGGGCAGAAAAGGTGTCGAAAGCAATTTCGGTGGGATGTACCTCTAATGCGAAACGAACCCCCAGCTTTTCAAATTCGTCCAGAATTGGTGCGAACCGGGTTGCGAAATCTTGGTATCCTTTATCGATAGTGGATTGTGGAACAGGAGGGAAAGAATACAACAAATGCCATATTGGACTTCCGGTGAACCCTACGACGGTGTCAACCCCCAGCACCCGGGCTGCCCGGGCCGTCAGGATTAATTCTTCAGCGGCACGTCGGCGGACTCCTTCCGGATCGCCGTCTCCCCAGATATAATCGGGGAGGATACTTTTGTGGCGTTCGTCAATTTTATCGCACACAGCTTGCCCTACCAAGTGGGAGGAGATGGTTCGCAATTGCATGCCGTATTTTTCCAAAAGGTCTTTAATGCCCTTGTAATAGGCAGGATCGGTCTGACGGACATCCAGGTGGTCGGGTAATCCTAATTCAAGTCCGTCGTAACCGAATGCTTTTGCCTTTACGCAAACCTCTTCCAGTGATAAATCGCCCCATTGCAGGGAATAGAGTGTAACTAATCGTGCCATGTTTATTCTGTTTTTTATGATTTAAGAAAATACTATAGGATAAGTGTTTGCCGGGTTCGTAGACTGACTTGATTCCACGCAAAACTACTTCTTTTTTTCAAGAAAAACAAGGATGGTTCTCGGGGTTTCCCGGAAAAATTTAATTTTGTGCGTTACTTAACTCTTAAGAAATCTAAATCCCCAAACGAGCTTGACATAAATTTTGTACCTTTGTGCCCGGGTTATGAACATAACAAAGGTGTTACGCCAAAACAACACTAACGATCCGCACCTTTTGGGAAGGGGCGACATCAAAAAACTTCTCGCACAATACTCTTTACCCGCTATTATCGGTATGGTTATCACATCGCTTTACCATATAGTGGACAGTATTTTTATTGGGCACGGTATCGGTGCATCCGCACTTTCGGGCATGGCTGTGACTTTTCCGATTATGAATATTCTTGCCGCTTTTTCCACCCTTATTGGTGTGGGAGGTGCAACACTAACCTCTATCAGATTAGGTGAAAAAGACGAAGAGAACGCACGAAGTATACTTGGACATGTTGCCTTGGTAAATACAGTGAACGGGACATTGCTTGGGGTAGTGACGCTGTTTTTCCTGGAACCTGTTTTAAAGCTTTTTGGAGCTAGTGAAACGTTGTTGCCTTACGCAAGTGATTTCTTGTCGGTTTACATGATAGGAATTCCTGTTGGTTTTGTCTTTATCGGGCTGAATAACATTATGCGTGTGACCGGATATCCTAAAAAGGCAATGCTCTCTTCTTTCCTGACAGTTGCAGTAAATGTTTTACTTGCGCCAATTTTCATTTTTGTTCTTGGCTGGGGCATGAAAGGGACAGCGCTGGCCACAGTCCTCTCCCAGCTTGCGGGATTGGTGTGGGTGCTGATGCACTTTTTCAACAAGAACAGCCTTATTCGTTTTGAGATAAAGGGGTTTAAATTGTCCGGAAAGACGGTCGTCAACATGATGGCTATCGGTGTTTCTCCTTTTCTTATGAATCTCACCTCCAGCCTTGTTGTTTCGATTATCAATTTCGGATTGATGAAACATGGTGGTGATCTTGCTATCGGGGCATACGGAATCATCAACCGGATACTTTTCCTGTTCGGGATGATTGTTATTGGTTTAACAATGGGTATGCAGCCAATCGTAGGATACAACTACGGGGCAAAACAAATCGACAGGTCGTTCAAGGCGCTCAGGTACACGATCATCGTAAGTGTTTTAATCATGACTTTCGGTTTTTTATTTTCCCAACTATTCCCAACTTTGATCATGCGCATGTTTACCAGCGACAGGGAGCTTCTTGACATCTCTGTCCGCGGATTGAGAATTACCACTGTTTTGTTTCCTGTTATTGCCGTTCAGATGGTTATCAGTAACTTTTTCCAGTCGGTTGGAAAAGCAAAAATAGCCGTGTTCCTATCGTTGACGCGGCAGCTTATTTTTCTGATTCCCTTTTTACTTTTGCTCCCCCGGTATTTTGGTTTGGATGGAGTTTTTATGAGTATGCCTGCCGCTGATTTAATCGCGTTTTTTGTAACAATCCTGACGTTTACCTATCAGTATAAAGGAATGAGGGTTAGGAAATAAAAGGGATTAACTTCCTTACTGGTGATTTGACCTAACCTTGTGGCTTCTTATCAATTTTGCCAGAACCACGGTAACCAGTAGCATGAAAATGAACCGAACAATTAAATCTATCCGTAATAACTGCCATTCACCCTTACAGGTTGTCCATTCGGGCAATTTACCGACATTATCGATGATCTGTCCTGAAACAATTGCTGTTCCAACATAATCGCGATAAATATCCGTTGAAGCGGCAAAATTGAAAACCATAAATACAACGGAAACAATGCTTAAGATAAGTGTAATGATCAATAACTTTTTCATCTTCTTTACATAATGATAATTGGGGTATTTATTTGTACGTAAGATGACTCGGGCAAGGATTTACCTGAGCATTACCAAGGGATAGCCTCGACATAAACGTCGGGGTTTGTTTACATCATCACGGATTCTTTTCTATTTATGTGCCTACTGTTTCTAAAAAAAGTAAAAGTAGTGTATTTTTTTGTATCTGTATAAAAAAATTATTTTTGTTTTGTTCCTAATTGAATGCTCTTTGTTACCCCAATCTCATTGATGAAATATGCATCATGGGAAATAACCAGTACCGTACCCCGATACTTTTTGATGGTATGGGCCAGTATCGATAAACTTGAGACATCAAGATTATTCGTAGGCTCATCCAATATGAAAATATCCGGGACGTGGTTGGAAATCATCAGGCAGCATAAGTAAAGGCGCATACGTTCACCTCCACTCAACGCTTGACAGTTTTTATCCCAGGTCTCTTGGGGAAACAATGCGCGGTTAAGCCGCAGTTTTATTTCGTGGTCGGACAGGTTGTTTTCGTTGTGTTGTTCTGCTAATTCCAACACCGTCAGTTTTTTGTTGACCCGAGCATACTCTTGATCAAGATAGATATATGAAAAATCTGCCCGGGAGACATGGCCTTGTGTTGGTGAAAGTTCACCCAGCAAGAGTTTGATCAATGTTGTTTTTCCACTCCCGTTGTCCCCGAGAATGTGTATTCTTTCTCCGCTTCGAACTTCCGTGTCTAACGGAGAAGGCCACAGGTATTTGTTTTCCGTGTACCCAAAATTCAAATTTTCAGCCGCAATCAAAACTTTTCCATCATGCAGTTTGGCGTCCTCAAAATTAATCTTCAATTCACTGTTCCTCTGTTGTTTTCCTTTTAGGGCGGATAAGCGTTGTTGAGTGTCGTTAATGATTCCGGAGTGTTTTTCTTTCAACTTGGCGGAACTGTTTTCAGACAGGTTGCGGCGTGCATTTAAAACGATACGGGCAAGCCCTCCTTTCTGTTTGCTCCGTTCACCGTGTGACGCTCTTCTTTCCTGACGTTCGCGAATTTCTTGCGCTCTCTTTCGGGCGATCCGTAAAGCCGTCTGTTCCGCATCAATTTGCTGTTCCAAAGCGCGATTCTCAGTCTCTTTCTGTGACCAGTAAAAATCGTAATTTCCCCCGTACAGCTTAATGCCTTTAGGGGTCAACTCGAACGTTTCCTCCAAAAGATTAAGCAGCGTAATATCATGGCTGACAATGATAACCGTAGCTTTTGTCTGGGATATGTACTCATAAAGCTTCTTCCTTGCTACGTAGTCGAGGTGGTTGGTCGGCTCGTCCAACAAAACGACATCGGGGTTGTGAACGGTTAATCCCGCCAACAAGACTTTCGTTTTTTCCCCTCCACTTAACTGCAAAATGGGTAGGTCAATAGGCAGATTCAATAATCCCCAATGTGTTAAAGCTACGCGGCACCTGTCTTCGATATCCCAATCATCGTTCAGGGTGTCGTAATGACCCTGGTCAACAGAACCTCCATAGATGGCCTGCAGGGCTTTTATTTTTTCAGATACCCCCAGGGTTTCTGCCAGGGTCTGCTCCTTAAAGTCAATCTGTTGAGGAATGTAATAAGGGGATGCCGATACCCGGATATTGCCCGAAGAAGGTGTCAGTTCGCCTGCCAGCATTTTAAGGAGAGTGGATTTTCCTGTGCCGTTGTTGCCGATGAGGGACACTTTCCCGCCTGGTGAAACGGAAAAACTAACCGATTCAAATAATGTAGGTCGATTGAAATAGTGATAGGAAATATCACTTACGATAATACTCATTGTTACAATTAATAGTGGATTCCATGCAGGAACCGGATTAAACCGAAGTAGGTGGGACTCTCTGGTGTCGGTTTAATAAAACCAACAACTATTAATTGTTTATTTTCATTGGAGTATCTTTTTAATTCGAATGCAAAAGTATGAACAATAGTTGAATATGCCAAATTGCCTGTGTCGACCTTTATATGAATTTACACAATCCTTGATTTCCGGGTGTCTTTTTAACAAAAAACAATTCTTCCTGTAGCGTGTCAAGTAAGACTAAGTCTTGATACTGAGGAAAAATGTACACAAAAACTTGAATATTTTGAAGAATCCAACTATGTTTGCAGAGGAAAACATTAGATAGAAGACGTGAGTTGTTATGAGCAGAGGATTTGTCAAAGAAAGCGATCAGGAAGAGATTCCGATAGTACCCCCCCGGGCTTATTTACCGGAAGGAACAATAAATTATGTAACCCGGGAGGGACTGGATGAACTGTTGGCCGAAAGAGAGGAACTTATCAATGAGAAAGAAAATCTGAACAAAGCCGATGAAAATGAGAAACGAATAGTGCAGAACCATATTAATGCAAAATTGTATCTGTTGAACCACAGAATCGACACCGCCATAATAGTTAATTTAGACGAACAGCCTCAAGATGAAATAAGGTTCGGTGCACGGGTAACTCTCAAAATGGAAGAAACCGGGAGAATCAAAACTTTTCAAATAGTGGGTGTTGATGAAGCTGATGTTTCCAAAGGAAAAATCTCCTTTATATCGCCTTTGGCCAATGCATTGACGAATAAAAAAGAGGGAGACAAAGTTGTTTTAAAACGAGACAAGAAAGATATCGTTTATGAAATTATAAGCATAGCCTATACCTAAGAGCGAATTGTGCGTCCTAAGAGATAAGATAATATGACTCTATTCAACGTTGTCTGATCCTATTTTTTTGTAAGGTGCAAAGAAATAGAATCAGAATAATGAATAGTCAGTTCGGTTACTTTAATTTTTTATAACTCAATGCCCCTGAAGGACAAAGATTTATTTGATTCATTAATTCTTCGGATGTTGCATTACCGATTTTAATCCAGGGTCTTTCTTGTGGATGATAAACCTTAGGTAGTGTTTTAACACAAATACCGGAATGAATACATTTCTCCGATTCCCAAATGATGGTAATTTCTTCGTTTGAATATTCTTTTTTTGACATATTGATTAAGAAACTATTTTGAATTTTCATTTCTTTAAAATAGCCCGCTATTATGCGTGAGCTGAAAATCCAGATCCATCCAGAAATAGGCATAAAACAGGGCATGAAAAATATTAAAACAGTTTCTGAGTTTAAAATGAAGTAGAATTATACGCTATGCTTAATAAATGTTCCGTTATCTAATTCTTTAAAAGCTTGATCCAGTTCTTCATTGGTATTCATCACAATTGGGCCACCCCATGCTACAGGTTCTTTCAACGGCTTGGCCGCCAACAGAACAAACCTGGCACCCTGATTTCCTGAACGGACTTCTACAGAATCGTATATGTCACTGTCTTTATCGCTTGAAGTAAATAAAACAGCGCATGATTTATTCTCAAATTGAGACAGGTTGTTGTCAACGGCAAGGTTGCCGTCCAATAAATAGATGAACAGCGTTTGGTCATTCGGAGTTTCGTCGTAAGTCCATGTGCTGCTGGGAGCCAGATCAATATCTAGATATTTAACCTTTACATATTTGCCTTCGAAGACACCGCTTTTGCCCTTGTAAGTGCCGGCTAGGATTCTCACTACGGCGTTTTCTTCTTCCACAAGGGTAACTTTTTCTTGCGTGATATCACCGTATGCCGGAATGGTCATTTTATCTCTGGCAGGCAAATTTACCCAAAGCTGGCACCCAAGCATTCTTTCAGATTCTTTAGGCATTTCCTGATGTATAATGCCTGAACCTGCTGTCATCCATTGGCATTCCAGATCGTGGATCGTGCCTTTATTTCCAAGACTGTCGCCATGTTCAACCTTGCCCTTAATTAGATAAGTAATGGTCTCAATACCTCTGTGTGGATGCCAGGGAAACCCTTTAATGTAGTCTTTCGGATCTTCGGAATCAAAGCCGTCAAGCATTAAAAATGGGTCAAAATCTACAATGTTTACTGGTCCCAACACACGGCGCAGATGAACTCCGGCGCCATCGACAGCATTCTGTCCTCTAATAATTTGATTTGCTTTTCTTTTGTTCATAATAGGACATCTTTAATTTCATTTACCTTATTAAATACACTCTTTGCAAACGGACAGTTTTATACTGTCTTGCATAATGATCCATATTCATTACACTACATGATACAATTGGGTCATTAGACTCCTGTAAATGTAATAAAAATCTATTCCGTTTGCTAATAATAGGCTCCAAAAGATAAAAATAATGCAATAACTATATAACCTATTGTACATAAGTGTTATAAGGTTTCTTTATTTGGTGAAACTTAGAGGTTATGTACACACATCTCCTTTAAATAGTTACTAATATGTGTAAAGATAGTGAGATAATCCTTATCTTCCACCAAAGTGCCAATTGCATTACAGAAGAAATTTCATTAAATCTTAGTGAAGGGCTATCAGTAATGAAAATTTCTATTTAACCTTATTTTAATACGACTAACCCAGAATAATAGTAAAAAATAAAAAAGATATCAGAAAAATAACTAAACTTGCAGGCTGTATTTCTATACTATAGACATCACAATTGTTGCCTGACATGAGTTTCAGGTAGTAACCGGAGAAACATGTATATTCATTTAAATAGGGGAATTAAATATAAGAAATTATTTGGATTATAATGATATATAAAAAACAACAAAATGAGAATCATAAAATTTGTAACCATTGGACTACTAATTGCAGGAGCAACTTCCTTTTCAGGATGCAATAAAGAAGATGAGGCTAAAGATAAAGATGAGGATAACCCTCATAATTCTGATCTAATTGGCTCCTGGAATATTACTTCAGATGGAAACGTCATCCCGTGGGGTATTGCAGTCGACGGTAATGGGAATGTATATATCTCGGAACTCATGGGAAACAGAATAGGCAAATATGCTTCTACGGGAACATTAATTACAACATGGGGGACTTTTGGGATCAATAACGGACAGTTCAGTTGGCCCAAATATATAGCAGTTGATGGAGATAATAATATATACGTAGCTGATGAGAAAAATCTAAGGATACAAAAGTTTAATTCAGCAGGCTTATATGTAACAAAGTGGGAAGTAGATTTTGCAGGGACTATTGCTGTAGATAAGTTAAATAAATGGGTTTATACTGTTGATGTATCAAATGTATTACAGAAATTTGATCTGTCAGGCAATTTCATGATGCAATGGGGCGGTACAGGAACTGGAGACGGGCAACTCATGTTAAGCAATCAGAATGACCTATCCAATCAAGGTATGAATGGTCAGATGGCTGTTGATAAAGCAGGCAATATCTATGTGGTTGACAACATGAATTTCAGAATACAAAAGTTTTCGTCTAGTGGCGCTTATATAATGAAATGGGGCAGTAAAGGAAATGGTGGCGGTCAATTTCTTTTTCCCTGCGGAATTGCAATTGATAGTGCAAATGGTTTCGTTTATGTAGCTGATAATAGCACACAAAATGGGGGGGCCGGTAATATTGCACGCATTGAAAAATTTGATTTAATGGGAAAATTTATTAAACAATGGATTGTAACCGATGATTCTGATAAAAGTCAAGTTATGGCCCTTGCAGTTGATAAAGATGGAAACGTTCTTTCGATACGGGGTTCTCGAGTATTTAAATATGCTTTTAAAGGTATAGGCAGTTAGACCGCTGTTCATAAATTATTTGTCCTATACCAATAGATACGTACACTTATTGGTCTTTTGTCTTTTCTTGTTCATCCAGATTTCCCCTTTCTTCCAGGTCTTTCATTGCATCGTACAATGAAAGTTTAAGTGTTCCAATGTAGCTGTTAATTTTTTTGCATTAATAGAACTGCCGGGGACAAGATCGTTTTTACTATCCTACTTTTCACGATGAATCGTTACCTTTGCAGTGTACGGTTATTTGATATATTTACCTGTTTTAACGCCATTTAATACATAGCTATAATGTTAAAAAGGTGTACATCCATATAGATGAGAGAAATATTCCCGATTTGGCACCTTAACTTCATTTATAACTCAGGTTGGGATGATTGATGGAATTGATGGAGTGGGGAAGATATTACCTATGTAAGACACTGTAAATCAGAGACATTTAGTGAGTGCTGGTGTGAAAAAACTCCCTTCAGAGAAATCTAAAAGGAGCTTTTTGTGCGGCTGAAGGGACTCGAACCCCCACGCCTCTCGGCACCAGATCCTAAGTCTGGCGCGGCTACCAATTACGCCACAGCCGCAGGCCTGTTTTTATTTGCGAGTGCAAAGTTAATATTAATTTTTATTTTTTGTGGCTTTTGTCGAAGTTATTTCTTCCGCGTAGATTCAACTCGCAAATGCAATTTTATTTTCCAAAGATGCAAAAAATAATTGAGCCGGTGTTTTATAGTTCAATTTTTTTCTTGGTCTTCGGTTTAATTTGTATTGTATCTCCTTCACTTTTTCACTATTAACATCATTAAAGTCAGTTCCTTTCGGGATGTATTGGCGTACGAGTTTATTGGTGTATTCGTTCAATCCTCTTTCCCAGGAACTGTATGGATTGGCAAAGTAAAAATCAATATCCAAAGCGCTTGCAATGGCTTTGTGTTCTGCAAACTCCTTGCCGTTATCGGATGTTATGGTGTGAATCTTTCCTTTATAAGGCATTAACAGACGGATGACAGTCTCCTTTACTGCCTCGGCATTCTTCCCCTTTTCCAATTTTTCCATTAGCACAAACGCCTTGGTTCGCTCCACGATGGTTAAGATGGCACCCTTGCCGTCTTTGCCGATTACGGTATCGATTTCCAAATCTCCAAATCGTTTTTTCTGGTCTACGATTGCCGGTCGGTGTTCAATCCCCACCCTGTCTTTAATGTGTACCCGGGTATCCGATACCGGGCGTCTTCTGTGCTTGAGCTTGTGGCGTAAGAAAGTGTATAAATCTCCTCCTTGCGCCTTGTCTTTGCGAATGTGCTGATAAATCCTTTCCACGCTTACCATCTCAATGCCGTTGACTTTGCAATAGCCGTTAATCTGTTCGGGAGACCACTGTTCTTCCCGTAGTTTTTTGTCAATGAACCGCTGCATGGATGAACTGAAGCTACGCTTGCGCTTGAAGCGTTCCTTGCGTTCATCGGCAAGCATTTGAGCGCGAGCCGCAGAATACTTCCCACGCTTGGCTTTATTGCGGGACAACTCCCGACTTATGGTTGATTCCGATACTCCTACAATCCCTGCAATCTGTTTTTGTGTACTTCCCCTTTGAAGTAGAGCTGATATTTGGTATCTTCGCTCTACGGTCAATTGTTTAAATTTTTTCATAATACAACTATTATAAACATTTTGGCCAACTTTCCCAAGGGAACGCGTTCCCTTGGGAATCTTTTTGACCATTAATAAATGATATTTAGTTGCATTTACTAATTGAATTTACGCCGGACAATCTTCTCGATGACTTCAGGAAAATGTTTGTATTCCAGCTGGTGTACTCTTTGGGCAATATCGCCGGGAGTGTCGCCGGGAAGTACTTCGCAGGAAGCTTGGAAAATTATATCGCCTTCATCGTAGTGCTCGTTAACATAATGTATGGATATCCCCGATTCCTTTTCACCGGCCTCCATTACTGCTCGGTGAACGCGGTCGCCGTACATCCCTTTCCCTCCATACTTGGGGAGCAAAGCCGGATGAATATTGATTATCCTGTTGGGGAAAGCTTTCAGAAGCGGGGCAGACACTTTTAGCAGATAACCCGCTAACACGATGAAATCGATGTTATACTGTTGCAACGTTTCCAAAATCAACTCCGCTTCGTCAAATTCCGTTTTGGAAAAGGTATAAGACGGAACCCCCAGATTTTTAGCCCGTTCGTGCACAAAAGCTTCTTTTTTGTTGGAAAGAATCAACGCTATTTCAATTTCGTCGTTACCGGAAAAATACCGGACAATATTTTCAGCGTTTGATCCGCTACCCGAGGCAAATATGGCTATTCTCTTCATAAAACAGGTGTGTGTTTTGCACAAAAAAACGGTAAATGTGCATTATTTTTGAATTTATTGATTGAAAAATTGTGTGGTTAAAGAAAAATTGATTTACTTTGCATCCACAAAATTAAAAAGAAAATATCTTTTATTTACTAATTTAATTAATAAAAAGTTATGTCTGAAGTAGCACAAAGAGTAAAATCGATCATTGTCGATAAATTAGGTGTTGAAGAGTCTGAAGTAACAGAAACTGCCAGCTTTACCAATGATTTGGGAGCTGATTCACTTGACACTGTTGAGTTGATCATGGAATTCGAAAAAGAATTCAATATCTCCATTCCGGACGATCAAGCTGAGAAAATTTCTACGGTAGGTGATGCTATTGCTTACGTTGAGCAACACGCTAAATAAAAAATCCACAAGTAAAATTCATGGAATTAAAAAGAGTAGTAGTAACAGGTCTGGGAGCTGTAACACCGTTGGGAAATGATGTTAAAACAACATGGGAAAATACCGTAGCGGGAAAAAGCGGGGCCGGACCTATTACTCTTTTCGATGCATCTTTGTTCAAGACACAATTTGCCTGTGAGGTAAAAAATTTTGATCCCTACGAGCTTTTTGACAGGAAGGAGGCCCGGAGATTCGACCGTTATTCTCAGCTTGCCCTGAAAGCAGCGAAAGAGGCGATAGAGAACTCAGGACTTGATTTGGAAAAAGAAGACACCAACCGTATCGGAGTTATCTTCTCTGCCGGAATTGGAGGTATCAAAACTTTTGAGGAAGAGGTTGGTAATTATTATCTTACGCAAGATAAAGGCCCTCGATTCAATCCATTTTTCATTCCGAAAATGATAGCCGATATTGCCGCCGGGCATATCTCTATGATTTACGGACTGAGAGGTCCTAATTACGCAACCGTTTCGGCATGCGCATCTTCTACAAATGCCATCGCCGATGCTTTTAATCTCATCCGACTGAATAAGGCAAATGTTATTGTTACCGGTGGTGCTGAAGCGACCATCAGCGCCTCAGCAGTGGGCGGATTTAACGCAATGCATGCACTTTCTACCCGTAACGATTCGCCTGAAACGGCTTCACGCCCTTTTAGCGCCAGCCGGGACGGATTTGTCATGGGAGAAGGTTCTTCGAGCCTGATTCTCGAAGAGCTGGAACACGCTCTTGCACGTGGCGCGCATATCTACGCCGAAGTAGCTGGTGCCGGCATGTCGGCCGATGCTCACCACATCACGGCTTCCCATCCCGACGGTTTGGGAGCCAAACTGGTAATGTACAACGCCTTGGAGGATGCACAAATGCAACCCGAAGATATAGATTACATCAATGTCCACGGAACATCTACGCCGGTAGGCGATATTTCGGAAGTAAAAGCCATAAAGGAGGTTTTTGGAGAACACAGTTACAAGCTAAACATCAGTGCAACCAAGTCGATGACGGGACACTTGTTGGGTGCTGCCGGTTCACTGGAAGCAATGTTTTGTGCTCTATCCATTGAGAACCAAATCGTTCCACCAACAATCAATTTTACTGAAGGCGACGAGGATCCGGAAATCGATTATAATCTTAACTTCACATTCAACAAAGCTCAAAAACGCGAGTTAAGAGCTGTTCTATCGAATACTTTTGGCTTTGGAGGCCATAACGCAAGCGTAATCCTTAAGAAATTCAACAAGTAATGTGTTAAGAAAATTTATGCGAAAAGTAAGGGCAATTCCTCACAAAGGAAAAGAACCCTACTTTTCATTTTACAGGATGTTGGGATTTTATCCCGATAGAATTGATCTGTACCAGGAAGCATTGACACACAGATCATCATCAATTCGCTCAAATTCAGGAAAATGGGTTAATAATGAACGGCTCGAATTTCTGGGTGATGCCATTCTTGATGCCATTGTAGCCGATATTTTGTACAAAAAATTCGAGAATAAAAAAGAGGGATTCCTTACCAGTACCCGCTCGAGGATTGTTCAACGTGAAACGCTGAACAAAATTGCTATTGAAATAGGGATCGATAAAATCATCACTTCATCCACCCGCAATCTTGCTCACAACACCAATATCTACGGAGATGCCCTCGAAGCACTGATTGGAGCGATCTATCTTGATCAGGGTTACCGCGTAGCGAAAAGTTTTGTTTTTGAAACGCTCATTAAGCAACACATCAATATCGATACCGTATTGAAAAGTGAGGTAGACTTTAAGTCGCGTCTGATAGAGTGGGGACAAAAATACAAAATTGACGTAGGGTTTGAGGTGACCGACTCTTCCTACGATGAGCAAAACAATCCTATTTTTGAATCGAGGGTTATTGTCGGTGGGATGGATCTGGGTTCAGGAAAAGGGTATTCCAAAAAAGAATCGCATCAGAAGGCAGCAAAGAAAGCCATCAAGAAGCTGCGGAACGATAATGAACTTCTGGAAAAACTTTTCGAGAAAGGGAATAGTGAGTCTTCAGAAACTTCCGGGCAGGAGGAAGAGAACGTGCAGATAGAAATCTAATGTCCAGCTTATACCCAGACGCCGAATGAAATACCCATCCTTCTTCCCTGTTGTACCAAAGGAGTATCCACAGTTACCAGGCGAAGTTTGCCCGCAACTTCTTCTAAAGGTACGTCATCTATTTTATTTTTGATCTGTGCAACCATACGTCCGAACTTCCCTTCGTGAATGAGTTGTGCTGCATGGCCGCCGAGCAAAGTGCCTAAATTACGGTCTGCGGGAGACGGTGAACCTCCGCGCTGAATGTATCCGAGGACGGTTTCGCGAGTTTCAAATCCGGTTTGCCTTTCAATTTCTCTGGCGAAATACATAGCAGGCCTTTCGCTGCTTCCTTGTATTTCAATTCCCTCGGCAACAGCCACAATGGAATAGGCTTTCCCCATTTCCATTCTCTTTTTTATCTTGTCGATAATTACTTTCATGTTGTAACCAAGTTCGGGAAGTAGAATGATATCGGCTCCCCCGGCCATTCCAGCATACAGTGTAATCCAGCCGGCATGGTGCCCCATAAGTTCAATAACCATTACACGACGATGGGAACTTGCCGTGGAATGCAGGCGGTCGATAGCATCCGTAGCAATATTGACAGCGGTGTCGAACCCGAAAGTGACATCGGTTCCGTACACATCATTATCGATGGTTTTAGGAATTCCTACTACATTCAGCCCCAATTCAGAAAGCATCCAAGTGGTTTTTTGTGTGCCGTTTCCTCCAATACAAACCAGGCAGTCGAGGCCCAATTCGTGGTAGCATTTTTTTATCTCTTCCTGGTCTTTTTCGTCGGGTGATGTGATTTTTTTACGGAACACCTTTTCGCGTGCGGTCCCAAGAATGGTTCCTCCCAGATTAAGAATCCCAGAGAGCGATGCATCGGAAAGGTCAATAACGTCCTTGTAAAGCAGTCCGGAAAATCCATTCTGAATGCCGATTACCTTCATTCCGTAATTGTTAATGGCTGTTTTTCCAACGCCTCGTATGGTCGCATTAATTCCGGGACAGTCACCACCGGAAGTGAGAATTCCAATTTTCATACTGTTTCTGATTTTCTTACATTAGTTCCGATACAAAGGAAACAAAAAAGGATTAAAAAGTGAAGATTTTGGAAAGAATATTTTCAGTATGCCAACAGAAAATCGATTCACCTGAGCTTATTCAATATTGTTTCCGCTGCACGGTCCGCAGCACCGGTTCCGCCCAGTATCCGCCGCATTTCCGCGTAATTGTCCAGCATGTTTTTTCGGTAGTTCTTCACGTGGAGAAGTTGGGTAAGTTCTTTTCGGATGTTGTCAACGGTGAAAAACTTGGCGAAGAGTTCCGTCACAACTTCTCTGCCACAAATAAGGTTCACCAATGAGATATAGGGTGTGTGCAGGATGTTTTTGAAGGCCCAGTATGATAGCCGCGGCATCGACGTACGGTAACAAACTACTTGAGGAATGTTCAGCAACGCCGTCTCCAGGGTGGCCGTCCCGGAGGTAACCAACGCTGCCTGTGACTGGGCGAGAATGCGGTACGTTTGGTGGAACAAAACCCTCAGCGGAAATCCTTGGGTGAACTTATCGTAAAAATCAGGTTCAATACCGGGTGCCCCTGCAACTACCAGTTGGTAATCGTCGAATCCTTTTACTGCTTGCAGCATAGGTGGCAGGTTGCTGGATATTTCCTGTTTCCTGCTTCCTGCAAGCAGTGCGATAATCGGACGGTCGGGAAGTGTGTTGGCCGCAATGAACTCGGCAAACGTTTCATCTTTATACTCGCGCGCGTCGATCTCATCCACCGACGGATTTCCGACGTAATGGACCCGGTAATCGTGTTTTTCGTAGAAATCTACTTCAAAGGGCAGGATACAAAGCATCTCATCCACATATTTCTTGAACGATTTAACCCGATACTCTTTCCATGCCCATACTTTAGGTGAGATGTAATAGAAGACGGGAATGTTCAATCGAGCCTTTACAAACCTAGCCATCTTTAGGTTGAATCCCGGATAATCAACCAGGATAACCGCGTCCGGCTGATAGCCGGCGATCTCCTTTTGACAGAGTTGCAGGTTGTTAAGAATGGTTTTCGCATTCATAACAACCGGGACAATTCCCATAAATGCCATTTCACGGTAATGCTTAACCAGTGTTCCTCCCTGGACGGCCATAAGATCACCTCCGAAAAACCGGAAATCGGCTTCCTTGTCCAACTGTTTGATCGACTTCATCAGGTTGGATGCGTGTAGGTCGCCCGATGCTTCGCCGGCTATTAAGAAGTATTTCATATTCTTATGTCAAATCCCACTTTTTCAGCTCAGGGATAAAATCGTGTGCTGTCATGTCAATTTTTACAGGGACAATGGCAGCGTATCCGTTTGCCAATGCCCATTCATCGGTATTTACGTTGTCTTCTTCCCAGTTTTCGAAGTTCCCGGTCATCCAAAACACATCGCGGCCGTTTCCATCAGCAGACCGTTGATATTCATTCACCCACTTCCCCTGCGTCTGTGATGTTATTTTTATTCCCTTTATTTCCCCTTGTGGAACGTTTACGTTCAAACAGATACCTTTGGGAAGCCCCTTTTTGAGAACAGTCGAGGCTATCCTTTGGGCTACTTCACAGGCGTGCGTGAAGTCGGCATCGTACGCATATTCACAAAGAGATACGCCAAGGGAGGGGACTTCAAAAATACATCCTTCTATAGCAGCGCCCATCGTTCCCGAGTATATTACACTAATTCCAGCATTGGACCCGTGGTTGATGCCCGAAACCAATAAGTCGGGCTTGCGATCTAAAAACTCGTTCAGCGCCAATTTTACACAATCCACCGGAGTTCCTGTGCACATATATGCCGTAAGTCCTTCTTCCTTTTTATAAATTCTGCTTCTCAACGGTTGTGATGTGGAGATGGCAGACGACATTCCCGACTGATGCAATTCCGGGGCGAAAACAACTACCTCGCCCAATGCTCTCATCGCTTCAATAAGCGATACTATTCCTTTAGCCTGATACCCATCGTCATTGGTGACAAGGATAAGAGGTTTTCTACTGTTCATTATTTTTTTCTTTAGAAATGAAGGACAAACTTAATCAAATTCATCGACTTTTCATACATAGGAGGTGTTACAAAATCGTTAAATTGAAGTTTATGTTTCAAAAAAATTCAACTATTTATTAACTTTATTGTTTTAAACTCAAGTATAAATACAATTCAACATATGAGAAAATTAAGCTTGCTGTTTACTTTGCTGATAAGTACAGTTTTGATGTTAGCACAGGAAGTGCGTCCGGTAAAAAACGTTATTGTGATGATTCCCGACGGTACCTCGGTGGGCGTATATTCTGCTTCCCGCTGGTATAAATTTTACAACAAAATGGGTGACCGCCTGCATATCGACCCCTTTTTCACAGGAACGGTTACAACACATTCCTCCAATGCGCCTATTGGTGATTCGGCTCCTACGGGATCAGCCTATGCGACAGGTGTTTTACAGAAAACAAGCAACGTGGCCATTTACCCGGAAGCAGATCCGGAAAACGATCTTTATCCGGTGGATGCTGCCCGCACCTATCAGCCTGCTGCTACCCTGTTGGAAGCAGCTAAGTTGCTGAAAAATAAAGCTGTAGGGTTGGTGGTGACCTGTGAGTTCCCTCATGCTACGCCTGCTGATTTTTCTTCGCATTACCATACACGCAGTGCCTATAAGTTTATTGCACCGCAAATGGCTTACCAGAATATGGATGTGATGTTCGGCGGAGGAAACAGTATTTTAACCGATGATATCAGGCAACACTTTAAAAATAACGGAACCGTGCTGATTCAAGATGATAGAAACGCGTTGTTGAACTACAACGGTGACGGAAAAGTCTGGGCGCTTTTTGGAGAGCGGGCATTGCCCTATTCCATTGACAGGAACCCCGACAACGTTCCGTCGCTTGCAGAAATGACCGCAAAGGCGCTGGATCTTTTATCCAAAAAAGAAGCGGGCTTTTTTCTGATGGTTGAAGGCAGTCAGGTGGACTGGGCCGCTCATGCTAATGATGCTGTCGGGATGATTACCGAATACCTGGATTTTGATGATGCCGTGGGGGAGGTGATGAAGTTTGCTGAAAAGGACGGAAATACGGCGGTCATTATTATGTCTGACCACGGTAACAGTGGTTTTACCATTGGCTCAAGAGATTGTCCAGGGTACGACAAACTGTCGATTCAGCAGTTGTTTGAAGCGGTATCGAATTACAAACTTTCGGCAAACGGCATCGAAGCCATTCTGATAAATACCAAACCCGAAAACATAAAGGCCGAGTTCAAAAAATACACCGGCATTGATATTACCGAGGAAGAACTGCAGACACTGCTCTCTTCGAAAAACTACAAAGAAAGTGATTACACCCAGGTGGGGACAAGTAATAACATGGCACACAACATAGTAAACATAATGAATTCGCGTACCTGCTTCGGATTTACCACAGGAGGGCATACCGGCGAAGAGACACTGTTGGCATCGTATCATCCGCAAGGGGATATCCTGAGAGGGAATGTGCGCAATGTGCAAGTGAACAAGTATCTGCAAAAAGCATTGGGGTTGGATAAATCATTACAGGAACTGTCGGATGAAATCTTTGTTAAGCATACCGATGTTTTTGCCGGGCAGAAATACTCCGTGAACCGGAAAGATCCCGAGTTTCCGGTCCTAACGGTTAAAAAAGGAAGAAACACGCTGGAGATAAAGGCATTTTCGTCCGTTGGAAAACTTAACGGCAAGCCATTCGATATTGGATCGGTCGCGGTGTATATGGATAAAAACGATACCTTTTATTTGCCTAAGGAGTTAGTAACGAAGTTATAACAAATCCCCCTGAAACGAGATGGGTTGCCGGTTGGTATCTGTGACTTGCAACCGGGCTGTTCCGTTCTCCCAGATATCGAAATACAAAAATATCTCCCGGCCGGTATCTTTCGTTCGAATATCTACCCGCCAATTCCCTTTTTTCTTTCCCGGATTCACCTGATAATCGAAGTCGGTACTGGTAAATTTTATTCCTCCCTCACTTGGATTAACGGGAGCTACATATGCTCGTCCGTAATAGGGCAGGTATGCCCGTATCGTGTCGGGAGATACTTTTACGTCGTAGTAGGGAGACAGGTAAATGGATTTGAAACCGGTGGGATAAGCGTAAGTTGCCTTAAACGTAAAGTCGAAATCGTTTACGCTCCGGCTCACTTCTCCGGCTACAACTTCCTTCTCCCTTGCCGTCTGTGCTGTGCCACACATTGTCAGCCCAAAAGCGACAGACAGCACAATAAGTAAATGTAATGCTGATCGTTTCATCTGTAATTCTTTTGTTTTTTACTGTAAAACAAAAATACATAGGGTTTTGTTGTTAGCAACTTATTGATTTTTTTCATGTCTTGTTTTATGTTTATTTTTTGATGGATCTATAGTGGGGCTATTTTGAAGAAATGAAGATTCAAGGACGCGAAAAAGAGCGAAAAACAGCATGAAGGAAGTAGAGATGAATAGAAATTTAAGATTTAAGACGTTTCTTAGAATGGTGATAAATCGGTGAAAAGGTTTAGGCAGTAATAAAAAGCTAACAGCATCAAAACGAAGAAATATGATAAAATCTCCAGCCTGAATGTGGTGTTGGCGTAAAAATGCGCCACAATGATGGAAAGAAATGCGATGATAATGTAGATCCAGATGAACGTGTGAGTCAGGTACAAAATCTGTAAAAGAAAGGAAAGCAGTATTACGGAAATGCTGAAAATTAATACTTTTTTGGTAAAGCTCCGCTCTCTTGTAATCTGCTTGCTATCAGCGGTAATAATGAAAAACAAGAAAAGCAGCATTGTCCCGATAAAACCCCATTGCGGGACAGAAAAACCGGGCGTCCGCGTAAAGTTGTAGATCTCGGCGAGACCTTTAAAAGGTTCGATAAAGCCGGAGATGTTATCCCCAAAGACATAGAACACAAAAGCAATCCAAAACACCAGTATTATTCCAAAAATAGATGCTATAAAAGATCGGAAGTTTATTCTGCCCATCGCCGATAACCCAATTAACCACAAGGGCACAAACAATAACGCGTGGATTTGAAAGATTCCGGCAATGGCTATCAACGCACTAAACTGATAAGCAAACCGGTGGGAATGGTGGTACTGATACGATGCCAGTAACGGAAAAAGGGACCAGAGAACGAAGATGAGCCCCGGAAAATCGGGAGTCATTCTCAGAAAAAACGGATGGACACTAAATAGAATCAGCGGAACATAAAAGGGCATCGCTGTTCGCATGCGGATCACACCGTAGCGGACGTTCAATTCGGAAAGAAGATAAGATATAATGAAAACACAGAATGTGCTCGCTAAAAACGAGAGAAGGGGATTTTCGAGAAAAACAGGTTCGATATAGGGCCAGATAAAGCCGGTATTGTTTGCCGGAAAATCAGGTAAGCCCTTTTTCAAAAACATCAGAAAACGCAACGCGATGACGGTAATAGAAACAACTAGTGAAATGAATCTGGATTCCACAAAAAAAGATTTGAAGTTTCTAACCAGCAAAGTGTTCATTTTTATCTTAAGTCAAAGCCGATGTCTTTTCTGAAATAGCTGTTTTCGAAAGAGATTTTTTCGATATTTTTATAGGAATTTTCAAGCGCTTCATTCATTGTATGCCCATATGAGGTTACAGCTAAGACACGTCCGCCTGATGTTACGGGTTCGTCATTTTTTAACGTTGTCCCGGCATGAAAAACAATGGAATCCTTTATCTGTTCAATTCCCGATATTGTTTTCCCCTTTTCGTAACTGCCTGGATATCCCCCAGAAACCATCATCACGGTAACAGCGTACCTGTTATCGATTTCCACTGTTTTTGTATCCAGAGTTTCGGTGGCTACACTTACAAAAAGGTCCAGAATGTCTGACTTGACAAGCGGCAATACCACCTCCGTTTCAGGATCACCCATCCGCACATTGTATTCAATCACTTTCGGCTCACCATCTATATTAATCAACCCGAAGAAGATAAAACCCTTGTAGTCGATCTTTTCTGCCTTAATTCCGTTGACAGTGGGAAGAACAATCCGTTGTTCCACCTTTTCCATAAACTTGGCATCAGCGAAAGGAACAGGGGAAACCGCACCCATGCCCCCGGTGTTTAGCCCGGTATCACCCTCCCCAATACGTTTGTAGTCTTTGGCAACAGGCAGGATTTTGTACGACTTTCCGTCGGTCAGCACAAAAACCGAACATTCAATCCCCTTTAAGAACTCTTCGATAACCACTTTGTCGCTTGCAGAACCAAACATCCCGTTGAGCATTTCCCAAAGCAGGCGTTTGGCCTCGTTTAAATCGTCAATGATGAGCACCCCTTTTCCGGCTGCCAACCCATCGGCTTTGAGTACATAAGGAGGCTGCAATGATTCCAGAAAATAATTTCCCTCTTCAATGTTTTCTAGCCTGATCGTTTTGTATCGCGCCGTGGGGATATTGTGTCGGCTCATGAATTCTTTGGCAAAATCCTTGCTCCCTTCCAGCTGGGCCCCCTTTTGGGAAGGACCGATAACGGCAACGTGGCACACGTCCTCGTCATTGCGAAAATAATCGTAAATTCCCTGAACAAGCGGATCCTCCGGCCCAACCACGATCATGTCCACATCGTTTCCCAAAGAAAACGATTTTAACGCCTGAAAGTCTGTCGGAGAGATGGCAACGTTTGTTCCCAACGATGCAGTCCCCGCATTTCCGGGCGCAATAAACAAGTTGTTCAAGTACTTGCTGCTACGCATACGCCAGGCAAAAGCATGTTCACGCCCACCGGAGCCAAGAATTAATACGTTCATAGTCAACTGGAAGAGAAATTTACGCCAATAATCATCTGTTGGACGTACAAAACTACTAAAATTAAATTAAACAATAAACTTCTAAAAGCTTTTCTTGATAACGTTTTGAAAAAAAATTACCTTTGCATGAATTATGGAAAAAAACAAAATTACCCAATTGTTTGGCATAAGATATCCCATCATTCAGGCCGGAATGGTTTGGTGTAGTGGATGGCGATTGGCATCGGCAGTAAGTAATTCAGGGGGATTGGGCTTGATCGGTGCAGGTTCGATGCATCCCGAAACGTTACGCGATCACATAAAGAAATGCAAGATGGCTACCGGTAAACCTTTTGGAGTAAATATCCCGCTGATGTATCCACAAATTGAAGAGATCATGCAAATCGTGATGGATGAGAAAGTAGCCATTGTCTTCACATCGGCAGGAAATCCAAAAACGTGGACCGCAAAACTGAAAGCCGAAGGCATTATCGTCGCGCACGTGGTATCCGGTTCGAAATTTGCATTGAAATGCGTTGAAGCGGGTGTGGATGCTGTTGTTGCAGAAGGTTTTGAAGCTGGAGGGCACAACGGACGAGAAGAAACCACCACGCTAGCGCTTATTCCGCAGGTGCGAAAAGTCACCGGTTTGCCGCTTATTGCTGCCGGAGGAATAGCAACAGGCGAAGGAATGGCCGCTGTTTTTGCGCTTGGGGCCGAGGGTGTACAGGTGGGTACACGTTTTGCGCTTACTGAGGAGAGCTCAGCCAGTGATGCATTCAAGCAGAAGTGTATTTCTCTGAAAGAGGGTGACACCATACTTTCACTGAAGAAAATCAGTCCCACCCGATTGGTGAAAAATGATTTTTATCATCAGGTACAGGAATTGGAAGATAGGGGTGCATCTGCTGACGAACTTCGCTCGTTGCTGGGGCGCGGTCGTTCAAGACGCGGTATATTTGAAGGAGATCTGGTGGAGGGTGAACTGGAAATTGGACAAGTTGCATCGCTGATAGATACTGTTGTTCCTGCGGAGCAGGTGGTCGAAGGGATGATGAAAGAATATTACGAGGCAGTTGAAAAATTGAACAGGATTGTATTTTAATCTTATCCTCCCACAACTGCCGCTGACTTGCCTGCATACAGGAAGGGTTAAACCTGGAGTGATGTTCCGGCTTCGTGTGGAAGGGTTTATAAGTAAAATTATTTATGAGAAAATATTTTATTTTTCTTTTATTATCTGTTTGCACAAGCTTGCTGTTTGCCCAACAAAACAAGTTGTTCACGTTGGACGAACTTATCCCGGGAGGAAAAAACTTTTACAGTTATTATCCGCAAATAGGCGAACAATTTCAATGGCACGACGATGAGTTGATGATGCTCAGGGACGACTCCGTCTTCCGGGTCGACCCGTTGAATCCTAACCACAAAAAATTTGTTTTCCGGTTCGATGAAATCCGGAAAAAAGAAAAAGGCGGGGGAATTGTTTCCCGTGTGAGTTTTGACAGGGAAGGCAGCGATAACCTGGTATTTTCATCGGCTAAGGGCACGGGTGTGTATGACTTGAAAACCAGACAGGTAATCTTGTCTGTTGATTTTCCCGAAAACAGTGCCAACCAGGAACTTTCTCCCGACAATGTTTATCTGGCCTATACAAAAGAGAATAACTTGTATATAACGGACGGAACAGGTAAAGAGACGGCAATCACTTCGGAAGAAAACAAGGGGATTGTTTGTGGTCAGGCGGTTCACCGGGATGAGTTCGGAATTAAAGGAGGAATCTTTTGGTCACCCGGTGGAAACAAACTGGCGTTTTACCGGATGGATGAAACCATGGTTGCCTGTTATCCGGTTGTGGATATCTCTGCCCGGACCGCAACGGAGAAAAGCATTCGGTATCCGATGGCCGGAGAAAGCAGTCACGAAGTGGCGATCGGTGTTTATAACGTAAAGACCGGGCAAACCGTTTACCTGAAAACAGGTGAACCCAGGGACAAGTACCTGACAAACGTGGTTTGGAGTCCCGACGAAAAATTTATATATGTAGCCGAACTTAATCGTGAACAAAATCACTTGAAGATGAACCGGTACGACGCAGGGTCGGGTGATTTTGATAAAACACTTTTTGAAGAAACACATCCGAAGTACGTGGAGCCTGAAAATCCGGTTTTGTTTGTGAGGAACAACCCCGCTCAATTTGTCTGGCAAAGCGAACGGGACGGATTCAACCACCTGTACCTGTACGATACGTCGGGCCGATTACTGAAACAACTCACCCGGGGAGATTGGGAAGTAACGGATGTTATCGGTTTTGACGGAAAAGGACAACACCTGTTTTTTGTCTCAACCCAGCCCAGCCCTTTAGAAAGGCATGCTTACAGCGTAAATTTAAAGAGCGGAAGCATCCACCGACTCACCAATGTTCCGGGCATGCACACCATTGCCGTCAGCAATTCTGGAAGATACCTGGTCAGCCGTTATTCAGCCAGCGATAATCCCGGTAAAGTTGATATTATCGACTTGAAAAACGCCAAAACGGTTACACTAACCTCCGCTCTAAATCCTTTTGCCGGAATCAGTATGCCTCGTGTTGAACTAGGAAGCCTGAAAGCTGCCGACGGTAAAACCGATTTATTTTACCGGATGGTAAAGCCCGCTAACTTCGATGCGGCAAAGAAATACCCTGTGGCCATATATGTTTACGGTGGTCCGCATTCACAATTGGTGCAGAATCGCTGGAGATACGGTTCGGGCGGTTGGGAAACGTATATGGCACAGAAAGGATACCTTGTTTTTGTGTTGGATAACCGGGGTACATCGTTTCGAGGACGAGCCTTCGAGGATGTTACTCACCGTAGGCTTGGTGTGGAGGAGGCCAAAGACCAGATGTGCGGTGTGGAATTCTTGAAATCACTGCCTTACGTGGATGCCGGCCGGCTGGGTGTTCACGGCTGGAGCTATGGCGGATTTATGACAATTAACATGTTACTGCGCTACCCGGAGGTATTTAAGGTGGGCGTTGCCGGTGGTCCTGTGATCGATTGGAAATATTACGAAGTGATGTACGGTGAACGTTACATGGATACGCCTCAGGAGAATCCTGACGGTTACGCGAAGACAAGTTTGCTGAACAAAGCTGGTAGGCTGAAATCGAGGCTGCTTATCATTCACGGTGACGAAGATCCGGTAGTGGTGATGCAGCACAGCTTGCAGTTCTTGAAATCGTCGATTGGTGCAGGCACGCATCCCGACTTTTTCGTCTACCCCGGACACGAGCATAACATGATAGGCCGGGACCGTGTGCATCTGCACGAACACATCACACGCTATTTTGAGGATTTTTGCCGGTAGCGAAGGTAGGTCGGATTACGCACAAAAATCATAAATTGTTCGTACCTTTGTCCGTTAGAATATGCAACATAACTTATTTTCTTCCGATAAATTCTCGTTCTTCAGTTTGGGCAGCGGTAGTTGCGGTAATTGTTATTACCTGGGAAACAGCCACTACGGGATGCTTATCGATGCTGGATTGGGGCCACGTATTATCAAAAAAAGATTGGGTGATCACGGTATCGATTTTTCGTCAATTTACGCCCTTCTGGTGACACACGACCATTACGACCACATAAAATCAGCAGGGTACCTGAGCGAAAAACTTAATATACCGGTCTATGCTACAGAGAAGGTACACCGGGGCATTCGTAACTGTCCCCTTGTTAAAAACACCATCAACGGTGCAACTAAACGAATTATAGAGAAGGGAGAGTCGTTTCAGATAGAAGATTTTAGGATTACCGCTTTCGATGTCCCGCACGACAGCAGCGACAATGCCGGTTATTTTTTTGAGTTCGGTAATCACAAGCTTACACTGGCAACCGACATCGGGGCTATAACCGATGATGTAGCCTATTACGCCGGAAAAGCTAACCACCTGGTTATTGAAAGCAATTACGACGAAGAAATGCTTCTTAACGGAAGGTATCCCTATTTCCTTAAACAGCGAATCAGTAACGGAACGGGACACTTGAGCAACCGGCAGACTGCTGAGTTTTTGGCAAACAACTGTTCACCTCATCTCCGGAATATCTGGCTTTGCCACCTGAGCGGTGATAACAACAGTCCCGATCTGGCATATGAGACGGTGAAGAATGAACTTGTCGGCAAAGGTATAGAGGTGGGAGTGAATATAAATTTAGGCGTTTTCCGCCGGAATGTGTTGTCTTCGAAAATTGAATTTTAAATTCCGCTGTAAATGAAAGTATTGTACGTTTTTGGAGGAATTCCACCTTATGCCAATGCTTTGTTGAATAAGCTGGCTGATAAAGGAGTGGAAGTTGTGGTGGTTGTTCCTCCGAAAAAAAGTACAATGATTGGAAAAGGCGTAAGGGTGATTGGCCGGGAGGTGGCAAATTACAGGGTTATAACGAGTGAAGAAAGAAAATCGCTGCTGGGCAAAACCGGCTTCAGGGAACTTCCTTCCATCATATACAGAGAGAAGCCTGATATTTTTGTCGTAGGCTGGCCTTTTTTCTTGCAGTATTTCACTCAACCTGAATTAAGGAAAGCTTTAAAGGAGACCAAATCCAAATTTGTGATGCGCGAAATCCCTTTTCAGGTTCCACCCTATGGAAAACTCAGCTCCTTCTACAAAGAAAACCCTGTATACGATGAAGATATGAACCTGCTGAATAAAGGGTTGTTTTTCCACATACGGCAGAAACTCGTTGCAGAAATCAGGAAATACTGTTACTCACACGCTGATGGTGCGGTAGTCTATTCGTCTGTAGGGAAAGAGATCTTGCCTACTTATAACCTATCCGAAAAGTCGGTGTTTGTTACCTACAACTCAAACAATTCCGAGGAATTGCTCCGGATCAGACAAGAACTGTCCAAAGAACAACCTCTGTTGCCTCAAAATGATCACAGGATGATTCATATCGGAAGGTTGGTGAAATGGAAAAGGGTGGATTTATTGATGGACGCCTTTTCAAAAGTACTGTCGCATTTCCCCGGTGCGGAGCTGGTGATCGTAGGAGATGGCCCCGAAATGGAAAATCTGAAAAAACAAGCCCGTGACTTGAAGATCGGCAGCCGAGTTATTTTTACCGGAGAGATTTACGATAATTTATTGATAGGAAGATACTTCTTGGCGTCATCGGTTTATGTTTTGGCAGGAATGGGGGGGTTGTCCATCAACGATGCCATGACGTTCTCCCTTCCGGTAATATGTTCGGTATGTGACGGTACCGAGCGGGATCTGGTTTACGAAGGGAGTAACGGATTCTTTTTCCGGGAAAATGATGCCGTAGATCTGTCCGAAAAGATAATTGCGCTGTTTAATGATCCCGGCTTAAGAAAAAAAATGGGAGAACATTCCTTCGAAATCATCAAAAATAAGGTCAACCTGGATACGGTCAGCGATAGGTATGTAAATGCCTACAAAACTATTTTATCGAATTGATTTGTCTTTCTCCCGTCAAAGAAAATGGGTATATATGTGGCGTTAACCGTTTTATTAGGAATTTTACGCTTATTTTTGTAGTTGAATTAATGGATTAGTATATGAAAGCTTGTTTTATTGGATTGGGTTATATAGGTTTGCCGACAGCTGTAATCGCGGCTGATAACGGTATTGAAGTAATCGGTGTAGACATTAATCCCGAAGTAGTGAAAAGTGTGAATTCCGGGAAAGTTCATTTCTCAGAACCCGGATTGGATAAGATATGCAAAAAAGTCACTTCCAACGGAACCCTTAAAGCATATACTGAGCCGCAAACAAGTGATGTTTACGTCATTGTGGTGCCCACCCCGTTTAAAGGAAATCATGAACCCGACGTCTCGTACGTGGAGTCTGCTGTCACCACCGTTCTTCCTTACTTGAAGGAAGGAGATTTGTGTATTATTGAGTCAACATGCCCTGTGGGCACCACGGAAAAGATGGCAGAGTTGATTTATTCCGAAAAGCCTGCGTTAAAAGATAAAATCTATTTGAGTTATTGTCCTGAAAGAGTATTGCCGGGAAATACCGTTTATGAATTAATTCACAACGACCGTGTGATAGGAGGTATCGACGAAGGATCCTCGGAAAAAGCTGCCGGCTTCTACAGCCATTTTGTGAAAGGATCCCTGTACAAGACAAATGCGCGTACTGCCGAAATGTGTAAACTGACAGAGAATGCTTCTCGCGATGTGCAGATTGCTTTTGCTAACGAGCTTTCCATCATATGTGAGAAAGCCCATATCAATGTCTGGGAACTGATCGAGCTAGCCAACAAACATCCCCGTGTAAACATTCTTCAACCCGGAAGTGGGGTGGGAGGACATTGTATTGCCGTGGATCCCTATTTCATCACTTCAGAATTTCCGATTGAGTCTCAACTGATAGGAAAGGCCCGTGAAATAAACAATTACAAAGCTTTTTGGTGTTCAGAGAAAATTCTTTCCACGATGAAGGATTTCAATTTACGTGAAGGCCGGGAACCTGTTGTGGCTTTGATGGGGCTTTCTTTTAAGCCGAACATCGAAGATTTGAGGGAGTCACCTGCCAAATACATTGTCTCGAAAGTAATGCAAGGGCATAACAACGCTGATTTCTTAATCGTTGAGCCCAATATAGAGACGCATAAGGTTTTTAAGCTTACCGATTATGCGGAAGCGTATGACACGGCCGATATAGTTGCGTTTCTGGTAGCTCATAAGGAGTTTAAGAAGTTGATTTTCAGAGATGATAAGGTGATCCTTGATTTCTGTGGGGTTTTTAAAAAATGAGGGTATGCGAAAAAAAATAATGCTTGTTTTTGGAACCCGTCCCGAGGCTATAAAAATGGCTCCGTTGATTAGGGAGTTTCAGAAATATCCCGATAAATTTCATGTTCTTGTTTGTGTAACCGGGCAACACCGGCAAATGTTGGATCAGGTTCTTCGTCTGTTTGAAATAAGACCCGATTATGACTTGAATGTTATGAAAAGCAATCAGGACTTATACGACATAACATCCAGCATATTAACGGGTATGAGGGATGTGCTGAAGCAGTCGCAACCCGATTGGGTGATTGTACATGGCGACACAGCCACTTCCACGGTAACCGCGTTGGCTGCTTTTTACCAGAAAATACCGGTAGCGCATGTCGAAGCAGGGCTGAGAACACACAACATGTACAGCCCTTGGCCGGAAGAAATTAACCGTCAAATCACAAGCCGGATAGCCACATACAATTTTGCACCTACTCCCTTAAGCAAGCAGAACCTGTTGGATGAGGGAATCAAAGAAAACAGTATTTCAGTAACAGGAAATACGGTTATTGATGCGCTGTATTGGGTTACTCAAAAAATAAAAACCGATAAAAACCTTCGGAAAGAGATCGAGGAAACCCTAATCCGGAGTGGGTTGCCCGAAAAAATGGGCGGAAGCCTTACCCCGCAACTTGTATTAATTACCGGCCACAGGAGGGAAAATTTTGGTGAAGGATTTACACATATTTGCCAAGCAATAAAAACGTTATCGGAAAAGTTCCCCGAAACTCATTTCATTTACCCAATGCACCTTAATCCGAATGTGCGCGAAACCATTCGTGAGGTGTTTAGTGATGATAAGCACGAAAACCTCCATTTAATAGAACCCCTGGATTACCTGCCTTTTGTCTACCTCATGGAAAAGAGCAGGTTGATCCTGACCGACAGTGGAGGAATTCAGGAAGAAGCTCCAGGCTTAGGTAAGCCGGTTCTGGTCATGCGGGATACCACGGAGCGTCCCGAAGCACTGGAGGCCGGGACAGTCAGGCTGGTCGGAACGAACTACAGCCTGATTGTGTCAGAAACCTCCCGGCTTTTATCGGACGATAGCTATTATTATTCTATGTCAACCAGAACCAATCCATACGGTGACGGCAAGGCATGTGAACGTATCGTTGAGAAAATGTTGGAAATAGCATGAACGTACTTATAATCAGCACATCCGATATTCACGGCGGGGCAGCCATTGCAGCTTTCCGGTTGATGAATGCTCTCCGTGCCAAGGGGGTAAGGGCGAAGATGCTGGTTCGTGATAAACGTTCTGACAATGAGTATATTATGCAAGCAGGCGGCAAAATTCAAAATAACCTGCATTTTTATGGGGAGCGCGGACAAATATTTTTGCAAAACCGGTTATCGCGGGAGAACCTTTTTGATGTTTCCATCGCCAATACCGGAATTTCCGTTACCCGGCTTCCCGAATTTAAGCGAGCTGACATTATTCATCTACACTGGATCAATCAGGGGATGTTATCGATCAGCGAAATCGGAGAGATCCTTGCCAGCGGTAAAAAGGTGGTGTGGACGATGCACGATATGTGGCCCTTCACCGGAATTTGTCATCATGCTGGACTGTGTGCACGCTTTCATCATTCATGCGGAAATTGTCCATACTTGAAAGCTCCATTGGAGAACGATCTTTCTCACCGGATTTTTCGAAAAAAACAGACGGCATACGATCAGGGAAAAATAGAATTTGTGGCCTGCAGCCAGTGGCTTGGAAGGCTAGCAGAAAAAAGTCCACTTACAACAGGACGCCGGGTAGTTTCTATTCCAAACCCCATCGATACGCAAAGGTACTTTCCCAAAAATAAGGAGGAAGCAAAACAAAAACTGGGCTTACCTGCGAACAAAAGGATTATTTTGTTTGCCGCGGTTAAAGCTTCCGACAAACGAAAAGGGATGGACTACTTGATAGAAGCCGGCAAACGACTTAACAACAAAGAGGTGCTGTTCCTGATTGCCGGGACAAACGGGAACGAAATTGCACAGCAACTGCCGGCCTTGTCCGTGAATACCGGATTTGTTACCCCGGATAGAATGCCGGATCTTTATAATGCTGCCGATGTTTTTGTGACACCTTCACTGCAGGAGAACCTACCGAATACCCTTATGGAGGCTATGTCATGCGGTACACCTTGTGTTGGATTCAATACCGGGGGAATCCCCGAAATGATTGACCACCGAAAAAACGGATATGTGGCCGAATATAAGGACGCTGATGACTTAACCCAAGGTTTGCAGTGGATCCTTTTTGAAGCTGACTTCCGGCAGCTTTCGGAAAATGCCCGAAAAAAAGTATTGTCGGAATACGCAGAGGAAATAATTGTCAACCGCTATTTAACGATTTATGCAGAACAATCCCAATAATATTACCGATCAGTCGCACTGGGAGGCATACTGGTCGGACTATCAATTTGACAAGATTCCTCGCAGCGTGGTTTTCGGAAAATTTATACCGAAACTCAGCGGAGCCAAAAGTTTTATCGAAATCGGCGGTTTTCCCGGTATTTTTGCGGCGTATTTTTACAAGCAGGGTATTCCGGATGTTACCGTACTCGACTTTTACATGAATACTGCTATCGTCCGTAAGTTTGAGGCGGTCAATAATCTTCCGGAGCATACCATCCGGTGTATTGATGGCGATTTTTTCGAAATTTCGTCCGAAAAAAAATACGATGTAGTCTTCTCATCGGGATTTATCGAACACTTTCAGGACACGCGCGACGTCATTGCACGGCACGTGGACTTGCTCTCGGAAAACGGACATTTACTCCTGCTGGTCCCTAATTTTCTCGGGTTGAACGGAAGAATACAACAATGGTTGGATAGGGAAAATCTGGAAGCACATAACCTGAAATCGATGGAGATCCCACGTTTGAAAGGCATTATGCAGGAATTCGATTTAAAGGAGGTTGAAATTGAATACCTGGGGAAGCCTATGCTTTGGCTGGAGCCGAAACCCAAAAATAAGCGTATCCGAAAATGGGTGAAAATGTTGAGTTATGCCGTTAAACTTTTTCCGGTGAAGGGACGGTTCCTTTCGCCGTTTATTGTTGTTTACGCCCGCAAATGAAATCGCTTTCCGTAATAACCGTTACCTACAACGCAGGAAAAACGTTGGAACGGACGCTGAAAAGTGTTCGCGAACAAACGTATCCGTATGTGGAACATATTATTGTGGACGGAAAATCGAAAGACAATACCCTTGCGTTGATCCAGCAGTATGAGAATCCCAAACTGAAATGGAAGAGTGAGCCGGACAACGGGTTGTACGACGCAATGAATAAAGCCGTAACGATGGCTACGGGTGACTATCTTTGCTTTTTAAATGCAGGTGATATGTTTTTTCTGCCGGAGACAGTAGAGAAAATGATGAATTCTTTCGAACCCGCTTCGGCCCCTGACATCTTGTATGGTGAAACGGCTATTGTCGGTGATAACGGGGAATTTTTGTTTATGCGTCGACTAAGTGCACCCGAAACCCTTTCTTGGAAAAGTTTTAAACAAGGAATGCTGGTGTGCCATCAGGCGTTTATGGTCAAGAAATCGATTTTTGAGCCTTACGACCTGAATTATCGTTTTTCTGCCGATGTGGACTGGTGCATCCGCATGATGAGAAAATCCCGCTACATCCGTAATACACACCTGACGCTTATTAATTACCTGAACGAGGGAATAACTACGGCCAACCGGAAGGCCTCGCTCAAGGAGCGGTACCGGATCATGGTGAAGCATTACGGACAGGTGTCAACTTTCCTTCACCATGTTTGGTTTGCAGTGCGAGCCGTAATAAAACCTGGGAAATAACCTCCCCTTTCTCTTAAGTGATGGGGAGAGAAACAGAGATGATGTACAGAAGAAAACTCAACGTTGAGGAACTCAACAGAATAAGTGTTAAAGAATTTCGAGAAGCACCCAAAATTCCCTTGGTGGTGGTGTTGGACAATGTGCGCAGCCGACACAACATCGGTTCGGTTTTTCGCACATGCGATGCTTTCCGGGTGGAGGAGATTATCCTTTGTGGCATTGCTGCCCCACCGCCCGATGCCGAAATTCATAAAACGGCACTGGGTGCTGAAGATTCGGTGAAATGGAGGTATTTCGCGGAACCTATTTCGGCGATTAAAGAATTGAAAACGAACGGGTATACCGTTTTTTCCATAGAGCAGACCCGGAACAGCCTTTCGTTGGAAACCCTGACGTTGGACCGGCGGGGAAGATATGCCGTCATCCTTGGACATGAAGTACACGGTGTGCAACAGGAAGTTGTTGATGCTTCGGACAACTGCATCGAAATTCCGCAGTACGGTACCAAGCACTCACTGAATGTTTCGGTTACGGCGGGAATAGTGATTTGGGATTTTTTCAAACAACTGTCTGAATGACTGTTTACTACGATAATTGGTGCAAAAACTGCACCCGGTTCATGAACCTGATCCGTCAGTTAGATTGGTTTAATCTTATCTCATGCAGAGAGTTACGTAATGAAGAGCATACGAAAATTGCACCCGGGTTGAATCTGACTTTGGCGGAAGAGCAATTGGCATCTGTTCACAAAGGGATATGGAAGTACGGATACGATTCGCTGTATCGGACTATTCTCCGGCTTCCGCTGTTCTGGTTGCTTGTTCCGGCTTTCTGGGTATTGAAAATCACCCGGTTGGGCTCTTGTTTGTATAAACAATTGGCTGTAAACAGGCATATAGTTCCGTTGCACTGCCGGCAAAAAGACTGCGAGAGGATTTAACGTTCGTGAGCTGTCCCGCGGCGTTCAGCCTTTACCATTTTGTAAAGCTGGTCGTTTGGGCGGATTTTCTCGGGCGTTTTTATCGAGAAGTGATCGCCTTTAACTGCTTCGGAAACTTGCCTCAAATGGACTCGGATATCTTCTGCCGTCACAAAAACCGCGCCGGTGGTCGGCCCGGTGATCAATAACTCATCGCCTTCCTTAACCGGTTGGGCTTCTACCAAAAATTCCGTAACGCCGATGTTCCCAAAATGCTTAATGGCTTTGCCCACATAAACTTTTCTTTTTGTTGCCCCTGAACCGTACCGGTGCGTCCATTCACCCAACCGTTGGCCGAGGTAATACCCGTCCCAGAATCCGCGATTAAAGACGGTGGCCAGCTTTTCGTTCCATGTATCGATTTTTTCCTGCGAGAACGTATCGTTGCAGTAGGCCTGGGCCGCTTCTTTGTAGCACGAGGTTACTGTCCGGACGTATTCCGGGCCGCGGGCACGGCCTTCAATCTTAAAGACCCGGACACCCGCATCCATCATCTTGTTCATAAAATGAATGGTTTTTAAATCTTTGGGAGACATGATGTACTCGTTGTCAATTTCCAGCTCAATTTCGCTGTCCTTGTCCTTTACGATATATCCGCGGCGGCAAATCTGGTTGCATGCTCCCCGGTTTGCCGACAGATTTTTTTCGTGTAAGCTTAGATAGCATTTGCCTGAAACAGCCATACATAAAGCACCGTGCGCGAACATTTCTATGCGTATCAGTTCACCCGACGGGCCCTTTATCTGCTGTTCGACGATGTCTTTGTGAATGGAAGCTACCTGATCGAGGTTGAGTTCGCGAGCCAACACCACCACATCGGCAAACTGGGCGTAAAACCGTAACGATTCGGTGTTGGTGATATTCAGTTGGGTGGACAAGTGTACTTCCACTCCAATGCTTCGGGCATACATCAACACCGCCACGTCTGCTGCGATGATTGCTGATAAATTGGCTTCCCTGGCTGCATTCACCACTTTTCGCATCAGCTCCATGTCGTTGTCGTAAATGATAGTATTGACGGTCAGGTAACTTTTTATTTTATTTTCCCTGCAGATCTCCGCAATTTTGTGCAGGTCTTCCACGGTGAAATTGTTGGACGACTTGGCACGCATGTTCAGCCCCTCGATACCAAAATAGATAGAATCAGCACCTCCCTGAATGGCAGCTGTCAGTGATTCGTAGGAACCTGCCGGTGACATGATTTCGTAATCGTGAATTTTTTTCATCTCTGTGATTTTTTGAGATACAAAAATACGACTTTTTACGCAATAGGCATAGAACTATTTGAATAAGGAAACGTTTAACAGATAACAAAACCCTAAAATGGCTATTATGAAAAAGTTTTATTCCCTTCTTTTCTTACCTACACTTTTGGTTTTACTTACAAACTGTTCGCAAGGGAAATCGACATCATCTGACAATCCTTATCGGTTGGATTCAATAGAGATGACTGGAATCCTGAAAAAATATCCTCATCCACAAGGTTATCAAAAATATGTCATTTCCGTGCCCGGGAAGCCTGATGAATCTCAATTTATCGTTGAGATAATCCCGGGCAAGACGATGCAAATGGATGAATGCAACGATTATAGCTTACAGGGTGAGTTTGTAGAAGATTCTTTTGCCGATGAAGATGTGTTACGCTACATTTACCGGTCGGAAGGGGAAGTGGTGCAGACGTTGCTGGGATGTGCAACAGACAGCCTGCACACCGAGTTTGCTCGTGGGATGCCGGTTTTGGTCGATTATAACAGTTTAAGACCCACGGTTGTTTATCTCCCAAAAGATATTGAATTGAAGCATACCGTGTGGAAAGTTGCCGAAATGATTCAGGTTGAGCACGATCCCGAAAATAAGCTCTTTGAAAAACGTCCTTTCGACCTGACTAAAGACAAATACGACGGTTATATATTACAATTGCCAGCAGGCTCTGAAAATTCAAAAATAGAACTTGTTGTAGGTATCACGAAAAAAGTGGATTGCAATAGGCATCGTCTTATCGACGTAACTTTCGGAGATGCCGGAGACATGAATTTTTCTCCCCACATGTTTATGATTTTTGATTCGGACGGTGAAATTGCGTCTACGCGGATGGGTTGCCCAGACAGGGAACTGACCGGGAAATTTATCTACGGGGAAACAAGAAGGGTACCGTATACAACAGATCCCATGATTATTTTTATTCCTAAAGGATTTGAACTTCGCTATCGGATTTGGGAAAGTGTTGTCTAGAAAGTAGCCTTTTTTCGTGAATGTATTATTCCAGAAGTTGTTTTGTCCGGTTAAACGACGGTCACTGTCTCTGTTTTCTTTATCCGAATAGTGTGCGAATTTCAGTCTTTTATCTTTTTTATTAGCCTTAGAGCTTTGTTTTTAGCGTATTTTATTGTATCTTTGCCGTCCGAAAAATAATTTTTCGGTTTAAATCATTAATAATTAATTCATTTTAGTATGAACAATTACGAAACCGTTTTCATTTTGACTCCCGTTTTGTCTGATGTACAGATGAAGGAAGCGGTTGAAAAATTCAAGAACCTCCTCACGGACCAAGGGGCTGAAATTGTAAACGAAGAAAACTGGGGATTACGTAAGCTGGCTTACCCCATCGATAAAAAAACAACCGGCTTTTATACGTTTCTGGAATTCAAAGCTGACCCGTCAGTGGTTGCCAGATTAGAAGTAAACTTCCGTCGCGATGAGCGTGTAATTCGTTTCTTAACCATCAAGCAGGATCATTTTGCATTTGAATACGCCGAGAAAAGACGAAACAACAAAGGCGGTAAGAAGCAGGAAGCACGTACTCAGGATACCGCTAAGGTGGAAAAAAAAGTTGAATTAGAGGAAAAGGAGGATTAAAAGATGGCTAAACAATCAGAAATCAGATATTTGACTCCCGTATCGGTGGATGTTAAGAAGAAAAAGTATTGTCGTTTCAAAAAGAATGGAATCAAGTACATCGATTACAAGGATCCCGAATTTTTGAAAAAGTTCCTGAATGAGCAGGGGAAAATTCTTCCACGCAGAATAACAGGTACATCGCTTAAATTTCAACGTCGTATCGCGCAAGCAGTTAAGAGAGCACGTCACATAGCATTGCTTCCGTACGTAACCGATTTAATGAAATAAAAAGAAGGAGGAAAAGTTATGGAAGTAATTTTAAAGGAAGATGTAGTTAATTTAGGCTACAAAGACGATATAGTAAACGTAAAGAAAGGATATGCCCGCAACTATCTTATCCCACAGGGAAAAGCTATTATTGCTACCGAATCATCGAAAAAAGTGTTGGCTGAAAACCTGAAACAACGAGCTCATAAGTTGGAACAAATTAAAGCAACCGCCTTGGCTCTGGCCGAAAAAATGGAAGGAGTATCCCTTACCATCGGTGCAAAAACCAGTTCCACCGGAACGATCTTTGGGTCGGTTACCAACATTCAGATTGCCGATGCCTTAAAGGAAAAGGGTTTTGATGTGGAAAGAAAAACCATTGTTATAAAAGATTCTGTAAAAGAAGTAGGGAACTACGTGGCTGTCGCCAAGTTGCACAAAGAAGTGTCTGTGGAAATTCCATTTGAAGTAGTGGCAGAATAATATACAAGGAATAATATTTTTTAAAAGCTGATAAAATTTGTATTTATCAGCTTTTTTTTATTACATTTGCAACGATGCGGATATCTGTTGTTTACCGCCAAGAGACACGGAAAATAATGAATTTATTGGTAAAATACGTTCATGTTTCCCGCCAGCAGTTAACTCAGCTAACTGTTAGGGCGGTGGTTTTTTTATTTTTGACAGTTGTTTCGTGTACAAGAACGGGAAACACCACAATTGAGAGCACTGCATTTAAAGACAGTCTGGAGAAAAAAGTATATTCACGCAACTTTCCTGCCGACTCAGTATTACTCCTGCTGAACAGTTTTACGGCATCCAAAAACTACGCCGGTATTTATATCACTAGTTGTGAGCTTGGTAACAGGTATCGGGCACAATCCGACTTTTCCAATGCGATCGACTATCATCAGCAATCGTTAAATGCTGCCCTCCTCTTGAAGGATACAATTTATATTGCACAAGCTTACAACAATATTGGAACCAACCTGAGAAGGATCGGCGTCCTTCCCGAAGCGTCTGACTACCACTATCAGGCCCTTCAGATTACAGAGAGCTTTCAAGATGTCAACGATAAGGCGAACCAGAAAAACAGGGTTATGGCCCTGAATGGTATTGGTAACATCGCGCTTTCAATAAACGATTTTAACGAAGCCGAAAATAAATTCAGGGAAGCACTCAAGGGAGAAGTCACCATCGGAAGTAATCTCGGTCAGGCTATAAACTATGCCAATTTAGGAGCTATTTACCAAATGAGGAAGCAGTATGATTCGGCGTTCTATTATTACGATCTTTCTATGATTAAAAACCAATTGATTGGATCAAAATTGGGGATCGGGCTTTGTCATACGCATTTTGGCGAAATTTTTGAAGATCAAAATGAATATCAAAAAGCAGAAGATGAGTATCGGAAAGCTTATGCTGTAATGGACGGAATGGACGATAAGTGGCATTGGCTTGTCTCTTGCCTGGCCGTTTCCAGGATCAATCTTAAGTTGGACAATTTTGATGAAGCACTCAGGTATCTCGAGAAAGCTAAAGAGACTGCAGAGGAGATCAGATCTCCCGAACATTTGTCGGAAGTCTATGCTTTGTACGAGATGTACTATAGTCGGATCGGAAAATACAGAGATGCGCTAGAAAACAATAAGTTAAGCGTAATGTACCAGGACAGTATCCTTAGCATACAGAAGAATAATCAGGTA
The DNA here is from genome assembly GCA_038561985.1 of Petrimonas sulfuriphila. Lineage (NCBI taxonomy): Bacteria > Pseudomonadati > Bacteroidota > Bacteroidia > Bacteroidales > Dysgonomonadaceae > Petrimonas > Petrimonas sulfuriphila. The sequence goes on along the minus strand of CP073276.1, from coordinate 754,030 downwards.
ACGGATATACGCATCAATTATGAACGCGAAAAAAACTTGAAGTTTATTGATCAGTTGAACAGGGAAAAGGAGATGCAAGTGCGTGAGACCAGAATTATACTTACGGCATCTGCTGCAGCGTTATTGTTATTGATATCCTTGTCTGTGACATTGTGGTACGCTTTTTTACAACGTACCAAGAAAAATAAAACGTTGCGTGAAATAGATAGGGTTAAGTCGAATTTCTTCACCAATATCACCCATGAATTCCGGACGCCATTAACGATAATCCTTGGACACAGCAGGCAGCTGCAAAACAAAAAAGTCCCGCTTGAAGAAGAAAAGTATTACCTTTCTGCTATCGAGAAACAAGGTGAACAGATGCTGCGTCTGGTAAATCAGCTGCTCGATATAACTAAAATAAGTTCCGGACTGGATAAACCGGTATGGAAAAACGGTAACATTGTAACTTTTATAGGGATATTGATTGACCGGTATCGTTTATTTGCGAACGACAAGAACATATTTATCTCTTTCTATCCCCAAAGTCCACTTATTGAGATGGATTTTGTGCCTAACTATATAACCGACATTTTTCAGAATTTACTTTCCAATGCTATTAAATATACCTCAAATCACGGATTGGTTAGTGTTTTAATTACGGCCGATGAGAAGGATGTGAAATTAAAAGTGACTGATAATGGTGTGGGTATAAGCGAAGATGATTTCGAAAGAATATTCGATCTTTTTTATCAGGTGCCTAATTCGGGAGATAAGCAGAGCAGTGGGATTGGACTGGCTTTTACCAAACAGCTGGTAGAGCATATGAATGGAACCATAGAGGTGAAGAGCCAGCTTAACAAAGGCTCGGAGTTTACCGTTACACTTCCGTTAAGAACAAACGAGAAAGTGAATATCGAGAAATGGGAACCCGGCAGTGATTCACCTTATAACACGAATTTTTCTGTAGATTGGAAAGATGAATCAAAAGCATGCCAATCAGTATTTGAGGAAGAGGTGCCTCACGTGGATGGCAAACCCTCCATTTTACTGGTAGAAGACAACCCGGATGTCCTCTTTTATGTTCAATCACTTTTAAAAGACGAGTATAACGTCATTGCAGCCGTTGACGGTGTAGACGGTATGGAAAAAGCCCTCAGGCTGATACCCGATATCATCATAACTGATGCGATGATGCCTCGTAAAGATGGATTGACCTTATGTAAAGAAGTGAAATCTTCAACAATTTTAAATCATATTCCGGTTATTGTGATCACGGCAAAGACTACTTCCGAAGATATGCTGACCGGACTTAAGTGCGGTGCAGATGTGTATATCAGAAAACCTTTTCAGCCCGAGGAGCTCTTGATCAGAATTTCAAACCTGCTGGAATTTATTAAGGTCATGAAAGTAAAGTATATGAAGGCAGTATTGGAGGAAGGTTCAAAAGAACCTATGGATGCCAATATGATTTTTCTTCATAATGTTACTAATTTAATTTTCAAAAAAATATCCAATCCCAATCTGGGTCCACAACAAATAGCTGACTCATTGAATATTAGTCCTTCGCAGCTTAACCGAAAAGTGAACGCTATCTCGGGATTTTCCTCTTCCGCTTATATTCTACATGTGAAAATTGATTACTCCAAAAAGTTACTGATTAAGCGCGACAAGAACATTGGTGAAGTGGCAGAAGCATGTGGTTTCCTTGATGTGGCTTATTTCTCCCGGATATTCAAAAAAATTACCGGAGTTACCCCAACGGCTTACCGAAACCTGCCTCAATAACTTTTTACTTTTCTTACGTGGTTAACTGTCTGTTAAATAGATTATTAATATTTTTGTCACGTCGATGTAGTACAAATCACAAGAAGTTAATGTTCAAAATGTCCAAATTTTTGTTCGAATTGTCCTAATTTTTTCTCCCATCCTCCATTAATTTTATCCGCGATAAGTCAGCAAATAATACGGTTTGAATCTTTATCGCAAATAAATTCTATTGTTTTTATTATTAAAATTAATGCACGATGAAAACTTTAAAATCGGTCTTGGAACAAGACTACAGTAAAAAAACAAAAAGTGAATTGATTGAAATGCTTTCGGGGCTGGAAGATGTACTATCCCCTTCGGTATACGAACAGATTAGCGGGATTGATCCTTCTGAATTACAGGGACTTACAAAAAAAGAAATTATAGACATTATCGACAATTTTAAAACCGGATACGACCAGAAATGGGAGAGCTCTGTCGCCAGAGCTTCATCCGATGCGTTAAAATTAATCTTCGGACAAATGGCTGAAGACGATAAGATTTTTATTACCTCAGATGCTGCCAGTGCAGATTTTGCCGCAGAGCTAGGGAGTATTGATTTCGCAACAATTATTGGTGGACCGTTGGATGCTTGCGTAAAAGCGCAATCGAACGCATCGATAAGCACCGTGAGCTTCATTAACGAGGTGGGATTTGAGACAGACACATCCGGTACAAAAAAACTTAGGATGGCGGAGTTCAAGTACAAGAAAAATGTTCCTAATCCTGAATATGATCCTGCAAATCCGGGTACTACCTCTCCGACAATTCAACAAGATTCAGAAATAAATGTACCGTTTATCGCCTTACTCAATGTACCGAGTTTCCGGATTGAATCGTGCGAGGTGGACTTCAACGTTAAGCTTAACTCTACCTACACGAAAAACGTAAGCAGTGAATTTGGTATCAATGCCGGAGCTTCTGGCGGTTGGGGGCCGGTAAAATTCAAAGTGGATGTTTCCTACAAAAGATCGTCAAGTACAGGTATTAAGGTTGAAAAAGAATATTCTTTAGGCGTCAAGGTCAGGGCAACCAACGATGAAATGCCGGCCGGTCTGGAAAAAGTACTGGGTTTATTGGGTTCAACAAACTAAGATCATGATTAAACTTTCAGACTACCTGGATTATCTCTACAGCGAGATAATCCAGGCTCGTAAAAAAGCAGATGAAAAGTCGGTTCAGGTGGCCAAAGAGTACGCCAACCACGAATACTTGAAATTTTTTAAAGCTCCCAGGTTTGCTTTTCCAGCTATAAAGATGGATATACCGTTGAAGGTTAGTGATATAAGTGCTCAGTCGAAATACAATTTTAAGCTCGATGACGAGAAATTCCTGAATGATTTAAACGAACGAATTGAGGTGGTAAACAAAGAAAAACACCTAAACATTTCTCCAGTTACGAGAGAACAGATACAAAATCAGGAGTTTAAGCAACTTTTTAAATCGCTCGAGAAAAAAGATCAAAAACTGGTAAGAAATATTGGCGACGAAGTGAAAAAACTGGATGTCTCTTCACAAATCAAATCGTTGAACATCGGAGTTTTCAGACCTCAAGATACCACCGTTGAAGCGGAAGGTTTGGAAATGAAAAGAATATTGTCAGAAGCTATTACCAACAGTTACTCTTTGGTATCTACCAAGTTGAACGACATTTACATCGACCCGAACACGACGGGGGCGGAGGACAAAGACAAGTTGTTCATTAATCTTCACATTGAGATGGAAGAGGAGGGGTTACGGATTAAAACGTTTACGGATAAAAATGGCCAAACGATCGAAGAAATCATTTTTGAATAGATGAAAGAGTTTATCCATAACAAAGTCAGGGTTATAGACGATCTTTTTGTGGAGTTTAATCGGGTTCAGAAGTTATTTACCGGAAAGTCATTTGATTTTGAACATCGGTTTAACACTTTCCTGACAAAATTATCGGATTATTTTGAAAACAGAGGCGAAAGTTCCAAAGAGTCAGAAGTTCTCAGGATAAGGAACATGCTCCTAACGGTAAAAAGAGGTTTTGATCCGTCCAAAATGGAAAAGATAAGTTCCGGGAAAGGAGAATTGTTGTGGGGGTTTTCTTACAACGGAATCGAGAGTCTTGACAGGTTGTTGCAGGAGGTCTATAAAAAAGAAATCACAAAACTCGAAGAGGGTGAAGAAATTCTCTCCAACTTGATTCTTAACCTTTGTCAACAAGGAGTCTTATCGGACGAAAAGCTGAAAGACCTGGATACTATTCCCAAGATCGAGGTTTACTGGAGCTATCTGCTTTCTCAAAATGGTTCTATTTCCGTAATAAACAAAAAACTGCTCACGAATTTAATACCGGAAGATATTTACTTGCTTATCGAAAAAGTTGTTTGCAAAATCACTACTCAATGAAATAAAATTATGGTAAAAAACAGGTACATTGTTTTGCTGGACAGTCAAAACGAAAAATCGATCCGTAACGTGGAGAAAGGGTTCTCCGTAAGCGTTACCTCATCGGAGTATTTATCGAAAGATAACCGCTCGTTTAACATTATCGACAATAACAATGCCGTTCTTTACAAAAACCTGGGAGTGGTAGTGGTTGACGATGTAGATGAAGAACAGCTAACCCGGTCGATAGCCGACAGTAAAAGCCCGGTTATCTATTTTGAAAAGGAAAGGGAGTTTTTTCCTGCCGATGAATTTACCTTTATTGACGATTTGAAGACAAATGTTGATCAATTGAAGAACAAAATTCTGGAACTGGAAAACTACATCCGGAGAAAACCGATTCCAAAACCGGCTGTAACGGACTTGGAGTGGGGGTTGAAAGCTATTGGAATGGGAGAAACCCAATTTTCGGGCAAAGGAATAGATGTTTGCATACTCGATACCGGATTCGATGTTTCGCATCCCGATTTTGTAGACAGGATTGTTGAAGGGAAATCCTTCATCGAAGGTGAAGAATGGGATAAAGATCCTAACGGACACGGAACACATTGTGCCGGTATTGCTTGCGGGAATGTTAGAAACGATACCGGCAAGCGGTACGGGATTGCAAAAGACAGCAACCTGAAAATAGGAAAAGTACTTTCCAACAATGGAAAGGGGACAACCAGCAGTATTATCGATGCGATTGACTGGGCTATTACTAAAAAATTCCGAATAATCTCCTTGTCCCTGGCTTCACCGGTGAAGCTGAACGAAAAGCCTTCTGTCCTTTTTGAGACTGTGGGAATCAGGGCTCTGGATAGCAATTGCCTGATTATTGCAGCTGCAGGCAATGATAGTAAAAGGCCTGCATTGCCCGTTCCGGTTTCTGCACCGGCAAACTCTCTCTCCATCATGGCTGTTGCAGCCATTGATAATCAGATGCGGATTGCCCGGTTCTCTAACGCCGGGATCAATGCGGCTACCGGAGGCAATGTCAATGTTTGTGCGCCAGGAGTGGATGTGCTGAGTTCTTATCCGAAGAAAAGCGGAAATTCAGGAAATTATGTCTTGTTGAGTGGAACAAGTATGGCCACTCCCCATGTTTCCGGACTGGCGGCGCTTTATATGGAACAATTCCCGGATCTGAACACCCGGGAAATTTGGGAGTTACTTGAAAGCAAAGCAAAACCGATTGAAAATCTTAAATATAGGGATATCGGGAAAGGGTTGATTCAGGTTATCCAATGATAAGAATATGAAAACATACTTTGGAGTTATACAGAACGGTAGGTCTTTTAAGGAAGTTAAAACGAGATTAACCGGCTTGGGTATAAAAATAAGCAAATATTATCCAGGATTAAAGATTGTTAAGTTTGAAACTGAAAAAGAAGTTTCAGAAGCCAAATTTGATTTTTTTATTACAATAGAGGAAGAAAAAGAAGATTTCTTTATTCAATAATTTTGTGTTTTCTCAGCACATAGAGCTCCGATATTCATTGGGGCTTTTTTAATTGCTTGAAAATCAGTGACTTGTGAGGTCATTGAAATAATCTTCCTTCGCAGATTTATCTTTATCCAATCCAAACTTTATTCATATTTTTGGATCGTATTTAGTTGTTTATAAGTTAGTTATTTGAGAGATAATGTGTGTGGAATACAAATATGCGAAATGTTAATGCTCACTGAGTCCTAAATTTTGTGTAAATAATCCTAACGTTTTTTTCTACCTCGAATTATTTTTGTATGAGAATGGATGTATTGCCAATAAAAGGGCCCTCGATGTATCTCTTTAAAAAATTATAATGTTTAACATGCGCGATATTCTGTTGTTGGATACTTTTCAAGCCCTTTTATTATTCTTCATATAGCTTAACGGTGTCTTCGGATTTGGTTGGAAGATAAGTCCATAAGGATCTGTTCATTCTGACTGATCATCAGCACCTGTCTGTAATACCTATATTCATGTAGTAAAACAAAAAAGATAAAAACATGAAAACAGCTCTCAAAAACGAAACAAGACCGATGCGGGTGAATATGTTTTTTCTTCAAAAGGTTACCGATATTATCAACCAAAAAATATCTGACCCCGGCCTGTCTCCCGGTTCAATAGCAAAAGAGTTAAACATGAGCGTGTCTCAGCTTAATAGAAAAATTAATGCGGCTTCGGGATATTCAACCAACGCTTATATCATTCAGTTGAAAGTCAATCACGCCAAAAAACAGCTGGTTCACTTTGATAAAAATATTGGTGAAATTGCCAAGAACTGCGGTTTTATTGATCTGGCCTATTTTTCTCGTACGTTCAAAAGGCATACAGGAGTTACTCCATCACATTATCGCAATTTTGTTCAAAGAACCTGAATCGGTTGTATAAATATAAACTCTACTCTAAAATTTCCTATGTAAAAACGCCGCCAGGTGGAGGTTATCCTCTGGCGACGTTTTTTGATAGTTAAACGTTACTTCCCCAATATCTGCATAGTGTCTTTTGCGATGGTCAATTCTTCGTCGGTGGGGATGATGAGTACTTTCACTTTTGACGACGGTTTGCTGATCACAACTTCTTTCGCACGAACCGATCTGTTTAATTCTTCATCAAGTTCAATGCCCATATACTCCATGTTTTTACAAACGACACTCCGGGTAATTGCCTGGTTTTCACCAACGCCACCCGTAAATACCAAGATGTCCACTCCGCCTAAAACAGCGCTGTATGCACCTATGTATTTTTTTATGCGGTAGTCGTAAGTGTTTAGTGCCAGAATCGCTCTCGGATTGTTTTCTTTTATTCCGACCTCTATCTCACGCATATCCGATGAGATTCCTGAGATTCCCAGAACACCCGAAAATTTGTTCAACAGGGTGGAAATGCCTGAAGCGCTCATGTGTTCTTTTTCCATAATATAGGATATAACCCCCGGATCCAGGTCTCCTGACCGGGTTCCCATCATCAGCCCTTCAACGGGAGTCATCCCCATACTTGTATCCACTGATTTGCCGTTTTTTATAGCTGTTATGGAAACGCCGTTACCAATATGGGCAGTGATGATTCGTTGAGATTCGTAGGGGACATTCAGGAACTCGCAGGCTCTTTTTGAAACGTACCGATGGCTCGTGCCGTGAAATCCATATCGGCGAATGCCGTATTTTTCATAAAGCGAGTAGGGCAATCCGTAAACATAGGCATAATCGGGCATGGTCTGATGGAAGGCCGTATCAAAGACACTTACCTGTGGCGTATGGGGCAACAGTTCCTGAATGGCGTAAATACCTTTGAGGTTAGGGGGATTATGTAAGGGCGCCAACTCAATACACTCTTTCAGCATTTCTATGACCTCTTCGGTGATGAGCACGCTCTTGTTGAAACGTTCCCCGCCGTGTACCACGCGGTGTCCGACAGCGTCAATTTCATCGAGTGACCGGATGCATCCGTATTTCTCACTCAACATGACACCGAAAATGTATTCAATCCCTGCACGATGCTCCAGGATTTCTCCTTCGAGCTGAACTTTCTGCCCATCGGGAAGTGTGAGTTTCAAGAATGAGCCTTTCATGCCAATCTTTTCCACACCGCCTTGTGCAATAACCTCGTTGCTTCTCATATCGAAAAGCTTGTATTTTATGGAAGAACTTCCGCAATTTAATACTAATATCTTCATTTCAACAACTTATGATTTCTGACTTTTCTCAATTAAACAACGATTTATTTTCGGAAATTACGTTTCCGTTCTCATCATAGATGTAGAAGCCCTTACTTGTCCGAACGCCAAGCTGATTAGAACGGTAAAGTTTCCACAACAACGGATTGGGTTTGTAATGTGTCTCTCCAAAATCGTTAAACATGGCTTCCATTATAGTGACAATGCGTTCAATACCAATGATGTCCGCCATTCTGAAAACACCGTACCGCTGTCCGTAAATGATGGTAAACGTTTCTTCAATGCTCTGCATGCTGCTCACCCTCTCCAACAACATCTGGCACGATTCGTTGAGCATTGTCGTCAGTAAGCGTATGCTTACATTACCGTTGCTTTCATTTATCCGGTGAGGCCGGTAATTGATAAGTTGGGCGAAAATTTCCATTCTATTGTACACCTCTTCCGATGTGTACATTCCCTTTACGATCTCGAGAATCCGGGCATCGGGATGAGATACGGGAAAATAGAGGCTGACGCAGCGCTCTTTATGAACAAGGTCAGCTGCCAATTCACTGATAATGACGGTAGGGCCGTTAGTAGCGATAATGGCATCGGGTTCCAGGATCTCATCCAGTATTTTAAAAATATTCTTTCGAACGGGTGTGCTGCGGCGTCCCGATTCTGAATATCGGGTACACTCAATGACCAGGTCGCATCCGGTAAAATCATCGTAGCTCAGTGTGGGAGTGATCCGGTTCATGATAACCTTTTTCTCCGACTGCGTCAATCCCCATTTGCTGATTTTCTGATCCATTACCCGGTTCAGTTCTTCAAAAACGATGTCGATACGTTCTTGAGATTCATCCATAAAAACCACATCCATCCCTGCCGAAGCTGTCAGGCTGATTATGGTTCGCCCTTCTTTTCCGGCCCCTACAACACCTATTCTAGAGAAGAGCGCTTTCTTCTCATGGCTTATGTTGAGTCCGTACTTCTCGATAGGTTCAATGATTAATTCACTCATTATTCTATTTTTTTGAATTCTATTTTTTTGATTTTGCAGCAATGGACTGATTAGCTGCTATGGCAACCATTTTGTAAATGTCATCAACCGAACATCCGCGGGATAAATCGTTTACCGGAGCTGCCATCCCTTGTAAAATGGGGCCAACCGCTTCGGCATTGCCTAACCGCTGGACAAGTTTGTATCCGATATTCCCGGCTTCCAACGTGGGAAAAACCAATACGTTGGCCTGCCCTGCAATCGCACTTCCGGGAGCTTTGCTTGCACCAACAGATGGAACCAGCGCAGCATCGGCCTGGAGCTCACCGTCAATGAGCAGATCGGGAGCGATCTCTTTGGCAATGCGGGTAGCTTCCGCCACCTTATCAATCATTTCGTGCTGGGCACTTCCTTTGGTCGAAAAACTTAACATAGCCACGCGCGGTTCAACCCCAACAATACCGCGTGCGGTTTGTGCCGATGCTATGGCAATGGATGCCAGCTCCTGTGCAGTAGGATTGGGCATGACTGCACAATCGGCAAAAATAAGGATGCCGTCTTTCCCGTATTGCGTTGTTTTCGTAAACATGATAAATGCTCCGGATACTACGCTTACTCCCGGTGATGTTTTGATGATCTGCAAAGCCGGGCGGAGCACATCGCCAGTAGTATTTTGTGCGCCGGCAATTTCGCCGTCCGCATCACCGTTTTTAATCATCAGGCATGCTAGATAGAGCGGGTCTTCCACCAAAACGGCCGCTTTCTCGGGTGTCATTCCTTTGGCCTGCCGGAGTTTCACCAACAGGTCAATGTAGGTTTGTTTTTTGTCGTGGTTCTTAGGATCGATTACGAGGGTTTTCCCGATATTTTTCAATTCAAGCTGATTAGCCAGCAAGTTAATTTCTTGCGGATTTCCGAGAAGAATTATTTCTGCCACCCCATCCCGGACAAGCTGGTCCGCAGCCTGAAGAGTTCGAGTTTCCGTCCCTTCAGGGAGAACGATTCGTTGTTTATCGGCTTTTGCACGCTCGATAATTTCGTTAATTAAGTTCATAGATTTTGTATGACGATTGAGTTTTTGGAATAAGATATCCGGGAGGTAAATCCTGTTCGATCTACCGCCCGTTTCAATTTGAAATTAATCTTCTGCAAAAGTAATAAAAAAAGCGATATGAGGCTTGCAAATGGTTAGGAGAAAATTAGCAGATTCCTTTCATTGCGTTTTCCATTTTTGTTCGAATCTCATTCGTACATAAATTTCCAATGCTTCCCGCGTGTGTGTGGTTAAGAACAGGTTGAAAGGCAAAAGTACCTTCCTGCACCTCCTGCCCGATTTGTTTGTAGGCTTCACGAAACGGAATACCCTGCAGGACAAGTTCGTTGACTTTTTCCACCGTGAAGAGGTAGCGGTATTTTTCGTCTTTCAAAATATTCTTGTTTACTGAAATGTGTGAAAGCATAAAATGAGTCATTTCGAAGAGCGTGTGCAACGCTTCAAGTGCCGGAAAAAGAGTTTCTTTCAGCAATTGGAAGTCACGATGGTATCCGTGGGGCAGGTTGGTGGTCATCAGGGCGATTTCGTTGGGAAGACTTTGTAACCGATTGCTGTGCGCGCGGATAAGCTCCCAGACGTCGGGGTTCTTTTTGTGCGGCATAATACTCGATCCGGTAGTCAGGTTGTCAGGGTAGGAGATAAATCCATAATTCCCAGATAGATACATGCAGTTGTCGGCAGCCAGCTTATTAAGCGTTGATGCGAACGACGCTACGCTGAAAGCGAGGATCCTTTCGGTTTTTCCTCTTCCCATCTGTGCTGCAACCGCGTTGTAATTCAGGGTTTCGAAATCGAGTTCACGTGTGGTCATCTCTCTATCGAGTGGGAATGAACTACCGTATCCGGCAGCAGAACCGAGAGGATTCTGATTGGCAACCCGCCACGCGGAAACCAGTGTATGCATATCGTCCACGAGCGTTTCGGCGTATGCTCCGAACCACAGTCCGAAAGATGATGGCATTGCTATTTGTCCGTGGGTATATCCGGGCAGCAGGACCGATCGGTGTTTTTCACTCAGCAACTGCAATAAGTCGAAAAGCTGCAAGGCATCTGCTTTTATTTTCCGGATTTCGTCCTTGAAGAAAAGCTTCAGATCCACCAATACCTGATCGTTTCGCGAGCGCCCAGAATGGATCTTCTTCCCTGTTTCACCCAGCGTTTCGGTGAGCATTGCCTCTATTTGCGAATGGATATCTTCAGCATCGGTGTTGAGGTTGAAATTTCCTTTTTCCACTTCAGCGAGGATCTTTTGCAATTCCAGGCGCAATGTTTCTTCTTCGGTTTTTTTTAGTAATCCGATTTTTACCAACATCTTTATGTGCGCCATCGAACCCATGATGTCGTATTTTGCCAGCCGCAAATCGAATTCCCGGTCCTTTCCCACCGTAAAGTTTTCTACTGACTTATCGGCATCGAAGCCTTTGTTCCAGATTTTTGCCATAGTTTCTCTTTCTAAATCTATCCGCTGATTGACGGAAGAGTTTTTTATTTGATGATTTTTGTCATTTCTTCGATAAAACGGATGTATCCGGCTATTCCGCTTTCCAGTTCGCTGACCAACACGAATTCATCGGCCTGATGGGAGCGGGCCGATTCGCCCGGACCCATTTTGATGGCCGGACAGGAAATACGCATCCAGTCCGAAGTAGTGGGGGAGACATATGTTTTCACTCCTAATTGCCCGATTGCTTTTATCAACAGGTGATCGGATGGCGTAGCCGAACTTTTGTTTGTGAGGTTTCGGGCGGAGAGTTTGCTTTTTACGTTAACCCGGAGAAGTTGCAGGATTTCCGGATTGGTGTATTGGTCGGTTGGACGGATATCCACTACAAAAGTACATTTATCCGGAACAACGTTATGTTGCGTACCGGCGGAAATCTGTGTAACGGTAAGTTTCACTTCGCCCATTGTCGGTGATATCTTGTCAAACTTAATCGATCTCATCGTCTGAATATCCTCCAGGGCGATATACAGCGCATTCACGCCCTCGTCTCTCGCCGCATGTCCGCTCACACCGGAAGCTATTCCATCGATAACCAGTAACCCTCTCTCGGCAATAGCAGCCTGCATCCCAGTCGGTTCGCCTATAAGGGCAAAATCAATGTCTGGAAGTTCTTTTGCGAGACGAGTCATCCCGTTTGGCCCCGAATTTTCTTCTTCGCAGGATAAAACCAACATAAGGTTAAAAGGCAGTTCAGATTCGTAAAAATGCAAGAACGTCTGCAACAGACAAACTACGCTTGCCCCAGCATCGTTGCTGCCTAGCCCGAAAATGTGGGTGTCGGATAAAGGCGGATTAAACGGATCGAAAGTATAGGTTGCAGCAGGCCTTACGCTATCGATATGCGAATTGAGCATTAGTGTTTGCTTCGCCATGTTGTGGTGTGGCTGACGGGCAATAATGTTGTTGCCTGACCGTTCCGTCTCTACCCCTCTTTCGGAAAGATAGCTGCACAAAAAATCACTCCGCACTTTTTCTTCGCCTGAAAAAGATTTCAGAGAAACCAATTCTTTCAGCAGGTTGGCCGAACGACGGATATATTCTTTGTTCATGGGCATCTTGACTTTTATCCAATTAACCTTGTCCCTGTTTTCTTCAGTAAATTTCTCGCATGTAGGATCACAACTTCGGATACGCCTTCCTGTATGGCGTTAAATGAATTATCGAGCTTGGGGATCATCCCGTCGGCAATCACGCCTTGCCCTTTCAGCTGGATAAATGCTTCCCGGTTTATCAATGGGATCAGGCTGTTTTTGTCATTGATGTCCCGCAAAACACCTTCTTTTTCGAAACAGTAATACAACGTAGTGCGATAGTGCTTCGACAACGCTACGGCAAGCGATGAGGCCACTGTGTCGGCATTGGTGTTGAGCAGCGAACCGTTGCCGTCATGGGTGATTGCGCAAAAAACCGGGATAACGTCGTTTTCAATGAAAGTGGAGAGGAGTTTCCCGTCCATTTTCCAGGTGATGGGGTCGCCTACGAATCCGAAGTCGATGGGTTCCGGGTTCCGGCGTTCCGATGGAATACAGTTGGCATCAACTCCCGAAAGTCCGATAGCGTTGCATCCGATTTTTTGCAGGGCAGCGACGATACTTTTGTTGATCCATCCGGCATAAACCATCGTTACCAATTGCAATGTCTCGGCATCCGTAACCCGTCGGCCTTCAACCATTTTAGTCTTGATTCCCAGTCGTTCGGCCATTTTTGAAGCCATTACTCCGCCGCCGTGAACGAGTAATTTCCTTCCTTTCAACTGGTGGAAGTCATTTAGGAAACCAGTTAAAGCTTCAGGGTTATCGACAATGTTTCCGCCAATTTTTACGACAGAAAGTGAGTTGTGAAGTATCATAATGCCAGCAAGATTTCTTTCAAGACCGTTTGTGCTGAAACCACACGGTTGGCAGCTTCGGGAATGACAATCGACTGCGGACTTTCGATGACCTCATCGGTCACGATCATGTTGCGGCGTACGGGAAGGCAGTGCATAAAATAAGCGTTGTTGGTAAGGGCCATTTTGGGGGTATCAACCGTCCAGGATCTGTCCGTACTTAGGATTTTTCCGTAATTCGGGTCTCGGTACGCCGCCCAGTTTTTCGCATAAATGAAGTCGGCATCCCGGTAGGCCTTTTCCTTGTCGTATTCCACGATGGCTTTGCCTACAAACTTATCGTCCAGCTCATATCCTTCCGGATGAGTGATTACAAATTCGTAATCCGTTGCGTTCATCCATTCGGCAAACGAGTTGGGGACTGCCTGGGGCAGCGCCTTCGGATGCGGTGCCCAGGTGAGGACAACCTTCGGTCGGGCCGTTTTTTTGAATTCTTCAATGGTGATAAGGTCGGCAAAACTTTGAAGCGGGTGTCGCGTGGCAGCTTCCATACTGAAAACCGGCCTCCCGGAATATTGGATAAATTGATTGATAATCAATTCGTTGTAATCATCTGATTTGTTTTCAAATTGTGCAAACGAACGCACACCGATAATGTCGCAGTACGCACCCATCACAGGAATAGCTTCGAGGATGTGTTCCGGCTTGTCGCCATCCATTATTACTCCACGCTCTGTTTCGAGCTTCCATGCCCCCTGGTTGATATCAAGCACAATAACGTTCATACCCAGGTTTATCCCGGCTTTTTGTGTGCTTAACCTGGTGCGTAAACTCGAATTAAAAAAGATAAGCATCAGGGTTTTGTTTTTTCCGAGATGCTGGTCGGAAAACGGATTCTCCTTGGTGTACTTGGCTTTTTGCAGGGCGGACGATAGGTCGCCGATGTCCTGAACGCAGGTGAAATGTTTCATACCATAGACTTTTAACGTTAAACTTCCAAGAGCTTTTTTGTTTCTTTCAAAAAAATATCGATTTCTTCTTTCTTTACCGAAAGCGGGGGTAGTAAACGCATTACGTTATTTTTCGCTCCGCCTGTAAAGATATGACTTTTAAACAATAACTTGTCGCGTATATCGGAGTATTCGGGGGCTGGATCAATTCCCAGCATCAATCCACGGCCGCGAATTTCTTTAATTCCGTTTAATTTCGATAGTTCGTCTTGCAAATAGTTACCTGCCTGGGATGCATTTTCAACCAACGCCTCTCCTTTCATCACATCCAGGACGGCTATTGCCGCAGCACAGGCCAGGTGATTCCCTCCGAAGGTGGTTCCCAACATTCCTTTTTTTGCTTTAAATTCAGGTGAAATCAACATGCCTCCGATCGGAAAGCCGTTACCCATTCCTTTCGCCAGGGTGATGATGTCGGGTCGGATACCGGCATGCTGATGCGCAAAAAAACGTCCTGTACGGCCGTATCCCGATTGAATTTCATCGAGAATAAGAACCACACGATGTTTATGGCAGGCCTTTTCAAGCTGTTGCATAAATCCGTTCTCGGGAACGAAAATTCCGGCTACGCCCTGAATTCCTTCCGCGATAACGGCTGCGACATCGCCTTTTTCCAGTTCACGCAGTATCTTGTCGGTATCGTTCAGGGGGACGAATGTTACTTCGTGCCCGGTGTTGAAAGGCGATTGGATCGACGGGTTGTCGGTTATGGCAACAGCACCCGATGTGCGTCCGTGGAACGATCCACTGAACGCGATTATTCGCTTTTTCCCCGTGTGGAAAGAGGCCAGTTTTAATGCGTTTTCATTGGCTTCGGCCCCACTGTTGCAAAGAAAAAGCGAATAATCGGGATAACCGCTTTGCTCCCCCAGCTTTTCGGCAAGCTCTGTTTGCAGGCTGTTGATAACGGAGTTGGAATAAAACCCGATTTTTACTGCCTGGTCCTGAATGGCTTTTACGTAAACAGGATGGGAATGGCCGATGGAAATCACGGCGTGCCCCCCGTAAAAATCGAGGTATTCCACACCGTCCCTGTCCCATACGCGGCAACCCTTTGCGCGGACAGGTTCAATATTCCACAAAGAATATACGTCAAACAGATTCATTTTAATTGTGAATTATTAATTATTTGATAGCAGACTTCAGACACCAGACATACAAAAATCTTAAAGTCTGGCTTCAGTCGGCAGAGCGAATCAAAATACGCTTCCTTTTAATCTTAATCCCATGGTCTCATCCAGCCCGAACATCAGGTTCATATTCTGTACTGCTTGTCCTGATGCTCCCTTCAACAGGTTGTCAAGAACAGAAGTTATGTGAATATATCCGTTGTGAAATCCGATGTGAAGCAGGCATTTATTGGTGTTTACCACTTCTTTCAGGCTGATTGGCTCATCCGAAACGAAAACAAAAGGCGAGGTCTTGTAATACTCCTTGTAGTAATTGATCACTTCGGTTTCGGACATCAGGTTATCCCACCGGGTGTACACACTGGCGAAAATCCCCCGGGTAAAATCACCGCGCATGGGAATCCACTGTATGGGTGGCAGCACCTTGTTTCCGGCAGCTTTTAACGTTCGTTCAATTTCCGGTAAATGCTGGTGGGTAAAAGGTTTGTAAACGGAGATATTGTTGTCCCGATAACTGAAATGCGTGGTGCTCACAGGCTTTTTTCCGGCACCGGTCGATCCGGTGATGGCATGTACGTGAATGTCGTCCGTCAACTTATTCAACGCTGCCAGCGGCAGCAAAGCCAACATGATTGACGAGGAAAAACACCCCGGATTGGCCACGCTGTTTGCTTTGCGGATTTGTTCCCGATTGAGTTCGCATAACCCGAAAACAAAATTCCGCTCACCAAACACCGGATCGTTGCGAAAATCATTTCCCAAGTCAATTACCTTGCAAGCCGCAGGGATATCATTCTCGTTAAGAAAGGCACGTGAAAGTCCGTGGCCGAGGCAAAGAAAAATGACATCCGGATGTCCGGTATTGTCGGAAAACGTTATGTCGGTTTCGCCCAATAAGTCACGGTGTATACCGGCAACCGGCATTCCGGCGGAGCTCGAACTGATTACCGACTCTAACGTCACCCCGGGATGATTCAGCAGGATACGGAGCAGTTCGCCGGCAGTGTAGCCGGTCCCTCCGGCAATGGATACTTTAATCATTTTATCGATTAAGACTATTTATGAATTGTATAATATATCTTCAACGGATTCGAAATTACCTTGGTAAAACCAATGACGTCTTGTCCGGTAAACGATTTGTTCACTTCACCATACTCTCCGAAAACCGGATTCATCAAATCGTAATCCGTGCTGCAAGCCAATACCGAGAAATGGTAAGGACGAAGCTCTACATCCACTTCACCCGTAACAAACTGCTGGGTGTCATCCAAAAACGTTTCAATATTGCGCATAACGGGTTCCAGGTACTGGGCTTCATGCATCAACTGCCCGTACCAGTTCGATAGCTGATCTTTCCAATAGAGTTGTTGCTTGGTAAGCACGTGCTTTTCCAACAAGTGGTGTGCTTTTACCAGAATCAGAGGTGCCGGAGCTTCGAAGGCAACCCTTCCCTTTGTTCCGATAATGGTGTCGCCTACATGAACGTCCCTGCCAATACCGAATCGGGATGCCCATTTGTGCAGTGTGCGGATAACGTTTACGGGTGACATTTTCTCACCGTTCAGGGAAACCGGTTCTCCTTTTTCAAAACCAATCTTTATTCGCTCCACGCCGTGATCAGAGACTTGTGAGGGGTAGGCTTCTTCGGGAAGAATGCCTGATGACTTCAACGTTTCAACGCCACCAACACTTGTTCCCCACAACCCCTGGTTGATGGAATATTTCGATTTTTCCCAAGAAAAATTAAATCCGTTCGATTTCAGGTAATCAATTTCTTCCTGACGCGATAACCCTAACTCCCGGATAGGAGCGATAATCTTTACATCGGGAGCCAACACTTCAAAAACCAGGTCGAAGCGTACCTGATCATTCCCGGCACCGGTACTTCCGTGGGCAACATATTCGGCACCGATTTTTTTTACGTGTTCCAGCACCGATAGGGCCTGGAAGAAACGTTCGGAACTGACAGAAAGAGGGTAGGTGTTGTTTTTAAGAATATTGCCGAAAATCAGATACCTGATGCCTTTTTCGTAATAATCGTTTACGGCATCAATTGTTGTATGGGATAACGCTCCCAGGATCTTGGAACGCTCTTCAATGCCTTTCAGCTCTTGGTCTGAAAAACCGCCAGTGTTGACAATTACTGTATGTACCTCCAAATTGCGTTTGTTGATAAGATACGGCACACAAAATGAAGTGTCGAGACCGCCGCTGAATGCCAAAACTACTTTTTGTTTCATATATTTTAGGCTTTTTGGTTACCTGTTGTTGGCTATTGGCCCTGCATTGAACAGGAGAGGCGAACAGCAAATAACCGTGATTATTATTTTTTATACATTTTATTCGGAGCTTTCTTCTTTATGATCGGTTTCACTACTTTTTTTGCAAACGAACTGGCTGCAACTTCTTTCTGTGCCGGATCGTACAATAGCCCTGTGCAAAGGCACATTTTGTAGTTGTTGCGTTGAAGAATATCGAAATTCCGGCAACCCTGACAACCTTTCCAGAACTCTTCATCGTCGGTAAGCTCGGAAAAGGTTACCGGCTTAAAGCCCAGTTCAGTGTTCATCTTCATTACTGCCAGTCCGGTAGTAATGCTGAATATTTTAGCGTGTGGAAATAGCTTCCTGGAAAGATCAAAAATTTTTCGTTTTATTTTCCGGGCTAACCCCATGTTCCGATAATCGGGATGCACAACAAGTCCCGAGTTGGCAACAAACCGCTGGTGGCTGAACGTCTCAATATAGGCGAATCCCACTAGCTTATCCCCATCCAGCGCTATGACCGCCTTGCCGGCATTTATTTTTTCCGCGACGTACTCTGCGCTCCGTTTGGCAATACCTGTACCGCGTGCCTGAGCCGATTCGTATATTAAATCACACACTTCCTGTGCGTATTTTGCGTAAGCGGAAGTAGCTATATAAATTTCCACATCCATTTTGTGTAATAAAATTTTTTATAAATGATAAATAAAAGAAGGATTTACTTGTACGGTTGCAACGTAATAGGGTTGATTTTTACGGCTATAACCTAAAATCCGTAAAAACCGGAAGGGTTAGTGGCATCGTCGGACTAAATCCATAACGATGTATCTGGGAACGATATGTGTTAGTAATACTTTCATTGGATGTGCAAAAGTAACACTTATATTTAATAAAAACGAGAAAACGACAGGAAATTTCATCTAAAAAAATAAAATAGAAATTCTTGCCAAATTATTAAAAAAAAGCGTAAAGAGTGTTTACAAATGATGGGTTGTTTTTTGATTTCCCTATTTTTGTAAAATGATGTGAGTGATTTTTATGTCATTTGCAGTGAGTTACACATCGGAAAAATCAAGAACAAAAATGAATTACAAGAGTTATACCCGACACAATTTTACAGAGTTACCACAGATATCCAACCTATCATCCGAACAAATTGAAGCCATTCGGGTGGTAGGAAATGTTCTTCCCTTCAAGTCGAACAACTATGTAGTAGAGCAACTGATCGATTGGAACAATATACCCGACGATCCCATTTTTACGCTTACTTTCCCGAGAAAAGAGATGTTGTCGAAACAACATTACGATAAAGTGACAAATTTATTGCAATCAGGAGCAGATCCGCGGGTTGTTAAAAATGAGATAAACAAAATCAGACTGAAGTTAAATCCGAATCCGGCAGGACAGGAGAGCAACATTCCTCTGTTTGAAGGGGAGAAGCTGCACGGAATCCAGCATAAATACCGGGAAACAGTGTTGTTTTTCCCTAGCCAGGGACAAACTTGTCACGCTTATTGCACGTTTTGTTTTCGCTGGCCGCAATTTACAGGAATGAGCGAACTAAAATTTGCGATGAAGGAAGCCGCTCTGCTTCACAAATACCTGCTTAAACACCCTAAAGTTTCTGATGTGCTGTTTACCGGGGGAGATCCTTTAACGGCAAATGCAAGAATTTTATCGGCTTACATAGAACCGCTTTTATCGAAAGAGTTTAGCCATATACAAAACATACGGGTTGGTTCTAAATCACTTGCTTACTGGCCCTACCGGTTTTTGACGGATAAAGATGCCGACGACCTTCTTTTTTTATTCGAAAAAGTAAATAGAGCAGGCAAGCACCTGGCATTTCAGGCACACTTCAATCATCCCGATGAATTAATGACAGATGCTGTTAGGCGGGCGATTGAGCGGATACGGAATACCGGAACGCAGATCCGGACTCAATCACCGTTGTTACGAAACATCAATGATAATCCGGAAACCTGGTCGAAGATGTGGAAAGAGCAGGTCCGTTTGGGGCTTGTCCCGTATTATATGTTTGTTGCCCGTGATACCGGCTCGAAAGCGTTTTTTGAAGTTCCTCTGGCAAGGGCATGGAATATCTTCAGGAAGGCTTATACGAACGTAAGCGGAATTGCCCGAACGGTTAGGGGCCCAAGCATGAGTTGCGGTCCCGGCAAGGTCCAAGTCCTGGGAGTAACTGAAGTGAAAGGGGAGAAAGTATTTGTTCTCCGGTTTCTACAGTGCCGCAATCCCCACCTGGTGGATGTCCCTTTTTTTGCAAAATACAGCGCTTCAGCTACGTGGTTTGATGATCTTAAACCGGCTTTCGGTGAGAAAGAATTTTTCTTTGAGGAGGAAAAATTACCGGGAAAAGGAGACAGAGGCAGTACATTTTTGTGGGAATGATTAGGCTTTCACTGCTTCTGGTTCCACTTCAAATAAACATCCGCCACCGATGGATGCACTTCTTTCCGTAACATGTCGACCAATTCATTATCTTTCATCTCCTGTTGATGTTCTTTTAACGCTATCCAAAGTTCTTTAACTACTCTGCTGCCTCCGGCATTGTAAATTTGCTTCGCAGCATGGTGAAAATTACTTTGATACCATCCGTAGTTTTTGCTAGTCATGCCTTTCCCCGCGTCATCGTAATTGTTTTCAAAGTCGACCAGGGAGGTGTAGCGGTATTCCGATGAACCCGCACCGATAACCATCTCCGGAAAAGTTTCCAAAGCAGGCAGAAGCTCAGGTTGTTTTTCCGCGACAAAAGAGTGTAGCATAATATTGACAAACAATTCACTCAGCCATTTTCTATGCATTTTTAACCCGGCTTGGGCGTGATAGGAATGGCCCATCTCGTGTAAGGCCAAGAGGTCGAAAAAAGGTTGCATGCTGTAGCTCCCATCGGTTTGGCGATAGGCATTCTGGATGCGCTCAACCAATGCTGGAGGCAATTGTTCCAATGATGGCAAGAAACTTTTCCAGAACGGATTATCTTCCGATGCCACAGCCAACCGGTAATAATCCAAGTTGTGTGGCATTCCATAAACAGGAAATCTGGCGTATTGTTCCCAGTGTTGCGGGGCGAGTATGAAAAGTGTTGTCTTTGGCGTGAAAGCGATCTCTTTCCTGAAATAAGAAACAGCGTTTTCTATAAAGGCGGCGATTTTGTCTGCCCTTTCCTTACAGCCGGGACTGAAATAATATGTTTGAGAATAGCCTGTTAATTGCTCCAGGGGTAAGTTCTTGTTTCCCTGGTTTTTGTTTTCCTGAGCAGTTGATAAACTGCAAATTAACCACAGTATGGATGCGACATAAGTTGAAATTTTCATTTAATTACAGTTTAAAGGGGATGTTAATTTCAACAAATATAGATGCTGCACCAGCCGTGTGCATAGTAAAAAATCGACACTTTAAAAGTTCAGGTCTTTTTGCATTTTAATAGCGGTATTCCGGAGTTGTTTTTCAATTTCTGACGGATTTGCCCCGGCAAAAATTTTGAAATCTTTTATCAGGTGCATCTGATCGTAGTAGCCCGATTTGTACGCGATACTTATCCAATCCATTTCGGGAAATGCTTCGTGTAGCCTGTAAGCCTTCGAAAATTTCAGGATCCGTGCATAACTCTTGGGATTCATTCCGATTCTTTCTTTACACTTTCTTTCGAATTGTTTGATGCTCAGACAAGATAGCGACGCTGTTTTTGTGATGCTTAAATTACCGTCGTTTATGTACAGCGCACGTAAGGCTTTATCGAAAGGTTGCTGTTTATTAATACTGTGCAACCGTTCCAACAGAAAGTTTTCCACAAGCCTTTTCCCAACCTCCAAGTCAGTAATTTCAGATAGTTGTTCAGTTAAGATTTTCATTTTTGATCCGAAAAGATCCCCTGCATTAAAACCTTCGTCAAGTAGTTCATACATCGGAACTTTTAGTATCCGGAACATTGCACCGGGTAGAAAATCCACGCGAATTGCTTTTAATCGGTTGTGCACTTTGATATTTACACGTGAAACTTGTGGGCCTAACAAGACACTCAAAGGTTGTTGGGTGAATTCAACCTCTCTGTTTTTATTCATTGAAATCGGATTTCTGCAATAAAAAATCAATGATTGGTAGGGAGTGGGAGGGTAGGGCGATACCGCACTCCGGGTTCCAATGGGCAGATGAGCTTCTACCGTGGAAATATTTAATACAACTTCTTGTAAGGCCGTATGCGGTATGAATGTTTTCATTTTCCTTTTTTATTACCGTCGTTTTGTCTTAGGTAAATGATATTTACTTTCCGTATAGTTATTTAAAATGATTCTATATTATATCTTTGCAAATATACTATAAGAATAGCCGAATGATACCCAACGAGAATTTTTTTTTCCGAAAACAGTGCTTGTTGTTTTTTTGATGATAAATCAACTTTAGCATGTATTACGATGGCAACTATTTCCCGGGGCCGGGTAATTTCGGAAAGCATGCGTCGACCATAATCAGGAAGATGGATTTCTAACAAGGAGAATTATTCCCGGAGTACTCATTTTTTCAACAAAAAACAGAACGTTTTATTTAATTAACATAGAATTATGGGAATTATTGCTTATTTTGCTTTTTCAATTGGGAGATTATTAAATGGGCAAAATTATTGCATTGGCAAATCAGAAAGGTGGCGTGGGAAAAACCACTACTACTATTAATCTAGCAGCATCGTTGGCTGCTTTGGAAAAGAATGTGCTTGTTGTGGATGCCGATCCTCAGGCGAATGCTTCGTCGGGATTGGGTATTGATATTCGGACGTTGAAATACACGATTTACGAGGGGCTTATCGGCAAATGTAAGCCAGCTGACGCAGTGATGAAAACACCTTTTGAGAATATCGACATTCTTCCCTCACACATTAACCTGGTAGGAGCAGAGTTGGAGATGGTCCAGATGGAAAATCGTGAAAGGCGTTTGCGCGATCTGCTGAATCCGCTGCGGGCCACTTACGATTATATCCTTATCGATTGCTCCCCGTCGCTTGGTATTATAACTGTGAACGCTTTGACAGCTTCGGATTCCGTTATTATCCCCGTTCAATGTGAATATTTTGCCCTGGAAGGGTTGAGTAAGTTGCTGAACACCATCAAGATAATCAAATCGAAACTGAATACAAGCCTCGAGATTGAAGGTTTTGTGCTTACCATGTACGATTCCCGCCTGCGTTTACATAATCAAATATACGAAGAGGTAAAGAGCCACTTTAAGGAACTTGTCTTTAATACGGTTATTCAGCGAAACATCACGCTCAGTGAATCGCAGAGCCATGCTAAACCGGCGCTAATGTACGATGCCGGATCACGGGGAGCCATTAACCATATGCAGTTGGCACAGGAATTAATCGAGAAAAATGTTTAACTTTGTAATAAGAAGATTGATTAAAGATCGAAAATAGATTGATGCGGATTAACTGCTCTCAGCTTATCTCCGTTCAATCTCATTCAGTCTCGACGAAGTTTCAATCTCCATTCAATCTATAGATTATGGCAAAAAAAAACGCACTAGGAAGAGGCTTAGACGCACTTATTACTTTTAGTGAAGTTGAATCGCAAGGCTCTACGTCCATCAGTGAGGTAGAACTTTCGAAAATGTTTCCTAATCCCGACCAGCCCCGGCGTGTTTTCGATGAGGAGTCTCTTGAAGAGCTGGCTACATCCATTCGGAAAATAGGGCTCATTCAGCCGGTAACGTTGCGGCATGAGGGTGATGACTCTTACCAGATCATTGCCGGGGAACGCAGATACAGAGCCTCGTTGATGGCCGGCTTGACTTCTATCCCTGCGTACATAAAAGCTGCGGATGATGACGAGTTGATGGAGATGGCACTGGTTGAAAATATTCAGCGCGAAGACCTTAACTCCATCGAAATAGCACTGGCTTATCAAAACCTTATTGATTCACTTTCGCTTACCCAGGAACAATTGAGCGATCGAGTGGGGAAAAAACGGGCAACCATTACCAACTACCTGAGATTGCTGAAACTCCCTGCCGAAGTACAAATGGGAGTGAAGGACAAAAAAATAGATATGGGCCATGCACGAGCATTGGTTACTATGAACGATCCGGTGGCACAGCTCTCCCTATACAACCTTATCCTGGAAGATGGATTATCGGTCAGAAGCGTGGAGAAAATTGTCCGTGAGTATGCTGAAGGAAAACCGTTGAATGAAAAATCTGGCAAAAAGAATGGTAAGAACCGGGAGAATCGTTCGGGAAGTTCCTTTGTCGATGATTTTGATGCGTTGAAGCAACACCTTTCCAACTATTTTAAAACCGATGTTCAATTCAACTGCAACAAAAACGGCAAGGGAAAAATTACGATCCCCTTTTCCTCTGCTAAAGATTTGGAACGGATTATCGGTATGTTTGATACAATGAAGAAGTAACGTTTATGCTGAAATACCGGAACATTGTTTGTTTAATATTCATCAGTGCCGCCTTTCAGTTAACAGCGCAGCAAAACACGGTTCCACAGCACCCTGACTCCATTAAAGTTGTTTCTCTCCCAGACACCATCATAGGGGAAAAAACGTTCAAACCCGATCCAAAGAAAGCCGTGATATATTCGGCCATTTTTCCGGGATTGGGGCAGATATACAACAGAAAGTACTGGAAATTGCCCATACTTTACGGTGGGTTTGTAGGACTTTCATACGCTATATCCTGGAATAACAGCCATTATCAGGATTATTTTGATGCACAAAGGGCCTTGCTGGACGATGATCCGACCAATGATCATGTTTGGGGGAACATGTTGCCCTACGGAATGGACCCGGAAACAGCAGACAAGAATTGGTTTTCCGGAGTGTTGAAAGACAGAAAAAACTACTTCAGGTATTACCGGGATTTCAGTATAATTTTAACCGTGGCACTTTATGGGCTTGGGATTGTGGATGCCTACGTAGATGCACAATTATTTGAATTTGATGTGAGCCCCGATCTTTCGATGCGTGTGGAGCCGGTAATTTTCAAAAAGGCAGATTCAAATTACCTGGCGGATTCTTACGGATTTAGATGCAGTTTTAGTTTTTAAGATTACAACCGGAAGCTCTTTGCGGGTTTCCCTGAAAAAGAGAGAATGAAAAAGTTTTTTTTGATCCTGTTTTCGTGTGGAATAATTAGTACAACCATTGTTTTTGCACAAGAAAATTTGCACCCAAACAAAGATAATATTCAGGATAACTCCATCGTTGCACCCGAAAGCCTGAACGAACACCTGGCTACGTTACTGCATGAGTGGCAGATCGATTTTTCAAAATCGGATAACATGTGCAGGCAAGGCGCAAATGTAGTCTTTCATGATAGTGTTTACACCCAATGTCTTTATGATATGCCTACGGAGATGGAATTATCCTATAACCAGGTGGTCAGACAGTACATCGATATGTACGCCAACCGTCGACGCGATATGGTAGGATATATGCTAACTATCGGTAAATACTATTTTCCAATGTTTGAAGAAGCTCTGGATAAATACGGCTTACCTCTGGAATTAAAATATCTACCAGTAATTGAGTCGGCACTTAATCCGGTGGCTGTTTCGAGGGTGGGAGCAACGGGCTTGTGGCAGTTTATGCTGAGGACGGGACAAGGTTACGGACTTCAGATAAACAGCCTTGTTGATGAGCGCCGTGATCCGCATAAATCGACCGAGGCGGCCGCACGATACCTTAAGGATCTTTATGCAATCTACGGTGACTGGAACCTGGTTATTGCTGCTTACAACTGCGGACCGGGCAATGTAAATAAAGCCATAGCCCGAAGCGGAGGCAAGCGCGATTACTGGCAAATCTATTACAACTTGCCGCGGGAGACCCGCGGTTATGTGCCTGCATTTATTGCAGCGAACTATATCATGAATTTTTACGATAAGCACAATATCTGTCCGATAGAGTCATTTCAGGAGATGATCGCCCTCGATACTGTACACGTGGAGAATCAGGTGCACTTTAACCAGATAGCCGAGGTTCTGGATATTCCCCTAAGTGATATCCGGCGGTGGAATCCCCAATTTAAAAAGGACAGGGTACCGGGTAACTATCAACGGTATGCACTTGTTTTGCCTATCAATAAGATGTATGCGTTTCTCGAAAAGAAAGATGAAATAATGAATTTTCGGAGAGATGACTATATTACGCATCGCGAAAATACCGATGGATATCTGGCTTCGTCAGGATCATCCGTCTCAGGAAACGGAGAAAATGTTTATTATAGGGTAAGAAGAGGGGACAACCTTTCGAAGATCGCATCCAGGAACGGAGTTACTGTCTCACAACTCCGCTCATGGAATAACTTAAGGTCTACCCGGATTTCTGCAGGCAAAAATCTTATCGTCAGGAAGAAAGCTGTTGATCCTGCCGTACTGGAGACGGATGCAGCCACGATGGCACAGCAACCCACAAATCCAGAAACTGCAACAAAGACTGTGAATGCATACTATCGGGTACGCAACGGCGATAATCTGGGCAAGATCGCTCAGAGAAATAGAGTGACGGTGGCACAGCTGAAATCGTGGAACGGATTACGGTCCGATCGGCTTTCGGTAGGGAAACAGCTGATTGTAAATAAGAAAACCGTTACCGTTGAAGAACCACAACCTGTTCAACAGACTGCTGAAACGACTACCTCGGCTAAGGATGGTTCCGGTATTATTTCCAATTACCTGAAACAGCAGCTCGAGGAAAGCACAACCGATGAAACGGAAGTTGTAACCGGTGCTTCAATGGAAGCGGAATAAGCGCTATTGCACCATACTGTTTATTGTTAAATTTAATTTCTCAGCATTATGAACCTGCTTGAGCAACTAAAAACCTATACCCAGGTTGTTGCGGATACGGGTGATTTTTCATCGGTTGAAATTTATAAACCCGTTGACGCTACCACTAACCCTTCGTTAATCTATACTGCTTCACAGGATACCCGGTACAGACACCTGATTGACGATGCTATCGATTTTGCCCGGAAATCATCGTCCGACAGGCAGGTACAACTTCCTAAAGCCATGGATAAATTAGCCGTGAACTTTGGGTTGGAAATTTTAAAGATAGTTCCCGGGAGAGCTTCAACGGAAGTCGATGCGCGTCTATCTTTCGATACGGATGCAACAGTAGTCAAGGCCCGCGAAATTATCGGATTGTACGAATCTGCAGGAACTTCCCGTGAACGGGTACTGATAAAGATTGCTTCTACGTGGGAAGGAATAAAGGCGGCGGAAATCGTTGAAAAAGAAGGAATACATTGTAACCTCACCCTCCTCTTTTCCAAGGTACAAGCTGTTGCTTGTGCCGAAGCCGGTGTACGATTAATTTCACCGTTCGTGGGAAGGATTCTCGATTGGCATAAAAAAAACCTCGGTGTAGCAGACATACCGGCTGTGGAGGATCCCGGAGTGATTTCGTTGACTGGGATATTTAATTATTACAAGAAGTTTGGTTATCCAACCCAGGTAATGGGTGCGAGCTTCCGTAATATTGACGAGATCTGCGAGCTGGCTGGATGTGATCTGCTCACTATTTCCCCGACGTTGCTCAGGGAGCTCGAAGCCACAGAGGGTTTACTGACGAAAAAACTGGATGCAGATCAGGCCCGTGAAATGGCTATCGAAAAAATTACCGTTGACGAAAAAACCTTCCGGTGGATGATGAACGAAGATGCAATGGCTACCGAAAAATTGGCCGAAGGCATCCGCAACTTCACCAGAGATCTGATTAAACTGGAGAAGCAGATGGAAAAGCTGTTGTAACAAAAAAAGTAAGGGCGGAACTTAAAGTCCCGCCCTTAGCCCTTATCTCTCTTCGTTATGCGTTCAACGATACCCGTTTGAAAACGGTTACGGTAAGGTCTTTGTTGTTTTGTTTGAGATACTGATCAATGGTCAGTTTGTTATCTTTGACGTATTCCTGTTGCAGTAGTGTTGATTCTTTGTAGAACTTCTGCAAAGCGCCTTCAGCAATTCTGTCTAACAGGTTCTCCGGTTTCCCGGCTTCGCGTGCTTTTTCGCGTGCAATTTCCAGTTCCTTCTCTTTAACTTCTGCCGGAATAGTATCGGGTGTTACCGAAATTGGATTCATTGCCGCTACCTGCATTGCTACGTCTTTTGCTATGTCTTCAGCCACTTCTTCCTTGTTGAATCCAACAAGGGTCGCCAACTTGTTTCCCATGTGAATATAGGAAACCACCGATGGTGCGGAAATGTGTTCAAAATAACCCAGTTCCATTTTTTCGCCGGTAGCGCCGATCTTATCCATAATTAACTGGGAAACGGTTCCGTTGGGAAGTTGGATATTCAGCAAATCCTCCAACGTCTCGGGTTTATGATCGATAGCTGCATCCAGTATCAGTTGAGTCAATGCGATGAATTCTTCATTTTTAGCAACAAAGTCGGTTTCGCATTGCAATGCTACTACTGCAGCATAGTTTCCTTGAGCTTTTGCAAGCACACACCCTTCACTTGCTTCGCGATCTTCGCGTTTGGCGGCAACTGCCTGCCCTTTTTTGCGGATAATCTCTACTGCTTTGTCAAAGTTGCCGTTTGCTTCATTTAATGCATTTTTGCAATCCATCATTCCCGCTCCTGTCATTTTACGTAAATGCTGGATTTCTGCCATTGTAACTGCCATATTTCTATGTTTTTTTAAGTTGTTTTCTTTTTAGATTTCAAAGAAGAGACCTTAGACCGCCTCGCTGGTAGATTTCAGACGTTGGAACATTGAAGCATCCAAGTGTCTGTTATCTTGACATCTGATAGCTGGCCGTTGTTGTCCGTATTATTCTTCAACGTCTGCGTCTTTAGCGTATTTGCTTACTACAGATGCATTGATAGCATCTTTGTCTTCTTTCTTAACGCGCTCTCTCTTAGCTGCTTTTGATTTTCTTTCCCTGCGAGGTACTGCACCTTCCTCTTCTTGGTCTTCTGCTGCGTTGGCATCGGCTTTTTCAATTTTACGCTCATCCAGGCCTTCTTTTATTGCTTCACAAAGATATCCGAGGATCATGTCTACGGCTTTTGCAGCATCATCGTTTGCAGGAATTACGAAATCAATGTCGTTCGGATCAGAGTTGGTGTCAACAATACCGAATACGGGAATGCCAAGTTTGTTTGCTTCTTTCACAGCAATCTGTTCTTTCATTACGTCAACAACGAAAAGAGCGGATGGTAGACGGGTAAGATCCTGAATCGAGCCGAGCATTTTTTCGAGTTTAGCACGCTGACGGGTGATTTGCAGTTTTTCGCGTTTCGACAACGTGTCAAATGTTCCGTCCTTAATCATCTTATCAATGTTACTCATTTTCTTCACTGCCTTGCGGATAGTGGGAAAATTGGTAAGCATACCACCAGGCCAACGCTCTATAACGTAAGGCATATTGATGCTTTGTGCCTTTTCTTCAATAACCGGTTTTGCCTGTTTTTTAGTCGCTACGAAGAGTATTTTTTTGCCGGCTTTGGCAATTTGTTTTAAAGCCGCTGCGGCTTCTTCGGTTTTTGCAATTGTTTTGTAAAGGTCGATAATGTGAATACCGTTGCGCTCCATAAAAATATAGGGAGACATTGCAGGATTCCATTTCCTTTTCAAGTGGCCGAAGTGTGCTCCTGCCTCAAGTAGTTGGTCAAATTCTAATTTTGCCATTGTTTGTGTTGTTTTTTTATTCGTTTACATTCTTTTTCTTAGTCGAACCGTAAGGTAAATTACCGAAGCGATTATTCCCGGTAATGTCCTTACGATTTAGATACTAAACGTCACTAAGTGGAACCGGTTTGTGCGGTTCTTATATATCTTTCCGGCAAAAGAACCGGTGAATATATCCAAAAATTAACGTTTTGAGAATTGGAATCTCTTCCTTGCTCCGGGACGCCCTGGTTTTTTACGTTCAACAACGCGGGGATCGCGGGTCATAAAGCCTTCGGCTCTTAACGCAGGTTTATCTTCGGGGTTTAACTTCACCAATGCACGTGCAATAGCTAGTCTTGCTGCTTCCGATTGTCCTTTGTATCCACCGCCCTGCAGGTTGATCTTGATATCGTATTTTTCAGTCACGTTGAGTTTATTCAACGGTTGTTTCACGATGAACTGCAGAATGGATGAAGGAAAATAATTTTCAAGTTCGCGTTTGTTGATAACGATCTTGCCTGAACCTTCACTCATGAATACACGAGCTACAGCGGCTTTGCGTCTTCCAATTGAATTTATTACGTCCATCTTATTATTTGAGTGTATTAATATCTATTTGTTTGGGTTTTTGAGCTTGATGCGGATGTTCGTTTCCAGCATACACGTAAAGATTGTTCAGAATAGCATCGCCGAGTTTATTCTTCGGCAACATCCCTTTTACCACTTTTCGGAAAAGCCTGTCGGGGCTTTTTTTCATAAGATCGGCAGGAGTGGATACCTTTTGACCGCCGGGATAGCCCGAGTGACGGTAGTAAACCCTGTCTGTCCATTTGTTGCCCGTGAGTTCAACTTTGTCGGCATTCACGATAATCACGTTATCACCACAATCCACGTGCGGAGTAAAGCTTGGTTTGTACTTGCCTCTCAACAGTTTTGCCACCTTAGAACTTATACGTCCTAACGATTGGCCGCTCGCATCAACCAAAACCCATTCTTTCTGAGCCGTTTCTTTGTTTACGGAAATGGTTTTATAACTTAAAGTATTCACTTTTTTTTGTTTTTAAATCGTTTAATAAAATTAAGTTCTGATTTTCGCTCCCCGTTTTGTCTGGCTAAGGGACTAAATGGCAAATAAAAAGCTATAAATCAAACTTTTAAGTAATAAATTTTAATAATCGGACTGCAAAGTTACAATAATTCAGGTAATTAACAAAGCGTTTTTAGACGAAAATATGCATAATAACTCTAATTTTTTTGAGTCTGCGCATGATTAGAATACCCGTATCTCGTCGTAAAAGGGAGATCTCCCAATAAGAACATGGATTCCGACAGAAAATCCTCTTAAATCAGATTGTTGTATGGGAAAGCTATAACCAAACTGTAACCGGGTCAGGTTAAAGAATGTAATCCCCACGCTGGGTTTAATATTTTTGGTTGATACTGATATTTCGTTGATTATGAAATGTTTCCAGGTTTTATTCAGGTGTATTTCCGGCGCAGGGGAGAATTTTCCGTTTTCTCCGTATAAGTAGGTGCCTATGCCGACAGTAAAAGGACCGTGCGAGGTGTGTCTCTGTAAATTGTGGTCTACCCGGTATTCCACCCCTAAAAATCCGGTGTGTGCCTGCATGTGATCGTAACCCAGGTTTAAAGCAAAATTATGTTGTGAAAAGATTGCACCAATAAATGCAACTAAAAATAAGACAGTTAATACGGATACTTTCTTCATAGAATCATTTTTCCTACAAATATAAAACATAAAAACATTTGTGTAGTTTTAAAAATTGATTTAACTTTGCAGGCGAAAATTACAAAAACAACGGCCCCGTAGCTTAACTGAATAGAGCATCTGACTACGGATCAGAAGGTTACAGGTTTGAATCCTGTCGGGGTCACACTCAAAACGGCATAAACATTTGACTTTCATTTGTTTGTGTCGTTTTTCATTTTAAAAAGGTAAGAATATCGGTAAGAACGGTTTTTTTGAGGTGCATTTTCGGGTGTTTTTTGGCTGTTTCGTTATCAAATAAAATATTATCTTTGCAATACTTCTCAATGACTTTTTGCCATTGATTGGTTAAACACTTTAGAACGGCGGACTGATTATCTGCCGTTCGCCTTTTTTAACCCCCCAAATTATAACGGCTGTCTTTCCCCACAATACAAAAATTACTCGCGTGTGATAATGATAGGGTGTTGAGGTTTGATTTCTGATCGAACGTTTTTAAAATGATACGCCCGGATGATCCTTTTTTTAGTGTAAGAAAACCTCACCGTTCTTTTAAACTTAGGTTTCAAATGTAAGGTTTTTATAAGGTTCTGATTTCAGGTTTTTTCAGGTTTTCACCACCGTTTTACCGCCGTTTTACGCCCGATTTAAATATCTTTTTATCTCAAAATTCAGGTTTTGAAGTGTGGCTCAAACCATCGGTTTTAACAAGTTCTATCGCTCCGTATTGGGTTATAATTCAAAAGTTGGTGCAATACCTGTAAAATAATTATAACGCCTTAAATCGCCTTATTTCGGCTCATTGTTCTTTTGCCGGGTAACATCGTTATCGACACTTTAACGCATCCTGCCGGCTCTTTCCGGTTAATCGTGTTGTGGCTGATCAATCGTAACGGTAACGATAATCGGTTAATCGACATATCGGATTATTCTGTAAAATGTTGAGGAAAATTTACGGGGGACTGAACGCGTGTTTATTTGATAGTGAAAGGGGGTGCATACCTTAACCGGCAAAGGATCATTCACTTTTTGAACAATCCTCGCGCGAGTTATTTATGTTTACCTGAATGTTTGTTTATGATCCTCCGGCGGTCGGTTCAAACGGCATCCAAATATTTCTCTTTTTTGTTATCAATCATATCGCGTAAATCAAACATCAATGGAATAGATAAAACATTCCTGATTGAACGTTGTGTGTTGTTCTTTGGATTGCTAACGTTATTTCGGCATCGGTGCGCCTTTTCGTATCCTACAACCTTTGCGGAACAAAATCTTTGCCCTTTGCGGGGGTTGTTTATTATCGCTCCACAACCGGCACAATTGATAATGTTTGGCGCGGGTGTGTTTGTCAGATTTTTCATACTATCATCTAAAATGGAAAATCCTGACACTCCGCTATTTTTCTGCTTACTATTTTGGTGGAAAATCCTGACACTTTCCAGCTCTGAAAAGTTCAATAAATAATCGCATTTATCGGTTATTTCAGCAAGTAGTTTTTCTTTTAAATCCGTTCCTCCGATTTCATCAATAAACTTCAAACACTTTTTCTTTTCGCGTGTGATATTTCTTGTTTTGTCGCGCCGGATTCTATTCCAAAAAATCGGGTTCGTGTATTCTGCCAATTCCAAACGTTGTGGCGTTGTTAGTTTCTTAACTTTCTCTTTCGGGACATCGATAATCAAACAATCCTTAAACGCATCGACTAACACTCTTTTCAGCCCATTTAAGACGTTTTCGTCCAATAGGTCGGCAAGTGTTTGAACATGGATTTTGTTTTGTTTCAAATAGCGCAAACGTGTAACTTTTACCTCAACGCGTATGATATTATCATTGACATCGGACTGCTTCGATTTGTTATAAATCTTAAATACGTAATCACTAAATTGAAAGGTTCGCATGACATTGTCATAACCTCCGGTGTCATTCCTGAATAATACCACACTATCGATAACATTATAGGCATCAATCGGCAATGTTATGTTAACGCCAAATTCAACGCGCGATATTTGTGTAGTTTCGGGGTTTATAGATAATTCTTTTTGAAGTCTGTAAACCGTTTCAACCAAATCCGTATAACGGAAGTCATCGGCATTGTGCGCGCCCTTATTGTGGAATTTATGCAAACTGCCTTTCATCCAAAATCCCTCACTCTTATCGCGCGTAAATTGTAAACCGTCAATCGTGGCGCGGTCGGTTTCGATATTGGTCTGAACATTGTAACCCTGTACGCCGTCAATCATTCTGCACCTCCTCAACATACTTGTTAATGTTTCGCGGATTCCTATTTGCAAACATATAAACGGTTATCGTGTGCGCGACCGGATCGCATCCGAATAACAATAAACTCCGTTTCTCATTAACCGGGTTGTAAAGATTCCCGGCAAAGATCATTTCATCGACTGTCCGCCTTAATCCGGTGTGCAATACCTTAACGCCGTTGTGGTGGCTCTCGGCTACTTTTAACGCGCCCTGTGCTATTAGATAATGTTCGCGGGGTTCTGATAACCTAAACCATTGAAACGGCATCTTATCGCCGGTGTCGGGGTTTAAATCCCATACGTCGGGGTGCGAAGTGTTTCGTCTAAAAATTCCTTTGATTGCCGATTGGATTAAACTCTTTTTTGCCATTTTCACGCCCTCCGATACTTAATTGTTTCAATATCTTTGAGCGCATCCAATACGGCGCGTTTCTCGTATCTTACGCGTGTTCCGATACGTTTGGCGGGTATAACTCCGTTTCGCGTCCAAACGTGTAACGTGGGCAAAGTAACGCCTAATAAATCGGCTGTTTCTTTTCGAGTGATAAGTTCGGGTGTTTCGTCTTTTGCCGTTGAGGTTAATCCGGCAACTGCATTTTGTACCGTTTCCGATACGATTGTTTTGATACTGTTTTCTAACTGTTCTAAACTGATTCCGTTTAAAATAATCTCGTTTGTCATATACCTTTTTTTATTGGTTTATGCAAACTTATCGTGTTTTTACCCGGTCGCATTTCCATATTTCCGGAACGGAATAAACGGAATTTAGGAAGTTAGTTTTAAGTTAGTTTAGGTTGGTTTAAATATACTCAATAAGGTGTTTTTCTCCTTTTGTGTCATTCCTAACATTTCGTGTGTTTCTGCCGACTCTCCGGTAACTGTTTTGCGTACAACTTGCGGTGCATCATTCTCCGGATTGTATCTCTCAACAACTTCAACTCCAAAATTGCCAAAATATGTACGCATCACTTTTGATTGGTTTGATATTTGTTTGGTAATACCCTTTTCCCTCAAAAAATAATACACACGTGCAAAATTTGTTGGACTTTTTATTTCATTTGATTCGTTGAAATGTTCGCGGACCAACCATTGTTTAAATTTCGATTGAATTATATCATCGCGATACTCTACATTGAACAAATCAATATATTGTAATTGAATATTCTGAATCTTTAGGGGTTTATTATTTTGGTAAGATAATTTCAATAATTTATCCCCCCAACGATTTTTTTTATCAATATTCATTGATAAAAAAATATCATCTAATATTGAATAATAATCCTCTAACAATCTATTCCCTAACTCATTTTCAAATCTAACATTATCATTATAACCGGTAATATCCCAACACATTTCCAACAAAGAATAAACATCATCTTTTGGTTCGCTCAAATCAATTACATCGTAATCAATTGTATCATTATAGGGGTGATCATTGATAATTGTAGTAAGATTATATTTTTCAGAATTGTAATATATTAGATAAACCTCCAATCGAATAAATTGATAAAAATCTGAATATAATTGATATAAATACTTTATATCTAAATTATTAGTATTGATCCTTATATGGTTGTAATAATCAATACCTGAAAAAATAAATCTTTCGTTGGCATTGTACAACTCAAACAATAATTCCGACAAACTTAAATTTAAAATGTTCTTTATTGGTTTCATTTTACTACCGCCATTTGAGTGAAAAACTTGTGTGATTGTAATTTTGTGGCGTTATCCTTTGCGGTCATTTTAATATATTTCATAAACGCGGATTCTGTTTTGTGCCCGGTGATTTTCATTATAGCGATTGCCGGAATATCTGCCAAAAACGCATTGGTTGCAAAGGATCGGCGCGCGGTGTGGCTCGTAACGAGTTCCCATTTCTCAACGGTGCGGGTAACTAACATTCCCTTGATGGTTTTGGTAATTGAAATAGATTCTTTTAAGTTCGCCCGGCGTGCAATATCTTTTAAATACTCGTTATACTTTTGATTGCTGATACTGTCCGGCAAAACATAATTGTATTTTTCAAATACGGTTTTAACTCGCGGTGTCATTGGTATAACAACAACTTTACCGGTCTTTTGTGTCTTTATGCTGATAGTGTTATCCGAATTAATGTTATCTTTTGTCAACCTTGAAAGATCGGAAAAACGCAAACCGGTATCGCATCCAATTATGAACAAATCCCTGACTTTTTCCAAATACGGTGGTAAATATTTCAGGTTGGAAATGGAGTTTAATTCGTCTTGGGTTAAATAAACGCCCTCCGTTTCCTCACTCGGTTTTGCAAATGATTCTTTTTTATAATCCTGGCATACATTGTCAATCCTTTCGTTGGCATAATTCAGGACTGTTTTAATTATCTTTATCCGCGTTCCGATTGTGTTTTTCCCTAAACCTAAACTTGTTAGATATTTCACGAATGAATTATAAAAATCAATATCGGCGTTTTGGGGTGTGATTGTTCCTTTGAATTTCTTTTGGTAATCCTCAACGTTTTTCTTAACTACTTTGTAATTCTTTTTTGTTGAGTTCCTTAATTTCGTTGAGGTGTTAACGATATGATCAATAAATTGTATTAAATCAAAGTATTGATAATTGATTTGCTCCAAACTGCCGATTAATCTTTTCGGGTTGTAAATCCGGTCTAACTCATTTCTTATTTGTTCGTGGCGCGGAAGTCTGCCGTTAACGGTTAATTTTGAAACGATACTTTTCGCGGATTGCTCAAATTGGGCTATTTCGTTGTTTATCGATTCATATTTCTTTCGTGCCGATTCCTCAACTGCAAATTTACTTATTTCAAAAGTTTCAGGTTGCGCCCATTTTAAAGATTCCTTTACGCGATTTTTCTTGTTATCCCATAACGCCGGAATAACTTCAATGTTGGTTGTGTATTTCAACGGTAAATATTTCTTTTTACCATTTTCATCATACACAAACAATCCGTAATTGATAAACGCAAATAGTTTTGTTTCGTCTTTCGCGTTTTTGTCGGTTAAATAAAAACTTACTTTTGCCATTGTGAAAAAATGATTGATTAAACACTTCACAAATGTAAAAAATTAAAGTAAGAAATAAGGTAAGAAAAAAGAGAAAAGTAAGAATATTAGTAAGATATTAATTTTATTTAACTTTACCGTTTTTAATTCTTACTGATAAAGACAAAAGTATATTTCATTGTTTATTAATGGTATTAATTTTATCATTTTTCGATACTGAATAAAATGTAAGAAAATTGTTCTTTCTTTATAGGTATCCTGTCGGGGTCACTTATTAAGATACGTTATTAAAGCTATTGGACTGTAATGCAGGAAGATAGCTTTTTTTTATTGCTTGCGCGACATTTGCACGATACATGCTTCCTCTAATTCTATTGAAATTCTTTGCAGAAAAGGGATTGCAAAATTTGCCGCCCATCCAATCTAATTCTTCTCATCTGAATCAAATTTCCAATACTTCGATGTATTAGCTCGTTTTCTGTTCTATCCCTGTATTCTGGATTATTAATTTACATTCTCTTAGATAATTGTTATCTCTGTAAACTGTTGTGACGTTATAAACATATCCCTAGGGTTTTATTCAAATTTCTGATATTGTCCATTCATTGGAGGAAGAATAAAAAACGTCATATTTTTTACTAAAATCGATGCTTTTTTGCTTTATTAACATAATTTAGATATCAATGAATTGAATTATTAATACATTTGCAAATGTTATTATGTAGGACATATAATACTTATACTATATAATGGAAAATATAACAGGAAAACTCGAAATCAAAAAAGGGACTACCACTCTGGTTGACCTGACAGAAGAGGCAATACTCAATTATATAAAAGAGAGTCATTTAAAGCCGGGTGATGAATTCATGTTTGATGAAAGTCAACTGTCAGAGCAATTGAATGTAAGTAGAAATGTTGTTAGAGAAGCCCTCAGCAGGTTGCACTCATTTGGAATAATCAACAGCCGAAAAAGGAAGGGGATTTTTTTACAAGAACCCGATATGAAGAAAAACTTTAGTCGGATTATTGATCCAAAGCTATTGAGCAAAGAGAGATATCTGGATCTGCTTGACTTAAGATATATTTTAGAGATCGGTATAATACCCTCTTTGTTTGAAAATTTACAGGAGCAAGACATCAGGGATCTGTATGAGGTGCTTCCGTTGCATATGATTGAAAACAAGGATGTTCGGTTATCGACAGAAGATGAGATTAAATTTCACACTGTTATTTATAAAATTGTGAACAACCAGACGTTGATCGATATAATGCAGATCATTATATCGATGCGTTTCAGACTTTATGATAGTTCAGAGTTTGCAATTTTTAATCAAAAGATGAATAGTAATAATCTAAAGGCCACTCATTTTGATATCATTAAGGCAATTGAGAGTCGAGATAGTGACCGGTATGAAAATGTAATTAAAAGGCATCTATTGCCTTATCATATGTATATTAAAGAGAGAAGACAAGTTTTGTAGATTAGTTAAACCCCTGAAATCTCCCAAAAAGAGTTAAACCTGTGAATCGATTTTTATCCTTTTTGTTATTATCCTTTATACTAACTAATTCATTTGCAATTAATGGAAATCAATTGTGTGTAGAAGAGATTGCACTAAACTATCTATACGAAACAGTTAATGATACCATTTTTTGGAACAAGATTCATGCGATAGAGTTTTTGATAGATTTAGGATTTAATGAAGACGTAGACGCGATATTAAATGAATTGGAGATAAATTATGAGAATATTCCTGAAAAAAGAATTGGATATTTGAGATGCAGGGTAAAGAACGAGAAGAATACAGATAAAAAAAATAGATATATTGAGAAAATCCTTCAAATCTATATGAACCCAAGCAGCCCTGATATTATACACGCGGTTGAAAGTCTCGCCAAGTTGTCGGTATCCCTGAAAAACATTCCTCAATTGGAATTTCTGGATTCTGGAAAAAACAACATCTGTAATGCTTACCTGAATTGGTCTTATGTTTGTCCAGATTCATCACTCTCCAGTATAGATTATACAACTTTATTCAAAACACTTCAATCTGATAATTCAGATTACAGAAGAATAATGGCATACGGGTTAAAATTTTTAGGAAAAATGGAAAGGGAGCCATGGCAAAGTGTTGCTGAAAGAGCAATAAATCAACCTACTGAATATCCTTTTTCAACTTACCTGTTAAGCGGTGCACTAAGTACCTGCCCCGAAAAAGAACGAAAAAGTCATTACATCAATCTGATCAAGCAGAAATTGAGAATTCTAGCAAAAAGGAATGAATCCATTAATCAATACGAGGCTTATGTTGCCTTGGGGAATTTTGCAGATCAGGAAGATTTCAACTTCATTCAAAAGGAGTTTCTGAAATTATATTCATGTAAGAATGGTGCAGAATTAGACAAAAACAAAAAGGATGTTCTATCCGCCATGTCTTATGCATTATTAAAAACATCAGGTCATAAAAAGAATTAACAAATATGAATTTTTCAATTTTAGACTGGATTATTGTAATAGCATACCTTGTACTAATGTTATTAATTGGATATTTGTCTTCACGAAAGAACAAAACCGCTGAAGATTATATTCTTGGAGGCAAAACAATGAACCCTTTTATGATCGGTATCTCGTTGTTTGCCACTCTTTTCAGTACATTAAGCTATCTTTCATATCCGGGTGAAATGATTAAGTATGGACCGGTTTTTTTAGCGGGTATTTTGGCTTTACCTCTTGCGAACTGGATTGTTGGGAAATTCTTAATTCCTAAGTTTATGCAAATGAACGTCAAAAGCGCATATGAAATTTTAGAAATTCAACTGGGATCTAATACAAGAAAACTTGCTGTGCTTTTCTTCCTGTGCTTGCGTTTTTTATGGATGACCACTATTATTTACGCTACTGTTGACATAGCAATGGTTCCCATATTAGATATTGATCGTTCACTAGTTCCTTATATAAGCATTGCCTTGTCAATATTGACGGTTATATATACTACCATGGGTGGGATAAAGGCTGTGGTCAGAACTGATGTAGCTCAATCCTTTATCATGTTTTTCGGACTCATTCTGACAATTATTTTTGTAATAAGCCAGCTAAGTCCAGATCAATCTCTTTTTAATCCTTCAGTATATGCTCACTGGGGAGCCTTTGATTGGGGAATTCACCCTACTAAAAGAATGACGGTGGGAAATATTATTATATTGATATTAGTCATACAGGTGTGTACAGCGGGCTCTGATCAAATGGCAATACAAAGGTATTTATCCACCAAAAGTTCAAAAGATGCTTCATCCTCATACAATATATCACTTTGGGGTGGCGGACTTATTAAAATTCTGTTGGCTATAGCGGGAATCTGCGTAATGGCTTTTTTCTTTTATAATCCTGAGTTAATGGAAAATGGAGGAACCATATACGATCATGCGGATTCACTATTTCCGTTATACATAAGGGTTGGGCTTCCTCCGGGATTGACGGGATTAATTACAGCTGCCTTATTAGCTGCCGCAATGTCAAGTTTATCTTCAGGCTTAAACTCAAGTTCTACAGTAATTCTGGAAGATATCATTAAGAAAAGAACGAAAAAAAGAAGACAAGAGTCATCTGATGATAAAAGTGATTTAAAATTAATTAAAAAAATCTCATTTATACTCGGTATTTTGGTAGCTCTATCCACATTTTTTCTACCGTATATTACGGGGAACCTATTTGATATAATTCAAAAAGTGGTTAATCTGGTAGTCGCTCCTCTGTTTGTCTTGTTCTTTATGGCCTTGTTTGTGCCTTATGCTACTGACAGATCTTCTGTTTTAGCCGGAGTGTTTTCTTTAGCAATTGCAATTCTTATTGCCTTCTTTGAATTGTTTGGTATTTCATCGTTGTGGGTTACCACTTTCTCACTCGTCGGAGGTATTATTCTTGGGGTGCTTTTAAGCTTCATTGACAACTTGCTAATAATAAGAAGAAACAATGGAAGAAAAGTGTGACAATTTATTCCCTAATCCACCACATGCAAATTACAAAATATAATAATTCAATAAAATAGAAACAGCGATATAGTCTCTAATACCTCAAACAGATTGTTACTGGTTTATAAATTACTAATATCATTATATGTGCATACTTAATTTACAATTAATCCTAAAAATTTGAACGATGATTAAAAGAATGTTTTTTATTGTTTTTAGTTGTTTATTACCGTTAATTTTATTTTCGCAAAATAATACAATTAAGGGTTTAACAACTGACGAGAACGGTGAGCCATTAATTGGTGTAAATATTGTTGTGAAAGGAAAAACGATTGGAACTGTAAGTGATGTTCAAGGAAATTACATCATTAACGCACAACCAGGGGAAATATTGGTTTTTTCGTATATCGGGTATGAATCCATTGAGGTCCCAATTACGCAAAATGTTATAAATGTGATTCTAAAAGAAGATGTCACTTATTTGGACGAAGTTGTTGCAATTGGTTACGGGTCACAAAAGAGATCTAACGTTACAAATGCAATTTCAACAATTAAAGGAGAGGACTTAATCAGTCGCGGAACAGGTTCAGCTGATGAAGCGTTAATTGGAAAAGTTGCCGGAGTACGTGTTATGCAAATGGATGGTATGCCAGGCAGAGGAATGGATATTAAAGTTCGTGGAATTTCATCTATTAATTTTTCAAACAATCCGTTATATGTAATTGATGGTTTTCCCGTTGATAATCTACGAAGTGTAACTACAGGTGATATTGAATCAATTGAAGTTTTAAAAGACGCGGCATCGACTGCGATCTATGGTTCACGTGGTTCACAAGGAGTTATATTAATTACAACTAAAAGAGGTACAAAAGGAAAGCCGGTTGTTCAGTTAAATACAGATTTGATTGTACAACGCCCATGGAGTAAGATAAACGTATTGAATAGAGATGAATGGATTGAATTTGCCATAGAGGAGCGGAATAATACCTATGAATTAAATGGAGGTAACCGAAATAATGACAACTCTAAAAGGGCCGCAGCCTATCAAATTGATCCATTATGGTTGACAGATCCTGCTTCTTTGCCCGATCACGATTGGTATGACATAACTACAAGGAACGCTCTTATGCAAAAGTATCAGTTATCGGTTTCCGGAGCAACGGATGATGTCAAGTACTATATTTCATCCAACTGGTTAGATCAACCAGGAGTGGTTTTATATACCGATTTTAACAGACTCTCATTTACATCTAATGTTGAAGGCTCAGTAAAAGACTTTTTAAACATAGGAGTGAATTTAAATGCTTCCCAAGAAGAACAAAATGACCCTCAAACCTCCTCCAATGCTGCAGGTGTTAGTCGTATTCAACTAACTCCTCCTGTTATTGGACTTGAACAAAATACGGAAAATGGAGGATATTATCCATATGCCGGCTCTTTTATCATCAATCCTTTAGCTCAGTTACGGGATGAAACACGATTTCACAAAACCAGAAAAATAAGAGCCAACGTTTATGCCGATGTTAAATTTACTTCCGAATTTAAATTGCGTTCATCCTTTGGAGCCTATCTCAATAATAGTACTACCCAGCAATACATAATGGCTAATTTAACTAGAGGTAAAGGTTCTTCAGGATTTGCAGAGTCAACAGAAAATACCAACTATCTGACAGAGCACGTATTAAGTTATGAAAAATTATTTAAAGATATTGAATTTGGGGCTATTGGGGGATTTTCCTATCAAGAGAATTCATACTATTCAATTTATGCAGCCAGATCAGGTTTTGCTGACGACCAGGTAAAAACTTTGAACGCCGGTACCGATATGACTGGAGCCAGTAGCAGTATGAATAAATGGACAATGATGTCATTTTTTACTCGATTTAATGTTGCTTATAAAAATCGCTATTTAGGCTATATTTCTCTTCGTAGAGATGGGTCATCCCGTTTTGGTAAAGATAGCAAATGGGGTTATTTCCCAGCAGTTTCATTAGGATGGCGTATATCTGAAGAGGAATTCATGAAAGATTTAACGTGGCTAAGCAATTTAAAATTAAAAGGGA
Organism: Petrimonas sulfuriphila; assembly: GCA_038561985.1. Lineage (NCBI taxonomy): Bacteria > Pseudomonadati > Bacteroidota > Bacteroidia > Bacteroidales > Dysgonomonadaceae > Petrimonas > Petrimonas sulfuriphila. The sequence continues at coordinate 711,742 of CP073276.1, read as the reverse complement.
GTTACGGAGTTGCCGGAAATAACAATATTGGGAATTATGCTCCTTACTCTACACTCGCTTCCAACAACTATGTTTGGGGTAATGATGTAGTTCCTGGTTATTCTATTGGTGGGTATGAGAATTCACATTTAGGATGGGAGAAAACCCATACTCTGGATGTAGGTCTCGAAATGGGATTTCTAAAGAACAGAATTCAGTTTAATGTTGATTACTTCAATGCGAGAACAAAAGATCTTCTACTTAACTTGAATATACCTCAAGTTACGGGTTTCAGCAGCGCAATGAAGAATCTGGGTGAAGTAGAGAACCAAGGGTTCGAATTTGAACTCACCACAACAAACGTTTACAGGAAGAATTTTTCCTGGACAACGAATGCCAATATTTCCAATTATTTAAACAAAGTATTAAAGTTAGGTGATGATAATGCACCAATTTATGGGTATGCAGATGGATATATGGTTACTATTACTGAAGTTGGTCAGCCGATAGGAAGTTACTATATGTTTGGCACTGATGGTGTTTTCATGAATCAGGAAGATTTTGATTCCAATCCGCATTATAAAACTCAAAAAGTAGGAGATACAAAATACATTGACTATAACAAGGATGGCGTCATAGATAATGATGATAAGTTTATTCAAGGTAATGCGTATCCTGATTTTACTTACGGTATGACAAATACTTTTACATATAAGGATTTTAATTTGAGTTTCTCTGTCGATGGTCAGGTTGGAGGTAAAATTCTTCGAAGTTTTGGTCGTCAAGATGGACAATCCAGAGGTAATGTTTGGAAGTTTTGGTTAGATCGTTGGAAATCAGAAGAGGATCCAGGTAACGGTAAGGTCCCACGTGCTGTTGTATCTGCAAACATGACCACCCCATCTTCATTCTGGTTGTTTGATCAAACTTATTTTGCATTACGTAATATCTCACTTGGTTACACAGTACCACAGAGTTTTTTGAAAAACCAAAATATCATTAGTTCCTTGAATTTTAAATTAAGCGTAGATAATGTATATATGTATGATCATTACAATCATGCCCCAACTACAGCAAATCAATCCAACTCTGCTATAGTACCTAACAACGACTCTGCAACTACTTATCCTATATCTCAGAATTATACAATAGGTATTTCGTGTACTTTTTAAAATATAAAAATCATGAAGAAAATTACGATTACAATACTTCTAATAACCACTTTATCTACAACTTTTTTTATTGGTTGTGATTCACTGAATCAATATCCAATATCAGAAAAAAGTTCTGCAACATTTTTTAGCGACGAAGATCAATTTAATCAAGCTATTGCAGGTTGTTATTACATACTTCGGCAATATAAACTGCGAGATCACATTTATTTCAGGTTAACAGAATCAAGATCTGACAACACATTCCAATTGCAAGATTATGACGATGGACAGACCTCCCGATTTGAAGAAACAAGTGCTCTTCCCTTACTAAATGATATGTGGGCTGCTAGTTATAATGCAATAAATAGATGTAATACTGTTTTAGAAAATTTAGAGAAAGTGGATTTTGAAATGAATCGCGATCAAATTGAAGGCGAAGCTCGCTTAATAAGAGCAATGGTATATTTTGATCTTGTTCGCATATATGCAGGAGTTCCAATCATAGATAAAACATTAACTTTATCTGAAAGTTATACTGTAGAAAGATCAACCATGCAAGAGGTTTATAACTTTATAAAAGAAGATTTGACAAAAGCTTCTGATTTATTACCTTCTTCTACCATTTCAGGTCGTTTTAACAAATATGTGGCAATTGCTTATATGGGAAAAGTACTCGTATTTGAGAGTGGATATCCACTTAAAAACAATAAATGGAACGAAGCAAAAGACTGGTTAAAAAGGGTTATTGATTCGAATCAATTTGAGTTTTTTCCTAACTTTGAAGACATTTTTTTATACGCAAATGAGTCAGGTAAGCAGTCTGTAGCATCATTTACTTGTTTATCTGGAGTTGGAAATCAGGGAAATCCTTTTCCTTCACGAAATGCACCCAGAGACATAGCCAAATCAGGAGAGTTAGGTATAATATTTGGAGGTAATGCAGCTTGTCTTCATATATCAGAAGATTTAGTTAATAGTTTTGAATCAAATGATTTCCGTTTGCCCATATCCATACAACAAGTATGGAAACATACAAATGGAAATCTTATTGATAATGAACCTTACTGCAGAAAATATCAAGATGGACCTGTTTCAACAGCACACGATTGGGATATCGATTATATTGACTACCGATTTGACGAAGTTTTGTTGCTTTACGCTGAATGTCTAAATGAACTTGGATTTGTAGCGGATGGGGAATCTTTTAACATAGTGAACAATTTTCGTCTACGTGCTGGTTTAGCACCTAAAACCTCAGCTGAAATTCAATCTCAGGATGATTTTCGTTTGTGGATAGAAAATGAAAGACGTTGGGAGTTTATTGGAGAGAATATTCGCTGGTTTGATTTGGTAAGGACTGATAGAGCACTTGACGTTATGAATGCTTTTCTCACGCCCTATAACTATGGCGGAAATGTTACAAAAGATCGCTATTTTTATCCTATCCCTTTAAGGGCTACTAATGAGAATCCAAATCTCTTAATAGATCCCGGGTTTAAATAACAGTTTTACTAAAGTTCGATATAATTTCTTATTTCACGGAATTAGTAATTCTTTTTAATGAGATTGCTATGTCGTACCTTTACAACTTATTAATAAAGAAAAAGTAGTAAATATAATTATCTTAGGATTATAGCCAATAAAAATTAATAAATATTCAAGGAAATGAAAAAAAAGTGTTGTGTTCATAGTCATCATACGATGATTAAGATAATCATAAACAATATAGTAATGTCGATTATCCTCATTATTCTTCCTAATACGCTTACAGCGATGGAGAATTTAAGTGAAAAAGATAAAGAGTGCATTCAGTTGAAATACAGAACAAAATATGAAAAAGTACTGAAAGCATCAGAAGATTTGGACCGATGGTCTTATCTTGCTTTCCCATCCGTATTGCAAATCAACCCTTCCACGGTATTGATTTCATATAAGCGCGGTGAGGCACACGGTGGAGACCCAGGTGCTAAGCTAGAAATTATGAAGTATGATGTAATAAAGGAAAAGGAACTTGAAACAAAAATAATTGGCGATATTGATGGATTAATTTTTCAAATGGGAGAATGGGTGAAGTTCCCAAATGGTGATATTGTTAATTACGTTGACATGCAGAAAATAGTACCTACACCTAACTATAGAAACAATCACCGAATAGGGATTTATTATTCTCGATCACAGGATAATGGCGAGAGCTTTGAGGTGATGAAAAAGATGGGGCCGGTAAACGGGATTGAATACGGATATGTTTTTGAAGACATAATTGTTGGATCACAAGTTTATATGTTGGTGATGACTTTTCCTGAACTGCTGGGAAAAATAGGGAAAGAAGGGTGGAAATATGGAGAAGTTCATGTAATCAAGTCAAATAATAATGGAAAATCCTGGGAGTTCGTTCGCAACTTAAGCTTTGAGTTTGGAGAAATAGATATAAATGAAAGTTCTTTCATTAAATATGGTGATGGTTTTATTGTAACAACACGAGGATATGATGGCCAACAATGGATATTTCACACGGACAATAATTTTAAACTAGTAAAGCAAGTCAATTTAACTGAAAATTACAATTGTGTTCAAAGTATAATTGGTAGACCGAGACTTTTTCTAAAAGATGGGGCAATGTATTTGTTGGGAAGAGATTATACAAATCCATACAGTCTTAATTTATATAAGATTGATCCTAAAACCTTGCATCTGGAAACTTATGTCACTTTGGATCAGCGTCCAGGAGATGCATATTATGCCGAAGTTTTTTTTACTAAAAAGAATGGTAAAACATTTTTTAATACTATCACTTATGTGAAATCAGTTAGTAATTCGCCTGATATTGTTAGATTAGAATTTCCATGGGAAGAAATCAACGGAGTCAAGAGGTGAATGGTAACAGTATAGCAATTTTTGTCTTGTTGAAAAAGTAGAATTGCTGTTCACTTCGTTTTGACGATATAACATAAGTTTCGAAAAAATGGTTTTTTACATCAGCAGCAGGTGATCTTGGTTGATGATGACCAAATGTAGATTATAATTAATAAATAATATGCCAAATGAATCTACAAGATTCCTGTGACATGCTATTAATCAGATTTATCAAATAAAAAATGGAGAGTATTTTTATAGAAGCGGAGCATTTTGAGGATATTGGTGGTTGGGTAGTAGATCAACAGAGTATTGTGTCTATGGGTTCGTCCTATCTGATGGCTCATGGTTTAGGAATACCTGTAAGAGATGCGAAAACCATTATTACCATCAAATCTTCGGGCATGTATAAAGTTTGGGTCCGAACCAGAAACTGGGTTGCTAGTTGGAATAATAATTACTTTCCGGGAAAATTTCAGGTGCTTATAAACCAAAAGGCGTTAGCTACAACTTTTGGTACTGAGGATGCAGCTTGGCATTGGCAGGATGGAGGTGAGATACAATTGGAGGGCGGCAATATCGAAATCGCCCTTCATGATCTGACAGGGTTTAATGGTAGATGTGATGCTATTTTTATCACAGATGAACCCGCATTTGTGCCTCCAAACGACTACTCATCTTTGAGATTATTTCGCAAAAAATTCAACTTGTCTCCAATTAAAGAATATGGCAATTTCGATCTCGTTGTTGTAGGAGGAGGTATCGCAGGAATTTCAACTGCTATTTCAGCTGCAAGAAACGGTTGTAAAGTTGCGTTGATACATGACAGAGAGATACTGGGTGGCAATAATAGTTCAGAAGTGCGCGTCGGACTGTCGGGACTCATTTACCAAGAGCCCTATTCTGAATTAGGGAGGTTGGTTGATGAATTTGGACCCATAGGGCATTGGACGTTATGGGAAGCTAAGAAGGATCCGACATCAGAAAGAAGCAAAAGAATCTTTGAAATCATAGAAAAGTATCCGGAAAAAAAGATTCACAATGGTGGACCTGCATCAAACTATGAAGATGCTTTAAAGTTGCAGACTCTGAAAGCTGAAAAAAATATTTCCTTGTTTTTGCAGACTCACGTGGTTGCCGTAACAAAAGATGGTGATCGTATTACCGCTGTCAGAGGAGTAAATTGTCGATACGACGAAGAATATATCTTTAAAGGCACTTACTTTGCTGATTGTTCCGGTGATGCTAACCTGGGGTTTCTGGCAGGAGCAGATTACAGGGTTGGTAGAGAAAGTAAAGAGATGACAGATGAGTCGTCTGCTCCTGATGAAGCGGATAATTTGGTTATGGGTACTTCTTGCCAGTGGTATGCTACTGCACAAGAACAAGAGACTTCTTTTCCAGACTGCCCTTGGGCTGTACAATTTAACGAAAAAACATGTAAACATAAAATCAAAGGGGATTGGAACTGGGAAACTGGCTTCTTTAAAGACCAGGCTCTGGATGTAGAAAACATCAGGGATTACGCACTGAGGGTAATTTTCGGTAACTGGTCGTTTATTAAAAACAACAGCAAAAGGAGTGAAAGATATAAACATTATTCGTTGAACTGGATTGCCTATATCGCAGGTAAAAGGGAATCGAGAAGGTTATTAGGGGATGTGATCTTAACCGAAACAGATATCATCAACCAAATCTATTATCCTGATGCTTCGTTTACCACTACCTGGAGTATAGATTTACATTATCCTATCTACTTTGATAATTTTGACGAAGAACCATTTTTGTCAAGAGCTGTGCAACATCAGATATCGCCATATGCTGTGCCCTATCGCTGTCTTTACTCCCGGAACATTACTAACCTATTTATGGCAGGCCGAAATATCAGCGTCACTCACATAGCGTTGGGGACAGTAAGGGTGATGAGAACAATATCTATGATGGGGGAAGTGGTTGGGTTGGCAGCATCTATATGCAAAGAAAGGAATATTCAACCTCGTGAAATCTATTACAAGTATTTAAAACATTTAATAGAAAAATTATCAGAAGGAAACAAAACACACAAAAAATAATTTTATGATACAATTTACAAAAATAAGAGGTTTAATTGCACCTGTTTTTACGGCTTTTAGACAGGATGGAGAAATTAACAAGGATTTAATACCAGCTTACGCGAATAAATTAAAGCAAAAGAAGCTAAAGGGAGCTTTTATTCTCGGCTCTTCAGGGGAAGGAATGCTGCTAAGTGTAGAAGAAAGAAAATCAATTATGGATTTATGGGCTAGAGAACGTTCGGAAACGTTTAAACTTATTGTTCATGTCGGCGCAAATTCATACAAGGACTCACAGGTTTTGGCAAAATATGCAGAAGATATAGGAGTGGATGCATTGTCAGTTATGGGACCTACGTTTCTCCAACCCAAAACGGTCAAAGATCTTGTATCATATATAAAAATAATCGCAGATGTAGTTCCAGGCATTCCATTTTATTATTATCATATTCCAGTACGAACAGGCATTAATTTCAATATGATTGATCTACTAAGAGAGGCCAAAAATGAAATACCCAATCTTGTCGGGATTAAATATACCAATAGCAATTTCATGGATATGCAGCAATGCATACTCTTCGATAATATGCGATTTGATATTCTACATGGATCTGATGAAACATTACTGTTTGGATTAACTCTCGGTATTGAAGGCGGTATTGGAACAACCTACAACTTGATCCCTGAGTTGTATTATGAAATGATAGATGCATTCAATAACAATAATGTAGATTTGGCAAGACAACTTCAGGCAAAGTCTGTAAGGTTAATGAACATCATAAGCAGACATGGAGGAGGTATTGTTGCTGGAAAATATCTTATGAAGATTGCAAATATGGATTGTGGCCCATGTCGTCTTCCATTAAGAACGATAAGTAATGACGAGGCAAAGGAAATGATAGAAGAGTTAGAGACAAATGAACTATTTGATCTAATTCAAAACTCTTTTAAAGTTTGAATTTTGCCAGATTATCAATACTATAAGAGATACGTATTCTTTCGGTCTTGATTAACTACAAAAGTAAACCAACTTAACTATGCGAAAGGATTCTACTCAGTCATGTATGAATAACAAATAAAGATTATTTCTAGATGAGATATAATTTGCTTATTATATTGTTGACATTATTAATTGTGAATTTTAAAACGTATTCTCAGGATAACCATCGCTACGTTGATGAGTTGAACGCTTCAATTCACCCGACTAGAAAAATCACTTACAAGAAAGTAGATAATCACGAATTGAAGCTGCATATTCTAGAACCTGCAGAGAAAAGCAATAAGTTATTAAAACCATGCATTATAGGGATACATGGAGGAGGTTGGGCTGGAGGTAATCCTACGATGGTATATGCAATACTGCAGGAGTTCGTTAAAGAGGGATGGATTGGTATTTCCATTGAATACAGGCTTTTAAATCTCTCCAAAAACCACACAGTCTCCGATTGTGTTAAAGATGTAAAAACTGCCATTCGCTATGTGAAAGAACATGCGAGTGAGATAGGAATCGACTCAGAACAGATTACCCTAAGTGGTTTATCAGCTGGCGGTCATCTTGCTTTAGGCGCACTGTTATTTGATACTCTCAATGAAAAATCCGACAACCTGGCAATTTCTACACAACCACGGTATGTGATCCTTTATTATCCAGTAGTTGACACTTCCATAAAAGGGTACGGAAATAAGAAGATAGGGGATGAGTGGTTAAAATTATCGCCCTTGCATAACATCAAGGGAAATTTACCTCCTATTCTTATTTTTCATGGTATGAAAGATAATGTGGTGCCAATTGAGGGTGTCATAAATTTTCAAAAAAAGATAGTTTCTTTAGGGAACTCCTGTGATTTGATTATTCATGGAGAAGGTATTCATGGATATTTTTTATACTCACAATCAAAATTTAATGATGTTATTAATCAGACATTTAGTTTCCTGAATAGATTCGATTAGCAATCCAAAAGAGGCTATCTCATGGTGTAGTGCTCCACGGTAGTTTTTTGTCCAACTTATCGGGGTTCACTTCAAAATAAACCATGGGATAACCTTTTTGATACATTAATTATTTTTGTCCTATAAACCCTGTAACGCGTATTTAGAACGAGTCATTTTTAGCATTCTCTATCAATAATCCGCACTGTTTTTGGGTTCGAAATAGGCTTGCGGATGCAGGCAGGTCGGACAGTTTTTCGGCGGTTTCTTGCCTGTAAACACATAACCGCAGTGGCGGCAATACCATTCGATCTCTTCCTCGCGTACAAAAACGGTCCCGTCCTGTACCCTTTGCAGTAGCTTCAGGTATTTTTCCTCGTGGACTGCTTCCGCTTTGGCAATCATCCGGTACATGGTGGCAATTTCCTTGAATCCTTCTTCTTCGGCCACTTCGGCGAAATGAGGATAGAGATCGGTCCACTCTTCGTTCTCGCCTTCAGCGGCGGCTTTTAGGTTTTCCGCAGTTGTGCCGATCATTCCTGCCGGATAAGTTGCTGTAATTTCAAGCATTCCGCCTTCCAGGTATTTAAACATACGTTTTGCGTGCACCATCTCCTGGTCTGCGGTTTCCAGGAAAATGGCCGAAATTTGCTCATACCCTTCTGTTTTGGCCTGTTTTGCGAAGAATGTGTAGCGCATTCTTGCCTGAGATTCGCCTGCAAAAGATTTCAGCAGGTTCTGCTCTGTTTGGGTTCCCTTTACACTTTTCATAATTGGTTGTTTTATAAAATTTTAAAATATATTACTCTCACAAAGATACAAAATTAAATAACCGTTTTAGCGCTCAACTTATCTGCAGGTCAAAATTTAAATTATGTCTAAATAGTTGTCTGTTTTGTCGGATTTGGGCTTCCGGTCTCAACCGAACCCCGGCGGCCATATAGCTTATCGAAAGACAACGCGAACAAACCATAAAAAGCGAAGGCACTCATGAAACCGGCAAAAACATCAATCAGGTAATGTGCTTTGATATATACGGTTGCTCCGCAGAGAAGAGCGTATAACGGGAAAACAATGAACATTATTCTTTTATTATTTCTATATAACCACATCATCAGTATAGTGGATATGCCCACGTGCGAACTTGGAAATGCGGCAGTGGGCCGTTCTCCCATTGCCTGCAATACCCTGACACAACGGTTGAATAATCCATCCCCATAACCGGAAACGGGCAACAGTTCGCTGTTGTAATAAAAATAATTGCCAACATTCAAAAAAAATCCGTTTTCTGCATTCTCTGTTCCTATAACCGGAAAATAAAATTGCGGGCCGGTGACGGGAATAAAGATAAACAAGAAATAATAAAGGAAAAACGATCCCAAGAATATGAAAGTTAATTTGTCGAACTTCTCCCGTTGATAAAAGAAACAGTACAAAATGACGAACATCATCATGGGAAAATAGAAGAAATACCCCATGTAGAATGCTTCGCTAATCCACTCCGAGGAAAAATGCTTCGAAAAGGCCAGGGCCGGCTGAAACCCAAAGATAGATTGCTCTGCGGAAGCAAAAACGTGGTCCAGGTTCCCAAATATTTTATTGAATTCGTAGGTTTCAGGATACCAGTAAGTGATAAGTCCTACGGAGAAGAGGACACGGACGAAAGCCGTTGCCGGTGCAAAGTTAAGCATAGACGTGGCGGAATAGGCAAGAAACATTCCGCTGATAATTAGCATACGAGCCAACAAGAAGGAACCCGGATTATCCAGTCTGTTCCAGAGAACGATGACAATGACAGAGGTAATTGCGACATAACCGGCTGTGAGAATTTCTACTCCGAAGAAGTTCCTCTTTTTTCTGAAGGATGTATAGTTTTTCTCTGGCATAAGAAGTCAGGCGAATTCGCTCAGCTCCAGCCAGCGATAGGTCTTTTCGTCAATCAGGCTGACGACTTGCGATATGCGGTTTGATGCGTTGATTAGCTCTTCTGACGAGAGATTCCCCGATGAGAGTTGTTGTGCCAATTGTTCTTTTTCCGTTTCAAGGCGTTGGATTTCTGCCTCCAACCCCTCAAATTCCTGTTTTTCCCTGAACGTGAGTTTGGTCTTCTCTTGTTGGACAGGTTTTTCTGAAGTTTTTATCGGCTTTGGTGGTTTTGTTTCTTCGGCAACCCGTTTGTCTTCCAATGATTTCCAGTCGCGGTATTGTGTGTAGTTCCCCGGAAAATCCTGGATCTCGGCGTCTCCGTGAAAACAGAGCAGGTGATCCACCACCTTGTCCATAAAATAGCGGTCGTGGGAAATAACGATCAGGCAGCCTTTAAATCCGATGAGGTATTCTTCCAGTATGTTGAGTGTAATGATATCGAGATCATTTGTAGGCTCGTCAAGGATCAGGAAGTTGGGGTTTTTGATAAGCACGGTACAGAGGTGCAGTCGGCGTTTTTCACCACCGCTCAGCTTGTAGACGAAATCGTGTTGCTTGGCCGGAGCAAAGAGAAAATGCTGCAGGAACTGTGATGCCGTGAGTTTGTTCCCATTGCCCAGATCTATGACTTCGGCTATTTTCTGGACGGCGTCAATGACCTTGGTCTGTTCATCAAACTGCAGCCCTTCCTGACTGTAATACCCGAAGTTCACCGTTTCTCCGATATCGAAGTTTCCTGAATCGGGTTGTTCGATCCCCAGTAACATTTTTATGAACGTCGATTTGCCGGTGCCGTTGTTACCGATAATCCCCATTTTTTCGTACCGGGTGAAAATATAGTTGAAGTCGTCGGTAATCTTAATGTCGCCAAAACTTTTGGTAATGTGGTTGGCTTCGAATATTTTTTTGCCGATATACGAACCTTTCGCCGAGAGTTTTATGTCGTTGGCTTGGTTGCGTTGTTTGACCTGCTCTTCCAGTTCGTAAAACGCGTCAATGCGCGATTTTGCTTTGGTAGCACGGGCCTGCGGTTGCCGGCGCATCCAGTCGAGCTCTTTGCGGTAGATGTTTTGTGCGCTGTCAGCTTCGGCATTCTGTACGACGATGCGTTCACCGCGCTTTTCCAGGTAATAGGCATAATTGCCTTTGTAGGAGTAGATTTGACGATCGTCAATTTCGATGATTTGCGTACATACCCTATCGAGAAAATAGCGGTCGTGGGTAACCATCAGTAAACTGATGTTCGAGCGGGAAAGATACTCCTCCAGCCATTCCACCATATCCAGATCGAGGTGGTTGGTCGGTTCGTCCAGCATGATCAGTTCCGGCTCCGAGATAAGGGTGTTTGCCAGCGCTACCCGCTTGACTTGCCCGCCGGAAAGTTCGCCGATTTTCTGATCGAGCTGAAAGATCTTCAGCTGGCTGAGAATCTGCCGGATGCGCTGTTCGTAGTCCCAGGCTTTGAGCAAATCCATTTTTGCTAAAATTTCATCCAGCTCCAGATGATTGCCGGATTCCATGATCTCTTCGTATCGCGCAATTACTTTCACCGCTTCGTTTTCGGTTTGAAAACAAGCTTCGAGTACCGTGAGTCCGGGATCAAACTGCGGCGATTGTTCCAGGTAAGCAAACCGGATATCGTTTCGGAAAACAACTCTCCCATTATCGCTGGGTTCCTTTCCGGCGATGATGTTCAGCAATGAGGTCTTTCCCGCGCCGTTTCCTGCAATCAGACCGATTTTGTCGCCTTCGGCAACCCCGAAAGAGATGTTGCGGAAAAGCATCCGATCGCCGAAGCTTTTGGTTAGCGTATCGATTTGCAATAATGGATTTGCCATAGTTGAGTAAATTTTGTCTTTGGCGATCGTCACGTTAGTGTGGACCCTGTATTTTGTGCGATAAACGCCGGTACAAAAGTACGAAACTATTTGGGATTAAACTCAAAATTGCCATTGCCAATAAGTAAACAGGTCTGTTCGGCGGTTGCCGCTGATCTGCTCTGTTCCCGAGCCTATGGTTTCACGGTCGAAATAACGTGTATGCCCGATCTTTACGGAGAATGACAGCCGGGGGGTGAAAGCATATCTGCCTGATGCTGCAAGCCTTATGCCTTTGCCGTGGAACGACGGCATATAAAAGGTCGTCAGGAGGTTTCTTTCGTAAGAATAGAGCCTGGTGGCATAGGTGTCTGATTTAAAATATCCGGCGAAGAGGTCGCCCCGGATCTTTTTGCCGCCGCGATAGCCGGCATGTTGAGAGAGCATAAACCCTTTTTCCAGCGGGAAAAATTTCCTGCGGAACAAAGCGGCATCTAAAGTAGTCCGGAAGTCCCACCCGTTGTTTAGTGCGTGATTATATCGGAGCCTGATCTTTTGTGTGTTGTAGGGTAATACTTTTCTGGAGTTTTCGGGATAGTCGGTGTTCTGCTCTTTCTGTTTTATTTTGTACCGCAGCTCGAAGTTGGAGTTTCGATCCATGGCGTACGTACCTAAAAAATAGAAGTCGAAGCCTGCCGACGGCTTATCTACCTGGTCTTTCGGCCAGGGGAAACGGAAAAGGTCAATATACGTTGTTGCCGATACCTTTTGCAGCGGACTGAAGGTGACGCCTAAATAGAATCCGTTCTCGTTTTGAACCCGGCTCCCTTCGGAAAATGCCTGCGCATGCATTGCGTTGTAAGAAATGGGGAAATGGCGGTAAAGTGCCGACAGGGAGAAAAGCCCGGACGGTGTATATTGAATCATGTGGGTGGTTGCTGTGGCTCCGTTTCTGGCCACTGCGGTTTCCCCGGCAAACGCCAACCGGTTTAAGCGGTACGAGTAGTCAATGCTTGCATTGAAATGGGACGAGTCCCGCAAACTGTAATAGTTGTATTCGCGAACAACCGGGCAATACATACGGCTATAGGCGTGATATACACCGCTCACGCCTAACTGAAGCTGCTCGTTGCGGTAGTTGATATTCACCCCCGTTACCTGTTCACGCGAATTGTTTTTTTTCTCTATTTCCGAAGGCGTTCTGTGATACCCATCGGTCTTGAACGAGGTTATTTCTCCGTCGCGGGAAAGATTGGCATCAAATCTTTTGTTGGAGTAAAAAGGGATAACGGTTATTTTCCCTGCCTGGAAGACAGCAGCTGCACCACGAAAAAATCCGCTTTCGGCGGTGGAGAAATGTCGTTTAGGTCCCTGTGTCCGGCGGATAATGGTGTTGGTGCCCCAGGATTTGGAGATCATAAAGTCGTTGTTGAGTATTAATCCTTGTCCGAACGATAGGCGATAATCGCCCACGGCAAGGGTTTTAAGCTTTCCCAGTTCGCGAATGATCAGGTGCAGTCCGTAATGATCGTATCCCACGGGATAGTTTTTCTGCAAAAACGGCTCGCCGGGATCTTTTTCGCCCACCAACCCAAACTGAATTTTATCGCGATAAGTGAATGCGTATTTCATCGAAGTATAAAAATCCTCTCCCCGGTATTTCCGATTGGGATAACGCTGAAGAATGCTGTCGGCAAACTCTCCGTATCCTGCCCGGTTCTGAAGGGTCTTGTCGAACCGGGATTGAACTTCGTGTCGCCCCCGACTGAGCATTTCCTGCACCGTTGGTTGTTCTTCCTCCGCTTTGCCCGCGAAAAAAAACGGCAGGATCAGTTCTACAGTTTTAAAATCGAGAAAAGAGACATTCCGGAGTTCAAATACCGTGTAGACCGGCCGGTTCTTATCCAGAAATTCGGCTATGTGAGCCGCTTGTTCAAAATTGATCAGTGGAAACTGCTCCAGTTGTTCGCGGGAAACCCGGTTTAAATTCATGGGGTTGCCCTCCAGCATCGTTAGTTCCTGAAACATGTTTTCGATGGTGGTATCGTCCATTCCCTCTTCTGCAAGCTGTTCCAGATAGGAGCGCCAATCGTTTGATTGCGACTTGGCAAAAGAGCATTTTGCACAAAGAGTAACGGCAAGAATGATATGAAAAACCCAAAATTTCATTCATCACTGAGCTAAAAGCCGGGATTTTTACAAATATAACCTCCTCGGAACGATTTTCCCAATAATTGATGAACAAAAGTTCGGGTAAGGATAGTCGCCTTACTCTTTTTCTGCCGGAACGATAAAATTCTTGGGGTTTTCCACTTTTTCTTCCAGCAGGGCAAATTCCAGCACTTGCTTCACATCTTCCACATAGTGAAAGTTCAAACCTGCCACATACTCGGGTTTGATTTCAAGAATATCTTTTTCGTTCTCTTTGCAGAGGATGATGTCGGTAATTCCGGCACGCTTTGCTGCCAGAATTTTTTCCCGAATTCCACCAACCGGTAGTACTTTTCCCCGCAGCGTGATTTCTCCCGTCATGGCCAGATTGTTCCGCACTTTACGTTGCGTATAGGCTGAGGCCAGTGATGTGATCATGGTTATTCCTGCCGATGGCCCGTCTTTGGGCATGGCGCCTTCGGGAACGTGAATGTGCGTGTTCCAGTTCTCAAAAATAGCGGGGTCAATATCCAGCAGGTCGGCATTGGCGTGTATGTACTCCATCGCCAGCATAGCCGACTCCTTCATCACGTCGCCCAGGTTTCCGGTGAGCGTAAGTTTTGAGCCCTTTCCTCGACTCAGCGAACTTTCCACAAAAAGGATCTCTCCCCCTACGGCTGTCCAGGCCAACCCTGTAACCACTCCGGCATAGTCGTTGCCCTGGTAACGGTCTTTGCTGTATTCTTCCATGCCGAGGTACTCCGTGACATCAGTAGGTTTCAATACCTTGGGATACTCTTCATTTCCAGCTATCTTCCGGGCAATTTTCCGGGTTACCTTTGCAATTTTCTTGTCCAGTTCCCTTACCCCCGATTCGCGGGTGTAATCTTCGATGATCTTCAGTAAGGCCGGTTTAGAAATGCTGAAAGCCTTCTTCTTTATGCCGTGATTTTCCAGCTGTTTTGGGACGAGGTGACGATAGGCGATTTCTATTTTTTCATCGCTGATGTAGCCCCCAACGTTTATCAACTCCATCCTGTCGAGAAGAGGTTGGGGGATAGTGTTCAGGTTGTTTGCCGTAGCGATGAACATCACTTTTGAAAGGTCGTAATCGATGGAGAGGTAATTGTCGTGAAATGCAAAATTCTGTTCAGGATCAAGCACTTCGAGCAGCGCCGATGCCGGATCGCCCCGAAAGTCGTTACCCACTTTATCTATTTCATCCAGCACAAAAACCGGGTTTGAACTTCCTGCTTTTTGAATGTTCTGGATAATTCTTCCGGGAATGGCCCCGATATAGGTGCGGCGATGGCCGCGAATTTCAGCTTCATCGTGCAGACCACCCAGTGAAACGCGGATATACTTCCTGTTCAATGCTTCGGCAATCGATTTTCCGAGAGATGTCTTACCTACCCCGGGAGGGCCGTAAAGGCACAATATCGGAGATTTTAAATCGCCTTTCAGTTTCAAAACAGCCAGATGCTCGATGATGCGCTCTTTCACTTTTTCCATTCCAAAATGGTCGCGATCGAGAATTTTCTGTGCATTCTTCAGGTTGAAGCTGTCTTTGGTATACTCATTCCACGGCAACTCCACAATGGTCTGAAGGTAGCCGAACTGGACCGAATAATCGGGTGACTGCGGATGTAACCTTTCCAGTTTACTGATTTCTTTTTCGAAAATATCAGCTACTTCCTGGCTCCACTTCTTCGTTTTTCCCTTTTTACGAAACTCAGCGATCTCTATTTGCTGAGTGTTGCCGCCCAGTTCTTCCTGAATGGTTTTTATCTGTTGTTGTAAGAAATATTCTTTCTGTTGCTGGTTGAGGTCCTCGCGGGTTTTCATCTGGATATTCATCTTCAACTCCAGTACTTGTGTCTCGCGGTTAAGGATCATCAGCAGCCTGTATGCTTGTTCCTTTTCGTCACTTATACTCAACAGCTCCTGTTTTTCCCTGTTTTCAATGGGCAGGTTGGTGGCACTGTAGCTTACCAACATACCGGTGAACGACTCGTGATTGATGGTTTGCAGCAGCTCCTTGGGGGGATCGCCAAGAATGTTGAGCATATGGTTCATAGCGTCCCTTATGGAATCCAGAATGGCGCTGAACTCCTTGTCGTCTTTCTCCGCTCTTTTCGATTCCAGGATCCTGTAGTTGGCCGCAAAATAGGGCTCGGTTTGCGTGAACTCTGTCCATTCGAATCTTTTCTTTGCCTGGACAATGATGCTCAGGTTGTTTTTGTCGAGCTCAATCACGCGTATTACTTCGGCGATGACACCTATTGAATATAGATCTTCCTTCTCAGGTTCTTCGACGTTGTTGTCTTTTTGACAGACCAGACCGATATAGCGGTGTTTTTTGCCCAATGCCCGGACTAACTTGAGTGACTTGCTCCGTCCTACAGAGATGGGGAGCCCGCTTCCCGGGAAAACGATGGTGTTACGTAACGGTAATATAGGAAGGCTTTCCTTCAGGGAACTTTCATCGATCTCCTGGCTGCCGTCCAGGAAATCTCCGGCAATAAACGATATGACGTTGCTTTCGCTCTCTTCCGGTTTTAATACGGATAATTTATTTTGAAACATATTTATTTACTTATCTTCGGTACGGTTCAATTCATATTTTATTTCGGAAAAACAGAATATGTGTTATTTTTGTTGTCGCAATGCCTATATCTTACACCAAATTCCGTGCCAAATATTGATTTTTACCGTTTATGGGAAACAACTCTTTTAAATTTAAGCAATTTACTGTTTTTCACGACAGGTGTGCCATGAAAGTCGGCACCGATGGCGTCCTGTTGGGTGCGTGGGCAGATTTTATCGATTGCCAATCGATCCTGGACGTGGGAACGGGCTCAGGCTTAATTGCCTTAATGGCTGCACAACGAAACAGTCTGGCAAAAATTACAGCTATCGAGATGGATGCAGATGCGGCTTTGCAGGCCAGGGAGAACGTTGATAATTCTCGTTTTAAAGAGCGCATAGAGGTGTTGCCTGTTTCGTTCCGGGATTTTTTCCCAACAGTGACAGGGAAATTTGACTCGATTGTTTCCAACCCTCCTTTTTTTGTTAATTCGCTGCCATCGCCCGATCTGAAAAGAACCGGTGCCCGGCATATGGATTCGCTTACTCCGGCTGAACTTTTCAAAATGAGCAGGAAGCTTCTTAATGATACGGGAACCCTTTCGCTGATCTATCCGTTTTCGGAAAGGGACAATATAATGACCGTGTCTGAAAAAGAAAATTTCCATTTATCCCGTGAAACGGTTGTTCTTCCAACCCGGTCTGCTTCTCCCAAGCGAATTTTATTGGAGTTTACTACCCGAAGCGAAACGGAGACGGATAGGAACGAATTGGTTATTGAGGAGAAGCGTCATGTTTACACACCTGAATTTATCCACCTGGTACAGGATTTCTACCTCTATTTATGAAATGAAATTTTTATTTTTTATCTTTGCCGAAT
This sequence comes from Petrimonas sulfuriphila, assembly GCA_038561985.1. Taxonomy (NCBI): domain Bacteria; kingdom Pseudomonadati; phylum Bacteroidota; class Bacteroidia; order Bacteroidales; family Dysgonomonadaceae; genus Petrimonas; species Petrimonas sulfuriphila. Next base: position 694,416 of record CP073276.1, on the reverse strand, counting down.
GACTTATAATCCCATTTTAATAAAAAAAATTCTGGTATTCCCCGTTTTTATGCTTTTGTCGCTGGGGTTTATGCAGGCAGGTGACACCCTTCGTGTGAAACAAACGCAAGTTCCTATATTGATAGACCGCATTGATAATGCCCTTTTTTATATCAGTATCGATGCGAGGGAGGCTGTAAAATTGACCGAATTGAAACTTAAGTTCTCCGAAAGCTCAAACCTGAACGAGGTGGGGTCTTTAAAACTCTATTATGGAGGAACCGAAGCCGTTCAGCGTAAAGGACAAACATTTTATCATCCTGTACAATACCTGTCGGGATTCACGCCGGGTAAAACCCGCGAGGCAAATCCTTCCTATTCGGTGAAGGTTGTTGAACAAAAATCGCCAGGGATCGAAGTGGCCTTTTCGGCAAATTACCCCCTTTTCCCGGGGATCAACTATTTCTGGATCAGCCTTCAGATGAAACCCACCACCTCCCTGTTATCGAAAATTGATGTGAATCTGGTTTCAGCAAAGCTCGACGGAAGAGATGCTCCCATATCGTTTGCCAATAATACGGAAACACACCGGATGGGAGTGGGGGTTCGCCATGCAGGAGACGATGGCGTTGCCGCCTTCCGTATTCCAGGCATGGTCACCAGCAATAGAGGAACGTTGCTGGGTGTTTACGACGTCCGGTACAACAACAGTGTGGATTTACAAGAACACGTTGATATAGGGTTGAGCCGGAGTACCGACAAGGGCCAGACCTGGGAGAAGATGCGTATTCCGGTTGCGTTCGGTGAATATGGCGGATTACCCAAAGCACAGAACGGAGTAGGAGATCCTTCTATCCTGGTGGATAAAAACACCGGAACTATCTGGATTGCTGCCTTGTGGACACATGGGATGGGAAATTACAGGGCATGGCACAACTCGCAAGCCGGCATGGATGAAAAACGGACGGGGCAGCTGGTGCTGACAAAAAGCATGGATGACGGTAAGACCTGGTCAGACCCCATCAACATCACTTCTCAGGTAAAAGACCCTTCGTGGCATTTATTGCTGCAGGGTCCCGGAAGGGGAATCACCATGCAGGACGGAACATTGGTTTTCCCCATTCAGTTTATTGACTCTATCCGGATACCCAACGCCGGCATCATGTACAGCAAGGACAGCGGACAGACCTGGAAAATTCATAATCACGCCCGTACAAACACAACGGAAGCGCAAGTGGCGGAAGTCGAGCCCGGCGTTTTGATGCTTAATATGCGCGATAATCGCGGAGGAAGCCGTGCCGTTTCCATAACGAAGGATTTAGGCAAAACTTGGACGGAGCACCCGTCAAACAGAAGCGTCTTGCAGGAACCGGTTTGCATGGCAAGCCTGATAAAAGTGGATGCCAATGAAAATGTACTGGGTAAGGATATATTGCTGTTCTCCAATCCCAACACCACCGAAGGAAGACATCACATTACCATCAAAGCCAGCCTGGACGGAGGATTATCGTTTCCCGAAGAATACCAGGTGCTGTTGGATGAAGATCCCGGTTGGGGCTACTCTTGCCTGACTGTGATTGATAAAGAAACCGTTGGAATCCTTTACGAAAGCAGCGTGGCACACATGACTTTCCAGGCAGTGAAGCTAAGGGATATTATTAAAGGTCCCAGGCAATAGATATTCAGGCTCATTTAACATCAACAACATATGAAAAAATACTTGTTTATTTTCAGCTTACTATCCACCATGGTTATGGCTCAAGAAACTCCTATCCTCCTCTTCCCCGATGGCGCTCCCGGAGAAACAACAAAAATGAAGCAAAAAGACGATCTGTCGGGCAACAAGGTAGCCGGATGTCCGGTGCTCCGCATCAGCGATGTGAGCGAGCCTACACTGACGTTTTTCCCGGCTCCTGCAGATAATAACTCGGGCGCCACCATCATTGTGAATCCGGGAGGAGGATACAATATTCTGGCGTACAACCTGGAAGGGACGGAAATCTGCAAGCGGTTCAACAGCCACGGAGTTAATTGTGTGCTGGTGAAATACCGCGTGCCCCGACGCGAAGGCCTTGAGAAGCATCAGGCGCCGTTGCAGGACCTGCAGCGAGCCATCGCCTACACACGTTCGCACGCCGGTGAGTGGAAAATCGATCCAAACCGGATAGGCGTGATGGGATTCTCAGCCGGCGCCCATTTAGCGGCCATGGCGAGCAACAGCTATGCCGAGCGTACATACCCGCAGGTAGATAATTTTGATAATGCGAGCCTCCGTCCCGATTTTTGTGTCCTGATCTATCCGGCATACCTCGACGGCGAAAATTTCTCCATCTCACCCGAATTGAAAGTTACCGAAAAGACGCCGCCCACTTTCATCGTTCAAACCCAGGACGACCATCGGTTGCTCAACAGCAGCCTCTTCTACTACTATGCGCTCAAAGAAGCAAAAGCCCCTGTTGCTATGAGCTTGTATCCGTCAGGAGGACACGGTTATGGACTGCGGAACACGGGCGATCTGGTAAATGAATGGCCTTTTCGTGTCATGAGTTGGCTGCACGATATAAAAATGGTGGAGTGATTCTTGCCTTAAAAGAGGCGGTACATGTTTTTATAATTGAAGAGTTTGATCTCGGCGGTGTCGTTCTCGAAATCTCCGGCATACAAGATTGCTTTATCCGTCAACCTGCCTTTTAATAATGTATTCAGCGAACGGATTCCCGTTTCGAAATCGGGATGGTAGGTTTGCGATGATTTGATTTCAATGGCTGAATAATCGCTCCCGTTTTTGAATAGCAAGTCCACCTCAACGCCGTTGCTGTCGCGGTAAAAGAACAAATTGCTTTCTTTACCCCGGTTGTAACGGTTTTTAAGTGCTTCCATCACGATAAAGTTTTCGAACAGGTGGCCACGCATTTTGTCCCTTGTCAGCTGCTGTTCCGTTTCTATGCCTAACAAATAACAAGCCAAACCGGTATCGCAGAAGTAGAGTTTCGGTGTTTTGGTCAACCGTTTCCTCATATTTTCATGAAAAGGAGGCAGTAGCTTGATGATATAGGATGCCTGCAAGACAGAAAGCCAGGATTTGACGGTATTGGCGGAAACACCCACTTCGCCCGACAGTTCGGAGGCATTGAACAAGCTGCCTATGCGCGCGGCACACAGCCGAAGGAATGTTTGAAACTGCATCATGTCTTTTACCTGCAATACGTCACGCACGTCTCTTTCCAGGTAGGTTTTCACATACGACGGATAGAGAAGGTCGTACCTGTTCTTTCCCGCATACAAAGCCGGAAAGAAACCGTGGAGCATGACCTCGTCCAATGTTTTTTCATCTGCCTGCTTTTTGACTTCGTTGTACGACAAGGGCATCAGCTCCAACATGCCGGTCCGTCCGGCAAGCGATTGGGTAATCTGCCTGATGACCGAAAACTGCGAGCTGCCCGAAAGCACAAAACGTTTTTCGGGATTCTCATCTACCATTCCCTGAATGTACGACAGCAAGTCGGGCGTACGTTGTACTTCATCCAAAACCATGCCCTCGGGATGGCGGCTGAGGAATCCGGCCGGGTCGTTCATCGCAAAGCGCCGGATATCCAAGTTTTCCAACGAATAATAAGGTAGCTTGTCAAAAACCTTGCGTAACAAGGTGGTTTTCCCCGATTGACGCGGTCCTGTCATCGTAATGACGGGAAAATACCGATGCATCTCGAGCATCACGGGCGTTATGTCTCTTTTGATAAATGAGTTAGTCATGCCATGTTTATGCAAATCCGAAGTTGAACTGCGAATTTACATAAATGCGCCGGATTATCCAAATAATCCACACAAAATATTCGGGAAACTTTTGGGCAATTGGCAATGGCCGCGCGAGCATCGGACTTCTATAATCCCAATATCCGTTTATACAAAGGCTTTGGGTTAACATTGCTTCCATACCCATACCCGTAACCGTATCCGTACCCGTACCCCTGTTTTTCGGGGTCCATTCCGTTGAGCAGCACGCTCATGTTCGGCATCTTTCCCGATTCGTACAGCTCTTGAAGGTCGGGAAGCGCGCGTTTGTCAAACAGTCCCGAGCGCACCACATAGATTGTCCGGTCCGCGACGCGGGCGCATAACAATGCGTCCACGACAACGCCATAGGGTGGATTGTCCAGCAGGATATAGTCGTATGTGGCTCTTAACTCCTCCATCATTGAGTCAAGCCGCTCGCTTTTCAACAGTTCGGCCGGGTTGGGGGGCAGTGTTCCGGAGGTAATGACATCCAACCGACTATCCGCATCCGCGGTGTGTATCAGTTCTTGCAAGTTGTCCTCCATTCCGCCTAAATAATTCGACAAGCCTGGCCGTTTTGTTCCCATTCCTATTCTCTCGGTTAGCGATCCTGTCCGCAGATCCAGGTCGAGTACGATAACTTTCGCGTCGGTTAAAGCCATGCTCATGGCCAAGTTTATGGTCACGAATGTTTTACCGGCGTTTGGGTTGGTCGATGTCAGCAAGATCACTTTTCCGCCTCCTTTTCGTCCCGTATTCATGAACTCCAGATTGTAACGCACCATGTTAAAGGCCTCACAAATGGGTTCACGGCACTCTTCCTTCACCACAAGGCCTCTCTCGGGCGTCCCCTTTTCCAACGGCACTTCTCCCAGGAACGGAATGTTTGTTGCCTCTTTCAGTTCTTTCCTGGTATGCACGGTGGTGTCGAGCAAGGAGTGTATGTAAAGCCAGAGCGCCGGCAGTAAAAACCCGGCCATCAGGCTGATCAGCAGCACTTGCGCCTTTTTGGGTGTCACGGGCGAGTTTGTCCCGTCGGCCGGGTCCACCACGCGGCAGTTGCTTTCCGTGATGGTTAGCTGCAACTCGTTCTCTTCCTTCTTGTTGAGCAGGTATAGGTACAATTCCTCCTTTATTTTCTGCTGCCGCTCCACGCTGATCACGTATTTTTGTTGTGTGGGCACGAAGGCTATCTTTCCCCTGGTTTCCCGCTCCTTGTTCTTCATGTTTTCCGTCTGTATCTTTAGGCCGGCGATCAGGTTGTCCACGGCTTTGGATATGGCGAGGCGCATCGACGCCAGCGTGGTGTCCAGTTCCCGCACCAATGGGTTGTTGGCACTGCTGTTGGCCATTAGCTTGTTTCGCTGTGCCAGTGTGGTGTTATACTCACCTATCTGATTTTGTATGCCGGCTTCGGCGATGCCGATGCTTGCCGGGATGGGTTCCGTCTGTTTTGCCCCGTCCCGCAGATATTCTTTCATGTATTCCGCCATCTTGAGTTGGTTTTCCACGTTAAGTCCTTCCGTGTCTAACCGGCTCGAACTTTGCAGGTATAAGGCGCTTTCGGAGGTGATGTCCGTCAGTCGGTTTTTCCTCTTGTAGTTTTCTATTTCCGCGTCTACCCCTGCCAAGTCAGCTTCGATAATGGCCAACCGCTCCTTGATGAAGTTGGCTGTGTTGATTACGATCCGGTTCTTGTCTTCAATGGCGTCCTTCTTATACACTTCTATCAAAGTGTTCAATACGTCTTCCGCGCGGTTCACATTTTCGTCTTTCAGGCTCAGGTTGATAAGCGACGATTGCTTGTTGGTCGCTTCCACGTTCAGCCTCAGGTTATAGTTGTCCGACACGGCTTTCAGGCTGCTTTTCGTTACCCGGACGGGTATTCCCGCATACGCTGCCGATGTTGTAGGCGGCAGGGTCACCACCAATTTCCCCACCGCTGTTTGCACGGTATCACCGGGTTTCACCACCCGTTTTTCGTTTTCCCTTCCATTTGCCCATTTCAGGTCTTTCAACTCCACGTGGCGGTCTTCCAACAGGGTGGCTGTAAGGCTTAAGCTTTGTCCGGCATCCATTCCGGGAAATTCCACGACCAGCGGCGTGGCGGTGTACAGCTCGCGTTTACGCAATCCGCTCCGCACCTTGTAACTCACGTCCAGCCTCAATTCTTTTGCCACCTCATACATCAGCCGTTTGCTCTTGAAGATGCCTATCTCGTTATCCACCGTGCTTCCACCCAGGCGGAACAGGTCTTGAAACGCGGCCGCCTCACCCATTTGTCCCCCTTTCTTGTCGTCTTTCACCAATACCGTGGCCGTACGCAAGAACGTCTTCGGCGTGCTTCGCACGTAGAGGAATCCTATCAGCACGCACGCCCCGATCGACAGAATAAACCATTTTCGATGATGCAACAGCGTGCCAAACAGCTCCGCCAATGTGGCATTTTCCCGTTCGGACTTCTCGTTGAAATCAAAAAAGTCCATCTCGTCAAACCTATCTTTTCTCATCATTGTCTATTCTATTGTTATTTAAAAATGAGTATCGCCAGCGACGTTAGTACGGAGACTATCGAAGCGAACGTGCCTATGCTGCGGTTCTGGTTTATTTCCCGTTGTCCGGCGCGTGCCTTGTTCGGCTCAACATATACGATGTCGTTCTGTTTCAGGTAATAGAAGGGGGAGTCCATCAAATCCGCGCTTCGCAGGTCTACCGAGGCCACCACCCGTTGGCCGTTCTCTTCCCGGATAACCTTCACGTTTTCCCGTCGGCCGTAGATGGTCAGGTCCCCGGCCCGGCTCAGCGCGTCTAACAGCGTGATGCGGTCGCTGTTCACTTCAAATGTTCCCGGCCGCGCCACTTCGCCCATTACCGACACTTTGAAGTTGAGGAATTGGATGGTAATGACCGGATCGTTCACCAGGCCCCTTCCTGTCAGTTCCTGTTTCAGCCGTTCCGCCAGTTCGAAGCGGGTTAACCCCCGCACCTTTATTTTGCCCAATTGCGGGAAGTCTATTTCCCCCTCCTTGTCCACCAGGTAGCCCAATATCCTGTATTGCCCACCCGTGTATCCGGTGTTCGTGATCTGGTAGCTTACCATGGGCAGGTTGAACATCTGCGCCAACTCGGGGTTCTTGCTGTTTACCATGATGGAGAGCAGGTCGTCCGTGTTTATGCGGATATCATAATCCTGTCCCATTTGCCGCCGGTAATCTTCCGGCACATCCTGCAGGTAGGCAATCTGTTTCTGCGACGCGCATCCTGCCAGGAGGCATAGCCCCAACACCAGGTATCCCCATATTTTCATTTTTTTCTTCATATCTGTTTGTTGTTAAGTTATATATTCCTTTTATTCTGCAGAGTAAGCCATGATCCGTTCAAGGATAAAATGTGCCGCCTTTCCGTTTCCAAACAGGCGAGGAAACGTCACGTCTATTTCCGATAAAGTTTTGTATCCTTCCACAATCTTGTCGAAATCGGCATCTGCGAGTATTCCGGCTCCATGCGTTACTATCTCCACCCACTCCGTTTCCGGCCTGAGTATGAGACAAGGTTTCTCAAAGAAAAACGATTCTTTCTGCACTCCACCGCTATCCGTCATTACCAGTTTTGCATGCTTTTCCAACTCTATCATCTCTAAAAAGGACACCGGTTCAACCAATTTCAGCTTCGAATGCGCTATTTTTTCATACAATCCGGCGCTTAGGTTGCCGGGCATAAGCTTGGCCGTGCGCGGATGAATAGGAAGAAGGATCGCTATATTGTTTTCGTTGCTGATATGTAATAAAGCCTTGAATATCGATTCCAAACGCGACGGTTCGTCCGTATTGTTATCGCGATGCACGGTAGCCAAAATATAACCGTTTGGTTGCAGGGAATGTCGTTCCAGAATTTTTGTCCGTCCCGAAAACTTCGCAAAATAAATGCTGTTGTCATACATGATATCCCCGCTATTGAAAACCTGTCGTTTTTTTCCGTTTTTAAAACGTGTTTCGATGTCAAGGAAACCCTCGTTGCGCAGGTTGTCCATGGCGGTCCGGGTGGGTGCAAAAAGGATCGATGATATTTGGTCGCAGGCTATCCGGTTTATCTCTTCGGGCATGGCCATATTGAACGACCGCAACCCTGCCTCGATGTGAAATACCGGGATATGTTGTTTTACTGCCGCCACAGCACCTGCGAGCGTGGAATTGGTATCGCCGTAGATCACAACCCCGTCGAAAGGCTCCGACAAAATAACCTCTTCTATGCCGGAGATCATCTTGGCTGTCTGTTCGCCATGCCTGCCCGAGCCGATGCCCAAATTATAGTCAGGTTGGGGTATCCCCAACTCGTCGAAAAACACCTGCGACATGGCGGCGTCGTAATGTTGTCCGGTGTGGAGAATTTTCTCCTTTACCCTGTCTTTAAAATCGCTTTTAACAGCTCTCGACAGTGCCGCCGCCTTTATAATCTGGGGACGGGCCCCTATTATGGTGAGAAGTTTTATCATAAGTTTTTGTTCACAATTAATTTCTTTATTATATTTTTCAAATTTTGCAAAACCAATTCCTTTATCCATTTTGCACCAAAATTGTTCCAACGTTGAGGATGTATGGTTATCATTATCTTGTCGGGCATTTTGCCTGCACTTATTGCGGTAATAAGTTCTTTTGTTGTGTGAAATGTTAATCCTTTCTTGTTCCACTCCTCTTGAAAGTTTTCTATTTTATCTCTTACACTAGCTTTATAGCCGTCCCATCTCCTGCCGGTATCGGTCAGATAAAATATTTTCGAGAAATCGGTATCCAAATATGGTTCACCTATAATGCCCAAATCTCTGTACGAGTATTCTTTCCAAATATCTTTACTGTCGTAAGGAGAGCGTGGACTGCCGTGCATACAGATGGTTTTCACATCAACCAACTTACGCAAGTTGCCCAAATTATTTTTAAAATCGATATAAGCTTTTGCAACATCTCCTTTGCAAGTTGTGAGGTTTTCGTAATGGTAGCCCACTTCGTGGCTAAGATTGGCTATCTCTTTTATCACATTTTCGTTCCAACTTTCCGGAGCTGACCGAAAATAATAGGAACCTTTAACGCCCAAATTGTATTCAATTTGTGCCGTTCGCAATGAATTAAACAGCAGTAAATCAACATCATGCCGCAACACCACCGTTTTGCCTTCGACATGATGCTGCAAGAACTGCTCAAAGGTCTGGAAAGAATAGCCGGCAGATATTAGTGCCGACAACAAGTTTTTATATGCGGTTAAAGTGAAATCCATTGCTTGTTATTTAAAACGATATTGATAATCGAAATTTTCTTTCATGATTCGTTTACTTTCGGGATAATTTTCGATGAACCATGTGAAGAAAGCAGTAACGTCAATTTTATCGGCAAGCATTTTTTGTCTTCTTTGTTGGAATATATCTCGCAAATTAGACATAGACAATAATTCTATAATCTTTTCATACAATCTCTCAGGTTTTGACGGAGGTATCGCATAAGTAAGCTCATATTTATGCTCCAACTCCTCCAAAATGCCGATTCTACCTGCAAAATCATTGAATCGAAGACTTGGTGTGCCAAGCATGGCCGCTTCTACAGACATACTTTGACTATCGCCAATGTACAACTTGGCAAAAGCCAACACATGATGAATATCTAATGGATTTATATGCAATCGATATTTCTCAAATTGAGGCTCAAGTGAACGTTCAGAAGTAATATACACATCGCCATGAGGCAATAATATGTCAATCAGATGCTGGGCAATTTCCGTATTAATACCGTGGGCATGAGAAACTAAGTCATGATAAGCTTTCAACTGGGCAAATCGCAGAATAAAATAAGGTTTTCCTGATGGAAAATATTTCTCCACCACACTTTTATCTGGCGTAAATTGATTTGGATGCAAATATGACAGTTTTTGGTAACCATAATACGGCGTTTTTTTGCAAGAAAAAATACTATTATTGGTTATATTTGGTGCAAGTATTGTCGAAACGAAAGGATATGTTATTATTCCCTGTTGCCAAGTATAATTGAAATCATCCTCTCCAACAAATATAGATGGTTTTCTAAGTATTTGAGCTGCATATCCTATTTGCGATAAACATCCAACAAATATATCCGGTTTATTCTTTTTAGCAGTTTTAATAAGTTCTTTAGTCGACGTAAAAAGTTTTGATAACTTTCCTATCATACTATTTTTCTGGTACGATGACAATACAGTATAATTTACATTATCAGCAATTAGTAATTTTTCAAGTATGTCTTTGGATGTAATTACCCAATGGATATTATGTCCTCTATCAGATAGATTTCTTGCTGCATACTTAAACAAGTGATAATGAGCAGGATGTCCAAGTGAAATAATTATATTCATATCAAAATGGTTTTATTTTTTTTATTGCATGTGCCGGATTTCCAACAACTACAGTGAAAGGCTCAACATTTTTTGTTACTATGCTACCTGCTCCAACAATAGCACCTTTGCCAATTGTGATACCAGGTAAAACTATGACACCTGCACCAATCCAGCAATCATCTTCTAATATAATTTTATCTTTTATTGGAGGTATTTGATCCATTAAACGAGACCAATTCGCATCTGATGATAGAACTAATGTTACTCTTGGTCCTATAGCAACTCTATTCCCTATACTTAAAGAACATCCTGTTTCCGAAATAATACTAGCTACTATCAAATCACTGCCGATATAAACCTTATCGCCAATTTCAAAACCACAATATTTTAAACCCTTTACACGAATGCTGTTATAGGGGAAACGCTGTGCTAACATTTTCCCTATCTTAATCTTAATCCGTGAAAACAAGCACTTTTTTTTACCGTTTTGTATGTTTGAGTAAGCCATCTTTTATTTTTATTGCTAATCGTCCGAAAGTCATGATTATTGGTTTAAAAACATATTGATAACGTCCAAAACAAACTAATTGACCTCCAAATTTTAATTTATAATCTCTTACACCATAAGGAATATTGGGTTTACCTGCACCTCCAAAATCAAAAACCTCGTATCCATTTTCGCCTCCCCATTTTAAAATATTCCATATTAAAATATCATTAGGTCTGTATTCTAAAAAATCATCATCGGCTCCTGCATACCAGTCGTAAATCATTTTATTATAGCAAAATACTAACCTAACACCTATTAATTTACTGTCGCGATATGCTCCAAATATTTTAATGTACCCCAGCGGATCTAAGTTTCTTATTATACTTGAAAAAAACATTTTTGACGGTAGAGGTAATTTAACTCGATTATAAACTATTTTAAGTAGATTATATATTAAGTCTATCTGATAATCGCTTTGTTCATCAATTATCCGGATTTCTAATTCTCTTTGACCCTTATTTATGCTTTTTTTCCTATCTTTAGTCATGCTATTCCATAGTTCATCCTCTGTCTTTCTCAAATCTATCAGAATGTCTAAATGTTCTTCATAACTAAATCCATTATCAATAAATATATTTTTATATATAGAAGTATCCCATATATTACGGAATTCCAAGTAAACTACCTTATTTTTAAGATATTTTTTTATTTCATTAAGAAAATATCCTAATATTGCAATATCATTTTCATCAGACAGTACAGGACCTCCAATTATTATGGCTCTTGATGTTAGTCTTTTTCCTAATCTACCACCATTGCTAAAGATAATTCCTAAGGCAAGTCCAACTATCTTCTCATTTTCATATACAAAAAATGTTATTGGTTCACTTGATTTATTATTTATTTGTGATTTATAGTATTCAAGAGATTGAAAAATATTTGCTTGAGTATTATTTTGCAAAAAATTACTCCATTCTTCCTCTTCTATACCAATTTCAAATCTATAATTCATATTATTATCTAACATTCAATTATATTCAACTAATCTTTTTTGTACAAAGAAAGCATTCTCTTAGATTGCCTATTATCTTTTATCCCTACCATTTTTGCTTTCAACAAATTCGTATATTTCCACAATTCTTTTAGCTACCTGTTTATTGTCTAATCCCAATTCTGTAATTCGTTCACGTCCATTAGTTTTTTCTTTCTGTTTTGAAAAACTGATTGCTTCCGATAGTTTTGATGCAATTTCGGTTGCATTTCGTTCCGCAATAAAACAGCCTTCCGTTCCTTTAACCACGTCGGCCACATCTCCAACATCCACACTAACCACGGGCGTTCCGCATAACATCGCCTCTTTGATTACCATGGGCGATGCTTCGTGATGCGAAGTCATCAGTAAGCAATTGGAAGCGTTCATAAGCAGGTTGACTTCTTTCCGGTTATATCCTTTTAACTCAATAAGCTCACATTCCAGCAATAGATTACAAGCCTGCCGAGCCAATTCAGGATTTTTAATCGTATTATCGAAATCACCGGCAAACAACACGTATTTCCCGTTTGCACCCCATCCCAGTAGTTTACGCGCCTCCTCTCTGGAAAGTACATTGAATTTGTCGAAGTCCACTCCACATGGTTGAACCATGGCATTCCTCCTATGATAGTTTGCCAATTTCAACAACTTATCGCTTACAAAAATGTTGTATCTCGACAGCCTCATAGAGAATTGGGACAGCGTAAGCAATAGACCTCCCGAATGGATATCGCTTCCATGATAGGTTGTTACTACCGGAACTTTTCGTTGTAAGTTGGCTAATAGTCCGGACAAACCATAGTGAGCATGTATGATATCCGGTTTGTACTCATTGATTTTTTTCAACAACCCTCGTCTGCAACGCAAATATCCGATCGTTCCTCTTCCTTCTATTCCTAAAAAATCAATCTCTATGGCTTGATTTTTTAGGGCATTTGCTTGTTCCAACACAAATGGAGAGAACTTGCCACTATTATAACTTGCTACTATCAATACTTTCATAATGTTTTTCGTGGATTTGTGATATAATTTCCTCTTCTAAGTATCTGATATTGCTCCATTCTATTTTTCATAAATTTAATCCTTATCCTATTTGCAACTGTAGCCATGTATAACAACATAAATATTCCGGGATTATAGTAGAGATATGAACGATGAGAAAGTATTAATATTGCTATTGATAAAAGCAATAAGCCATATTTAAATTTATGGGCCTCTTTTACAATTGAAATAATAACCAGAATGATTATGGTAAAACCCAAAATTCCAAATCTAAAAAAAATTCCTCTCCAATTTGTTGTTTGAAATTTGGTATGATCAATAAAATATCCCATTCCAAACAGAACATTAGGGCTCTTGACAAATGAGCTAAATAACTCTTTGTTGGATTCATTTGATCTTTGCTCCACGAGTTCTATTATTCCTGTTTTATTTCCACTATTGTTTTTTATGACCCTACCATAGGTAACTTCCCGAAGCGCATTGCCTTTAAATAAAAAAACTAGACCCAATAGCAAAAGAATGGCAATGAATGGTTTTCGCATTTTTTTTAGGAAGAATTTATCCGATAAAAAATTGTATAAGAACCCTAAGCCCAAAATTCCGTAGAAAGCTGTAGAAAAAGTTAGAACACCCGTAATCAATAGAAGGAGGTTGTCCTTTTTAGATAAATTAAATCTTTCTATTGCTAAAATTAATCCGATGTAGATACCAAAATGTCCGGGTTCTGCAAATACACCGACTATACGCTCTAACCCAAGTGCGCCAACTGTCGAAGATCCTCTATACAAACTGATTGCCAAACCATAGATATGATAATTATCCAAAGAGGAATACCTAAAATCAGGTGTATATGTATAGTATGGTAGTGGAAATTTAATGGCATTTAATACCCAAAAAATCAATGCAAATATAGAAATCCAGACAAATAGTTTTTTTAAATAAAGATAAGATTTGAATACAATAAAGTCTTTATAGGACAATATTATCAAAAAACAGAGAACCCAGATAAGAGGCCCTATTCTTATCCCGTGAATAGGAGAAAGAATAAAATAAATAATGTATATGAGTAGAGCTATGGCTATAAAAACTTTGTTTTTTTCTCTAAAAGGAACTATTTTGACATGATTAGATAACATAAAGGTGCAAAAGGTAGTGGTGGCGAATAAAATAATATTCTCAATTCCGGCAGGTATTATCCATCTGACGTATGGATTCATTAGCATAAAGATTACCAAAGTCAAGTTTAATGCACAAATCTTTTCAATTCGCATAAATAATTATCCAATCGTTATAAAATTGCTCTATATTGTGTTTAGAAATGCAAAAATCACTAGTTAATTTAAGCAGGATTACCAACCAAATTTTCAATTAATTCAACCTCATATTTAACACGCTCTTCCCAAGTAAAAAAATCATCCATAATGGTTTTTTGCCCATTTCTACCTATTTCTATCCGCTCTCCCTCGTTTTTAAGAAGATTAGCAATGATAACAGGTAGCTCCGCTATTTCATTATCTTCCACAAGAACTCCATTTACTCCATTTTTTATGAGTTGTGAGGTTGTGCCTCGATTGAGAGCCACTACAGGTACACCACATATCATGGCTTCAAATACAGGATTACTCAGGCTGCTTAAAGCATTCATACTAATAAAAATATCACCAATATTCATATAAGAGTATATTCTTTTTTGTTCGACTGCCCCAACAAATATTACGGCATGTTCCATATTTAACTCTTTTGTTAAATCATGTAATTTTTTTTTATCCGGTCCATCACCAACAATAACCAGTTTTACTTTGCTGTTTAGCTGTAAGATATCGGGCATCGCCTTTATTATCCAATCTACCTGTTTCGAATCTGCCAATCTCGAAACGGATAATAGTACGGCTTCTCCATTGGGTGCAAAACACTTCTTTAATTCATCATCGGGGAAATAGTTACTCCACTTTTTATTAATTCCATTTTTTAAGAAGTGGATTTTTTCTTTTGCCACACCAAAAGAAAGGGCAATTCTATCAGCAGATGTACCATCATCGGTGAGAATATATAAATCCGCTTTCAGCCAAAATGAAAGTATTGTGAAAAAATTACCCGGCTTAAGTCTATTTTTTTTATAAGAATTACCATAAAGCCTTAATACATATTTTGCTCCAAATAGTTTAGCAATTATCAAAGCAGGCAGGGCTGTGTAGGTGGTATGCGAGTAAACCACATCGGGCTTGATTTTACGTCCTTGTTTTATTCCCGCAATAAGGAAACAAAGCACGGTAACCGGATACATCAGTAACAAAATGATTGGCCTTTTCCCTGCTAATGGAGTAGTTATTTGTTTTGTATGGATACCTTCAAAATCCCCTTCTTTTTGGGCGGAGTTATTGGTGATATAAGTTATGGTATGTCCTTTATCTACAAAGCCCTTAATGGGAAGATATGTGGAAACGCGTCCTTTCCCTTTATCTATATCCCACAAGGGTAGCGTTGAGAGATTAAGTATGTTCATTTTTTGGATTTTTTAATTATGTTAATAACAACAAATAATGAAATGGAGTATTGAACAAACAATCCCGCACTATAAGCTGAAACTGTATGTAGAGCATCCCAGTTTAACCAATTTGCCAGGAGAAATGTCATTAGAATAATGAAAAAACGTGACAATTCGAGAAGGAAGACAAAGGATTGTCTCTCAAAAACGTTAAAAATTCCATCACTTATTGGGCTGTAAACAAACTGTACGAGCAGGTAAAATGCCATAATGCGGGCATAAACTCCTGCTTGATTCCATTCTACTCCAAAAAAGGTCCTAAATATAAAAGGTCCCAGAAGTATAATAATGGAAAAAGGGACGAGACTTAATTTTGTCAAGTTTTTTATTACGTTGCGCGTCAACAAATATATTGCTTGCCCACTGTGACTTCCCATTGCCGCGATCTCTGCAAAAAAGACTTTCCCCACAGAATAACCGATGAATGTAACCGGTATGGAGAGCATGGTTCGGGCTAACGCAATTTGCCCTGTGGCGGCACTATCAAATTTCCATGCAAAAAAGAATATAGGAATATTACCCGCAAGTAGCAATAATAGTTGGGAGGGAATTCTGTACTTGGGAAAACTAGAATAGCGTCTCAAAACATATCGGATCTTTAAACGAGAGATAAACCTCTTATTGAGAAGAATATCTTTTCTGAAGGTTCTTAGTAAAGAAGTGATACCGCCCATTTCATTTAGGAGATCTCCTACAATAAGTCCTAAGGGCTTTATTCCTACAAGTCCCAATCCAATTTTAGCAATGACTCCTATTATCTTCTGCTTGACAGAAGTTTTAGTGAGCGCCGTGAATGCTTTTTTTCTCACACCCCATTGCGAAAGTAATTCAAAAATTCCATGCCCCAAAAAGGCAATAGGAATAAGCCATATATAAGATATGATACTTTCCATGGACAACAACATCAATATCTGTTTTCCACCAATCAGTAGTGTTACAATAAGCAAAACAGACGTAAGGGATAAGAAGCAAAGGGCAGCACACACTATATTTATAGCACTGTTGTCATGTTTGGGTAAAGGAATTGCCAAAGAATATCTGAATGTGCCAAAAGGAGCTACAATAGCAATTAAAGAAATAAAAACGGCCATCACACCCATCTCTGAAGGAGAGTAGATGCGTGTGATGATGGGTGTGGTAAGAATTCCGATCAGCCGCCCAATACCCTCACCTGTGGTGAGTTTAGCCATATTAAAGAAGAGCTGCTTCTCTTCATTACTGCTGAAGAGAGAGGCTAATCTTTCCTTGACTGTTGATTTGATTCTCTGCTTTTTCATTCATAAAATTTATCTCCTACCCGCTCCGTTTCCCTTTGAGGACTATGTTGCGGACCGCTTTCCAGAAATATTGCCAATCGGTGCTAAGCGGATTTTTTAAATATGCCGTTAAGTATCTCCGTTCGCTTTCCTGAATCTCCTCCAATGTTTTCGGCATATCGGCATAAAAGGGTGGCAATAGCCCCGGTTTCGTCTTTATGCGCAACTCCTGCAACTCCTTGTCGTAAAGATGGAAATAATGGCTGCTGAGCGGACGCACCCCCACCAGCTTCAGGTCGCCCTTGACCCAGTTGATAAGCATGGGCAACTCGTCCAACCACGTCTTGCGCAGGAAACGCCCCGCGGGAGTCACCCGATAGTCATAGGCAATCTTTCCCCCGGCGGACAATCCTTCTTGCCGATAGATGTAGGATTGCAGATACTCGGAGTAGGCGTGCATGGTGCGGAACTTGTAAACACCGATAATCTCTCCCCCCTTGCCGTGCCGGCGAAGCCGGATCAACGGCCCGGTGGAGGGTTTGTCGTCACGGATGGGGGCTTTTATCTTGGAGGCGATCGCGTAAAACCGCCCGTTGCTTACTTCTTCGTATAGCACATCGAATCCCGCCCGATAGAGCCTTCCCAATACCTCCACACGGGTGAGTGCCCGCAGTTTGCCGCCCGTCGTCCAAAAGTAAAACCCCCGGGTAAGCGACAGCTTGGGAGAGAGACGGTGCCAACAATAATCCAACGCGTAAAGCAGGTGGTTGATAACCGGGGGGCTCTGACGCAAGACTTTTTCACGACGCAACGCGGCCGTCACGCAATGGCAGGCGATAAAGCCTCCCTCGGGCAGACAGTAGTTGGTGTAGGAAAAAAGCGTGTTGATATGCCTGATCCTGTTCAGTGAGCGCAAATGAACAACCAGACGCGGTGATCTTATTTTGTGGGCGAGTATATTTTCCGGATCGGAGGTGTCAATCAAGAGTGTATTTTCAGAGAAAGCATTCTTGTTCTCTTTTAGCCGGCGAACGATGTCTTCACCATCCGCTGACACTTTACGGGCAAGGGTAAATAAACAGTCAATATCTTTATCCCAAACGGTATTCTGCAAACCGTCTCCCGACTTAAGCCCTATCTCGGTAACATCGTTTAAAGGAGGTTCCTCATAAAAATAAGGGATTTTCCGATAGACCAGCTTGCGGAGAAGACCGTAGAGCCCCCATTCCAGAAGCACAATGATTCCCGTGGCAAGCAGGATGGAGTGGTCGAACTCGTAGCCGGGCACGCATCTCCGGTAAAGCAAAAAGAGGAACAACCCCGACAGGACGCCTTGCAGGAATATTCCCGACAACGCATAGCGTATCCGCTTATACGAATCGAATTGCAGTTTCCGGGTGATTATCCCGAAAATTACCCAGAGAAAAGCGGACAGCACCAGCCAGTACCACCGGGGCAAATCGCCGAAATAGCGGGCAAACCAAAACGCGAACAGGGCGATGAGAAAATCACACAGCGCGATGACAACCTCCCTGCGTGAAAAAGATTTCATCCCTTGGTGCTTATAAGATGACATACTTTTTCGATATCTTCTTCGGAGATATACGGGTGCAGGGGTAATGAGAGTACGGTATCGCACAGTCTCACAGCCACGGGGCAGCTTCCGGCAGGCAGGTTGAGGCTCTTGTATGCCGTTTGTCTATGCATGGGTGTGGGATAGTAAATCATGGAGGGAACGCCGTTTTCCTTTAACCGGAGTTGAAGCGCGTCGCGTTCTTCCTTACTGTTGAGCCGTATGGTGTATTGCGCCCAACTGGAATAGTATCCCTCGGGAATAACGGGAGTATGGACGATTCCCCGAAGGTTCGCCGTATAGAGGCTGGCCGCCCGGTTGATGTCGGTTAATTCATGTTCGCGGAAAGCTTTAAACTTGACTTGCAGGATGGCTGCCTGAAGGGTGTCGAGACGCGAATTCATGCCGATGCGCACGTTGTCGTATTTGTAAGATCCTTTGCCGTGTACACGGAGCGAATCCATCTTGGCCGCCCACTCGTCATTGTCGGTGAAAACAGCGCCGCCGTCGCCGTAACATCCCAACGGCTTGGCGGGGAAGAACGAGGTGGTGGAAATATCGCCGAAGCTGCATGCGCGCTTGCCACCGATTGCTCCCCCAAAGCCTTGGGCCCCGTCTTCGAGAATAAGCAAGCCGTATTTGCCGGCAATCTTCCGGATGGCGGCATAGTCGGCAGGCAACCCAAACAGATCGACCGTGATAATCG
This sequence comes from Petrimonas sulfuriphila, assembly GCA_038561985.1. NCBI lineage: Bacteria > Pseudomonadati > Bacteroidota > Bacteroidia > Bacteroidales > Dysgonomonadaceae > Petrimonas > Petrimonas sulfuriphila. The sequence goes on along the minus strand of CP073276.1, from coordinate 675,704 downwards.
CTTTCGGAGTGAGCATGCCCTCCCCGGCGGTCTTCTCGACGGCCCTCTCCAAATCGGCCGCGTCCATATTAAAGGTTCCGGCATCCACATCCACAAAAACGGGCGTCGCCCCTTCGAGGGAGATAACTTCCGCCGAGGCAAAAAAGGTGAAATCCGGCACAAACACGGCGTCGCCCTTGCCCACATCCCATGCCTTGAGGCCCAGGGTGAGGGCGTCAGTGCCGTTGCCGCAAGTGACGCAATGCTTTACGCCAACATATTCCGCTAACGAGGCTTCAAGTTCTTTTACGGGTTTTCCCATGATGTAGCCACCCGACGCAACGGTGCTTATCATCGCTTTGTCCAGCTCGGGCTTCAGTACTTGATACTGCTTTACTAAATCTCTGAATTGCATTTTATTCCATTTCAATTAATCCGCTCTCTGTCGCTTGATACGTTTTTCCACACTTCCCGCATATCAGGTCATCCGGCAAACGTTGTCCACATTCACACACCCAGCCGATCCGGCGGGCGGGGACACCGGCCATCAGCGCATGATCGGGCACGTCGCTGACAACGACCGCACCCGCGGCCACAAGGGCGCTACGTCCTACCGTATGTCCGCAAACAACCGTGGAGTTGGCGCCTAACGAAGCCCCTTCCTTAATCAATGTTTTGGCATAAACACCGTGGACGGGATAGTGCGCGCGCGGGGTGAGCACATTGGTGAAAACACAGGAAGGGCCGCAGAAGACGTTATCCTCCAACTCCACCCCCTCGTAAACGGAGACGTTGTTCTGGATCCGCACGCCGTTGCCTACCCGCACATTGTTGGCAATGTTCACGTTCTGTCCCAGCGAACAGTCGGACCCGATAACAGCTCCCTTCTGTATATGGGAGAAGTGCCATATTTTGGTGTTTTTCCCCACCGTGGCACCCTCATCGACATAACTGCTAGGGTGCACGAAATAATCGTCGGGCGTTCTCATTGCTTTTCGATAATTTGTTGCACGGTTTCCAATACTTTGACTACTTCGTAGCCGGCTTGTCCGTCGTTGATGCCGATGGTGGAGTCGAGGTGCTCCACAAAATAGGCCAGTTCCTCGGTCAACGGTTGTTTCTTTTCATACGCGATGATTTCATCGGGCGCTTCCACTTTCACGGGAATGCCGTTTTTCATGTCGATCCGTTTGTTGTAGAAATGTATCTCCTTCTCTGGCGTGGCATCGTCGAACGCAATCATCCCTTTGCTCCCAACCGCCACCAACAGTTGCTGCTTGTAAGGATGCAGCCAGGAGACGAATATGTGCGCGTGCACGTTGTGCGGATATTCCAATAAGGTAAGTGTACTGTCATACACTTTGTCTTGAAGAAATTTGCTGCCTTTAGCCTTGATACTACAAGCAGAATCACCTGTCAGATAGTCAAGTATGGATATGTCGTGCGGGGCAAAAGAAGAGAAAACGCTTTCTTCCGTGCGCACTGTGCCGAGGTTTAGGCGGCAGGAGTAGAGGTAGAACAGTTTTCCCAACTTGCCGCTATCGATGATCTCTTTTATTTTCCGGTAGGCCGGATGAAACAGCAAAACGTGTCCCACCATGAGACGGGCGCCACTCTCCCCGGCCAGCCTGACCAATTCGGCGGATTCTGCCGAGGTGAGGGTCATCGGTTTCTCCATCAGCACGTTCAAACCGCGTTGAAGCAGTTTCACCCCCACCGGATAATGCATTTCGGCGGGAAGTGCTACCGTGTATCCGTCGTAATGCGTCCTGATGGCCTCATCAATGCCGCTATATCCTTCTATGCCGGGGTATTGTTCAAGCAACAACGTTAACCTCTCGGCATCAGCCTCAACAATGGCGCCCAGGTGCCCGAGGGAGGCCAGGGTGCGTATGTGATTTTGACCCCAACGGCCACCCCCAATTACACATATTCTTTTTTTCATGTTTTACAGTACTTCGATATTGTCTCGTTCTTTGATTGCTTTCATCACATTTTTAGTATCGAAAATGGCGGAGGCGTGGCGTTGCACCAGTGCATAGTCGACAGGGGTGTGAGCCGTTGTGATCAGCACCAAGTCAACCGAGCGTAGCAGCTCGGATGTTAATGCTCGCTCGCCTTGGCGCACCGCACCGTTTTGTTTATAAGCCGGGATGAAAGGGTCAAAAAAAGAGACTTCACACCCCGATTTTTCTAACTGGTCGATGACCTTGAGGGCGGGGCTCTCGCGGCAATCGTCAATATCCTGTTTATAGGCCACGCCTAATACCAGCACGCGTGAACCGTTGAGCGCTTTTTGGCGACGATTGAGAATCCTCGCACAGCGTTCGACGGTGTACTCGGGCATCCGATCGTTAATCATCATGGAGGCCTCGATCATTGAGGTGTGGAAGCCGTATTCGCGGGCTTTCCAACTGAGGTAGTAGGGATCTAACGGAATACAATGCCCCCCTAATCCGGGACCGGGATAAAAAGGGGTGAACCCGAAAGGCTTGGTCTTGGCCGCTTCTATGACCTCCCAAAGATTGATTCCCATGCGATCGCAGAGGATGGCCAGTTCGTTGATGAGCCCAATGTTGATATTGCGGTAGGTGTTTTCTAAAATCTTGGTCATCTCGGCCACGGAGGGAGACGAAACGATGTGCACATTATCGTCGAGTACGGCACTGTACACGGCAGCAATCACCTCGCGGGCGTCATCTCCGTAAGCTCCTACCACTTTCGGTGTATTCTTGGTTTTATAAATAAGATTACCGGGATCGACACGTTCGGGAGAAAAACCGAGATAGAAATTCTCGCCGCACTTCAATCCTGACCCCGCTTCGAGAACAGGCTTCAGAAGCTCTTCCGTAGTGCCCGGGTAGGTGGTGGACTCCAATACAACCATAGTGCCGGGCTTTAAGTAAGCGGCGATGGCCTTGGCTGAACTCTCCACATAGCTGATGTCGGGTTGCTGATGGGCGTCGAGCGGCGTGGGTACGCAAATAGCGATGAAATCGACCTCGCCGACAAAAGAAAAATCCGTAGTGGCGGAAAGGATACCTTCCTGTACCAGTTGTTTTAATTCACTGTCAACCACATCCCCTATATAGTTGTATCCATTATTGACCATGTCCACCTTTTCCGGTTGCACGTCAAAACCGATGGTCCTGAATCCGGCTTTCGCTTTCTCAACAGCAAGAGGTAGTCCGACATAGCCTAAACCCACAACGCCTACAACTATTTTTCTCTCCGCGATGCGAGACAGCAGTTCTTCTTTTGAATTTCTTTTTTCAATCATGAAGATTATTTTTATAAAGGGGTATACAGTTGTTTGAAAGGATGAGAGCATCTTGCATGGAATGGGGCCATTCCACACTTTTGGGCATACTTCTTCCTCCTTGGAAAAAATTTACCGACTTTTTCCAATCTTTTGATGCCCTCGCAATAGGGCTTTGTACGTTAATAAATGTTAATAGAGGGGGGGGTAGAGGCTATATTTTTCCCGGAAGGAACGGGCGTTCCTATTAAAATATGTGGATAATATATCTTCTTATCTCTACCTGGCATGACAGTTTATCACCTTAGTGTAAAGAAAGTATATGTGTTAACTGTAGAATTACTTGCTTTCTTGCCAGCAAAGATAGTTATTTTTCTTTAATAAAAAACAAGAAAATTATAACAAGATTAGCGGGAAAATGTTTTTTTATTTATTCTGTTTTTACTTGCTTTTGAATTTTGTCCGGCAATGTGTTCTGAAATATAAAAATGGTGGAGTGACGGATCGTGATAGTGGCATACAAATAAAAACGGGAGCTTTCAAACAAGCGCCCGTTTTTTTGATTAGAGTTTAATCTAAAAGTAGAGTGTTATATTGTTCGTTAATCTCCTGGCCTTACTTTCCCGATTCCTCCCTTGCTGATGTTTTTGGTGCGTGGGTTGCCGTAGTAAGTGACATTCCCGATTCCGTCTGTATTGATGTCCACCGATTCTGTAGCGTGGCACGAAACATTTCCCACACCATCCGATTCGATTCGCACACGCGCGGCTTTCAGGTTTTCAAGCTTTACATTTCCCACGCCTTTTGATACGACAGATACCGAAGTGGCCGATCCCTTTATTTCTATATTCCCTACCCCTTCAGAAGTAATGTCGATATTGCCGGAGGTAAAATGTTGAGCAGCGATGTTTCCCACGCCCGTGGAGACAATCTTGAATTGAGGTGTATCCAGGGTCCCTTTCAATTCAATGTTTCCCACGCCGTTTGATTCAATAAAATTGAGGGAGGGTGAACTTATCCTGATGACCAGTTTTCCGGATCGCCGGTTGCCGAATAGCCTTTTTAGGTTTTTCTTCATCGATAGGTTGAGTTGGCTGTTTTGTACGGTTACCACCAAGTTGTTAACCATCTCTTCGTTGCCTTCGGCGCTTACACTGTAATGGGAAGACGGAGTGTATTCTATGTTGCCGACCGTGTTTGATACCATGGCGGAAAATGCCGTCACATCGTAATTTCTGTTCGTGATACGGTTGCTTTGAGCACATGCGTTGTTCGCAAAGAGCACAAAGGAGAAAATCAATAGATTTGTAAATACGAGATGTTTCATAATGGGAGTCATTAATGTTTACATATAAGACGTTCGGTTTTCAGTTTCGGTTACAAGAAATCATTTTTTTAACAATTCCAGTATCTTTAGGCGAAAAGCATATTCGTATTTTGCCTGCGCCTGATCGGATAATGTTTGTGTGAGGTTGCTTTTCGCTTGAAAAAGTTCGTAGGAGTTAGCGCGTCCGTTATCAAATTTCTCTTGTGCGAAACGGAACGCTTCCTGTCCCGATATTTCTGATTTTTGCGTTGCTTTCCATTTGCTTTGAGCACCTAAGGCGTTGTGGTACGCCTGCTCAATGCGTTTGCGGAGATCGATTTTCACTTTATCTATCTCCAACCGGTTGTTTTCTGCGGCAAGTTCTGCCGTGCGGATACTGTTTTTTGTCTGGAATTTATTGAAGATAGGGATTCGCAGGCTGAACCCGAGCGAATTGCTCATGTTGTTCCGGATTTGAGTGTGAAACGGATCGTTCGAGCGTCCGCTCATGTTGTAGTATCCGGTTCCGAAGTTAGCGCCGAAAGAGAGGGAGGGGTAGAGTTGCGACTTAGCCATCAATACTTCTTTTTCGCTACTTTGAAGCCGGTATTCAGCTGCTTTGATTTCGGGACGGGTAAGCAACGCAGTTTGAAAAATATCGGAGGTTGAGAGTAGTACTCCTTCACTGAGAATTGACTCCACCGATGGTGCCGAGACATTAAAATCTGAAAAATCCTCCAGCTCCATAATCTGGGCCAGATCAAGCAACGCCAGCTTGAGGTTGCTTTCTGCCTGGACCCTGTTCTGTTCTTCTCGGGCACGCTGGGCTTCCAGTTCATAAATCTCGCCATGAGCCATCTTGCCACTCTTGATTAGTTCCTTCCGGCGATTCATATTGGAGTCCGTCAATTGAATTTGTTCGCTGGCAATCTGCAACAGCTCCTTTTGCAGTAGCACCTGTAGAAAAGCGGTCGCCACGCTCATTTCTATTTCGTCTTTAAACTTCTCCAGATCGGCTTCGGCAGCACTTAAATCGGCGCGTTTAGCATCGATATTGTGTTTCATCCGCAATCCGTCAAACAACGTAATGTCCGCGCCCACTCCAAACGAGCTCTGAGATGAGTTGGTGTTTTGATAGGTATTGTCAAGTCCTATAGATCGGCCAAAAACAAAGTTTTGTCCTGCGGATGCGTTTACACTGGGTAACAGATCGTTTCTTGCTTGTGAGTATGCGATTTGGCGCTGTGCCTTGCTCAGCTCTTGCTGCTTGATGTTTCTGTTGTTTTGCAAGGCAATATTGATGCACTCTTCAAGCGTATATTGCTGCGCTTGGGCCATCGTTGACAAACAACAAAAAATAGCGATAATGGTAAATGTCCTCATACTTCTTATTTCTTCGTTTCAATGATCTCATTGCCACGTACCTTATCATTCATTTTCAACCCTTCAAGGATTTCAATATTGATCCCATCGGAAAGGCCCGCTTTTACGTACTTGCGGTCAAATTCCTGTGGCTTCTCGCTTTTTACGGTATACACAAACGCCGAATCATTGCTGAACTCAACACAGCTCTCGGAAATGGAAAGCACACTGTCGCGACGGTCGAGGATGATATCGGCGTTGGCGCTGTATCCGGCACGGATAAAGACATCCGCCGGCATCTCCATGGCGGCTTTCATCTCAAAAAGGATAGCTCCGCTCTCTTCCACGCCTTTGGGAGAAACATATTCCAGTTTTGCCGGAATTTTCTTGTCCTGAATGGCTCCGATGGTGATTTCCATAGGCATATTCACGGACAGTTTTCCCACCTCGGTTTCGTCAATCTTTCCTACGAAAAGCATATCGCTCAGGTTGGCAACGGATGCGATGGTAGTGCCGTCGTTGAAGTTGTTGGACTGTATAACCGAGTTTCCTACCTTCACAGGAACATCAAGGATTGTTCCGCTCACGGTGGCACGAACGAGGGTATTGCTGTACTTGGCCGAGCTTTTGGTAATTCCCGTACGTACCAGGCTTAGGTTGTCGGTGGCTGCCCGAAGCTCTTCCTGATCGTTTCTGTACTGAAGTTGTACCTTCTCGAATTCCTCCTTCGAAATTACTTGATTTTCGTACAGTTTCCGGTCACGCTCGTAGTTGCTCCGGCTTTGATCGGCGGACAGTTGAGCTCTTTCAACGCGCGATTCAGCACCGCTCAGGTTGACCATGTCAGGAATCACCTGTATTTTGGCGATAACATCGCCGGCAACCACTTTCTCGCCCGCCTCTTTGTAAATCTCCGAGATAATACCAGACATTTGCGGTTTAATGAGAATCTCATTTCGCGGCTGTACCTTTCCGGTTGCTACCGTTCGTTTCTCGATATTGTTTCTCGTAACGGTTTCAATCCGGTACGTTTTTATTTTTGGGCGCGATTTTTGATATAAAAATACAAACGTCCAGATTACCAATAGTCCCAGGAGAACTAAACCGGCGATTTTAAGTACTTTTTTCATTTGAGTTATCGTTTGATATTTAAAGTTTGATGTTTAATTTAACACATTTATTCTTCCCGGATTGCCTCAATAGGTCTGATCATTATCGCGCGCTGGGCAGGGATAAATCCTGCAAAAGTGCCGATGACCAGCAATATCGTTAGCGAGCCTACTGCCATGCCGAATCCGATCTGAGGATCTTTGAAAAACTGATCGCCCTGACTTAGTGCAACCCCAATTGCGGACAACAGTCCGACCCCCAGCACGATTCCTCCGATCCCGGCCAGGACGGTAAGCACTATACTTTCCGTCAGCACTTGCCCGATAATGTTTGACGGCGTTGCACCCAATGCCCGACGAATGCCGATCTCTTTTGTCCGTTCCCGAACGGTGACGAGCATGATGTTGCTTACACCGATAGCGCCGGCAAGCAATGTTCCCAGTCCCACAATCCAGATGAGCGCGTTGATACCGATAAACAGGTTATTGAACATCGTAAACTGATCTTCAATATTCACCGAACCGATGGCATCCTTGTCATCGGGACTGATTTGGTGGACACTCCTGAGCGTTTCTTTAATTTTATTTTCCACCACTTTTACTTTTACTCCCGGCCGGGAGGTCGCCCCGAGAAAATGGATGATGTTGCCTTGATTAAATGCTTTTTGCATGGTGCTGAAAGGCAGGATGACCGATTCATCGGTTGAGCCACCAATGCTTGCATTGGCCATTCTACGGGCCACGCCGATAACCTGAAAATAAATACCGTTCACCTTTACCAGTTTTCCAATGGCGTCTTCTCCGGTTTGAAACAACACTTCGTAAACACGTTCACCGATAATGCATACCTTGCGGTTTTCGGCAATATCTATATCGTTGATAAATCTTCCGCTGATTATTTTACTTTTTTCAATCAGGTCGTATTCGGGGTAGCACCCTTTTACCTGGTACGATCCGCCTTTTTCCCCACGAACCACATTCTTATCGTTAGAACCGCCAAAGAGCATGGGCGAGAGGTGTTGCAACTCAGGTACTTTGCTGCGGATGATTTCCACATCGCTATTCAACATGTCCCATCGGCGTCCCTTGCGGAACCCCTTGTACGCTTCCGATGTGTTTTGTGTCCAGAAAAAGCAGGAGTTGCCTGCAAACCCTTCTACCTGGGAGGAGATGCCTTTACTCAACGCGTTTCCCGCTCCAACCATCAATACAAGCATAAACATCCCCCAGAATACCCCGAATGCCGTGAGGAAACTGCGCGATTTGTTGTGGGTAATGGTTACCCATATCTCGTACCAGCGGTCGAGGTCGAATAAAGCCCCGCCCAATCGCCTCCAAAGGGAAGTTTTGGTTACACGAATACCGTTATCTTTTTGCAATTTGTTATTCATTTTTTTCTTTGACGAGTTTCAGCAATCATTCCTGGCGCATGGCTTCAATCGGTTTTATTCTGACCGCTTTTCGGGCAGGCAGGTATCCGGCAACGATGCCCGCGATAATAAGGACAACGGTAGCGAAAATGGCATATCCCATGTTGACTGTCGGATTTTTAAAAACCGACATCTGGACTTCGTCGGTAACGGGTTGTCCGTTGGCGGACTGTTCCATTACGAAGTTTATCAGCTCGGTTAACCCGACCCCCAGGATCATCCCGATATATCCGAAAATAGCCGTAATGATCAGCGATTCCAGAATGATGGTTTTCAGTATAGACAACGGTGATGCGCCTATAGCTTTCCGGATTCCGATCTCCCTTGTCCGCTCTTTGACGGAGACCAGCATGATATTGCTTACTCCGACAATGCCTGCAATTAGGGTGAGGATCCCGATGATGCTGACAAACAAAGTGATTCCTCCAAAAATCTTTTGCGTTTCAATATATTCGGCCTGTGAGTTGTTTACCCACAGAGCCTGCCTGTCCTCCGGATTGAAATTAAGGCTTCTTCCCAGCAAGCTACGTAGGGATTTATCGAAACGGTCATTTTCTTCTTTCGTTTCCAGTCCGTCCACGGTGAACGTAATCTGATTGAACTTCTTGTCCGGATTAAAAATAGCCTGTGCCGTTGAGAACGGAATGTAGGCGGTTGGCGTTCCCCAACGTTCTTTTTTGGTGTTTATGCCAACAACTTTAAACATCAGTTCCCCTACCTTCACATAGTTTCCCAACGCCTTTTCTCCTTTGAAGAGCGTTTCGGCAATTTTATTGTCCAGGATAATTATTTTGTTGGTCTCTTTTACATCCAGGCCGTTGATAAAACGCCCATCGCCGGGTTTAATCACCAGCCTTTCTATTTCCCGGTAATCGGGCATTACGCCGCGTACGTTGTATGAGCCATATTCCGGACCGAAGGAGATGGTTTGTGTCCTGTCTACACGTGCAGCAATAAGACGGCTTTCGTTTACATCGGTTCTGATAAGGTCTACTTCTTTGTTTGCAAACTGCAGGTTTCGCCCCGATTTAAGCCCGTTGTGTGCCATGGATGTTGTTCCTGACCAGAGTGTTATGCGGTTTACAGCCCTGTCGCTGAAGTTTTCCATGACCCCGTTTTTCAATCCGTTCCCTGCACCCAACAAAACAATGAGGATGAAGATTCCCCAAGAAACCGAAAGTCCGGTGAGCGCCGTACGTAGCTTATTTTTACGCAGGGTCTGAAGTATTTCCTGAAGGTGGTCGTTCATATTTGTTACGAGTTGAGAGTGTAAAAACGGTGCGCGCCGTCTTTACGAATTTCCGATTCAATTTCCCCGTCTTTTAGCCGGATAATCCGATTGGTGACATCGGCGACTGACTGTTCATGAGTGACAATGATGGTGGTGATGCCCTGTCTGTTTAAATCGGAAAGGACATCCATTACTTCAACGGTGGTTTGGCTATCGAGAGCGCCAGTAGGTTCGTCGGCAAGGATCACTTTTGGATTCGATATCATAGCGCGTGCAATGGCAACCCGTTGTTTCTGCCCACCCGATAATTCGCCGGGCAAGTGGTGTGCCCAGTTTTTTAACCCCATCCTATCGAGGTGTTCCATTGCGATAATGTTTCGCTTTTTCCGGCTGACATTTTTGTAGTAGAGAGGGAGAGCCACGTTTTCCAATGCGTTTTTGAAGTTGATCAGGTTGAACGATTGAAACACGAATCCTATCAGCTCGTTGCGGTATTTGGCTGCTTGTGTCTCGGTCAGGTTTCTGATCAGGGTACCGTTAAGGCGATATTCGCCCGAATCGTAACTGTCCAGGATTCCCATTAAATTTAATAATGTGGATTTCCCGGAACCGGAGGCTCCCATAATTGAGACGTATTCACCGGACTCAATCTCCAGATCAATATCTTTAAGGGCATGCAGAGAAATGGCTTCGGTGTGGTACGATTTGTTTATTTTTTTGAGTTTAATCATGAAGAGAATCTAATTAAATTGAAGTATTCTAATTGAATTCGGATACAACTATTCTATCAATGGAACAAAATTAATGCTTTGAATAATACTATGCAATACATAATACTAGTAAAGTTATAAAAATTATGAATAATTAACTATCTTAACGTATAACTCATGCCTCCCGTCAGCCAGAATCCCGGTTGCGGAATATTCCCAAAATCCACATGCGTGGTGTTGAAAATGTTATTGGCATTAACAAAAATGTTTATGTTGTGTAAAGCGTAATTGGCTTTGACATCCACTAATCCGAACGGTTGGTAGGCTGTTGGCTGCTCTTCTTTTATCTCGGTGATGTACTTTAAATAATTTCCGGCGCGGTCCTGCCAACGCAGGTTCCAAGATAGCGAGAGATTTTTAACAATCCGGTGTTGCACGCCAACGGTAAATTTGTGCCGCAAATAGTTAAACACATACGCCGAAACGGGGTTGTTCTGGCGGGCCTCGTCGCTTTTTTGCGACATATATTGATAGCCTATTTGTATGGACTGCAGAGGTTGTTGTTCGCCCAGCCATTGATGCATATTTACAGTGGCATCCCAACCTGCTCCGTAAGTGGAGAGGGAGGCAAGGTTTTGGGCATGGTAAAATCCGTCCGAAGTGTTAAGTATCCAGTCGATAAGATTATCCCCTTTGGTGTAAAAAACATTCAGGTTGGCAGTTAAGGCTCTGTTTTTGTACCGCCATCCAATTTCTACGGATTGTGAGTATTCGGGTGTTAATCCAGCAAAACCACGGTGTTTTCCTGCCTTGTAGTATAAGTCAGTAAAGGTAGGCATGCGTGTGGATTTGCTCCAAGACGCGTAAAGGCTCACGGCATCGTTTGTACGATAAGATACGTTTATTGCGGGATAAAAACCATTGGCTTTAAGTGTGTCGGCAAGGGCGGTGTTGTAGTTATAAAGCCCTCCTACGGAGAGTGTGAGTTTATCGAAAACAAAGTTGTGTTCGACAAAAAAGCTGATGTTCGAGCGGTTATCCCATTTGTCGTAATTACCGGATTTTTGACGCATCAAACGACCCAGGTTGCTGCTCAAGATGCCTTCGTTGCGGAATTCGCCTCCGAAACTTGTTATACCCAGATCCGAAGCATATTGCATGTTCAAGTTAAGGCCATAAACATCGCTGCGGTGGTAGTTGGGTGTTGTGTACCACGATGGTATGTCGGTTGTCCCGGGCCTGAACAAATGATACACATCGTAATGTCTGCTCCAATACAACTGCGGAATAAATTTAAGTTTTCCACCCGTTTCGCCTTTTACCGATGCGAATACTCCACGTGTGTCGTCGTATTGTTGAGGGTATGCGGCCGTGTAAAACGTGTTGGCACCGTATTTTTTATCGTTCACTCCCGCCTGGACGTCGATTGTGGAGTTGTCGAAGTTGTACCGGCTTTGCCACAGTAGGTTGACGATGTCATAGTCGCTGTTTTTGATATATCCGCCGGAGTGTTTGTAGCCTGCCGACAAACGGTGTACGGAATTGGCCGTCTTGTATGCCCCCCGTGCTTCCGCGCCGAAAAGCCCGTGCATTCCACCTTCCGTTTTGAAGAAAGCGTTTGAGTGGGTGTCTTTCTTTGTAATGATGTTTACTCCACCTGAAAATGCGCCGGCGCCGAAAATCAACGATGATGGGCCTTGAACAATTTCTATACGCTCAATATCGGAAAGGTTGATGGGAATGTCGAAACTGTAATGTCCGGTCTGGGGATTGGTAAGGTTAACACCGTTAAGTAAAATGGCGGCCTGGTCGAATGAGCCACCCCGGAGGGATATGTCCGCCTGTACGCCGTGCGGTCCGCGTTGCAGGATATCTACGCCTGCTACGTAATTGAGAAGGTCTTCGGTGCTTCTGACGGGCGCCCGCTCAATCTCCTTGCTCGTGATTACGGTTACCAGTTTGGCTGCCATATTCAGTGGCAGTGGGGCTTTTGAAGCGGTAACCACCACTTCATTCAGTTCTTTTACGGGAATGGTGTCCGGTTTCGCCTGAATACCTGTCTTTTCCGTAGGATTTACCGATGCGGCGTGGGCACTTAATAATGCACAACCCGAAAGTACACCGATGGTGACGGATTTGTGAATACTGTTGAAAACGCTGTACGATCTTCGGGCAAATCGTTTAAAACGAAACGTTTTCCGGTCTGAAAATTGTTTTTGTCTGTTCATTTTATAAAATTTTAGAAATGAAGCGATAAAGATAGTGCATTTTATTCGTCCGTGCCTTTTTGCATGGGGACAAAAATGAAATCGCCGTGTTCGGATTCCCTGAATTTATCGTTGCTTATGCGTTTTATAACCGTCATTCTTTGCCCTTGCCGGCCGCCTATGGGTGCCACCATCCAGCCACCTATTTTGAGCTGATTCAACAGTTTTTCAGGGGTTTTTTCAGGAGCTGCCGTAACCAATATTTTGTCAAAAGGTGCATGTTGAGGTAGCCCCTCGAAACCATCACCGAAGAATAAACGGGGATAATAACCCAGCTTATTGAGTGTTTCTTTCGCTTGAAGGTGTAACTCCTGATAACGCTCTATGCTGTAAACATCAGCACCCATTTCACACAGTACGGCTGCCTGATATCCGCTTCCTGTACCAATCTCCAGTACCTTTTCGCCTGGTTTCAGCTGTAGCAGTTCCGTCTGAAAGGCTACCGTATAAGGTTGGGAAATGGTCTGTCCTTTTTCGATAGGCAGTGGACGGTCGAGATAGGCATATTCCGCTAAACGTTCATCAATGAAAAGGTGTCTGGGAACATTACCGATGGCAGCTAAAACCCGCTTATCGGAAATGCCTTTTCTTTTAAGTCCTTCGGCAAGTTTTCTTGCTTCATTGTTGGGGTGTTGAGATGTGTCCATTACACGATTTTCGGTTTTTTCACTTTGTTTTTTTTGAGGTTGCCCACAAGCGACTGATCCTGCACAGCAAAAGCCAATTAAAATAAAGGACAGGTCTTTTTTTATCCTTGTTTTCATGTATTTTCCTCCTTTTCTTCTGAGATCAAAGATAGTGATTTTCTGTATTTTATACTAAATTTTGCCGGTATTATGCTTCAATTGAAATAAAAATTGTAAATTCGCTCTGTTAATTTATCCGGCAAAGGATGGAAAAGTAATTTCTTTGTTCCTTTTGTAGATATTTCAACATTATGTTTTATGGCTCAGCAAAGCGGTATGCAACACATTATAGAACAGGTCAGGGAAAAACATGTGCCCGATGATGCCGTTGGTGAAAAATGTTGGGGAGTGATCTACAATTCGGTAGAAAAAATGCACTCCGGCAGTTCCCATGGCAGTGAGACTGTATCGGAAGTTTTGCTGGGGATGCCAGTCAGGCTCCTGGATAAACAGGGCGGTTGGCGACGCGTGCAGGCACCGGACGGATACGTCGGATGGGTTTCTGATGCTGTAAGAACAATGACTGAGTCAGAGCTACATGAATACAACAAAAAAGAAAAGGTGGTAGTAATTGCGTTGTATGCATTTTCCTACGAAAAAGCGGATGTTAAATCGCAAACGGTATCCGATTTAGTGATCGGGGATATGCTTGTACTGAAAGGAGAGAAAGGCCGTTTTTATCGGGTAGGGTATCCCGACGGGCGTGAAGCCTATATACGGCAGTCCGATGCCAAGGAGTTGAAGAAGTGGTTACAGGATATGGAGCTTACCCCGGAAAGCATAGTGAGGGTCGCTAGGCAATTTATGGGAATTCCTTACGTTTGGGGCGGCACTTCATTCAAGGGATTAGATTGCAGTGGGTTGACCAAACTGGTCTATTTCCTACACGGGGTTATTCTTCAGCGGGATGCTTCGCAGCAGGTGTTGACCGGAAAACCGGTGGATGATAACGGCAATTTTTCAAACCTGGAACCGGGTGATTTGCTCTTTTTCGGGACGAAGGCGACGGCGGAAAATCCGAAAGAAAGGGTTGTCCACGTAGCCATTTATATCGGGAACCGACGGTTTATACATGCGTCGGATTATGTTCAGATAGGCAGTTTTGATCCTGCCGATCCGCTTTACGATGAATATAATGCCGGTCGTTATCTGTGTGCCCGAAGAATTATCGGTGAAGTAAACACGGACGGTATCGAAGGAGTTCCGGACAATGCTTTTTACAAACCATGAATCTAGGCAGGCAGAATTTTATCCAGACAGCGACAATGACAACGAAAAAAACAGTTCTTCCAAAATGAATTTATTCTGGGCTCCTTACGACCTTGAACTGCGCCACACGTTTACCATATCGGGTTTCTCCCGTAAAACAACGCCGGTTGTACTCACTAAACTTGAATACGACGGGCTTACGGGTTACGGTGAGGCGTCGCTACCTCCGTACTTGGGAGAGACGCAGGCTTCGGTTATTGAATTCCTGAAGAAAGTCGATCTGTCTGCCTTCCCCGATCCCTTATGTCTGGATGAGATTCTAGAATATGTGGATGGTATTTCGGTTAACAATACGGCGGCCAAAGCTTCCGTGGACATAGCGTTGCATGATTTAGCCGGGAAAATTGCCGGCGTGACGTGGTATAGGAGGTATGGACTGGACAGAATGGATGTTCCCGATACTACTTTTACCATCGGTATTGATACCGATGATGTGGTGCGTGAAAAAACACGCGAAGCAATGGGACGCTTTAACATCCTGAAGGTAAAAGTGGGCGGCCCGGACGACAAGCGCATGATTGAAGCCATCCGTTCCGTTACCGGCCTGCCGCTGGCGGTAGACGCTAACCAGGGTTGGAAAGACCGTCAAGCGGCACTCGACATGATTCACTGGATGAAGGACCAAGGGGTTGTAATGATAGAGCAGCCAATGCCTAAGTCGGATCTGGACAATATTTCCCGATTGACGGAAGAGAGCCCTCTGCCTGTTTTTGCAGACGAGTCGCTTCAGCGGTTAGCCGATGTTGAGCGGTTGAAGGGCGTGTTCTCGGGTATTAACATCAAGTTGATGAAATGCACTGGCATGCGCGAGGCCTGGAAGATGCGTAGAGTTGCCGAGGCATTGGGAATGAAAGTGATGATGGGATGTATGACTGAAACGTCATGTGCTATTTCTGCTGCATCTCAACTTTGTTCAGGAATGGATTTTGCCGATTTGGACGGAGCCCTGCTGATTGCTAACGATTGTTTTGACGGAGCCCGTTTGCAGAACGGCAAAATTATCGCGAACGATCTGTCGGGAATTGGTGTAGTGCCCAATCAGAAAATAAATTTTACCCGTTAAGAGGCTGTTTTAACCTGGATTTTCATTACTTTTGCGCCCGATTTTTATGCAACGGTTATGAATTATCTTCTCACTATCGGGCTTTTGGTGTGTTCCAATATTTTTATGATTTTTGCCTGGTACGGGCACCTCAAGCTTGCCGAAAATTCGTGGTTAAGCAAACTTCCGCTTTTTGGTGTAATTGTTTTCAGCTGGCTGATCGCCTTTTTCGAGTACTGTTTTCAGGTGCCGGCAAACCGGATCGGGTTTGATGGAAACGGTGGGGCATTTTCTCTCGTCCAGCTGAAAGTTATTCAAGAGGTTATCACATTGGTGGTGTTTGTTGTCTTCTCTTCCGTTGCTTTTCAGACCCCATTAAAGATGAACCACCTGGTAGGATTTGTTTTCCTGGTCCTGGCAGTTTATTTTATTTTTAGAGGGTAAAGAGGACTTTGGCACTTATTTAACCAACTCTTCAAAGAGCCGCACAAAAGTTTTATCGAGGTCAACGGTTTTTCCGGGATGCGGGCGCGATGTCTGTAATACGGAACTGCGAACGGAGGTCAGCCAGCGGAATCGCTCGGCGATATCCAAAAGCGCAATGGGGCCACAATCTTTGTTGCCTGCGGCGATTTGCTTAAATGCATCGAGGTGGTGGATAACCTCCTCGTAATCCAGACCCGAGTGCATCAATCCAAATTTCTTCGTACAGAGGTAATACTCCAGCCGGATATACCTTTCCTTCTTCGAGAAAAGAATCAACCCAATATTGAAAAACTCTTCCCTCTCCACTCTTGGCACCAGGCGGATGACGGCATATTCGTACAACTTAACCTCTTGCATGTCGGGCTTCGTTTAAAAAGTGATGAGAATGCGTCAATCGTGTTTTCAGAAAAAGGTAGTATCTGTGGCGGATTTCTTCGGGAGTCTCATTCGTATCACGCCACTGCAACCATTCGTCAGGGATAAGCCGGGTGAGTTCGAGGAAAAAATGATCCGATAAATGTTCCTTTGCCCACCTGTCCGTTTCATCCAGTTTTGTAGCCTGCGGCAACAAGACGTGATTTTTGATGTGCGGAAAGGGGTTGAGCGCGTGTTTCTCGAAATCTTTCCAGGAATGGTGAAAATAGAACGACGCGCCGTTATCGATGATCCATAATTCACGATGCCACAACAACAGGTTGGTGTTATTAAAGGTACGGTCGATATTGGTAATAAATGCATCGAGCCACACAATTTTCGACGCCAACAACGGATCTATTTTTACAGATGGGTCGTAAGCAATCGCTCCTGAAAGATAATGCAGGCCGAGATTAAGTCCTTCGCTTCCCTTTAACAAATCCTGAATTTCTTCATCTCCTTCGGTTCGTCCGAAATCCACATCGAGACGGGCAAACACCAGTTCGGGAACATTTAATCCGAGTTTGACGGCAATTTGTCCGCCCAGCAACTCCGAAATCAACATTTTGGTGCCGTGCCCCGCACCGCGAAATTTCAACACATACTTGAAATCGTCATCAGCTTCCGCCAACGCCGGCAACGAACCACCCTCCCTCAACGGCAGGATATAACGCATTACGGTTACGGTGCGGAGTGAAAGATCCTTTTTCATGCTTCCAACGCGTTAGACTCTACCAGTACGCATCCGTTCCGGTACATTTCGTCCAGTGCTTTTTTATCGTCTCCCGGATACACATTCACCGGCTTTATGGCATCGGTAATTACAAAGGTGTGGATACCGTGATTTATCGCATCCAGAGCCGATGCCTTTACACAATAATCGGTGGCTAACCCACACACATACAGGTTGGTGATGTTGTTTTTGCGGAGAAAATCGGAAAAGGAAACGTTGGTCGCTTCGAAAGCGGAATAGCCGTCATCTTTATTGGCGGTACCTTTTTGGAGCTTCAGGCCGATTTTTTCCGTGTTCAAGGCAGGGTGGAAGTCGGCACCGTACGTATTGGCGATGCAGTGCGGAGGCCACTTCTCAAAATGAATGGATTCCTCGGGGTGCCAGTCTTGTGATGAAATTACAAAATCGAATTTATCGATAATGCTGTTTATCACGGAAACCACTTTGTCTCCCTCTTTTACGCCCAGTGCGCCGCCGGGACAAAAATCGTTCTGGACATCCACGATCAATAATGCTTTTTTCATTGTTTTTTTATAGACTTTTTAGATAAAAGAATCAAGAGCCGAAATCGCTAATACTTTCGTGATTCCAACCTCTATAACAAAGAAAAAGCATTTGGGTTCACCCCCGATCACGTAAAGAAACTCACGGCTTTGGAGAAGATGCTCCTTTGTTTTATGGCGGGTTGTAATTTCCCCATCATCTCCAGATGGCAGTGTAGTAACTCTCCCGTTTTTTCATCCCGGAGGTGTAATCCGTTCCCCTGACAGAATTTATAGGATTTACAGGTGGCGCATTTTCCGGTTTTGGTCCATCGGCGGTCGCGCATCACCTGGTAGCGGGTGTTCCAAACCGTCCAGAAATTGTCTTTGTAGATGTTGCCCTGGACATAATCGCCCCGGAGGCTGGGACACGCACTGATGTCCCCGTTTGCCAACACCGACGCAATGTGAATACCTGCCCGACAAAAGAAGGGTGCGTCACGCACCTCCATCTCGTAATCAGCCAGGTATCCCTCGCATCCGTAGCTGGCGATTATTTTCCCTTCTTTTCGGGTGTCGCGGATGAACTCCATCAATTGCACAAACTCTTCGGGGGATAATTTCAACAACGGGTTATCTTTGGCTCTTCCTTTCGGAAAAACGGTAAACAGCCGCCAGTGTTTGACTTCCAACGAAACAAGCATTGACTTTAACTTGTGGAGATCGTTGATGTTCTTTTTATTTACGCACGTCACCACGTCGTATTTCAATCCCGGCGTTCCGGCTACCCGTGAAATGGCGTTCAGTGCCCTGAGCCACGATCCTTTTTTGCCGCGAAACCACTCGTGCGACTCTTCGGTGTATCCGTCCAGGCTTACGGTTACGGAACGTAGTCCCGCATGGAGGAGCGAATCGAGCCGTTCCTGTGATAACCCCCATCCGTTGGTGACGAACCCCCACGGATATCCCATGTTGTACATCTCTCTGCCTGTTTCCTCGAGATCCTTTCGTACTAGCGGTTCCCCACCGGTAATGACGACCATTGTTTTGTGCGGATTTACGTGTGGGCGAATATCCGACAGTATTTTCAGGAAATCTTCCTTGGGCATGTCGGGAACGATGTTCTCTTTGGCACAGTCGCTTCCGCAATGCACGCAATTGAAATTGCAACGCAACGTGCATTCCCAAAACAGATAAGTGAGGTTGTGCAGTTTGGCTTGTGCCTTTTTATGCTCGTGATAGAGCGAGAGGATCATGTTCTTCCGGAGTCTCATTCTTTCTTGTCCGATTTTTGTAAAGAGAAGTTTGCATCGGTCTTTTCAAAAGCACCTTGATACCAGCTTCCATCCCCTTTCTTGATTCTTTTCATTTGCGATGAGTTAACCGTCAGGGAGTCCGAGCCATACAATCCACCATTTTCTGTTCCGTCTAAATCTTCGGCATAAATCCAGTGGTTTCCTCCCGGAAAATCATTGAATTTCAACTCAAATTCGCCATTGGCGTTGGTTTTTACCGTGTCGTTTGCCGGTGCATAGCCTGTCTTATGGATTATCCGGATATCTGTTATCGGTTTTTGAGATGATTTGTCGACCACTTTTCCTTTAAACACGAAGTCTGCGGAAGGTGTTCCGTATTCGCATCGGGGTTCAAAATAATCGCATCCGGTTATTGTTCCCAGTAAAGTGAAAAATGCAGTCAGTATCTTTGCATAGGTTTTCAGGGCAATACGTTTCATATATCAATTTTTAGTTTTGATAAATAGGGCTCATTTTATATATAGATGAAAAAAGCGCAAAAACGTTGCGCCAAAAATCGAGAAATTTTCAAAAAAACAGACATTTTGGCTGATTTTCTCCATATTGATGAAAAAAATCACTATTTGTGGTGATTGTTTCGTTTTCGATTATCGTGTTACTTTGCATGATAATTTAACAGTATATTTTTTGTCCGATGAAAAGATTAGCAATGATTGTATTGGCAGTCAGCCAGATTTTTATTTCATACTCCAGGAATATTGAGCCTGAAAAAGACGATAACCCACAGGATACGCTTAAAGTGTATTACCTGAACGAAGTGGTTGTTACCTCATCTGTAAAGGAAACCAACGAGTTGAAGAATATGCCCACTGCCGTATCTGTGGTTTCTCCGAAACAGTTGCGCGATACTCAGATTGAATCGTTGCCGGGCTTAAGCTCATTTATCCCCAACTTCTTTATCCCTTCTTACGGCTCCAAAGTCTCTACTCCCATCTACATCCGTGGTATCGGAGCAAGATTGGGAGCGCAGACGGTAAGCATGTACGTGGATAATGTGCCTAGCTTTAATCCTTCGGCATTCGATTTTGAGTTTCAAGATATTCAACGCATAGAGGTTCTCCGAGGTGCCCAGGGAACACTCTGCGGACGAAATGCCATTGGGGGAATAGTGAATCTCTACACGCTGTCGCCGCTCACTTTTCAGGGTACTAACCTGACGATAGGCGGTGGAAGTTACGGCCAGTTTTCGGCAAAAGCATCAAACTACAGCAAGCTGACGGATAACTTCGGAATCTCCGTGGGTGCCTATTACAAGCGTGATGATGGGTATTTCATGAATAGCCATACCGGTAAAAAAGTAGATGCTTCTGAAAATGCCGGAGGAAGGGTGAAGCTGGATTGGGAGATTACTCCATCATTTAAAGCGTTGCTCTTCGGAAATTACGACTATGTTTCCGGAGGTGCTTTCCCGTATATGCATAAAGATTCCACCGCAGCAAACTTTAACGAGCCCTCCTCCTACAATCGTCATTTGTTTACAAACGGTTTGTCGTTGGATTATACCGGGAACGGCTACAGTATACACTCTACTACAGGATTTCAATACCTCAAAGACGATATGAAGATGGATCAGGATTTCTCTCCCAAATCGGTATTCTCCATTCGTCAGATGCAGGAACAACACTCCCTGAGCCAGGAGATTACCGTGAAGTCCGGCACACAACGGAAATACCGCTGGGTAGTGGGTGCCTTCGGGTTCTATGACCACCGGGTGATCGATACGCCCGTCGCCATCAAAGAGGAGGGAATGGCTGCCATGCAGGGACACCTGGATGCGGCTATGCAGCGGACGGGTGCTCCGTTGAGAATTGTATACGCCAACGACAGGATTGATCTTCCCGGTATTTATACAAAACCATCCCGGGGTGCTGCGCTCTTCCACCAGTCCACGCTTACGGAGCTTTTCGGATTAGAAGGGTTGTCTGCCACTGCAGGGTTAAGGCTGGATTATGAGCACACCGGCATCGATTTTTCCACGGAAAGTGTGAATGGAGATATCAACATCAAGCCCAAAAGTGCCCCTCCGGCAATGCCGCCCATTTTTGTGGAGAGTGACATCGTCATGCAGGGAAGCTACAGCAAGGATTTCTGGAATATATTGCCCAAGTTCGCACTGAAATACCAGCCTTCCTCCACCGCCGTGATTTATTTGTCCGCCTCCAAAGGCTATAAGACAGGCGGTTATAATGAACAGGCTTTCTCCAAGATATTACAGGGTGCCCTCACCCAATCGATCATGGGTAAGGTGATGCCCGGCGTAGGTACAGGCACTCCCGGGCTGACACTGGAGGAGCAGCTTTCCTACGATCCCGAGACCAGCTGGACGTATGAGTTGGGTGGCCGGTATGAGATGTTCAACAGGAAGTTTTCGTTCACCTATGCCCTTTTCTACTCCCGGGTCAACAACATCCAGATCATCAAGCTGGTAGATGAGGGGACGGCAGGACGTATCGTGACCAATGCCGGAAAATCGGATAGCAAGGGCTTTGAAGTGAGCCTGAAATATGTACCGGTAAGGAATCTTTCCCTGTTTGCCGATTACGGCTTTGCCGACGCGCGTTTTGTCAACTACCAGACAGAGAAACAAGTGGGTCGTGAGACCACCGATGTGGATTACTCCGGAAATTATGTTCCCTTTGCTCCGCGTCACACGCTAAGCATAGGGGCCAGCTATGTGCATGATTTTGCCAACAGTCCGCTGATCGATCGCCTGGTAGGAAATATCCAGTACGCGGGAGCAGGGAAAATTTACTGGACAGAGTCGAATAAAACCACCCCTCAGAACGGCGGTAGTGGAGAAGAGCTTTATCAACCTTTTTACGGATTGGTTAACGGCAGCATTTCTGCGGAGAAGGGTGCGTTCTCGCTTGAACTCTGGACAAAGAACCTGTTCAATACCGATTACCATTCGTTTCTTTTCGAAGCGTCGGACATGACCACCGGAAAGGTGAACCAGTTTGTGCAACGGGGATATCCTACCCGTTTCGGAGCTACCTTGCGGTACACCATCAACCGATAGTCAAAGTTGGATCCTGTCGGTCAGGATCCCTGCGATTATCCCTGTTGATCCTGCCAGGAGAAGAATAATGACAGCCCATTCCCAGTGTTTGGGCTGTTGTTTTTGTTCTCGCTTTGCAGCAATAAACAGCAGTGAGCCGATACCGTAAAAGAGAACGGAAAGGAACAGGTATTTTAGGCCCACAGTATAGATCACATAGAGAGAATAGAGGGTGCCGAGTAGTGCTATGACCAGGTGGTGGTGAGACTCTTTCCTCCATCGGCTTAGGGTAACTTTCATGGCATAAAGTGATGAGAGCAGGTAGGGAATCAGCACCAGGGTGGTGGCAATGGTAATGGCGGCAAGGTAGGTTTCGTTGAGTTGTGGCGACAGGATGGAAAGGAGAAAAAGCTGAGTGAAGCATTGTGTGAGCAGGAGAGCATTGACGGGGGTTCCTTTCCGGTTTATCTTCCGGAAGGTTTGGGGCAACACGCCGTCCTTAGCCGCGGCGTATAATGTCTCAACGGATAACAGTATCCAGGAGAGGCTGGCTCCCAGCACGGAGACCATGATCCCCAATTTAATGATCGTGCCGCCTGCAACCCCGATAACTGTTCGCTCCAGTATCAGGGCCAGCGGTGTCTGTGAGTCGGCCAGCTCCCGGGCCGGGACCGATGACATGGCAATAAAGGTAATCAGCATATACACAGCAAGGACAATCAACAGGGAGAGAATGATGCTCAGCCGTACGACCTGCTGGCTTTTTGCCCTGGCTGACAGGACGGAAGCTGCTTCCACACCGACAAAACACCAGAGGATAACCGCCATGGCCTCCTTCACCTGTAGAAGGGGAGAGGTGGGTTCGCCTGTGGATGCCAGCCTGCTTTGCCAGTCTGTGGTTAGAAAAAGATCATTCTTTACCAGGGATATACCGAGGAATATAATCAGAAGAATAGGGATCAGTTTAGCGGTTGTCACAATAAAATTAAGGATGGCTCCCTCGCGGATGCCGGCCATCAGAATGGCATAGAAGAGCCACAGCAGTGCCGACCCTATTAGAAAAGCGGTGAAGGGTGAAAGTGCACGTTCTCCCAACAGGTCGTTCAGCGTCTTGAAAAAGAGTGCCAGATAACTCACATTCCCCAGCCAGCCTACTGACCAATAGCCCCAGGCTGAGTTGAATCCCATATAATCACCGAATCCATCCCGTGCATAGGCGTAGATGCCGCTTTTTAATCCGGGCTTACGCGTGGCAAGATATACGAACACCAGTGCAAGCATAAGTGCGCCAAGCCCTCCGATCACCCAGGCAACCAAGGTGCCCTGCGGATTGGCCACCCGGATAAGATCTTTCGGAGAATTAAAGATACCGGAGCCTATCATGGAACCCAGCGCCACAAAAACCAGTAGCCATAATCCCAGTTTCTCCTCTTTTTGTTGCATGTTATCCAAAAATCCAGATCAGCAGCACGACGACAACCAGCGAGGGCAGCATATTCATGATGCGGAGTTTTTTTATCCCAAGAATGTTGATACCCAGTCCGATCAACAGTATACCCCCCACGCTGGTCAGTCCGAGGATGATTTCGTCGGTGAAGAGGCTCCCGGCGTATCCGGCGAGCAGAGTGAGGGCAGCCTGAAAGATAAACAGGGGCAAAGCCGAAAATACTACTCCCAGGCCAAAGGCCGAAGCCAGCAGGATAGCCGAGAAAAAATCCATCAACGATTTCGTAAAGAGCAGGTCGGGTGAACCGCCAGTGCCTTCCTGTATAGTACCGAGGATGGTCATGGAGCCCACGCAAAACAGTAAAAAGGCAGTGGCTAGCCCCTCCGAAAATTTTTCGCTTCCAATACGAAAGCGTTTCTTCAGGTTGTCACTGATCTGTTCAGCACCCCTTTCCAGGTTCCACCACTCTCCCAAAAGAGAGCCGATGGCAAGGCTGCTCACCACAATGAGAATCTTCTCCATCTCAACAGCCATATACACGCCGATAGCCAGCGTAAAGAGGCCTATCGCCTGAAAATAAATGGTGGTCACACGCTCCGGCATCCGTTTTTTCAACAGCAGCCCGATCACTCCGCCACCCAGTACGGCAGCTGTATTTACAAGGGTCCCAATCATCTCGTTAGCCAATAAATTGCAAAAATATCAAATTTTCGCGACAAAGGCCCGATAGTTACTTTTTATCGACTAAAAAAACGAGGTACGTAAACTTCCACAACGATCGTTTCAAAGCAAAACTGTAAAAAAAATTGTACCTTTGTGATCCTATATAAAATTAAAAAACAATATGTACAACTGGTTTGAATGCAAAGTGCGATACGATAAAACCCTGGATACGGGTATGATAAAAACGGTAACTGAACCTTATCTGGTGGACGCGATGTCGTTCACCGAAGCGGAAGCGAGGATTCTTGAAGAGATGAAACCCTATATATCGGGCGATTTTACCGTTTCCGATATTAAAAGGGCGAGGTTCTCCGATACTTTTTTTAACGAAACGGGAGACCGTTACTACAAAGCAAAGCTTTACTTCATCACGCTTGACGAGAAAAGCGGTTCGGAAAAGAAAACAGCAGTCAATATGCTCGTGCAGGCCTCAGTGCTTAAAGAAGCGGTGGAGATCGTGGAAACCGAAATGAAAAAGACGATGGTGGATTACACTTTTGCGTCGGTAAACGAGACAGCCATAATGGATGTGTTTAAATATAGTGCAGGGGATAACTCAAAAGCGGAGGAATGAACATAGAATCCAATATCGAAAAACTGCGGGTATCGGTTCCGGCGGGTGTTAAAATTGTAGCCGTTTCCAAGTTCCATCCCAATGAAGAGATTTTGGAAGCCTACAACGGTAGCCAGCGGAGTTTCGGTGAAAGCCGTGTGCAGGAGCTTGTTGAAAAACAACCGGGTCTCCCCGGGGATATCGAATGGCATTTTATAGGCAATCTGCAGCGTAACAAGGTGAAGTTTATCGCTCCATTTATTCACCTTGTCCACAGTTTAGACAGTGAACGGTTGATGCTTGAAATTGAGAAGCAGGCCGCAGCTAATCATCGGAAAATACCTTGTTTGTTGCAGCTACATGTAGCCGATGAAGAGACAAAATCAGGCTTTTCACCCGATGAATGCCGCCGTTTTCTTGCCCGGGGCAAGTGGCGTGATTGTACACATGTGCAACTTGCCGGTGTAATGGGTATGGCCACCTATACCGACGACCAGATGCAGGTGAGAAAAGAATTCCGGTTGATTCGATCGCTGTTCGGTGAGTTCAAATCGGATTATTTCCCCGACGACGATCATTTTAAAGAGATTTCCATGGGAATGTCGGGAGATTATCCCGTTGCTATAGAAGAAGGTGCTACGATCATCCGGGTGGGAACGTTGATTTTTGGGGAAAGGTAATATAAACAATCACTTTTATCAATTAAAATAGTTATTTTTGTCTCGCTTGATAATTGAAAAAACATTCACTCAACATGGTAAACTTACAAACAACATTCGCCGGATTGACGCTGAAGAACCCGTTTATTGCTGCCAGCAGCGGTTTAACAAACTCCTTGTCGAAAATAAAAGAGCTCGATAAAGCCGGAATTGGAGCGGTGGTGCTTAAATCCCTGTTCGAAGAACAAATAGAAAATCACACCGAAAAACTGACACAAATCTCTGATTATCCCGAGGCAGCGGACTATATCAACGCGTATATCCAGATGAACCACGTGGAGAAATACCTCGACCTGATCCGTTCGGTTAAAGCAGAATGCACTATCCCCGTTGTGGCTAGCATCAACTGTTATAAACTGACCCGATGGACGGATTTCGCCAAAAGTATTGAGGCTGCCGGGGCGGACGCTATTGAGTTGAATGTGTTTTTGCTCAACGCCGGAGAATATGGGGATACCTATTTGGAGGATTCCTACATCAGCATCGTGAAGCAATTGAAAAAAACGGTGAAAATCCCTGTTGTGGTAAAAATGGCCAAGAATATGGGTAATTTACCCGGCCTGGTCGGTAAACTGAAAGCATTGGGTACAGATGGAATTGTGCTTTTTAACCGGTTTTATCAGCTTGATATTGATATCAACAAAATGGAGATTACAGCCGGAACCGTTTTCAGCAACCCGGCCGATTTTCACGAGACACTGCGCTGGACTGCCATCGTCTCGGGACGCGTTAAAGAGATAGACATACTTTGTTCAACCGGAGTCCACTCCTGGGAAGATACCATTAAAGGAATTTTGGCTGGCGCATCGGGAGTACAGCTTTGCAGCGTGCTTTACGAGCAGGGGGTGGAGGTGATTGGTAACATGATCACGTGTGTGGAAGAATGGATGGAGCAGAATAATTACGAGCGTATATCCGATTTTAAAGGAAAACTTAATTATGCCAATATTGCGAGCCCGTCGCTGTACGAACGCGTTCAGTTTATGAAGTACTTTTCAAATTATCAGCAATGAACATCCAGCAACTCGAGTATATAATTGCAGTTGACAATTATCGCCATTTTTCCAAAGCGGCCGAAGCCTCATTTGTTACGCAACCCACCCTCAGTATGATGATTCAAAAGCTGGAAGATGAGTTGGGAGTGAAAATTTTTGACCGTACCCAGCTTCCGGTTCAGCCTACCGAGATAGGAAGAAAAATAATCGATCAGGCACGTGTTTCGGTCGCTCAGATAAACCAGATTAAAGAGATTATCCAGGAAGAAAAGGGCATTATAAAAGGAACATTCAGGCTGGGAATTATTCCGACTGTTTCGCCGTACCTGCTGCCGAAATTGATGGACGAACATACGCAGGGAAATTCCGATATAAGCATAGTCGTCAGGGAGCTGACAACCGATAATATCCTTCGCGGCCTGGCAAACGATTCGCTGGACGGTGGAATCCTGGCCACTCCGCTCAACGATGACTCCGTTACCGAGAGGCCCCTCTATTACGAAAGGTTTTTTGCTTATGTTTCCCCTAAAGAACGTTCGCTTTACGTTAAAAATGAGCTGGACGAGAGTGATTTAAACAACGGGAAGCTTTGGATGCTTGATGAAGTTCATTGTTTCCGGACACAGATTTTACACCTCTGCAGCATGAGAAAAAGACGCAGGTCGAATTCCATTTTTGCCTTTGAAGCAGGTAGCATCGATACGCTTATAAAAATAGTGGATGACAACGACGGGTTGACCGTTATTCCCGAAATGGCGACATATAATCTCAGTGAACAACAAAAGAAAAATGTGCGGCCGTTTAAAAACGTTACTCCCGTACGCGAAATCAGCCTTATTACCCGGAAAGAATTTATACGGGAGCGGTTAATTCACATCATTGTGAATGAAGTAAAAAGCGCCGTTCCAAATTCACTCAAAGATCCTGCACTGAAAAAATATGTGATTCCGTTGTAGAGATATCGTGAAATTAGAAAAACACCGTATCGAGAACGGCGATAATTTGAAGCATTTGATTAAGGACAAAGAATAAGAATCGTTCTTATATCGAGTTTTTCAGGTCGTGCTTGCCAATTCGCCGTATTGTTTTTTTAGGAGTAAATAAGACGTAAATCTCAAAGGGGTGGGTAGCTCTTTTATAATAGTATTTAGTATTTCGGAGAATTCATTCCATTCTATTTTTTCTATTAAAAATGCGTTAAGCGATTCTTTGTGCGTTATTTTATTATCCAACAATACTTGTTTATTTACCCAAATGTCTGCCAGAACGTCTTGCACAATATCCTCCGCATCCATATTGTCATAAATCCCGATAGCTATAGCGTTCTTTGACATATTGGTTTACACGAAAAAACTTTCTTTTTGAGGTAGTTGTTCTACAATTATATTTGTTATCTTTGGTTGTCTATTTCAACAAATATAATAGAATATGGAAACAGCTGTAGTCAAAAAGAAGATTCACGAATTTGTGGATAAGGCGGATGATAGAATACTGCGCATATTGGAGGCAATTATCGACACGGAAGAAGCATATGAAACATCCGTGCCCGAATCGTTTTATAAGGTGTTGGATAAAGAACGGGAACTGCACTTGAACCAAGCCACGCCCTCTTACGGTTGGAAAGAAGTGAAAGAAAGGCTGATTGAGAAGCATGGATTATAACTTGGTGTTAAAGGCGAGAGCTGAAAATGAATTGTCGGACGCTATTTCATGGTATGAGAGCCAACAGCGAGGACTTGGCTTGGCTTTTTTGAATACTATCGAAACGTATTTGAATGGTATTCAACAAAATCCTTATCAGTATCCCTTGCGAAAAATTCCCTATCGGGAAGCCGTGGTCAGGAAGTTTCCCTATATCATCATTTATGAAGTGGTTGACAATGAAGTGGTGGTGTATTCAATCTTTCATACGCACCGTAATCCTAAAAATAAAACTTGATAACTGAACGCGCATTATTGCAACACTGACAGTTTTGACGTGTAAACCAATTGAATAAAAAGGTTTGCGCATTTTTTGTGCGTGTGCTCGCACCCTTCTGCGAATGGTGTGTGGCGAAGTGAAAGAATGTCTGTCGGCAGGTTGATAATTACTGATTACCCGGCCACCAACTCCCAATCATCGTTCATTGAAAATAAAGTCGAGGTTTTGCGGGCGGTACAGCTCAAACTTGGTGCCGGAGCTCATAAGGGGCATTTTTTCGGTAATGGCTTACGCGGAAACAATCGAAGATAAAAACCAACGCCCGCGAATTTGTTTAACAACCCATCAGCATCCATATTTCAATTTTTTACACCATAAATAGAATCATTAAGAAAGCAGCCTTCAAAAGAATCCATCCGATGAAGAGATGAATAGAGACAGGCCACGACGCTATTTTTTTGTATTTGTTCTTCGCTCTACTTTTGTTTGTGTCGTGTGGAAAACTATCCGAGACTGATAAATCCTCACAATATGAAACTGAGATCTTTCTTACACTGAAAGGAAATGCCGAAAAGAACATCAAGGTGCTTTATGAGATCAATAAAGTATCGGATGGTGGTTTTGTGACGGATTCTTCTAAAACCTTGAAAGTTAGGGTGGATGAGAAGAAGAGATAAGTACCATTAGAACGAAATTACACCTTTTATTTTATTTTTTTAACTAAGTCTCGTGCCGTGATTTTGTGCAGCTTTGCATCATTGCTGTACCGAGACACATATACCTTTCGGCAAAACAATTTCAAGCTTATCAAAATTCCAACACCATAACTAAAGGGTATGACGACATTAGAAAGGATCTTACTTTTGTTTTTTATTTTGCCGGCGCTGGGTGTGTCGGCACAGCATTACACCATTAGCGGATATATTACGGACAAGGAAACCGGCGAGCAACTGATTTCCGCTACCGTCTTTGACGAATTATCGGCTAAAGGAAACGCCACGAACAATTTTGGCTTTTTTTCCCTCACCTTGCCTAAAGGCGAGGTTTCTTTGGCCTTTTCCTATATCGGTTACCAGCCCGAAAAGCGATCGTTTGTGTTGCAACGCGACACGGTTGTCAATATTCAACTCACCTTGCAAAACGTGTTGCAAGAAGTGACCGTGGTAGGGCACCGCTCCGAAACGGGAGTACGCGGTTCGCAAATGAGCGCCGTGGAAGTACCCATCGCACAAATCAAAAATATTCCATCGTTATTGGGTGAAAACGATATCATTAAAGCCTTGCAGCTGTTGCCCGGCGTGCAGTCGGGCACAGAAGGATCGGCCGGTTTGTATGTGCGGGGCGGTGGGCCCGATGAAAATTTGTTACTCCTGGACGGTATCCCGCTCTACAACGTGAATCACATGATGGGCTTTTTTTCCGTTTTCAACAGTGATGCGCTTAAAAACGTAACGCTTTATAAAGGTAGCTTCCCGGCACGTTTCGGAGGACGGCTTTCGTCTGTGGTGGATGTGCGCATGAAAGACGGCGACGATAAAAAGATCAGCGGGACAGCCAGCATCGGGACACTTTCGGCGAAACTCCAGGTGGAAGGGCCCATCGTGAAAGAAAAAACCACATTTAATGTTTCGTTGCGCCGTACTTACTTCGATATTTTGGCCCAGCCGCTTATCAAGTACGCCGCCAGGCAGGAGGAGGACGATACGAATTACGGTGGCGGATATTATTTTTATGACATTAACGCCAAATTTACACACAAGTTTTCCGACCGTGACCGACTCTATCTCAGTATTTACACGGGAGATGATGCCATGCATACCAAAATGCGTACAAAATCTGCCAATAGTTCAACGTATGAAAGCAAAGAATGGCAAAAAATGAACTGGGGTTGGGGCAACCTGGTTACGTCATTACGGTGGAGCCGTGTGGTGGGCAGCAAACTGTTTATGAATACTACTGCGGCATTCACGCGATACAGGTCTGACCTGAAAATGGGCTACGAAGATCAATACGTGGATAAATCCGTGACGCCCCATAAAACGAGTAAATCGGAAATTGCTCTGAAATACGATTCGGGTATCCACGATTGGACGGCTAAGGTTGACTTTGATTATACGCCCGGCCCGTCGCACGATATCAAGTTCGGCACAAACTACACGTATCACACGTTTTCACCGGATGTGTCGTCGATAAAGGTAAACGATACCGACCCCAATACGCAAAAAATCGATACGATTGTGGGAAGTCCTAACGTGTATGCGCACGAGACCATGAGCTATATCGAAGACAATATTGCGTTGGGGGAATTGTTTAAGGTGAACCTGGGTGTGCATTTTTCGTCGTTCCACGTGCAAAAGGAAAATTACTTCTCGGTGCAACCGCGTGCGGGAATGCGGGTAATGTTGGGCGAAAACTTTTCAGCAAAAGCCGGTTACGCCTATATGAACCAATATATCCATCTGCTTTCGAACAGTTCGGTGAGTCTTCCTACCGATTTGTGGGTTCCCGTTACGAAAAAGATAAAACCCATGTCGTCACACCAATATTCGGCGGGCTTGTTTTATACAGTACCGCACGTGGCCGATTTTTCCGTAGAAGGGTATTACAAAACCATGGACAACCTGTTGGAGTACAAAGATGGAGCGTCGTTCATGGGAGCATCGTCCAATTGGGAAGACAAGGTAAGTATGGGGCGTGGTGTGGCTTACGGCGTGGAGTTCCTGGCGCAGCGGTCGTTTGGAAATACTTCGGGATGGTTGGGCTACACGTGGTCGAAAGCCGATCGTATTTTTGATCGGCCCGGACATGAAATAAACTACGGAAAGGTTTTTCCTGCCAAGTATGACCGCAGGCACGATGTGAGCCTTACCCTCATGCATAAGTTCTCTGACCGGTTTGATATTTCGGGATCCTGGGTTTACAGCACGGGTAACGCTGCCACGTTCGGCTATCAGTCCTACCGCACTGTGCCCGCACCCAATTATCAGGAATCGCATTACGCCTTGCAATCTGTCACTTACGTGGAGAGCCGCAACAACTTTCGGTACAACAACTATCACCGCATGGATTTGGGCGTAAACTTTCACAAAACTACCCGGCGCGGGTGGAAGCGTACGTGGAACATCAGTGTATATAACGTGTATAATCAGCTGAATCCGTTTTTCGTGTATCCTTCGTCAAAAACGGAACAGACGGGGCCAAGCGAGAGCCGTTCGAAAACGGTGCTCAAGCAGGTGTCCATCTTTCCGGTATTGCCGTCGGTGACGTATGTGGTAAGGTTTTAAACAGTTAACGGTCAATGAAACAACAATCAAAAATGAATAAAAAATCCATATTCTGTATTATTTTGCTCTGCGCACTCCTGTTCTGCGCCTGCGAAAAAGAAATCGAATTTAAAGGAGATGTAAAAAAACCGGTTCTGGTATTGAACGGTTATCTCACGCCCGATGAAAATGTAACGGTACATCTTTCAAAAAGCCGTTTTGTCATGGATGACCATACACCCTACGTGTCTATCGAAAACGCTTCCGTAGAGCTATACGTGAACGGGGTGTTGAAGGAAAAGCTTGTTTACGGCAATGAGGGGAATTACGCCGGGCAATATCGTCCGCGAATTGGCGATGAGATTGAAGTCCGCGCATCGGCTCCGGGTTTCGAAGCGGTAAAAGCGAAAACCGGGATTCCGCAGGCTCCGGTGTTTGAATTGGCGGATTCTACCCTTACGCATACGGTAAAAGATGTTTCCAGCCAATTCACCGATGATCCGGGGTATACATTTAAGCAATGGGAGCATGTTAACAAGATCCGCTTACGCTTAAAAGAGGAAAAGAACGAGGAGAATTTTTATTTTATCAAAGCCGAACACAATTTGTACGATAAGGATAAGTCCATCGGAAAAGAGTTGCAAAAGGTAGAGTTGAGCAAAGTGTTGAAAGGAAACATTTCGGATACGGGTAACCCGCTCGAAGAAGTTTTGTGGGGAGAAGAAGATTCCGGTTATAAAAGGCAACTGGAGAATATTTTTTCCGATGCATTGGTGAACGGAAGAGAGCTGTTTTTTAATTTTGAATACTATGAGAACCTCAAAACCGTCATGAAAAGGCCAAATGGAAACGAAGAAATCATCAATGCCGGTGGTCCTTTCACGAAAGAATATGTTATCGCCTTATCCAGTATGTCTTCCGATTATTATCAATTTGTGGTTTCTGCCGCCAAAGCGTATAATGTGGATGAAAACCCTTTTGTGGAGCCAGTACAAGTACGGACAAACGTAGAAAACGGATTGGGGATTTTAGGTGCATATACCACAAGCCGGTTTGTTTTTAGATTCGAAAAATACACGGAGGGAGGCTATTCAATACAGTGGTAGGTTTGATCAAAACCTAAACTCCAGGAGTTGTAATTTCCTGGAGTTCAGAATGTGCGCCGTGCATGGTGATTAACTCGATGGTGAAAGTCCATTATGGAGGTTTATAGTCGCCAACCATTAGCCAACGGCAAGGGTGTCCATCGTGAGGTGGAATCTGAAGGAAGCCCACGGCAAAGTCCTGCCCCGAGTAACACGAATCGTATACAGGCATAACCTGTGGGATAAGACTGCATTTCAAGTCAAAATCCAAAGACTATACGGACACAGGGATGTAAATGCGGCGGGGATATGGGATAAAAGTTAATTGCCTTACCACGGGAGGTCTTGCGGACGTTTGGCGAAGATGATTCATTCGATGCACCATAGCGGAGTAAAGCTTGCCGCAAGAAGTCAGCAGAAGCCATAGTACCATATGTCACCTTAAGTATGGGAAGGGCTGAACCTTAATGGGCGAGTAGTAAATGAATGTTACCATAGTATGAAAGGAAGAAGGCAGAAAATCTTTGATAAAGCAGAGACCTGCCCGCAGAAGAATAGGACGGCATCCGAAGGCTATGCGGGAGGGCAGACTTTCCTGTGGATAACTGAGAACAACCTCACCGAACCGGAAAACCGCAAAGAGAATGGACTTCTTGAAAGCATTCTTTCACCTGCCAACCTTAATGCAGCTTACAAGCGAGTAAAGAGCAATAAAGGTGCAGCAGGAGTAGACAAGATGGAGGTGGATTCTTTAAAAGATTATCTTGTCAACCATAAGGATGCACAGATAAGCTCTATTCTAAGGGGTAAATATCGCCCCCATCCGACACGACGGGTATTAATACCCAAGGGAAACGGCAAACAGCGCCAGTTGGGTATTCCTACAGTAGTAGACAGAGTTATCCAGCAAAGCATATCACAACAACTATCCCTTATTTACGAGCCACAGTTCTCTGACCACAGCTATGGGTTCAGACCCAGGCGGTCAGCTCACCAGGCAGTCCAAAAATGTCAACAGTACATCACCGAGGGATATATCCATGCAGTAGATATGGACTTGGAAAGATTCTTTGACACGGTAGTACACGGCAAACTGATTGAGGTACTATCCCGAACCATTAAAGATGGCAGGGTGGTATCACTCATTCATAAATACCTTAATGCAGGTGTAATACAACAAGATGGACGCTTTGGTGAGACTCTTGAAGGAGTACCGCAGGGTGGACCATTAAGTCCCCTGCTTGGTAACGTCCTTCTTAATGAGTTAGACTGGGAGCTTGAAAGAAGGGGACATAAGTTTGTACGATATGCCGATGACTTGGTTATACTATGTAAAAGCAAACGAGGTGCCGAAAGAACTATGAAAAGTATTACTTCTTATATAGAGGAGAAACTTTTCCTTAAAGTCAATCGGGATAAAACCAAAGTTGCCTCCATCAGGGATATCAACTTTCTTGGCTACGGTTTCTACCGTTACAAGGGAGAATGCAGGCTAAGAATACACCCCAAAAGTGTGATAAAGATGAAAGCCAAAATCAAAGAGCTGACATCCAGAAGCAACGGGTGGGGAAACGAGCGCAGGAAGACAGCACTCGGTTACTATATTAAAGGCTGGGTGCAATACTTCAAACTGGCAGATATGAGAAGTTTGTTAGAAAAGACGGATATGTGGTATCGCCGACGGTTACGCATGGTAATCTGGAAACAATGGAAACGGATAAAGACCAAAGTGACCAATCTCATCAAGCTCGGTATTAATAAATACAAAGCCTACGAGTGGGGTAACACGAGGAAAGGTTATTGGCATATCGCCAAAAGCTATATACTAACCCGTACTATTACAAATGAACGTTTATGCAAAGCCGGTTACGTTTTCTTTACGGATTATTATGAAGCGGTGAGACGGTAATGTTAAGGAACCGCCGTATACGAGATCCGTACGTACGGTGGTGTGAGAGGTCGGAAAATAAAATAGGAGGAAAACTATTTTATTTTCCTCCTACTCGATTCAATATGTTTCAAAGCGTTAGTTTTATCCCTGCAAACACGCTTCGCGGAGCTGATGGGCCGTAGATATAATCGGATGCCCTTCCTGCACCGGTATCGAAATCTTTTTGATAGGCATTGAAAATGTTCTGCACTCCCGCGTTCAATTGCAGTGTGGAATACTCGAGAACGGGAATGTCGTAAGACAATTTTGTATGCAACTCAAAAAAAGAGTTTACCCTTTCAATTTTATTTTCCGATGCAAACCGGTCTTTGGCAGGGTCGCCTTCCCCTTTCACGTGGGGCACGTACATCCGCCCGGTATAGTTTCCCGAAAGCGTTGCTGAAAAGCGGGTCGCCGGTTTCCACGTGGTGACGAAATACCCGTAAGTATCGGGAGTGCGCATGAACTCGCGATACCCGCCTACACCTTCTATCGGTTCCTGGGCCTGGTCAAACAAACTTTTCTGAAACGTTACCCCCAGTTGCAGATCCAACAGGCGGCCGTATGCCATTCTTCCTTCCAGGTTTATGCCGTATACTTTCGCATTTTCACCTTTGGCATTTACCACCAGTTTTTGTCCTTCCACCTCCGGGTCGTCAATGGCAGTAATCTTATTTTTCAAGTGCGTGAAAAAACCTTCCGCCAGTGCGTTTAACTGGAGGTTGTCCGTGGTGTGGTAAAAGTCAATCGAGCCACTCACGCTGCGTGAACGCTCTTCTTGCAGGTCTTTCGACAGGACACGAACGATGTGTTCTCCGCCGGCAATGTCTACGTGTAGATCTTCATCAAAATACTGCGGCGCGCGGAACCCTTCGCTATACGACAGGCGGAAGTTGACTTTCCCGTTTGGGTTATAACGGATGTTTGCCCTGGGACTGAAAATAGCCGATTTTACCAGCGAGTGCTTGTCGAGGCGGCCGCCCAGAAGAATGCTCCACCTGTCGTCTTTCCATTCATTTTGTAGAAAACCGCTCGCGGTATGGGTTTTCTGATCCACATCGTGGGTGCGGTATCCGCTTACGTCGGTCAGTGTATTGTTCAGGTACTCGGCTCCGGCAGTCAGCTCGGCAGGCATAAACAAAAGATGGTCCATGCTTCGGGTATATTGTCCACCCAGATGATGGATCAATTCGGTGGAACGCCCGAACGAGCCTAACCGGTTGTTCAGGTTGTCGATCACTTCCTGGTTTTGGTTTGACCCGGGTATTACTTCCACCGGGTCGCCCCCGCCATAATAGCTTTTGCGAAGGGTGTGCTGAGCCGAAGCGTAGAGGTTGAACTTGTTTTTCATATCTGCCGAATTTTGCACATAATTGATGCCTCCTCCGTTGATATAGTGTTCCAGTTGTTCGGTAATTTTTGACTGGAACGGTTGCAGCTTGAGGCTGTCGCCTCCGCGGCGGAACTCATGCATGTTGTGGTACTCTATGGAAAGTTTGGAGTATAGCCCTGTTTTCAGGAACGACCGGAAGCCAAACGATCGGTTTTTGAGCATGGGCATCTCGGTAAAACTGTCACCGTCGTGATCATAACCTTGGCGGTCGCGGTTTTGCCCGTAGAGCATGATTCCCGCTTTCCGGTTTTCGGTAAGGATCGATGCGTTGAACATTGTATTGTTTTCCGCAGCTTTCCCGTTGATGGATGAGAACATGTGGACAATATCCCCGCTGTTGCGGGAAGGTTCTTTCGTTATCACGTTAATAACACCGCCGATGGCTGACGAACCGAACAGTGCGGACCCTCCCCCGCGAATTACTTCAATCCGGTCGATCATGTTGGAGGGAATCTGTTCCAGCCCGTAAACACCGGTCAATGCACCATAAATGGGGCGGGAGTCAATGAGTATCTGCGAGTAAGCCCCCTCAAGGCCATTGATCCTCACCTGTGAGAAACCACAGTTCTGGCAATTGTCTTCCACGCGTAAGCCGGGTTGGAAATTCAATGCTTGTGCCAGGCTTTTCGAGTTGGTGGCTTCCAGCATCTTTATATCTACCACGCTCACCAACGAGGGGGCCAACATCCGGTTGGTTTCGTTCCGGTTGGCCGACACAACCACGGCGTTGAGCGGGATGCTTTCTTCTTCCATCTCGAAATCGATCTCCTGGGTGGTGTTGGCTATGATCTTCACCTCTTTCGTGACGGTTTTATACCCGATCATTTTTACTTCGAGTGTGAAATTGCCCGTTGGCAGGTTTTTCAGGAAGTAGTGTCCCGTTGCATCGGTTGTTGTTCCAAGGGTAGTGCCTTTCAGCTGTACAGTAACGTACGGCAAGTGCTCTTTTGTATTTTTGTCCAACACATGTCCGAAGATGTTTGCGTCAGTTTTATAGGGTTCGTTTCCCTTTGCCTGTCTCCATATAAAAAGAGTGGATAGGCATAGAAGGAGTATGTATCTTTTTTTCATAAGAATGCTATTTATCTAGTTGGTTTTATTGTAACTTGAAAATCTCCGTGGTCGCCCACTTGTCGCCACGCATAAAAAGATCCTATCCGTTGTGAAAACGGACACGATTCAGAGACTGTTTCTTAAAAACAGGAGAAAATCAAGCTGCGGGAGGAGCTCTGAGGAGAGTCGGGGTTTGATTTTTAACAGGATGTAATCCTTCGTAAAGTATAGTATAGTTAATGAACGAGGATTTGGACAGTCCGGACAAATCGAAGTCGGGAATAATGTCCGATGTTATTGGCGTGTGGTAAAAATGGGCAAGAAGAAAAAGTTGATTTTCGGTATGCGTATGTTGTGCTTTTTCTCCCTTTTTAAACGGGTGGGAGTGC
Organism: Petrimonas sulfuriphila; assembly: GCA_038561985.1. Taxonomy (NCBI): domain Bacteria; kingdom Pseudomonadati; phylum Bacteroidota; class Bacteroidia; order Bacteroidales; family Dysgonomonadaceae; genus Petrimonas; species Petrimonas sulfuriphila. Next base: position 638,154 of record CP073276.1, on the reverse strand, counting down.
ACGTAGGTTACCCGATTGACAACATGCGTATGCGTAAAAAGCGATATGGTGATTACGTAACTTGCAAACAAGGTAAGCAGAACCCATTTTTTCGCAATATGTCGGTTGCCTTTTCCCATAACCGCGCAAAGATAAACTTTTTTTATTTTATTCGACAAGCGTTATGTGGAATATTTCCAAATAACAACCGTTTCTCTTTTCGTAATCTTTTGTTACCTTTGCAAACTTATGTATCCGCTCGAAATTATCCTCAAATATTACAAACCGGGAACAAGGTTATACGACATTTATATATCTCACGTTTCCGATGTAACCGGCAAGGCGCTGCATGTCGCACAAAAGCATCCTGAGCTGGCAATAGATGTGAAATTTCTTGAAGAAGCAGCCATGTTGCACGACATTGGCATATTCAAAACCCGGGCACCGAATATTGCCTGCGAGGGGAGCTTGCCGTACATTTGTCACGGCTATTTAGGCAGGGAATTGCTTACCATGGAAGGGTTTCCCAGACACGGAATGGTGTGTGAACGGCACACAGGGACAGGATTGAGTTTGGAAGCCATCATCCAGAAAAAATTACCTGTTCCGCACAGGGACATGCGTCCTAAAAGCCTGGAGGAAAAAATCATCTGTTTCGCCGATAAATTTTTCTCGAAATCTCAATTGGGAAAAGAGAAACCCTTGAAAAAAATCCGGGAGAGCCTCAAGAACCACGGTACTCATCAGGTAGAGACATTTGATGAGTGGTGCGAGTTGTTTCTGTAATAGTTTGGCAAACTATTTGCAGTGATGAAGTCTGAACGATCAAGATTTTTTTATTGCTGAAAGGCAGACACATATATTTTTTAGATGATTATGAAGAAAAATAACGACTATACCGGCCCGGAAGAATTGTACGAAGACGATATGAACCTGGAGCCGGCCCGGGAGGATAAAGAGGAAGTTGAAGAACAGAAGGCCAATGTTGAAGACAATTTGTCAGATGAGGCCGACCCTGTAGAAGAACTACAGGTGAAATACGATGACTTGAATGATAACTATTTACGCCTTCATGCCGAGTTCGATAATTTCCGCAAGCGGACCCTGAAGGAAAAGGCCGACATTATCAAAAGCGGGGGAGAACGTGTACTTACGGACATGCTTCCTTTTGCCGATGATTTCGAACGTGCACTGCAAGCACTTCATACGGCGGAAGACAAGGAGGCTATGGTGGAAGGAATGGATTTGATTTATTCGAAATTTCTGAATTTCCTGAATCAACACGGTGTAAAAGAAATTGAGGCCCTTGGACAGCCTTTTGATGCCGACAAGTTTGAAGCTATAACAACTGTCCCTGTTCAGGATAAATCGCAAAAAGGAGTGATCATCGATTGCGTGCAAAAAGGTTATCAGCTGAACGATAAAATTATCCGTTATCCGAAGGTAATTGTGGGGGAATAAGATGGCAACGAAAAGAGATTATTACGAAGTACTGGAAGTTTCAAAAACGGCTACAGCTGAAGAGATAAAAAAAGCCTATCGCAAAAAAGCCATTCAATTCCACCCCGATAAAAATCCGGGAGATGCTACAGCCGAAGAGAAATTCAAAGAAGCTGCCGAAGCCTACGAAGTACTCAGCGATCAGAACAAGCGTGCCCGTTACGACCAGTTTGGCCACGCAGGAATGGGAGGTGCTGCATCGGGTGGTGGCTTTGGGGGCGGAATGTCGATGGAGGATATTTTCTCTCAGTTTGGCGATATCTTTGGCGGTCATTTTGGCGGATTCGGCGGGTTCGGCGGATTTGGCAGGCCGGGTAGGCGTACCAACCGCGGCTCCGACCTTCGGGTAAAGGTGAAACTAGACCTGAAGGAGATTCTTAATGGGGTTGAAAAGAAGATAAAGGTGAAAAAATATGTGGCCTGTTCGCACTGCAACGGCAACGGTTCGGAAAACGGGAACTCTGTTTCCAGCTGTTCAACCTGTAACGGATCGGGCGTAGTAACGCGCGTTCAGAACACTATTCTCGGACAGATGCAAACCACAACAACCTGTCCTTCCTGCAACGGAGAGGGAAAGACAATTTCCAAGAAATGTGCGCATTGCAACGGTGATGGAATTGTTCTCGACGAGGAAGTGATCTCCATCAAAATCCCAGCAGGTGTGGAAGAAGGAATGCAGCTGTCTATGTCGGGGAAAGGGAATGCAGCCCGTCGAGGAGGCGTTAACGGTGATTTACTTATTTTGGTGGAGGAGGAGGAGGATCCGAACTTGATCCGAGATCACAACGATGTGATATATAACCTCTTTGTGAGTTTCCCAACAGCCGCATTGGGTGGAACGGTTGAGGTTCCCACCATTGAAGGTGTAGCCAAAGTGAAAATCGATCCCGGAACCCAGCCGGGTAAAGTGCTACGCCTGCGTAACAAGGGGCTGCCGACAATAAATGGTTACGGTACCGGTGATGAGCTTATTAACGTGAATGTTTATATTCCTGAAAACCTGAGTGATGCCGAAAAGAAAAAAATAGCAGAGATGGATAAATCGCCCAACTTTGCCCCGTCGAAGTCGGCCAGGAAGAGTGTGTTCAATAAATTCCGGAAAATGTTCGATTAGGAACAGAATTTTCACAATTATATATCCAATAAAGCAGCAGCAGGCCCATAAGGTTTGCCTGCTGTTTTTTTTAAATAACAGCTTGAATTGTTAAAACAACGACGAAAAAAGCTTAAACTGAAACAAAATGGGAGAAAAATGCGTTGAAGTGTAACAAATAATAAATATTTTTTATTTATTTGTGATTGTTAAAAATCCAGCTTAGTATGAGTAGTTATTCCATCAAATCCTTAGAACACTATTTTAAGGTGTATCGGCAGTCGGTCCGTAAACCGAAGAAATTCTGGAGTAAGATAGCAGAGAACAATTTCACCTGGTACCGGAAATGGGATAAAGTGGTGGAGTATGACATGGAGAGAGCGGAATTCACCTGGTTTAAGAATGCCAAGCTCAACATTACCAAGAATTGCATCGATCGGCACTTGGCTAACAAAGGGGATCAGTCTGCCATCATCTTCGAGCCCAATGACCCCAACGAACCGGCCCAACATTTTACCTACAGCCAGCTCTATGCTGAGGTGTCCAAGATGGCCAATGTGCTTAGAGCCCAAGGGGTGGAGAAGGGCGATCGAGTATGCATCTACCTTCCCATGATCCCTGAACTGGCATTCAGTGTACTGGCCTGTGCACGTATCGGGGCAATACACTCCGTTGTTTTCGCCGGCTTTTCGGCCAACGCGCTCGCCACACGCATCAATGATTCTACCTGTAAGCTCCTGATCACGGCGGACGGAGGCTATCGCGGATCGAAGACCATAGACCTGAAACGGATCGTGGACGAAGCCCTCCATAAATCGCCTACCGTTGAGAAAGTGCTGGTGGTAAAGCGTACCCATCAGGAGATTGAAATGAGAGAGGGGCGGGATCTTTGGTTGCAGCCACTGCTGGACGAAGCGCCTCCTACCAGTAGGGCAGAGATGATGGACGCTGAAGATCCCCTGTTCATCCTGTATACTTCCGGATCTACCGGGAAGCCCAAGGGGATGGTGCATACTACGGCAGGTTACATGGTTTACACGGCGTACACATTCAAGAATATCTTTCAATACAATGAAGGCGACGTCTACTGGTGTACCGCCGATATCGGCTGGGTTACCGGGCATTCCTACATCATCTATGGCCCCTTGCTAAATGGGGCTACCACAGTTATTTACGAGGGAACCCCTTCCTATCCCACTCACAGTCGTTTCTGGGAGGTGGTACAGAAACACCGGGTGAACCAGTTTTATACCGCTCCAACAGCGATCCGCTCCCTGGCCAGGGAGAAAATTGAATACATTCAGGAGTTCAGACTGGACTCGCTCAAGGTGATCGGTTCGGTGGGGGAGCCGATCAACGAGGAGGCATGGCACTGGTACAACGATCATGTGGGCAACAAGCGCTGCCCGCTCGTGGATACCTGGTGGCAAACGGAAACCGGAGGGATCCTGATCTCACCCATCCCTTTCGTTACACCTACCAAGCCGACTTACGCTTCTCTTCCTTTTCCCGGAATTCAACCGGTCCTGATGGATGAGCTGCGAAACGAAATAGAACGGAACCAGCAGATCGGCCATCTCTGCATCCGCTATCCCTGGCCGGGCATGGCACGAACCATCTGGGGTGACCACCAGCGGTTCATCGATACCTACTTTACGGCGTTTCCCGGTAAATACTTCTCGGGCGATGGAGCGTTGCGTGATGAAGTGGGTTATTACCGCATCACCGGAAGGGTCGACGATGTGATCATCGTCTCGGGGCACAACCTGGGTACCGCACCCATCGAGGATGCGATCAACGAGCACCAGACAGTAGCCGAGAGCGCTATCGTGGGATTTCCGCATGAGATCAAAGGCAATGCATTGTACGGTTTCGTAGTGCTCAAAGAAACCGGGTTGTGGCGTGACCGGCAAAACCTTATGAAAGAGATCAATCAACTTATCTCCGACCAGATCGGCCCCATTGCTAAGCTGGATAAAATTCAGTTCGTAAGTGGATTACCAAAGACCCGTTCCGGAAAGATCATGCGTCGCATCCTGCGAAAAATAGCCGTGGGCGAATCAGATTTCGGCGATATCACTACATTGATCAACCCTGAAATTGTGGAAGAGATAAAAAAAGGGCGGACATAAGGATGTCCAGAACTACTTTCCGTTTTCTGATTCCGTACAGGCCAGTATATCCCAGGAAAACAAGGCTATTCGCTCGCCGTTATTGAATGCGGACCGGTTCATCCTGTTTATTGTTTCGATCAATGAGGACACTTTGTTTTTATCGCTTTCCTGTATAAATACAGAGGAATTGTACCCGGGCCAAACTGCCGTGTTTAAACGTGGCAGGCTGTAGTTGCTTTTTGCCGTTACCTGTTCCATTACCTGGTAATCAGTAATCTCTTCTTCATCAAGCAAACTGGTGACAGTCTCTAGCATACTTACGTTGCATGTAATGTATATGAATTTCATTTTGATGTTGTTTTTGTTTTTTGTTAAACATGTTCTTTTCTAATCGGGCTTTCGCCTTTCCCCGTTTATTCCAGGCTTTTTTTATTTTCCGCTTGGCGTTGTTTTTTTAATCTTGCCGTAGTGCGGTCTTTGGCCAGTGTGCGGTGATAAAGCGAGGTATACATGGCCGGAACCAGCAGTAACGTAACCAAGGTGGATACTAACAATCCTCCTATGATGGTGATTCCGAGGGGAGCATACATTTCACGTCCCATGCCGTTGCTTACGGCCATAGGCAACATGCCTAGGATGGTTGTCAGTGAAGTCATCAATACGGGGCGCAACCGTGAACGTCCGGCTTCCATTACGGCATCGCGGAGCGGATAATTACGCTTTCGCAACATGTTGGTGTAGTCCACGAGAACGATACCGTTGTTCACCACAATACCTACAAGCATGATCAGCCCGATAAACGTGGTAACGCTCAGCGTTATTCCCGTTACGAAGAACGCCAGAATGACTCCCACCAATGTAAACGGAATGGCAAACAGAATGATGAAAGGGTCTTTCATCGACTCGAATTGGGCTGCCATAACCATATAAACCAATGCAATGCCGAGGAAAAAAATCAAAAAGAGCGAGCCGAACGATGATTTCTGGTCGTTTACCTGTCCTCCGATTTCAACCGATACGTCATCGGGAATTTCCGTATTGTCGATGATCTCTTGTGCAGTCTTGGTAGCTTCACCCAGCGAGACTCCGTTAAGGTCGGCAGTGGTTTTAACATATCGTTGCTGCGATTGACGCTGTATTTCCAACGGTCCCAGGCTTTCCACTATGTCGGCTATGGCGGACAGCGGAATTTGTTGTCCCAACAGGTTGGAGACCTGCATCTCTTTCAGTTTGTTCACTTCATTCCGATGTTCCGGTGCATATTGCACTACGATACCGTAGTCGTTCCCGTCTTCGCTGAAATCACCCGATTCGGCTCCGTAAAGGTTTTGCCTTACCTGCATGCCTACCATAGCGGTGTTGAGGGCCATTTGCGATGCTTTTTCCTTGTCTACGATTACCTGCACTTCCAGTTTCCCCGGATCAACGGTGGTTGCCACATCGGTAAATGCTTTTTCGGCTTGCATCTTTTCCTGAAGGTCCGATGCTACGGCGTTCAATTGGTTAAAATCGTTTCCCGAAACAATAATCTCGATGGGGCGTTTGTTTCCCGTAACCGCAGCAGCCAATGCACTACCGCCCTGCACGCGGCATTTTTCAATTTGAGGAATGCTTTCCACCCTGTCTCTGATGGCTCCGGCTATTTCGGCTGCCGTGCGGTCCCGCTTATCGGGTGGGGTAAGGTGGCAAAGTACCGTACCTACGTTTTTCCCTTCTTTAAATCCTACGGTGGTCAGGGCACCCGTTTTTGTTTGCCCGGCAATGGAAACAGCAGCTTCATTGGCTATTTCGGGGATATCTTCGAGCATGATTTGCAAGATTTGCTGACTGATGCTGTCGGTTTGCCGGGCGCTGGTTCCTACTTCGGTTTCAAAGACAACAGAGACCGTTCCGGCATCGAAGTCGGGAATATAATCGGTGCCTATGTTTTTCCCGACGATCATCGTAAGAACAAAGACGGCAAAGGCAATGACTATGGTCAGGCTTTTGTGGAAAACAACCCAGCCCAACAACAGCTTGTACCCGTTTTCAATTTTAGTGAATACCTTTTCGCTGGCCGCATAAAATTTGGAACGATGTTGTTTTTTACCGTTGCGGGGTGCTTCCTTCAGCAATTTTGAAGAAAGCATCGGGGTGAGTGTCAGAGCGGTAAACAACGAAACAATCAAACAAACCGAAGTGAGTATGGCCAACTGTTTGAACATGATGCCCACAATTCCACCCATAAAAAGCATGGGTAGGAAAACTACTAATGTTGTGGCGGTAGAGGCGGCGATAGCCATTCCCATTTCCAGGGCACCAAAAATGGCTGCCTGTTTGGGCTTTGAACCTTTTTCTATGTGTTGGGTAATGTTTTCCAACACCACAATGGCATTGTCCACCACCATACCGATAGCAATTACCAACGCCATCAACGAAAAGATATTAATGGTGTATCCCATGGCATACATGGCGATAAAGGCACTGATAAGCGACACAGGCATGGTTATGAAAATTATCAGACTCGACTTCCATTCGCGCAGGAACATCAATACCACCAATGTGACAAATACCAGGGCATACCAGATCGAAGAAGTGAGGTTATTGACTGATTGGGTAACTACTTCGTCGGTGCTGATTATTTCATGTACCTGAATATCGGATGGCAGCGTTTTCTGTATTTCTGCCATTTTGGCCCTTACGGCATTCACCACGGCTACCGTGTTGCTTCCGGACTGTTTCTGTATCATCAATGCTACGCCTTCACCGGTACGGTTGCGGGCAAAAGCCTCTTTTTCCATGAAGGTGTCTTCAACTTTTGCCACATCTTTCAGCCGGATTACCTGTCCGTTGAATGCTTTCAGTACGGTGTTCCCGATCTCTTCGACCGTTTCGAATTTTCCCGGCACACGTACCGAGAAATCGTAAACGCCCATGTTGATATTTCCGGCCGGCACACTGATGTTATCTGCCTTGAGCATGGTAGAGATCTGAGTAGCCGACAAACCGTAAGCCGATAACCGTTGTGGATTCACACTCACTTTTATTTCACGTTCGGGTTGTCCGAGGTATACCACGGTCCCGACACCATCCACTTTACGAAGTACTGTGGCAATGTCTTCTTCCACAATATTTTCAATGCCGTTGTAATTAACACCTGCATTTACGGCGTAGGCGAGCACAGGCATCATTGAGGAGTTTATTTTGTAAATGATGGGTTGATGTGCTGCTTGCGGCAATTTTGTTTTCGTCAACTCGATGAGGTCTCGGGCATTGTTTGCTGCGGAAGTTACATCACTGCCCCAACTGTAGCTGAGTTGGATGAACGACACATTCTCCTTTGATGTCGATTTTATTTCGCTGAGATGTTCGGCTGCCGATAATATCGTTTCCAACGGTTTGGTGACCTGTTCTTCCACTTCGTTTGCCGAGGCACCCGGATAAATGGTGATTATGGTGATGGAGGGGAACTCCATTTCGGGCATGATATCTAAAGGAAGCATTTTCAGCGATACCAGCCCTAGCATAATGATGGCTACAAAGAGCATCACCGTAGCCACTGGCCTTTTTACGCCTATTTCAGGTAATTTCATTGTTGTTGCTGTTTTATTTCACTATTTCTATTTTGGCTCCGTCTTCCAGTTTGTTTTTTCCATCGATGACAACAACTGCGCTCTTGTCAAGTTCAGGAATGCGGATAAGTTCATTTTGCGATTCGCCCCGCGTAACTTGGGTTCTGGTAACCGTGTTGTCTGGATTCACAACATATACGAAATCTTCGCCTGTGCCTTGCTGGCGGTGTATCGCGTTGATGGGGACGAATATGCCTTTGGCTGCCGGCATTTCGATGGAAGCGCGGCAAAACATGCCCGGTTTCAATTTGCTCCCGTTGTTGGGGATCACCACTTCCACGGTTGATGTCCGCGTAAGGGGCGACAGTATGGGGGATATATGGGCTATCTTGCCCGAAACGCTTTCGCCGGGATAAGCATCGAAGATAACCTCAACAGTCTGCCCTTGACGGATGGCGTTAAGCTCTTTTTCGTTTATCTCAATTTTTACTTTCAGAGGATTCAATTGCATAAGTGTTGCAATACCGCTCTTTACTTTCAAATCGGGGCTTACTGAAGGCACAAACGAATAATTTTCGCCTTCATTCACCATAATATCGACCAATACCCCGCCGAAAGGGGCGATAATCGAAGTGTTTTTCTTCAACATCTCCACTTTGGTTTGGGAGGCTTCAAACTTGGCTTTTATGTGATCGTAGTCCATTACGCTGACACTGCCCTTTTCTTTCAAACGGCTGATCCTTTCGAAGTCCTTACGAATAGCTTCCAGTTCTATTTGTGCCTGAATGAGCATTTCATCGGACATCTCGGCTATTACGGCACCTTTGGACACAAAACTGCCTTTTGGAAAATTAATTCTCTCCACGCGTCCCGGAATGGCTGACCCCAAATTTACTTCCTTGTTCGCTTCAGCCGTTCCTGTAAAGTTCAACACAGGGGTGTATTCCATTTCCACAACTTCTTTTACAGTAGCCATAACGGCTTTTTTTTCGTTTATTTCCGCGTTGTTGGAACCTGTTTTTTTGCTGCATCCCCCCATCAGCAGTATGGCGAAGCATGTTGCATACAGAATAGTTCTCTTGGTTTGCATAGTCTATATTTTTATCGTTTTTTTCACTCTTTCTATCGGATATCTCTTGCCTAATTGCCGACATACTTGTAAATTTCCCCGGTCGACTTTTCAAGTTCCGACCGTGTTGTTTTTATTTCTATCAATGCGTCGATGTATTCTGACGATGCGTTTTCCCACTGTACTTGAGCTTCCAGCAGTTCGGTCAGACGAGTCCTGCCTTCCAGCAGGTTTTCTTTGGCTATCTTCATGTTTTCCTCGGCTTGCGCTTTCGAAAGTTGCGTAAGCTCTGCTTTTCTGATGGATTCGTTGTACTTGTACCGGTTTTGACGAATTTGTAAATCTATCATTTCACGTGCTTCGTCAAGTTCGAGTTGCACCTTTCGCTTCTTTATATGGGCTGTATTCAGATTGTGCTTCCTTTCTCCCCAGGTGAAAATGGGCATCGAAACGACCACCCCTATGCTCCAGTCGCCACCAAATTCTTTTTTTAACCCGTTATACGGATTAGGATTCATCCATCCGTATCCTCCGGTAAGCAGGATGTCGGGCATGAATTTGGAGCGTTCTATGTTTTTTCCCGATTCCGTGATGGCGAGTTTTTCTTTGAGCATGATTATTTCGGCTCGTTTATCGATTGGATTTTCGGAGGTGATTGTACTGTAAGCGACGGATAAATCCTTATCGATTGCTTTTTCGGACAGCGTTATATCTTCGTCTTCCGTACCGATAATCTGCGCCAAAGCCATTTTGGATAATGCCAATCCATTTTCGGCTTTCATGACTTTGAGCTTGGCTTCGTTTTGACTTACTTGTGCTTTGAGCAGATCGTTACGGGTGATAATACCTTCGGTATACATGTTTTCCAGATCGGCCACCAATTGGTTAAGCAATATCTCGTACGAATTTGCCAGTCTAACCTTTTCCTGCAACGATATCGTGCGCCAATAGGCTTCATCAGTTTTGACGAGCACTTCCGCCTGGGTGAGGACTACATTTTCTTTTGCTATGTTTTCCGCATGCTGGGCGATTTTGTTGGCTTCGGTAATCTTAAATCCTGTAAAAAGCGGCTGGTTCACACTCAGTCGGGTGTAATAACTGTTCTTATTGCCAAACACTAGTTTGTCGGAAGGCAGCAAGGCATAATTTTTAAACACCGGATTTCCCGAAGCATCGAGCAGGGGCTGGCCTGTCTGCGGATTAATGACCAGTGTATTTAATGCGGTCGCCGGATCTTGCAACGATGCCGGATTGAATTCTCCCGTTTGTGGGTCGATGGCGTTGAACGGCACTACAGGCAGGAACAGATCGTTCCCTAAGGGTTTTAATGTTTTGTTGGTTCGCAAGTATCCTCCGTTAAGGCTGATGCTGGGAAGATATTTGGTGGCTGCGGCTTTTTTTGTCAGGCATGCCATTTGAGCGTCCTCCTTTGCCATACGGATTTTCTTATTCTGTTCCAGTGCCATTTTCCGGCATTCTTCCAGCGTCAGCACTTGTTGTGCGGAGATTGGCACGGCCAGGAGTGAAAAAACGGTGAGGAAACAGATAAGCAGTATTTTTTCTGAATTCATTTTTTTCATCTGTTTGTAATTTAATTCAAAAACCGGCTACAAAGGTATTGCTCTGTTGCGTGGCCTTTTGGGAAAAAATTACCCAAGTGTACTTTTTAGGGGATGAAACGTAGTAAGAAGATACCGAAGCGAAGCTTTTTTATTCCGCATTCTCCATATACCAGGCTTTAAATTCATTGCTTCGCGCGCGGCTTACAATTATCCGTTCGGGTGTTGCTACCGAAAGGTTTACCGATAACTTGCCGTTAAACCACAACGATAAGTCGGTGATGGCGCGGTGCGAGACAATGTATTGACGGTTGGCCCGATAGAAAAGTGACGGATTCAACTGGCGGAGAAATTCATCGAGGGAAATATCCATTGAATAAGACTGGCGGTTAAAACATACAATTTTCGCCATCTTGAATTCGGAATACACAAACGCGATATCTTCTGCCGCAAGCGGTATAAGTTTGTCTCTATAAGGAATAAGGAAATTTTTTTTGTAAGGGCTTTTTATTTCACGAATGGATTGTACGATTTGAGAAACAATGTCGGTATTGTTGCTTTTGGGAGAAAAGTGGGCAAGCTTGTCCAACGCCTTTTCAAGGCTTTTCCGGGTGATGGGCTTGAGCAGGTAATCGATGCTGTTTACCTCGAATGCTTTCAGGGCATATTCATCGTAAGCTGTTGTGAAGATAACCGGACAGCGGACGTCGGTTTTTTCGAAAATTGCAAAAGAGTCTCCGTCGGCAAGATGAATGTCCATAAATACGACATCGGGGTGTGTATTCAGCGAGAACCATTCTACACTTTCTTCAACGCTTTGCAGCACGGCAACAATATCGATGTTTCTTCCCGATGCTGCGATAAGCCGCTCGAGGCTACGTGCAGCAACAAATTCGTCTTCTACAATTACAGCTTTCATTGAATTAAAAGTTCAGAGTTAGATCACGGCACTGTTGGTGCGATCATAAGTCCTTATTTCCTGTTTTACCGAGTCGGGGATCTCCCTGTTTTTAATTAAGGGAATCTCCACGGCGAAAACTTTATCGTCGGAATATATTTCTATTTCCTTCCCGAACATCAACCGGTAACGTTCGTTGAGGTTAGCCAATCCCAGACCGGTAGTATTTTTTTCGCCTTGTTTGGGTTGCCGATTATTCTCAACACGTAAAGTATTGTTTTCCGTTGCTTCAATAAGAATGCATAGCGGATCCTTTCGGCTTATCACGTTGTGCTTTATTGCATTTTCTATCAATATCTGTAACCCGAAGGGGAGAATATAACACTCTTGGTAAAGTCCTGCGTGTTGTATGTGAACATTCAACCCGTCGTTGTAACGGATTTTCATCAGGTAAATATACGATTCCACAAACTGTAGCTCTTCCGAAACTTTTATCACGGAACGGTCTTGCATGGTATAACGGAACACGGCAGACAGTTGTTCTACATATTCGCGCGCACGCTCATCGTCATACCCGATAAGCCCGTTCAACGTGTTCAGTGAGTTGAAGAGGAAATGGGGGTCGGTTTGGTTTTTAAGGGCGTTGTACCGGTTCTGCAGATTTTCAATAACGAGGTTCTGATTCTCAGTCATGTTCTTCTGATTTTCATTGATCAGGTAAATCAGAGCCGTGAACAAAAAAGATATGATAAGCACCGTTAAATCTTTTACATAATGGATGGTGGAATAGGCTTTGGGCGATACCTCCTCCCGAAACCACCACCACTGCATCCGGGAAAAAAAAGGACTCAAAATAGCGATTATGACAAGCAATCCTATCAGAATAAGCCAAATTTTGTACCGGCTGGCCGGAAAATGTGTTATCGCCCAAAATTGAAGCCGGAAAAGGAAATAGAGCAGAAGTGTGTTGAAAAGGAGCGTTGCGATCGACTTGACAGAAATCAAGTCGGCGGCTTTAATCCCCATTGTTTTGTCTAACGATATCGCATATATGGACGAAGAAAGCATGACGAATGCCAGGATAAAACTGATAACGATTGCAGCTGTCAACGCTGTTTTCTTGTTGTAGTTGAGGAAGAAAGGTTGTCTTTTCCGAAGTTTCATACGTCTTCTTGTTTGTAACTTCAAATGTAAGTAAAAAATGGTGCGTATGCAATTTAAAAATTTTCGCACCATTTTTTACCGGTATGGATTCTTGCGGAGTTTAGAAACGATATCCCACGCCTACACATACGGCCTGTGTACGCATTTTGGCTACATCCTTCAATGCATCCAATTGGTTCAAAAATCCGAATTGGTACCCGGCGTTCAACTGAATTCCATTGTCCAATTCATAACCCAATATTGCTCCCAGGCCAACATCCCAGCGGTTCATTGGAGTTTTACCGGCCACCTCGTCGTACAGATTCACATCAGCATCTTTGTAGCGGGCATCAAACCCGAGGCTTACGAATGGCCCTACACCTCCGTAAAACCTGCCGTTGTCCGTGGAAGTCTGTCCCAAAGCATATACCGGGATTTGCATTCCCCACTGTTTGAAGGTGTCTTCAGCGGGACCGGTCTCCATTTTCGAATTCCTGTAAAAAAACATCACTTCCGGCTGAATGGCAAAGTTAGGATGCAAGTCCACTTTCATAAAGCCTCCCAAATTAGGCCCCACTTTCATTGTGCTTTTTTGAACGTCTAAATCCTTCAAAAGAAAATTAGACATGTTCATTTCGCCTTTTACCCCATAAGAAACGGAGGTTTGAGCGTTCACATTCAATAAACCTGCAGCCATTAGAAATGACAAGCATGCTAAAATTGTTTTTTTCATTTTTCTGTTGTTTTAAATTGTTTATAAACTATCTCGCTTGCAAAGGTAGCGTACAACAAAGATGACTGCCCCGAAAAAGATACTCAACCGTCTATTTTAGGTGCTGAACAGTAGAAGGAAGAACCCGAAAGAATATTTGTTACCGGCGGATGGCCGGCTTATGACGTCAATAAAAAAACGCGACATCGATGAGCCGCGCTTTTTAACGTTTAAACTTACACTCTGTTGCACCGTTCGAAAAAACCGATCGCTTCCAGTTCTTTCCGGATGACTGCTTCTTCCTCGTCTGCTATGTTTTGAAAAGGGGTGCGGTTGATACCCAGGTCGAGTCCGATCAGTTTCATGATACGCTTTCCGGCAACGATGTTTCCCCGGTAACGGGCAATGACGTTGATCACCTCCTGTGCAAAGTTTTGGTGGGCGACCGCTTCATACAGCTTGCCGTTGTTGTAGGCATCAATCACACCCACCAGCGAACGGCCGATGTAGCTGCCGGTTCCGCTGATACCGCCTTGTGCACCGCCCATTACCAACGCCGAGAGGATGGTTTCGTCCTGGCCGTGCAGCATATCGAACTTCCCGTTTTTGTATAACATGCATTGGTTATACTCGTACAGGCTCTCGTAGGTATACTTGATACCCGCCAGGTTGGGAATGCGTCCGTCTGCTGCTTTCAGAAAAGGCAGCATGGGTAGGAAGACGCCGTTCAGTGCCGGGATATGATAAAAGTAGAAGGGCAGCTCTGGTGCACCGCAGGCGATTTCTTCGCAGTACTTCACCAGCTCTTCCACCCGTCCCGCCTTGGGAAAAGGAGAAGCCATCGCTCCGATACCGAAAGCGCCGGATTCCTGCGCGTGCAGTGCCATGCGGTGGCTGTCCTTTATGCAGGTGGCCCCAACATGGACGATTACTTTGAATCCTTCCGGGGCGACTGCGATCCACTTCTCCGTCAGCTTCATACGCTCCTCTACCGTCAGCATATAGCCCTCACCCGAGGAACCGTTGATAAATACGCCGATCAGTCCGTTTTTTTGCAGCATGGCGGCATAATCTGCTATGGGGCCGAGATCTACTTCGCCTTTTTTGTCAAAGGGTGTGAAAGGCGCCACAATTAACCCTTTAATTTTTTTAAATTTTTTCATATTGTTGATTTTTAGGATGTTTTATTGTTAGATGACAGTTGTCAAATCGCTTCGCTTTTATTCTTCAATTCTTCTTGCGGATAGGTGAGGTCTTGCCGGGGTTTCAGAAACGCCAGCATCAGAACGACCGCTGCCAGTACGACGATGGCCAACTTGCTGAAATCGGTTCCCAAGCTTCCGGCATCGGTGGAACTACCGAGCATCAGCGTGACGGCGTATCCGGCAAAAACTCCCATCATGTTCATGATACCGTACGCTGTGGCGCGGTATTTTTGCGGAATAATCTGGCAAAGTATCGGCATGTTGTTTGTGTCGAACATTCCGAAACCGATGCCGAAGAGCATGGCTGCGCCGATCAATCCTGTGTGGGAATGTCCGAAACCCAACAATACGAGCGAAGGGATAGTCAGGGCTAAACCGATAGTGCTCGTGTAAATACGTCCCCGGATGTTTTTCTGCACCCATCGGTCGGAGAGCGGCCCTCCGATGAGTACGCCGATAAACGAGGCTATAGCGATGGAAATGGTGGCCATGGGCCCGGCTTTTGCCATTTCAATTCCCAGATTCTCGGAAAACAGTGTCGGCAGCCAGTTTTTGGTTGCCCAACCGGGAAAACTCGGAGCCATAAAGTAGAAAAGCATGACCCAGAAAGAAACTGTACCCAGAATAATGCCGAATGACCGGAAAACAGATTCCTTTTTGATTAGCGTTCCTTGCGGGTCGGCTTTCAATCCGGCTGTTGTAGTACCCGCGTGGCCCTCCTTGTCGTGCAGCAGGAAAATAAGCAGCACGGCGTATATAATTCCGACAATTCCGAACCAGTGAAAAACGGTATTCCACGAATAATTGGCAGCAATGGTCGCTCCAAACCCACCCAGCGCCTGGCCGGTATAAAGTCCCGACATGTGGATTCCGATAGCTAGCGACCGGGTTCTCGATGTGTGAAAATCGGCAATCATAGCCAATCCCGTGGGCAGGTAAAGCGCTTCGCTGACACCCATCAGCGCACGCAGCCAGTACACCTGCTGGAAAGTTTGCGCATATCCTAACCCGTACGTTACGGCAGACCACACAAACAGGCTTCCTACAATCAGCCACTTGCGGTTGATGCGGTCGGCGATTATTCCCGCTACAGGACTCATTAAACCGTAAATGAGCAGGAAAACACCCATTACCCGTCCGAAATTCTCGGCGATGGCCAGTTCTTTAATGTCCAATTGCATGGACGATTGCATGGTGGAGAGCATCTGTCGGTCGAGGTAGTTCAGTAACGCTACAAACCACAGCAATCCGACGAGTATCCACGGATAGACTTTGTTATTTTTCATACTTTATCTCTCCTTTTATGGTTACCGGTGTACGAACGCCGGGTTTCAATTCACCCTGTACGGCATAGAACGTTTTTCCGCTGAAAGCGAGTGTTGCACCCGCGCGGGCAGTGTAGGGCGTAACCTCAATGGTTTCCCATTCGCCGGTAAACGTGTCAAATATACGACATTCGGGATTAAATTTGTAATATTCGATGGGTTGTGTCATGTAATTTTTCGAAAACTCCAGATTCAAACGGGATTTTTCTTCTGCCGAAATGGTGGTGTCGTTTCCGATGTTGTATTGCGTGGTAACAGCATCGAGAAAAATAGCGTGGTTTACACCGCCAAAACAAAGGATGTACCGGTTGTCCACTGGCATTGCCGTTGCACCGGTCAACGAAAAAGGCTCTCCGGTTTTTTCATCGACTTGGCAACCGGCTGTCTCCCATTTCTCGGTGGTGACGTCGTAACGAAGCACATCGGTGGCCATAGCCGGTTTGTTTTCGGAATCTCCTCCGAAGAAACCTCCGAACAAATACACGAATACCCGGTTTTTCTGCTCTACGGCTGCCAGCACAGGCTGAACTCGGGGCAGTCCGGGAAAATCGGGCAGAGCCGTCCAGCCCGAATCAGCTTTTGTATTGATGCAATAAAAAGTGTTTGCCGGCTTCCCGTTCTCGTTCCCTCCTCCAATAAAGACCATATCTCCCACGGTGCACCCTGCAAAGTTATCCATGGCAGCAGGCAGTTCCGGAAACGGCTCCAGTTCTACTGCGCCGGTTTCAGGCATGGTGATTCGATAAACGCTCTTCAGCGATTGGGAAGTGGTGTTCCCGCCTATCCACAACGCACCGTCTGAAATGGGGACAGATACACCGTAAGCCGATGAATCGGGCAAGTGTCCGATAAGTTTCCACTCATTTCCCGTTGAGTCGTACAGCATGATCTCGTTGTAAAAAGTTTTCGAACCACCCTCAAATCCGAGTTTTCCGGGAAAGTTGGCGCCTCCAGCCACGATGAGTTTTTGGTCGATAAGTGCCGCATAGGAAGCCGAAACACCTTTGGCGAGATCTCCGTACAATCCGTTAACGGGTAATTGGGTCAGTTTAAGTTTCATTTGTTTGCTGTTATTATTGTCGCCACACGAAATTAAGCATGCGACAAGAAAAACCGACAGTATTCGTGTTCTGTTTGTTCTAAAAAAAATGCTTTCTTTCATGTGTTAATTCTATTTTTTCCTGTCCGGACTATATACCAGTTCCTCCACCGCATCTTTTCCGTCCGGAGTCACAAAGACAAACGTGAACATCCATTTCTGTAAACGCACCCCGGACGAACTGAACGTTCCAACGGGAAGTTTTAGCAAAACGCTGTTCCATCCCTTGTTCAGTTCTACCGGAATGGGTGGGCGGGCCTGGAAATTTTCGTTTTTCAGCGTTATTTCGTTTGTTCTGCCGGTATGGGTATTTTCCCAAACGGGTGGCATGATCTCATTGTTATTCACGTAAATACGACTTTCCCGGTAATCCCACTTCCCCCGTGGCGGTGGCAGGTCGGACTCGGAGCGGCTGTAATCCTGAGTGGAAGTCCATAGCCCGACCGTTTGCGCTTTGGGCGACCAAACCCACGTATAAGCATATGCCGTGTGGTTTTCTTGCGGGTTTTTATAGAAAGCAGGTACGGTTTTTCCCCACACGTGGCGCAGGTAAATTCCCGCCCCGGTGGCATTGTGCGAACCGTATCCGATTCCGTTGTATTCATAGGTGTCGTCAATTCCGGTCTCGGGCGGAAACGATTTCAACAGATCGCCATCATTCGGGAAAGCGTCGGTAATCCGCCACTTTACGTTGGTTTGTTTTACGTAGGCAAATGGCTCATCGGTGAATGTGTGTTTTTTGTGCCAGAGCATCCGCTTCTCGAAATCGACAAAACCGTTGAAAACTGCGTCGTTCTCGTCGGTTGGCAGGATAGTCCCGTTTTTGTCGAAATACTCACTCCCGCCACCGCACCAGGTCCGCTCGGCAAAGGCAAGCATTAAGGGGTAGAAGTTGTTTTGCAGTACTATTTGTTCATCGTTGGGTAAAAGACGGTCGTTCCAGACAGCGACAATCCCGCCGGCGATGTCGTCGGATCCCTTTTCTGCATCGGCGATGCGGCTATTGTATAGTGCTACGATGTCGCCGAACGCATCGAAGTGGTTGATGTAGTGGAACCGGGAGTCGATCGCGGGAATACCCGGTTGCGCTTTGCCGCGGTAACTCCAGAGCTGTGTGGCATCAATCTCCCCGGACCTGTATGCCCATCCGGGGTTCCAGGAGATCACCTTTTTGCCAAGCCCCCGGACGTGTGCCACCATTTCCGGGACAAAGGAGGGGTTGGTGAACTGCACTTCATCGGTTCCGATATGGATCCAGGGTGCATCGGGAAACACTTCGGTACAGATTTCCTCCATCAATCGCTTCAGTACTTTCATTCCCTCAGGCGATTGCATGTCGTGTCCGATGGCCCGCACAAAGGCAGCGCTGTGACCGGGCATATCGATCTCCGGAATCAGCAGCATGTTGTGTTGGCGACAATATTCGGCAATTTCGTGTGCCTGGGCTACGGTATAATATTGTGCGTGATGGCGCTCGTAATGGACAGGATCGTTAAGTTGCGGAAAAACGTTGCTCTCCAGCCGCCATCCCTGGTTTTCGGTCAGGTGCCAGTGGAAAACGTTGATCTTGAACTTTGACAACAAACGGATATGTTTTTTGATTTCATCAACCGATATGTAGCTGCGCCCCACATCGTGCATAAATCCCCGGATACGGAAAGCGGGCCAGTCGGTAATTTCGAGAGCAGGAACCGAGTTCCCATCGGATGATTCCACTATTTGCGCCAGCGTTTGCCACGCCCAATAGATACCTTTTTCGGTAGTGGCTTCGATCAGGATGCTGTCGGGCGTAATTCTGAGGCGATAGGCTTCATCGGGATTGATAGTTGCTTCGGGGATACTATCCACAAGTACTGCATACAAGCAGTCTTCATCTACCTTGCCATTGAAAAGCAGGTGGTTTTCTTTCCTGTTGAAATTTATCTGTTGCGGTTTAGGCACTATTACGGGTGTACAATCTCCCTTTACGGGAGAACAGGAGAGAAACAGCAAAGAAAGCAGTAGCAGAAAAGGGTTGGATCCGACTATCTGTTTATTGGTATTTGATGTTGCCCAAAAGGTTATGGGTTTGCGGCGACGCGGAGGCGTGTGCAAATCAGTCAACTGTACGTTATTCATAAGCTGGGTCTTGTCGATTCTATCCACCGGGTGGGGAAGGATATTAATTAAGAACCCAAAGATAGCGATAAATAATTACCTCTATCCTTGGGTTCAACTAAATTTATGATATATTCAGTATCAGGGTATTTGCTTATCCTTTTTTTGATTTTAGCCAATACCTTTCGATATCTTCCAGTGATTTGCCGGCTGTTTCCGGCATCAATTTCCACACAATTAACATGTAGGGAAGACACATAAAGGCGAAGAGAAAGAAAGTGCCGGCAGGTGTAAGCGTGTCGAGCATCCAAGGTGTAAGCTGCCCGATGAGGTAGGTCCCTACCCAAAGCGACAATCCTGCGATAGACATAGCCGTGCCACGGATTTGGGTGGGGTACATCTCCGAAAGGAATACGAAGATAACGGCACTGATAGATCCGGCAGTAAAAAAAATGTAGAGCAAAAAGCAAACCAGCAAGAAGATGCTCGACAGTCCTAACGATTTGCCCATCATAAAGTAAAAACCAATCAGGAGAAGTGATATGACCATGCCGGAAACTCCAACATATACCAGTTTTTTACGTCCAATCTTGTCGATGATCAGGAGTGCCAGTACACTTGTTCCCATATTTACCATGCCGATAAGTGATTGATAGAAAAGGGAGTCTCCGCTAGAGAGGCCACTGGTTTCAAAGATGGAAGGCCCGTAATACAATACAGCATTCACACCCATAAATTGGCCCAGCATAGCAATGGCAACACCGATGATTACTGCACGGAAGATACCCGGAGTGAGCAATATTTTCCAGTCTGACTTTCTTTCTGATTGCAACATCGATTTCGTTTCGTTGATCTGATGTGCGATCACCGAAGTGTTGTTGTAAATCTTGGAAAAAATAGAAACGGCTTTGCTTTCCTGGCCTTTTACAAGCAACCACCTGGGGCTTTCCGGGATTAGAAAGATGATCAAGAAGAACATCAATGCGGGTAATGTTTCAGCACCAAGCATACCCCGCCAGACTTCAGTGCCAAATATCTTCTGTAATAGCGCATTGTGGGATGAGAAATCTACCGACAAATCGAGTAAGAAGTAGTTCATCAGGTAAGCTCCGAGAAAACCTACGGTTACAGCAAGCTGGTATAGCGATACCATGCGTCCCCGGTGTGATGCCGGTGAAACTTCCGAAATATACAATGGACAGACGATAGATACTATCCCGATGCCTACCCCGCCAATAATGCGATAAAGCACCAACTGGTCGAGGTTGGATGAAATGGCACAGCCCACAGCAGATAGCGTGAAGAGGATGGCAGAGAGGATCATGGTCCTTTTTCGGCCAAAGCCGTCACTCAACGTGCCGGCAAAGAGTACACCTATGATTGAACCTACCAAAGCACATCCTACGTACCAGCCGCTTTGTAGCGATGTGAGTGAAAATTGGGTTGAAACCTGCGAAACAGTACCGGAAATTACCGCGGTATCGTACCCGAACAGAAAACCGCCTAGAGCTGCTACGACCGATAGGAAGGTGACATAGCCTATGTTGTTAACGTTGCTCATGCTGCTTATAAGTTGAAGTATTCTTTGTATCTGTTGTAAAGGTTCCCTGCCTGAGCATAAGCCGATTGTGGGCTCATAAAGTGAGAAAACTCAAAAGTGATGGCTTTGTCGTACCCGCAACGTTGTGCGGCTTCTAGTTTCATGCGCAGCTTGTCAAATTTGATGGGTAAGAACTTGATGGGCATATCGCGGTCGAATGACTCTGCGTTTGTCCAGCATTTCATGCCATACTTGTCGGCCAGCTTTTTGTTCACGGTAAAGAATGCATCCAGCTCATCGTAGTCGATATGTCCATCTTGAAAAGCCACTGCATCTACCACTTCGTGGATACCCGCAAAAATTTCATCCCACTCTTTTTCGTGTTGCTGAACGGATACGGCTGCTTCCTTAGAGAGGGTTGTACCGCTCGCCGCTACCGCTTTCTTGCCGTCGATCCAAGGTGAAATAAATGTGGGTAGACCACCGGACACATCTTTACATTGTTTTCCCATCGCATAGAAGGCGCCGATAGCACCTTTGGTAGCACGGCTGATTTCGCCACTTACGTACCAGCCTCCAAAGCTTTTGTATTTTTCGCCGTAGTTTTTCCACACCTCATCGATTACGTATTTGTTGTCTTCAATCTCGTGCGTCATATCCCCTGTGGCCCAGTAATGACCTGAGTCATAGAGCCCAAAGTAGAATTTCATGCCGTGTTTTTCTGCCAATCTCAAGTACATGTCCAGCAAGTCGACAGAAGGCATAAAGCACCCTTTGCCCAAGAGATATTGTGAAGGATAGGTGATAAATTTTTTGTAACCCGAACGAATCATGATGACGGTATCGATACCGATTGCTTTCATATATTGGAAGTCAAGGTCCCATTCGGCTTCGCCCCAATTTTGATGCGGGATGTCGTGCGAAATTTCGTCCAAAAATGTGCCGGTAATCCTTAAGCCGTTATTTTTAGGAACAATTAATTTACTGTGTAGGCTCGTGTCTTTTTCTATGTAGATAGACTTGCCTTTTTGTACAGTATTATTTTGTGCCCCCATCGAAATAGCGGGCATTGCTGCCATGGAAGCGCTTGCTAACGCTGCTTTCTTGAGAAAATCGCGGCGGTTATTTTTTTGTAAATTCATATTACTTAATTTTTATAATGTCCTTTTATGTCGATTTCTTTTTCAAACGGGTTCAAAATTTGGTCAATCAGCACGGCAGCTTCGGCACGTGTAAGTTGCTTGTTCGCATCAACATCAGCAAAACCAAAAGTAGTGAATATTTCTTTTGATTTGTCTGTTAAATCCGTTTCTTTTTGATTGATTTTTTTTATTAAATCAAGTAGATTATTCAACGTGAGAGGCGTGTCGCTGCCCGGGAAATCCACAGAGGGATACACATCTTTCAATCCGCTAAGTTCCGAGTACAAAACCGGGTCGTTTACCCTGAACCACGTTTGGTTTGCCCATCCTTCGTTTTTGCCGGTGCCTTGTAAGATTCCGGTGGCGCCTATTCGCTGCAAGGGCAGGAAAAGCGGATTTT
Source organism: Petrimonas sulfuriphila (assembly GCA_038561985.1). Lineage (NCBI taxonomy): Bacteria > Pseudomonadati > Bacteroidota > Bacteroidia > Bacteroidales > Dysgonomonadaceae > Petrimonas > Petrimonas sulfuriphila. Next base: position 615,728 of record CP073276.1, on the reverse strand, counting down.
CTTTTTCCACATCCAAATAGGGCAACAAATAATTGCCTTGCGAGAGAAGGGTTTTCTGGATTTCGCGCACGGAAACGTTTTCGAGGTCGGTTTTATTTTTTACTGCCAACGCTGCCAATACGCCTGCCGCCTGCCCGATTTGCAATACAACCGGTTGCAAACGCGTGGTGCCGTTAATGATGTTGGAAACGGAAATTGATTTTTCGGCAACGATTAATCCTTTCACATCCTGAGGAATTATCACGCCTAACGGCAATCCATACGACGGAACGGGATGGAAATACAGGTGTGGCAGGCTTTCCCATTCGGGGTATTTTCCGTGATGATGATCCACCGGATAATCGCCCACGGCGATGCACGTGCGGTATAGCTTTTCGGGCTGCGTGTAAGGCTGCATAATGTGATTGAGCGTGAAACGCACCAAACCGTGTATACGTAGTGATTCGCGATGATAGGGAATGAACGGCAGTTTATCTTCGGTTGGAAATTCATCATCCGCCAAACCAAGCGTGTTCATGCCCAATTCTTTTTGAATGAAATAAACGAAACAAAGCGTGTGGTTTTTTGCTTTTTTCAACGCCTCTTTGCGTTCCGCATCCGTTTTGCCGATTAAGTTCAGGAAAAAATCGTTGCCTTCGATGGGCCAGTTTATCATATATTTCCTATTCGGCAATTCGCCATACGCAATCATTTTATCTTTCGACCACAATACGTTCAGCGGATTGGGGTGTGTGCACAGCGGATTTTCACACGAGCAGGCGAACTCGTTGGGGTCGTAGCCTTCGGGTTGGGCGATGGTTACGTCTTTGCCGTAATCTTTGAGAATGGCTACGTATGTGAGGTCTTGAATGACATCGTTGGCTTTTTCGGGCGCGACATCTTCCTGCGTTATTTCGCGGCTTTCCATCCCAACATCATATTTCACGCCACATTGAAGCGCCACATCGCCCAGTTCGGTCGCGTCAATGACAATTTTGGGATGAAGTGTAAGTGTTTTTTCAGGCGTTTCAACCGTCACTATCCATTTATCGTTCTCTTTCTTTATGGATATGAGCTTGCTTTTGAAGTGAATATTCAGATTTTTTTCCTTTGCGGCAATACGCTGTAAAATTTTATTCCCCACGGAAGGTTCGAACAGAACGTTGCTTACCCAACCTGTATTCACCGCTTCCGCACCGCCGTAATAATTTGTGAGCGAATCCTTAAATTCGCCCCAAAAGCCGCTCGGAAGTCGATAATTCCCATCCACTGCGCTTACGCCGGCGCTTGTGAGCATTCCGCCCAACCATTCCGATTCTTCGATAATCATGGTTTGTACGCCCATGCGTGCCGAATATATGCCGGCGCTCACGCCGCTTGTTCCGCCGCCGATAATGAGTACGTCGGGCGACGATGGATTGTTTTTTGTACAGCTTTGAGTGATGAAAGCTGTAAGAAGGATACTAAAAATAATTCCTGTTTTTATTGACATTTTTGACATATTTTTTGTTGCTATTGAATGCTTATCGGTTTTTGATTTTATGCAGTGCCTTTTGCAATTCATCCGCAAAACGGATAAATCCCAAATCGGTCAGATGAATGCCGTCAACGGTGGTTTCCTCATCTTTGCCAATCAGGTTTTCAGCCGAAAGATAATAAAGGTTTTTATATCCTTCTTCTTGCAGCTTTTGGTATTCCTGGCACAACGCTTTGTTTTTATCCGTAACGGTTTTGTACATTTTTACATCGAACGCGGAATGCGGAAAAAGAATGGATTCGACAAACAGAATAGGAATTTGCGGATTATGTGTGCGCAGCTTCTTTACAAATGTCGCCGTTTTATCGCGGACTTGTTCGAGGGTTACGTTCGGGATAAAATCGAGGATGAAAAGTCCGGCATCGGTGCGACGACCCATCAGTTCCGCGATTTCGTAATCCAATTGTCCGTTTCCGCTGAATCCGAGATTGATAACTTCTCGGTTTAATCGGCGTTCAAGAATATTGGTGTACGACATTCCTGCGCGCGTAGCGCAACCACCCTGCGTAATGCTTGTGCCGTAACATACGATGGGATTTTTTGTGGATGGATAAGGCAAATTGGGTACATCGATAAACGCGGTGGAATCAATGCCGATGGATATATCGGTTACTCTGTCGTAAAGCGGGAGATAAAGCAGGTATTCCCGCTCTTTGGGAAGCATATTGGAAATGATGACCTGTTCGTTGTTTTTTGCCACCGGACGCGCGGTATTGACAAATTGCCACGATTTCCCGTTCCATGCATACAAATCCAACCCTTTTATTCCGGTGGCGGTCATATGGTTCATATTTACGTCTCCAAGGAGATCCCATTTGGCGGAAATTTGCGTGGAGTTGCTACGAAAACGCAACGCAAGTCCCGATGTATTTTTACCGAGTTGCCACAATTGAGGGCGACAAATGGTTTTTAAGTAAGCAGGAAGGCGTTCGTAGTGTGTTTCGGTGGTGTCGGTAATTTTTCCGAGAAGAGGAAATTTTAAAGCATTGTAATATTGTGTTTGAGTATAACCGGAAACGGCTAACATTATGCACAAAATAAAAATATAATATTTCTTCATAATGATTAAAATATACGCTTAATAAATTGCTACCGCGTTTGTTACTGCCCGTTGTCCGTTTTTATCGCTCGGAATGATGGTTTCTTTACCGTTAATCAGCATGCACGATGAACCGCCTCCATCTAAATTTATCGCTTCGGAACAACCAATCTCAAGCAATAGATCCGCTACATTTTTCAAGGTTAGCCCCGGTGTGTTGGGTGTTTTATTTCTCCCTTCGCATACGAAAAAAATGACGTGACCATTGGGGTGATATGCAATTGCGGAACGAGGATTGTTATAAGTAGGCCCTACACCGCTTGCTTCATCAAATAATTCGTTTTCCCATAAATTCTTATATTCCCCCTTTTTGATTAATAACGGACCGGCGCTGATGGCCTCTTTAGGTTGCCATCCTACTGCGCCTTCAGGAAAATCGGCTGAAGGAATAGGAAGAGGTTTTTCGCCGGATTTGTTGGGTGCAGGTGCAGGATAAGCATATAATGTGTTGTTTGAGTGATATACCCATTGGGCGGAAAATGTGCCGTTGCTTTCCATCCCGAAAGCGCCTGTGGTGGGATAATAATACGCGTCTGCACCATTATATTTTCGGGTTGTTACCGTTTCTATTTTTGATATCGTTACCCCGTTTTTTATCATTAACCCCAGCGAAGTTCCCGACCAAAAATATCCTCCATTCATAACAACTTTAGGGGATGAGTTTGCATCATAAAACTGTTTTGGGGTATGCGAACCTTGTTTTTCACCCAAAATCTTGAATTTTGCATTGCCTTCGCTCACATCCGCTACGGCTATATATGCCTGAACTAATTTTCCCGAAATGTCTTTTTTATATTTATACACCGATATGTATTCCGGAAGATTGCCAAAATTATCCTTCTTTTCCCAGTCGGAAGAAGATAGAACGAGAGGCGTAGATTTATAGCGTACAATTACGTTGAAAGTGACAATTTCGTTGCTCTTTTTCAGTTGAATTTCCGTTTTGTCAGTCAAATTATAAGTCGCGGTTGTGGTTTGTGGTTTTACCATTTCCACATTATTGGCTAACGTTAATTTTATTTCTACTTTCGAAAAGTCCTGGCCTCGTTCAAATAATAGATACACTGTTTTCTTAAAGTTATCAATCTTCACATCCAGCACTTTGTGTGAAAGTACTTCAAGGTTCGTGACATACCTGAAATCAAATTCGTTCTCTTTACTCTTGTCTGAACAGCTAAAAAGCATCCAAGACAAAATGGTAATGCTAAATAATATACGTTTCATAGAATTATAAGTTTATTTCTTTAATGGGTTTTCTTCGATCCTTAACATGAGAAGAGAGATTTGGTAGGTCCTGAAAAACAGGGCTTTCCGGTTTGTTCCTCAATCCGATGTACTGGTAAATGAGTGTCTTTTCTACATACGGTGAGAGACCTTTTAATTGTTCAATAATTCTTTCTGCCCGAGGCAGGAGCAAGGTGCTTCCGTCTATGTGGTTATTCCTGACTTCCTTGTTGATAAAAAAATCATCGCAGCTCGTATTCATAGTCTTGTCAATGTCGATTTTAATATTTCTCAAACCATTCATTCTGTCCCCTGTGCAGAAAAAAATTGCGATTATGCTTATTTGGGGTCTAAATCAAAATATTCTAAAAACCATTCATTCATTTTTTTTACTTGCTCCGGATAGATTTTATGCTCCCCATTGGGAATGATAAAGACCTCTTTAGGGGCCTCAATGGCATTATATGCGGTATAAATTGCTGTCGGTGGTGTTGTCTGATCATTGAATCCCCAAGAATAAAAACCCGAAGTCTTAAGATCTTTAGCAAAATTAACCACATCATAATAAGGGAGCACAGATTTATATACTCTTTCTTTTTCAGCTTTACCTATATTTGTGGTGCTATTATAGAAATCCGGCCAAGCCCCCGGTCTGCCGTACAAATAACCGGAAAAATCACACATCCCCGGACAAAAGGCTGCCAATCGTTTTACTCTCTTTTCCAGCGAAGCCGTAATGATTGAAAGCGCTCCTCCTTGACTGGATCCCCAAACAGCAAGCCTTTCCTTGTCAAACTCGGGCAAGGAATACATAAGATCTACCGCTTTAATACATCCTGCAATAACGCGATTGTAGTAAAAATGATCACGATCTTCAATCCCAAAATATTGATACTCTTTTAAAGTGGATTTCTCCAAGTTGGTATAAAAATCCTTTTCTAACGTAACGGGATAATTATGAATATAAATACTCAAGGTTATGACGCCATGTTGAGCCATCTGCATCTCAGGTCTTGGAGGATATATGCCCGCACCGGGAAACCTGATTAAAGCCGGAAGTTTCTCACTCTTTTTAGGTAAGGATAGTATACCGTAAAAATAACCCTCTTTTTTGCTTATCTGATACTTTACCTGAAAAACCCCTATTGAATCATTGGAATAGTTGAGAAGGGGGGTGAACTCGGTATTGAGCGGTTCGGGTGAGATTTCTTTTATTTTCTTTTGCCAGAATGCGTGGAAATCGGCGGGACGTTCGACTTTAGGCATAATACGATTGGGCTCTATAGCTGCGGTTACCGTATGGTATGTTTTTTGCCCTTGTGATAAATGAGTTACTTTACATCTTATAAAACCGGGGGTGAACCCTTTTCCGCCGTATACTTTATATGTTCCGGAAATTGAAGGCAGGGAGCCTTCTGTCTGAGGAGGCATCTTTTCCGGTCCTATCTCATACGTCAATTTGTCTTTTTCCGAGATATCCGTGACAGTAATCAGAAAAAACAGACTGTCTTGCGCATTATATATTCCTTCATCGAGGTTTAGTCGGACCTCAACCTTAGGCTGTTTTTCTTTTTTCTGTCCGTAACTTACGGTTAAGATACTCCATAAAATCAGAAAAAAGAGAATCTTCGTTTTAGTCATTTATTTTTTAGCTGCTTTTGGGGTTTTATTGTTGTTTTGTATTTTTTTCCGAAAGAGTCTGTAGCGATGATTTCAAGGGTTGAATTTTTCGACAGTGGAGTGGCTCTAAACATATGCTCATTTTTAATGGGCGAAATCCATTTAAATTCGAGTTTATCTTTATCGGCGCACATTTCGGCGACTTTGGGGTCAATGCCTTCAAATCGGGTCATTTCGCCACTGTTTACGCCATTCTCAAACCATTCTACTTTCCAGTTCTTATCCCAGTTCCAAATGTTTACGGTTATATCATCGGGGAAATCGCTGTTTTGTCCAACCGGATAAGCGCGCATTTGATACTCTTGCGGATGTCCGGCGCTTTTGAAATACCATTCCACCTTGTCGTCGTTTATTTCATACACTCCGTATCCTAAAGGAGTTCCGTCAAGACAATAGTCGCCTTGCCACCAGGTGCCGCAAATGGCAGCCGTGTTGTGTTCGTAGAGAGTGGGCGAGTGAATGATGTTTTTATTGTAGTGCATATGTCCGGTAAGAATGTGCGCATTATACGGTTCAAGCATTTTGAACAGAGCGGAAGCGTTTAAGGTTTGCCCACCCATTTTTTCATTGGAATACGAAAACGGTTCTTGCGTTTCCGATAGGCGTGCAGGAATGTGCATCGCTACGAAAACAGTGCTTCCTTTGGGTACGTGCGCGAGGTCTTGTTCCAACCATTGAAATATTTTTTCGGTAATGTAGCCCATATAAAAATAATCGCGACCGATGTAGAAAACATTGTCGAGGACGATATAATGTACTTTTCCGCGATTGAATGAATAATAGGCAGGACCGAAAATGCTGTTGTACGTTTTTGTGGATGTTTCGTCTGAACGTCCGCCGTAATTCATATCGTGATTGCCCGATACACGATAAAAAGGAATATTTGTTTTATTCAACTCGTTGATGTATTGAGAATAGAGCTGCGGTTTGTCGCCCACCAAATCGCCGCAATCGATCCCGAAAACATCGGTATGTTCATAACTGGCGATGGTTTCTTTGCAATCTTCTACGATAAGCGCGTACCCATTGAAGTTTTCCTCTTTAAAAAACTGCGGATCGGCATGAACGAGCAGTGTATGACGATTGTCGGTTTTTGGATTTTTATTTAGTTCAAAATTGTATATTTGCGGCCTATTTTTGTCAATTCTTTTGTAAAATTGAGGAATGTTCAAGCTATCATTCGGAAGATAACCGGATGGAGTAGAGATATATACAAATGAAGCATTTGGGTCGATTACAGGAATTGAATAAAACCCTTTGCTATCCGTTAATACGCAGGTTTGTCCATCTGTAACCGATACATTGGCAAGTCCTTTTCCTTGGCTTGTAATTCTACCTTTTATTGCCGTTGATGGTGTTTGCGCTTCTGCGTATGTGGGTGTCCACACGCACAGAAGGACGACAAACAATAGAGAATGAAAAGATTTTATGTTCATTTGTTTTTATTTTTATCCGTCGCTAATGCTCTGTCTATTCCTTTTTTTACAGCATCCCATTGGTCGTACATGATAAGGTATATCATATCGAAGAACATCAGTCCGTCGCCTTTTGTCAAACAAATATAGGTTGCTTCTTCGGCGTCTTGCGGTTTGTTTTCAAAGTTCAAACCGTATAAACTGCCGCAAACAGGGACGTCGCCCCTTGTAACTTTTTTCGCGTTAAGGATAGCGCCTTCCACGGTCCACTCGGATGTTGTTCCATAGAGCGTTTTTCCGTAAGCGCCGGTCATATATATGTCCAAAAGGGTGGCGTAGCCAAAATTTTTATATTCGGGCGTTGCCCAATTATAATACTTGGACGGATCGTATTTTTTACTTGCCCAATTTACGCCTTCGTTGTAATAGGTTGAATACCAAGAACCCGTATAGGTACCGAACTTTATATTTTTATTGACCGACTTTATTGAGTTTCGGGCTTTTTCAAAGAAGTCATAAATAGTTTTGGCGCGAAATTCAAGCCATTTATTATACTGTTTTCCGGGCACTACTTTATCGCCGTTCCACGTAAAAATATCGGTAGGGAAATTAGAAAGGGTTTGTCCGGCGTACTTTTCAAATTCTTTTTTTGAAAGTTCCGAAAAATCGCTTTCCATGGAATTGAAGCGTGCTCTGTCGAGAATAATTCCGTCGAGGGAAGGGTAGTTTTGTGCAAGTTCCGTGAAAATACTCAACATATAACTCTGTACTTCCGGATTGATGGGATTAAAAAACTTGGCGTGCGATTTATTGTCCTCTTTTATCGAAATAATGCCCGTGGGATAATATATTTGAGTAAGCCAGGCCGCTTTTGCCGCGTCGCGATAAACAACGCCGCCATCACGCATATTTCCGCCGACCATCGTATTGAGGTTGGCGTGGATTTTCAGGTTTTGTTTATGCGCTTCTTCGATGAAAACGGCTAAATAATCCCAGGTTGCCGTGCGTTCTATATCGCCCAGTTTCTTAACTTCGGCTACAATGTTGCTTTTAAATAATACGTCGCCGCAAGTTGGTCTCACATCCACTATAACATCCGTAAACCCGGCGCTCTTCGCTTTTTCTAAATAGATAACAATACTCTCTTTGCTGTTGGCAAAGTATTTGAAATTGGCGGAAGCATCTATCCAAAGGATTTTGGGCTTTTCGGAAACAGGTGTTGCCGGTGTAGTTGGCGGTTTCCAAGGGATGTCATCCTCGTTCAGTGTATTGTGAGATGTTGTACACGAGACCAGTAAAAATATAACAAAACTTATGATAAAAAGGAGTCTATTCATTGAAAAAAATACCGGAAAAAGGAGACATTAATCTCCTCCTCCGGTACGTAATATAATTATTTATTCTAAGCTAACATTCCAAACAATAATACCGCTGTTTGTGCAAAGAAACGCCACAGTCGCAGAATATCCATCGGGTGCTACGCAAACTTTTACTTCTCCGGTTGCATTACCGTTTTCTCCGAAGGCCGGATCGAGCGGAAAATACAACCAATCATTCCACACACGTGTATGTATTAAACTGGTAATGTCTTTAATTTTTGACGGATCTTTCATCATTGCTCTCACCGTAAAAATTTCGCGCATCCAACTATGCGTGTTTTGCTCTAAAAGGAAAATATACCTTGCGCCATTCATATCGGCATAATCAAAAGCATGACCGCCTCCTAACCATTGATGGAAAACATTTTGTATATGGTGTTCCGATTCATATATCGGTTTATTGGTTTTCCCATCCATGTATGTGATGGCAACTTGAGGTTGGTTATTAACAAAACGATTGATAAAGTAATTGCTGTTTTCACCCATACCAATAGGAACAACTTTTGCTTGAACGCCCATGGTATAATCAATATTAAATTCAATCTTTTTAGGGGTTTCCGAAACTACTTTTCCGTCTTTCACTTCCCATTGCAGAATGACATTGTTGTTAGATACGGCTAAGTACACGAATGCGTGTTTGGTCAGATCGCCCCTTACATAAATTTTCCTTCCGATTTGGGCTTTCGGCAAACTCTCCAGTGTATATTTAAAGAGTAATTCGGGTTTTGCCGTTACGCCTTTCCACCAAAACATATGCACCTCTTGCCCGCCGGCAACAGCGGCATTACAGGAAGCTATATTGCCGGCGTCATCTGTCGTCATGTGAAGCGGCAGTTTAAACCCTAAATCTTGCCAATCAATGCCTTCCCACGACATATCACCGGCTTTGCCGCCATCTGCTAAGTTGAAATAAGAGAATCCTGTTCTGCTGTGAACAATAATGTAATTTCCGCTTATTCCAACAGCGCCATTGTTGTGAGTAGTAAAACCCATTTCGGAACCTGTTTTCTTCCATAATTCTTTTATTCCAATTGCCGATGGAATAACTTTCAGCTTAACGGTATATGTTTTTTTAGCGCCGTCCGCACCAATCACATCAAAACTTACCGGTTTAGAAAAATCCATATATTCGCCGAGAGGTATAGCCGATTCTACAGTGGCATTATTGGGAATACTTACCGACATCCGTATTTTTGCAAGATCTGTCTTGATGCTACCATCTATGTCTAAATTGATGATATTATTTTCATCGGGAATAACTGCAAAATCAGTGTTAGTACCGTTGGGTAGCATGATACGAATGCCCGTTACTTCATTTCCCGTAGTAGGGATAAGTTCATCCGCTGTTTGGCAGGAAAACAAAGCAAGTAACGTCAAAATTCCAACTATTTTATATAAATTTCTCATTATTTTCTTCATTTTAATTACCATTTATCGATTTGTTTACAAAGGGGATTATTTTGAATTTCAGATAATGGAATGGGAAACTGATAATAACGTTCTTCGAAAAAACGATTTTTCCCGTCGCAATCCACGACTTGATAGGTGAATGTATTATCGGTGTTTTTCGTAATTTTCATTCCATGCATACGTTTGCCGCCCAACACATCGAGGGCTATCCTCCAACGCCTTAAATCCCAATACCGTTGTCCTTCGAATGCTAATTCTATTTTGCGTTCTTCCCGGATAATTTGTCTCAGATTTGCCTGATTGGTTTCCGTGACATTGGGTAATTTAGCTCGTTGGCGCACCTTGTTTAGTGGAGACAATGCTTCATTGGCTTTTCCTAACTCATTTAGCGCTTCCGCCTGATTCAATAATACTTCAGCATAACGAACCTCAGACCATGCCGTTGCTCCTTTCTTGGTCATATCTTCCACTTTTTCGTTTAATAGTTTACGGATGTAGTAACCGGTAGTGGTTGCATTCGGATAGTTTTCAATTCCAAATTCTTTGTAACCGTCTTTTCCTCCGACAAATGCTTCTATTGTGCGACCTTTCCAGGGAGCGCCGTTGTACAAAATTGACGCATAGAAACGAGGTTCCCTGTTTTTGTAAGGATTGGCGGCATGTTCCGGATTACTCCAGTCAAATTTGCTACCGTCTGCCATATAATAGGAATCGATCATTTCTTGTGTAGGTACTGCCAGGCATTTTGGTTCCGTATTGTCGGAAGCAAAGTCGCCCTTGGGACTATACAGTTTATCGAAAGTAACCGAATGGGTGAGTTGTCCGTGAAACCTGTATCCCAATACCGTTTCTTTGCACAAATCGCTTTGGTTGAAAACATCGGCGTAATCGGGCAATAAACCGTACAATGTACCCTCTTTGTCAATCACTTTCTGGGCTGCTTCGGCTGCCTTATCCCAACGTTGGGCATAAAGCATCGCACGCGATTTGAACCCATATACCGCACCTTTGGTTATGCGTCCGAAGTTGTCTTTATCCCACTCGTCAGGTAAATTTTCAGCGGCAAAATCCAAGTCTTTTTCGATAAAGTCCCAGCACTCGTTCTCGGAACTTCGTGCTTTATAGGCTTCTTTCGGTCCATCAATATAGTCGCGAATAACAATACTTCCATGTCCTCTTACCAACATAAAGTGTAAATAAGCCCTGAAAAAACGTGCTTGAGCTTCCATTAAAGCAACCATCTTTTCGTCATATTTTACATACGTTTTTAGCCCATACAAAAATTCATTGATCCTGCGGATTCGATTGTATTCGTAATCATAATCACTTAATAAATTGGTAGATGGACTGATATTTCCTGTATAAACTACCTTGTTTACATCGCCTCCACTTCCACCCATGACATTTGTGCTGTATCGCAATATATCAGAAAATCCGTCCGTTAAACTCACTTTGGCATATTTAATGCCATAAGGGCCATATTCATAAATAGGTTTATAAAATCCGTTTATATACAAATAGGTATTTTCAACCGATTTCCAGGCATCCATTTCGGTATATTTTGCGCGTGGTTCGGGATTTAGAAAATCCGAACAACCCGTAAATACGAAGATAGCCGTAACGAAAGTTATTATGTTAAAATTTTTCATCATTCTTATTTATTAAAGGGTTAAACTTATCCCAAATTCATACGTCCGTTGTTGCGGATAATAACCGTTGGTGATTTCCGGTGTTTCAGGATCTATATTGTATTTTGTTAATTTAGACCATGTGAAAAGGTTCCCTCCGGTAAGCATAAGCCGGATATTATCAACACCTAAGTTGCGGATATAGCTGTTTTTTAAAGTATACCCTAATTGGACGTTTTTCAAACGCAGGTAGCTACCATCGCGAATCCACCACTCGGACGCCCACCCGTTGCAGTTTCCTTTTTCTGCCGCGATCGTTGATAAGCGGGTGAATTCGGCATTCGGATTTTCGGGAGTCCAGCTGTTTTCTATCAGAAAGTAAGGAGAGTTTCCTTTGCCGTGGAATGGGCGGGTGTATATTGTGGCATCCACATGCCCGTTTCCATATACGCCACTTAGGAAAACATCGGTAATAGCGGCACCCTGAAAGAATAGAGAAAGATCAAAATTTTTCCATGCGGCCGCTATGTTAAGTCCGTACATTAGTTCGGGGAGGTTGTTGTTGCCTATGAACGTATAATCTTGTGCTTTGTCTATTTTCCCATCGCCATTCAAGTCTTTATAATGAATATCTCCCGGACGGATTTGGTCTTTACTCAAATGGCCTAAGGTGGCGCTATTGATTATTTCCTCGTCCGACTGATAAAGTCCCTGTGTTATAAAACCCATCTTTTCGCCCATTTTGCGTCCGGTACGTTTCTGGTAATCCGGCACATTAGGGCTTTCATTCATCCGCAATACTTTGTTTCGAGACCAGCCGACATTTCCTCTTATGTTGTACTGGAATTTATCTATCGTGTTTTGATGCGAGAGAACCAATTCAAAACCTTTATTGCTAACCTTTCCCCCGTTAATAGTACTTGGATGATTTCCTCCCAAGGAAGGAGGATAAAGAGCGCTACTTCCAATGAGAATATCGTTGGTGAGTTTGTAGAAATAATCAAATTCCAACCCAAAGATGCCTTTGCTTAACATTAAATCGAATCCAACGTTATAGGTGCCTGTTTTCTCCCATGTGATATCTCTGTTTACATTTCCGGCTGTGTAAATAGAAATATATTCCTTATCGCCTATGTAAATTGTCGGAGGGTTGGGGTTCATTAAGTTTAAGTATTGAAAATCGGCAATACGGTCATTGCCTAATAATCCGGCAGATGCGCGTAATTTCAAATTCTCCACTTTACTTTTGTAAGGGGCAAAAAATGCTTCTTCGGATAATCTCCATCCAAAAGATGCAGCAGGGAAGAAGCCCCATCTGTTTTCTGCCGGAAATCGCACAGAACCGTCGTAACGTGCTACCAATTCCGCCAAATATTTGCCTTCATAGCTGTAATTAATACGTCCCACATAACCGGCGCGGTTAAATATATAACTTCCTCCTCGAACACCACTGGCTTTTTTACCTAATAAAATGTCTTTTGCTAAATCAATTTCATGAAGAGTTGTCAAATCAAATCCCTGAGCAGTAACCCCAAGATTTTCCTTTTCGTAGGAGGATTGTTCATAAAGGAGCAAGGCCGACAAATCATGCTTTCCAAAGCTTTTTGCATAAGTAATGGATGGTTGAACAGTTAATCGCTGCGCCTGAGAATTATTATTTGCCAATACCGGCTCTTTGGGGTCGCCATGATTTGCCTCTACAATCTCATATTGCTCTGTTCTGGCATTGTAACTGTTCATCTTAAATTGCTCACGCCACGATTTTGCCGTTGTGTAATCTTTGTCGTACGATGTTTTCAGTTTCAAATTCAGTCCTTTTATCCAAGGTACATCCCATGCAAGTGTCAATGAAGAGGTTACTATATTCATAACGGAATTATTGTACCCGGTGAGACTGTTAAAAGCCATAGGATTGAATTTCGCCGATTCGTCAATATTAGCCGCTACCGGCAGTCCGTCATATTCGGTAGGAGTGATGGGCATCATGCGTTGTGCCAGATTTATGGGATTGTTCCAATCTTGATTATTAACACCATAATATCCTGCTTTACGATTTTCCTGACGAGCACCTAAGTCCAAGCCTAATTTGAAACCATGATTTAAATTGACATCAATATTTGAACGAAGATTGTATCGTTTAAATGCATACTTATCAAGAATACCTCCTTGATCGTAGTATCCTAACGAAAGAAAATATTTGGTCGTTTCATTTCCTCCGTTTACCGAAATATTATGATGGGTTGTAAAAGCGCCGTTTTTCATTAAAGCGCTAAACCAGTCGGTATTCGCATATTTTCCTTCGGGATCGCCATTCAATACTTTATTATATACTGCTTCTGAAAAAAGGGGGTCTTTCCCGTCCATATCCAACGCTTTATTATACCATTTGATAAAATCAGGTCCGTTCAGAAACTTTGGATAATTCGTGTTTTGGTTGTACGAGACTTTTCCTGTGTAGGTTATTTGAGGTTTCTGCATACTTCCTCTTTTTGTTGTTATCAAGATAACACCACTGGCTCCTTGCATTCCATATACAGCTGCAGAAGATGCGTCCTTCAAAATTGTGATGCTTTCAATTTCATTTGGATCCAAGTTGTTAAATGAGCGCTGAACATCATCCACAATAATCATAGGCGCCGCATTTCCTAATGTAGAAACCCCACGGATAAGCAGATTAGAACCGTCCGCCCCGGGCTGCCCCGACTTCTGTGTAGCTACCAAACCGGGAAGTTTTCCGGCTAAGGTACTTGTTAAATCACCTGATGGAGCACGAACAATATCTTTTGCATCCACTTGAGCCACGGAGCCTGTTACGTGCATTTTCTTCTGGGTTCCGTATCCCACCACAACCACTTCGTCCAACAACTCTGTATCTTCCATCATGGTAACATTTAGTAATGTTTTTCCTTGCAAGCCTATTTCCTGCGATTTAAAGCCGACATACGAGAACTCGAGTACGGCATTCCGATTTGCCACGTTGATGCTGAAATCTCCGTTTAGATCGGTAATCGTACCTTGTGAGGTGCCTTTTACCATGACATTTACGCCAATCAGGCTTTCGCCTTTTGAGTCTTTCACTGTTCCTCTGACATTATTCTGCGCATACGTATTTGTGCTGAAAGTCAGAAGTATGAAACAATTCAAAACGAATAGCGTTCGCTTTGTGTTTCTTCCGAAGAAGAGTGCTTTCATTCTTTTCATTGATTTTAAGTTTTATTTAGAGTTAAATTAAGTGTTTGAATTAATCTTTTTTTGGCCATTTCTCAAGACATTTATTCAGCTAAGTAACAGAAAAGAATTATAGCGATCTCAAAGTAGCTCTCAAGAATTATCATTCTAATTCTTTTCTATTACTTATATATTATTTGAATAAATACTATAGAGTTACTTATAACGTCCAGTATCCCACCAGACACGAATATTTTGTCCATCGCCTTTTCCTTGATTAAGTGAAGTTTGTTTTGAATATCTGTTTAAATTTCTTTCATCGTCGATATAGCGGAACTTTTTAATAAATTCTCCAGACTTAATCAAACTTAGATCACTTTGAACAACAGGAGTTAATAAGGGATAGCCTGTGCGACGAAATTCTGTCCAAGCTTCTGTTCCATTTGGGTAAATGGCAATCCACTTCTGTGTGATAATTTGTTTTAACTTAGTTTCAAAATCATTTGTATCCTTCCATTTTACATTTCCTCCGTGAATATATTCATCATCATTTTTCGTTGAATAAAGAGTTGAATTAACTCCCTGTCTTGCTTCGGCAAAGGAAGCCAAAATTCCTTCTTCGTAATTTACTTTAGCATTGCCGGAAGTTGCCCATCCTCGAAGTGCTGCTTCTGCTTTCAAAAAACAAACTTCGGCATAATTCATAATAATTTGAGGCTTTACAATTGTTCCGTTTGGCACAGTTCCTTCTTTAACGCTTCCCTTTTCTTTTTGATTCCATTCTGGATAAACGTATAATCCCCATACACATGAGTTATTTACTGCGGTATATTGAGGTTTGGTTAATTCGGAAGCAGGTAATCCATTAGGAACACCTTGATACTGAATATCCGATTTTCCATATACATATCCTTGTGTTTGGCTAAACCATAAAGGTAAACGGGGATCGTGTACGGAACTTTGAGTAAGCATTATGTCAATCATCGTCTTGCTTACTCGAAATTCATTCCAAAAACTAATTGTCCAGAGGGAGTGCCCTGCGTTTGCTTCTGCATTTTTTATTCCGGCATTATCGGCATTGCTCGTCATTAAAGTCTCTTTCAGTGCGGCTTCACCTTCTTTTTTTGCTTTCTCGGCATCAATAAAAGATAGTCTTAATGCATAGCGCAATCGAAGGGAATTAGCTAGTTTAATCCATCTTGTAAGATCGCCTCCAAAAAGAATGTCTTGATTTCCATAAACATCTTGATTCTCTTTGTTTGATTTAAGTGATGTGGCAGCCTCTGTCAGCTCTTTGAATATGTCGTAATAAATATCTTTTTGAGAGTCGTATTTAGACTCTATGATGCCTTGTCCTGCTTCGAAATAAGGAACATCGCCAAAGCAATCGGTTGTTCTTGCTGCTCCCATGGCTGAAATAATACGCATTATCTGGTACATGTTATTATATTGCGGATTTTTCTCGAGCATTTGTTTTACTTCATGTAAATTTTTTGAAAGATAGACATAGTACGAACGCCAAAATCCATCTTTTACCCAATTGTCTTTCCATTCGTAACGTCCGGATGGAAAGTATGAGGCTGTATTTGCAAAATACTGGGCATACAAATTTGTGTGCAAATTATCACCTACCTGATATTCCCAAGGACGGCAGTTGAATCCATAGTCAAGCATTTTGGGAAGAATTAATTTAGGGCTTACTTCTTTTGCAGCCAGAGGATTCTCATTCATCTTTTCGAAATCGCCGGTGCAGTTTAGCGTTATGAAAAGAGCCCCTGCTATAATTAGTATATTTTTTATAATCTTTTTCATTGTTGTATGTAAATTAGAATTTAACATTCAGGGAAAAACCAAATGAACGAGTTGGTGGCAATGATGAGTATTCAAAGGCTTGAGCATAATCTTCGCGAGAAAATGAACCTTCCGGATTTACAGGTGCATTTTTAAAAATATATAATAAATCTCGCCCCGCGATGGATAGTTTTACATTATTAATAGGTGTTTTTTTCAACCAAGAGGAAGGAATAATATAGCCGAAGGACAGTTCTCGTAGTTTAGCAAAAGACGCATCGTACAAAAATTCTTCCCCCACACCGTATGCGCCTCCGATACTTGCATAATAATCTTCGGCATTTACTTTCTTCGTGTTTTCTTTTCCGGTAGATTTAACAACTCCATTTATAACCATTCCTTCTCTTCCTTCTATCGTTTTAGAAGAGGTTCCTGCGGTACGGGCATACATATCAGTAGTTGAAATAAAGCTTCCTCCCATACGTCCATCTACTAAAATGCTAAAAGATAGGTTCTTATATTGTATTGTGGACGATAGAGACCCAGTCCAATCGGGAGTCATATTGCCTATAATCTTGTCTGTTTCTGTAATTGGCATACCATTATCTCCAATTAGAATTCGTCCTTCAGCATTACGTTCGTAGGCTTTAGAGATAATGTCGCCAAAACGTCCTCCTTCTTCAACAACTGCTTTTCCTACGCGTGTTTCCCCGATCACAAAGCGCTTTAATGTTGGATCCAATTCAATACATTTTGTGCGATTCATACCCCAATTTAATGTTGCATCCCATATCCAATCTTTTGTTTGGATAGGTCGTCCGGAAAGCATTATTTCCCATCCATGACTGGCCATTTTACCCGCATTTATATTTTTGTATTCATATCCTGACGACCCGGGCATGCTTACTTTTAAAATCTGATTAATCGTATTAGAATTATAGCATGTAGCATCTAATCCTAAACGTCCATTAAACATTTTTATTTCTACACCAACTTCAGTGGAGTTTGTCTCTTCCGGCTTCAAATTGTATAGAGGAAATACGGAAGAAGTTACGGCATTCAGGATATTTCCATTTGTTTTGCCTAAATTATAGACATTATACAACATATAAGGATAGGTGTCATTCCCTACTTTTGCCCATGAGGTTCTTAGTTTTAAGAAAGATATTTGTCGGGGAAGGGTTACCATTTGAGATATGATAGCGGATAAACTGACGGATGGATAAAAGTATGACCAGTTGTCTGAAGGAAGTGTGGAAGACCAATCGTTTCGGGCTGTTACATCGCAATATATCATGCTTTTGTATCCGATAGATGCATTTCCTAATATTGAGTTAACCCTTTTCTTTGAATAGGCTTCTGATACTGTTTGATTATTTCCATTTGCTAATGCTACTAAATAAGGAATATTAAACATGCCCGATGAACCGGATAAATTGTTCCACTTATAGTAGGTTGTAGCCGTACCCAAGTTTGCGTTTACATCAAAATCATGAAATTGTTTTGTGAAATTTAACATTAAATCTGCATTGAATTCTTCATTGGTTACTTGCGTATTAAAATACTGGCTGATATTAGCCGTAGTTGATGTTTGAACATATGTAGAGTAACTCTTCATTTGATCGTTATACCAATCAATTCCCACACGCCCTGTAAGTTTTAAATAATCTGTAAATTTAGCACTCATCTGTACCATTCCAATAAGACGATTTCTCTCATCTTTGTTTCCATTTGCCGGTAATGTTAAGGCATATGGATTTAAATATTCATTATTCGGACCTGTCCAGTTTACAACGTTTCCATTTGGATTGATTGGATTTCTTAGATCTTCCAATCGAATACTACGAGGTAAATTAATTAGTGATTTCATGACGCCGTATTCTCCTTGCGCCGGACGATTCAAGCCTTTTTGACGCATGAAGTTAACTTTTATTCCTAAGTCGATGAATGCACTACTAAATTGGGTGTTCAAATCATAGTATTGACGATTTAGTGAATGATTTGGCGTAATGCCCTGGTTTCTTGAATCAGAAAAAGAAAAACGAGCTGTTAAATTATCACTACCTCCTGATGCCGTAAGTGTATTTGTGTAATTTGTGCCTGTGCGATAGAAATTATGAATAAAATCATCTTGAGAAACAAGGGTATAATCTTTATAGGCACTTTCGCCATAAAATTCATTTCTCCAGTTCTTCACAGTAATGGAACCGTCCATTTTAGGCCCCCAGCTACCTTTCGCACTTGAAGAAAAAATTCCGTTTGAACCTTGAGCGTATTCGTTTTGATAACTATATGGATTATATGCTTGACTAAAATTTATATTTCCATTATATTCAATTTTTAACTCTCCGCTTTGACCTTTTTTTGTTGTGATGATGATAGCGCCGTTTTGTGCTCGAGAACCATAAATTGCTGCGGCATTTGCACCTTTTAACACTGAAATACTGGCAATATCATCCGGGTTTATCTCTGATGCGGCTCCCGAATAATCAGCACCACCCCATTGAGATGCCGTTCCAGTTTGATTGTCACTAATCGGTATACCATCTATAACCCAAAGAGGTTGATTAGCTCCACTCAAAGAACTCGTTCCTCTCAAAACTACTCGGGTGGATCCTCCCATTCCGGTAGAAGATTGATTGATCTGAACACCTGCTATTTTTCCTTGTAACATGTTTGCTACGCTCTCGGAACGCAATTCGGTCATCCCTTCTGTTTTTATTTCTTGCATAGCATATCCTAATGCCTTTTTATCTCGTTTAATGCCAAGAGCTGTAACAACCACCTCTTCCAATAATTCAGTGTCATCAAGCAATATTACATCAATTCTTTGCCGATTATTAACCGGAATAATTTGTTTGGTGGTACCCACGTATGATACTTCAATTTCATCTTTTGACGAAACATTATTTAGCTCATAATTACCATCTAAATCTGTAACAGTCCCATTGTTTGTTCCCTTGACAACAACTGTTACACCGATTAATGGTGTTTTCTTTGAATCTACAATATTACCTTTTATGGTAATATCTTGAGCAAACATACAGAAAGATACCATCCACATAAAGAAAAACGGAAGATACCGTACAACTAAGAGATTTGTTCTTTTCATTTTATTAAATCATTAAATTTAGATTTTTATTTTTAGTTCTTTATATCAATTTTTGACATTGAATCTTTTTTTAGAAAAAAATGGCTTTTTCTATTTTTATAACTATTACCGGAAATCTGCAAAACCGAATTCTCTGCAAAGATCAAGTGTTTTAAAGGTATTCTCTCCGCTTTGATAGCTGAAAAAAGGTTCAGTCTTATATCTGAAGCATTCTCAAAATGCAAAGCATGTTGCCAAATCTCTTTTGTTGAAGAGAAATCAACAGCCAACTCATTTATATGCAATCCCGATACATTCTTTGCATATAGAACGTACGGATGGCAACTGCCCCAAACATTCACATAAGTGTTTTCCGAAATACTTTTACCCGGGAATAATTTTATGTTAGATAACGTAATATCCTCAATGCTTTTCTCCTCAAGCATGCTTCCGATAAAGCTATTGCCAACGTTTGTAGCCGTAAGGTTTGAGATGCTTATGTTTTTCATGTAACCCCCAAAAGGTTTATCCGGCTTTTCATTTCCCATCCACATGTAAATCGGTTGAGTAACATTGTGCATTATGATGTTGTTGAATTGTATGTTTTCGATTTTTGTTCCTTCGAATATGGCGCACGGATAATTGGGGTTTGGCAATACGCTAATCACGTTTATTCCGTGGTTTGAATTTCGGATGGTCAGGTTCTGGAAGATACAATCCCGAATGGGCGAATCGCCTTCATATCCTACACGTATTCCGCAAGCGGGCGGCGAGCTGAGTATGCAATTAGAAACAATTATGTCTTCGCAAGGGCGCGTTTCTCCCAATCGTCCGCTATCGCTTTTTATGGCAATGGCATCGTCGCCGCCTTCGATGTTGCAGTTGGTAATAAGCACCCGACGGCAGCAATCAATATCGATACCGTCGGTATTGGGACCGTCAATGGCATTGCGAATGGTAATACCATTGATTTTCAAATCCTCGCAACCTAACGCCCATAAGGTATAGCAGGGTGAATTTTTCAGAAGAACATCGTTTATCGCGAAAAACCGGCAATTTACAAAACCGATTAATCCGCTTGGGCGCCATGATTTGGGTTTTCTTACAAATTCAGAAAGCATTTCTTTGTGCCAAAAAGCATCGCCGTTTCCGTTTATTTTCCCCATGCCCGTAATGGATACGTGTTCGGCATTTTCGGCAAAAATCAGGAAAAACTTATCCTCTAGCCCTGCTTTTTGAGGAATTGGGACATAATCTTGCTTATTGGGACTTCCCAATAACTCTGCACCGGGTTCAATATGTAATTGTACGTTGTTTCTTAAGAAAATAGTTCCAATTACGTAACAGCCGGCGGAAACGTTCACAATTCCTCCGCCTAAAGCCGCGCAATTATCTATCGCTTGTTGAAAAGCAATGGTGTTCAACGTTTTCCCGTCTCCTTTCGCCTCAAAATCGGTAACATTCCACACATTGTTATGCGGAATAAGGCTTTTTTGTGCTTTGCCTGGATAGAAAAAGCACATATTTAAAATGAGAAAGAGATAGAAAACCTTATTTTTCATGCGTTGAGGCGATTATAATTGTCCTTTAAAATGCGCTTTATACCGCTCATACAATCCCGCCGCTTGCAAATAGGTGGAATTGGGGCTCATAAAATGCGAAAATTCAAACGTAATGGCGTTTTCCATTCCTGCTTTTCGCGCGGCTTCGAGTTTTAACAACAGTTTTTCCCATTTTATGGGTAGGAACCGAATGGGCATATCGCGATCGAACGATTCGATGTTTGTCCAGCATTTTATTCCGTATTTATCGGCAAGTTTTTTGTTTACCACCAAGTAGTCGTATAATTCGTGATAATCCACTTGTCCGTCTTGAAATGCCATGATGTCCACAGCATCTTTTACGTTACTCAATATTTCGTCCCATTCTTCTTCGTGCTCTTTTACCGATAGGGATTTATCGCCCGCCATTACCTGGTCGGTTTTTACGCCGTGAATATAAGGCGATACCAATGTCGGCAGATTTCCCGAAACAGTTTTTGCGTGTTTCCCCACTTCCGCATATATTTTAGCCATGTTTTTTGTCCGGCGACTTATTTCTTGTGATAAATACCATCCTTGAAAAGAGGTGTGATGTCCGTATTTTTTCCACACTTCGTCAATCAAACGCATGTTCAAGTCAATTTCTTTTTGGAAAGAGCCTTCAATCCAATATTTCCCCGAATCGTACATTCCGAAATAGAAAGCCATACCGTGCTTGTCGGCTAACGTGAGAAACATTTCGGTTAAGTCTACCGGAGGATAATACACGTCTTCGGTTTTGAGAATACACTCAAAGGGCGAGGCAATCCATTTTGCCAACCCCGAACGAATCATAACCACGGTATTTATTCCGATGGCTTTCATCGCCTGAAAATCCTTGCCCCACTCTTTTACTCCCCAGTTCTGATGAGGAATATCCCAGCTTACTTCATCGAGAAATGTTGCGCGAATGGGCATTCCTTTAAAAATACCGGGTGTTTCGAACATTTTGTTACTTAGTGTACTTTCTCTCTGAACTTTTCCTCCTTTCTCCAAAAAACCTGACCCACATCCGCTTAATGATTGAGCGGCCATCAATCCGGCTGACCCCATGGTAATATTTTTCAGAAAACTCCTTCTACTTTTTAATAGATTCATATTCTTCATTTTTTCACTTTTTGTCTGCTTATGATGATATCAATCAATCGATTATATAATTGAACATCTTCGGAATATTTCGATTGCGATAAACGGTAAAAGGCGTCGCCTCCTTGATAATAAGCCACTTTTAAAGAATCGAAAACTCCGTTTTTTTCAAAAACATCTAAATAGTCATTCAGCCGTTGTCCCCAGTCCTTGGAGTTCTTTAACACTCTTTCGTCAAATTCCACTTCCATGTTCATTTGATTATTCCTTGCTCTCTCGCATGCTTCTTGTAACTGTGTGAAAGGAACTTTCTCATTGAAAAAATAATTGGGCTGATAATAAACTTGATTAAAACCTAAACTTTTCCACTCTTGGTATCCATCGGAATTAAAATAAGGAATCCAATAGAAATCATAATCTTTTTTGTATATAAATGCTGCTACGTCCTTAGCTAAATCACGACTATTCGTGGCTTCTTCGGCCAACCAATAAAAGCCCACTAACTCTACATAGTTAAAATTTGCCTTTTTAAAAAGTTGTTCAGCATAATCTATATACCATTTACACGCTTTTAACCGGTCTTTTTTATTAGAAAAATTTAAACTTATACCATCCAGTTCCCCCCAATCTGTTTGATTTGGAATGGGTTCCGGCAGAGCTAAAACAACTTTCCTTTTGTCTAATTCGTCCGCTATCTTACCGCTTAGAAAAACATCTTCTAATTGGGCATTTAGCGCATGAATAGCATTGCCTTCGGAAAAGTAATTTTCAAGTAATGCCGTCCATTCTGTTTTGCGTGCGGCTAACTTCTCATAACCCGACGCAAATCCCCGTCCTTTTCCATCTTTTATTTCCAAAAACAAAAATCCGTCGAACAATAATGTGTGTTTTTCGCTTTTCAATGTGGAAACATAGGGCGAGAAATGATTTTTATCCCACTTTATATTTCGATGAATTCCACCATCATAAATAAGGACTAAATCATTAGGAACAGCCTTGTAATGTTTGTGATTTTCTAATTTCACGTCTTCACGAAAAATAATTTCGTCATCGCTGTTGCCATTATATCCATTAGAACAAACAATCAAACAGAGGATTGTAGATAAAAACAACGGGACGTATGTTAATATTTTTTTGGATAAAGTCATGTTATTTGTTTATTTTTTCCAACGTTTTCCAACACTGATACAATCCCCTCGGCACATGGAAACAGCCTTTCCATTTTCCGCCTTTGAGGTTGAGCAGCACTTGGCCTTGGCGATTGAGGTAACCATACCATTCGGGATATTCCGGGTCTTTGAAGTGCGACCACGTGTAATCGTGTATTTTCTCGAACCAGGCGAGACACTCTTTCGAACCGGTTAGTTGATAGCCTTTGAGCAAGGAAATCAGCGTTTCGATATGCACCCACCAAAGTTTCTGATCCCATTCTAATTGTTGCGTGGGATGACCCAACCTGTCCATGAAATAGAAGATGCCGCCGTACTGCTTGTCCCAACCGTATTCAATCATCGTGAGGGTGGTTTTTACGGCTTTTTCTATCAGTTCGGGACGATGCTGGCGTTCGCCCAAATCCATGATAAACCACATGGCTTCGATGGCGTGCCCGGGATTGACAAGGCGTCCGTCGAACGTATCGGACAAGCCCCCATCAAGATGGATATTTTCTACAATAATGCCGTCGAGTTCGGGGCGGAGAAAGACTTCCATTACCTCGTGGATACACGTTTCCATGGTTTGTTCAAGAAACGGTTTATCGAGCAGGTGTTCTATTTCCAACGAAAGGTTGCAGAGAATCATCGGCAGGGCAAAGTTTTTCAACGCGCGCGTACCATTGTGGCTTTTGTTCCATTTGCCTTTGGGGTTATCTACTTTTGAAAGAATAATATCGAACGTACGCTTGGCGATATCGGCGTATTCCGGGTTACCCGTAGCGAGGCTCAATTGTCCGAAAGCCATCGTAGCGAAGGTATAGGAAAAAATATTGTAAGGCTCCACGAGCGGTTTTCCTTCGCGTGTAAGTGAGAAATACCAGTTAAAGTTGCCGTCGTGTCCGTGTTTTTTCAGAAATTCGGCGCCTTGAATGGCGCAATCAAGCCACTCTTGGCGTTTTTCCACTTTATTATATAGCATGGAAAAAAGCCATACTTGTCGTGCTTGCAGCCAGATGAACTTATCGGTATCGAAAATGTTTCCTTGACGGTCGAGGCAAGTAAAGTATCCGCCGAACTCATAATCTTGCGATTTACTCAACCAAAAGGGAAGAATATTGTCTAATAGTTCGTTTTTGTAGAGTTGTTCTAGTTTTATTAAATCCATTTTGATATATATTGATAAATATATTGAGGTTTGAATAAAAAAGTAATTAAAAGCCTTCGATATATTAATAATGATAATATCTTGCAAAGATAAAATAAATAAATTTAATAAATGGCAGATTGATAAAATATTTTACTAAAAAGCAAAAAAATTAACATTTATGGTTTTCAAATTAAAAAATGTCGATGTTTTTGTGGTAAATCTTTGAAATAAATGGTTTGGAATTAAGATTTGGAAATTTATGAACGTAAAAAGTTAATTAAAGTAGCGTTGAAAAGATCTTTAATTTTTAAATTATGAGGGAATATATGAGTAATTAATAAAACTTTTCAGCTTCTGTGAGTGAATCTATTTTTCCTACATCAATTAATTGCAAATTTTGAGGAATGAATGCCGTTATTCTTTCTATTTTGCAAACCGACAGATAGAAATCGATAATGGAGAATTTTTCGGGGAAATCTTGCATATAGTCAAAGATGGAAGGATGCAGGCTCTGGATTCCCGAGAATGCGAGTTTCTTATAACGGTCACTGTTGAAATCGGGAAAAGGTGATTTTATTTCTCCCGATTTTTCATTAATCCATCCGGTTAAATGATGGTTCTTGTCGAAAAGAAGATACCGTGCTGTTTCGCGTTCACTGACCACAAGTGTGGCGGTGGCATCGCCGGAAGAGTGAAAACGGTAGAAGCTTTGTAAATCGATATCCGAAAGAATATCCACGTTGTGAATTAAAAACGGCTTCTCATCGTCGAAAAACCAGGAGGCTTTTTTAATGCCGCCTCCGGTATCTAGAAGTTGCTGGCTTTCGTCGGAAAATTCGATACGGATCCCGAAATTATCGTTTGCCCGCACGTAATCGATAATTTGCTCCGCAAAATGGTGCACGTTGATGATGATTTCATCAAAGCCGGCTGCTTTCAACTTCTGTATCGTATGCCACAGCAGCGGTTTTCCCGCCACGGGAACCAACGCTTTGGGCATGGTGTCCGTCAGGGGCTTAAGCCTCGTGCCGAGTCCGGCAGCAAAAATCATTGCTTTCATTTCATTCCTCCCAACAATTTTCCAATCGCTCCCATTACAGATACAACGGTGTCGCGGTCGGGGACAGGAATTTTGAGCGATGTCCTGCCGGTTTCGTTATCTGTTTCCATGAGCGAATCTACTAATTTTTCGGTGGCTTCGGGTGAAGATAACGTTCGGGCAAAAGCTCCGAAAAGATGGATGCTTTGCGAAACGAGCTGTTCGGGAGAAATTTCAGGCGATGCTGTTGGCGAAACGGACGTTTTGGGGCTTTCGTCCTGTATTTCCGGTTCAACGTCGGGAATCATTGTTTCGCTTAGCGGTATTTCGTTCTTTTCTTCAGCGACGTTGAATTTCTCCATTTCGTTGACGCTTACGGTTGAAGTGGCCGTTTCGACAGTTTCGTCTCCAATGGCGGCAAACTCCTGAACGGTTTGCATCAGTTTGTCGAATTTGCTGTCTTCGAGGAAAATGGAATCGGAACCTCCGTCTAAAATACCCTCAAACATCGACGACTTGAAATTCAGTTTCGTGAGCATCTGTTCCTCTATGCTGTCGGCCGATACGAAGTTGATTACCTGTACGTTGTTTTTCTGTCCCATTCGGTGGATGCGCGCGATGCGCTGTTCGAGTACAGCAGGATTCCACGGTAAATCCAGGTTTATAATCAGCGACGCTATTTGCAGGTTCAGCCCCGTGCTTCCGGCGTCGGTTGAGATGAAAACGCGGCTGTCGGGATTCTCCGTGAAATTGTCCATCAGCGTTTTTCGCTTTTCAGACGGTACGCCGCCGTGCAGGTATTCGTACTGTATTCCTTTTTCGTCCAGCTCGGCAGCCACCAGACGCGTCATGCGCTCCCACTGACTGAAAATGACAACTTTTTCATCGGTTTCTTCGAAGAACTCGTCGAGTACGTTCATCAATTCATCTATTTTCGTATCGAACCGCGTTTTCTGATCTAAAATGTAGGTGCTGTCGCACACCATCCGCATTTGGCTCAGTAGTAAAAGAAGGCGTTTGCGGTCGCTTTCGCTCAGGAAACGCATTTTTTGCCATTTGTAAATCAACTGTGCCACGTTCAATTTAAACTCTTCGTGCATACCGCGCTGTTCTTCGGTCATGGGCACGAAAAGGATTTTGTCTAAGCGTGAGGGAAGTTGTATGTTTACATCGCGCTTGCGGCGGCGAATGAGGATGTTGCGGATTGAATCGCCTACTTCGTTCAGGTTTTGGTATCCGATGGTTTTGCCTGTTTCGGAACGCACCAGGCATTTGTCTATTAATTTGTAATACGGCCCCAGGCAATAGGGATTTACAAACTGGGCGATGGAGTAGAGTTCTTCGATTTTGTTTTCGAGCGGCGTGCCCGAAAGGACTATTGTGTATTGCGAGCGTATGTGACGTGCGGCTTTCGCAATTTGCGTGTTCCAGTTTTTGAGGCGTTGTGCTTCGTCCATAATAAGCAGGTCGGCGTACAACGATTTCAGGATTTTAATGTCGTTGTTCGCGCTTTGGTACGATACTATTTTGTAAAACACATCGCGGTTGTATTGTTCGCGCCGTTTCAGGTGATTCCCTTCGATAACGAGCGCCGTATCGCCCGTGAATTTTTCGATTTCTTTTTTCCACTGGTATTTAAGCGATGTAGGGCAGAGAATAAGCACGGATGAGATGTTGAATTCTTTGCGCATCAACTCGGCGGCACCGATGGCTTGTATGGTTTTACCCAATCCCATTTCATCTGCAATAATACTTCGGCCTTTGCGCGCGGCATACAGGATACCTTCTTCCTGATAGGGATAAAGGCGTGTGCGGAGTAAACCGGACAGTTTGCCTTCGGCATATTTGTTGTTCAGCAGCCGGATGCGGCGGAGGGTTTCGCGTTTTTCGATAATAAATTCCAGCGCGTCGTTGTAGCAGCGGAATGTGTCGTCTATTTGTTGGGCTTGCTGCAAAAAATCGGAGAACTGTTCGTATTTGTCTTCTTTTAAAACACCTTGGGCAGAAAAGTATGGTGCTGCCAATCGGGTAAAGGCTTCTTTGTTGTCTGACCCGATGCGGATGCGCACGTCGCGTTCGCCTTTGTATGATAAATACACCGAGGTATATGGCGGCACAAGTTCGTTGGGTACGCGTTTCCGTTTATTTTCGAGATGCAGTTGCACGGCTTCAATGTGTTTACAGGTGCCGAGTTGGTTGGTTTTGAAATCGGGACACGAGCAATAATTCCACGCGCTGCCGATACCCCTGAACGCCACTTTATAGAGATAATCCGTTTGCGGGTTTCTCACGTTGAAGTCGCCGAGTGCCTGTTTTCTGTTGACGGGTACGATGTCTAACAGCTCCCTTTGCGCGGCTTGCTTTCGGAGAAGAACCTGCCACTCTTCGAGACTCATTTTCTCGGGACGAAGTAGTTGCGATACTTTGGGAACCGATTTCTTTATGTTTTTTTTACGCGTAGTTTTTGTTTTTGAAGTGGTTGTTTTTTTTGCCATAATTTATTATGTGTTTGATAGTTTGTGAGTTGTTTTGAATCTGTTGGGTTTTTTATCTGCTTCTAAACTCCTGTTCCAGGTTCTGCTCCCGGTGAACGAGAGACACTTTGATTCCGAATTTTTTTGAGATATGTTCCGCCATTCTCTGTGCGGCGTAAACCGACCGGTGTTGTCCGCCTGTGCAGCCGAACGAGACCATGAGGCTAGTGAAGTTCCTTTCCATATATCGTTTCACGTGGCTGTCGACCAGCGGGTAAATGTTGTCTAAAAACAGTTCCATTTCGCCATCCTCCTCCAGAAACTTAATGACCTCTTCGTCCAGTCCCGTGAAATGGCTGAACCGTTCGTACTTCCCGGGATTGTTTATCGCACGGCAATCGAACACATACCCGCCGCCGTTTCCCGATACATCGTTGGGGATTCCTTTTTTGTATGCGAAGCTGAATACCCGTACCTCGAGTTCGCGTTTTTGAGTGTCGGCAAACTGTTTCAGGCCGACCATCTCGTTCAGCATTCCGGTCAGATAGGGATATTCGTCGAAACCACCCTTGAGTAGCTCCCGAAGGTTGTTGAGCGCGAACGGAATACTCTGGATAAAGTGTGGCTTCTTTTCGAAATACCCCCTGAATCCATAGGCGCCAAGGACCTGCAACGTGCGGAACAGTACGAACAGCCGGAGCTTTTCTATGAATTCGGCTTCGTCTACCTCCCTGTACTTTTTGAGTGAAGCGATGTATGTCTTGATGAGTTCATCGCGCAGGTCATCCGGGAAATTGGCTTTTGCCTGCCACAAAAACGAAGCCACATCATAGTGCACTGGACCTTTTCTCCCTCCCTGGTAGTCTATGAAGTAAGGACGGCCGTCAACAAGCATCACGTTGCGCGACTGGAAGTCACGGTACAGAAACGTGTCCGACTCGTCCTGAAGCAGGTGTTGGGATAGTTTATCAAAATCGTTTTCCAGAAGATCTTCCTGGAATTCCATACCGGTGGTTTTTAGGAAGTTGTACTTGAAGTAATTTAAATCCCAGTGTACCGAACGGTGATTGAATTCGGCCTGGGGATAACACACGCTGAAATCGAGATCTTTAGCCCCCAGCACCTGAAAATCGGCCAACAGGGCAATGGTCTTGTGCAGTATCTCCTTTTCTTCCGTACTGAACACGCCCGTCAGTCGCCCGGCTTTCAGCGCATCGAAAAGTACGCTGTCTCCCAAATCTTCTTGGATGTAAAACATTTCATCACCGGAAACTGCAAGCACCCGGGGGGTATTTAGCCGCTGTTTGTGAAAATGGCGCGAGAGTTCGATAAAAGCGTGATTCTCCTCTTTGGATTGTCCGTATACCCCTACAACAGATACTTCGTCCTGCCTTAACCGGTAATACCTGCGGTTGGATCCTGACGAAGGCAGAGGGTCTATTTTGGGGGCCGACTTTCCGGTATAGTTCTTAAATAATTGTACTAATTCTTTCATGCGGATGGTCTTAATTCTCCAGTTCTTTTAACCATACATTTACCACGGCATCGCTAGGCATACGCCAGTCGCCGCGGGGAGAGAGATTGACGGAGCCCACTTTGGGGCCGTCGGGCATGCAGGAGCGCTTGAATTGCTGGGCAAAAAAACGTTTATAGAAAACTTTCAGCCATTTCAGGATCTCTTCCGGGGAATATTGATTGACGAATGCCTGTTGTGCGATGAAATAGATTCGTTTGGGGGAATCTCCGTAACGAAGCATCCGGTGCAGGAAAAAGTCGTGTAGTTCGTATGGGCCGATGAAATGCTCGGTCTTTTGGGCAATTTTCCCCTCTTTGTCTGCCGGAAGCAGTTCCGGACTGAAGGGCGTGTCGAGGATGTCATGAAGAATTTTCCGGGGTTGGTCGCCCATCTGCGTGTCGGCAATCCAGCGTACCAGCGTCTTAACCAATGTTTTTGGAACGCTTGCGTTTACTCCGTACATCGACATGTGGTCGCCGTTGTAGGTTGCCCAACCCAACGCCAGTTCCGATAAATTTCCGGTTCCCACCACCAAACCATTGATTTTATTGGCATAATCCATCAAAATTTGTGTTCGTTCGCGCGCCTGGGCATTTTCGTAGGTGATATCGTGAAGGTTGATATCTTGTTCAATATCTTTCAGGTGTTGGGTAACGGCATTGACAATCGGGATTTCTTTTACCGTTACTCCAACTGATTTCATTAATTCCACAGCATTATTATAAGTTCTGCCGGTTGTTCCAAATCCGGGCATGGTGATCCCGATTATATTTTCGCGTGGAAGTCCGAGAAAATCAAAGGTTTTTGTAGTAACCAGCAGTGCCAGCGTAGAATCCAGTCCGCCCGAAATGCCCATAGTTACTGTCTTGATTCCTGTGTGTTGTAATCGTTTTGCTAGCCCCGCCGTTTGTATGTTGAAAACTTCGCTTAAATACTCATCTTCTTTTTCCGGTGACGGGATGAAGGGATACGGGTTGAACTTCCGGTGCCATTTTCCCGTAGAAACCGCTTCCAGCGCACATTCAATCTCTGAAACAGACTCCTCCTGTGGAGGGATGAAATTGCTGTTCTTTAGCCGGTCGCCTCGTAAAGCCACGACATCGATGTCGGAAATGATCATCTCGTTATCCAGGGAGAAACGTTTCCCTTCGGCAAGCAGCGTGGCGTTTTCGGCAATGGTTGCCGCACCGGAAAAAACCAGATCGGTGGACGACTCTCCGCATCCGGCAGAAGCATAGACATACGCGGCATTGCAACGCCCCGACTGCTGTAAAACCAATGATTTCCGGTACGCGTTTTTGCCTACCAGCTCGTTGCTGGCGGAAAGGTTAAAGATGATGTCGGCACCCTGCATCGCTAGTTTCGAAGAAGGGGGCACTGGCATCCAAAGGTCTTCACAGATCTCGATTCCGAAAGACGCGAACGGCGTGTGAAAAATCATCCCGTCGGAAGAGACAGGTATGCTTTCCCCGTTGATCTCGACAAAAAAATTGTTCAGGTCACGGCTTCCCGCAAACCATCGTTTCTCGTAAAACTCGTTGTTGTTGGGAATATACGTTTTGGGGACAAAACCCAATACCCCTTCGTGTGAAATAACCGCAGCCACATTGTACAAGCTGTTTTTTAGCAGCAACGGAAGTCCCACAATGGCGATGAGCGAAGGCTTCTTCTTTATGAAGCCGGCCAGCTCGAGCAGTGCTTCAACGGCCTTTTGCTGCAAAGCGGCCTGAAAGAACAGGTCTCCGCATGTATACGAGGTTATGCTTAGTTCTGGAAAGCATACGATTTGGACGTTCTCTTTTTCGGCAACATCGATCATCGATTTGATTTCCGAAACATTGTAATCGCAGTCGGCCACTTTCACCTTGGGAGATGCCGCTGCCACCCTGACAAAACCGTACTCGTTGATTTTCATAGTCGTTTCCTGTTTACGTTGTAAATTGCACAAATTTAGCTATTTTTCGCGAAATGGAATAAAACCGCTTCAGATTAAGGAGGTTATTTCCAGAATCTCGGGGAACTTGTTCAATAGTTCCTGCATGGAATGAAAAACCAAATTTGCTCCGGCATCTTTCAGGATGTTATCGTGGAGCGGCCCTGTATTGACCCCAATGGTGAAAATCCCGGCCTTGGTTGCAGCTTCCGTACCCAAAGGGGCATTCTCAACTACCAATGCCTGGTTGGGTATCAGGTTTCCCCCTTTCTGCAGCCCCATCAAGAAAGGTTCGGGGTGTGGTTTTCCGATTTTTACATCGAAAGCCGTGACCATTGTCTCAGGGGAGAAAATACCTGGAAAGTCATGGTCCAGCCTGTCCAGCAACGAAGGTTGTCCCGATCCCGTCACCAGAACAGGTCTTAATCCGTTGGATTTTACGAAATCGAGAACTTCCCTGGCTTTGGGGATAGTCTCACCCGTATTGTATTTCACGAATAGTTCGCTTTTCCTTTCGTAGATTGCTTGAATTTCTTCCTCCGTTGCATCCCTGCCAAAATTACGTTGAAAAATAATGTGGATCGTGGATGCTCCGGTTCTGCCTTCGTGCAGGTAAAACTCTTCAGGATTGGTTTTCAGACCCAGCTCTTCCACTGTTTGCTGCCACGATTTTGCGTGAGCCGGCATGGAATTATAGAGCACGCCGTCCATATCGAACAGGATAGCTTTCAGGTCAAACCGGATGTGGCTGTTCGCTTTTAAGTATTTTTGAAATCGTTCCTTCATATAATTAAAAAATCGCAAGACCGCCAAAAGCGGTCGAGCGATTTATCTGTTTTTGTCGTTTGATGTTTATAATCTCTCTTTTATCGCTTTGGTTTCTGCTTCGTACCCGGGTTTTTCCAGCAGTGCAAACATGTTTCGCTTGTAGGCTTCCACACCGGGTTGGTTAAATGGGTTTACATCAAGCATGTAGCCGCTGATCCCGCAGGCTTTTTCAAAGAAATAGATGAGCTGGCCGATGTAATATTCCGATAATTTTGGAATTTCGATGAGGATATTGGGGACGCCACCATCCACGTGGGCGATAAGCGTGCCCAGCTCGGCCATTTTATTTACTTCGTCCACCCGTTTTCCTTTCAGGAAGTTAAGCCCATCGAGGTTGGCTTCATCGTGTGGAATTTTGACATTTTCTTTGGGTTCCTTTACGGATAAAACCGTTTCGAAGATCGTGCGTTCACCTTCCTGGATCCATTGTCCCATCGAGTGTAAATCGGTAGTGAAATCCACTGCGGCCGGGAATATGCCTTTGCCTTCCTTGCCTTCACTCTCCCCATAAAGCTGTTTCCACCATTCGGCGAAATAGTGCAATTTCGGGTTGTAGTTTGCCAGGATCTCAATCTTCTTTCCTTTCCGGTAAAGTTCGTTGCGGATGGCTGCGTAAATGGCGGGCAGGTTAACTTCGTACGAGGTGTTGGCTCCGGTGGCTTCTTCCATATCTTTGGCGCCCCGAAGGAGTTCGCGGATGTTTATACCTGCGACGGCGATGGGCAGTAAACCAACGGGGGTAAGTACGGAGTAGCGTCCGCCCACATCATCGGGGATAACAAAAGTTTTATAGCCTTCGGTACCGGCCAACGTACGCAAGGCTCCTTTCGATGCATCGGTAATGGCCACTATTCTTCTGCATGCTTCCTCCTTACCCACTTTTCCGACAAGCAAGTCCTTGAGTAGCCTGAATGCGATGGCTGGCTCTGTAGTCGTGCCCGACTTGGATATGTTGATAATCCCGAATTGTCTTTTTTTGAGGTACTCCGTAAGTTCGTGGAGATAATCTTCCCCGATGTTGTTTCCCGCGTACAGGATAACCGGATCTTTTCTTTCGTGCTGCAGCCAGTCAAAAGAATTGGAGAGTGCGTCGATAACGGCCTTGGCTCCCAGGTAACTTCCGCCGATACCCACCACCACTACCACATCGCACCGGGTGCGGAGCGCCGTTGCGGTATCTTCGATATCCCGGATGAAGTCTTCGGTAACTGATGAAGGGAGGTTTACCCAACCCAGAAAATCGTTTCCTGCACGTGTCCCGTCGTGCAACGCCTTATTGGCCGCAGTTGCATTATCTGCCTGTTGCAGGATTTCTTTTTCGGACACGAAATCATATACATGATTGATGACCAGTTTTATTGTATCCATGTTGTATCTGTTGTTAAAAATTTTTGATCAATTCGTTAATTGCGGCCTGAGGACGAAGCTTTTCGTACAGAATTTCGTAAACCGTTTGTGCAATAGGTATTTTCACTTTGAAGTGATTGTTCATCTCCTGAATGCATTTGGCGCCGTAATAACCTTCGGCAATCATTTCCATTTCCAGTTGCGCCGTTTTTACGGAATATCCTTTTCCGATCATCGTCCCCAACGTCCTGTTACGGCTGAACTGCGAATATCCCGTGACCAGCATATCTCCTAAATAATGCTGTTCACAAATGCACCTGTCCATGGGTACGATGGCATCGAGAAAGGTTTTCATCTCTTTGGCGCATTGGGTCATCAGCACCGCCTGAAAATTATCGCCGTATTGCAATCCGGAACAAACTCCCGAAATAATGGCATAAATATTTTTAAGGACGGCAGCCAGTTCAATCCCTACCACATCATCCGATATGGAGGTGTTCATAATGCGCGAACGTATGGCTTCCGAAAGCATTTTTGCTTTCTCGGTATCGTAGCTGGCAACGGTCAGGAACGAGAGCCGTTCAAGCGCGACCTCCTCGGCGTGACAGGGGCCGGATATCACCCCGATGTTTTCCCGCGGGATTTTAAAATTACTCATCAGGTATTCGCTTACCACAATATTGTCGTTCGGTATCATGCCTTTGACGGCAGAGACCACAAATTTCCCCTTTAGTGTACTGCTCATCCATATTTTTCGCATATATTGCTTCACATAGGGAGAGGGGATAGCAATGATGATGGTGTCAGAGTCTTTGATTGCTTTTTCTATGTTCGAATAGAACGTAATCTGGGCCAGGTTGAATTTTACGTTTGTCAGGTAACTGGGGTTGCGGCCGAGTTTGTAAAAACCTTCAATCTGATCGTCGCGACGGATAAACCAATTGATGTGCTTTTCATTCATCAGCACGATTTTTGCCAGAGCCGTAGCCCACGTGCCACCGCCAAGAATAGCAATTTTTCCGAGTGAACTCATTGTGCGTTAAGTGATTCGTTTTTTTTTGCGTTCTCCACCCAGGATTTAACATCTTCCACCGACGGGTTGTTCAACTCCATCTTGAATTTCTTGTTCAATCCGCAAATTTCCTGGTGCAGCTTGTTGGGGTTTACGTCTGTAAGGCTCTTCACTTCATTGTAACCCGCTTTCTGCAATACAGCAACCCACGCTTCCGGGATTCCGGTTTCAACATATTTGGACGTTGAATCCTTCTTGGTTTTTTTCTCGGGACGCATTTGCGGAAAAAGGAGTACTTCCTGAATGGTGGTTTGTCCGGTGAGCAGCATCGTAAGCCTGTCCATACCTATACCCATCCCCGATGTAGGTGGCATGCCGTATTCCAGGGCGCGCAGAAAATCCTGGTCGATAAACATGGCTTCGTCGTCGCCCTTTTCCGACAGGCGGAGCTGTTCTTCAAAGCGTTCGCGCTGGTCAATCGGATCGTTCAACTCCGAGTAGGCGTTTGCCAGTTCTTTACCGTTCACCATCAGTTCGAAGCGTTCGGTAAGCTCCGGATTAGCCCGGTGGCGTTTACACAAGGGGGACATTTCGATGGGATAGTCGATGATGAATGTCGGTTGAATGTAATTCCCCTCGCACTTCTCGCCGAAGATTTCATCGATCAGTTTTCCTTTACCCATGGTTTCGTCTACCTCGATGTTCAGCTTCCTGCAAACTTCGCGCAATTGTGCCTCATCCATTCCGGTGATATCCATTCCGGTATGTTCCTTAATGGCGTCGATCATGGTGACGCGTGGATATGGCGCTTTAAAATCGATTTCCCTATCGCCGATGGTTGTCTTTGTTGTTCCCAGCACCTTCGTGGCGATCTGTTCCAGCATTTGTTCGGTAAATTCCATCATCCACTTGTAATCCTTGTAGGAGACGTAGATCTCCATTACCGTAAACTCCGGGTTGTGCGTCCGGTCCATTCCTTCATTGCGGAAGTCTCGTGAAAACTCGTAAACACCTTCAAAGCCACCTACGATCAACCGTTTCAGGTAAAGCTCGTTGGCAATGCGTAAATACAAATCAATATCCAGAGCATTGTGATGCGTGATAAAGGGGCGGGCGGCGGCACCACCGGGGATACTCTGCAAAACGGGAGTATCCACTTCCAGGTAGCCAAATTTGTTGATGAACTCGCGCATGGCATTAAAAATACGGGTGCGCTTGATGAAAATATCTTTTACTTCGTCGTTTACCACCAGATCCACGTAGCGTTGACGGTAACGAAGTTCGGGATCGTTGAACTTGTCGTAGGCCACGCCGTCTTTCATCTTCACTACAGGAAGCGGCTTCAGCGATTTGGCCAGCACGGTCAGCGATTCGGCATGCACAGAAATTTCGCCCATCTGGGTGCGGAAAACAAATCCGGTAATTCCGATGAAATCGCCAATATCGAGCAGTTTTTTGAAAACAGTATTATAAAGTTCTTTGTCTTCTCCGGGACAGATATCGTCGCGTGTGATGTAGACCTGAATTCTTCCCTTTGAGTCTTGTAGTTCGATGAAGGACGCTTTGCCCATAATGCGGCGGTTCATGATGCGCCCTGCTATGCTTACCGGGCGTTTCTCCTCATCGTTGAATTCTTCTTTTATATCGGTGGAATAAGCGTTTACTTCGTAAAGCGCTGCGGGGTAGGGTTCAATTCCTAAATTTCTTAATTCGTTTAAACTTTGTCTGCGGATTATCTCCTGTTCACTAAGCTCTAAATGATGCATTTTGTTTTATTTTTTCGAGTTTCGCAAAAACTCCACAAAAGTACAAAATATATCGCATACTTTCCGTTTGATGTAGCTTTTTTCGTTGATGCAGGGTATGAAAAAATTGATTTTCAGCTAATTTTCCTTCTTTCGAAAAAAGGCAGTGTGGGGTAGTCCGCATGAGGTAGCAGGAAGTAATTATTCCAGCTGTTATTTAACAATAGACAACGGGCGTTTTATGTAGAATTATTCCAAATAGAAAACAGGTGTAAATAATTAAAGAAATATTTCTTTAATTACAAAGAAAATACACTACATTTGTAAAAGATGAAATGTGTGTTTAGTCGAATGACTGTTAATCTCTTACAAGTCTTAAAGGTTGATTTTGTTTAATAAAAAATGCGGGTATGGAAACACTGATAAACGCTCCCGTTACGGGGGAAATTCTCGATGAAATCATCGAAAAATACCGCGGAAAGCCTGGTATGTTGCTCACCACGTTGGAAGAAGCACAGGAGAAAAATCTCCTGAACTATCTTCCGGGTGAAACGCTGGCCGAAATATCGAAAAAACTGAAGGTGCCTTATACACAGGTCTACAGTGTAGCCACGTTTTATTCCTTCTTTAATTTAAAACCTCAAGGCAAGCATTCGATTGTCGTTTGTCGCGGTACAGCGTGTCACACAAAAGGTTCAAAAGCCTTGCTGGATGATATCGGAAAAATTTTAGGTATTAAACGTACCGGTGACGATACTGAATCATCTTTCACTACTCCCGATAACATGTTTACGATAAGGACAGTGGCCTGTTTCGGACAATGCGCACAATCGCCCGTCGTAGCCATAGACAATGTTATTTACAGTAACGTGAATTCCCGGAAATTAATGAAAATCCTGAGCAAATACACCCCACGGCTATGAAACCGTCTGAAATTGAAACCTTAAGAAAACAGCACAAGGAAAGGATCCTGCCGGCGACTCCCATGATTTTGGTTGGAATGGGGACCTGCGGTATCGGTAACGGAGCCGCTACGGTTTATCATCATTTCGAAAAGGTGCTGTCGGAGAATAACTTCGATTGTAAACTCAAGCAGGCCGGTTGTTTCGGTTTCTGCGCTGAAGAACCGATGGTGATGTTCTATCAGCCGGGCAAGCCTATGCTGGTTTACAGTAAAGTGGAAGTGAAGGATGTAAAACGCATCATTGATAATTTACATAAAAACAGGCTGTATAAAAACAAGCTGTTGTGTCGCATCGATGAATGGGATTTCCTGACTTCGGAGGTGGTATTTGGAAAGGGTTACGAAGATATTCCTCACTGGGATGAGGTGCCCTTTTTTAAGGGACAGAAGAAAGTGGTGTTGCGCCATGCCGGCCTCATCGACCCTGAAGACATTTTCGATTATATTGCTGTGGGAGGATACAATGCCCTGGCAAAAGCGGTTATGGCTTATGAGCCGGCAGAAGTGGTAGAGCAAGTGATGGCGTCGAAGTTGCGTGGCCGGGGAGGGGCAGGTTTCCCTACGGGAGTAAAATGGTCAATCATGCAAAAACAGGATGCCCGGCAGAAATATGTTATCTGCAATGCGGACGAGGGCGATCCGGGCGCGTACATGAACCGTAACGAAATTGAAAGCGACCCGCACATGTTGCTCGAAGGTATGCTGATAGGTGCTTACGCCATGGGAGCAAGTGAGGGCATTGCATACGTGAGGGCAGAATATCCGCTTGCCGTAAAGCGGCTTCGGACGGCTATCGGGCAAGCTGAACAACTCGGGCTCATGGGTGAAAATATATTGGGTACCGGTTTCAGTTTCAAGATGGACATTGTTGAAGGGGCCGGAGCCTTCGTTTGCGGTGAGGAGACAGCATTGATTGCTTCCATCGAAGGGAAGGCGGGCCGACCGCTTCCGCGTCCGCCTTATCCTGCCAGCAAAGGATTGTACGGAAAACCCACCAATATCAACAACGTGGAAACCTGGTGCAACGTGCCGGTCATCATTGAAAAAGGTGCCGGATGGTTCACAGCTATGGGGACGGAAAAAAGCCCAGGAACAAAAGTGTTCTCACTGGTGGGAAAAGTGAAGAATACAGGGTTGGTAGAACTTCCTCTCGGGTCAAGGTTGGAGCAATTTGTGTTCAATATCGGGGAGGGAACAGGAACTTCCAAACGCGTAAAAGCCGTGCAGACCGGCGGGCCTTCCGGTGGTTGCATCCCGTTGGAGTTTTTTTCAACCCCGGTGGATTACGAGTCACTGGCAGGCATTGGAGCCATCATGGGTTCGGGAGGAATGGTGGTGATGGACCAGGACAACTGCATGGTTGACGTGGCGCGGTATTTTCTGGAGTTCAACGCAGGAGAATCGTGCGGAAAATGTACGCCCTGTCGTGAAGGGGCGTCACAAGCATTGGCTATTCTCACCCGCATCACCCGGGGACAAGGAACGTTCGCCGATTTAACGGTCTTGGAGCTGCTCAGCGGTGTTATCAAAGATTCGTCGCTTTGCGCTCTCGGGCAAACCGCCCCCAATCCCATTCTGACCACGTTAAAATACTTCCGGAACGAGTACGAAGAGCATATCCGGGAGAAACGGTGTCATGCAGGGACATGCGAGTCGCTGTTCATGGCTTTGTGCGAAAATAGCTGTCCGCTGCACATGAACATTCCGGGTTACATCGAACTGATTAAGGAAGACCGTGTGGAAGAAGCCTTTGAGCTTACGCTGCGCGATAATCCCCTGCCGGGAACAATAGGGAGGATTTGTCACTTCCATTGCCAAATGCGTTGCCGTCGTGAAATGCTTGACCAGCCGGTTTCGCAAGGCGAGATCCACCGGTACCTGGCTGATACCATGTACCAGCTAGGGAAAGAGAACGGGATCTACCATAAACTGATTAAAGAAAAACTTCCTCCCACCGGAAAAAGGATTGCCATTGTAGGTGCCGGGCCAGCAGGGCTTACGGCAGCCTTTTACCTGGTACGCCTCGGCCATGATATCACCGTTTACGAGGCTTTGTCCGAAGCTGGGGGAGTAGCGCGTTTCGGCATACCGCATTATCGTTTGCCGAAAGAAGTGTTGAGGAAGGAGGCCAGGCTGATAAAAAAACTGGGTGTGAAATTCAAGTTCAACCAGCGATTGGGAGACAACCTTTCCCTGGAAGAGTTAAAAAATGAGTTCGATGTCATTTATTTGGCGATAGGTGCATGGAAAAATATTGATTTGAAAATTCCGGGAGAAGATGCAAAAGGTGTTTTTGCGGGAACAACAATTCTGAAAGAGATGGCTGTGGGGAAAACACCGAAAGTGGGTGAGCGGGTTGCTATTGTCGGTGCCGGAAACGTGGCCATCGACACGGCTCGGAGTTTATTACGCCTGGGAAAGGATGTGACCATCGTTTACCGGCGTGAAAAAGGGGATATGCCTGCCAACGCCGTCGAGATATCGGAATCGGAAGAAGAAAAAATCAACTATCGTTTTATGGCTTCTCCCAACGGGATTATAACGGATAAATCGGGCAGAGTAAAAGCGCTGCACATTGAAAGGATGTCGGGTGGAAGCATCGATTCTTCCGGGAGGAAAAAACCGGTTGCCACCGGAGTATTTGAAGAAATTCCGTGTGATGCTGTTGTGCTGGCTGTCGGTGAACGGGTAGATTCCGGATTTCTGGCTGAAAAAAATATGAAGCTTACCCGGGACGGGCGAATCGTTATTGATCCGTTCACTTTTCAAACAACTGATCCGAAAGTCTACGCCGGGGGAGATGCGGTAAGCGGCCCCTCAACAGCGGCAGAGGCAATGGGGATGGCGAAGAAAGCCGCTGCTGCGATGGACAGGATGTTGATGGGTGAAAACCGGTTTTGTCTGCTCTCGCCCCCGTTTGACTATCGAAACGTTGTGCCCGCAAATCCAAAACCCGCTTCGAAGAATGTTCCGAGGAGGCTTTCGGTGAAAGACCGGGTGAATAATTTCAACGAGATCTCCTGCGGATTTACGGGTGAGCAGGCCCGCAATGAGGTGGAGAGGTGCCTGAGGTGTGACGTGAAATATTAATCTGAAAAAGCTGTATTATGGAAATTAACATCAATAACCGTCCTGTTCAGGTAGCTGAAGGAGCCACCATTCTGGAAGCATGCCGTTCTGTGGGAATAGAGGTGCCTACGCTGTGTTACCTGAAAGATGTATCGCAAAATGCGTCGTGTGGCGTTTGTGTGGTGGAAGTGAAAGGTGCTAAATCGTTATTGCGCTCGTGCATCACCCAGGTTACCGAGGGAATGGAAATTTCTACGAACAGCCCGAGGGCCATGCAGGCAAGAAAAGTAAATGTTGAGTTATTGCTGGCCAATCATCCTCAGGATTGTTTGATTTGTGACCGGAACGGAAACTGCGAATTGCAGGAGCTGACCCATGCATTAGGGATTAGTGCTAGGCGGTTTGTTCGCACCCGGAAGGAGCAGCTGGTAAAAGACGAAACATCGCTTTCGCTGGTGCGCGACCCGGAAAAATGCATCCTGTGCGGCCGTTGCGTTGCCGTTTGCAGCCAGATGCAGGGAGTAAAGGCAATCGATTTTTCGGGACGGGGATTAAAAAGCAAAATCTCCACTTTTCTCGATTCGGGGTTGGGGCTTGTAGCCTGTTCAAATTGCGGGCAATGCGCCCTGGTCTGCCCCACAGGAGCTATAACGGAGAGAAGTTCGGTAAGCGAAGTCTGGGCAGCCTTACAAGATCCCGGAAAGATTGTTCTGGTGCAAACCGCGCCAGCCGTGCGTGTCGGAATAGGAGAGGCTATGGGGATGCCTTACGGAAGCCTGGTTACAGGTCAAATGGTTGCCGGATTACGCCGACTCGGATTCTCGAAAGTGTTCGATACTAATTTCGCTGCCGACCTTACCATTATCGAGGAAGGGAATGAGTTGCTTCACCGCATCAGGACGGGCGGGGAGTTACCGATGATTACTTCCTGTTCGCCGGGATGGATCAAGTTTATCGAGGATTTTTATCCGGGTTTGTTGAGACACCTGTCTACCTGTAAATCACCGCAGCAGATGTTTGGCGCTGTGGCAAAAACCTATTATGCCGAAAAAACGGGAGTCGATCCGAGAAACATCGTGGTGGTTTCCATCATGCCTTGTACAGCCAAGAAGTATGAGGCAAAACGTCCTGAAATGGACGGAGCATTCCATTACTGGAAAGAGAAACTTAAACTGAAAGATGAGGAACATTTTTTTGATGTGGATTTTTCGCTTACCACTCGCGAGCTGGCACGTATGTTCAGTGAGTCGGGGGTAAATTTTTCCAGTCTCCCGGAAGAACGGTTCGACAGCCCGTTGGGTGAATCAACCGGTGCCGCCGTAATATTTGGTGCTACCGGAGGGGTGATGGAAGCGGCACTGAGGACAGCTTATGAGGTGTATACCGGTAAAACACTACATGACGTCAATTTTACTTCTGTACGGGGTTTCCAAGGAATAAAAGAGGCGGACGTAAATTTGAACGGAACGGTTATTAAGGTAGCTGTCGCCCATACACTCAAAAACGCCGGAATTTTGTTGGAACAGATTAAAAACGGCACTTCACCCTACGTGTTTATTGAAGTGATGACATGCCCGGGAGGTTGCCTTGGCGGTGGTGGACAACCCATTCCCACCAACGCGGAAACACGTGAAAAACGTGCTGAATCTATTTATTACGATGACGATCATAAAGCGATACGAAAATCACATGAAAATCCGGAGATTACCGCAATATATGCCGATTTCTTAGAAAAACCGCTGGGGGAGAAGTCGCATCACTTGCTTCACACCCATTATATGAAGAGGGAGTATTAAGTTTCAACACAGTAATTTACCCCTGAAAATTTCATTTATTTGAATAAAATGATTTACTTTGTAATAGAAACCAGACGTATTGCATTAGCTTATTGGCTACCAGTCTGTTATGAGAGTAATTGTAATTGACGATAATTATTGCTGCAAGTTTCTATTTGACAAAATAATCTTTTTTCTACCAAAAACAGAGGTGATCTGATGTGTGCTCTGAGCAAAATGACAGGAGTTTTTAAAGTTTAATCCTATGAATTTATACACGGTAAACGAATTGGTGAAAGGTACCATTTGCCAGGAATGCAGCACGTCACAAGAATTTACATATGCTTTTGCGTCGGACCTGATGAGTGATGTGTTGCGCTTTAATATGGAAAAGACGATACTCATTACCGGTTTATCTACGGTTCAGACATTACGGACAGCCGAGATGTCGAACATTGAGTGTATTATTTTTGCCCGCGATAAAAAAGTAACCGATGAAATGATAACACTTGCTGCTGAAAACAATATTTCGCTTATCACAACACCGCTTACGCTTTTTGAAGTTTCGGGCAGATTGTACAGCAACGGGATAAAGCCCATCTTTTGATATGCAATTCGAGTACGATATACAGGGTGGGGATTTTAGTTCAGCCGGAAAAGCGAGCTCGGACATAAAAAAAATACTCAAGCAACTGAATATTGACCCCCAGGTCGTCCGCAGGATTGCCGTTGCATTGTACGAAGCCGAAGTAAATGTGGTGGCACATGCTTACAAGGGAGTAATGAGGGTTGACCTGGATGCTCAGAAAATAAAAATTCTGCTGGAGGATGAAGGCCCCGGCATTGAAAATATTGAAAGGGCCATGCAGGAAGGTTTTTCCACAGCATCGGAGGAAGTCCGCCAAATGGGATTCGGTGCAGGAATGGGATTGCCCAATATAAAGCGGAATACCGATGAAATGCACCTCACATCGGTTCCAGGCAAGGGGACTACGTTGGAGATGACAGTGAAGTTTTGAAATAGATATCAGACAGCAAAGCGGTCTGCAATCTGAAGTCAATGAAAAATATGAAGGACCGGGATTACACACACGCCATTCAGATCGATACCGACAAATGTATCGGTTGCTCACACTGTATGCAGGTTTGTCCTACCCAGGCCATCCGTATCGTAGAAGGACATGCCGGCATTATGTCTGAACGTTGTGTGGATTGCGGCGAATGCTATCGTGTCTGCCCTGTAAGGGCGATTTATGTTAAGGATGATGGCTTGTCGGTTATAAG
Organism: Petrimonas sulfuriphila; assembly: GCA_038561985.1. NCBI lineage: Bacteria > Pseudomonadati > Bacteroidota > Bacteroidia > Bacteroidales > Dysgonomonadaceae > Petrimonas > Petrimonas sulfuriphila. The sequence goes on along the minus strand of CP073276.1, from coordinate 572,374 downwards.
GCACGACGCTTACCGTGTTGCGCTGGTTCCTTCGGTTTTTATCGGCCAGTTCCCGTCGGAACACACGGCTTCCGAGATTATGGAAGCGGTCAGACTAATTGGCTTCGATGAGGTACTGGAGGTGGAGCAGGCAGTGGATTTTATGAAAAAAGAATACGCGAGGTTTGCCGGCGAAGCGGAGAATGTAGTCCGGCCGGTCATCAGTTCGTTTTGTCCTGCGATTGTCAGGCTTATTCAGGTTCATTACCCGTCGCTTACCGGGCAAATACTGAAAATAAAAGCACCTCACGACATAGCCGCGCTCTATGTTCGCAAGTCAAAAGAAAAAGCCGGAATAGATCCGCGGAACATTTTTATCTGCTACGTGACGCCATGTGCTGCGAAAATTGTCGCTGCAAGGGCTCCGGTAGGCGAAAAAGTTTCCGCTATTGACGGCGCCATAGATATGAAAGAGGTATACAACCTGGTTTCAAAAACGTTGATGGAAAAAAAAGAGGCCCGGTTGTCGAAACAGTTTGCCAACATGAGTCCCGACTCCGTGAACTGGTCTTTGTCGGGAACCGAGAAACAATACTTCCGGGGCCGTGCCCTGGCTATTGACGGAATGGACAACGCCATGGAATTCTTAGACAGGCTGGAGTCGGGCAGGGTTACCGGAGTGGATTTTCTTGAAATGCGCGCTTGCGATCAGGGTTGTGCAGGTGGTATTCTTTGTCCCGGCAACCGTTTCCTGACGGTTGAACGATTGGAACAGCGGGAGAAGAAGCTGGTTCACTTGACGGAAGTGAATAAACCGGGCAAGAACGACCTGATGGATTACGCCGAAGAATTGCATCAGGTGTCTACGACCGACCCGGTTTATCCGCGCGACGGACTGCTGCTCGATGAAGATATGGAAAAGGCACTTCAGAAAATGGATCGCATCAAGAAGCTTAACTCCTATCTTCCCGGATTCGATTGTGGTGCCTGCGGTGCACCCACCTGTCGTAGCCTGGCGGAAGACATCGTTAAGGAAAAAGCGACCATTTCGTACTGCGTTTTTGTACAGCGTGTGATGGAGAAAAATTATAACCTGAGTCCCGATCAAGCTTTTCACGTCATCGAAAAGATATGGGGCAAGGATCGGCTCAAAAAATATCAACTTCAGAATGGAAAAACCGAATCTTAATAAACTGACAAAGGAGTTGGATTTCGAATGTTTGTCCGGCAAAACGTTGCTGGACAGAATTCCCCAATCGGCTTATGTTTCCGATTTGCTGAGCGATGTGATGGGAAAAGCCCGGGCCGGAATGATTTGGGTGACCTCGCAAGTTCACAAGAATATAGTAGCGGTGGCCTCGCTCAAGGAGTTGAGTGCGATTGTTATCGTGAATGAGCGTCCAGTGGAAAAAGAATTGCTGGAGCAGGCGGAAAATGAAGAGGTGGTAGTGCTGGCATCTAACCTGCCGGCATTTGAAACAGTCGGGAAATTATATAATTATTTAGCCGGCAGATGTTAGGCCGCTGCGCTGACAGAGTCCAGACCGCAATGAAACATTTCAAGGCCGACCTGCACATTCACACTTGCCTCTCTCCCTGTGGAGACTTGGAGATGAGTCCCGGCAGTATTGTGCAGACTGCCCGGGAGAAAGGGTTGGACATTATTGCCGTGACCGATCATAATTCCACCCGGAACGTGAGGCCTTGTCTCGAAATAGGGAAAGAGTTCAGCCTGTTTGTTATCCCCGGGTGCGAAGTAAATACGCAGGAAGAGGTGCATTGCTTGTGCTACTTTCCCGACCTGAAAGCACTAGACAGATTCCAACAGTATTTGGACGAGAAAATTCCGGACATCAAGAATAATCCTGAACTTTTTGGTTACCAGGTAGCAGTGGATAAGGACAATGTGATTGTATACGAAGAGAAGAGGTCGCTCTATACGGGAATTCGGGACGATATTGAAGGTGTGCAGCAAAAAGTACATTCACTGGGAGGTGTTTTTGTCCCGGCACACATCGATCGCATGAAAAACGGCATTTACGGCCAGCTGGGATTTATTCCTGTCGATTTGCATTATGATGCCTTGGAGATTTCTAAAAGGATACATCCCGAAGATTTTCTGAGACTGCATCCCGAGCTTGTAGCGAAGAAAATCCTGCGAAGTTCCGATGCGCACTTTCTGAGCCATATTGCCAGCGTGTATACCGATTTCTACCTGGAAAGGCCGGACTGGGAAAGTTTTAAGAAAGCGTTTTATGGTTGACCTGGCCATGCATATGATGGATATCGTCCAGAACGCTGTTCGGGCAAACGCGACAAAGATCGATATCGGATTCCTGGAATACAGTCGGGATGCCACACTTACGTTTTCGGTAAATGACAACGGTTCGGGGATGACCCCCGAAACGGTAGAGAAGCTGGAGGATCCGTTCTTTACCACGCGAACCACTCGAAGGGTAGGCCTGGGAGTGCCGTTCCTGAAAATGTCGAGCGAACAGGCAGGAGGCTCTTTGAAAGTAGTATCGAGCCCAGGGGTGGGAACCCGGATTGAAGCGGTTTACAGAACCGATAATCCCGATTGCCTCCCGCTGGGTGACCTGGCCGGATACCTGGTGTTGTTGCTGGTCGCCAATCCCGGTATTCGTTTCAGCTTCCGGTACAAGATGGACGAAAATGAATTTTCACTTGATACCGGGGAATGGACCGAGCAGGGGATCACGGAATTTTCGAAAAACGAAATGGCTCCGGCTGTAAAAGAATATATTCATGAAAACCTGAAAGAGTTATACAAGAACAGAAACACGGAGAGTTACTTGTGTTGAATAATTTAATTTAAACTTACTATTATGGCAGGAATTAAAACATTGGCTGACCTGAAACGCAAACAGGAGGAAGTCAAAACCCAGATCGACCTGAGGGATAAGGCCGAAAATCCCGGGTCGCAAGTGCAGGTGAAAGTGGCGATGGCCACCTGCGGTATTGCGTCGGGGGCCAAAAATGTGATGGATTTTTTCGTTCGCGAATTGCCTAAACGCGGCATAGGAGCCGTTGTGACGCAAACCGGCTGCATGGGTTATTGCTTCGCGGAGCCTACCGTGGAGATCACTATTCCCGGAAAAGACCCGATCGTATTTGGGTATGTCGACCCCGCTAAAGCGGATGAGATCATCGAACGTTATATCAAACAAGGTGAGTTGGTAGACGGAATTATACCGCAGAACTACAACACCATAACAAACACAGATTAACCGAAAATAATTACCTATGAGTCAGTACAAAATACACATACTCGTTTGTGCAGGAACAGGTTGTCAGTCGTCACAAAGTGGACTGATCTACGAAATGCTGCAGGATGAACTGGACTGGAAAGGGTTGAAAGATGAGGTTCAGGTCATTAAAACCGGATGTTTTGGGTTTTGTGAGAAAGGCCCCATTGTGAAGATACTTCCCGATAATACCTTTTATACACAGGTAAAACCCGAAGATATCCGTGAAATTATTGATGAGCACATTATTAAAGGACGCAGTATCCACCGGTTGCTCTATCTGGATCCGGAAACCGAAGAACATATTCTGGATTCAAAACACATGGGGTTTTATAAAAAACAGCTTCGTATCGCACTGCGGAATTGCGGTACCATTGACCCGGAAAATATAGACGAATCCATTGCACGCGATGCTTATCAAGCTCTTGGAAGGGCGTTGACCGAACTTACCCCCCAGGAAACTATTGATATCATTAAAAGATCAGGGCTACGCGGGCGGGGAGGTGCCGGTTTCCCGACCGGCATAAAATGGGAAATTGCCAGCAGGAACGATGCAGACCAGAAATACGTGGTGTGTAATGCTGACGAAGGTGATCCCGGTGCTTTTATGGACCGTTCGATCCTCGAGGGTGACCCTCACAGTGTTCTTGAAGCTATGGCCATCTGCGGATATTGTATCGGTGCAACAAGAGGACTGATCTATATCCGGGCGGAATATCCGTTGGCTATCAAGCGCCTGAAGATTGCGATAAAACAAGCACGTGAATACGGCTTGTTGGGTGAAAATATTTTCGGAACCGGCTTCAGTTTCGATATAAACCTTCGCTACGGCGCAGGTGCATTTGTTTGTGGGGAAGAAACCTCACTCATCCACTCGATGGAAGGGAAACGCGGGGAGCCATCCAATAAGCCTCCATTCCCAGCGCAAAAAGGATATTTGGGAAAACCTACCAACGTGAACAACGTGGAGACGTTTGCCAATATTCCGGTTATCCTGTTAAAAGGAGCCGAATGGTTTTCTTCCATCGGAACCGAAAAGTCGAAAGGAACAAAAGTGTTTGCCCTTGCCGGAAAGATCAATAACGTCGGACTGATTGAAGTGCCGATGGGAATTACGCTCCGTGAAATTATTTACGAGATTGGCGGAGGCATTAAAGGCGGTAAAAAATTCAAAGCCGTGCAGACCGGGGGGCCCTCAGGCGGTTGCTTGACGGAAAAACACCTGGATACGCCCATCGATTACGAAAGCCTTACGGCTGCCGGTTCCATGATGGGGTCGGGTGGCATGATCGTGCTCGACGAAGACGATTGCATGGTTTCCGTTGCGAAATTCTACCTCGACTTTATTGTGGAAGAGTCGTGCGGAAAGTGCGCTCCCTGCCGTATCGGTAACAAACGCTTATACGAAACGCTGGAGCGGATCTGCGACGGAAAAGGAACCGGGGAAGATTTGGAAAAACTCGAAAACCTTTCCAGCGTGATTAAAGACACTTCGTTGTGCGGGCTGGGACAAACATCCCCCAATCCGGTACTGTCGACGCTGAATAATTTTCAGGAAGAGTACAGAGAACACGTCTTCGATAAAAAATGCCGGTCGGGCAAATGCAGGAACCTGCTTTATTATGTCATTGATGATGAGAACTGCGTCGGCTGCATGGCTTGTGTGCGGTCTTGCCCCGTTAATGCCATCACCGGAGCCAAGAAACAGACCCACTTTATTCATCAGGATAAATGCATCAAGTGCGGTGCCTGTATGGAGAAATGCCAATTCGATGCCATAAGCCTGAAATCGGATTACAAGATTGGCACTTCGGTGCCCGACACTGCCGACATCTAACACCTAAAAAACTAAAAATATGATAGAACTCACCATAGACAACAAAAGAATAACGGTGGAACCGGGAACCACCATTTTAAAAGCTGCCCGGCAAGCAGGTATCGAAATTCCGACGCTGTGCCACTTTGAAATGTGCGACATGGGTATAGAAAACAAACCCGGGGGATGCCGCATATGTGTGGTGGAAGTGGAAGGACGCAGGAACCTTGCTCCATCGTGTGTGACCGAGGCGCAGAACGGAATGGTCATAAACACGCACAACATCCGCGTGCTAAACGCACGAAAAACCGTGTTGAAGCTGATCATCTCAGACCATCCCTTCGATTGTCTCGTGTGTGCGAAATCGGGACAATGCGAACTGCAGCACCTGGCTACACAGTTTGGCATCCGGAGCATGCCCTACGGCGGCGAACAGTCGCACTACAGAAAAGATACCTCCCCTTCCATCATTCGCGATGTGGATAAATGTATATTGTGCCGCCGCTGCGAAATGGTTTGTAACGAAGTGCAAACCGTCGGTGCCCTTTCGGCGGTCAATCGCGGATTTATGGCAGTGGTGGCTCCTGCTTTCGAAATGAACCTCGAAAAGTCTCCCTGTACCTATTGCGGGCAGTGTGTCTCGGTTTGCCCGACGGGAGCGCTTACCGAGGTAGACCACAGCAACGAGGTGCTTCGTGCGTTATCGAATCCGAAGAAAACGGTGGTGGTGCAAACCGCACCGGCCGTACGCGCAGCGCTGGGAGAAGATTTCGGACTGGAGCCGGGAACGCTGGTCACCGGGAAGCTGGTGGCGGCACTTCGCCGGCTCGGTTTCGATTACGTTTTCGATACCGATTTCAGTGCCGACCTCACCATCATGGAAGAGGGAACGGAATTGCTGAACCGCCTCAAAGGACATTTGGCCGGAGATTCCAACGTCCGGATTCCGTTGCTGACATCCTGCTGTCCGGGTTGGGTGAATTTCTTTGAACACAATTTTCCCGATCTGTTGGATGTACCATCAACGGCAAAGTCGCCGCAGCAAATGTTTGGTGCAATTGCTAAATCCTATTTTGCCGAAAAGATCGGTGTGAGCCGTGAAGACCTGATCGTGGTTTCCATTATGCCTTGCCTGGCCAAGAAGTACGAATGCCAGCGCGACGAATTCAAGGTGGACGGCAATCCCGATGTGGATTATTCCATTTCCACGCGTGAACTGGCTGCTTTCATCAAGCAGGCAAACATCGACTTCCTGGGGTTGCCCGATGAGGAGTTCGACGACCCTCTCGGCGAATCGTCGGGTGCAGGTGTTATTTTCGGAAACACCGGAGGCGTTATCGAGGCCGCCTGTCGCACGGCTTACGAACTCTACACGGGCAAAACCCTCGATAAGGTGGAGTTTCATGAATTGCGCGGTATGGAAGGTATTCGTTCCGCAACAGTGGATTTCGACGGATTGAAACTGAATATCGGAATCGCGCACGGATTGGGTAATGCCCGTAAGTTACTGGACGAGGTCCGTGCCGGAAAATCGCAGTATCATGCCATTGAAATCATGGCTTGCCCCGGAGGATGCATCAGTGGAGGTGGACAGCCTTACACACACCTGAAGGAAGAGATACTGGTGAAACGCACCGCAGCCCTGTATACGGAAGATCACCGCAAGGCCATCCGTAAATCGCATGAGAACCCATCGATCATCAAGCTCTATAACGAGTTTTTGGGCGAGCCGGGTAGCCACAGGGCCCACAGCCTGCTCCATACGGAATATTTTCCGAAGAGCAATGAGGTAACCATTTCGTTGAACAATCATTAAAGAAAGTATATGAGCCAGAAAACAGATATAGCACCGGCAGTATTTAAATACATGCCTGAAGAGAGAGACGTGTTGAAAGTAAAGGTAAACCTGCCTCAAGAGAAGATAGACATCATTAACCGGATCTGTGAATCGTTCGATAATGATCCTGGCGAGCTGATCAACGTTTTGCACGAAGCACAGCACGAATTCGGATACCTGCCGGCAGAAGTCCAGGATGTGGTTGCGCATAACCTGAAAGTTTCCGTGGCACACGTGTATGGTGTGGTAACCTTCTATACCTATTTCACCATGATTCCCAAGGGCGAGTTTCCTATCTCCGTTTGTACGGGAACAGCCTGTTACGTGCGTGGTGCGGAAAAGGTGCTCGAAGAATTTAAGAAAGAACTGAACATAAAGGTGGGCGAAACCACACCGGATGGCAAGTTCTCCATCAATTGCCTGCGTTGTGTGGGCGCGTGCGGGCTAGCACCCGTAGTGCTGGTTGGCGAACGGGTTTACGGACGTGTTTCACCCGACGGGGTAAAGAATATTTTGGACGAGTACAGGAAATAAACTACCGTAACCCATCCAGTCCCTGCTTTAAATCGGCAATGATGTCTGTGGCATTTTCCAGCCCTACAGACAGACGGATAAGCCCGTCGCTGATGTCGCCGGCCAGCCTCTCTTCGGGTGAATACGCGGAGTGAGTCATGCTGGCCGGATGCTGAATGAGGGTTTCGGCATCCCCCAGGCTTACTGAAATGGTCAAAAGCTGCAATCTGTTAAGCAGTTTTTTGCCGGCCTCGATCCCTCCTTTTACTTCAAAAGAGATGATGGCCCCCGGTAACGACATCTGCTTTTTTGCCAGTTCAGCCTGCGGAAACGATGCTAATCCTGGAAACAGGACCGTTTCAACGGCTGCGTGCTTTTCCAGGAATTCTGCCACCTTTTGTGCGTTCTCGCAGTGTTTCTCCATCCGTATCTCAAGTGTTTTTAGCCCGCGTGCAATCAGAAAGGCATCGAAAGGGCTCAGGCTGGCTCCCGTCATGTCCTTTATACCGACAAGCCGGACCCTGTCGATAAATTCTTTCTTTCCGACAACAAAACCCGCAATGACATCGCCGTGCCCGTTAAGGTATTTGGTTGCCGAGTGAACAACAACATCCGCGCCCCATTCTATCGGACGTGTAATGTAGGGTGTGGAAAAGGTGTTGTCGACCATCAACAGGCAATCGGGTTTCCGGTGGACTATTCCCGCTATTGACGGTAAATCCGCAATGTAAAGGGTCGGGTTAGCCGGGGTTTCCAGGTAAACGAGCCGGGTGTTGGGGCGCAGGACCGATTCAATGTTCCGGGGATCGCGGATATCTACAAACGACACCTCAATACCGTATCGGGTGATTCCGTGTTTCAGGTAGGCGAAAGTACATCCGTAAAGCGTTTTTGAGGCGATAATGTGATCGCCCTGTTCCACACACGACCAAATGGCCGATGTGATGGCGCCCATCCCCGAAGCAGCGGAAACACAGGCTTCCCCGCCTTCCAGTAACCGGACTTTTTCCTCCACCGCGCTACAGGTAGGATTGCCTAGGCGGGTGTAAATATAGCCTTCTTCTTCCAGGGTAAACCGACGTCCACCTTGTTCTGCGGTTTCAAAAGTAAATGCCGAGGTTTGATAGATAGGGTCGCAAAGGGAACCGAACTGATTTTTTTGACGGCCTCCGTGTATGGCTTTTGTTGCGAATCCCGCTTGGTTAACTGGGTAGTTGTGCATAGTGTACGGTATTTAAATAATCAAAATTACACAAATTTATAACAAATTGATTATATGATGGGAGGGAAACAATAATTTTTTTGCCGAGTTTAAGCATTAAGTCAAGATGCCGATACTGCCGGAGAAAAGTTTCAAAAGCTAAAAACAGACAAATGTATGCATGTCACGCATATTTTGCTTAAATTTGCAGGAAAAAACGGCTAAAACAATATAAATCAACAATAGATGAAACGAGACACACAGATTTTCGAAATTATCGAACAGGAAAAATTACGTCAGTTAAAGGGAATAGAACTTATCGCTTCGGAGAACTTCGTAAGTGATCAGGTGATGCAGGCAATGGGGTCCGTCCTTACCAACAAGTATGCCGAAGGTTATCCGGGCAGGCGTTACTACGGCGGTTGCGAGGTGGTGGATTTAGGTGAGCAATTGGCTATCGACCGCCTGAAGAAGTTGTTCAATGCCGAGTGGGCCAATGTGCAACCGCACTCGGGTGCGCAGGCAAATGCAGCCGTTTTTCTGGCTTGCCTGAAAGCGGGAGACAAGTTCCTCGGACTCAACCTTTCGCACGGTGGACACCTTTCACACGGTTCACCGGTAAACTTTTCCGGTTTGATGTTTCAGGCACTGGAATACAACGTCCGGGAGGACAATCAGCAAGTGGATTACGACCAATTGGAATCGGTTGCGCGTGCCGAACGCCCAAAACTGATCATCGCCGGAGCATCAGCCTATTCGCGTGAATGGGATTATGCCCGTATCCGCAAAATCGCCGATGAAATCAAGGCCCTGTTCATGGTGGATATGGCGCATCCTGCCGGACTGATCGCCGCCGGATTGCTGGACAACCCGTTAAAATATGCGCACATAGTAACCTCTACTACCCACAAAACGCTTCGCGGCCCGCGCGGAGGCATTATTCTAATGGGACAGGATTTCGAGAACCCGTGGGGGTTAAAAACGCCGAAGGGAGAAGTGAAAATGATGTCGGTACTGTTGGATTCGGCCGTTTTTCCGGGAATGCAGGGAGGTCCGCTGGAACACGTCATTGCTTCCAAAGCCGTGTCGTTTGGCGAAGCGTTGGATCCCGAGTTCAAAACCTACCAGGCACAGGTGAAAAGGAATGCAGCCGTTATGGCCCAGGCATTTGCGGATAAAGGTTACAAAGTGGTGTCGGGAGGTACGGACAACCACATTGTTTTGGTGGATTTGCGGACGAAGTTCCCTGCTCTGACCGGAAAAGTGGCGGAGAAAGTGCTTGTGGAAGCCGATATCACGACCAACAAAAACATGGTCCCGTTCGATAGCCGCAGCCCGTTCCAGACCTCCGGATTGCGTTTTGGAACACCGGCAATCACGACCCGTGGAGCGAAAGAATCGCTGATGGGTGATATTGTGGAAATGATCGACACGGTGCTTGCCGACGTGGAAAACGACAAGACAATAGCATCGGTTCGTGAAAAGGTGAATGCTACCATGAAGCAATTCCCGTTGTTCGCGTGGTAGAATTGCAATAGATGATCCTTCAGACCGACATAAAATTTGTTCCGGGTGTGGGCCCCAAACGGGCGGGGATCTTAAATAAGGAACTCGACGTTTTCACGCTGGGCGATTTGCTACGCTATTATCCTTACCGGTATATCGACCGGAGCCGGATGTATTACGTGCACGAAATCGACGGTAGTATGCCGTACATCCAGCTCAAAGGGAAAATAACGGCTTTCGAAATGTTCGGTGAAGGACGGAAAAAACGGCTTGTGGCGCATTTTACCGATGGTACGGGCTTTATCGATCTGGTGTGGTTTCAGGGTATCCGGTTTGTGGAAAATAAGTACAAGGCCAATCAGGAGTATATCGTTTTCGGCAAACCCACGCTTTTCAACAACCGTTGGAACATAGCCCACCCCGATATTGATCCCTATTTGAGCGAAGCCGACCGGCCCGATGGCCTCATGGCGATGTACAACACCACGGAGAAGATGAAAAACCATTACCTGAATTCGAAAGCCGTTCAGAAAATCATCGAAAATGCGTTTGGAATGATTAACGGCAGGCTTCCAGAATCCCTCTCTGCCGATGTGGTGAAAACGGCTCATCTCATGTCGTTCCACGACGCTGTCGAGAACATTCATTTCCCCAGGAATCCCGTATTGCTGCGGGACGCCGAGTTCAGGTTGAAATTTGAGGAGTTGTTTTTTATCCAGCTTAACATCGTCCGGTATGCTGCCGACCGGAAAGACAAACTCAACGGCTTTGTTTTTAAAAGGGTGGGGAAGTACTTGAATTCGTTTTACGAGAAACACCTGCCGTTTGAACTGACCAACGCGCAAAAACGGGTAATCAAAGAGATCCGCAAGGATACGGCGTCGGGCAAGCAGATGAACCGTCTTTTGCAAGGTGATGTAGGTAGCGGGAAAACGTTGGTGGCGGTCATGTGCATGCTGATTGCGATGGATAACGGTTTCCAGTCCTGCCTGATGGCCCCTACCGAAATTTTGGCGTCACAGCACTTCGAGACTTTCCGCGGGCTGCTGTCGGACATGGATGTGAATGTGGCGTTGCTGACGGGCTCGACCCGGAAAAAAGAACGTGCGGACATCCATGCCGGATTGTTGTCGGGAGACATACACATCCTTATCGGCACCCACGCCCTTATTGAAGATGTGGTGCAATTTAACAACCTGGGATTTGTGGTTATCGACGAACAACATCGTTTTGGCGTGGCGCAGCGTGCGAAACTTTGGTCGAAGAACGAGCATCCTCCACACGTTTTGGTGATGACGGCCACCCCTATCCCCCGTACGCTCGCCATGACGGTCTACGGCGATCTGGATGTCTCCGTGATTGATGAATTGCCTCCCGGAAGAAAACCGGTGCAGACCCTGCACCGGTACGACAAGAAGCGGGGAGCGCTTTATCAGTTTATCCGCGAACAGGTAAAAGCCGGAAGGCAGGCTTATATCGTCTATCCCCTGATCGAGGAAAGTGAGACGCTGGACCTGAAAAACCTGGAAGAGGGGTTTGTCCATATCCGGGAAGCTTTTCCCGAATTTACCGTCTGTAAAATGCACGGACGCATGAAACCTGCGGAGAAAGAGGAGGTGATGCAGCGGTTTGTGGCCAACGAAGCACAAATCATGGTGTCCACCACCGTTATTGAGGTGGGAGTCAATGTGCCGAACGCTTCGGTAATGGTAATCGAAAGCGCACAACGTTTCGGCTTGTCGCAGCTTCACCAGTTGCGGGGCAGGGTGGGGCGCGGCGCCGACCAGTCGTACTGTGTGCTGATCACGCCTTACGAGCTCTCTTCCGATACCCGTAAGCGGATGGAGATCATGACCGAGAGTAACGACGGATTCGTTATCGCCGAAGCCGACCTGAAACTACGCGGCCCGGGCGACCTGGAAGGCACGCAGCAAAGCGGTATCCCCTTCAACCTTAAAATAGCCGACCTGGTACGGGATAACGCCATCCTGTTCCGCGCCCGCGAGGTTGCGGAAAGCATCATCTCCCGGGACCCCAAGCTCTCACAGCCGGAGCATCTGGTGTTGAAACAACAACTCAGCCGTTTGAGCGGAAATCGCTACGATTGGGGAAGGATTGGGTGAACACCCTGTTCAATCAAATTTCGAAGCGGATAATTTTTCGATCACTTTTTTGTGCTTGTGTTATACTTTTATAAGTTATATTTTTGTAAGTTATAAATATATAAGTTATCTTTGTCGAAATACAGGATAATTATGAATACACCATTTGTTTATGGGAAATTACCTCAACGTATCGATTTTACAGATAGGGAAAAAGAGTTGGAACGGTTGAAAAATAATTTCAATTCGCTTGTCAATACCATGATCATATCGCCTCGCCGTTGGGGTAAAACGTCTTTAGTAAAGATGGCATCCTTGTTGGCAACTCAGGAAAACAAGAAGCTTAAGGTCGTGCATATGGATGTTTTCAACATTCGGAGTGAGTATGAGTTTTACCTGTTATTGGCAAACGAAGTGTTGAAAGCAACCTCTTCCGGATGGGATGATTTAGTGAAACACACCCGATTTTTTTTGAAGCAGCTTATGCCGCAAGTTTCTTTTTCTCCCGACAAGCAGAGCAAGATATCTTTTTCTATTGGCTGGGAAGAGTTACAAAAGCATCCCGACGACATTCTCAACCTGGCGGAGAATATAGCCCAAAAAAAAGATTTGAGTATTGTCGTCTGTATTGATGAGTTTCAGAATATCGCGTCGTTTGAACATTCTGATGTATTTCAGCGGAAACTGCGGGCGCATTGGCAGACCCATCAAAAGACAGCCTATTGTTTGTATGGGAGTAAACAGCATATGTTGCTGGATGTTTTTTCGAATTACTCCATGCCTTTCTACAAATTTGGAGATATCCTGTTTTTAGAAAAAATACCGACCTCCAATTGGGTTTCGTTTATTCAAAAACGTTTTGTCGACACCCAAAAAGAGATTTTCCCGGAGGAGGCTGAACGGATTGCTCTACTGGCTGATAATCATTCTTATTACGTGCAGCAGTTAGCACAACAGGTATGGTTTCGAACGGTCAAACGTGTTACTTTGCCTATTGTGGAAAATGCGTTTGATGATATTATCAACCAGCTCAGTCTGCTTTTTGTGAATATGACTGATCTATTGAGTACAAGGCAATTGTCATTACTGAAAGCTATATTGAATAATGAAAAACAGTTAACTTCAAAAGCTACGCTGGCAAAATATGACTTGGGGACTTCTGCCAATGTGATTCAGTTGAAAAAGCGTCTTATCGACCTGGATATCATCGATGAGATGCAGGGTGGCATTCGTTTTTTGGATCCGATGTATAAACATTGGTTAGCAACGCGTTTTTTTGATATAAGTCTCTCTTACGTTTCTCAGGATCGACTTTAGGCTATTGTGCCTCAGGCCTGCTCTGTCCTGTTCCACTAAAGGCAACAAGTACCTGTATTTAATTTGGTATAAGTCTTATGGGTCGCCTGCCAGATGAAAGGTTCGTTTTTCAAGGAAAAGTTCCAGCACCTGGCTATGCACAAGCCCAGGAAAAAAGCTTTGATTGTCATAACAAACAGAGTTGAACGTAAATTTTGTATATCAGTAAAATAAATAACGAGTACTTATGGCTCAACGTACTTTCCAATGAAAAAAGTGAACTCTGACCATCGAGTTTGGACTTTTCTAACATATTTTTCTGCAAGCTTTATAGCATAAATGTATAAAATCTTGCAGATATACATAACGAAAAATGAATTTATTAAGTAAATCGGCAGGGTTATCCCCACTTTCTCCTTTAAGAACCGTACGTGCGAGTTTCCCCGCATACGGCTCAAGTGATACAAAGTTTAATTCTCACGAAATTAAACCGGATCATAGACTTTTCAAGTCTATGCCCAATAAAATTATACGTTCGCTAGAGCGTAACGAAGCCTTGCAGTCTTTCTTGTTTCAAAGTACCCGTACCAATCAGCGTCAAACAGGTTCGCCTCCATCTTGATTTCCAGGTGGCACGTGATCGGAATATCCGCCATATTCCTTAATGTTAAGGCTTTTTTGTTTCCTTCCTTTTTAGCGATTTCGGCAAATACCCACTTCCTTTTTCCCACCGTGTGGAAGTACTTGTTCTTGATCCATCCGTGTGACTTGTTGGTGTGACGCCTGTGTATCAACCCCCCAATAACACGAAATAAATTTGGCAAATCAGTTTGACACTTTAATTTTGTAAAATTATGACAAGAGAAAAGGCGTCAATGGAGCAAGTATCAGAAGCTAAAGATCATTCAGAGAGTTGAAGTTAATGGATTACAACTTACGCTTCGAAAGTATAATTGTAAACAGGAATTAAAAATACAGTGAAAATGGGAAAATCCTGTACAGTGTTTTTGGGAACATTACCTACAGTATTTTCGGGAACAGGAATACAGTAAATTCTGAGCAAAAATAAAGATATTTTCGTTAGTTTTTTTCATTTTCAAAAATTGTTTTTCTGTTTTGCATACGATAGCTTTTTCCTTTATTATGGAAAGCTTTCCATAAAAAAGGTTATGACAACAAATTAATTATGTAAAGTCCAGTGCAAAGCATATTGATTATCGGCATATTACAAACATGCTTCACATTTGGACTTTACATAATATTCATTTCTTACCGAGTCCTTTGAGCCATGAGATCAAGTCATTATTATCAACCCATTCTCCAATAACACCAGAAGGAGTGAGATTTTCAGATGCCTTTTCAATAGCCTCTCTTTTCTGTTTCGAGTCGGCTCTCGCATATATCTCAGTTGTCTGTATGGAGGAGTGTCCCAATAAGTCCCGTATCCATACAAGGTTGACCCCTGATTGAAGAAGGTGCATTGCCCGACTATGTCGCAGTTGATGGCAACTCGTGATCTCGGGAATGAGATTCGGATTGCTTATTCGAGCCATTACAGCATATTTTTTCAGTATATACGTTATACCTGCTCTTGTGAGTTTGTTCCTCGAGCTATTGCAAAAGAGTGGATTCTTTTTACCGATATCCGTATCAACGTGATAGCAGATCATGTATTTGGTCAGGATATCAACGACATGTTCACATAAAGGCACGATCCTCGTTTTCCGCCCCTTTCCATAGATTTTGATTGAGTATGGTTTACATTGTATTCTCAATGATTCTATCGTCAAGTCAGCGAGTTCCTGAACCCGGCAACCGGTATCATACATCAAGGCAAGTATTGCAAGATGCCTCAGTTCCCTCGGGTCGGTCGTGTCCGGCTGTTCAAGCAAGAGTTTTATCCCTTCTTTGGTGAAGTGCGAGGGAGTTGTGTGTCCCTTTTTCAGTCCTCTGATTGCCAGGATTCTTTGCCACTGGTCCATATGCTCCACACTGTCGTACTGGAGATATGACACGAAGGATCTGACAGCAGCCAGCCTGTTGTTCCGGGTTGCAATACTGCAGCCTTGCTTGTCAATCAGCCATTGCAGGTATCCGATGATATTATCCCTGTTTGTATCAGCAAGTGTAACCTTGTCTGCTTTAATATGCTTTTCATCTCTCAAGTATAAAAGGAAAGATATAAACGCATCTCGATAAGCAGACACCGTATTGGGACTGACATTCCTTTCGTGGGGCAGATATGTACCCAGGAATCTTGAGAGTTGTTTTGCGAAGTCATTCGATGCCATCTTCTTTGCCATATATAAAGTTGTTCAAAGATGAGCACTGCCGCAATAGGTCGGGATATTCACTACATGTGAGGCGCACATATCCTTCTGTTGCAGTTAGAGTCTTATGCCCAAGGCACGCGGCCAACAACGGAAGTGCAGCATAGATATCCATCTCTTCCCCTATCATCTTTACAAGTGAATGAGCTGCCATGGTATGTCTCAGATCATGAACGCGTGGACCGAAGTGTTCCCCCCGATACGCAATGCCACAGCGTGTATATACCTTTTTGAACCATCGATAAGCATTTGCTGAAGAGACCGCGTCTCCATTAAGTTTTACAAAGAAAGCATGTTCAGCGTAGTTTATACCCTTGATAGGCAACATATTCCTGTAATGCAGATACTTCAAGAGGTTATCCTTAAGTGAACCGCATACCGGCACCAAACGCTCTTCTCCATTCTTCGTACTGCCCCATGTTCCCACTCGCAGTATATTCCTTTTTGGAATTACTAACTTAGCCGGGACACAGAGTTAAGCATAAACGCTTATTTTTGTGTAATATGAGAAAACAAAGAACCCATTTTGACAAGGCATTCAAAGAGAATGCGGTCAAACTCAGTTTAGAACGCAAGAATATTTCCGAGCTTGCACAGGAATTGGGTATTGCCCCCTTTCTTTTATATCGTTGGCGGAAAGAATACCAGCAGAAAGGAGAAGCCAGTTTCCCCGGACACGGTGTCCAGTCATTAAGTGAAGATACCAAAAGGATTGCTGAACTGGAAAAACGCCTTGGCGAGGCTGAAACGGAGCGGGACATATTAAAAAAAGCTTTGAGCATCATCTCCAAGAGAGATCGTTGATCTATCTCTTTATAAAGGAATATAACTCGAAACAATGGACGGTCGAGGTGATGTGCAGAGTACTGAAAGTCCCCAGGAGCAGTTATTACCGCTGGCTTAAAGATCCGGAGGGCCAACGTAAGCGCAAATATATGGAGCTGGACGAAAAGATCAGGGATGCATATTTTGCAGCCAGGGGACGCAATGGAAGCCCCCGGCTGGCAAAGGATTTGCAGGTATCCGGAACTCCTGTCTCGAGAACCACTGTAGCATGCCACATGAGGAAAATGGGCTTGCGCAGCAAACTCTCGAGACGATTCAAAGTGACGACGGATGCCTCTCACAACTATAAGGTTGCTCCAAATCTGTTGAATCGCGAATTTAATCAGAATGAGCCTGTGAAAGCGTGTGTCTCTGACCTGACGTATATTCCGTGTAAGGATGGATTTCTTTATCTGACCTGTGTGCTGGATCTTTTTGACCGCAAACTGATCGGATGGTCCATAAGCGATCATATGAATGCATCCCATACCGTAGTTCCGGCCATCAGGATGGCCAATAGGAACAGACCTTTTGGAGAAGGAATGATATTTCATTCTGACCGGGGCATACAATATGCTTGCAAACAAACTGTCAATCTGTTGAAATCCTTGAAGCTGGAACAAAGTATGAGTGGAAAGGGAAATTGTTGGGATAATGCCGTGGCTGAAAGCTTTTTCAAAACTTTCAAATCTGAATTGGTCTATGGTACCAAACTCAAAACAAGAGAGCAAATGCGCTTGTATGTATTTGAATATATTGAATCCTGGTATAATCATAAAAGAAGATTCTCAGCATTGGGAAACTTAACCATTGATGAATTTTGGAATCAGTATAATATTAAAAAAGAATCAATTAAAAATGTCGCTTAACTTTTTGTCTCAATTAAGTTTGCAAGTCCAATTTCTTTTTATCTTAATTCGTTCTTTTATTTTGGTAAATTTAATAGTAGATTCTTAAGCGCAATGGTCATTGCAGTTTGATAATTTTCAATGTCGTCAACATGAAAAATATATCTTTTTTGCGATGTCGTATCTAACTGCCATTGAGTAAAGCCATCATCATTGGCATTGACGTCTATTGGGATAAATGAAAATACTGATTTCTCTTTTGAGTGTAAAGAAACAATTTCACCATTGCATGTGACTTTCTTTCCAGCTGCATATAAAAAACCAGCTATACACCACATATTTCTATTCATTTTATTGTAGTATTCCAACAGATCATGTTCAACGTCATTAATGAGATAATTTAGCCATTTATGACTTTTCTTTTGGCCAAGCATGAAAAGAAAATAATTCTGTAGTCTATCTGGCAAATGAGGTAGTATATCATTTTGGAGAAAACGAAAATATGATCCATATTCTCCAACTTCATGAATCTCTGTTTCATTCCAGCATGGAAGCCAATAAATTGGACAATCAATATCAAATATCGCAGCAAACGCTGAAGGATTTAATTTTACATTGAATTCCAGTTTATTATCTTTTCCATTATTTGCTGATCCGGCATTTAGATATATGGATCTACATTTTTCATGAAATAAGTTTGGCTCTTTTTTTGCTGCAACAGCAATATCTGTTGCAGCACCTACAATATTAATAACAACAGGTGTAGGAGATTTTTTAAGCGTATCTATTACCCATTGAATACCTTGATGATCTATTTTTGAAGCATACGATTGAACATCATTCCTGTGTTCCATTGGATAAGGAGTTCCAATAATTGTTGAGATAGGCATTCCAGTTATGTAATTCAATTGAGCAACTCCCATCACATCAGGGTCGCCTAACCTACGTTTTGGAGGAAAGTCTATTAAGATACCCTTCAGATTAATATCTTTTGTAAACGCTAAAGAGTATATGCTTGCAAGATCCCAATGGTCGTCAGGATCCCCATGTGTATGGTACAAATCTGTTGCATGTATTAACGGGACTTCGTCATTTTCAAAGAAAGTTGACTGACTAGCCTGGATTTTTGATATTGCAGAAATATTCATTCCTGTCAGGAGTAAACCACTTTTCCCAAGAAACTTCCTTCTGCTTAAACTTTTATAATTACTCATACGAATCAGTTTTTAAAATTAGATTAATGAATGCGATGGTCTCTCAATAGCTTTAACGAGAATGAATACTTCAATATTTTGTTTTTTTTACTGATTAGGAATGTGCATCATTAATGCATTTATTTCACTTGCGATGTCATTGTCCGATCCAATCTGAATTAAATAGCGATGAGATCCATTTTCATCATCTTCCCAAGTATTACTTCCATCGTTTTTATCAATTACAATTCTTCCCAGCTCAGATAATTTCCAATAACTTGAACTGTTTTCTCCCTCATAGCTTTTTATTGCATATAGAGTAGCAACCTGGTCCCAACTTTTATGCGGAATGCGACCATATAATTCATAGGCACGTTTAATAGGGCTTGAATCAGGCAAATTACGAATATCGTCTCCTGTATCTAAATTCCCTATTTCCCACCCGCTAAAAACAATTTCTGAAGGCCAATTTTCAACTACTTCAATTGAAGCATCGGTATCCCATCTAATATTTGCTTCTCTTCCTTCAGGGAACATTCCACCCATACAGATCCATTTACGGACCTTTTGTTTTACAAGGTCTCTACCGGATAGCTTACTATATTTATCTGAATTACTTGAAAGCAAATCACGTAAATTAGTTAAATACCCTACAGTAATAATTGTTACACTATTGTCTGGTTGAGAAGCCAATGTTTTTCTATATAGTTCCACCGCATCAAAAGCATCATTAGAAGATTCTATGCTTCCAGGAAATTCTGTTGCTATTTGCTGAGCATACTTTGATTCTCTATCAACACCTGGCTTATTTAGTTGACCAAGAGGTATATCTCCACGATTAAAGTAATTATTTATTCGATCTGCACATACAATACTCCATGGGTTTTTTGCGCAACTTATTACGCTTAAGATTTTAATTTCATTGTTGTCCGCAAGTGCATGTAGCATTGCAAGAGCCCCCACATCATCCACATCGGATTCCATGTCAGTATCAAAAATAACTGTTATAACATCTTCTTTTTGAGTTTGGCAAGATGATATCACTACTATAAAGAGAAGAATAAAAAATAATTTGTAAACGTTAGTCATGTTATTGTTATTTTGAAAATGAAGTTGCGTAATATTTTTAAATATTACGCAACTAATTAAAATCTAGAATTGCGTCCACCCAGGGTTCTGTTCCAATACTGCATCAATATTTCTATCGATTGCTCCTTGAGGGATAGGCCATTTATTAAAATCCCAAGTTAAAGATGTTCTAGTAAACGGCCAAAAAGCGTACTTTCTTATTCTATCAACAGCTACCGTACCTCTCATTCTTAATAATGTATGCCATCTGTCTTCTTCAATATAAAGTTCTCTGATACGTTCATCTAAAATGAGGTCTAGGTTTACATCAACAGCTGTAACCATGTATTCAGCTTTTGCTCTGCTTCTTATTAAATTTATATCATTGGCTGCATTTTGTAGTTGTCCTTTCCTGTAATATATTTCTGCACGTAATAATATAGTTTCAGCTAAACGAACTGCATATTCATCACGAAATAGATTACTTCTGTTTTCTCCTTGTTGTAATCCAGTCCATGTACCAGGATCAGTTGTGACTTTAGCATGAATTGGGTAAACCATTGATCTATTATAATCGGTTTTATAATACTCAGACCAAGGATAGGGTTCTCCAAATTTTGGATGAGTTGGATCATTATATTTGAAATTTCTCCAAATATTATGTTCTGCGTTTCTATTATCTTTATTGTATTTTCCTTCCCAAACACCATCACGTACATGCATTGTAGGGGCTGCAAAGCATACTCCTCTACCACCAACATCATCACCTTCTCCCGTCATTCCTTCAACCAAGCGTAATAATGGAACATAATCTCTTGGGTACTCAATTTTTGACTGTGAGTCTTCTGATAAGTATGCGGTGAAATCTATTTGATATGCCCATATAGATTCTTTATTGCCATCTTGATAGTTAACATTACCTTCTTGAAATAAGTCCCAATAAACATCGGCTGTTCCAGACCAATTACTAACTTGATCTTTACGAGTTCCAAATCTTTCAGTCATTAAGGAATAAGTGCCTCCATCTATCAATTGATTCGCAATTTGTAATGCTTTATCATACATTGATTCTCCACTTTTACCTTCCTCTTCAGCTTCAATTCCCATTGCAATGTATAATTCAACTAAAAAATGTTGAGCAGCACCTTTAACAATTCTACCTGGCTGTGTAGATTTTTCTGGTAAATATTGCACACTGCTTTCCAAATCATCAATTGCAAATTGATAGGTTTCGATTGTAGAGGATCTTACAAAATCTAATTTTGGATAAGTTATGATTGCATCAACAATTGGTACACCTCCAAATAGCATCCCCAAACTGCGGTATGCGTATCCACGAAAAAACTTAGCTTGCGCAATTGCATAATTTTTCTCTTGATCAGATCCCCAGGCTATATTTTCTAATTCTGCGGCATAGAGCGCAGTATTAGCTTTTGAAATAATATCATAATATTTATTAAAGATGGTATTATAATCACCATGGGTTGGATTCAATCTCGCATAATCTGAAAAAGTTGTTCCAATTCTTAATTCTGGAACATCGAGTACATCAGTTCCCAATCCATTTAATATGCGACTAGTGTTACTACTTATTACCTGATTTTGCCTAGTTAATCTATAGCATGATATCAATACTGCATCAACTTGAGCAGGAGTAGAGAAAGCATTCTCAAGAGTAAAAAAGGTCCTTGGTTTTTCTGTTAAGAATTCCTTATCACTTTCACATCCTGTTACTACCAGTAATGAACATATTATTAAATATACAAATATTTTAGATTTCATAATTATTTATATTTCATTTGTTAAAATTTAATATTCAAACCAGCTGATAATGAAGCAGGTACAGGGTAATTTGAACTGATTGCTCCTATGCCCGATTCTGGATCACCATCCCAACCAGTAAAAGTATATAAGTGTTGAGCTGTTAGATATAATCGTAGGCTGCTTATTTTTATTTTATTTAGCCAGTTAGCATTAAAATCATGTGATAAGGTAATGTCTTGTACTCTAACAAAAGTACGAGACTGATATCCTTGAAACATGTTACTTACATAATGAGGTGAAGGATATTTATTACTAGGATTGTCTGGTGTCCAATAAGAAATTTTAGCTAAAGGGTGATACAACTGTGCCTGTTCATCTCCTGATAGAAAAGCTGTTGGATTTGCAGCTAAGAAGTAATTATCTTTACCACCACCAAAAATACCCGAAAGATGAATATACAATTCAAAGTTTTTATAATTAAGAGTATTCGAAAGATTTAGCCTGAAGTTTTCTTTGATATATCCTAATATTTTCCTATCATCTGCAGCAGTTATCTTTCCATCATTATTTAAATCTTTCCATTTAACATCGCCAGGTCTTGAGCCTGTATTTGCTATGTATTCGGTGTCATCTTTTTGCACTATACCTACAAACTCATATCCATAAATTGCACCAAGTGATTTATCTATAAATAGATTGTTTGCAATATCATCTTTTCCATCGCCATACAAATCGGCAAGAATATTCCGGTTTTGCCAAAATGTAAGATTAGAAGACCAGGTAAAATCTTTATTTTCAATGTTAATTGTGCGTAATCCGATTTCTATACCCCTATTATCAACCTGACCCATACTAGCTCTAATAGAAGTGAATCCACTCATAGCAGGAATTTGTCTAGTAAAAAGTTGATCATATGTTTTGGATGTATAATAATCTATATCTAAAAATACACGCTGATCAAGTAACACAGCTTCTAAACCCCAGTTCAAAGAGGTTGTAGTTTCCCATCCTAAAGTAGAATTTCCAAGTGAAGAAATCGTCATACCGTAGTGTGAAGTGCCTGGTTGATCTCCCCATTGATAACGTAAATTAGCAGCAGATCCAGAATTCACGCGCGCGAGGGTTTCGTATGCAGAAATTCCCTGATTACCATTTTTACCATATGACATCCTAATTTTTAGATAATCTATAGGCTTTATACTTTTCATGAAATTTTCTTCAGAAATAGTCCAAGCAACACCTACAGATGGGAAGTTACCCCATTTATTATCTGCACCAAAAACCGATGATCCATCCCTCCTGAATGAGGATGTGAAATGATATCTATTATTAAATACATAATTTAATCGGGCTAAATAACCAATATTGAAGTTTTCTGTAAATGAGTTTGAAATTGTTTGATTTGTTGCTAGAGCAATTCCATCTATTCCTAAAAGAGTATTTCCTATAGCTTCAAAATCATTTCCTTTCATGGTGAAGCCTCTATCTCCTTGATGGTCTCTTGTTGCAACTAATGTCACATCAAGCGCATGTTTATCAAAAGTTCGCTTATAATTTATAATGTTGTCAAAAACATAATTATATATATTCCTATGGGTGATTGTTCCATTTGCTAGTGGTAAATAACCTTGAATCGTAGAGGGTGAATATCGATTCAAATCCCACATAGGTCCTCCTGCAATAAAATGATCTTCGTAAATGAATCTTTCTTGTTTGATTTGACGAAGATTTGTGACATAATTAATTCGATAACTTAAACCTTTGATAAAGGGAAATTCAATATTTGCAAAAGTTGCTAGTCGATATGCATCAGTAATATCAACATCATCCGCCACTTCATCTTGTGTAAGCCAAAGTGGATTATCTGAAACATGCCCTGGTCTACTTTCAGTTCTAGGCCATTTTTCATATTTTTTAATATTATCTTCAGGATACCCTCTATAAGGAGAAAAATAGCTATCACCCATCATGTATGTATTTATAGAAGCGCCAATCCCAGAATAATCCGATCTATTAAAAGAACCATCAAGACCAATTTCAAGCCAGCTAGTGATATCTGTGTTTATTTTACCCTTAACAGAGATTCTATCATAATCATCCCCAACTATTACACCCTCTTGGTCTGTGTATCCAGCTGATAAGTAATAATTTATTTTTTCGGTTCCACCAGATATATTTAATTGATTATCTGTAACATATCCAGTTCTGGAAAAATAATCAGGCCAATTCGTTACAATTCCATGTTCATAATTATATGCTTCATTTTGATACATCCAATCCAAAGGATCTTGTACACCCGTATTATATTTAATTCTCTCAAGTTGGTCTTCCAAACTCATCATTTTTGGTTTTGTATTCCAAATTAGCATACCAGCAGTAGATGTGAAACTCAGTGTAGGCTTATCAGTTTTTCCTCTTTTAGTTGTGAATGAAATCACACCATTCGCAGCTCTTGATCCGTAAACTGCAGCAGAAGACGCGTCTTTCAGAACATCAACCGAAGCAATGTCAGCAGGATTAATATCATTTATGTTACCTAAAAAAACAACCCCATCAACAACAATTAATGGATTATTTGATGCGGATAAAGAGTTTTGACCTCTAATTAACATTGAGGGACTTCCTCCTGAAGTATTAACAGTTCCGATATTTAAACCCGGTGTTGTCGCTCTTAGTGCTTGTATTACATTCGTGTTAGGAGTTAATGATACGGGATTATCTTCAAGATCTACTCTACTTACCGCTCCTGTTAAATCTTTTCTACGAACAGACCCATACCCAATTACAACAATTTCATCTAAACTTTTAAGATCTTCTTCTAATATGATATTCAATTTTTGACCTTCTCTGGTGTAGACTTCTTGTGAAATATAGCCAATATATGAGATTTCTAAAATTGAATTTGGCAATACAGAGATTGAAAAATTTCCATCGATATCTGTAACGGTCCCATTATCAATAGATCCTTTTTCAATAATATTTGCTCCAATTATGGCTTCTCCTTGTACATCCACTATTTTACCGGTTATTTGCTTTTTGGCCGGTTGTTGAATGATGTTCATGTTCGGTTGTTCAACAGCTACAGACGGAGTGGTTTCTGTGGATTTGTAGACAACGATTTGTTTATCCAATATTTTATATGTGAGTCCTGTACTGGATAATACTGCATCCAGAACTTCCATCACATCTTTTGAGTTAGCTTCAACGTTTACTTTCTTATCAATCAGCTTCTCACAGTTATCAGAGAAAACGAAAACATAACCGCTTCCTTTTTCAATCTCCTTACACACTTCTTTTATAGAAGCCGTTTTTGATTTGATGGTAAATTCCTGAGAATAACTGTTTGACGCTGAGGAGAACAATATGCAGAAAAATAAGAAGGACAAGGTAATTCTCATGATTCTTAGAACGTGTTTAAAATTATTGAGAGACTCTCTCCCCTCAATACAATGTTTATTCATATCTTTGTACGATTTTAATTATTAATAATCCAGGTAATTAAATTCAATTTGGCCGGACGTTATTCGCAGTATCGTTCGGCTTTTTTGTTTTTTGTTATTATCATCTGTCTTTGTGCATAGGCTTAAAGTTTAATTGGGTTCGTTAATTATAAATACTTGATCGTTGTCTTTTATGTATTTAGTTGAGGACAGCAGTCCTACCGTGGCCATTATGTTATCCAGGTTTTCTGAGAGATAAATTTTTCCGGTACAGGTGCGCCTCTGTAGATTCACATCGTTATCGAAGTCAAAAGAGAGGTTGTAATACCTTCCGATTTGTTTCAGGACTTCCGTCATAGGGGTTTTATCGAATTCCAGGTAACCATTTTTCCAGCTGATAAACTGATTTACATCTACTTTATGTGTGTTGAAGGTACCGTTATCAGCATAAACAGCCTGTTCGCTGGGCGATAAAAAAGTTTCCTTTTTATTTGCGGGTTTTAAACTTACCCGGCCCTCCACCAACACAACCGATTGTGGGGAGTCGGCATAAGCGGAGACATTGAACTTGGTGCCGTACACCTTTACGTTAAAATCGGAAGTGCTTACGTGAAACGGTTTTTGGCTGTCGGGTGCCACTTCAATATACATTTCTCCCGACGCCAGCCGGACCTCCCGTTTGTTTTCGGTAAATTGGGCTGGAAATTCAAGTACGGAACCGGAATTGAGCCACACTTTACTGCCGTCAGAGAGGGTAAGCGTGGAGCGTTTTCCGTACGGAACAATAAGTGTATTTTGCTTACCTCCGGTTAATTCCGCGGCTTTTCCTTCGTTGTTGCCCTGTGTGATTTTTGCTTTTCCGCTTTCATCGAACTCCATTTGCACATCGTTTTGGAACGATAGCGATTTCTCGTCCGTAATCAGTTGAATGTCTTCGTGGTTTAATAAATTTCCAACGATAAGTTCTTGTTCCGGAGAAAATTGGGTCTCTTTTTCTTGGAAAACAAAGTGGTTTAATCCAATAATAAGTAAGGTAATAGCTGCGCAGGAAGCAACAGAGAGTTGAATAAGCTGGCGGCTTTTTATTCTTTTCAACGATCGTTCGACAGTGGATTGAATTTCATTCAACAAACGTAAACGTTCATCCTCGTTTAAGGTGCTTTTATTCAGTCCGGTTGTTTTAAGGTAGTCAATGGCTTGCTGTAAGACAATTTTTAACTCCGGATTTTGTTTGATAAAGCCTTCCCAATGCGCATCTAGCTCTTCATCTGGCGTTAATTGCCAGCGGATAAACTGCTTGTCTTTTAGAAAATCGGTATATCGTGTATAAGTTGGCATCAAGATTCGCTTTATAAATAGACGACTACGGGAAAAATTTATCCCCTTGTTTTTGAGAAATCCTATAAATTTAACACTTTTGCGTTAAGAAAAGAGAAAAAGGAAAACGAGTGCACCGTACTTTTCACGTAGGTTTTGCATGGCTTTTGAGAGAAGTTTCCGGCATCCGTGGATACTGATGTTCAGCAATTCGGAGATTTGTGCATAATCGTATTCCTGAACATAACGTAGGTAAACCACTTCACGTTGACGTTCGGTAAGGCTGTCAAGCATTTCCGAGAGCTGGTCTTTTATCTGTTGCTGCTCTTCTTTGTCGATAAGCCGGTCCTCGATGGTAACCTGGATATTGAAAGGCGCATCCTGCGCATCAATGGTTGATAATCCAATATATTTTTTTTGCGCTTTATAAATATCGTATATTCTGTTTTTCAGTGATTTGAAAAGATAAAATTTCAGGTTTGAAACATCTTGAAGCTGCTTTTCATCGGCCGCAAATTTACAAAATACATCGTGAATAGCATCCATAATGATCCCTTTCTCAAAACCAAGATAGAGGGCATACGTGTACAAATCGTCCACGTAACGGTTATAGAGGGATGCGATGTTTTCTTTTCTCATTTATTTTGCAAATTTTTACAAAATGAAATACAAAATAAACAAAAAAAGTGGGGGAAATGAAATTAAAACCTTGAAAAGTGAAATAAACATGAAACATGAGGAGATACTGCTTTACGGAAACGATAGCAGGGGTATGGAGTAAAAGCTCAACAGGAATATGGATGTAATGAAATCCTTGTGGTTTACGTCTAATAATAAATTATTGCGTACTTTTACATCATATTTGAAGAATAAACCAACAATAAATCTACTTTATGGACAGACGAAATTTTATCAGGACTGGCGGTCTGGCTCTTGCCGGGGCTGTGGCTGCACCCACGTTCGCATCCGATTTGACTGGAAATAAGGAAGCTGCGCCGGTTTCATCAGCGATGCAACATTTTGGTATAACCCATGCCGATGTTCGTAAAACGTTGACGGCGGCTCTGGAGAAAGGCGGCGACTATGCCGATTTGTTTTTTGAGCATACGTTTACTAATAGCGTAGCACTTCAAGACGGTGCGGTAAACCGGAGTAACTCTAACATCGATTTTGGAATGGGTGTGCGTGTCCTTTCCGGAGATCAAACCGGATATGCCTACATCGAGAACGTTACTCTCGAGGAAATGCTGAAAGCTGCCCGGACAGCTGCGCGAATTGCCAGCAGCAGTGTGAAGACGAAACCGGTTTCGTTGACTGAGAGGCCGTTGAAAGCAAATTGCTACGCAATCTCCACCCCGTGGGAAGGTGTAGCACTGAAAGAGAAAACACCCTACCTGCAAAAACTGAACGACAAGATTTTTGCGCTCGATAAACGGGTGCAAAAAGTATCGGCGTCGCTCAACGATAGCACTTCGCACATACTGTTTTGTAACTCAGAGGGAGTGAGTTATTACGATTACCGTCCGATGGTAACATTGAGCGCGGTTTGTATTATGGAAGAAAACGGGAGGTTTGAGAACAGTCATTCGGCGAGAGCTTACCGGAAAGGGTTCGAATTCCTGTCGGATGACATTATCGATGTAATCGCCCGAGAAGCCGTGGAAAACACTTCCATCTTGTTCAAAGCCATCAAACCCAAAGGGGGAGAGATGCCGGTGGTTATGGGATCCGGCGGATCGGGGATTTTGTTGCACGAAGCTATCGGGCACGCGTTTGAAGCTGATTTTAACCGGAAGAATATTTCCATTTTCTCCGAACAACTCAACAAGAAGATATGCAACGAACATATCAGTGTGGTGGATGACGGAACCATCCCGTTTAACCGCGGGTCGATAAATATTGACGATGAGGGTACATACGGACAGAAAACCTACATTGTGAAGGACGGTATCCTTACCAGCTACCTGCACGACCGCATCAGCGCCAGGCATTATGGGATCGCTTCCACCGGAAACGGCCGTCGTGAATCGTTCCGGAACATGCCTATACCACGCATGCGCGCAACGTACATGGAGGCAGGAAATGTGAAGGAGTCCGACATTATCGCTTCGGTAAAGAACGGTATCTTTGTTGATAAATTCACCAACGGCCAGGTGCAGATCGGCGCGGGTGACTTCACGTTCTTCGTAAAATCGGGGTACCTTATCGAAAACGGAAAATTAACCCAACCCATCAAGGACATTAACATCATCGGTAATGGGCCGAAAGCATTGGCTGATATTACTATGGTAGCCGATAACGACAAAATAGATAACGGCACGTGGACTTGTGGAAAAGACGGACAGTCGTGTCCGGTTACCTGTGGCATGCCGTCGGCATTGGTAAGTAAATTAACGGTAGGAGGAGAGTCATGATATCAAACGAAAATAAAAAATTGGCACAATGGGCCATGGACTATGCCCTGAAGAACGGTTGCCAGGCAGCAAAAGTATCACTATACTCGGGGTCAAACACATCTTTTGAACTTCGTGATGCTCAGATGGATAAACTGCAGCAAGCCTCGGAAAGCAGGATGAGCTTGTTCCTTTATGTAGACGGACGTTACGGAACATATTCCACCAACCGGCTGGATAAGAAAGAACTGGAATCGTTTATCAGAAACGGGGTAGAATCCACGCGGTACCTGGCTGAAGACGAGGCGCGCGTACTTCCCGATGCCTCCCGTTATTACAAAGGAGGCAAGCCCGACCTGCAGCTGCTTGATCCGCAGTTCAGCGCTGTAAATCCGGACAATAAGGTTGCCTTGGCACAGGCAATTGCCGAAGAAGCCTTGGGCAAGGATCCTCGAATAATTTCGGTGGAATCGTCGTATGGTGACGGAGACGGCTTTAGTTATCAGATAACCAGCAATGGATTCGAAGGTGAAACCCAACAATCGTGGTACTCACTCTCGGCAAGTGTAGCCGTGAAAGGTGAGGGCGAAGCCCGTCCGTCGTCTTATTGGTACGAATCATCACTCTATCTCGATAAACTGGTAAAGGAAGGAGTAGGCCAAAAAGCATTGGAGCGCACCCTGCAGAAAATCGGACAGAAGAAAACGAAGTCGGGTAGATACACCATGGTGGTCGATCCGATGAATTCAGGGCAGTTGCTTCGTCCGATGCTGAGTGCTATTTTTGGTTCCGCCTTGCAGCAGAAAAACTCATTCCTGCTGGATAAGCTCGGGCAGAAAGTGGGCAGTGACAAGTTTACACTCCTGGATGAGCCCCACCTTATCGGTGCGTCCGGAGCCCGGTATTTCGATAGTGAGGGTGTAGCCACAGAACGCCGGAGTGTTTTCGATAAAGGAGTACTGAAGACCTATTACATCGACACCTACAACGCCAAAAAAATGGATGTGGATCCAACCGTCGCCAATCCGTCCATTCTGGTCATGCAGCTGGGAAATAAAGACCTGAACGGCCTGATTTCCGATGTGGCCCACGGCATCCTTGTTACCGGATTCAACGGGGGGAACAGCAACAGTTCAACCGGAGATTTTTCGTACGGGATCGAGGGCTTTCTTATCGAAAAAGGTAAACTTACCTTGCCGCTTTCGGAAATGAACGTTACCGGAAACATGATCACGTTGTGGAACTCACTTGCGGAAACCGGAAACGACCCGCGGTTAAATTCGTCGTGGCGTATTCCTTCGCTGGTCTTCGAAGGGGTTGATTTTAGCGGGCTGTAAGTAGGGCTCTTCGGTCTTTTTAACACCAATAGTGACGACTTATTCAACGGTTTTGTGTAATTTTGCGGCAAAATCTGTCAAAATCAAGAACCAAGCGGTTTCAAATTAACTATGGGGAAAAAATCGGTTTCGAATAAAAAAACAAACAAGGCAATGCAGTCCAAAAACGACATCGTCAAATGGTTATGGCGATTGTTCTTTCTTTTTATCGCCGTAAATGGTGTTGCTTTCCTGTTGATGTCATCCGGATTGATTGGATACCTGCCGCGTATCGATGAACTGGAAAATCCGATCGATAAATATGCCTCGCAGGTAATTTCGTCGGACGACCAACTCTTGTTTACTTATTCTCAAAGTGACGAAAACCGGATTTTTGTAAGTTATAATGAATTGTCGCCATACCTTATTCATGCATTGGTTGCCACTGAAGACAGGCGGTATTATAACCATTCGGGAATTGATTTTATCGGTTTAGGAAGGGCTGTTTTTAAGACATTGTTGCTTCAGGATGAAAGCAGCGGCGGAGGAAGTACCATCACCCAACAGCTGGCAAAATTGCTCTATTCTCCAAAAGCCAACAATAAACTCCAGCGTGTGTTTCAGAAACCCATCGAGTGGGTGATCGCTACGAAACTGGAGCGTTTTTATACCAAAGACGAGATCATCAATCTTTACCTCAATAAATACGATTTCAACTACAATGCAGTAGGGATTGAATCAGCGGCACGTACTTATTTCAATAAACGCCCCATCGATCTGAACATACAGGAGTCGGCTATGCTTGTGGGTATGTTGAAGAATTCATCGCTTTACAACCCGGTCAGGAGAGAAAACGTGACCAAAGAGCGCCGCGATGTGGTGCTTGCCCAAATGAGAAAGGCTGGACACCTGACCCTGCAGGAAGCCGATTCGATACAGAAACTCCCCATCGAACTGGATTTCAACCGTGCCGACCACGTTGCTATTCCTGCTCCCTACTATCGCCAGCATCTGGCAAAAATGATGATGGCGGTGAAGCCCGAAAGGAAAAACTATGCATCCTGGCAAGGACAGCAATTTACAGAAGATTCGCTCGCGTGGGAGACCGATCCGTTATTCGGTTGGTGCAACAAAAACAAGAAGCCAGACGGTTCAAATTATAACGTCTATACGGATGGGTTGAAAATCTATTCCACCATCGACTCGCGCATGCAGAAATACGCCGAACAGGCCGTTCGTGAACATTTACAATACCTGCAGCCCCAGTTTGCGGCCGAGAAGCGGGGTAAAAAATATGCTCCTTACTCCAACAGCGTGGCAAACGATGTCGAAAAATTTATGCAGACGGCCATGAAGCAGACGGACCGCTACCGGATTTTAAAAAAACAAAACTGGAGTGACGAAAAGATCCTGAGTAATTTCAAAGATACTCCCGTGGATATGAAAGTCTTTTCCTGGAAGGGAGAGATAGATACCACGATGACGCCGTGGGATTCCATCCGGTACCACAAAGGTTTTCTCAGGGCTGGATTTGTAGCGATGAACCCGGTTACGGGACATGTGAAAGCGTATGTGGGCGGCCCCGACTTCGCGCATTTCAAGTACGATATGGTAAGTAGCGGTAAACGGCAAATCGGTTCAACCATAAAGCCGTATCTCTATACGTTGGCTATGGAAGAAGGATTGAGCCCCTGCGACGGGATGGTTCACGGACCAATAACCATCATGGCTGAAAACGGACAGCCGTGGAGCCCCCGAAACACACGTGGAGCGCTTGGACATTTTGTTACCATAAAATGGGGCTTGCAAAACTCGGATAACTGGGTGACTGCCTATTTGATGAGTCTGTTTTCTCCTTACGCGTTCGCCCGGATGCTGAAATCTTTCGGGTTGAAAACTCCTGCCGATCCGGTCGTCTCGCTGGCGCTAGGGCCAAATGATGCTTCGGTGTATGAGATGGCCGGTGCGTACACGGCGTTCGTCAACCGCGGGATTCGTGTTGAACCGCTGTTGGTTACCCGTATCGAGGATTCTTACGGAAACGTGGTGGCCAACTTTGTTCCCCGGATGCAGGAGATTTTCAGCGAAACGACTTCCTATAAGATGCTCGACATGCTCAAGGCCGTAGTTGACGGAGGTACGGGAGGCCGGTTGCGCCGTCTGTACAACCTGAAAGGGGAGATGGGAGCCAAAACCGGAACGACCAACAACAATTCCGATGCGTGGTTTATGTCGTTCACACCCGAGATAGTAGCATCGGCCTGGGTAGGCGGGGAGGAACCTTCCATTCACTTCGACCGTATGGCTTACGGACAGGGAGCTACTGCTGCACTGCCCATTCACGGATTGTTCTACCAGCGGGTATATGCCAATCCCGAGCTGAAATATTCCGATAACGGGAAATTTGATATTCCCGCAGATTTCCAGCCTTGCTACGACACACAACGCTATTCATCCGATTTCTACCTGGACGAGGATCCGATAGAGCAGAGCGAAGGAATTGACGACTTGTTTAATTAGCGGAGAACAAAGAGTCCGGGTTACAGTTATTTATTTCCCGACTGCATAAATAACTGCTCCCGCAATTCCTTTATGCGCTTGAAACTGACTATGTAATAAATGTTTTCTGCGTTCATTTTTTCGTCTTTGGCGACGGCGAAGCTGGCGACATCGAAATCTTTGGGGGCAGTTTTCAGGAAACGTTCGTAGGTGGTGATGGCGTTTTTGTAATCTTTTGCCGTGTCGTAAGCATGTGCGATGCTGTACAAAAGATTGTGCCGGTCGGGCTGGCGCTTATATGCGGAAAAGTAATATTGTATTGCCTTGGCGTGATCGTTCGTATTTTGATAGGCCTCCGCTATCGATATGTCGAAATCAGGCAGCATTCCTGACATCTTATCTATCTTGTCCATACCTTCCTGTAATATCTCCACGGCTCTTTCCCGGTTTTTTGTTCGCCCGAGCGCTGTTCCGTAATAGTAGAACATATTCACATCATTGCGATTAAGATCATAAGCTTTGCCGAGCCATTTCACGGCTTCGTAGTACCAACCCTTGGCGTAATTGCTCATCCCCAGGAAATAGGTGGTGGTGTAGGAGCTATCGCCTATTTCCACAATTGCTTTCAGGCGATCTATTGCTTTGTCGAATCTTCCGGAGGAATAGTTTGCCATTCCGTTAAGTTGTCCGATGGTTTTTTGGTTCGGATTAATTTCGTTCAGGTATTTTTCGGTCATAACCGCTACCGTGTCGTATCCGTCTTCTTCCATGGCGTAAAAATATTCGCAAATACGGCTAAGCGAAAGATGATCGGACGGATTTTTCTCGTATGCTTTCGTGTAAAAATAGTTTGCCCAAATGGGTTCGTGGATGTTTTGAAACGCATCACCCGTCATTCGCAGAAGCAGCGGAATTGAGTCTGACTGGAAAACCGTTTGTGTGCTCTCGATGGTTTCCTGCCAGTTACCGTTCCGATAATATGCTATCGCTTTTTTAGTCTGAAAAAACAGATTTTCAGGCGATAGACTGTCTGCTTTTATCCAATATTTTAGTGCCGATTCTGTGTCTCCGGCTTGCGATGCGCATTCTGCGGCAGAGATCAACAGTGCTACATCATCGGGGTTATTCAGTAAGAGACGTTCGTAAACGGGCAGGGCATCGGTATGGTTGTAGAGTCTTTCGTGGCTTTCAGCTTTCAATAACAGATTTTCAGCGGTTTCGGGCTGGGTTTCGAGCCATTCAATGGCTTCCCGGTAACGATATTGTTGCATGAAATCGTGTGCCGTTAGCGTTTGTGCCGATACGGAAACCGACACCATCGTCAAAACAACTGAAATTGCAAATTCGGTTTTCATAAGCGGTGAGTTAAGTGTTTATGTTTAAACCGGAGAAAGCTACTCTGCACACTTTCTCCGGTTTTCGAGAACAGATTAACAAGAGATTGAGATTTGAGCATCTGCCGGCTTCAAATCAGCTGATGCCGTTTATTTCTTCGAACTTCCGTATCCTACAACAACTATTGCGTTGCTGGGAGTTGGGCCTTTATACTCATCAACGCCATCGCCTTGCAGGCGGAAAACAAAGGAGGCTCCACTCGTAATGCTTGTCGCTGCTCCATTAAACTTGCCGGGGATCCAGTCA
Source organism: Petrimonas sulfuriphila (assembly GCA_038561985.1). NCBI lineage: Bacteria > Pseudomonadati > Bacteroidota > Bacteroidia > Bacteroidales > Dysgonomonadaceae > Petrimonas > Petrimonas sulfuriphila. Next base: position 538,224 of record CP073276.1, on the reverse strand, counting down.
GGCATTAATTCTATCACGCGTTTAACTTCCTTGTCCAAGGACGGGTCAACGGATCTATTGAATTTAACAAAAGTGACTTTTCCCTTTGTATCGATGTTGAACACGGCATCTATAAACCCCTGGATACCGTTCTCCTGTGCAATAACGGGATACTTAATGTTATCCGATAAGAACTTCATATAAGCATTTTCTCCTCCCGGAAATTCAGGGTTTTGTACATTTTTCGATGAGGTTTGACTTTTTTGAATGCCATCCTCCGTCTTTTTATCCAACCTGAAAACGACAGGCAGGGTAAACATTACGTTTACGGGTTGTCCGCGTTGCTTGCCCGGCTTCCACGTTGGCATCGATTCCACTACCCGGATGGCCTCGGCATCCAGTAACGGGTCAACCCCCCGTGCGATTTGTACGCTGTCTATACTGCCATCTTTCCTCACTATGAACTTGGTGATTACACGTCCCTGAATTCCTTTTTCGTGTGCCTCTTTCGGATAACGGATGTTTTCGGTAATGAAGTTCATCATGGCTGCGTTTCCACCCGGAAATTCGGGCTGTTCTTCAACTACAACAAAAGTTGCGTCACTGCTTCCAATCTTTATTACAGGATCATTCAGTTTCCCTTGAACACCCTTAGCGGCCTCGACGGTTGGTGCTTCATCCGACAACCGGAATGTAACAGGCAACGTATATCTTACCCTTACTTTGTTTCCACGCTGCGTTCCGGGGATCCACTCAGGCATTAAGCGAATAAGACGTATAGCTTCTTTGTCTAACGATGGATCTACACCACGAACAACCTGGATATCGGAAAGGCTTCCGTCTTTTTCAACAATAAACTGAGTGATTACTCGTCCTTGAATTCCATTCTCTTGTGCAATTTTTGGATATTGTAAGTTGTCAGAAATGAATTTGTTCATGGTTATATCTCCACCGGGATATTGCGGCTGGACTTCCACAACAATAAAGAGTTCGTTGCCGTTTGATTCGGCATATTCCTGTGGGGAAGGTATCGATTCTCGATGGGTTGGCCCATAGCCTACAACGACCACTTCGTCCAGGATTTTTCCTTTTTCATTGACATCTGCAGAAACCGGCGTTACAGGGCTCTGGCTCTTCCCTGCGCTGCCGCCTTGTAACCTGAAGACAATCGGCAAGGTAAACCGTACCCTGGCGGGTTTACCCTGATGTTCGCCAGATTGCCAATTAGGCATGGAGTTCAGCAACCTCACGGCTTCGGCATCCAGCGCGGCAGTTACTCCACGGATGACTTTAATATTGGAAATACTTCCGTCCTTTTCTACCACAAAGTTGGTGATAACTCTGCCTTGTTCGTTGTTTTCCTGAGCTTTAACCGGATACTTGATGCTTTCGACAAGATACTTCATAAATGCCTGGTTCCCTCCCGGGAATTCAGGATATTTCTCTACTTCTGTAAAGATTTCACTCTCTCTTTGGTTTTGGGCGTAAACACTGTTGCCTGCCATTAAAAGAAGCGCCAATGGCAGGGCAATCAGGTATTTTACCAGCTTTCGTGCCGGCGATTTGGTTTTGTTCATCATCGTGATACGTTGTTTTAAAAGTGATACATTAAAATTGTTTACAATCCGGGTAGCATTTTGGTGGTAGGTAAGGCGTAGAAGATAATATTGATAATCGCGGCTGTTTACTCCTTTTCGCAAAACACCGTTGTCGGCCAGATGTTCCAGGTTAATGGCTGTTTCCCTCTTCATCAGCCAGATGATGGGGTTCCACCATAAAAATACGCAAAGCAACTCCATGAGAATAATATCAACAGAATGCCATTGGCGTGCATGCGTTTGTTCGTGCAGAAGTATCTGTTTAATTTCGGTGTCGGAATGTGAGTCGAGGTGGATGAAGATCCATCGGAAGAAAGAAAACGGTGTTATTTCATCGTATAAGTCGAATACCTCCATCCCATCAATATTCTTCCTGATGCTTTTGTGTTTTATCTGTAAAATACTGACCAGTTGCCAGGTAAAACGAGCTAAGAAGAAGACTACTCCTGCGGACAATAAGAGAAGTAAAACCTGCCACCAGTTAATGTTAATCGTGTTGACAGGTTCCGCTGTTTGACCTTCGTCTGCCAAAACAACGGCAAAAGCAGGATCTTCCACCGTTACCTGAGTAGTGTATTTCTGTGGTTTTTCAAATGAAATTATATTTTCCCAGGCAGATACGGTAATAAACGGGTAAACAAATGAAAACACTGTCGCTGCTAAAATAAAATAGCGCCTGAAAGCAAAAAATGTGTCTTTTTTCAAGAAAATAACATACAGCAAATAAAAAAATATCAGTGCTATGTTAACTTTAATGATGTATGCGATAAGTGCTTCCATTTGTTCAGCCTCTTATTGTTGCAACCTAAAAACAACGGGTAACGTATACCTTACTCTTACTGTCTCTCCTTTTTGTGTTCCCGGTTTCCAGTTGGGCATCGACTGAATAACCCTAACGGCTTCCGCGTCCAGCAAGGGATCGACACCACGAACCACTTTCACTTCGTTGAGGCTACCGTCCTTTTCCACCACAAAATTAGTAATTATACGTCCGTGTATTCCTTTTTCCTGTGCTTCCGCCGGATACTTTATGTTGTCGCTCAGGAATTTCATCATGGCAGCGTTTCCACCGGGGAATTCAGGTTGTTTTTCTACCACAACGAAAACGTCATTGGAACCACTTTCCTTTACAGGTGTTGGTGGCGGTGGTGGCGGCGGAGGAGGAGACTGCAAGCGGAAAACTACCGGAAGCGTGAAGCGTACCCTCACTTCTTCGCCCTTCTGCTTTCCAGGTTTCCATTTAGGCATGGTTTTTAGTACACGTAAAGCTTCCGCATCCAGTGACGGGTCAACACCACGAATTACTTGGATATCGGACAGGCTACCGTCTTTTTCCACCACAAAATTGGTGATGACACGTCCTTGAGTCCCTTTCTCCTGCGCTGCCACCGGATATTTTATATTGTTGCTCAGGAATTTCATCATGGCGGCGTTTCCGCCGGGATAAAGCGGTTGCTCTTCCACTACTGAAAAAATCTCTTCTTGACTGTCGGTTACAGGTGGTACATAACCTTCACTAACATCTGCTTTGATATCGTTCTTACTGGAAGAGTTTTGTAATTCTTCCGTTTGATCGTTCGATTTTTCGTCGGTTTGCTTTTCTTTACTCAAACAACTGTTCAAGGTTATCAGCAGCAGAACCAGCGGAATTACAGTCAGGTACTTGGCCAGCTTCACTGCCGACGATTGGGTTTTGTTCATCATCGTGATACGCTGTTTTAATTGTGATACATTAAAGTGATTACTTAACGGAACGGCCGTTTCGTGATAAGTCAGTTTGAGCAGGTGGTATTGGTATTCCCTGCTGTTTACACCGTGTTGAAGCACATCGTTATCGGCCAGGTATTCGAGGTTGATGACGATTTCGCGCTTCAACAGCCAGACTGCCGGATTCCACCAGAAAAAGACGGAAAGCAACTCACCCAACAACACATCTGCCGAATGCCATTGGCGGACATGGGTGCTTTCGTGGATGAGGATCTGCTGTAGCTCTTCTTCGGAGTGTGCATCCGTATTTACGATTATCCATTTGAAAAACGAGAAGGGAGTTATTTCGTGTGAAGCGTTTAGGATTTTGTATCCCGAAATAACCTCTTCCCGGCACCGGCGCCGGATCCGGACAATGGAAACGACTTGCATGATCAACCGGAAAGCAAAAAAAAGGCTTCCTAAAAGAAGTATGCTTTGAACAATAAACCTCCATGGAACCGTAAATCCGGCAGCGTCACTTTCCAGCAGAAGAGCGGTAGGTTCACCGAGTTCAATAGTCGCTTCCACGGGTTGACGTGACTGCAAGATTGAAAATAATCCACCCAGGGAATCTACTGTAAAAAGAGGATAAAGCAACGAAAACAGAACAGCCGACAATAGGTACGACCTCCGTAGCCGGATGAACGTATCGTGCCGAAAAACCGCAATATACAGCAGGTAAAAAAGCAGCAAAGCTCCGTTTACTTTGGCCAGGTATATGAAAAATTGCGTTTCCATTTTGCGTTTGATTTCAGACTTCAGAGCACAGACACGAGACGGTTAGGAGCGAAGCGGTCTGTTATCTGATGAAGCTATTTCTTTTTTTTCTCAATCAGACGAATAATTTCTTCCAGTTCCTCGGACGAAATTTTCTGCTCCTTGGCAAAGAACGACACCAGTTCTTTATACGAATTATCGAAATAGCTTTTCACTACTCCCGACAGAAAATGTCTTTTGTACGTCGCTTCCGAGATCCTTGGGGTGAAAACTTTCATGTTGCCGGAACGTGATTTATTGAGATAACCCTTGTTCTCAAGGTTGTTGAATACTGAAGCCACGGTGGTGTAGGGTAATTTAGGCTCCTCGAGCCTGTCGTGGACATCTTTTATGGCACATTCGCCAATTTGCCACACGTGGAGCATAATGTTTTCTTCCTGAGGTGTTAATCTTTCCATATCTTTTTCAATTGATAAATTTACTACGATACAAAAGTACGAATATATCGTAAATGAAGACAACTTTTTGAATTATTTATGGTTAAAAAAATAAAAATCCCGATAAAAATTCGTTATCGGGATATAGGTTGCTTTTATTTTATCGGATTTACCCTGAACGTTTCATCTCCATCGGCAAAGAATTTTACGATTTGTTCTGCTGCGGCAAGCCCTGCGTTTACGTTGGCTTCACTGGTTTGTGCCCCGCATTTTTTGGCAGATGCCAGGTAGCGGTTACCAAACTTTCGCGCCATTTTATCGTGATTCACCGGTTTAATATCGGTAGCGTATTTGAACCCCGGCCGTTCTTCCATGATACGTAACATGTCGGCTTCGTTTACCACCTCTTTGCGTGCAGTATTGATCACGATGCCTTTTTGCGGTAACTTGCTCAATAAATCGTAATCAATACTACCCCTGGTTTGGTCGTTTGCCGGCATGTGGAGCGATATGATTTCACTTTTCTCATACAACTCACCGGGCGATTGCACAGCGGTTACGTTGAATGCTTTTCCCTTTTCAGGATTGAGGGCCAGCGAAGGGGAGTAGGCCAACACTTCCATTCCGAAGCCGTTGGCGATCTTTGCGACCTGTTTTCCAATGTATCCGAAAGCGTGAAGACCCAGTCTTTTCCCTTTGAGTTCCGAACCGGTAGATCCGTCAAAACTGCAACGGGCAAGATAGAGAAGCATACCGAAAACCAGTTCGGCTACAGCATTGGAGTTTTGCCCGGGTGTATTCATCACGCAAATATTGTTGGCGGTGGCTGCATGAAGATCAACGTTGTCGTATCCGGCTCCGGCGCGGACGACAATTTTCAGGTTTCCGGCCGCATCCAGTACTTCTTTATCGACAACGTCACTGCGGACAATCATCGCATCTGCGGTTGATACAGCATGTAGAAGTTCGTTTTTGTCCGTGTATTTCTCCAGCAAAACAGTTTCATGGCCTGCATTTTCAATAATTTCCCTGATTTGTTTAACTGCAGCTGGCGCAAAGGGTTTTTCGGTTGCAATTAAAAATTTCATAATAGTTGTGGTTTAATAAGTCTGTGATTAAATTAAAAAACGCGGGGATAGGTTTCAACGTACCGGATAAAAGGTTTTGATTATCCGGTACGTTAATTGTGTGGCTTTACAAGAAACAACTAATGGTTCCTTTCGAATTCTTTCATGCAGTCAACCAGGGCTTGTACGCCTGATTTTGGCATTGCGTTGTAGATTGACGCGCGGAACCCTCCGATTGAGCGGTGTCCCTTGATGCCCGACATTCCTCTTTCAGTAGCAAATTTCTGGAACTCGGGTTCAAGTTCTTTGTATTCGTCTTTCATCACGAAGCATACGTTCATGATGGAGCGGTCTTCTTCTTTTGCCGTTCCAGTAAATATTTTACTGCTGTCGATGGCATCGTACAGCAGGGCTGCTTTTTCGAGATTGATCTTTTCCATTGCTGCCAGACCTCCCAGGCCTTTCAGCCAACGAAGAGTTTCCATCGCTGAATAAATAGGCAATACGGGAGGCGTATTGAACATGGAGCCTTCTTTGATGTGTGTGCGATAGTCCAGCATGGTCGGAATCGGACGGGTGACTTTTCCCAAGAGTTCTTCCTTTACAATAACAAAGGTGACACCAGCCGGTGCCAGGTTCTTTTGTGCTCCGCCGTAAATTAAACCGTACTTGGATACATCGAGCGGACGGGAGAAAATATCGGAAGACATATCGGCAACCAGGGGTACCGGGCTGTCAATATCTTTCCGGATCTCGGTTCCGTAGATGGTGTTATTGGTGGTAATGTGAAAATAATCAGCATCCGCAGGAACAGTATAATCTTTTGGAATATAGTTGAAAAGCGCTTCCTTGGAAGAAGCAACCTCTACTATCTCCCCAAACAGTTTAGCCTCCTTAAGTGCTTTGCTGGCCCATGTTCCTGTATTCAGGTAGGCTGCCTTTTTCTCCAACAGGTTATAGGGAACCATACAGAACTGCATGCTTGCACCTCCACCGAGGAACAGTACTGAGTATCCTTCGGGAATGTCTAACAGTTCCTTAAAAAGAGCCACAGCCTCGTCAATAACTGCCTGAAAATCTTTGGACCGGTGACTGATTTCAAGAATGGACAGGCCGATTCCATTGAAATTTTTCACAGCTTCTGCCGTGTTCTCAATTGTCGACTGCGGTAAAATAGATGGACCGGCGCTAAAATTATAAATTTTCATAAAAAATAATTTTTAATGTTTTGTATTTAAAGGTTATGTGGTTTTAAATTTCAATCAAATTCAGAACAAAGATAGAAGTTTATTTGTAAGTTTCAATGCGAAAAGCTGAAAATAATTTCACTTGCCGGAGAACCCTGATAGTTCGCTGAAGACAAACTATTTGTAACACCTTGGCTCTTTTATTTTCAATCCTACTCTCGATTAACGAAATAGTTCGATTTCATCAGACTATTTGAGTCGCCTTCGCTCCTCGATTTTCAATTCTGCGCTCGGCAAATCAAATAAATTTGCTCTGCACTCGCTTAACAAAAATGTTCATATTCATTAGGCATTTTCTCGCAGTGGCAAAGCCAAAACAAGTTTGGCTTTGCTCATTCAGCTTAACGAAAATGTTCGTATATTTGTGGTTTGAATTAGCTTATTAAAATTAATGAACTCGCAATATCCTTCAGCTTTACTAGAAAATGCAGTCAACGAATTTGCAAAATTGCCCGGTATCGGCAGAAAGACAGCACTAAGGCTTGTTTTACATTTGCTAAGGCAAGAAGATTCACAGGTTGAGGAATTTGCGCAAGCCCTGGTTACATTAAAACAGGACGTAAAGTACTGCCGCAACTGTCACAATATTTCCGACAGTGAAGTCTGTGGCATCTGCTCCGACAAATCGAGAGATGCTTCAACCCTTTGTGTCGTAGAGAATATTCGCGAGGTGATGGCCATTGAGAATACTACTCAGTTCAAAGGGTTGTATCACGTGTTGGGAGGAATTATTTCGCCCATCGATGGAATAGGCCCGTCTGACCTGCAAATTACCGGGTTGGAAGAACGTGTTAAACAGGGCGGTGTGAAAGAGGTGATTTTAGCACTGAGTGCGACCATGGAGGGAGACACGACCAACTTTTATATTTTCCGGAAGCTACACCCTTACGATGTGAAAGTGAGCATTATTGCGCGAGGTGTAGCGGTCGGTGATGAGATTGAGTATGCCGATGAGATAACGTTGGGCAGGTCTATTTTAAACAGGACACCATTTGACGAATCGTATAAATTAAAATGACAAAAACCATCAGGGAGTTAAACAGGCATTATTACATCAGTATAGTTGTTTTGGCCGTTTTCTTTTTAATTGTGATCTTTAGGGTCATAGGCTTTGGAACACCGGTTCGCGTAACGATGACTGCCGAAATGTATGCCATCGGGATAACGTTATTGCTCATTCCCGTCGCACTTAAGCTGTTTGCCGAAAAAGTAAAGAAAATTCCAAAGGGAACCGGCAAGGCTAGGACGATGAAGTACTACAAAGATGCCTGGTTGTTGAGAATGTATATCGTTAACGCGGTGACGGCGGGAAATATTTTTCTATATGCCCTGTCGCAGAGCAAAAATTTTATCTGGCTTGCCGTAATTTCTTTTATTGTTTATATGTTTTGCAAACCTTCTTGTCAAGAGTTGGAAACCGTTGTCGGGGAAAGTGAAGGCGTGAAATGAGAGACTTTTTTATCAGAGACACCCTCTTTTTAAGGCCGTTGGAACCCGAAGATCTCGATCTTCTTTACCAATGGGAAAACGACACCAGGCTGTGGAAAAACGGATCTACCCTAACACCTTTTTCCCGATTTGCCCTCCGGCAATACCTGGCGGATGCCCGGCAAGATATTTATCAGGCCCGGCAACTTCGGATGATGATTGTGGAGAAGGAAAGTAACAAGGCGGCAGGCACGATTGACCTGTACGATTTTGATCCCCTGAACGGCCGGGCCGGAGTTGGGATTTTGGTGGACGAAAATTTTCGAAAAAAAGGACATGCGTTGCAGGCATTGTTATGCATGGAGGATTATGCCTTCAGCCATTTAAAACTCCGCCAGCTTTACGCTTTTGTCCCTGCAGGAAATATACCAAGCCGGGCCTTGTTTGAAAAAGCGAATTATGAAGAAACTGCCGTTCTGCGGGACTGGATTTCTCTAAACCGCTCGTTTACCGATGTAATAGTAATGCAAAAAATTAACAAGTAAGTGTATGCAGGAAGACATTAAGAAAGCATGTGAAGTGTTGCGGAAGGGCGGTGTGATTTTGTACCCTACCGACACGATCTGGGGAATCGGATGCGATGCCACTAACGAAGATGCTGTAAAACGGGTTTACGAAATAAAGAAACGAGACGATTCAAAGTCGATGCTGGTGTTGATGGAAAATCCGGTAAAACTGCAGAATTATATCACGGATGTCCCTGACATAGCGTGGGACCTGATAGACCTCGCCGACAAACCGCTTACCATTATATACGACGGCGCCAGAAATCTGGCAGCCAACCTTATTGCGGAAGACGGATCCGTCGGGATCCGGATTACCTCGGAACTCTTTTCTGCCGAACTTTGCAAACAGTTTCGCAAGCCTATTGTGTCTACATCAGCCAATCTAAGTGGAGAAGCCTCACCCTCAACTTTCAAGGAGATTTCGGAAGAGATAAAAAACGCAGTGGATTATATTGTCACTTACCGGCAAAAAGACAAGAACAAAGCCCAACCTTCGGGTATTGTTAAACTGTCTAAAAACGGCACAATCAGTATTATCCGAAAGTAATTTAGTAGTATGATTGTCAGTGAAATATACAATAAAATACACAATTGGAGGAAGATAAACATCAAGGAACGCCATTTCTTGCTGTTTGCCTGTTTTATTGTAGGTATTCTTACCGCACTGGCAGCTTATTTGCTGAAATTGTCCATCCATTTTGTAGAGTTGTTCCTTACGAATAATTTTTCGCAAACCGGAGCCAATTATTTGTACCTGGTTTATCCTATCATCGGGATTTTGCTGGCCGGATTATTTGTCAAGTATTGGGTCAAAGACGATATCAGCCACGGAGTAACAAAAATTCTTTTCTCTATCTCACAACGAAAAAGCCGGATCAAACCTCACAACATGTACACCTCGCTGGTAGCAAGTTCCATCACTATTGGTTTTGGCGGATCGGTAGGAGCGGAGGCTCCTATTGTGTTAACGGGATCGGCTATCGGATCGAATGTGGGGCGATTTTTTAAACTCGATCAACGGAACCTGATGTTGCTTGTAGGTTGTGGGGCTGCGGGCGCCATAGCCGGAATATTCAAGGCTCCTATTGCGGGAATTCTTTTTGTGATTGAGGTGCTTTTGCTTGATTTAACGTTATCGTCTATACTTCCATTGTTGGTAACCGCTGTTACGGCCACTACCATATCGTATATCCTTACCGGGACGGATGCGATGTTTGCCTACTCGCAGGTGGAAGCTTTTACCCTTCAGCGGATTCCTTATGTAATACTGTTGGGGATTATTTGTGGGTTTCTCTCGCTTTATGTCACCCGAACCATGAGCTGGAGCGAGGATGTATTTTCCAGGCTGAAACCCTGGACACGGTTTGCTTTGGGCGGTGTCTCCCTCAGTATACTTATTTTTCTGTTTCCGCCTTTGTTTGGAGAAGGATATAATTCCATTGAGACACTCCTGGCCGGAGGCCATAAATTCAATGAACTGTTAAACGGTAGTTTCTTTTATAACGCCCAAAGCCGGTGGGGAATAGTTGTTTTTCTAGGATTGATATTATTCTTTAAAACCTTTGCAACCAGTGCTACCAACGGTGGAGGAGGTACCGGAGGAGTCTTTGCGCCCACGTTGTTTATGGGTTGTATTTTGGGCTTTATCTATTCTTATACGATGAACGAACTGGGATTAGTGACTTATCTTCCGCAGGAAAATTTTGCACTGATGGGGATGGCGGGGGTGATGGCCGGAGTAATGCATGCACCGCTTACCGGAACGTTTCTCATCGCAGAACTTACGGGAGGGTATGAGCTGTTTCTACCGCTGATGATTGTCTCTATTTGCTCTTATGCGACCATAGTAGTTTTTGAAAAACACAATATTTACGCAATGCGTCTGGCGAAAAGAGGTGAACTGATCACGCACCATAAGGATAAAGCAGTCCTCACTTTCCTGAAGGTCGAGGATATGCTGGAAACCAATATCCCTATTGTTCATCCCGAGATGACGTTAGGCGATATGGTAAAAGTGATATCAAGCAGCCAGAGAAATATCTTTCCGGTGGTGAACGATGATGGAACACTACAAGGGCTTGTGTTGTTGAACGATATCCGGAATATTATGTTTCGTCCGGAGCTTTACGATACTTTCAAGGTGAAGAAATTTATGGTAGGTTCGCCGGCAGAGATCAAGATCGACACTCCGATGGAGAAAGTGATGAATACTTTCGAAGATACTAAAGCATGGAACTTACCGGTTGTTGATGACAATGGAATTTACAAGGGAATTCTCTCACAATCATCTGTTTTTAATTACTACCGCGATGTATTGGTGGAAAACTACTCCGAAGAGGAGGAGTGAGTAAAATCCGGTTATCTTACCAACACCTTTAAGCTTTTATTTATTCCGTCAACATTCACTTTTACGATATAAACCCCTTTGGCCAAATGACCAACGGAGAAGGAGGCTCTGTTGATACTGCTTTCGGCCTTTTCTTCAAAGACTTTTTGTCCTGATACATAGAAAATTCCCCACGCGATCAGATCTTTGTTTGATTCAATAAAAATTCTGTTTACCGCTTTGTTGTAGTAGGCTTTTATCTCTGTTTCTTTTTGTGAAGGATCATCCGGGGCAGTCAGTCCTGTACCAATCACGTAGGGGGTAATTAGCAACGAAGTGTTGATGGGATTTTCGATGTTCTCGGAAGACCTTACCCAGCCCGTTGCATTTTTCATCCACGCAGTGGATACGATTCCCGATCCAATTTTCCTGGGTTGTACATTCAGCAGGGAAAATCCATTGGGTACCGGGCTTACATCGGTGTATGAGATAAAAAACTTTCCGGACACTTCCACTGGATCAGAGAACTTTACGTAGTTTTCTACGTTGTTCCTCATATCGCGGTAAGTTTCGTAGAAATCCCCAGCCTGATAATAACGGAACGAATAGCTGAGCGATGTTTCGTGCAGGAGTGTACCGGGCGATCCGTTGTTGTCAGCATAGATTTTGATCCGAATGTTTAGGTTTTGAATGTTGTTTGTGATGGGAGAAGTAACAAAAACACCATTGAGCCGGGCGGGTGTGGATGCGTAAAATTCTTCAGCAAACTCGTTATATCCAAACGTGTTGTTTGTCGCAAACATCGGCACAGAGTTGTAGTACGATTGAATAACGGAATCGGTGGCCACATAATTGGAACTCCGGGTGTAGGGTTGGTTCAGGTAGGGATTGAATCCGTCAATTTGTTGAAACTGGGAGTTTCCCGGGTCCAGATAACTTTTCAATGAATTCGGATTTCCTAACGAACCGGTAATGTTCCATGCCTTGTATAACGATGAGTAGACATCAGGGCCTGGGGGAGACGAGCATTGCGACTCACCGCCAGTAAGTGCCCCCAGGACTCTTTTCTCCTTGTCCAGCAAGGGAGAGCCCGACGATCCCTCTTCCGTTGCGGCCATATCCCATGCGCGAACAGCCCAGTGCCCGTTGGGTTCCATGTTGTATCTCGGGTCATCGAAAGAGCCAATTGCCAATGGATCATTTTCAATGGCTACCTTCTTTGTACCTCCATTCGGATGATGGATTCCGTGAAAAGGAGGTTGGGGAGAAGCGCTGACGTTCCATCCTAAATAATAAGGCTGGTATTCTTTCGGGGGAGTTTGCTTGAATTTCAACAGGGAGATGTCGTATCGTTCACTGATTAGGACCGAATCGGCAGAAGCCATGGTCATTTGTAACGGCCCACGTATTTCTTTATCACAAACCGGAGATTGATAGGCGAAAAAGGCCACGATGCTTCCTGCGACCATATCGTACCTGCGGTTTGCCAAAAAGGCGGGGTCGTAGTCTCTGTTGATACAATGTGTAGCCGTTAGCAGGTATGGAGATCCGTCTTCAGTCGAATTATTCACGAGCGATCCGGTGCAATAAGTGGTTCCATTGATAATAAGAGCCACTACGCCACTGCCGGGCTGAACATCTTCGGGGTAACAGACCAGGTTGGGATGGCAGGACTGCCGGGGATCTCTGGGTTCCGTTGCTCTAAACAGTCCGCGGAAATCGTGATTCACTTCTCCGATCTCTATCTCTCCTTTAAAAGCGGCATCCAACGGCTCCTGGTACTCCACGATGATCTCTTCACCGGCGATGGGCTGGACGGGAAGGAGGTTTAATTCGGTATTGTTTTCCTGGGTGTATGATCCCAAGACCTCAGATTGGTCGGCGTTGTACACAAACACGTTCGCTCCTTCGGGTAAACGGAATTTCGAAAAAAGAATATTCAGGGAGTATGCTTTTCTCGACCGGATCCCCACCCGCCATATTTTTCTGTTGTCTAACGTATTGAAAGTGACACCTGAGTTATCGGGACGAAGAAATACGTGAAATTTGTGGGCAAACTCCAGGCTTTTAAACTTTTTGCCTTCGGCTTCTGAGCGTAGCATCGCTTGCTGAACATCAAACGATGGCATTTCAACAAAGGGAGTCTCCAGTCTTTGCAGGTTTCGGGTATATGCACTGGCATTTACAGGCAGCGGTCGCCCGCCGTGGCTTATCTGGGCAAAACCGGAAGAAGTAAGGAGTGATAACAGGAATGGAATGAGGATTGTTTGAATATTTTTAGGTATGGGCATACTGTTCGTAATTAAGATTGACCGTTGCAAATTTAAGACGTTTTTAATAAATAAGATTACTTTTGTGGTGTTTTATTCCGATGCACATGCTTATTTTACAGAAGAACCTGAAAGATTTCCTCGACCGGAAGGCCGACTTTTACAACAGGACATCATTTATTGAAAACGATCCAATCTTTGTGCCGCACCAGTTCACCTTGAAGCAGGACATTGAAATTATGGGCTTTTTTGCCGCTACGTTCGCTTGGGGACAACGGAAAACGATTATTCAGAAATCCATGGAGCTGGCACGGCGATTCAACGGCAAGCCCCACGAATTTATTTTGCACCATTCCGAATCCGATTTGAAACAGCTGCTGGGATTCAGGCACCGTACGTTTAACGATACCGATTTACTCTGGTTCGTGGATTTTCTACACCGGCATTATAAAGAGAGTGAAAGCCTGGAAGAAGCCTTTCTCCCTGAAACCGGGTTTACGGACATGGAGGGTGCGTTGATTCATTTCGGGCAATACTTCTTCAATGCTCCCGATGCACCCGGGCGCACCCGGAAACACGTGGCATCCCCGGAAAGAAATTCAACCTGCAAGCGGCTCAATATGTTCCTTCGCTGGATGGTGCGTTGCGATGGAAAAGGTGTGGATTTCGGTTTATGGAAAAGGATTCAACCGGCAGTGCTGATTTGTCCCGTTGACCTGCATGTGGACAGAACAGCTCGTCGCCTGGGTTTAGTCACACGGCGGCAAACAGACTGGAGAACAGCTGTGGAACTCACCGAAAACCTCCGACTATTGGATGCATGTGATCCTGTAAAATACGATTTCGCCCTTTTTGGGCTCTCTATTGAGAAGGAAATATATGATCTGTAGTCCAATCGTTTTACGCTTCCCCTCCAAACTCCATAAGGTATGCTTTGATGAAATCATCCAGGTCGCCGTCCATTACGCCGGTGACGTCTGAAGTCTGGTAATTGGTGCGGTGATCTTTTACCCGCCGGTCGTCGAAGACATAACTGCGGATTTGTGAACCCCATTCTATTTTCTTTTTTCCTGCTTCGATTTGTGCTTGTGCCGTCCGGCGTTTTTCGAGTTCGATTTCATAGAGTTGTGACTTTAGCAACCGCATGGCGTTCTCACGGTTTCCTATTTGTGAGCGACTCTCGGTATTCTCGATAACAATTTCCTGCTCCTCGCCTGTGTCCGGATCCTTGTAGAGGTAATGTAGCCGTACACCGGTTTCTACCTTGTTTACGTTTTGTCCGCCTGCTCCCGATGATCGGAAGGTATCCCAGGAAATATTGGCCGGGTTTACGTAAATTTCGATGCTATCATCCACCAATGGTACCACAAAGACCGATGCAAACGACGTCATGCGCTTGCCCTGCGCGTTGTATGGGGAAACCCTGACCAGCCGATGTACACCGTTCTCGCTTTTAAGAAAGCCATAGGCAATGTCGCCTTCCACTTGTAGGGTGGCTGTTTTTATACCGGCGTCGTCGCCGTCCTGCCAGTTGGTTACAGTAGTTTTGTACCCTTTGCTTTCGCACCAGCGCTGATACATGCGGAACAACATCGACGCCCAGTCCTGGCTTTCGGTCCCGCCGGCTCCGGCGTTTATTTTCAATACCGCACCCAATTGATCCTCTTCGCGACGGAGCATGTTTTTCAGCTCCAGGTTTTCGATCAGTTCGAGTGCCCGGCCGTAATTGGTGTCTACCTCTTCTTCGCTGACTATGCCTTCTTTAACAAAATCGAATGCCAATTGTAACTCCTCGGTGGCCGATTTTACCTTGTCGTAGGCATTGAGCCAGCCTTTCAGTTCACGCACGATTTTCATCTGGGCTTCGGCAGCTTTATTGTCGTTCCAGAAATCGGGAGCTTGTGTCTTCAGTTCTTCTTCTTCGAGTTGGATAGTCTTTGCATCGATGTCAAAGATACCCCCTCAGCGCTTGCTCGCGCTCCAACACATTTTTAAGTTGGTCTGCAGTTATCATATTTTTTGAGATTGAATATTGAGTCCGCTCCGAAAAGTCGGAGTGATAATTTAGTTTAAAATTTTTTGTACAATAAATTTTATAAATCAGGTAAATTTCACCTGAAAAGTTCTTTGAAATATTTGCGTATATAGCTATTATTCACTACCTTAGTAGGGCTTAAAACTGTATAATATGTTCAAAAAATCGGACGAAAACCCTCAATTGGGCATTTTTTCATCACCGACGGAGTACTTCAGAGACTCTAAGAAGAAAGAATACCTAAAAAATGACTCCTGGCATAACCGGTTCCGAAACCATGTTGTAATGCGTGTGGATGAGTCTATTTTCAGACCACTTTATTCTAATGGAACGGGGGCTCCTAATGCCTCTATCCGTATTTTGGTCGGTATGATGATCCTCAAGGAAGGCCAGGGATGGAGCGACGCACAATTGTTTGAGAACTGCGCATACAATTTACTTGTTCGCAGTGCTCTGGGTCTGATGTCGTTAGAGGACGCTGAGCCTGTTTCATCCACTTACTACCTTTTCCGTCGCAATCTGGTTGACTATGCAAGGGAACACGGCGAAGACCTGTTCAAAAAGTGCCAGGGGCAAATCACCCGTGACCAGCTATTGGAGTTTGAGGTGAGCGGCAAGCAGGTGCGCATGGACAGTAAACTGGTCGGCAGCAATATCGCCTGGTACTCCCGTTACGAGTTGATTCATGAAACCCTGCGTCTGTTTATCAATGAAAGGGAGGAACATATCTTCAATAAGAGCCTGTCCAAAGAGATGTTTTCCCTTATCGAAAGCATACAGGGTGAAACGGGCAACAAGGTGGTGTACCGCAGTACAAAGGCCGAGGTTGATGCCAGGTTCGTTGAACTGGGCAAACTGATGTACCGTTTTATAGGGCTCTTCAAGAAGCATGACTATGGTCATTACCAGACCCTTAAAGCGGTTTTCGAACAACAATACTCGGTTGGCAGGGACAAAACTGTCGTTCCTCTGGAAAAGGAGAAAGTCAGCGCCAAATCCATACAGTCACCCCATGACACCGACTGCCATTACCGTGACAAAGACGGCAACAAGGTCAAAGGGTATTCGGTGAACGTCACCGAGACATGCGACCAACCGGGAGATGACAAAGATACGGCATTGAACCTGATAACCGATACCGAGGTAACGGTGGCATCGGCTCCGGACAACGGCTTCCTTGAACAAGCCCTGGATCGGACACAGGAAATAATATCCGACAAAATAGAGAAAGTATATGCCGACGGGGCTTACCACAGTGCTGATAATCAGGAGTATTGCCAAAGCGATAAAAATGGCATCGAGCTGATACTCACAGGCATGCAAGGCCCCGCACCGAGATATGACATCCGTTTGGACGAACAGAATGAAATCAATTTAATAGTAACCGACAACAAAACAGGAACAACAATACAGGCACAACGGGTAAAACTCCGCAAAGACAAAACACAGAGGAAATGGAGGATCAAGACTGAAGAAGGAAAATACCGCTACTTCGATGAGGATAACCTCAGGACTGCCGCTCTGAGGAAGAAATTGGACGATATCCCGATAGATGAAAAAAATATCAGGAACAATGTCGAAGCAAGCATTTTCCAGTTAGGATACCATTACCCGAATGACAAGAGCCGTTACAGGTCACTTGCCAAGCACAAACTATGGGCATACTCCCGCTCGTTGTGGATAAACTTCGTCAGGATAGTGAATTATATGACGCGAATAAGTCAAAGAGCGCTTTTTTGGCAAAAACTGCCACAATATATAATTAATTTATGTTTCAATATGTATATTATTGTAAACATACTTTCAATTAATAAAAACAATCACATTTGTCCGGTTAAACTTCATTTTTCAGCAATTTGAAAAAATGGGGTTTTCAGAGCAGACTCAATGATTGAATTGGTTTTTACCTTTTTTCAGGGTGCAAAAATACGCAAAATTCGCCATCAGCCAAAACATTTGTCCTGCTGAAATCTGGAGTCACCCGTTGTTCAGGGCCTGATGACAAGTTTTTCACCCGGCTTTAAAACCGTTCCAAGCTGTGGATTCCAGTCCCTTAGTTGCGCTACGGAGCAGTTGTATTTCCGGGAGATGGAGTAAAGTGTTTCACCCGGTTTTACCGGGTGTGTAATAGAGTCATTTTCAATGATTTTTGTTTCAGCGGGTTCCGGGACGGAAATTGTATCGGGACGCACCATTGTCTGAACTGCCGGCTTTATGACTTCTTCCTGTCCCTGTTTGTTTTTAGGTAAGTCGGTGAGCAATTGATTTACAGGGCGGGAATGAACAATAAGTTCCTTTGTTTCGGGATTTTGCGGGATGTCAGCTGTCTCTTTTTCGCTTTTTGTCTTAGGTGCTTCGATTAAAACCTGTTCCTTGGCTTTAGCCGAGGTGAAAGCATTTCTCCGGGTGTCGCCTTTTTTTACCTGTTTGGGCTTTTCTCGCGGAACTTTTTCAGCTATAGCCAACGCATTGTTTTCTTGCAGGATTCTTCCGCCACGCAGGTAACGGGATGCGTAATAAGGTTCGGTGGAAAGAGAGACAATAACTCCACTTGTGGTTGATGCGTGGAGAAAGCGAAACTCTCCGCCCGGAAGCAATTCTTTCACGATACCTACGTGTCCGACTCTACCGTTGCGTGCACGTCCCTCGAAGAAGACTAGATCACCCACCTGTAGATGCTCTCGCTGCCTGATGCTGGGCATCTGTCGGTCTTGTCCTGCCGAACTCGTGCTCAGCCTGTACCCAAACTCCCTGAAAACAAATGAGGTGAAGCCCGAACAATCAAATGCATGTGGCCCTTTTCCGGCAAACCGGTACGGTTTGTTCAGGTACCGCATTCCATAATTGATGACCTCCTGTCCGGTGCCTGTGAGTTTTTTACTGGGCGTTACGGTTGTGTTTTTTACTCCGCAGGAAACCATTAGGACGGCAAGAAGTGTCAGCAGTACAGTTTTTTTATGCATTCATTCCGTCTTTTTGTGTGAGCTCATTTTTTTTGTTGTGCAAAAATAGGAAAATATCCTTGATGAAGCATACGGGAATCCTTCCTTTAACTAATTATCCGAAATTTTAGGACTTGAAGAAAGCGTTGGATGTAAAGAAAAAGCACTATTTTTGCATTTTATCGCAATTAAGGCAAAACAATGGAGCAAATTAAAAACATCGTTTTCGATTTTGGTGGAGTGTTAATCGACTGGAATCCTGTATATCTTTACAGTAAGATTTTTGAAGATCGTGCCGAGATGGAGTATTTTCTGAACAATGTTTGCACGTATCCGTGGAACGTCCTTCAGGATGCCGGCCGTCCTGTCGCACTCGCAACAGCTGAAAAGCAGCAGGAGTTTCCTCAATACAAGAATGAAATTGCGATGTATTATGGCCGGTGGGCAGAAATGCTGGGTGGTGAGATTAGTGAAAACTCCCGGTTGGTGAAGCTCCTGAGCAAAAATTACAACACCTACGGACTGACCAACTGGTCGGCCGAGACCATTCCCGTGGCCATGGAGCGGTATGAATTCTTCAACTATTTAAAAGGAATGGTGGTTTCGGGTGACGAGAAAATCGTAAAACCCGACCCGAAATTGTATTATATTTTATTGGATCGATTCAGTATAGACCCTGAAGAGACGTTGTTTATCGATGATAATGCACACAACATAGATACTGCCAGACTGTTGGGCTTTAGGACTATACATCTTGTTCCGGAAATGAACCTGAAGGAAGAGTTGGTGAAGATGGGGGTGTTGTTATAAATAATACTTTTTAACCTTTGGCAACACGCTATTTGCCAATTATTTCCTATCTTTGCATCCGAAAATAATCGTGTGGACAGATTTGAACTGCTTGCAACCACAGAAAAAAATGCTAAAACGCCCAGCTGTTCGCTATTTTTTCTTGCATGCACTTCCTTTTCTCTCCCGACTGGTTACGTAAATTTTATTAATCACAAAGCCGATAATCAAAGGTTTGGGATAACAGTACTTTTATGGTTTAAAAATCAAATAGCCTAGCATCCTCAATGTTGATTTTGGTTCTTTTATCTTAAAAAATGAATTATTTCTTTACCTCCGAATCGGTGTCCGAGGGACACCCCGATAAAGTAGCCGATCAGATATCGGATGCTTTGCTGGACGAGTTTCTGGCATATGACCCTAACTCGAAAGTAGCTTGCGAAACGTTGGTGACAACCGGTCAGGTTGTTCTTGCCGGTGAAGTTAAATCAAATACGTATGTGGATGTTGCTGAGGTGGCGCGTAAGGTTATTGCCGGTATCGGCTACACCAAAAGCGAATACCAGTTTGAAGCTAAATCGTGTGGTGTTTTTTCGAGCATCCACGAACAATCCGACGACATAAACCGGGGGGTTGACGGCAAAGCAGACCCGATGGACCAGGGCGCCGGTGATCAGGGGATGATGTTTGGTTATGCAACAGCGGAAACCGATAACTATATGCCGTTGGCATTGGATTTGAGCCACGCATTGTTGCGCGAATTGGCTAACATCCGGAAAAACGAACTGGAACTGATGCCCTACCTCCGTCCCGATGCCAAATCGCAGGTTACCATTGAGTATTCCCCGGACGGAACTCCTGTCCGCATTGATACAATCGTGATTTCCACTCAGCACGATGAATTTATTTATCCCGAAAGTAATACAAGGGAGGCGGTTTTAAAGGCGGATGCGGCCATGCAGCAACAAATAGCCAATGATGTGAAAACGATTCTGATTCCGCGTGTCCGTGAGAAGTACAAACATACCCGGGACATTCATAAACTTTTCGACGATAAGATAAAGTACCACATAAATCCTACCGGAAAATTCGTTATCGGTGGCCCGCACGGAGATACGGGATTGACCGGACGCAAAATCATCGTGGATACTTACGGAGGGAAAGCGTCGCACGGCGGCGGTGCATTTTCCGGGAAGGATCCGTCTAAAGTGGATCGTTCAGCAGCTTATGCGGCACGCCATATCGCCAAAAACCTGGTTGCTGCGGGAGTGGCATCTGAAGTATTGATACAGGTTTCGTACGCCATCGGTGTGGCACATCCTATGAACATTTATGTGAATACCTTCGGGAAGAGTAGGGTAGATATGGCTGATGCTGAAATCGCCGAAAAAGTAAAAACCCTGTTCGATATGCGTCCTAAGGCTATTGAGAACCGGTTGAAACTTCGTAATCCGATATATTTGGAAACGGCTTCCTACGGACATATGGGCCGTCAACCGGAAATTGTTACGAAGAAATTTGAATCTCGTTATATGCCGGAGACAGTCGTCAAGGAAGTCGAGCTTTTTACCTGGGAAAAACTGGATTATGTGGATGTAATTCAGAAAGAATTTGGGTTATAATAAAAAATGAAACGGAATTTATCTGAAAAAAATATCAGAGAGGTGGTTGTTTACTGCGCTTCGAGCCCTCACATTGGAGAAGCGTATTTCGATATTGCCCGGCAATTGGGAAAAGTCTTGGCAAATAACGACATCACGTGTATAACCGGTGGTGGAAAACAGGGATTGATGGGGGCAGTAAACGATAGTGTGCTGGAGAACGGGGGAAAAGTAAAAGGGATTATTCCACAATTTATGATCGATTCGGGGTGGTGCCATCCTCAGTTATCGGAGCTGGTTGTTACCGAATCGATGCACGAGCGTAAATTTTTGATGGCTAAGCAATCCGATGCTGCCGTTGCGCTGCCAGGCGGATTCGGGACATTGGAAGAGTTAGCGGAGATTCTCACGTGGAAGCAGTTGGGACTCTACAAAAATGCAGTTGTTATTCTCAATATAAACGGTTATTACGATCCTTTACTGGCGATGTTTGATAAAATGATCTGCGAAAAATTTCTTCATCACAATTATCGTAATTTATGGCAGGTTGTTGACTCTCCGGAAAAAGCGATTGATTACCTGCAAAATGGTGAGACATGGAACCCCTCTTTTACCAAATATGACAAAAAAGAATTGTAATTTTGTTGAAAATTTGTAAGGTGTGCCCGAAAGAATTCCCCAAATACCGGTAGATGACGTTATTGGACAATCATCCGATTCAATTCGGGTCGGATTTTTGTCGTTTGAGTATATTCCTACAGATAACACCGGGCTTTTTTTTAATGTCGACAGTTCTACTTTCTCGGTTTCATCGGGGCAAATGCCGGAGGGATTTTCCGGAGCGCTTCTTCCCTTTTCTCAAACCGTTCATAGCGTTTTTTTTCTCTTCTTTACATTCTGTTTTGTTATTGTTGCTTTCTGGTTTAACAGAGAAGGCCTTACGTTGGTGGCTAACTTCAGAAATATCTTTTCGGGAGGAATGCGAAGACGGACAATCTTTAAGGAAGAGATTACTACAACCGGAATCTGGAGCGAGTTTTTTTTGATTTTTCAAACCATCCTGATTTTAACTGTCGTTTTTTTTACTTTTTTTTGGGATAAAGGTATTTCCGGCTTATCCGTTAAAAACATGGTGTTGGTCTTTCTGGCTGTTTTTCTCGGTATTCTGCTTTTTCTCAGTATAAAATATTTAGTATACAAGTTGATAGGTTATATTTTTATTGAATGGGGTATAAGTGAGTGGACAGAAAAGTATTTCAGGGTAGTTGAACTAATGGGAGTGCTTATTTTTATTCCGGCAATGTTCTTAGTGTTTGTGCCGGGGTATGCAAAAATAGCTCTTTTTTTACTAATTATAATTTTTTTTATTATAATGATGGTGGTTTTCTGGAATCTGTTAAATGTTTTTGCTAAAAACAAAGTGGGTTTGCTTAATTATTTTTTGTACCTTTGCGCCATTGAAATCGTCCCTTTTTTTCTGCTTTACAAGGGGGTGGTTTCTTTAGTAAATATCGCAGGTAATTAATTCGTTATGGCTGTACGCAAAGTAAAAAGAGTCCTTATATCACAACCTCAACCCAGTAACGGAAAGTCTCCTTATTTCGAATTGGGAGAAAAATTTCATGTGGAATTCCAATTCAGGCCTTTTATAAAAGTGGAGAGAGTATCCCTGAAGGAATTTCGTCATCAACGTATAAACATACTCGATTTCACGGGTATTGTCATGACCTCGCGTACGGCAGTAGATAATTTCTTCTCCCTTTGCGAGGAGCAAAAAATAACCATGCCTGAATCGATGAAGTATTTTTGTATATCCGAAACCGTGGCGCTTTACCTGCAAAAATACATTGTTTATCGAAAAAGAAAAATATTTTTCAGTCAGACGGGAAAAATAGAAGGGTTGAACACCGCTTTTACCAAACACTCAAAGGAAAATCTGCTTGTCCCGGTTCCAGAAGAGCATAATGAAGAGGTGCTGAATTACCTGACTTCAAAAAAGCTGAAGTTTACTCCAAGTATTATGTATCGTACGGTGAGTAATGATTATGAGGAAGGTGAAGTGCTCGACACCGATATGATTGTCTTCTTTAGCCCCATCGGTGTACAATCTTTATTGAAAAATTTTCCCGATTTTAAACAGGGTGATATGAGTATTGGTTGTTTTGGTGCGACCACTGCAAAAGCTATCTTAGACGAAGGGTTACGGCTCGATTGTGAAGCTCCTACGCCGGAATATCCGTCGATGAGTATGGCGCTTGACGCTTTTCTGAAAGAAAATCACAAAAAACACGCCTGATTTTTAGATTGGCCTGTCGGACAATTAAACTACAGGCTAAATTTCTATTTTTTTATTTCCTTAGCAATACAATCAATTGCAAAAAACAACTATCTTTGTAACAATAATTGCTTTCGGAGGAAATGCTGTTATCTATGGTTGAAGGACAACGTTTTACTTTCAAAAAAGAGGAACGTGTAACCGGCAATAAAAGGATTTCAATTCTTTTTGCTCGTGGCAGGTCCTTTCTTGTATATCCATTTAAGGTGGTCTTTTATGAATACGAGTGTATTGCCCCAGAAACTGTTTCCGTCCTGATAAGTATACCCAAAAAGAGATTGAAACGGGCAACAGCTCGCAATCGGATGAAAAGATTGGTGAGAGAAGCTTACCGGGTAAACAAAGGCTTGCTTCTATCCCATTTGTTGACGGAAAATCATCGGGTTGACATAGCATTTGTTTACGTGAAAGACGAAATTTCCGGTTATGACAAGGTGGAAAAAAGCGTGTGCAGGTCCCTGCGGGAGATATCGAATAAACTAAAAGAGGAAAAGGAAGAATGCTGAAGTTCTTAAAAAATATGCTTACACACCTGCTTCTCGCACCAGTTTATTTTTACCGGTATGCCATTTCGCCACTCTTGCCGCCCAGTTGCCGGTATACGCCCACTTGCTCGCAATACACCATAGACGCGCTTAAAAAACACGGGCCTTTTAAAGGAACGTATTTGTCTGCAAAACGCATTTTAAGCTGTAATCCATGGGGCGGATCGGGATATGACCCGGTGCCGGAACCCAGGGCTAAAAAGCAGCAAGACAAACCGAAAGCAGAGTAAACAATTTATATGGAACTATACGACGTCCACACCCACCAGATTCTTTTGGAGGACACCGATGATCCCTATCACTCGTGTATCCTCGATGTGTACCCCCTTGAGTTTGAAGTAGCCAAAGAAACGAACGACCGCCATGCTTTTTCCTGTGGAATCCATCCCTGGTATTCCGAAGACAGCGAAAATCAGATGATTTACTTGAAAGAAATTGTGGGAGACCCACGCATAGTTGCCATCGGCGAAACCGGTTTGGATAAACTGAAAGGCCCTTCCTTCGATGTTCAGATCCCTGTGTTCAAGGAACACATCGTCTTATCGGAAAAATTGGAAAAGCCGCTGATTATCCATTGTGTGAAAGCGTGGGAAGAGTTGTTACGTGTGCGCGACGAAGCCAACCCCGCCCAACCGTGGATTTTGCACGGATACCGGGGTAAACCGGAACTGACCAAGCGACTGGTTCGGGAAGGTTTCTACTTTTCAGTAGGTGACGATATAAATGTGGAATCTATGGAGCTTATTCCCATCGAAAGCCTTTTTTGCGAAACCGATGAGGATTTTATGGATATCCGTGACGTGTATGCTCAGGCTGCCCAGGCAGTGAATATGGAGCTCGAAGAGTTTGCCGAAAAAATTGCACAAAATATACACCGTATTTTCCCAACGCTAAAAGCGCCCAAGCCTTTTGATCCGGAAGAAGAGGAAGAAGAGGAGGATTGACGGGTGATGAGGCGGCTGGCTGGCTGGATTATTTTCTTCCAAAATCTGCCGGAATTTCCCCCCAGTTGTTGGTTTCCCATTTGATAACCGGGTTTTCATACGTGTTTTCCGATAACCACTTCTCGGCCCGGGTGATAAGCTCGAAAATGGGTTGGTTATGCTTGGTTTTTTCTAACTTGGTGTTGCACTTTTTTCTGACCACCCACTTCATGGCATTCACGCTATCGGAATAAATCGGCAGTTTGCTGTTTTTATGTTTCAACAATGCCAGTGCGTGAACGATAGCTAAAAACTCGCCGATATTGTTGGTGCCGTCTTTCAGGGGTCCAACGTGAAAAATCTCAACTCCGTCTGCGACAAAAACACCCCGGTATTCCATTAATCCGGGATTTCCACTGCAGGCAGCATCCACCGCGATACTTTCCGTAAGATACTTTTCTTGAGACGTGGCTATTTTCCGGTTTTTGGGGCCTGTTTTTCCGATGTGCTTCCAGGGATTGTCGTTGAAAGCCGCATCTGCTTCTTCCTTCGTTTCAAATGATTTGTACCGGGCCTGTTCAAAACCCGTCACCTGTGCCTTGCACTCGTCCCACGACGAGTAAATTCCCGGCTGAACACCCTGCCAAACTACATAGAATTTCTTTTTAGCCATTACCTCGTTACATCGTGTCTAAAACATACGGTGCAATCTCATGCTGGAGATCGGGGTGGGGATCTTCGATGGAAATGATGCTGTCAACTATGAACTTCGTGTAGCCGCGCCAGGGGATGGGTGCAAAAAATTCCTTGTAATGCAGTTGTACGTTCTTCCCACTTGAGAGCATCAACTTTTCGGCGATCTCCTTGTTTTCTACCGAAAAATCGAATTGGTTGGATTGTAGTCCTCCCGGTTTGTCTGCCCTGAATCCGGTCTGGATAAGTTTCCCTTCGTATGTCTTGAAAATCACCCCTTTATATACCAGGTAATTCAATTCACCTGATTTAACGCCCGTGCCAAAAACATAATAATAACGCACATATACAAATATGGTGAACGCAATCAGGATGATTCCGATAAACCGTCCGAACCATTTCCTGCTTCTTCTCTTTTTGGGTTGTAGGTCGTTCATATAAATTCAGTTTTCGATTCTTCGCCAAAGGTACGTTTTTTTTGCTTTTTTAGCTATTTATTGCCCCAAAAATAAAGCCCCATCTCTCTTTTTAAGTTAACTTTGTACATTAAATATTACAACCCAAAAAATTGTCGTATGCATAAGTTAACTTTAATTGTTGTTGCTCTTTTTATTTCGGTTTCTCTTTTCTCCCAAAAATCAGTTTACACATTTACTGTAGTTAAAGAAAACCCTATAACATCGGTAAAAAATCAGGCAAGCACAAGCACCTGCTGGAGCTTTTCGGGAGTGAGCTTCCTGGAATCTGAACTATTGCGGAAAGGAAAAGGTACATTCGACCTCTCGGAGATGTATATCGTAAGAAGAAACTACGAAGACAAAGCCGAGAAGTATGTACGGACACACGGACACCTGAATTTTGCACCCGGTGGATCGTTTGCCGATGTGATAGAAACGCTCGATGAATACGGAATTGTTCCCGATGATGCTTATACCGGTTTGATCGACAGAGCGGAACGCCACGACCACGGTGAAATGGACAAGGTATTGAGTAGTTATATGAAAGGAATCATCGGAAACAATACTGTTTCAACAGTATGGAACAAAGGATTTTGCGGTATCCTGGATGCTTATCTGAAAGAAAAACCCGCTTCGTTCACTTATAACGGGAAGACCTACACACCGCAATCGTTCAAAGACTTTCTAGGGCTGGATCAGAACGATTACATTTCAATAACTTCATTCACGCATCATCCGTTTTATGCATCTTTTCCCCTTGAAGTGCCCGACAACTGGCGTTGGGCAAATTCATACAATCTGCCGGTGGATGAAATGATGGCGGCCATCGATAATGCCATTATGAAGGGTTATACGGTTGCCTGGGCATCGGATGTGAGCGAAGGCGGGTTTTCGCGTCAGGGTATAGCCATTGTGCCTGATGAAAATGCAGCAGAAAATGCCGGGACCGATCAGGCAAAATGGCTGGGTTTGCCGGAACGTGAGAGACGCTCAACCATTGCCGGAAAGGTGGGCTCTGAAGTGCTGAAAGAAAAAAATATCACGCAGGAAATGCGACAGTTGGCGTACGATAACTATCAGACTACAGACGATCACGGCATGCATATTTACGGCATTGCTAACGATCAGAACGGCAACAAATATTACCTGGTGAAAAATTCGTGGGGAAAAACAGGGCCCTACGATGGAGTGTGGTATGCGTCGGAAGCTTTTGTTCGTTACAAAACGTTGAGCATCGTTATTCACAAAGATGCACTCCCAAAAGAGACGGCGAAAAAAATATAAGTTCAGAAGGAACATTATGGAAATTTCCGCATTATACGAAATCTATAAAAAACATCCGGTAGTTACTACCGATTCCCGGGTTTGTCCGCACGATTCTATTTTCTTTGCACTCAAAGGTGAGCGCTTTAACGGCAACCAATTTGCCGAAAGTGCCATTGAAAAAGGCTGTGCTTACGCCGTTGTAGATGAGTGGGAAAATGACAAACCAGAAAACCCTCGCGTAATTGTGGTGGAAAATGTACTGGAAACTTTGCAAAAGTTGGCCAATTTTCACCGGAAGAAGCTAAAGATAACCATTGTGGGTATTACGGGCACAAACGGAAAGACGACCACGAAGGAGTTGATTGCCACCATCCTTTCCAAGGAGTTTAAGGTTGCTTTTACCCAGGGAAACTTCAATAACCACATCGGTGTGCCTCTCACATTATTGTCGATAAATAAGTCGCACGAAATTGGTGTCATTGAGATGGGCGCCAATCATCCAGGCGAAATCCGTGAATTATGTGAGATCGCCGAACCCAATATCGGATTGATCACCAACATCGGAAAAGCCCACATTGAAGGATTCGGGTCGTTGGAAAATGTAATCAAGACCAAATGCGAACTTTACGATTTTATCCGTGAACACGAAGGCAAGGTGTTTGTGAACAAAGATAATTCAACGTTGAGCGAAAAATCGGAAGGAATGGACAGGATTTTGTACGGACGTGATAACCCTGGCTTGTTTGTGTCGGGTACATTGTCGGCTGAAACACCATTCTTGCATTTCGATTGGAATTTTTTTGAACACCCTCACCGTGTGAAAACTCATCTCGTGGGAGAGTATAACCTCGATAATGCCCTGGCTGCTGCAGCCATAGGTAAATATTTTGGCATCAATGCCGAGCTTATCAGTAGCGCCCTCGAAGCTTACGAGCCTAAAAACAACCGTTCGCAATTTGAACGTACTCAGCACAACGACCTTATTATTGATGCTTACAATGCTAACCCCACAAGCATGAAAGCCATGCTTGAATTTTTCTCAAAAATCAAATCCGATTTACCTAAGGCGGTCATTTTGGGTGAGATGAAAGAATTGGGACCTATAGCCGAAGTTGAACACAGGAAAATGTTGGACTATCTGCACGGGCAGTCATTCGATAAAATTTACCTGGTTGGTTCTGTATTTACCGACGGAGTAACTGGGAGCATCACAATGAAAAACACGTTCGTTTTTGAGCGAGTGGAACAATTGATTGAGGAGTTGGAACGACATCCTTTAGCCGGGTATTATGTCCTGCTAAAAGGGTCACACTCGGTCCAACTGGAGAAAGTTATACCATTTTTGTAAATTTGTAAAGAAGAAACACGACATGATACACTACCTACAATGCAACAACTGCGGCAATCGTAACGAGATGAAATCGGAATATGTGGTATTCTGTACATCGTGCGGACAGAAGCTCGACAATAATTTCACCCAATGGCAGCGAAGAAATCCCGGCGGAACATTTGAAGATTTTAAACGAAACGCCTGTTTCACAGAAGATCAATTGCCACCCGCAATACCGATAAAGAAAGGCAAGATACTCAAATCGAGATCTCTGAAGGAGAAAATTCTTATCGTAGTAATAACCACAATTTTTGCGGCTGTCGGTTCATGGCTTGGTAGTGCGGCTGTCACTGCACTTAAGAACAACAAAAAAACCGATGAAAAGGTACTCTCGGAACAATGGGTAAAGAAAACCTACGGAACTTATCAGTTAACTCTTGAAACACCCTGGGAGCTGAAATCTTCGACACCACCCCCGTTGCCCGAGAATATAAAAAGAATGCTGGAGAAGATGGAAACATTTGAAACGTCCAATGACAATCAATTTAAGGTAGGGGTGATTGAGGCAAAATACAATCCAGCCGAGATTGGCGAACTGAATATGCAAGGTGCTGCTGACGGTGCAGTTAACGAAGTTAAGGGTATGCAAGGAGTTACCAACTTCGTATATTCAGAAGACAGTTATTCTGTCCGTAACCTTCCCGGATTTATTCAGCGAGGGACATATACCCAGAACGGATATCACATTGCTTTTATAAATATAGGAATAGTGAAGGATTTAAATTATTGGCAAGTGATGGTTTTAAGCAGAAGAGACGATAAAGTTGCAGAACAGGCAGCAGAAAGAATTATCCAATCCATACAAATCAATTATCCGTCTTAGCGGATTAAAACAATAAAGAGCATATTTTTAAAAAAAATCGATATTATGAAATCATTAATTGTTGCAGCATTAATCCTTTTCGGATGCTTTTCTTTTAATGCGCATGCGCAAACCTACAAAATCAACAAACAAAAATACGATTATAAAATGTACATGCCACAACCCGGAGATCCGAATAATCCCGCGGTTATGGGGCTTGCCTCTTTCTTTATTCCGGGATTAGGACAGATGCTTAGTGGGGAAACAGGTCGTGGCCTTGCTTTTTTAGGAGGTTCAATAGCTCTGTCAGGCATTACTGTTGCCGGAGCATTAATGTCGTACGATGAAGTTACAACCTACAACCAGTTTGGATCTTTCACGGAGTATGAAACAAACCCTGCCGGTGTGGCGATAATGCTTACCGGGTTGGCTGCTACCATCGCGCTCGATGTATGGGCTATTGTCGATGCGGTAAGGGTGGCAAAAGTAAACAATATGTATATTCAGGATCTTCGCGGGAACTTGAGTTCTGTAAAAGTCGAATTGAATCCTTTTATTGATACGCACAACTATCTGGGACAGGCCAACACTTCTGCCGGCTTGTCGCTGAAAGTTACGTTTTGAAACTTACTTCTCAAATTTCACATTCAATACCACTACTTCCGAAACCGTGCCTATGCGGTATTGCGGGCCAGCTAATCCCAGTCCCGAGGTTACATAGATATGTGTGTTCCCTTTCCGGGCATACCCGTATGCCACTTTAAAAACTAAGCGTGTGGCAATATTTCCGGGAAAAGCCTGTCCGTGGTGGGTGTGTCCGTATAGCGCAATGTCGGCTCCGGCATTGACCTCTTCGTCAAGGTCGTTGGGGCTGTGGTTCAGGACGATGACCGGTTTTGATACATTCACGTTTTGCCGGTTCAAAATTTCGGATAAAGGCAACCGGTCGGAGAACACAAAATCTTCACGTCCAACCACATAAAAAGCGCTGTCAATCAGGACAGCCGAATCGCGCAGCATTTTTATGCCCGCATCGTTCAACCATTGTATTTTTCGTTCGGCTTCGTAACGGTATTCGTGGTTGCCCGTGCAGGAATATACGCCCAGAGGCGCCTGCAGCCGCCGGAGTTCCTCGTCCATCCTTTGTCCCTGAACGGGTTCGATGCTAGAGTCGAGGATATCCCCCACAAAAAGGATCAAATCGGGTTCCTGCTCCATGATTAAATCCACCATTCTTTGTGCGTCATCCCGGTTGATCAGGTATCCCAAATGTAAGTCGCCAACCATCGCAATCCTCACGGAGTCCATTTTTCCAGCTGATTTACCAACCTGTATATCCACCTGTCGTACCTCTGGATGGTTAAATTTGTAATTGCCATAAGACAACGTGAGTATTACCACTGCAAAGGAGGAGAGAAAGAGGGTGAGTTTCATCTTTGCTGGCTGGTTCAATAATTCTTTGGGACGGGTGAGTTTTTTCCGGGACGCCAGGTACAGAAAGTCACCTATCAATACCAGGCCCCCCAGGTATAGCAGGAAAAGCATCCAGCTGGTCCCCATCATGCGGATGGGATGGATAATTTCAGGAGGGAGATGGCGGTAGAATGCAAATCCCGTAAGATACACCAAAAGTTCGAAGGCGAAAATAACCATCCAAAAAGTCCGGAGGAGTTTTTTCGTTTTAAAAACATCCCAACCCTTCAGGAAAACAAGGATGTTGAGCGTGAAATGTATAATGAGTGCGACGATAAGTGAACGCATAAAAAAGTAAACAATTTAATTCTCCAAATCCAGTACCAGGTACTCCGAGCGGGTGCCAATGCGGAACTTTCCGCCCCAAATGCCCAAGCCTGAAGAAACGTAGAAATGGGTATTCTTCTTTTGAATATACCCTTGAGAGAGTTCGAAAATTTTATCTGTTATCAACGAAGCTGGAAAGACCTGTCCCCGATGTGTATGTCCGGAGAACTGAAAATCGATTCCTTCCCGCACTGCCTCATCCAGATAGTAAGGCTGATGATTGAGCAGGATAGAAAAAGTCCGGTTGTCACTGTTTTTTATCAGTTCCGGCAATGTCTTTCGGTTCTTCCGGGAATGATCTTCTCGTCCGATGATTGTTAACCCATTCGTTTGAAGCACGGAGTCACGCAATAGCGTGATTCCCGACCGGGTGTAAAAATCTGCACTGTTTTTAATACCCGAGATGTATTCGTGATTACCGGTACAGGCATAGACTCCCAAGGGTGCTTTAATTTTCAGCAATTCCCTGTCGAGCGAATGCATCCATACGGGTCGCAACTGGTTGTCAACCAAGTCTCCGCCAATAATAACCATGTCCGGATTTTCAGCATTGATCATCTCCACCCATCTGCTCAGCTCTTTCTTTGAAATGGTGTAGCCCAGGTGTAAATCGCTGATACCGACAATTCTCATCGGTTTATCGATTTTTTCGGTTTTGATGGTTATGTGAGAACGTTTTTTGTTGTGATATTGCCAGTTACCGTACAAAAGTATCAACGCCGTAAGCCCCAAACCTGTAACGGCAGTTAGCGCGTTGTGATGAAAAATGCCACGAACAGTTTCTTTGTCGGCAATAGGTGCAACCCAGTTGATGATCCTGAATAAATCGACAAAGAGAATGAGCATGAAAACATACAGGAAGGCGATCATCCATGATGTCCCGAACCGATAGAAGAAGCCGGCAGTTCCCACAGGCATAGCCTCGCCAAACCGGAAAAAAATAAGCAGGCTGGCAAATCCAAGCAGAAAAATACCCATTACGACAATTCTGACCCACGCATTTGCCGGAATAAGCTGGTATATCCTGATAGCTGCATATACGTTGGCCGTTACATAGAAAAAGAGTATGGTTAGAAAAAATGATTTCATTATCTTTTACAAGGTAAGGAAAAAACTGACCCACAAAGGTACGGAAAAATCGATGACCATTCCGTGGAAAAGTGCCACAACCACATAGTCGGATCCCGAATATTTGGTGATCATGGGTAAGGTTGTGTCCATGGTGGTCGCGCCACCGGCGCAAATAGGGGATAGTTTTCCGAAATATTTTACCAGCCACGGCGTAAAAACCAGGACAATAAACTCACGCATGATGTTAGCCAACAAGGCTACCGTACCCAGTTCAGCTCCACGAAACTCGGAGATGAGGATGCTCGATAGCGAATAGTATGCAAATCCAGCCCCTACACTCAGGCAATCGATCAAGCTCCTTTCCGGGAGCAAAAGGCTCGTTAGTGCAGCTCCTGCAAACGTTCCAACGGTGGTGGCAACGGGTACTAGGGCGATCTTGAACCCGAATCGCTTCACGGCCGTAAACATGTTTTTGCCGGAACCTATCTGTACCCCAACAAAAAATAACAGTCCGTAAAGAATCCATTTCGAGATATCGTCTTTCAGCAACACGTCGGGGATGTGTCCCCAAAGAGCAAGAATGACACCCAGGGCAAAAAGCAGAAGATAGATAAGGGATTGCTTCATGAATTTTTACCCTTTCTTCTGAAAAACGTCGAGTACACCAGCCAGGCACAGAGAACAGTTCCCACAGTCGCCCCGAAACTAATGATCATTGCGTCAAGGCCGATGGTACTGAAATTTGTCACTACTTGTTCATTTGCACCTACCGAAACGCCCAGGAAAAACAACAGCAACATAATGATCAGGCTTATAACGGATCCCACATGCTTCACTTGCGGGAGTTTTCTGGCAAAATATCCCACGACAATGCCCGATAGTATGATGAGGATAATGTTGAGCATACGACTTTTGTTTTTAATTGCAAAAGTAAGAATTTTTTTTTCCCCCGTAATCATTGTACAAGATTAACGCTATTAGTGTAAGAAAACCGGACAATATTGCGTCTAAACAGGGTAAGAGCAAGTCCAATGTTTAAAAATGCAAAAAGAAGCATCAAAGAATACTGCCTTTACTAAATTATCGTAACGGGGGTGCTTTTATAGGTTGCCTCTTGAATTTATTAACTACTTTTGCTAAAATTTTAATAAGTACCTTTATGAAACAAACTCTATTATCACTGATTCTCCTGCTAGCTTCCGTTGTGGTCTATGCGGAGGGCACTAATGTGAAAGGACAACTGGTAAGTGCGAATGATAAACAACCACTCCCTTACGCCACTGTTTCGGTTGCCAGTAAAGCAGTGCCACAAAAATCCATCAAAAAGTTTGCTACCGACGACAGCGGAAATTTCACCACTACGCTGCAGGCCGGAGACTATATATTCACGTTTCAGTTTGTAGGGATGAATAATTTCAACCGCAGCGTGGAGGTGAAAAACGGAGAATTGCAGGTCAATCTCGGGCAAATTGAAATGTCGGAAAGCTCTACCGAGTTGTCTGAAATCAGTGTAACCGCACAGCGTCCGTTGGTAAAGGTGGAAATCGATAAACTTACCTACAGCGCCAAAGACGATCCCGAATCATCTACCTCTAACGTGTTGGATTTGCTTCGTAAGGTACCCCTGGTAACGGTCGACGGTGAAGATAATATCCAGCTGAAAGGTTCATCAAGCTTTAAGATATACCTGAACGGGAAACCGTCAAACATGATTTCGAACAACCCGTCGCAAGTGTTGAAAAGCATGCCGGCAAACAGTATAAAGGACGTGGAAGTGATTACCGATCCCGGAGCACGATACGATGCCGAAGGCGTGGGTGGAATCATAAACATCATTACCGATAAACGGGTAGACGAAGGCTATTCGGGTTCTGTTGGAGCCAACGGAGATACGTTTGGGGGATATGGTGGCAATGCCTATCTGTCGTTAAAATACGGCAAGTTCGGACTTACCGGAAACGGAAGTTATTTTTACCACAACAGGCCGGAGGCAAAAACATCACTTACCCGGGAAGAAATGGCTCCAAGTCCGGTAAATGAGTTGACACAGGACGGAACTTCCAAAAACTACGGAGGTGGACTGTTTTACAATACGCAGCTTAGCTACGAGCCTGATACACTGAATCTGTTTAACGTTTCTGTCGGACAATTTGGGGGGAAATTTCATTCCAATTCATCACAAGATGTCCTTTCTCAAGGCGCGAGGGATTATTCGTACCTGTTGAATAATAATTCGATAAACCATTTCGGGTCATTTACACTGACAACCGATTATCAGCGGACTTTTAAAAAGAAAGGCGAGTTACTTACTGTTTCCTACCGTTTTGAGAGGAACCCCAACGACAGTGAGTACGAAAGTGAATACAGTCAGGTTGTCAATTATTTTTACCCTAAGGGCTATCGCATGAAGAGCATCAACAATGCCGGAGGTAAAGAGCACACTGGACAAGTCGATTACGTGAATCCTCTTACCGACAAACACAGCATAGAAGTGGGATTGAAGTATATATTTCGCGATAACTCCAGCCGGGGTGACAATACTTTCCTGAATCCGGATGACGGAGGGCAATGGGAAGAGGATAAAAGCCGTAAGAATGACCTCGACCACGAACAACGGATTGCATCGGGATATGCCGGATACGGATTAAAAGCTGGAAAATTCGGTTTGAAGCTGGGGCTTCGGGGAGAAAACACTGCCCAGAAGATACATTTTATGAGCGTGCAAACCGTTACGGTTGTACATTCCGATTTCTTCGATATGGTTCCTTCTGCCGCTTTCTCCTATCAGTTGGGAATGACGAAAACCCTGCGGTGGGGTTACAATATGCGGATTTCACGCCCGGGTATCTGGTACCTGAATCCCTATATAAACGATTCTGATCCCAACAACATCCGTTACGGAAATCCTAACCTGGACGCGGAACAGACCCATAATCTTAATATCAATTACGGTTCTTTTTCACAAAAAGTGAACTTCAACGCCACGCTTAGCTATTCGTTTACCCAAAACGCCATCACTCCCTACATTTTCGTAGATGCAGACGGTGTTACCAACAATACGTACCGGAATATTGGTCGGAATCAGTCGGTGGGACTGGATGGATATGCCAGCTGGACACCCACACCCGTTATCCGGATGAACGTGAACGGCTCCCTCAGTTATACCGATATTCAAAGCACGGAGAATGCCGGGGTAAGGAACAGCGGATTTTCGGGTCGCGGTTTCGGAGGGATAACATTCACATTGCCCAAAGACGTGAGGCTGAGTGCAAACGGAGGAATATTTACGAGCAACATACAACTGCAAACTACCCAATCGGCCTTTTATTTCTATTCGTTCAGCGCCATGAAAAGTTTCTTTAACAAAAAGCTGGATGTTTCCCTTAATACAACCACTCCCTTTCACAAGTACCGCGATTTCAAGCTGACAACAACGGGTGAAGGATTCGTTCAGAAAATGAATTTTCAAAACCCGATGCGCACTTTCCGCCTGAGCCTGACGTACCGTTTCGGAGACTTGAAATCTTCGGTAAGGAAAGTTCAGCGCACCATTACCAACGAGGACGTTTTGCAGGGCGGTAGTTCACAGGAAGGAACCGGTACAGGCTCTTAACCCATACCCCTATGCGAATCGATATAATTACTGTTTTGCCGGAAATGATAGAAGGAGCGCTTAATTGTTCCATTCTAAAGCGGGCGCAAGATAAAGGACTGGTGCAGTTCGGCCTGCACAACCTGCGTGATTACACGCTCGACAAGCACCGTCGTGTGGACGATTACCCTTTTGGAGGCGAAGCGGGGATGGTGTTGCAAATCGAACCGGTAGACCGCTGTATCAGTCACCTGAAATCGCAGCGAGATTACGATGAAGTGATTTTCACTACGCCCGATGGCGAACAGTTTTCGCAAAAAACCGCCAACGAATTGTCGCTTCTGGAGAACCTTATCATACTTTGCGGGCACTACAAGGGTGTGGATTACCGGGTACGGGAACACCTGGTAACCCGTGAAATATCCATCGGCGATTTTGTGCTTACCGGAGGGGAACTCGCCGCAGCCATGATTGCCGATGCCGTTGTCCGGGTAATCCCCGGGGCTATTGGTGATGAGCAGTCGGCACTCTCCGATTCGTTTCAGGACAATTTGCTGGCACCCCCCGTTTATACCCGTCCCGCGGAATACAAGGGCTGGCGTGTACCCGATGTGCTTCTTTCGGGGCACGAACGTAAAATTGCAGAATGGCGGCTGGAACAGGCGCATGAACGTACAAAACGGTTGCGTCCCGATTTGCTTGGACGTTGAGCAATTAATAAAATTTAACCTTGTCTGGCGCAGCGTTTTTCTTAAAACTGCATCTGAATAAAAGAGGTCAGTCTCAAATTTGATAACCTAAAAAATAGCATTATGAGGCAAAATTGGATAAGAAACATTGTGGGCGGATTGAGTTTTACAACAGCGCTTTTTATATTTCAGGCTTGTTACGGTACGCCGCAGGATTTTGGCTTGGATGTGTTTGTAGAAGGCAAAGTAGTTTCCAAAACAACCGGCGAACCCATTAAAGGCATCAAAGTTTCGGCGGCCTCATTGCAACATACGGTGACCGACGACAAGGGGATGTTTTCTTTTTACACCGTCAAATCGGATCAGCTTCAAATCAGTTTCGAAGATGTGGATGGAGTCGACAACGGAACATTTATCAGGAAAGACAGCCTCGTCTCTATCGTGAAAGATAAAATCTACCTCGATATTAAACTGGAAAACGGGAAATGATTCCGTCTGTTAAACGCGCCTTGTTCCGGAAGTTCAAAGCGGTTGAAACGCGGCGCCACGAGCTTAGCTACCTTTTCTGGGAGTGCACGACCCGGTGCAACCTGGATTGTTTGCATTGCGGAAGCGATTGTTCAAAGCAAAGTAACTATCGGGATATGCCGATGGAAGATTTTCTGAAAGCTCTTGACACCATTAAAAACCCTGCAAAAAACCTGATGGTTGTCGTTACCGGCGGTGAACCGTTACTGAGAAAAGATCTGCCTGCGTGCGGACGTGAAATCCGCCGGCGCGGAATGCGCTGGTCCATGGTTTCTAACGGGTATTTTTACGATGAAGCGGTACATAATTCGTTACTCAACGCCGGTTTGGGAGCGCTTACCATCAGCTTGGACGGGTTGCCGGAGTCACACAACTGGTTGCGAAACAATCCGCGAAGTTTCGACAGGGCGGTCGCGGCAATCGACCTGGCAGTCCGTTCGCTCCGGTTAAACTTCGATGTGGTCACGTGTGTCAACAAAAAAAATATTTCGGAACTTTCCCTAATCAAGGAGTTTCTTAAAAGCCACAAGGTGAAGGCATGGCGGCTATTTACCATTATTCCGATAGGACGGGCGGTCCAAAACGAGGAGTTGTCGCTCTCGGATGAGGAATTTGTTTATTTGATGGATTTTATTCGGGAGTTGAGGGAGAATGAGGACGATATCGATGTGAAGTTCAGTTGCGAAGGATTTGTGGGGAAATACGAATGGAAAGTCCGGGAGAGTTTCTATTTCTGCAGGGCGGGTATCAATATCGGCTCTATCCTCATTGACGGCTCCATATCGGCTTGTCCCAATATCGATCGCTCTTTTTCACAGGGAAACATTTACACCGATAATTTCAACGACGTATGGGAACAACGTTTCAACTCTTTTCGCGACAGGAACTGGATGCGCGTGGGTCAATGCAAAGATTGCAGGCGTTTCAAGGATTGCCAGGGAAACGGTTTTCATAACTGGCACGGCAGTAAACAAAATGTATTGGTTTGCCATCGGTCGAAAATAGAAAACGCGCATTATTAATTCTTTGAACTGAAAGTCGTCATTTTGTTGGTTATTAGGAGTTTTAATTTTTACATTTCTTTTGTCATTTAGAAACTCGATTATTTCTATTTGTTAGTTATTTTCAAAAGATACACTTAAATTCTTTTGTCATTTCGTCTTTTTGTCATAATTTTGGGGTATAATGCCAATACACATTAATACCACTATTATGAATTTAAACGACTATCCTGCGGAGCCTTTCCGCATAAAAACGGTGGAAACCGTTAAAATGATCTCCCGTGAAGAACGGGAAAAAGTTA
Source organism: Petrimonas sulfuriphila (assembly GCA_038561985.1). Taxonomy (NCBI): domain Bacteria; kingdom Pseudomonadati; phylum Bacteroidota; class Bacteroidia; order Bacteroidales; family Dysgonomonadaceae; genus Petrimonas; species Petrimonas sulfuriphila. The sequence goes on along the minus strand of CP073276.1, from coordinate 500,078 downwards.
TCCAGGAAGCCGGATACAACACTTTCCTGATCAACTCCGAAGATGTGTATATTGATTTACTGACCGATAGCGGAACCAATGCCATGAGCGACAGGCAGTGGGCCGGTATGATGATGGGCGACGAAGCCTATGCCGGAAGCAAGAACTTTCATCATCTGGAACAAGTCGTGCAGGAAATTTTCGGATTCAAACACCTGGTGCCTACGCATCAGGGGCGCGGGGCTGAGAACCTGCTCTCGCAAATTGCCATTAAACCCGGGCAATTCGTACCCGGAAACATGTATTTCACCACCACGCGTTATCACCAGGAGCGCAACGGCGGAATTTTTGTCGATATCATCCGCGATGAGGCGCACGACGCCGGATTGGACATTCCGTTTAAAGGAGACATCGACCTGAACAAACTGCAAAAACTTATCGACGAAAAAGGGGCTGAGAACATTGCCTATGTCTGCCTCGCCGTTACCGTGAATCTGGCGGGCGGGCAGCCTGTTTCCATGAAAAACATGCGGGAGGTGAGGCAACTGGCCGATAAATACAAGATTAACGTGTTTTACGATGCCACCCGATGCGTGGAGAATGCCTATTTCATCAAAGAACGGGAAGAGGGCTTTGCCGGTAAATCGATCCAGGAAATCGTCCGCGAAATGTTTAGTTATGCCGATGGTTGCACCATGAGCGGAAAGAAGGACTGTCTGGTGAATATCGGCGGTTTTTTGTGCATGAACGATGAGGACCTGTTTGCCGCTGCAAAAGAACTGGTGGTGGTTTACGAGGGAATGCCTTCATACGGCGGAATGGCCGGACGCGATATGGAAGCCATGGCTATCGGATTGCAGGAATCTACGCAAGTTGAATATATAGAGCACCGCATCAAGCAGGTCCGTTATTTGGGTGATAAACTCAAAGCGGCTGGAATTCCTATTATAGAGCCTGTTGGGGGCCACGCCGTTTTCCTGGATGCGCGCCGTTTCTGCCCGCACCTCACGCAAGATCAATTCCCGGCGCAAAGCCTGGCGGCAAACCTCTACGTAGAATCGGGCGTTCGAAGCATGGAGCGAGGCATCGTTTCTGCCGGACGCGATAAAAACACGGGCAAAAACCATGCGCCCAAGTTGGAAACGGTTCGGTTAACCATTCCACGCCGTGTGTATACCTATCGTCACATGGATGTGGTGGCCGATGCGGTTATCAACCTGTATAAACACAAGGAAAAAATCAAGGGGCTTCGTTTTGTTTATGAACCCAGGCAGTTGAGGTTCTTTACGGCACGGTTTGAGGAGATCTGATGCGTTTTGTAATGCTTGGAATTTCCCTGCCTGAAATAGCCAATCTCGTGGCCTATGCTTTTAAGCTGTTGTTCGAGAAAAAGCAGGTTCTCCTCGTTACTCTGTTGCGAGACGGGCTTGTTCTGATAAAGGGAATAATCATCCCGGTACTGTTTCGGAGTGATGTTGGGCATCAGTACATTAGCGCCGATGAGGATGGCTTTTTCGCGGCCTTCCTTTTCAATGGATTGCAAGGCGGTGGTCGCGGCGATGTTGATATCGGGCATGAGGATACGCAGGAGGGCTACCATTTTAAGGCTTAAATTGAATCGTTCCCGCAGCGAAAGCAGTTCACTCTTGTTTTTGTAGAGTGGAGTCTGTGCATGTTCGATGTAGGGGCCCATACCACACATATCGATGTCGAATTGCTTCATAAACAACAAATCGTTTGCCAGGTCTTCGACAGTCTGAAACGGTAGGCCGATCATGACGCCTGTTCCTGTTTGGTAACCTATTTTTTTTAGCGATTCCAGGGCATTCAGGCGTTTGTCAAAACGGTGTGTATCATCGTCGGGATGTATTTTACGGTAAAGTTCTCCGGAGGAGGATTCGATACGGAGCAAATAGCGGCTGGCTCCGCTCTCAAACCACCGGCGATAGACCTCTTCAGGCTGTTCGCCGCAAGAGAGGGTAATGCCGATTTCCCGGTTGGTAATACGCATGGCTTCTTTCAGTAAGGAGTCGATCTTTCGGGTAAATGTATCCGACGTGAGTTCTCCGCTTTGGATGGCGACGGATCCCAATCCGTTTTCGTAGGCAAACCGGATAGCTTCCAATGCCTCATCGCAGGACAAACAGTACCGATGTGTGTGCGTGTTATCCCGGCGGATACCGCAATAATAACAATTCTTTTCGCAAATGTTGGAAAATTCGATCAGCCCGCGCAGATAAACGGTGTTGCCCACGTTCTCTTGTTTGATTTTAGCGGCATAATCAAACAAAAGTTGCTTTTCCTCACCCTCGGTGCAGAGTAGGCGGACTAAATCTTCTTGGAGAAGTTTCTGTTTATGCAATAGGGTTGGAATCATAAAAACATTCTCGTTGCCCGTTCAAAAATACCGTTTACATACGCGAGGACCATTCCGTAATTGGTGACTGGAATGTCCTTTTCCGTGAACGGTTTTATCCGGTTTATCAGTTGTTTGCGTGTAACCATGCATCCCCCACATTGGATGACGAGAGAATAATCGATGGGTGCAATCTCCGACAATCCGCCTACAACGGTGAACGATAGGTTTTTACCGGTGAAGTTCCGGAGGAGTTGCGGTATCTTCACCCGTCCGATATCGTCGCAGTTGGTTTGATGAGTGCAGCTTTCCAACATAAGGATATTATCCCCGTCTTTTAGTTTAGACAGGTGAGGAGTGCCTTGCAGGTAGTCATTGAAATCGCCTTTTTGTCGGGCAAACAGGATGCTGAAGCTTGTTAACGGAACGTTTTCGGGAATGCGTGTTGCCACATAGCCAAAGGCCTGACTGTCGGTAACAACAAGCGCTGGAGGTATACCTAGCTTCAGAAAATCGTCCAACTCGGTCTCTTTTACCACTACTGCAATGCAATGGTTATCCAGAGCATCGCGTATGGCCTGGTTTTGCGGCAGGATCAGTCGTCCTTCGGGAGCTTCGCTGTCAATGGGAGTTATGAACAATACTGTGTCCTTCGGTTTTACCAGATCGCCTATAAGCGTTCTGTGTTGTTGGCTTTCCCCGGGTATTATTTTCTTTAGTGCATCAATTATTTTCTCCGAATCTCCCGGATCTTTTGCACTGAAATCGAGAACCGAGGCATCGCTGTGGTGTTTTATTGCGGTTTTTGTGAGGGCAGCAATTTTTGACAGGTCGCTTTTGTTGTGAAGGATGAGGTAGGGGATACCGAATTTCCCAAAGTGCCGAATAAGCTCCAGTTCGTACTGTCCAAACTGATTTCCCGCAATCAGTAACACGGCGCAGTCCACTTTCTTTATCGCATCGAGTGATTTGTCGATGCGCTTTCTTCCCAATTCACCCGCATCATCAATTCCGGCGGTATCCACCAATACTACTGGGCCGATTCCAAGAATCTCGACCGATTTCTTTACCGGGTCGGTCGTCGTGCCGGGTATGTCGGATATTATAGCGGTCTCCTGCCCCGTGAGCAGGTTGATCAGTGAGCTTTTACCGGTGTTCCGGCGGCCAAAAATGCCGATATGTGGTCTGGAATTGGTCATTTCCCCAATTAAAAATACAAATCCCGTTCTCCCCGTTTTATTTTTTCTATTCTTTCACGTACCTGATGTTGTACATTTTCGTTGAGTTCGTGAATGTTTTTTTCAATCACCTCCCATCCCTTTTCTGCGGTGTGCTCCGGTGCATAGTCCATCAGGTATTCGGCCAGCGTGAGTATTGCGTTGGGAGTGCAGAACCGTTTGATGAAGCCAGGAACGGAGAACTCCATAAAGTGTTCACCCGTACGTCCCAGACGGTAGCAGGCCGTACAGAAGGACGGTAGCATATCCTGCTGAAGCAACTCGTCGATGATTTCGTTGAGTGATCGGTCGTCGTTTATACGGAATTGCCCTTTTTTGAGATCATGGTTTTGCTCCTTTTCAGCGTAACTGCCCAATTCAATTTTTGTTCCACCGTCGATTTGCGATACCCCGAACTGAATCAGTTGGTTACGAAGCTCCGCGGGTTCGCGGGCTGTAAGAATCATTCCCGTGTATGGAACAGCCAACCGGAGTATAGCTACCAACCGGGTAAAATCTTCGTCCGACACGAAATATTCATCGCCCAAATCAAGCATTGATGCGTCTTTGATCCGGGGGAACGAAATGGTGTGTGGCCCTACGTTGTAGCATGCCTCCAGATGATTGGTGTGGCGAACCAGCCCCATCACCTCGAACCTCCAGTCGTACAATCCGAAAAGTGCACCTATCCCCACATCGTCCAGTCCGGCTTCCAACGCCCGGTCGAGTGAAGTCAGGCGGTAGTCGAAATCAGCCTTTTTACCGCGTAAATGATAGGTCTTGTATGCTTCGCGGTGATAGGTTTCCTGAAACACCTGATAGGTGCCGATACCGGCTTCTTTCACCGTACGGAACCCTTCTATGTCTAGTGGGGCCGCGTTAATGTTTACACGGCGGATTTCGCCGTTGCCTTTCTTCACGCTGTATGCGATTTTTACAGTTTGGGCAATGAATTCAGGGCTGTATTGCGCATGTTCGCCGTAAACGAGAATCAATCGCTTTTGTCCATTATCTTCCAGTACTTCTATCTCTTTTACCAGTTCTTTGTCTGAGAGCGTTTTACGAACGGCATCCCTGTTAGAAGCCTTAAATCCGCAGTAAGCACAATTGTTGGAGCACTTATTGCCCACATAAAGAGGTGCGAACAGCACGATTCGGTTCCCGTAAATTTTTTTCTTAAGTTCCCTGGCACCCTCCTTAATGAGTTGTACCGACCCCGGATCGGTAGCATTGATAAGTATGGCCACTTCTTCGAGATTCAGCCTGCTTTTTGCGAGTGATTTTTCAACCACTTCTTTCACCTTGACGGGTGTGGAGATTGTTTTGTTGAGGAAATCCCAGATCTCGCCTGTATCGATGAAGGGTTGCATCGGTGCATCGGGAATGGCGTATTTTTCCGGGGTAAATTTCATAAAATGTTTATTCACAAGGTGAACTGCAAAATTACAAAATTTATTCCATCAATCACAGAACTTTCTCGTGTTCTGTACTGGAAAATCAACTAATGCATAAATTTTCCCACATGTTTGGGTTTCGACTCCTCCATTTCTTCTTTCAATTTCTGCACAGCTTCCTGAAGCTTATCGGATTCTTTTCGTTCGGAAATCAGCATGGATAAAAGGATAGAAATAATCAAGGTACCGATGATAACCGCTAGCGAGACCCATGAATGGTGTGCAAAAAATTCTCCTACCGAATGCACGGAACTCAGCAGCATTTTCATGCCTATAAACAAGAGAATGAAACTCACACCTGTTTTCAAGTAACGGAACATTCCCATAATTCCTTTCAACGCGAAAAAAAGCGATATTAAGCCCATCACTGCGAAAACATTGGAAGAAATGGCAAGAAAGTTCTCTTCACTGAGTGTAAGGACGTTGTTTATACCTTCTTTTATAACGCCGATAATAGCCGGAATAGAGTCAACAGCAAACAAGATGTCGGTGGAGCCGATAACAAGCAAGGCAAGAAAAATATTGGTTAAGTGGATTTTTCCGTTTATTTGAGTGAAAAAATGAGGCGAATGTATGTCGGGATCGATGGGGAATAACCTGGAAGCTCCCTTGTACAGAATGTTCGATTTGGGATTTACGTTTTCATCTTCTTTCGAAAAAGCCATCTTGTATGCCGTCCAAATCAAAACAACACCAAATATGTAGATAATCCAGTGAAAGCGTTCTACCAGTTCCATTCCCACCAGTATAAAAAGAATTCTTAGTACAACCGAAATCAAAATTCCCAGTTTCAGTAACTTTGGTTGGTTTTTCGGATGAATGCCCATCATTGAAAAGATCAGTATAAATACGAAAAGATTATCCACGGATAACGAATATTCCGTCAAATACCCCGAGATAAATTTTGTCATCATTACAGGACCGGTTCGCACCGTGCTTTCCGGATTCTGAGGGAAGAGAAAATAAAGAGAAGCTCCAAATGCTATTGCTACGGAAATCCATACGGCTGTCCAGGTTAAGGATGATTTCACACTAATTGTTCTTTGGCGGTGGGAAGTCACGTAGAGGTCTATTCCATACACAATGATGAAGATGGCTATAAAAGCAATCCAGTAAAGTGCTATTGCATTCATAAAAAAAGAAGAGAATTACCGTTGTTTTTTAATGGTCTCTACGATTTTAAAGGGTAGATGTTCTGCCGGATAAAAATCAGCTAAAATTACACTGAATTTCCATCCGTTATTCTTAATCCGGTTTAAATTAAGTTAAAAGCCAGGAGCATCTTCGCTTCTGGCTTTTTGATTACGTGAACGATGTGTAATCCACGGTCAATTAAAATCGTCAGAAAACCTGTTTATTTCCTGATCACTCATATCTCCGGCAATAATAACCTTGTGTTTAAAAGTTACTTTCTCACCGCTGGACAACTTCAATTCAACCGGGTCCGAATTCTTATCCACAACCTTTCCCCCCAGATTGTTGGCTGCAAATAATCCATAACCTCTTGCGTGAGACCATGCCGGATAATTAGGGTTGTTTTTATTGTCCATGATAACGATGGTGATTGTTTCGCCTTCCTTATCAGCTTTTAAAGCAACCCATTTGCTCCTTTTTCCCCAGACGTCTCCCCCTGTTAAACCTTCTGCATTTCTGTAGAATCCATTTACACCTTCGTTATTCAGGGCCGGAGTTTCTGTTACATTTCCGTTTGCATCTAAAAACTTCTCAGCTTTTTGAGTCGGTTCCTCGAAAGTTCTGTCTACCCTCAAACCGATCAGCCCTTCTTTGTTCCCTGTAAAAGTTACTTCCTTATTTGCTGTCAGTTCTGTAACTCTTTCAATCGTCCTGATATCGTTTTTCAGCCCTTCAAAGATGTAGGTCGTCTTTTCATTCAATAAAATACTTCCATTATTATCTGTCCATTTTGATTGAACAACCAATCTCCCTTTCCGGTTATCTGCTTCAATAACTTTATCAAACAAAATTATCCCATATTTATCTTTATCTTCCGGTTTTATGGAATAGGAGTTATTCCAGAAATCAAGTCCGTTTACATTACCGAAATTAAACCATAATCCAATGTGATGTGGATGATCGGTTCTCTCAAAAGGCCTTGGATTCAAGGGGAACCCTCTTGTGATAAATTTTCCGGAGGGTGTTTTTATAGGATAAAGACATGGCTTTTCCAGGTTTTCCGGATAAATAAACGATGTAAAATAAATATCGTTTACGTATACCTCAACTGCCTTTTTTTCTTCGCTGACATTAAACCTGACGTTTGTTGAAGTGCCTTGGCAGCTTACATGCATTATCAGCGCTGCAATGATTAGGGCTTTAACTGTTTTTTTCATCTTTTGAATTATAGCAACTTATTGACTTTGTTTCGTATGTTCAATAATTGCAACAACATATGTAAAAGTTCAGTTTAATACATACCTGTTACAACCGCTTGTATTCTTTTTTTCATTAATACTTGAATACTTTCCCTCCTGCCATTACCTGTTTTTGTTTTTCATCGAATGTGGCGCGTTGTCCGGTGCGTAAGGCGGCCGTAACCATGATATCGGCGATAGAGTGGTTGTAGCCTGCTTCCACGGGAGCATTTGTTTTTACATTGCCGGCCCTCACACAGTCCATCCAGTTTTTCATATGCGCATTTGTGAGCGGGTCTGAGCCTGTGTCTGAGCCTGTTTCCACACTTATCTTCGGTAATTCGAAAGTATCAAGCATAAAGGGTTTCATTCCCATATCGCCTGCGTGCCTTTCTGTCAATCCGCCATCATTGTTGATGATGTTGGTGTCCAGGTCAAGTTTCCCCCCGTTGGAGAAATACCACTCTTTTGTCCCTCCCGACGAGTTGTTTTGCCTGGAGGAATAAATTACCTGGAATCCTTCTCCCGGTTCTTTTTCTTTGGCGTGTCCATAATCAAAAACAGCAGTCATGGTATCGTAGTTGGTTCTTCCGTCGTTCCACATGTAGATCCCGCCGTTTGCCACTACCGACCGGGGATAATCCAGTTCTGAGAACCAGTGTACGGTATCGATCTGATGTGCCATCCATTGGCCGGGTATGCCGGATGAATAGGGCCAGAACAGGCGGTATTCCAGGTATTTTCGCGGATCCCACGGTTCGTAGGGGCGGTTCATCAAAAAGCGTTTCCAGTCGGTATCCTGTTCGCGGATTTCTCTGGTGAGTTGGGGTAAACGCCATCGTCCGGGCTGGTTGACGTTCCATGTCATTTCCACGGCAATGATCTTGCCGAATTTTCCCGATTTAATGTAGTCGTATGCAGCGTGGTAATTTGTTCCGCTCCGGCGTTGTGATCCAACCTGAATAACCTTGTTAGTCTCTTTGGCTGCTTTCAACGCAAAGTTAGCATCGTCCATAGTTTCAGCGAAAGGTTTTTCCACATATACATCACATCCGGCCCTGACTGCTTCGGCGGTATGAAGCGCATGTTGAAAATCTGCGGTACTGATAATTACGGCGTCGGGCTTTTGAGACCAGAGCTCATCGGTGTTTCTGGCGGTTCTGAGGTCTCCTCCGGCTTGCTCCTTGTACCAGGCTTGTCCTTCGTCTCGGCGACGATTCCAAATGTCGCAGACGGTAAAGAGTTCGAAGTTCATCTCTTTGGCATATTTGAGGAATGATTTCCCGAGTGCACCTCTGAATCGGTTGGAAAAACCCAATATGCCTACCCTCACTTTATCGTTGGAGCCGATGATATTGGCATAACTTTTAGCCGACATATTCATCGTGCTTCCCAGCGTTATTCCGGCCACACCGAGTGCCGATTTTTTTATAAAATCACGTCTTGAATTTTTCATCTCATTTAAAGCTTAAAATTGATCGTATTGAAATTAAATTATTTCAGTGTTGGCTCCCATCCGGGTTCATATTCCCGGTTCCATAGTTTCATAGCTTCCCGGTCAAACATACGCCCGGTTTTGTCATCGATATCAAAACCCTTACCGATACGATACGCTACATTGGCATAATGTACCATAGCATTACTGATGGACGCATCGTCAATGGGTGCGGTAAGTTTCGACTTACCCCTGATAGTATCGAAGAAGTTGATCACATGGCCGGTAGTCATGTCGCCACCTCCACCAAGTGCCGTACCTGCTTCACTTGAAGTAGAAGTTCTTTCTTTCATCACTTTCCCCCCTCGGTCGTAAAGAATGTATTTATCCCGGTTTACGAAGACGGTACCTTCACTGCCATAAATAATTGTTCCTCTGTCCGCTCCGTAGGTCTTGTGCCCGTTCCGGCTTTTACCATCCCACTTGATTATTTTGTCACCGGCAAAACGGAATGTAGCATCCATAGTGTCGTACATCTCCCATCCGTCGTTGGCGAAATGTCGCTTGGCGGCTTCCACTTCAACGTTTAGGGGGAAATCAACGTTCAGTGCCCAGCGTGCAACATCCAGTTCGTGTGTGGCGTTGTTGCCTGCTTCGGCCGTTCCGTAATCCCAGCCGTACCAATGCCAGTTATAATCCCAGGTCTCTTCGGTATAATCGCGGCGGGGTGCCGGCCCCTGAAACAACTCCCAATCCAGTCCGACAGGAATGGCCGCTTTTTTCTGGAGCGGTACTTCACCCCTTGTATTGGCATAAAAGGCTACTGCCTTATAGGGGTTTCCGATAACGCCGCGGTGTAGCTCCCTTATGATTTCAACGGTGTGATCCGAGGAACGTTGCTGGTTACCCATCTGCACTATCTTGTTGAATTTTTGGGCGGCTTTTACCAGAATTTCATTTTCGAACATGTTGTGGCTGCATGGTTTCTCAACATACACATGTTTGCCGGCTTTCATGGCCATTACGGAACCGGGCGTGTGCCAGTGGTCGGGTGTTGCGTTGAATACAGCATCCACTTTTTTATCGTCGAGCACCCGGCGTATATCGTTTTCGGATTTCGGTTGGTAGCTGATGTGTTTAGAAAAATTCTGCATTGCCCGGGTACGTTGCTTCTCCATCACATCACAGAGGTAAAGTAACTGTACATTAGCTCCCTTCAAGGCGATTGGTTCGTAAAACGCACTTAACCTGCGTCCCAGCCCAATGATGGCTACGTTTAACCTGTCGTTCGCTCCGATAATGCCGGCATAACTTTTTGCCGACATGTCCATTGTGCTTCCCAGTGCTATTCCTGCCACTCCGAGTGCCGATTTTTTAATAAATCCTCTTCTTGATTCCATATTTTTAATTATTGAGTTGTCTTTTTATCGTTTCCATTGCTGTCGGTATCTGGGTGTCAAAATCTATCCAGCGAGCTTCAATGGATATTTTTCCTCTATAACCCATTTTTTTAAGGGCATTGAAGTAAGGGCGAAAGTCCTCATCGTATGTACCCGGTACAGCCCTGTCCTGTTTTTCCGCAATATGAACATGCCTGATCAGCTTTCCATACTTTACAAGGGTATCCGGACTTTCGTTTTCCATTTTCATATGATACAGATCTGCCAACAGCATGAAGTGACGATGATTGATCTCTTTAACGATTTCTCCTCCTTCCGATACGGAATTGATAAAGTTGCATTCTGTAGTGTTAAGGGGTTCCAATACGATGATTATGTTGAATTTTTGAGCAATTAACGCCATTTTTTTGCCTAATTCGATGAATTGTGCCCGGCCTTTTTTGCGTGGAAATCCTTCGGGGATGGAACGTGAACCCCCACTTCCAAAGACAATTATTTCCACTCCGGCTCGTTGTGCCCTGCGGAAAGCGGTTTCTGCAAACGTTAAAATATCGTGGTGAGCAGCTTCATTACCAACGCTTTTCAGGTTTCCGGGGATAAAGCTGTTACAGGCTTTAACAGGCAAAGGGGAGTTGGCCAATTCATTCAATATTATCTCGAACTCTTCCTCGGGCTTTGTCGGTGCAAGAAATCTGGAGACACCTTCTTCCACATATGTGTATCCGTATTGCTGCATTTTTTCTCCGTTGGCAAGATTTGTACAGATTCCTATCTGAGTAGGCTTCAACTCACTTTTTACTACGTTGCATGCAGAAAAGAATACCGGAAGAAGGGCAACATAAAAACAGTGTTTTATGTGTTTCATGTGTTTCATTTTACGTGTTTGTCTCTGCAGAATTAAAAGATATGTTTGCCAAAATGTATTGCGAAGTTGAGAAAACGAACAGGAGTTTTCCCGGAAATATTCGGACAAATATAATGAAAATACTAATGTGTACGTAAACAGGATGAAATAAATAACTTGATCGACGTTAAATTATGTTAATGAGCTAGGGGTTTTTCCGGAAATATCGCCGACAAAAATAATAAAAATGCTAATGTGTACGTAAACAGAATGAAAAAACAAGTTAAGCTACAGTTAAATTTCGAATTTCAACAAAAATACCAATCCATTAAAGTGATTTCCTTTTAAAAGTAATTGTCCAATTTATGTGGATATGGTTGAAAAAAATGTAACTTTGCGATCCGAAGTATCCATATGTTGTCGGGAGGCTTTCTCAGGAAAAATGAAAGACCTGTTTTTATGTCAAAAATCAACTTAAAAGGGATAGGTGTTGCCCTGATAACACCGTTTAAAAAAGACAAATCAGTCGATTTCGATGCGTTGGGCCGGTTGATAGATTATCAGATAGATGGGGGAATTGATTACCTCGTTGCACTGGGAACTACCGCTGAAACCCCAACACTGACACGCGATGAGCGAACCGAAATTGTGCGATTCATCGTGGAGAGAAACAACAATCGTCTCCCCCTTATTGTAGGAGTTGGAGGAAACAATACCGCTGAAATCGTTCATGAACTCAAGGTATCATATTTCTCAAACATTGCAGGAGTATTATCTGTTACTCCATATTACAATAAACCCAGCCAGGAAGGGCTTTTTCAGCATTATCGTGCTTTGAGTGAGGTTTCACCACGGCCGATTATTCTGTATAATGTTCCCGGAAGAACCGGTGTGAATATGGAAGCCGAAACTACGTTGCGGCTGGCAAAATCTTGTCCGAATATTGTGGCCATCAAGGAAGCATCGGGGAAAATGGATCAGATCCTGCAAATTATTGCTGGCCGTCCCGAAGGATTCTCCGTTATCTCCGGCGACGATGGAATTGCATTTGATCTGATAAAATCCGGTGGAGTAGGAGTTATATCTGTTTTGGGAAATGCTTTGCCTAAAGAGTTTTCTGAAATGATACATCAGGCGTTAGCCGGTAATTTCAAGATGGCTGAAACGGAAAATGTGCGTTTTACAGAAGCTATCCGGTTGATTTTCAAAGATGGGAATCCTGCCGGAGTAAAATGCATGCTCAGTGAATTGGGTTACATCGAAAATGAACTCAGGCTGCCGTTGGTTGCGGTCTGTGATGAAACCAAGCAGCAAATAATTGAAGAATTGGAGAGGTTGAAAGTTCAGGTAATAGATAAAAAGTCTTAAAGTCTGACTTCTACATCTGATTTTGTAAATCACAAATCGTAACTAAATAATTATGTTTTCCGGAATTGTTGAAGAAGCTGCAACCGTGGTTGCATTGGAAAAAGACAAGGGTAACCTGCACATCACGTTAAGGTGCTCGTTCACGAGCGAATTAAAAATCGACCAGAGCATTGCGCACAACGGAGTTTGTCTGACAGTGGTATCCATAGAGGGTGATGCATACACCGTAACCGCCATTCAGGAGACGCTCGACCGCTCCAATCTTGGATTGTTGCAGGTGGGTAGCAAGGTGAATCTTGAACGTAGCATGAAAATGGACGGCAGGTTGGACGGGCATATCGTTCAGGGGCATGTTGACCAAACTGCCGTTTGTACCGATGTAGTTGAAGCAGATGGTAGTTGGTATTACACCTTCCAATACCGTTTTGATAAGGAGATGGCCAAGAAGGGATACCTGACGGTAGATAAAGGGTCGGTTACGGTGAATGGTGTAAGTTTAACCGTGGTGACACCCACCAAAGATACCTTTAAAGTGGCGATCATTCCTTTTACATACGAAATGACCAATTTTCATCAGATAGAAAAAGGTACAGTCGTCAACCTGGAATTCGACATTATCGGTAAATATATCAGCAGGATTGTGGCGTTGCAGTCCTAAACGACTAATGTATGGATTTTCTTGAATTTGTTTCCACCCGGCAGAGCGACCGAGCATTCGATCCCGATAGACCGGTCGAAAAAGAAAAAATTGAACGTATCCTCGAAGCTGCTCGGTTAGCACCGTCAGCATGCAATGCGCAACCCTGGCACATGGTTGTCGTGGATGATCCTGAACTGAAAAACAGAGTGGCAGATGCCACGTCTGCGCGTGCATTGGGTATGAACCATTTTACCAAGCAGGCCCCGGTCCATATTTTGTTGGTTGAGGAAAGAGTGAACCTCACATCGGGGATCGGAGGCTGGGTAAAACAAAAGGACTATGCACAAATGGACCTGGGAATAGTAGCGGCTCATGTCGTGCTGGCAGCTCATGCCGAAGGTTTGGGGTCTTGCATTGTCGGTTGGTTCAATGAGCCGAAGATGCGTGAATTGTTGTCAATCCCCGACTCTAAGAGAGTATGGCTTGACATTGTTGTCGGATACAGTACCCAAGCCGTTCGTCCCAAAAAACGCAAAACAAACGGCGAAATCATTTCTTATAATAAATACAAATAAACGCTCTTTAATCTTTTTAACACGAACTTTCTGTTCTTTTGTTGGTTGCATCGCAAAAAAACATCATCTTTGTACCCTAAAAATAAATTATGAAACAATCGACCAACGTCTTGTTGATTTTAATGAAAAAGAATGAACATAACAACTAAACGTCATCTCTCGTTACTTGTTTTCTTTACTGTCACCACCGCTATTTTTGCACAACAGGTAGGGTCTAACTCACCATACGGCAGGTACGGTTACGGCCTTTTGTCCAACCAATCGTTGGGTGCCTCCGAAGCTATGGGTGGAATCAGCTACGGACTCAGAAGAAGCCAGCAGGTGAATCCCGGAAATCCGGCATCATACTCCAAACTCGATTCACTTACGTTTATTTTTGACCTTGGTGTTTCGGGGCATTATGCTTCTTACAGCGACGGACTGAACAAGCAGAATTTTTACAACGGGAATCTCGATTATATTGCCATACAGTTTCCTGTCCTAAGCAAGGTTGGTGCCAGCATTGGGCTTTTGCCGTATTCGAAAGTAGGATATAACTATGGGCAGACACGTTCGCTTTCCGATATCGTTTACGAGGAAGTATTTCGTGGAACTGGAGGGTTGAGCCAGATTTATGCTGGAATTGCGTATGAACCCATTCCGTATTTCTCCGTTGGAGCTAACGTTTCTTATCTTTTTGGGAATTTCAGCTACAGCAGCGTGTCTGTGCCGAGAACTGCGACGGGTGCTACTATTGGTGAAGAAAAGAAAAAATATTCCATCCGGGATTTAAAATATGATTTTGGAGCACAGGTCACGTTCCCTGTCGACAAGACAAGTTCGTTTACGTTAGGAGCTGTTTTCAGTCCGAAATTAGCTTCAAAATCCGATGTTTATGCAACGGAAATGATGTTTCTGTCAGACCCTTATACCAATCCCTATCAAAATCCGAGTGAAGTGCTGCGTGATGATACTCTTTCCAGTCAGCAGTTTCATTTGCCGGCAACCTATGGATTGGGAGTAACTTATTCCAATACAAATCTGCTTGTAGGACTAGACGGAACTTTTCAGCAATGGAACGGATTGGATTATCCCGAGGTTTTAGACGGATTGACCCCTGAAAATCGGTTCAATAACGCTTACAGGATCAATGCAGGCGCAGAATACGTTGTCGATCCGTACAGCCGTGATTTTTTCAGTAGAGTACGCCTAAGGGCCGGTATTTCCTACGGAAATTCATATGCCAACGTCAGCGTTTATAATCCATCTACCAATCAAAGTGTAGGGGTTGGAGGTTTTAAAGAGTATGGAATTAACTTCGGATTGGGGTTGCCGTTCAGGGATTCTATGTCCGGAAGGTTGTCATTGCTTAATATCGGATTTGGTTACACATCCCAGCGTCCCGACTTGCCATACATGATTAAGCAAGATATGTTTAAAATTTCCTTGAACATGAATATCAATGAATTTTGGTTTTTCAAAAGACAGTTTAACTGATTTTTTGTATCTTTGTGACGTTTAAATTCAAAACAGATTAAACTTTTTATTTAACATATTGTCCTATTAACAACCAAAATCGGGATTAAAAAAAAATTAAAAAAAAGAATATGAGAAAATTATTATTATCAGGATTTCTTGCAATAGCAACCATTGCAGGTCTCAGCGCCCAGAAAGCAGGATACGATCCGGTAAAAGCTCCTTTCGGACATGGGGAAGACAGCGTAAAATGCCGTATGAATTTGAGCCTTATGACGACTTCTGCTAAGGCTGAAAATTATAAGGAAGCATTAACGCCCTGGAATGCTGTTTACGAGAACTGCCCCGCATCCAGTAGAAATATATATATATTAGGACCACGTATCTTCAAGAGTTTATATGCTTCGGAGACCGATGCTGCCAAAAAGAAACAATATCTCGATAAAACAATGGAGATATACGATACCCGACTGAAATATTATTCGGATGACAAAAAAGGTACCGTTTTGGCATACAAGGCCTATGACTATATGGAACTGATGGGTGATAAAGCGGATTCGAAGATTGTTTATCAATGGTTAGGGGAAGCCCTTAAGGAAATGAAATCGGAGATGGAACCTAAAGATGCTTATTCCTATTATATGGTTGCCTCACTTACTCAGTTTCTGACTGACCCGTCCAAGAAAAATCAGTATATAAGCGACTATTTTACCGTTGCCGGTTATGTAGACGAAGCTATCAGCAAAGCAAATGCCGCAAACGATAAAGCAAATGCCGATTACCTGGGACTGGTAAAAGAAGGTATTGTCAAAGCATTTGTTAGCAGTGGAGCCGGCGATTGCAAGACCCTCACGGATTACTATGCCGATAAGGTGGAACCCAACAAGGCAGACAAAGCATTTCTGAACGAAGTGATCAATGCCCTGGGATCGGTAGGTTGCAGTGAATCTGACTTGTATTTTACCGCGTCGGAATACCTTTACAAACTCGAACCTTCTGCCGGTGCAGCTATCGGGTTGGCTAACAAGAGCCTGAGAGATAAGGATTACGATACTGCCATCAAGTACTACCACGAAGGTGCCCAATTGGAAACAGACAAAAATAAAGCTTCCGATTACATGATGCAATTGGCAGGTATTTTTTCCAATCAACGTAACTTCGCCAAATCGCGCCAGGCCGCATACGATGCATTGGAATTCAATCCCAACAACGGAGAAGCGTATATCCTGATCGCACAGTTATATGCAGCATCGGCTCAAAACATTTTCCCGGAAACCGAAAAGAGAGGCCTCGTTTTCTGTGCGGCAGTTGACAAGTTACAAAAGGCCAGATCCGTTGATCCTAGCGTTAGCGGAAAAGCAAATGGCTTAATCAATACTTATTCCGGTTATTTCATGGATACCGAAACGGCTTTCATGATGGGTATCAAGGCAGGTGAGTCCGTTTTTGTCCCCGGATGGATAGGTGAGTCTACCACGGTAAGGTTGAAATAAAACCAGCGATTTGTTGAAAGAACGACAACAGATACATATATTAAAATACATAACAACCGCAGTTTTTGGGGTTGTTATGTTTCTTTTTATCGGATCGTGTGGAAAGAAAGATGAAAAGCTGGTCCATATGAAATTCGATCCGGAAACCATGCCTTCCATGGTTACGGATTCGGCCGTGCAGCTTATCTCCGACTCGGGGAAAACCCGTTATAAAATAGCAGCCGATGTGTGGGAAGTATATGACAAGGCCAAAGAACCGTTCTCTTATTTTCCCGAAGGCTTTTACCTGGAAAGATTCGATGATCGGTTTAATGTCGAAGCTACCGTTATTGCTGACACGGCCTGGCACTACAACGCAAAAAGCCTGTGGCGCGTGAAAGGGAATGTTGAGGTAAAGAATATGCAAGGGCACGAATTCAAGAGTGATGAGCTTTTTTGGGATCAAAAAACGGCTAAGATCTATTCCGATAAATATATCGAGATAAAACGGGGGGCGCTTGAACTGAAGGGATACGGTTTTGAGTCGAATCAGCAAATGACAGATTACCGGATCATGAGACCGCATGACGGCAGATTGCCGTTTGAAGAAGGACCAGTCGCAACAGACTCGGTGCAGTTACAATCTGATTCCATACAATGAGATTCAACAACCTTAATCCATAAACAATGTCTTTCACGTCGCTAATAATCGGATGGTTTATCTTACTCTTCCTGTCGGCGTTCTTCTCCGGTATGGAAGTGGCGTTTGTGTCATCGGATAAGTTGAGATTTGCGATGAGACAAAAGGACAAAGGATTTTACAACCTGATGTTGAATACCATTTATAGTCATCCGCGTCAGTTCCTGGCTACGCTTCTGCTCGGAAACCTCATGGTGCAGGTAGTTTTTATGTACCTGTCGTTGCTGGTAGCTTTCCCTTACATTCAGCAACATATTACACAAAATACTTTTGTGATTTTTCTACTTATAATCGTTGGAGCTACTCTCATTATCCTTCTTAGCGGAGAATTTCTTCCCCGGGCTGTTTTGGTACGTAAACCCAACTTCTGGGTACGCGTATTGGTTGTTCCGGCTTTCTTTTTTTACGTTCTGTTCTTTCCCGTTGCAAAAATTTTCGTCTCTTTTTCCAAAGCCGTTTTAGCTGTTTTCGGCGTGAGGTCCGACAGGACAACTGAGAATGCATTGGGCCGGCTGGAACTGGATTCGTATGTGAGAAAAGGGTTCGAAGAGATTTCTGACGAAAAAGAAGTGGATTCCGAAGTGAAAATTTTCAGGAACGCCCTCGATTTCTCTTCTATGCGCGTGCGTGATTGCATGGTGCCAAGAGCGGATATTGTGGCGATAAATGTGGACGAAGATATTGAAAAGCTGAAAGATTTGTTTATCGAGAGCGGTATTTCCAGAATTCTGGTATATCGGGAAGATATTGACGACATTATCGGATACATTCACGTTTGGGAAATGTTCGATGTCCCGCAGGACTGGACCAAGAGCATTGCCACAGTGTCTTTCGTCCCTGAAAGTATGCAGGCCAGCAAACTGATGAACGACCTCATGCAGCAGCGAAAAAGCATAGCCGTTGTAGTGGATGAGTTTGGAGGAACATCGGGTGTGGTGACTATGGAAGATCTGGTAGAGGAAATTTTCGGTGATATAGAAGATGAATATGACAACAAAGCCCGCTTTGTGAAACAGGAAGGTGATAAAGAGTTTGTGCTTTCGGGGAGGGTGGAAATTGATACCTTAAACGAAGATTATGGGCTCGATATTCCCGAATCGGAGAGTTATTCCACCGTTGCCGGGTATTTATTGCATCACACACAGCGGTTTCCTAAAACCTACGAAACAGTGATCATCGGAAAGTATATGTTCAAAATATTGAAAGTTACCGCCCGGAAAATAGAAGTGGTGCGGCTGACTATTAATTAAGGCTTTCACTCAGGAATCACTTTTTTCAAAAATATGGAGTTATCTTTCTAATTTTTATTAACTTTGCACTCTTGTTTAAAAGAATGTAAAATATTAATTGTTTATCAAAAACTCAGGATAGTTAAATGGCTACACTACAGAAGATTAGGGATAAGGGCGTGTTTTTGGTCGCCATTATCGGGATTGCGTTACTGGCATTTATTTTGGGAGACTTATTCACCTCGGGAAACACACTTTTTGCCAAATCGCGCGATAAAGCTTTCGTTGTAAACGGGCAGGTGATTTCTACTCAGGAATTCGCTGACAGGATTACCGAATGGGAAAGTTTTCAAAAAATGATCAGTGGACAGACTTCATTGGACGAAAATACATCTCAACAAATCCGGGAAGCGGTTTATGATCAGATGGTTCGTGAACGGATGCTCGACAACGAAGCGGCAAAACTTGGCTTAGCCGTTTCAAAAACAGAAATCAACGATCTGGTACACGGAGAAACGATATCGCCATTACTGCAACAGCTTCCTTTCTTTCTCGATCCGCAAACCGGTATGTTCGACAGGGAAGGCCTGATGCAATTCTTATCCACTGTAAACGCTCCGGTTGAGTCGCTACAGCCGGAAGAGAGAGCTGTAGTTGAGCAATACAAATCGATGTGGTTGTTCATCGAAAACATGGTAAAATATCAACGTCTTCAGGAAAAATACACTACGTTGCTTGCCAATGCCGTGATGGTGAACGATGTTGAAGCAAAAACCACTTTTGACTTGTCGCAACAAAATGCCGATATGGCCTATGTGATGAAGAGTTACTTCACCATACCCGATTCAACGGTCTCGGTTACCGATCAGGAAGTGAAATCGTTTTACGAAAAAAATAAAAACGCTTTCCGGATGAATGTCCCATTGGCCAAAATTACTTATTTTACGAAGGAGATCGTTCCCAGTGATGCTGATTTTGCCGAAATCGAAGCGCAAGCCAATGAAGCGTACCTGAAATTGGTGGAAACCGCAAATCCGGCTTCCGTAGTTGCCGATTATTCTGACATGCCGTTCAGGGATGTATATCTTTCTGCGAATTCACTGACTGAAGGTCAGAAATCATTTGTGGAGTCTGCATCTGTTTCAGACATCAAAGGCCCGGCTCGCGAAGGCGATGCATTTACTATTTATAAACTGTTGGACAAGACGGTAGCTCCCGACTCCGTTCATCTCAGAATGATGGCTATTCCCGATGCATCTATGGCGGGACAAGACAGTATCGTTACTCATTTTGTGGACAGTATTTTTAACGAGATTCAAAGCGGAAAATCATTTGCAGAAGTAGCAAACAGCTTGAATCCACAGTCTAATGGTGGTGATGTGGGCTGGGCTCGCGAGATTGATCTTGCACAAGCTGGAATTGATGTGGTGAAAGCCGCATTCAGTGCACCGGTGGGACAGGCTTTTAAAATGACAGTTCCCGGGCAACAAATTATTCTTCAGGTGGAAGAAAAAACCGTTCCTGTTCAGAAATATAAAATTGCAACGATCAATATGCCTGTTGTCGTCAGTGAAAAAACATCGAACAACGTAGATAACGAACTCAACCAGTTTGTTTCCGATCCCAACGTAAGCAAGAACTTCAATGAACTTGCCACCCAAAAAGGATATTTTGTTATGCCGGATGCGAGTGTTTCAGCAAACGATTTTTCGTTGATGCAGATCCCGGGATCACGTCAGGTCGTTACCTGGGCGGTAAACGAGAAAAAAATGGGAACCGTGCGTAAGTTCGACATTACCAATATGCGTATAATTGCCCGTGTAGATCAGGTTTATCCGGCTGGTGTGGCCCCCTTACAGGAGGTGGCAACGAGCATTCGTTCTCGACTGAGCAACGATAAGAAAGCCGAAAAAATCATTTCCGATCTGACTGCCAAAAACCTGACCAGTCTGGATGCTTATGCTACTGAAATGCAGTCGAATGTTGATACGGTAAAATTTGTCAACTTCACTACACGGAACATTACAGGATTGGGTTTTGAGCCGACCTTGAATGCTTTCTCTGCCTATGCACCGTTGAATACACTGATACCGCCTGCCAAAGGGAATATGGGCGTCTACGTGGTTAATGTGTTGAGCAGAACCCAGGGAACTGAAACCTATGATGCCAAGGCTCAGAAAGACCTGATTCAAAGTAACAATGCATATATGTTGCAGATGCAGTCTTTGGAGACCTTAAAAAAGAAACTGAAAGTGGAAGATAACCGTTACGTTTTCTTCTAAGTTTTTCGTTTCATAACAAAACAAGAAAGAGGGTGTCTCAAAAAATATGAGGCACTCTCTTTCTTTTTGTGCCCAGGCAATAAGAGCTGTCTCTTGTAAGAGTTTTTTCGAAACATTTGAGTTGACCATATGATATAATAAATAGATAAATAATATATTTATTCTATTAAAGCATTGTAAAATAAATCAAAATAATTATATTTGTGGCATATTAAGATTATATAGATAATTTAGGTTATAGAAATATTTCAAAGTATGAACGAAAAAAACTCCAAAAGAAGGTATACGGTGCCTTTTATTGTTATTGTCATTATAGCGGTTTCGGCGCTAATTCCGATGGATAAATCCACAGAATTTTCAAGCTTGGCGATAAACAATGCTGACACTGCCTGGATGCTAATAGCTTCCGCACTGGTATTTTTAATGACACCCGGGCTGGCTTTCTTTTATGGAGGAATGGTTCGGTATAAGAACCTTGTGTCTACTCTTATTCAGAGTTTTATCACGTTGGGAATAATCAGCGTTATTTGGGTTTTGATTGGCTTCAGCCTCGCTTTCGGCGATAGCCTGGGAGGCTTTATCGGAAACCCCGCATCTTTTTTCATGTTCAACAATGTGGGATTGCAGCCCAACCCTGCTTTTTCGGCAACCATTCCATTTGCCCTGTTTGCGGTGTTTCAACTCAAGTTTGCTATTATAACCCCGGCACTCATCACGGGTGGCGTTGCAGAAAGAATTCGTTTTTCGTCGTTAATGGTCTTTATAGTCTTTTTCTCCATTTTTATTTATGCGCCGTTGGCTCATTGGACCTGGCATCCCGAAGGCTTTCTTCGTAAGTGGGGTGTTCTCGACTTTGCCGGAGGGACAGTCGTACACATTTCTGCGGGGTTTGCAGCCCTTTCCGGTGCCATATTCCTGAAAAAACGAAAAGACGGTGGAACCGATAATCCCACTAATATTCCTTATATCTTACTGGGTACCGGGTTGCTTTGGTTCGGTTGGTTCGGTTTTAATGCAGGATCGGCGCTTGCTGCCAATGAACTTGCCGTCAAGGCCTTTTTGAACACAAATTTGGCATCGGCAACGGCTATGGTTACCTGGATGCTTACTGATGGCGCCAGAGGAAAAAAAAGATCGGTGGTGGGAGCTGCTGTAGGTGCGGTGGTTGGATTGGTCGCCATCACTCCTTCCGCTGGTTTTGTAACGGTGGGGCAGAGTATTTTTATCGGTTGCACAGCGTCGCTGGTGAGTTATTTTGCTACCCGGTTGAAATCGAGAAGCAGTATAGACGATACGTTGGATGTTTTTCCATGCCACGGTATCGGAGGTATAACGGGGATGATCCTCACGGGAGTATTTGCCGAAAACGTTGGCCTTATATACGGTGATCCGACCGTTTTCCTGTATCATTTGCTGGCACTGCTTATCGTAGGTGCTTTCACTTTCGGAGGCTCATTCCTGCTGTACAAACTTACCGATCTTATCCTTCCGATGCGGGTAACCGAAATTCAAGAAGAGAGAGGGCTGGATATTACACAACATGGCGAGCTGGCCACAGATGTTCCTTCGAGCTATTAGCTGAAAACGGAAATCTTCCGCGACCCTTAGCTTATTGTCCTGTAGACTGTTTCAGGTAGTCGTGGATTGCCTGTTGCGCGCGGATAGGTGTGTCATCCGGTGATGCCGTATCCCTTTTAAAGACATTATCCAGATGCTCGTTCACCCATACAGCGCTCTGGTTATCCTCCAGTTGGATCTTCAGGATATCGATGATCTGCCGCTTCAACGGCTCGGAATAAACCGGAAAAGCCACTTCGATACGACGGTGAAGGTTGCGCTGCATCCAGTCGGCAGAGGTGAGGTAGATCGTTTCTTTACCACCGTTCAGGAAGTACCACACACGGGCATGTTCCAGGTAGGCATCCACAATACGCGTTACCCGGATATTCTTGCTGTAGGGTTGGTTGGGTATCAGGCAGCAGATGCCGCGGATAATCAGGTCGACCTTCACTCCTGCCTCGCTGGCACGATAGAGGGCATTGATCATCCCCTTGTCTTCCAGGCTGTTCATTTTTAGGATAATGTGTCCCATACGTCCGTTTTCTACTTCTGTGATTTCCTGTTCAATCATTTGGTAGATGGTCGGGAGCATGTTGAACTGGGTTACCAGCAGATGCCTGAAATCATGCATATAGGGCTTTCCCTCCAGTACGCGAAACACCTCGTCAATATCGTGGATAATCTCCTTATTGGAAGTGAGCAACCCCTTGTCGGAATAGATGCGGGCAGTTTTCTCGTTGAAGTTGCCGGTACCCAGGTAGGCATATCCCTTGATCGGGTCATCCGGATCGTTACTCCTTTTCCGCACGTAAGCCAGTTTGGCATGTACCTTCAGCCCCGGCAGGCTGTAGATTATCTTTACGCCTGCCTGTTGCATCAACTCGGAAGAGAGGTAGTTGTTTTCCTCATCAAAACGGGCTTTCAGTTCCACGAAGACGGTCACCTTCTTGCCGTTCTTGGCCGCACTGATCAGGCTGTTGATCACAGCCGAGTTTTCCGCCACACGGTATTGCGTTACTTTGATTTCCAGTACCTTCGGGTCGAAGGCGGCCTGAAGCAGGAAACGCAGCAGGTAGTTGAACGACTGGTAGGGGAAGTGCAGCAGCACATCCTGGCGGCGCAGTACCCGTAGAATCGAATTGTTGGCTTCCAGCTCGGGTACCCGCAGCGGTTGCGGCAGTGTCTGCCGGAGGCGGTCACCCACCGGGTTGGGCAACTTCATCAGGTCGGCCAGGTTCAGGTAACGTCCTGAGGGAAGCAGCTCCTCCTCTTCGATCTCATACGCCTCACAGAGATATTTCAGGAAGTAACCGGGCATGTCCTTGTCGTACTGAAAGCGGGTCACTGCCCCGATCTTACGTTTGCGTACCTTGCGCAGGATCCGCTCGGCTATATCTTTCTGATCCTCGTTCTCGAGAGAGAAGTCGGCATCGCGCGAAATCTTGATGCTGTAGCAATCCACTATTTCATAACCAGGAAAAACGCTCTGCATGTTCGCCTTGATCAGGTCGTCAATGAAGATGATATAGTGGTTACCTCCAAAGGAAGGCAGTTCCACGAAACGCGGTACCTTGGTGTAAGGAATCTTCATGATGGCGTAGGTATAGGAGAAGTTATCTCCTGTCTTTTTCTTTTTTTTCTTCACCAGGCTTACCACCTGATAGATACGCCCATCCTGGATGAAAGAGTGGATATCGTCTTTCAGGATAATCATCGGTTGCAGGTAAGGAAACACCTCTTCGTTAAAGTACTTCTCCACGTAGGCACGGTGGAAGGGCTCCACCTCATCGGTCTGATATAAAATGATATTGTTCTTTTCCAGTTCGGGAAGAATCATCTCGTTGAATATGCGGTAATATTCTTTTTCCTGCTCCGTGACTTCGTTATTGATCTCCATAAGTGTTTGCAGTGCTTCTTCTTCCGATTCGTCACGGCTGATGTTTTTCAATATTGAACTGTGGTATCCGGATACGCGGATTTTGTAAAACTCTTCCAGGTTGGAAGAGTAGATCGATAGAAATTTAATCCGCTCGTAAACCGGAAGCGATTCATCCTTTGCTTCCAGCAAGACACGGTGGTTAAACGACAGCCAGCTTATGTCGCGCTTAAAGTATTTGTAGAGTGAATTGTTGTTCATTTTTTTAGATTGAAAATAGATTGAATGAGATTGAATTTATAATTTTTTTCTCATTGCAGCTAAAATTTTCAGCAATTCTTCGCTCTCCGCATGTAACGATTTTACATAATCGGTTGTGAGTATTTCCGATGCGATTATCAAGTCGAGCCACATTTCCGTTTCATCAGCTTCTTCAACTGCTATGGTTAATTTACTGAAAAATTCTGCTTTAGATCTGCTTCGCAATGCTGCCCTATAGTTTGCGTACATTGACGTTCCCGATTTTGTGAGTTGATAATTGAGCACTTTGCCGCGTGTTTTCTCAGGCAACATTTCGGACAAAGATAAAATCTCAAGGGAAAAAGCCCTCAATCTGTCTCTTATTTCTATTTTGTAATTTATCCACTCTTGATTACTCATAGTCGGATTTTCAAGTTCTGATATACAAGAAGCAAAGCCAAGATATAACTGTATTTGGCGCTTTTCAATCTTTTTAATTAAACAATAAAATTAGTAACTTTGTTGCAATAAAAAAAGAATAAATGGGCTACATCAATCTTAACTGAATGAAAAAAATAGGCTTACTTTCCGACACACATAATGTCTGGGACGAAAAATACGAAAATTATTTTGCCAATTGCGATGAAATCTGGCATGCGGGAGATATCGGTTCCTTGGAGTTAGCCGGAAAATTTGAGAGTCTCAAACCGTTCAGGGCGGTTTACGGAAATATCGACGATTTTTCTACACGGAGAATATATCCTGAAACGTTACGGTTTACGTTGGAAGGTGTAGATGTCCTTATGACACATATCGGAGGATATCCCGGAAAATATGACCCGAAAATCCGGTCACAACTTTTTTCAAAACCCCCTAGCCTTTTTATTTGTGGACATTCTCATATACTAAAAGTCATTTACGATAAGGAGTTAGGTTGTTTACACATGAATCCGGGTGCAGCGGGAAAATATGGTTTTCATCGGGTGAGAACGCTGTTGCGGTTTGTGTTGGACGATGGGAATATCCGGGATTTGGAAGTCATAGAAATTGGGAAGCACGGCTAGAGTGCAACGCCGAATATCGACATGAAAATTCCGACAACACTGATAATTATCAAAATTAACCCAATCGTTTTGTTCAGAATGGATAATCCCTTTCGGTTAAAATGCTTACGCAGCCGTGAAATAAACAAACTAAGAAAGAACCACCATATCAATGCTCCCGCGGAAATTGCCACAAGTGCCAGCATCAGGTAGCCTTTCCCTTCGGTTACGGGAGTAAACGTGAACCGGGCGTACAGGGTGATGAAAACGAAAATAATAAACACGTTGGACAGGGTGATGAAGAAGGAGGAGATAAAATCGCGAAAATGGTGTTTCGTTTCGATCTTGACCTGGGGTGTCCATCCTTTCAGGGGATTCGTACGGAAAACCACATAGCCGAAGAAAATAAGTACCACACTGCCGGTTAATTGAATCAGCAACTCGTTTTTTTTCAAGAAATCTTCCACAAGACTCATCCCAAGCAACGTGATAAGAGCATAGATCAAGTCGGAAAGCAGAGCGCCCAAACCGGTGATGAATCCGGACCACCTGCCCTTGTTTAGCGTTCGCTGTACGCACAGCATATTCACTGGTCCCATCGGCGCTGAGACCAACAGGCCGATAATAAATCCTTTTACAATAGTTTCAAACATTTGACTGCACCGAAGAAATTATGGTTTTTACAGTCGCAAAGATACCTCCATTCTTAAAACCTACAAAAAAAGATTTTGTCTCCACTTTTACGCAGGTTTTGATTAACTTTGCAACTAAATAGAAGATAAACTCATATGATCACTTTTTTCAGAACTCCGTCGCAAAGCATCATTGCCGTTGATGCAATACATCCCATTCAGAATGAACTTCAAGAACGATTGATTTGGCTGTTCGGTAAGGCGGAACCGATTCCCTTTTTCGAGATAAACGAAAAATTTACCGGTCCGCGACGCGAGATGATCACACCCTGGAGTACATGTGCTGTGGAGATTACTCAAAATATGGGAATTACCGGCATTACCCGGATAGAAGAATATTTTCCGGCCGGTGAAGTTCCGGAATACGATCCAATGCTTCAACGGATTTATAAAAAGCTTGATCAGGATATTTTTACTACCGATAAACAACCGGAATCCATTGTCCTGATCGATGATATTGAGGCTTATAATCAGCAAGAGGGGCTTGCATTGAACGAAGACGAAATTGATTACCTCAACAATGTGAGCCGGAAAATGGGCAGGAAACTTACCGATAGTGAAGTTTTCGGTTTTTCGCAGGTAAACTCGGAGCATTGCCGTCACAAAATATTTAACGGAAAATTTGTGATTGATGGAGAAGAAAAAGAAAGTTCTCTTTTTCAATTGATAAAAAAAACATCGGGCGTAAATCCCAACGCGTTGATATCGGCATATAAAGATAACGTGGCTTTCGTTCAGGGGCCAACCATCGAACAGTTTGCGCCGGCAAGCGGTGATAAACCTGACTTCTTCGAAACCCGTGAAATAGAAAGTGTACTTTCTTTGAAAGCGGAGACACACAACTTTCCCACAACCGTAGAGCCTTTCAACGGGGCTTCTACCGGAACAGGAGGGGAAATTCGTGATCGCCTTGCGGGGGGTAAGGCTTCGCTTCCTTCTGCAGGAACAGCGGTCTACATGACCTCCTATCCCCGTATGGAAGCCGGGCGTGAATGGGAAAAGATATTGCCGGAGCGCAAGTGGCTTTATCAAACGCCGGAGCAGATCCTGATCAAAGCCTCGAACGGGGCTTCCGATTTCGGGAATAAATACGGTCAGCCGCTTATTTGCGGTTCATTACTCACGTTTGAACATGCCGAGAATTACAAGAAATTCGGTTACGATAAAGTAATCATGCTGGCCGGAGGTGTTGGCTTTGCCAATAAGCTCAACGCGTTAAAAGGCAATCCACAGCCCGGGGAGAAAGTGATTGTGATGGGAGGGGATAATTACCGGATCGGAATGGGCGGTGGAGCCGTTTCGTCGGTAAACACCGGTGAATATTCTTCGGGAATTGAACTGAATGCCGTACAGCGTGCGAACCCAGAAATGCAGAAACGTGTGGCCAATGTCATTCGTACGTTGGCTGAATCGGAAGATAATCCCATCGTTTCCATCCACGACCACGGTGCAGGCGGGCATTTAAACTGCTTGTCGGAACTGGTGGAAAAAACCGGTGGAAAAATTGAAATGGAGAAGTTACCAGTAGGTGATCCAACTCTTTCCGCAAAAGAGATTATCGGTAACGAAAGCCAGGAGAGAATGGGTTTGTTGGTCCCTGAAAAAGACATCGACCGCATCAGGCAGATTGCTGAACGGGAACGGGCACCTTTCTACGTGGTGGGTGAAACTACAGGAGATATGAGGCTGACATTCCAGCAAGCCGATGGGAAAATGCCCATTGATATGGAGATGGAAGATTTCTTCGGAAAATCACCAAAAACGGTAATGAGCGACGCTACTGTGGAAGAGACCTATACTTCCCCCGACTACGATGAGAATAACCTGAAGACATATATAGAGAATGTGCTCAGGCTGGAAGCTGTTGCCTGCAAAGACTGGCTTACCAATAAAGTGGACCGGTCGGTGACCGGGAAAGTGGCGCGTCAGCAATGTCAGGGAGAGATTCAGCTTCCGCTGAGCGATTGCGGTGCAGTTGCGCTTGATTACAGAGGATATGCCGGAGTAGCGACTTCCATCGGACATGCTCCGCAGGTAGCCTTGATTGACTCGGCTGCCGGGTCGGTAGTGGCAATAGCCGAGGCCCTGACCAACATCGTGCTCGCACCACTAAAAGATGGATTACAAAGCGTTTCGTTAAGCGCTAACTGGATGTGGCCGTGCCGTAACGAAGGAGAGGATGCCCGGTTGTATAAGGCCGTTGAAGCTTGTTCCGATTTTGCCTGCGACTTGGGAATAAACATTCCAACGGGAAAAGATTCGCTCTCCATGACGCAGAAATACGGTGACGACAAGGTGTTCTCACCGGGAACAGTAATTATTTCCGCGGCTGCAGAAGTGAAAAACATCCGTAAGATCGTTTCTCCTGCTCTGGCGTATATAAAAGGCACGTACGTTTATTATGTTGATTTTTCGTTCGATGCGTTACGCTTGGGCGGTTCAGCTTTTTTGCAGACACTGGGTAAAGTTGGCGATGAAGCACCTACCGTGAGTGATAGCGAATATTTCAAAAATGCTTTTGCTGCTGTGCAGGAGCTGGTTAATCGCGGATTGATTATCGCGGGACATGACATCTCTGCTGGGGGGATGGTTACCGCCATGCTCGAGATGTGTTTTTCCAACCCGCAGGGAGGGTTGGATGCGCGATTGGACAAGATCCGGCATTCCGACCTGATTAAGATTCTCTTTGCCGAAAATCCGGGTGTCCTTATTCAGGTGAAACACCATCACCTGGTAGAGAAAATCCTGAATGATTACGGCATTGGTTTTGCTATCGTTGCCCGCCCTATCGAAGAGCGCAGGCTGATCATCGAAAAAGGAGAATTCAAACAGGAGTTTGATATCGATGTCCTTCGGGACGTATGGTATCGCACCTCCTACCTGTTCGACAAAAAACAGAGCGGCGAGGAATGCGCCCTGGACCGGTTCAAAAATTACAAAAAACAGCTGCTGCAATTTAATTTCCTGCCTTCATTTACCGGGAAAATGCAAGACCTGGATTTGAATCCCGACAGGAAAGAGCATTCGGGACTGACCGCAGCCATCATCCGCGACAAGGGAACCAACGGAGAACGTGAAATGGCATACGCACTCTTTCTCGCCGGATTTGATGTGAAAGACGTGCACATGACCGATTTGACATCGGGACGCGAAACACTGGAAGACGTGCAATTTGCCGTTTTCTGCGGCGGGTTTTCCAATTCAGACGTTTTTGGCTCGGCAAAAGGTTGGGCGGGTGGTATCCTCTATAACGGGAAAGCCAGAAAAACCATTGAAAATTTCTATGCGCGCCCCGATACGTTAAGCCTGGGCATTTGCAACGGCTGCCAGTTATTGATGGAGTTGGGTTTGATTTATCCCGAAGCGGGGAAAGCCCATCCGAAAATGCAGCACAACAGGTCGCACAAATTTGAATCGGCATTCCTTAGCGTGGAAATTCCCCAAAACTCCTCGGTGATGCTGAAATCACTCGCCGGAACCAAACTTGGTATCTGGGTGGCACACGGCGAAGGACGTTTCGAGTTGCCTGGACAGGAGTCTGCCTACAACATCGCGGCGAAATACGTCTACGACGAGTATCCCGGAAATCCCAACGGTTCCGATTATAAAGCCGCTGCTGTTTGTTCGGCTGATGGCCGCCACTTGGCCATGATGCCGCACCTGGAGCGCACCATTTTTCCGTGGCAGAATGCCTGGTATCCTTATGAATTCCGTAAGCACGACGTTACACCCTGGATGGAGGCGTTTGTCAATGCACGGGAGTGGCTGAAAAAAAAATAGAGCTTGGGGGAGGCCTGGAGAAAACAAAAATCTTGTTTTTTTGTTAATAGTGGCATATTTATTGCCATGTATTTATAATTAGTATAAATAAAATTTATGAAAAGACTTGTTATTGTGTTTTCTTTTATTTTTATCGGATCGGTTCTCTTTGCCCAGAAAGGTATCATCAAAGGGCGTATTTTAAATGCGAAAACAAACGAGCCGATTGAATTTGCCAACATTCAGATACAAGGGACCAGTATCGGGTCTACTTCGGATTTAGATGGAAACTTTATTTTCACGGGTATCGACCCGGGTTTTGTCCGTTTAGCGGCAAGTTTTATCGGTTTTGAAACGACCGTATCTTCAGAAATTCAAGTCCAGGGAAATCAAACCACATTTATTGATATTGAGTTGCCCGAAACGGCTATTTCACTCGAAGAAGTTGTGGTTCGCCCCAACTTTAGCCTCAAACGGATAGAGAGTCCCGTTTCAATATTGACCATCGGAGTGCAGGAGATTGAAAAAAGTGCCGGCGTGAACCGTGATGTGTCAAAAGCGATGCAAACACTTCCCGGTGTGGGGGCTACGGACCCTAACCGGAACGATTTGATCGTGAGAGGTGGTGGCCCTTCAGAAAATGTTTTTTACCTCGATGGGATCGAGATCCCAATAATCAACCACTTTTCCACGCAAGGCTCGTCCGGTGGAGTTGTCGGCGTGGTTAACCCCGATTTTGTCCGGGAAATCAGTTTTTATACCGGTGCCTTTCCTGCTAACCGCACGAATGCGCTCAGCTCCGTCATGGAAATCAGGCAAAAAGAAGGCAGCCGGGACCGTGTGCATACGAAGCTCTCGGTCGGCGCATCTGATGCGGCTATTACTGTTGACGGCCCTGCCGGGACAAATTCAACGTTTATCGCATCAGCCCGGCAATCTTACCTTCAGTTGTTGTTCAAAGCTATCGGACTGCCGTTCCTGCCTACCTACAATGACTTTCAGATGAGATACAAGTACAACATTAACGCGAAGAACGAGTTGACCTTCATCGGTATCGGTGCCATAGACAACATGACGTTGAATACCGGATTGCAGGAATCCGGAACGGAATCCCAGCGCTACCTGTTGGGTTACCTTCCTGTCTACAACCAATGGAATTATACGGTTGGAACAGTATTCAAGCATTTCGGAAGCCGCTTTTTCGATACGTGGGCATTGAGCCGGAATATGCTTCGGAACAAAAACTTTAAATACCTCGATAACGATGAAAGCAAACCCAAAACACTCGATTATCTCTCCGACGAAGCCGAAAATAAACTGCGTTTTGAACGGGTTTATACGGGTTTACCCGTGAAACTTATGCTGGGGGGAGGTATCGAGTACGCTCGTTATACCAATTCAACTTTAGCTAAAGTCTTTCTGAACGGCGCGGTTAATGATATAAATTACCACACTCAACTCGGCTTATTCGGATATCAGGCATTTGCACAAGTTTCGGACGAATACCTTAAGAACCGCCTGAAATTGTCGCTCGGGATAAGCACGGTAGGCAACAACTTCAACGACAACATGAAGGATCCCCTGAACCAGTTGTCGCCTCGATTTTCGGCTTCGTACGTGCTTACGGACAAGTGGGATTTGAATGCCAACTTCGGACGTTACGCTATGCAGCCGGCTTATACGTCGCTCGGGTTTAAAAATGCAGCAGGAGAATACGCCAATCGCAACGAAGGGGTGAAATACATCTTTTCCAACCAGGCGATTTTAGGCGTGGAGTTCCGTCCGAAGAACAACGTAAGAATGACGCTCGAAGGGTTTTACAAACAGTACGAAAATTATCCGTTGTCGGTTTCCGATGGGAGTAGCCTGGCAAGCAAAGGAACGGAATACGGCCAGGTGGGCGACGAAGAAGTCTTGTCTGCCGGTAAGGGACGTGCCTACGGCGTTGAGTTTTTCAGCAAGATATTGGAATGGAACAACCTGAACGTAACTACAACATACACTTTTTTCCGCAGTGAGTTTACTGATAAGGAAGGGGTTTACAGGCCTTCGTCGTGGGATACGAAGCACTTGCTTAACCTCATTGGCAGTTATAAATTTCCGAAAAACTGGAACGTGTCTGCCCGTTGGCGTTTTGTGGGCGGTGCACCCTATACCCCCGTGGATATGGATTTATCCACAAATAAAGCGGCCTGGAACATTACCAACCGGGCATATATCGATTACAGTAACTTCAATTCGTTGCGCCTTCCCAACGCGCATCAGCTGGACATGCGTATAGATAAGGAGATCTATTACAAGAAATGGACGCTGAACCTCTATGCGGACGTGCAGAACGTCTATAACTTTAAATCGAGAAATGCGCCGATTTATACCAACAAGGATGTTGACGGTGCCGTTATGGATGATCCGGCCGATCCTGAAAACCGTCAGCGAATCCGCATAATTGACGCCTATAGTGGCACCGTATTGCCTACGGTAGGGATAATCATTAAAATGTAAACTCTAAACACGGTAAAACGATGAATCCAACAAGAAATATTCTTCTGTTGCTTGTGGCATTTTTCGCCATAACTCTTTCTTCCTGCGTTTCGGTAAAAAAAGAACCCGGACAAGTTCAGGAATTCACATACGGGAAAAGAAACGGGGGAAGCCTTATCACGTTAAAATTTGAGAAAGGAAAAGAACATAATCACCCGCTTTTTGCTATCTGGTTAGCCGATTCCGAAGGTAATTTTTTGCAAACTCTTTATGTGTCCGAAAGCATCGGGACTGGGGTATTCAAACATGTGAGCCGCGAAGCCGGACGATGGATGGCGGGCGAGATTCAGCGACCGGCAGCCCTTCCTTATTGGGCTTATCAACGAAACATAAGAAATGAAGCCGGAACGTTGTTGCCGACTCCTCAACAGCCTGTCCCTGATGCTTATACAGGAGCTACGCCGTCGTCTTCTTTCGTTTTTTATCTCAACACCGACAAACCGTTGAACGGGGTTTATACGTTGTTTCTGGAATTGAACCAATCGTGGGACTGGAACGAACACTGGACAAACAACAAATTTCCCGGCGACAATGAATACAAGACCTCGAGCCAGCCGGCATTGGTTTATGTGACTAAATTAGACACAAATAGCCGGGAAGAGATGGAGTTAAAGCCGGTTGGACACAGCCATTACTCGGGCAAGGACGGAAAATTATACGATAACCTGAATACATTGTCCACCGCTCTAAAAATTGCAAACAAAATTACTGCTGTCGTTAAACCTTGATGAGGATTTGCTTTTAAAGGATTTTTGCCCGATATTGCCTTGATGCATATACTGGAATTTCGTACTTTTGTAATTATTACTTAAACCGAAGTGCGTTTTCTATGGATCCTATTTTTACATATACAATGAAGGTGCGTGATTATGAGTGTGATACGCAGGGCCACGTCAATAATGCCAACTATCAGCATTATTTTGAAGTAACACGCCATGAGTTTCTGGAGAAGGTGGGATTGAATTTTTACCAACTTCATAAACAAGGAATTGATGCTGTTGTGTCTCGTGTGGAAATCCGATACAAAGTTCCGTTAATCGGAATGGACAGGTTTATTTGTACGGTTTCCCGGCTGGAGAGGATAGGGTTGAAATATATTTTTCATCAGGAGATTGTCCGTCAATCCGATAATGTGCTTTGTGCCCGTGCAAAGATCGAAGTGGTCAACCTGGTGAACGGAAAACTTTCACAACCCGAGGTCTTTGACGAAGCGTTTAAGGAGTATATTTAGAGTAAGGAACAAGGGACAAAGAGATATTCTAAACTTTAAATCTCAATCTCATGATAACCGACAAAACCCTATATCAGATTGCGTTAACCTGTATTCAGGGCGTCGGAGTCGTACATGCACGTAACCTGATGAGGGCTGTTGGGGATGAGAAGGCCATATTTAGTGAGAAAACAGGGAGTTTGGAGAAACTGCCGGGTTTATCGCGACGTTTGATCCATGAGATCCGTAATCCGGAAGTATTGAGAAAAGCTGAAAAAGAACTGGCATTTGTTGAGAAAAACAATATTCAGACACTTTTTTATACGCAACACCATTATCCCTCCCGGTTAACTAACTGTGTTGATGCGCCTGTTTTGCTGTATGCAAAAGGCAACACTGGCTTTAATGCGCCAAAAGTGGTGAGCATAATCGGGACGCGTAATGCAACCAGATACGGATTGGAGTTTTGTCAAAAATTTGTCCGGGAATTGTCAGGGCTTTTCCCCGATATACTTGTTGTGAGTGGCCTGGCATACGGAATAGACATCTGTGCGCATCGCGCTTCGTTGCAAAATAATGTTTCAACGGTTGCGGTACTGGCACACGGATTGGATAGAGTTTATCCGTCTGTACACCGGAAAACGGCCATAGAGATGTTGGAAAGGGGAGCCTGGATTACCGAATTTCCGAGCGGCACCGAACCCGATAGATTCAATTTCGTAAAACGGAACCGCATCGTTGCCGGAATGGCAGATGCTGTGGTTGTTGTAGAATCGGGAGATAGAGGAGGTTCACTCATTACTGCAGATATCGCCAATTCCTATTATCGCGAAGTTTTTGCCATACCCGGAAGAATAACCGATGCCCGATCATCGGGATGCAATAATTTAATCGCTTCAAACAAAGCCGTATTGATGCAAAATACAGTCGCCTTCATCGAACAGATGGGGTGGGACACAGCCGAAAAACCGGAACAACCCGTGCAAAAAGAGTTGTTCCCGGACCTGAACGAAGTGGAAGAAAAAGTTTTTCGTGCGCTCAACGGGGTTGAATCCATGCACGTGAACAAGCTGGGAATCGAACTCAACTTACCGGTTTCGGAGTTGTTCTTTACATTGCTTGAGCTCGAAATGAAAAATGTTGTAAAAGCCTTGCCGGGAGGAATGTATAAATTGGTGTGAATTTTTCCCGTATCCTATTGCGGAAGGGAATTCTTTCTTATTTAAAAAAACACTATCTTTGATCTCTCTACCACAAAAAAAAGAAAAATTATGGCACTACAGATTGGAGACAAAATTCCCGAAATATTGGGTACCGGTCAGGACGGGAAAACAGTGAAATCAACTGATTTTACAGGAAAGAAACTGGCACTTTATTTCTATCCGAAAGATAACACGCCTGGATGTACGGCTCAGGCCTGCAGCCTGCGGGACGGATATCAGGACCTGAAAAAAGCCGGTTATGCAGTTGTAGGTGTGAGTGTAGACAGTGAGGATTCGCATCGGAAATTCATCGAAAAGTTTGACTTGCCCTTTCCGTTGATTGCCGATGTGGATAAAAAGCTGGTTCAGGAATTTGGTGTTTGGCAGGAAAAGAAAAATTACGGCAAAACCTATATGGGTACAGTCCGCACCACATTTTTAATTGACGAAGCCGGTATTATTCGCCATATCATTGAGGGTCGAGGTGTGGATACAAAAAACCATGCAGAGCAGATATTGAATCTGTGAGAGGAAAATCTTATGCTTCGCTTTGAGCGGCTGACAAGAAACAAATAATAAAAAACGAAAATATTATGGCAGAAAAAGAAACCCCACAAAACAGTGAGAAACTCAAAGCGCTTCGTGCGGCGATGGATAAGATTGAGAAAACCTACGGAAAGGGTTCGATCATGAAGATGGGCGAAGAAAAAGTAGAGGAAGTATCGGTTATTCCAACAGGCTCGATAGGATTGAATGCAGCCCTCGGCGTTGGCGGATATCCGCGTGGTCGGGTTATAGAGATATACGGTCCCGAATCATCGGGAAAAACCACGTTGGCCATTCACGCCATTGCCGAAGCACAAAAGGCAGGCGGTGTGGCTGCTTTCATCGATGCAGAACATGCTTTCGACCGGTTTTATGCCGAAAAACTGGGAGTAGATACCGATAACTTGCTTATCTCTCAACCCAGCAGCGGCGAAGAGGCGTTGGAGATTGCCGAGCAGTTGATTCGTTCATCGGCAGTGGATATTGTTGTGATTGACTCTGTGGCAGCGCTTACCCCCAAGAAAGAGATTGAAGGCGATATGGGCGATTCGAACGTAGGATTGCAGGCCCGGCTGATGTCGCAAGCGTTGCGTAAACTCACTTCAACGATAGGGAAGACAAATACAACCTGTGTTTTTATCAATCAGCTAAGGGAGAAAATCGGAGTGATGTTCGGCAATCCCGAAACTACCACAGGAGGTAATGCCTTGAAATTCTATGCTTCGGTTCGTTTGGATATCCGCCGTATTGGCCAGTTAAAAGATGGCGATGAAGTACACGGAAGCCAGACCC
Organism: Petrimonas sulfuriphila; assembly: GCA_038561985.1. NCBI lineage: Bacteria > Pseudomonadati > Bacteroidota > Bacteroidia > Bacteroidales > Dysgonomonadaceae > Petrimonas > Petrimonas sulfuriphila. Next base: position 463,839 of record CP073276.1, on the reverse strand, counting down.
GCGTAAAAGTGGTGAAGAATAAAGTGGCACCGCCTTTCCGTAAGGCCGAATTCGATATAATGTACGGTGAGGGAATCTCACGCGAAGGAGAGATTGTGGACTTGGGTGCTGAACTGAACGTGATTAAAAAGAGCGGATCGTGGTACAGCTACAACGACTCGAAGCTGGCTCAGGGGCGCGATGCTACAAAAGCGGTTATCAAAGATAACCCCGAGTTGGCGGACGAACTCGAAAAGCTGATCTTTGAAGCGTTGAAAGAGAAAAAATAGGTCCTATTAAGTCTCTCTTCTTTCTGTGTTGGACAAACTCCGACCCGTACGGATAATTTTCATCTTTAAAATTAACGATTATGGGTAAAAAAACGCAAGGGAGCGGCTCCGCAGGGGATGCAGTGTATGGACTCGGAGTGATTGGCGCGGCCGTTTGGTACATCTCAACTGCTGCCACTTTCTGGATGGGAGTACTGGGTTTTCTGAAAGCAATTGTATGGCCTGCTTTCCTCGTCTACGAAGCTTTTAAGGCTCTGTTGGGCTGATCGCTTAAAACTAACTTTTTTACCCGTATGCCGTCGTGAGCGTCATACGGGTTTTTTCTATATTTTTGCAACAAAATTATAGCCATGCAGGAACTAAGGAGTTTAACACCGCAAGAAATTGAACGGCTTCAAAGCCAGAATTGCGAATGTGCCGACTGGACACGTGTAAAGGTGAGTGCCCGGTTCAACCCTCACTTTATTAAAAATACCCGGTTTTCGGGAAAGATAAAGTTAGGCGTGTTGGAGAATGAGTTTGAGCTGGCGGGAGGATTAAAAAAACACTCCTGTATCAATAACGCTGTTATCCACAATTGTGAGATCGGTAACAATGTGGTAATAGAGAACATTCAAAATTACATAGCCAATTACCTCATCGGTGATAATTGCTTCATTCAAAACGTAGATGTTATTCTGGTTGACGCTAAGACAACTTTTGGAAACGGGACGGAAGTAAATGTGCTGAACGAGTCGGGAGGACGCGAGGTTCATATCCACGATAAATTATCCGCTCATTTTGCATACGTATATGCGCTTTACAGGCACCGCCCCAACTTGATCAAGCGCATGAAGGCGATGGTTGATTATTACGCCGGAAAACATGCGTCGGATATGGGAAGCATAGGAAACGATGCCATGATTGTGAACGTGGGATACATCAAAAACGTGAGGATCGGCAGTTTTTGCAAGATCACCGGTGCCATGAAGCTGAAAAACGGTAGCATCAACAGTAACAAACAGGCACCTGTCTACGTCGGCAGGAATGTAATTGCTGAGGATTTTATTATTTCTTCGGGTTCCCGAATCGATGGCGGATGCATTATTTCCCGCTGCTTTATCGGCCAGGCATGCCACCTCGATCACGGATATTCAGCCTCCGACTCGCTCTTTTTCAGCAATTGCCAGGGAGAGAACGGCGAAGCCTGCGCCCTTTTTGCCGGGCCTTATACGGTAACCCACCATAAGTCCACATTGCTCATAGCCGGTATGTTCTCGTTTATGAACGCCGGATCGGGATCCAATCAAAGCAACCACATGTACAAGCTGGGGCCCATTCATCAGGGAATCGTTGAGCGCGGCGCTAAAACAACGAGTAATTCCTATGTGCTCTGGCCGGCAAAGGTAGGCCCTTTCTCCTTGATCTTAGGCCGGCACTACCACCACTCGGATACTTCGAACTTGCCGTTCTCTTATTTGGTGGAAAACAACAATGCGACACACCTGGCTCCGGCCATAAACCTGAAAAGTGTGGGCACCATTCGCGATGCCAAAAAATGGCCCGAACGGGACAAGAGGAAAGATCCAGACAAGCTCGATTTTATCAATTTCAACTTGTTGAGCCCCTATACCATCCAGAAAGTATTTGCCGGAGTAAGTATTTTGAAGAACTTGCAGGCAACGGCAGGCGAAACCTCCGAAATCTACACCTATCAGAGTTGTATCATCAAAAATGCTGCCTTAAAAAGAGGACTGGAGCTGTATGAAATTGTCATTCATAAATTTTTGGGAAACTCCATCATAAAAAGGCTCGAAAATACCCGTTTTACTTCAAACGAAGAGGTCCGGGATAGGTTGAAACCGGACACAACAGTCGGGTCGGGCGAATGGATAGACATTTCCGGACTGATTGCCCCAAAATCGGAAATCGACCACTTGCTTTGTCAGATTGAAAGCGGTGAGGTTTCGAAGTTGAAGGAGATCAACAACGTGTTTAAACAACTTCACGAACAATACTACACCTTGGAGTGGACTTGGGCATGGGAGAAAATTCAGGAATTCTATAGCGTTACCCCCGAGACAATTACTGCTGAAGATGTTATCGCTATTGTGGAAAAATGGAAAACTTCGGTGGTAAAGCTTGATGAAATGATTTACACCGATGCAAAGAAAGAGTTTTCGTTGTCTTTCAAAACCGGATTTGGTTCCGATGGGAACATCCAGGACCAGGCCATGGACTTTGAATATGTTCGCGGAGCTTTTGATAAAAATCTGTTCGTAATGGCTACCCTTAAGCACATTGAAGATAAAAAAGCGTTGGGTGACGAACTTATCGAAAGGATTAAAAATGTAAAATAAAACAGCTTGCTGTAGTTCAGATTTGTTGTTGAAGAACAGTTTTTTTATTAAATGTTATTTTTTTAGGGACAAAAATGAACAAAACAACAAATGTGGGTGTTTTCATTTCAAATAAGTTATATCTTTGCTACTTCCTAACGTAAAAAATGAATAAGAAGCGAATGCATATTTGTTGTTGCTGTTGTTGATCACCACCTCCCAATCGATTAACAAGGGCTGGCCCTCTGTTCCTTTCAGCAAACAAATAAAAATTATTCATTAAAAAAACTCTTCTTATGATAAAAAAGACTTTTGAACTTATCAATAAGTTTCAACCGTTGCCCGTACAAATCCCCATTGACAAGTGTAAGCTGGAAGAAGTGGTTAAAACGCTCTTTTCGCAAATGTTCCCTGTCTGCGAACGGATTGATATGGGTGACATTCATGAAAAGCTAAAGGATTGCGCCCGGGAATTGAGTGTAAACATTGCCCGCTTGAAGGATCAGCAGTTTGCAGACGAAGCTGTGTATAAATTCTTCAGCCGGTTTCCTGAAATTCAGGATCTTTTGTACGAAGATGCAAAATGCTACCTCAAAAATGATCCGGCAGCCAAGTCACTCGAAGAAGTAATCATCACTTATCCCGGTTTCTTTGCACTGAGTGTCTACCGGATGGCGCACGAACTGCATGTGTTGGGTGTACCTCTTATCCCGCGCCTTTTTGGTGAATATGCTCACTCAAAAGTCGGAATCGATATCCATCCCGCTGCTAAAATCGGCAAGAATTTATTTTTGGATCATGGCACGGGGATTGTGATTGGTGAGACTGCCGAAATAGGCGACAACGTGAAAATCTATCAGGGCGTAACGCTGGGAGCGCTCTACGTGGAAAAAAAACTGTCGGATGTAAAACGGCATCCCACAGTGGAAGACAATGTGGTTATTTATGCCAATGCTACCCTTTTGGGAGGAGAGACGGTTATCGGGCACGACTCAACCATTGGTGGCGGTGCGTGGTTGACACAAAGCGTTATCCCCTATTCGCTGGTTTACAACTCGGTGGATGTTAAGATCAGAACGGTAAAAAACTTTGTTCAGCCTCTTGACTTTATCATTTAAACAAAAACATATAAGGTATTCATAACATTTTAAAATTAACAACAATGAGATTTAACAACATTCTGGAATCAATCGGGAATACACCTCACGTACGTTTGAGCAAGTTGTTCCCCCATCACGAAGTATGGATTAAACTGGAAAGACAAAATCCAGTAGGGAGTATCAAAGATCGTATTGCTCTGGCAATGATTGAAGATGCGGAGAAAAAAGGGATCTTGAAGCCCGGAGGAACCATTATAGAACCCACATCGGGAAATACCGGTGTAGGGCTTTCTTTTGTCGGTGCCTACAAAGGGTATAAGGTCATTATCGTGATGCCCGAATCCATGTCGGTTGAACGACGTCGCCTGATCGGGCTTTTTGGCTCGGAACTGGTGTTGACACCCCGGGAGAAAGGGATGAAAGGTGCCATTGAGAAAGCCCTGGAGCTTCAATCCGGAATTCCGGGATCCTGGATCCCACAACAGTTTCAAAACCAAGCCAATGTAACGGTTCATGCAGAGAAGACGGCAAAAGAGGTACTCAATGATTTTCCCGAAGGGTTTGATTACCTGATTACGGGGGTAGGTACCGGTGGCCACATTACAGGAGTGGGGAGAGAGCTAAAAAAGAAGTTTCCTTCCATTCAGGTCATTGCCGTTGAGCCGGCGGCTTCTCCCGTTATTTCCGGCGATAGTCCCGGCCCGCATACCATTCAAGGCATCGGAGCTGGCTTTATCCCCGACACGTTGGACCTGAACGTGCTCGACAGTGTCATCAAAGTATCCAACGAAGACGCCTTTATATACGCCCGTAGGCTAGCACGAGAGGAGAGTATTCTCGGAGGGATCTCCACCGGTGCGGCTATTGCTGCCGTGGCGCAGAAAGTGTCGCAACTGACCGAGAAAAAGCGGATATTGACGTTCAATTACGATACGGGAGAACGGTACTTGTCAGTGGATGGATTGTATTAGCGCAATCGCTGCCTCAACGGTTTTTACATTCCGGATGATTACCGATCGTTTTTTGCCGGCTTCCCGTAGCTGGCAGTCCCGCGGATGAGTCTGGATAAAGTTTAGCAGTTTGTCGAAAGCCGTTGAGCGGTAATAAGGCGATTCGGTATCGGAGATAAGGAAGAGGGTCATTCGGCCGGTCTTCAGGAAAATCTTTTCGATACCTAGTGATTTAGCAAGCCGGCGAAGCCGCACGATACGGATAAGCTCTTTTCCTTGTGCGGGGATTTTACCAAAACGGTCTTCCAGCCGTTGGGTAAAATCCATGATTTGTGTCTCGGATTCCATGTTGTCCAACTCGCGGTACATGGCTACCCGTTCGGCATCGTTGGGGATATAGGCTACCGGAAACATCAGCTCCAGGTCACTCTCTACGGTCACGTCGTCGACAAAATCCTCTTCCCTTTCGGCCTTCAGTTCCTGTTGTTCGCGATAGAGTTCGGTAAACTCCTCCTTGCGCAATTCCTGTACGGCTTCTGCCAGGATCTTCTGGTACGTCTCGTAGCCCAGGTCGGCAATAAATCCGCTTTGTTCTGCACCCAACAGGTTACCGGCACCCCGGATATCCAGGTCCTGCATCGCGATGTGAATGCCGCTGCCCAGCTCGGAGAAATTCTCAATAGCCTGTAACCTTCGCCGGGAATCGGTGCTGAGTGTGTAGAGCGGTGGAGCCATCAGGTAACAGAACGCTTTGCGATTACTCCTTCCCACGCGTCCGCGAAGTTGGTGGAGGTCGCTCAGCCCAAAGTTTTGAGCGTTGATAACGATAATAGTGTTCACGTTGGGCATATCAATTCCCGATTCGATAATGGTGGTTGCCAGCAGCACATCGTACTCGTGATTCAGAAAATCGGCAATAATGGCTTCCAGTTTTTTCGGATCCATCTGTCCGTGAGCTACCGCAATACGGATGTCTTTGACCTCGCGCCTGAGCAGCGCTTCCATTTCGTAAATGTTCTGTATGCGGTTGTTGACGATAAAAACCTGCCCGTTCCGGCTCACCTCGTAGTTGATGGCCTCTTTCATCACCTCCACGTCGAACGTGTGAACCTCCGTTTGTACAGGATAACGGTTGGGGGGAGGCGTGTTTATGGTGGAAAAATCGCGAGACCCCATCAGCGAAAACTGCAACGTTCTGGGAATAGGGGTAGCGGTCATCGTGAGCGTGTCGATATTGCTTTTCAGCTGTTTCAGTTTCTCTTTGGTGGATACGCCGAACTTTTGTTCTTCATCTATAATCAACAGGCCCAGGTCGTTGAACTGAATGTCTTTGCCTACCAACCGGTGAGTGCCGATGATGATGTCTATCTTGCCTTCTTTCAACTCGGAGAGGATTTGTTTTTGTTCTTTCGCCGAGCGGGCGCGGCTCAGGTAATCCACTTTTACGGGAAGATCGGACAATCTTCCGCTGAATGTCTTGTAATGCTGGGTGGCCAGCACGGTGGTCGGTACCAAAACGGCCGTTTGTTTGCCATCGGTGGCCGCTTTGAAAGCCGCACGTACGGCTACTTCCGTCTTGCCGAAGCCCACGTCGCCGCATACCAACCTGTCCATCGGATGGTCACTTTCCATATCCAGCTTGATTTCTTGCGTGGCTTTTAGCTGATCGGGCGTATCTTCATACATGAACGAAGCTTCCAGTTCAGTTTGCAGGTAGGTGTCTTTTGAATAGGAGAATCCCTTTTCGTTCTGTCGCTGGGCGTATAACTTTATAAGGTCGCGGGCGATATCCTTTATTTTTGTTTTAGTTCTTTCCTTAGTCCTTTCCCACGCACCGGAGCCTAATTTGTTGAGTTGCGGAGACTCTCCTTCTTTGCCTTTGTATTTGGATATCTTATGAAGGGAATGGATGGAAACGAATACCGAATCGTTGTTCAGGTAGGTTAGCTTGATCACCTCCTGCACCGTTTCTCCGATACGAAGGCGGACCAGTCCCGCAAATTTTCCGATTCCGTGATCCAGGTGAACCACAAAGTCGCCTTGTTGAAGCTGGTTAAGCTCCTTTAATGTGAGTGCAATCTTTCCGGAGCGGGCCTTCTCGGATTTCAGGTTGTATTTGTGGAACCGGTTGAAAATCTGATGATCCGTAAAGCAGCAGATTTTCAGCGATTCGTCCGAAAACCCTTCGTGCAATGTTTTGTTTACAGGCGTGAACGGAATATCGTCGCCCCTGTCGTGGAAGATGGTGTTCAGACGCTGGTGCTGTTTTTCACTGTCGCTGAGGATGTAAAGGGTATAGTTGTTTTGCAGGAACTGGTTGAGCGAGTCCGAAATCAAATCAAAATTCTTTTGAAACAACGGTTGTGGAGTTGTTTGAAACTGCAAGATGGCATCTGGGGTGTCCGTCAGTTTCGTATCGAACCGCAGGTGTGTGAACGGTTCAATAGATGACAGGAACTCTTCTTTCGTGAGCAGGTCGGCTTTAACCAGTTCCTCGTTACTGATGTCAATGCTCAGCTCATCGTTGCAGATACTTTCAACGCGGCTTTCTATCCAGCGGATATCTTCAATCGCGATAATCGTCTCCCGGGGAACAGAGTCAAAAAGCGATGCGTTTTTGTGCTTGCTTTTACCGAATTCAGGGACGATACGGATTTCGACGAACTTCTCTACAGAAAGTTGGCTTTCAACTTCAAAGCTGCGAATGGTTTCCACCTCGTCTCCAAAGAAATCGATACGGTAAGGCAATTCGTTCGAAAAGGAAAAGACGTCCAATATACTTCCGCGAGTGGCATACTGTCCGGGTTCGTAAACGTAATCCACAGCGGTGAAACCGTAAGAGTCCAGTACTTCCGATACAAAACCGGAATCCACCTGCTCACCCACCGACAACCTCAGGGTGTTTTGCTGAAGTGTTGCCTGAGAAACCGTTTTTTCTGCCAGCGCATCGGGGTAAGATACGATGAACAACGAAGAGTCGTTGTTTTGTAAACGACTCAACACTTCGGTGCGGAGAATTTCGTTTGCCGGATCCATCTGTCCGTACTTGGCAGCACGTTTGTAAGCCGAAGGAAAGAAAAGGATGTCTTTCGTTCCCAGGATCTGTGTAACGTCGTGATAAAAATATCCTGCCGTTTCCAGGTCATTGAGGATAAAAAGAAAGGTCCGCGGTTGTTTGTTATAAAGCGTTGCCGAGAAAAGTGCACGCGAAGAACCGTGCAAACCTTTCACTAAAAGTGTTTTTACCTCTTTCAGCAATTTGTTTGCGGCCGCTACGTTGGGGTGAACCTCAAGGATCCGGAGCAATTGAGAGATGTCTGATACCATCGTTTATAAATTCGGGGCAAAGGTACAAAGAAATTACGATTTTAGATTTACGGATTGTGCCTGTGATTATGATATTTTTAAGACTTCCCTTTTCGCTTTTTCACTTTAAATCTGTATCTTTGTCTTTCAAATTACAGTTCTTTTATATGCAAATGGATGCAAAGCATACTCCCGACTACATCTTCGAAGCAAGTTGGGAAGTGTGTAACAAAGTTGGCGGTATCTACACCGTTTTATCAACGAAGGCAAATTCACTACAAAAATTATACAAAGACAAGGTTTTTTTTATCGGCCCCGATGTTTTACAACCATCGGATAATCCCTGGTTCCTGGAAGAAAAGGAACTTTACGCCGATTGGAGAAACTTTGCACGGATAAACCAGAACCTCGAGATACGTGCTGGAAGGTGGAATGTACCTGGAAATCCCATCGTTTTTCTGATTAAGTTTGACCGGTTTTTTGAACAAAAGAACAGCATCTATTCAGAGATGTGGCTCGATTTTGGGGTAGACTCCATGTATGCCTACGGAGATTACGACGAGTCATCGATGTTCGCCTATGCTTCGGGGGTGGTTATAGAAAGTTTCTATCGGTTTCACCGTTTGGAGGCGTGCCATGTCATTGCGCACTTCGATGAGTGGCAGTTAGGTATGGGAGCCTTGTACATCAAGAAATATGTTCCGAAAATTGCCACAGTTTTCACCACCCACGCCACGGGAGTAGGACGCTCTATTGCCGGAAACGGGCTCCCGCTCTACAATCACCTGAAAAATTATAACGGCGATCAGATGGCGCGCCAACTGAATATGGTGGCCAAGCATTCCATTGAGAAAAGGGCGGCACAAAGTGTGGATTGTTTCACTACGGTAAGTGATATTACGGCACAAGAGTGTTCGCAGTTTCTTCAGCGTCAGCCTGATGTGGTGACTCCCAACGGATTTGAGAAAGACTTTATCCCCAACGGATTGAACTATAGGCGTACCCGAAAAAAGGCGCGTGAAACGTTGCTGAGTGTTGCGGAGAAACTATTGGGGCATTTTGTTCATCCCGATGCACTACTGGTAGGAATTAGCGGAAGGTATGAATACAAGAACAAAGGTATCGATGTTTTTATCGATGCGTTGGACACGTTGCGCAAGATGCCTCAATTGTCCAAAGATGTGATTGCATTCATTATGATCCCTGCTTGGATAAAGGGTCCCAGGGAAGATTGGCAATCGGCACTTTATACAACTCATCAGCTGCAGGATATCGAAAACGACAAGATTGTAAATTACCTGAAATACCTTGGATTTAGCAATTCAGAGCAGGAGAGGGTAAAAGTAATTTTTGTTCCGTCTTACCTGAACGGATTCGACGGTATCTTCAATACGGATTATTACAACCTGTTAATTGGCCTGGATGTTTCTGTTTTTCCGTCCTATTACGAACCGTGGGGGTACACACCGCACGAGAGCGTTGCCTTTTCCATTCCTACCATCACGACAACGCTGGCGGGTTTTGGTGTTTGGGCAAAGAAAAATGGAGATACAGAGAAAGGTTTATCCGATGGGGTACAGGTCATTTACCGGGACGACAGCAACTATAAAGAGGTGGCAGAGGAGATTGCAGCCACCCTATACGACTTTACACTCAAAAGTATAGATCAGGTGAATGTGTTGAAAAAAATGGCTGCGGAACTTTCCGACAGGGCAGATTGGGCACATTTCATCACCTATTATCAGGAAGCTTATCGCAAAGCATTGCACAACTCTTTTATACGGTTATCGAAACCGGCAAGATACAAAGCCGATTAAATGCTTATATTTGCGGAAAAGAACAAAGAATAAAGAGCGAAAACTGTTAGACGATTGGGTAGTTAGATGGTCAGACTATCTTGACGTTTAAAAGTGTAGTGGTCTGAAATTCTGATGATTTGAATTCAGACCAAAATCAACATTAAAAAATCAACATTTAAACGATAAAAAATGATTATTAAAGCGAGTTATTCAAACACTCCGGTATGGCATGATGTGCACGTACATTCAATTTTGCCGGAAGAGTTAAGGCCGTTGGAAGAAATCGCCCATAACCTTTGGTGGGTTTGGAGCGAGGAGGCAAAAGAAATTTTTGAATTGCTGGATTATGAGGAATACGAAAAGTGTGGTAAAAATCCGGTAGCGTTACTTCAAAACTTGCGTACTGAAAAAACGGAGGAAATTATGAAAAATGCCGATCTGATGGCTAGAATAGGTCGGTTACATCAATCATACAAAAACTATATAGGTACTCCTTTCGATGCAGATCGGCCCAGTATTGCTTATTTCAGCATGGAATACGGCCTGTCGCACGCTTTAAAGATATACTCCGGCGGGCTCGGCGTTCTGGCCGGTGATTACCTGAAAGAAGCAAGCGACAGCCGGGTTGATATGACTGCTGTCGGGTTCCTGTACCGCCACGGATATTTCACCCAAACCCTTTCCGTGGACGGGCAGCAAATTGCCAACTACGAAGCCCAAAACTTTGGTTCCTTACCCATAACCCAGGTACTGGATGAACATAACAAGCCTGTTGTTCTCGAAGTACCTTTCCACGACAGAACCATATATTCAAATATCTGGAAAGTATCGGTAGGGCGTATTCAGTTGTATCTGATGGATACAGATCTTGAACATAACAGCGAATATGACCGGTCCATTACCCACCAACTTTACGGAGGGGATTGGGAAAACCGCATGAAACAGGAATATTTGCTTGGCGTAGGAGGAATATTGCTTCTGAAAAGGCTAGGTATCCGGAAAGATGTGTATCACATGAACGAGGGGCATGCAGCCCTTATCAGTGCTAAGCGGTTACGCGATTATGTGCAAGAAGAAAAACTGTCGTTCAACGAAGCGTTGGAGGTTGTACGTGCATCCACCCTTTATACGGTACACACCCCTGTTCCTGCCGGTCATGATTATTTTGAGGAGTCGCTTATCCGGAAATACATGGAACCTTTGGTCAACAAGATAGGTATCCCCTGGTATCAGTTTATGGATATGGGACGTGATAATCCGGGTACAAACGAAAAGTTCTCGATGAGTGTTTTTGCGTTGAACACCGCACAGGAATCAAACGGAGTAAGTAAACTTCACGGCCTGGTTTCTCAGGAGATGTTTCAGCCGGTCTGGAAGGGTTATTTTCCACAGGAACTCCATGTGGGCTATGTTACCAACGGTGTCCACCTGCCGACCTGGGCAACTTCATCGGTAAAGAGGATTTACGAGAATAACCTGGGCGAAGATTTTTACCAGGATCAGTCTAATCCCGAGATATGGAAAAAGGTGTATGATATCAGTGATGAGGAGATTTGGGGATTACGCATGCACTTGAAGGAGAAGCTTGTCGATTACATCAAGAGTGAGTTTGTTGATGGGTGGTTAAAAAATCAGGCTGCCCCCACCCGGATCATTTCGATGCTCGATGAAATCAGGCCGGGTTCTCTGATCATAGGATTTTCGCGCCGTTTCGCTACCTATAAACGGGCTCATTTATTGTTTTCAGATTTAGACCGTCTGGCAAAAATACTGAACAATCCCGAGCGCCCGGTTACGTTTATTTTTGCCGGCAAAGCGCATCCTGCAGATGGTGGTGGACAATCGCTCATCAAGCACATTGTGGAAATATCGCGCCGCCCCGAATTTTTAGGAAAAATAATTTTCCTCGAGAACTACGACATGCGTTTAGCTAAACGTTTGGTTTCGGGCGTTGATATCTGGCTGAACACCCCTACGCGTTTACAGGAAGCTTCGGGCACATCGGGTGAAAAAGCCATTATGAACGGCGTGTTAAACCTTTCTGTATTGGATGGCTGGTGGTACGAGGGGTATGTCGAAGGGGCCGGTTGGGCGTTAACCGCAAAACGGACTTACGAAAATCAGGCTTTCCAGGATGAACTGGATGCATCGACTCTTTACACCATGCTTGAGTCGGAGATCATTCCGCTTTATTATGCGCACAACAGCAACGGATATTCGCCTCAGTGGGTGAAGTTCGTGAAGAAATCGATTGCAGAAATAGCTCCGCATTACACGACCAAACGGATGATGGACGACTACTTCGACCGTTTTTATATGAAGCTGGCACAACGATCGAAAAAGCTTGCCGAAAATAATTATGCGAAAGCTAAGGAAATCGTTCGTTGGAAAGAAGATACCGCATCTAAATGGGACAAGATCGAAGTAATTAAACTGGAGTTTGAGCCGGTACAGGAAGTAGATATAAATAACGGAAAAAACAAGATTTACGGCGAAGTGGTTATCGACAAGAAAGATATTGCTGCCGAGTTGGGGCTGGAGTGCGTGGTGGTTGACTACGACTCAACTGCCAATAAAGTTGAATTTGTTGAAAAATACGAGTTCAACTTGTTGAAAACGGAAGGTTCCCGGCTTTTTTTCCAAACCAGAGAAGCGCTAAACGACCCAGGCACACACCAATATGCTTTGCGTATTTATCCGAAAAATCCGGATCTGCCGCACCGCATGGATTTTGCTTACGTGAAGTGGATCAGTTAAAAACGCACTTTCCGATGAGCAGTATTTTAAGAAAATGCTTGTTTTGTTGTGCAAATTATGTATATGTGATACCGCTTTGGGCGTTCGGGTTGAATTATTAGATTGGCGCCAACGTATCACTTTAGGGAAAGTATTGCCTGCCGCACCGCATGGACTTTGCTTTTTTTTTGAGACAGCCTCTTTTTGCATAGACTTCCATCGGTTTGTTGTTTCGGTTCCAGAGGTATTCCATCGTTACCGGCGGAATGGTTGAGAAGGTTTGTGCAAGCACGTTTTATTCGCATCGAACAGTTCAAAACTCTGCTTTTTGCAGTAGTTCTCTTGCATGGTGTGGTTATCCCGGGTTTTGGTTTCCGCTTTTTGCGCTTGCATTGGTCTACATGGATGTTTGGAAAGGAGTGTTGTTTCAAGAGTCAACTTTTTTCAGGTAAAAGTATACTATTGAAAATTCAGCATTTTTTTTCAACCATACAAATAAGTTTCGTGATAGTGTATGATATTGCAATTTGTACCGGATCTTCAAGTTTAACTTTTTAGCTATATAAAATTAATACTTCGTTAAAACTTCATTTATAATGCTGACAGTCAACAATTTATATCAGGCCCTCTAAAAGTGCCATACTCTATTGATATTCAGTGAATTACAAGAACTATTTAAAAAAATTACCGAAGTATTATAAAATTAAAATTGAAAAATAAATGAACGAGTCTCCTCCAATAAGTCTTTTTTCTTAAAAATTTCACAATATGATCATTGATATTCAATAAGTTGCAAACCGATAAAATTGGGTTTTGAGGTTTTCGGAGAGGACTCATGAATAGTTTAATAAAGACTTCCCGATTGAAATTTCTTCAATCGGGAAGTTGTATATAATGATTTACGTCGGTAACGCTTGAGATAGGTTGACCCTTTTATTGTTCAACTGTGCTATCCCGGGGATCAAAGACAAAAGTCATTTTATTACCTGAGCCAAATAGTTGTTTAGCCAGATTATGTATCCTTGCTGCATTAACCTCATCCAACAATTCAGAATCATTAGTATCCAGAAATTCTTCATTTAATATTGATTGGGTAATGATGGTAGACCAGGGAATAATCTTATTATTATTCAGGGCTTTTTCCCGATATTTCTTTACTTCATCAATCTCTTTTATGGTAGGTCCATCCTTTGCTAATAGATCTGCTTCATGCTGTACAACTTTCAATAATTCAGGAATCATTGAAGAATTAGTCTCAAATTCAATCTTTACAACAAGTTGCGATTGAGGGTGTCTGATGAGTGATGCGGATACAGCGACATGATAGGTGCCTCCTCTGTCCTCGCGAATGCTTTGATAACATCTTCTGGATAATATATCACGTAAAAACAGCGTGTTTGCATAATTTGTTGAGCTATATTCAATATCTGTATGGTAAGTGATAGATACTGAAGCCTTCGATGTTATTGTGTTTTTCGCATTATAAAAAAGTTCTACTTTTCCTCTGTTTAATTCAGGATCTTTGTATTCCAAAATTTTTTCTTGTGCGTGGTGATTGACAGCAATAGAGGCTAAATATTTTTCTATTAAAGGGACAGCATCTTTAACAGGCATAGGGCCGGTAAATATGAATGTAAACTCAGCTGGATTACAAAAATGACGCTTATAAAGTTTATTTAATTTTTCCGTATTAATTGACTGAATATATAGAGTATCGAAGTTAGTTTTAAGAGGATCGGAAGAGTAGGTAAGTCTCTTAACTGAATCCTCAAATAGTTTTGTTTCATTTTTTTCTTCTCCGATAGTCTTTAAAAATAGTTGTTGGAACTTACTGAGCTCTGTTTGGTCTGCAGAAACGTCAGTGAAATGGGAGTAGAGCAGTTTAAAGAAATTTTCACTTTTTTGCGGATAAAAATCCCCTGAATAGTTATCTGTTCTTCTGTTGACTGACTGGCTTAATCTGATGCTATTGGTATGTTTCCATTCACTCAATTCATTCCAGTTTAAGTTGGCTACATTATAGTACCTCATGTAATTTTTCAGAATCATAATCTCCTCTATGGAGTGAGGACGAGCATAACCTCCCGGAGTAAAGGCTGATAGCCTAACTTTTTTACCGTTTCCGTACGATTCTTTCCATATGACCCTTGCTCCATTTTCAAGCTTGATCTCAGTGGTTGAATCAAGTGGTACTTTATATTTAATGCCAAAGTCAGCTGCACTTATCTGGCGGAAACCTGAAATTCTACCTGGATTTATTGGTACTGAGAGAGCAAGTTCTTTTTTGATCACAGGGTTATATTGTTCTAGAGCTTTATTTTGGACTGATTTAACGAGCCCTAACACCTCAGTGGCTGAAGGAAGTGATTCTTTGTCACTTTCCGGTGCAGCAAAGATTATTATCCTGTTGTTTTCATTTAAAAAGACTTCAATGTTGTCATTAATATCTGAAATTTTCATTTTGTCTAACATTGAGTATGTCAGATCCATTAATTCTGTATGATTCACAAGTGCCTTGTTCCGTGTAAAGTTTTCTACTGCAATATTAACAAAATCTTTGTTGGCCGGTTTTTGCACTTGATTAGATTGTTTTTTTCTGATGTTTGCTCTTACAATATTTTTAGCATTATCCAATTCTAATCTTGTCATTCCATGTTGCCTTATACGTTCAACTTCTTCTAAAACACCATTGAGAGCTGTGTATAGATCTTTCCCGTGTGCAGGCATAGCAGTTGCAGTAAAAGTTTTACATGTATAATCAATTTCACCGAATACCGGAACGATTACGCGAAAATCAGCACCGGTCTTTTTGGCTCTTTCCGTACATCTTGATTTAAACATCTCTAAAAATAGTTCTTCCACAAGCTTATCGTATACAAATGCATGTGTTTGCCTTTCGGCAACAGAGCGATGCGGTATTTTTACAGTCATCCTTACTGAGCTCGCTTTTGTTTCAGGATCAGTGAAAAATCCAACAATGGGCTCCTTGTTATCGGGAACCGTATAATATATCTTCTTCGTTTCATTTTCAGGATTTGGGATTGTGGAAAACCTCTCTATGATTTTTTTTTCGATCTCTACGGCATTAATATCTCCTACAACAATTACTGCTTGCAGGTTAGGCCTGTACCATTTATGATAGAAGTCGATTAAATCTTGATGGTCAAAGTTTTCTATCACTTCAGCTAATCCTATAGGGGTCCTTTCGGCAAAACGTGAGTTGGTACGTTGAATTTTTGATATGGTCTGCATTGTTCTTGTCAGCGGGTTGTCACCTCTTCGCATTTCTTCACGAACTACTCCTCGCTCACTTTCAATCTCTTCAGGCAGACAGTTGATGTAGTGTGACCAGTCGTGCAGTGCCAATAAAGCAGTATCAACCACTGAACTCCTGGTTACAGGTACTTCCGATATATTGTATACAGTACGGCTCATGGAAGTGTATGCATTTACATTTACCCCAAATCGTACGCCTATACTTTCGAAATAGTTGAGCAATTGCTTACCGGGAAAATGTTTTGTACCGTTAAAAGCCATATGTTCTAAAAAATGGGCCAATCCGCGCTGGTTTTCCTCTTCCTGCAGAGAACCTACATTGTGGACAATAAAAAAATCAGCTCTGTTTTCACTTAATTTGCTCTCTCTGATATAATAGGTAAGTCCATTTTCTAGCCGACCTGTAATAAATTCTTTATCGACAGGCAATGCTTCTGATATATCGAACGATTGTGCAGCTAAGAATGCAACCTGAACGAGCAATCCAATTATAAGAAACGTTTTCTTATTCATATTATACTTGTTAATAATGTAGTATTTCCAGTAATTTATTTATTTTCGATATTAAAACCCAGCGTAAAAGCAAGATAAGGCCGGTTCTCGTAAATCCAGTTTTTTCTGTCTTTACCCAGTAAATTATCCATTCCTATAGCAATACCTGCCTTTAGGTTGTTGTAACCCATATAGACGGCAATTCCTTTTTGTAACACTACCCCGTCGTACTCATCATCTATAGCATGATCTGTGGTGGTTGGGGATATAAAAGTGTTCCCTATTCCCATAAACAGGCCGTAAAAGAATTCGTAGTTGGAGATATTTCTTACATATAAGCCAGACTTGTGGTTTAAATAATCAATATTATATCTGTTTTTCAAATATCCGGCACAAATTGAACCGTTAAAATCGCAATTTAGCTGATGAGAAACTTCCTTTACAGCAGGTCTTAATTTAAGCGGGAGAATAATGAAATTCATTTTAAAGGCATTTTCATGGAAAGTTATTCGCGGCAAAATGTTTTTTTCGCATAAAATTAATGGGTAGATTTCTACTGTCGAACTATCAAAATCACATGTGAAGTTCTTGCTGTTTATCCGGAATATTTCCACTTGATCTTCATCACCCTTAACAAACAGATCTTTCGAATCAGTCCTTCCGGCCTGTTTGAAAAATCTGTTGTTAATTTTTCGGGTTGATGTGTTTTTCAATGTCCAACATCCCGGTAATACAATTAGTGCAGCAAGAAGAAAGAAGGGAAACAATCTTAGACACATATTACAACTATTGATACTTGCTATTTGGCTGCTATTTCATCCAAAAGATATCCAACATCAGTACAATTGTCGATATACCAAAGTACATACCGGATATCAACCGAAACACAGTTTGTCATCTCATCCTGATAGTAATACTTTGAAGCCAAGGACTCTTTGTTTCCGTCGAATGCCAATCCTATCAGCTCGCCTTTCCCGTTCATGACAGGGCTTCCCGAATTGCCGCCCGTAATGTCATTGTTTGTAAGGAAGTTTACATGCAATTTTCCATCCTTTCCATATTTTCCCCATTCTCCTCTTTTAATTATATTGAGAATATTTTCAGGATATGCAAAGTCATAATCATAAGGATTATACTTGTCAATAATGCCTTGCGTGGTTGATATATAGTTGTAATTGATTGCATCAGATGGTTGCATTTTGCACACATTTCCATAAGTAAGTCTCATGGTAAAATTGGCATCCGGATATTGTAATATACCTGCACTTTTTTTCTTGTTGTACAATGCTTTTTCATAAAGACCGTCCATTTTGTACAATGACACTTTACCCTTTAATATCTGTGTTTCATCTTTGCGTAAATCAGATATTTTTATATCTCTAGCCAACTTAACTGCTGGATCTTCCATGAAGAGCTTAATGTTGTTTTTTTCTTTCGCTGCCTCTTTAAATCTATTGGGATCCAGCATAACAGAATTATCGAATATCTCACTTGTCATTGCTGCGTAATTGTCTTCGAACTTTCCTGTCAGATACTTTATAAATGGCCCCCAATATTTTTCAGGTACGTTTTCGATAAATAGTCTCAGTTGATACTCCATAAGCTCTTTTTCTACTCGGGCATCATATTCAGTAAATAATTTTTCAACCCTTTTTACGAATGAGTCATACGATTGATTGTCGTCAGGTTTTAAAGAGTTTACCCTGTTCCCCAGTGCAATAAATCCCTTCCCTGAAACGAGCGATTGGCGGTAGTATGTCATATATTTTTCGATTTCTTCCACATCTTTGTATCCTCTTTCCATCATCGACAGGAGTGAGGCGTCATTTTTCCAGTATTTGTTTTCTTCCTGCCTTTTTTTCTCTACAACATCAAATCTTCGTGTGCAAGCAACCTCACCTGCCAGGGATTCCTGTACGTTGCTTAAACCAAAAAATATATTTGAATATTTCTTGCGTATTTCGGAATCTCTGTTCATCCATTTTCTGATAATTTCCATTTTTGTCCCCATAGATTCCACCATTATAGGCCCAATTATTCTTTCATTCATATCTACTTTGAAAGAGGAACTGTATCTGTCGGTTCTCCCCGGAAAGCCAATTATCATAGCAAAGTCGTTCTCCTGAACACCATCCAGTGAAATCTTCAGAATTTTTTTGGGTTTAATTGGAATGTTTTCATCTGAGTAAGCTGCAGGTCTTCCATTTTTATCTCCATATATACGATACAGTGCGAAATCACATTTATGTTGAGGCCATTCCCAATTATCAACATCGCCTCCAAACGCTGCGACCTGAACAGGGGGGGCGCCAACAAACCTTATGTCGGTATAGGTATCATAATAATACATATAATACTTGTTGCCATTCCACATGGAAGAGCACGAGGCTTCGTATCCGCTTTGCTGCTTGTGTTTATTTTCGATAATACTAAATACACGTCGCGAACCGCTTGGCTGTTTTATTTTCTGTAAAGAATCTCTGACATGGTTCACTTCGTTTGTGCAATCTACCACTTTTCTTAGGAAATAGATGGTTTTCCCTTTTACAGGTATCTCCTCGGAGCTGTTTTTTGCCCAGTATCCATTCTCCAGCAGGTTGTTTTCAGGGGTACTTAGATTGAAAATATCATCATAAGCACAATGATGATTTGTTATTAAGAGTCCTTTATTGGAGATCATACTGCCGGTGCAACCAAAATCTAATGAAACAACGGCATCTTTCAGAGAAGCTTCATTTTCACTGTATATAACTTCTGACCCAATTTCCAATCCCCTGGTTTCCATGCGCTTTTGCAGTTCATTATTCAGAGCTTGTATCAGCCACATGCCTTCGTCTGCCTTTACTGTGTTTGCACTTATACCTATTAAAATTATCAAGATGATGATATATTTTCTCATATCAGATTTTCTTTTGTAAAATTTCTGTTTATTTAGTATTGTTATTCTGTTTGTTGTTTCTTGTCCTTGAAATCTAATCTTGCATCTATTTCTTTGATCTCTCCACTTGTCATTTTTACACTCCATTTATCCGAACAAAGATTTTCCCATAATTTCTCTCCGGAAATTACTGAAGGGACATAGACTATTTTCATGGAAGGAGTATCATTGTCATCTAAAAATGTCTCCAGTCTCAAAACTCCTTCGTTTAAAGAGAGGTAACTAGATAAATAGGGAATATTTCTCGAATAGATTGGTTTGTCAAGTTCAGGAAAGGGTACCACCAATGATGCAGAGTCTAATCCGGCAAATTTCTTAATATTCTCCTTATAACGTGAATTGTATTTATTGAAATGCCTTTCCAGAAAATCTCTCCGTGTAATAGTATCGGTTTCCGTTTCAATTTTCACAAATTCAAAATTCAAATCTCTTATATTCTCTTGCCCATCGGCCGAACGAATGATAAGCTGCCTTTTCTCTACAATATTTTTTAGGAACTCTTTATCAACGGGTTCGTCAATATCCATATACAGATGTACGGTTAGCGGACATGAAAACTTGGTCTCAATTCCAAAATACTTATCATTTCCATATTGTCTGAACTGCATTCCGAGATAATTCGGATCTAATTTATCGTACATCTTTTCGGTATACATTGTAATTACTTTAATCAGACTGTCTGATAATTCGGGATTTACAATCTTGAACTTCACAGGCGTATATGTTGCTCCCATGATCTCCTCTTCGCTTGTTTGAGTTGGATCGTAGAGGATGTTTGCAGTTTGAGTTTTAACAAAAGTAGATACACCATAAACACCGGGAACACGACGTAACTTTGCGGAAAATGCTTTTGAACTACCGTAACAATGTACAGAGCTTAGTCCTTCCATTTTGAATGTTTTAAGCTTTACATCTTCGATGTTATCACCCCATGTTTCATTGATTGTAGGCATTTCCCACTTAGAACCAATAATCAATGCAATGATAAATAGAACTATTGTTAATATGGCCGGTAACCAGCGGTTATATTTCTTCTTGTTGAATGTAAGTGCATCAGAAGGACAAGCCGATAGACACTCGCCGCATAGAGTACAATCCACTTCCTTTACAACTTTGTTTTTGTCAACAGGGAGGTTGTAGGGGCATTTTTTGGAGCAAAGTCCGCAGTCAGTACACTTTCCCTCATCCTTATTCACCTTTATCAATGGGAAGACTTTGGGTTTTACCATGAAAACTTCAAGGATATACCCCATAAGGCAGGCTGTTATCAAAAGATATAACCATGGAATATTTAATCCTAACTGAATAAGAATTATATATAGGATTATCATGGATAAGAACGAAATGGTAAACTTGAACAGGTTACTTAATGCGCCCAAAGGACAAACATATTTACACCAGAACAATTTAATGAAGAAACTTCCTAAGAACAGGATTACTAAAGAAGCAACTGCCATCCATAATGTGATCTCCCCATGAAATCCGGTAGCAGCTGCATAGTAGGGATCGAAATTCTTACAGAATAGTTCAGATGTACTCAATGTCATGTAAAAAACGATAAATAGGAGTATGTATTTTACCGATCTGAGAATTTTATCTACAACGGTTCCGTTCGCAATTTCAATCCCTTTAATCTTTGTCTTTTTTCGAAACTTAAACATATATTCCGAAACCAATCCTACAGGGCATAAGTAACCGCAGAACAACTTGCCAAAGAGAATTACTCCCACTCCAAGTGCCAGGCCCATCAAAACCTGAACTGTGGTCATACTGCAGGCTAAAGTTTCGCTGGATAGGTAAGATCCAAAAGCTTGAAGGCCGCCAAAAGGACAATACGCTTCCGGATCGGAAGAAGTTTTAGAGAAAACATTGGTCATTGTGATGATTATTGCAAATAATACACCCCATTGCAGTAGATGTCTGAACCAATTTTTTTTGAAATGTCTCGAAAATAGTTTCATAATTTATTTTATTGTATTAATATATTGTTGTATCGTTATTCTTTTCGCTGTTTCTTCTAAAAAACATAGCTCGTTGATAAAGACAGAAATGATCTCTTCTGTTTGTTTTTAGCTACTATCTTGTGGTATTTCATACAGAATTCTAAAGCATAATTTTTATCCGGATTCAATAAGTGACGATACCTTGCTCCAACATTGATGTTTGTTCTGGAGGCATTACGGTATTGATAATCTATTTCCAACAATCTCTTATTTAGTTGCAGCATGCCTAAATTGCCTGAGCTTTCCGAATTTAATGAGTTTCCTTCATCTGAACCTTTAGAGAATGCTACCCCGGCTTCCAGTTCAATTATATTTTTTTGCTGAGGATAGAAATACTTCCTCCCCTCAAAGTACAAAGTATTGATGTTAAAATGTTGATTGTAAGTCTCGGGGAAAATTTTGTAAGTTTTCTCGTTAATCATCCTGTTAAACCCAGCTGTTAGGTTGAAATTATATTTCCAGTCGGTTTTTTTATAGCAAAAGCGATAAGCAGCATCTAGTTCTTTAATGGAAGTCATATATCTTAAAACGCTCCCTTTTTCATAATATTCCCACGATTTAATTTCTCCCGGAACCTGCTCATAATTATTAATTATGTAATTCGAAGCCCTTTCGTTGCTGT
This sequence comes from Petrimonas sulfuriphila, assembly GCA_038561985.1. Lineage (NCBI taxonomy): Bacteria > Pseudomonadati > Bacteroidota > Bacteroidia > Bacteroidales > Dysgonomonadaceae > Petrimonas > Petrimonas sulfuriphila. Next base: position 442,030 of record CP073276.1, on the reverse strand, counting down.
TTAGATTAAATTTTATAAAATGATTGGAGCTGTTTCCTAAAAACTTGATAGAACCGCCATAATGGTAGTTTAGCAACTCTTCACGACTGTACTTTTTGGTAAGAAATATCCCTTCGTAGTTGTTGAGTTTCCCATAATTCATTTCTAATTCATTGAACCACTCGAGATTATTGTTATTGTAGTCAAGTTGAAATGCCCCTCCAAGTAAATTAAAAAAATAGCCTCTTTTAAGAATGGTTGCTGAAGTTATTCCTGATTTGGCCATAAAAAACAGTCCTTCCATGTAGTATATGTTTTTCCCTGTCAAATCTCCGATAAAATCATAGGTCACTCTGTCTACATCGTACTTATAGTTGAAGTTCAGACCTGTAGTGAAATTTGCAGTTTTGTGGGTAACACCAGGTTTTATACATATTGACGAATATACATTCGAGTTTCTTCCATCAGTTCTTTTTGCCATTGTTGCAGTGTGATAACTAATGCCAATTCCCAATGCTGTTTTATTAGTCAGGGCATATGCAATTTTTCCGGACATGTCGTAACTCTCGCTTAGGACTTTCCCCGGAATTGAGTCCAGCATAGGGTTTGTTGTAAAGTCAGGTATGTAGTTGCCTAGCCAGGTTTGATTCTTTTTGGTGTCATATTTGTATGTGAAATCACCATAAAAAAGCAGTTTCTTAACTTTCCTATAAGCTTGTGTAGCAACTCCGAAATTAAATAAATTTTCAGCCGAATTGTAATTTCTGTAATCACCACTCTCAGAATTGTAAAAGCCTCCAACAGAAGCATAATCCTGAAACTGATAATAGGCCAGTCCCGAAACATTATCAGAAACAGCCCATGGAGCACGTAATTGTATTTCTTCAAATGTGTAGTCAATTTTTTCATTTTTATCGCTTGCCTGTGCGAACATGTTGAATGTCATTAACTGCCATGATACCCATGCTCCTAGTATAATTATATATCTTTTTTTCATGAAATAAATATTTAAAATATAACGGGTTAAATAACGCCAGCTTATTGATTATATAAAGTAGGATGAGGTATAACTTCGAAATCGTTGGATGAATTGTTCGTGTCCATATATACTATTCTTCCACCTGTTTTTTCCGTTTCTTCATTGTCGACTTTTCTTATGATACTCTGTCCCTGACCCGATCCTGATATCATTGCAAATCCGTTATCAATCTCTGGCATGAATCTTTTGGTATCTGTGGGATTTCTAAGGCATTCAACAGCATCTAAAATAAGATTTTTATCAACAAGCAAAGCGCTTGAATTAATGTTTGAGGAGTTCGGATTTAACGCGTAATTGTCCAGAATATACTGTTCAATACTCTTTCCACCCAGGGTAAATATAAAAAATCCTGGACTGAAATTAGAAATTACAAAAGCTTTTGCACTCCCAATTTTCCAAATCCCCTCAAGTAATTTGACACCCGCTTCGGGAGTAGCATGGCTAGGGGTCATGATGGGATCATAAATGGCCCAATATCCTGGTCTCCCTAAGTTTACAGAGGTTTGCACAGATGCGGAGTGATCTATAGCATTGAGTGCTAAAACCACTTCCCGGCCAGGTTCAAGAATGTTGTCTTTACCGGTTCCGGGAAACATCCATACCATGGATGCTGCCGGAATGGAATCTCTCAGTTCCGAGGTCCCCGGTTTTACCCAATCAGACAAACGTCCGTTGGTGGGAGCATTAAATGGATAAACCACACCTAAACACAATGAATCAAGGTATGCGTCCTGATCTGAGTTATTATATAGGATAATGTATTTGTCAGTAGTATAGCTTTTGCCTGTTTCTTCGTTGAAACATCCCCCAAAATACAACTCTTTGAATACAATCTGACTCGATTTCGATGCTGTAAGCTCAATTTCAACGCTGTTTGACTGGGATATCGCATCAATTTTTTCAGACATTCCGTTAAAGAGGTAAAGGATTCCTCCCGAATCTCTAAAGGATGTTTCGGTTGACGCTATGTAGTAACCTGGAGCAACTCTGATTTCTGCAACCCCCTGTTCATCGGTAATGCCTTTAAACTGAAGACCTGCTGTGTTATCGTAAAGTATAACCTTTAATCCTTTTACAGGATAATCATATCCTTCTGGCATTTTTACGCTTACAATAACAGTTCCACTTAATTCTGCTTCACTGAATTCATCTGATCTGATATTCTCGAGGCAAGAAGGAATAATTAAAATGAAGCTTATAGAAATAATACTGTATAAATATCTTTTCATTTTATTTGATTTTAATGTTTTTGAAATTTTTCTGGCGCTGTGTTTGCACCCAAGTATCTGATGATCAAAATTTAAATTTCACTTCTGCTCCAAAATATATATCTGAATTTAATCGGTTCCCAATTGCATTAGGACGTGCTTTATCCTTCATGATCGGCGTATGATTTGTAAAATTATTTGCATAAAACGATAGGGAGGTGTTATCGCCAATTTCCTTTGTCAGTCTTATATTAGCCATCATATATGGTTTATATCCTGTTGGCAGAAAGTAGTAGCTGTTGTTTGTAGTTTCCCTTAAAAGAGCGAGCCGAGTTTTTAACACAGGATCGTTGGTGGTGTGAAAATCTGAAAACGGATGTCTGTTTCCATCAAAACCTATGTAATATGTTGGATCTCTATAGATATCCTGCAGCACATTTTTGTTTGAAAAATCGTCATATATCGGCTTCCCATTCTGATCTTCAATGTATGAGTTTGCCGGATCAAAAATATATCGCGATTGATTGAACCAGATAAACTGAGTGGTTAATGAAACAATCATTCTAATTGCAGGAATGTTTGTTACAAAATTCAGATTGGTGTTAAACCTTCTGGCACTGTTACCGATATCGCTGCCGGTATTTTTGTCGAATACTGCTAAATAGGGGAAGACCTCCTGTGGATTTACCGGATCGTTACTGTTTATCTTTTTAAGTTCTTCTCCATCTTTACTGTCTTCCGTTTTCAGGTAAGCACCGTTAAGAATAACCGTAGTGTTCAGTGCCTCGATTTTAGGGAATGACATTGAATATTCAATGCCCCATTTATCTATTTTACCCCGGTTATCCGGCCTGCTAAATAATTTAAAATCATTTCGGAGTGTATGGGATACTTCAATGTAATTTCCTGTTTCATCTTTTGCATATACGGTGCCGTTCTCAAATTTTGGATCAGCATTTTCTCCGGTCAAGGCGTTATAATATTTAATAGTATTAGTCTTGAAATTAACATTTTGGGTAATACCATCAACCAGTTTTTCTTTAAAATAGGTAATCTGTGCATTAATTCCGGAAATGTTTACATCAATACCCATCTCCATATTATAGGTCTTGTTGGGTTTTAAGTTATATGGCAGCAGTTCATCAATAATATCGGTCTGTATTACCGCAAGTGACTTGTTGGCTTCCGTACTGCTATAACGGAATAGGTTATAATCCATATAAATCGGTGCAGGATACAGATAACCGATCGATGGCAACTTTTCCATTATTCCCCAACCACCCCTGAAGTTTAATTTTCTCAGGCCACCCCTGAATTTAGGTTTGAATAGTTCGTATCTCGCATTAAACCTGGGCTCAACAGTAGGATTATAATTATATCCTTCCAGTTTCATTTTGGTTATACGAGCTCCACCTACAAGTTCCAGAGTGGATTTTTTTATTGGTATTTTAATTTTTTCTTCGGCGAATAAGCTGATGTTGTCCATGAAAGGGATCTCTTTATAATTACGTTCTCTGAAAAAGGGAGGAGTTGCATCGGTATAATAACTACCCCTTCCTTTGTTTCCATCACGGTTATATTCAAATCCAAGTAAACTGGCGAATAGGGTTTTTCCCATCAACTTATTAAGATTCCCATGAATTTTGGCATTAAAGGAAAGTGGAACACTTTCCAGCCAAAAATCTTCCTTATAGAGAAGTTCTGTAAAATAGCCTTCTGATATTCCTGGCACTTTAGTGTTTGTTGTTGGAGTGGGGGTTCTGTTTATGACGGTGTATTGATTTGTTTTTTGTTTTTGATAGACTGCCGAAATATTGTAGTTTAGCACAGAAATGTAGGGTTTATTAAGCATCCAGGACCCATAAATGGATGTGTTTAAATTATTTGTAGAGGACTTGGAAAAGTCTTCTTTTGAGACATCCGGATCTTGTGTGACATTATTGGAGGTAAAGTTACCATTAACCTTGAAATTAAACCTGAATGGCGTTTTTTCTTTATTGAAAGTATTGGAGTAAGTTAATCCAATCGTTGTCCGGTCAAAGATATCAACAGGCGAGATATTTTTCTTGAAAGCCTTGGCGTAATCCATGCTCACGTTTAAAAATCCCACGTTATATGGCAGCCTGTATCCTTTATTAATTGATCCAGCTTTTGTCCTTGGATCAGATTTTATCCTCACTTCGTAGGGTGTCATACCTGCCTTGGTTTTCACTACAATCGCGCCTGAGGTCATATCACCATACTGAGCCGAAAGTACTCCTGTCATAACTTCTACCGATTCGATATTGTCAGTTGGGATTTTTCTGTAGTCGAATGTGGCACTTTCTACCTCTGCATTATTGGATACTTTATTACCATCAATCAGTAAGCCTACTCCGGCAGCATTTAACCCGCTAAAATCCTTGATGCTCCTTATGGTTATTATGTTCTGAGTAGTTAGATTGGGATTGTTTATAAGTGCACCCGGCATAAGTTGCATAACATCTGCAAGGCTCGATGGCTGAAGGTGATCAATAGAAGCCTTTTCCATTATATGAGATGAGTTTATTGCCCCTCCTGACTGAGCTGTAACTATAACATCATCAAGTAACAAATTGCTGGGCTCCAGCAAAATATTCAAATTTGAAATATCCTTTGTTACACTTATCGGGATAGAGTAGGTGACATAGCCCATACTCGATGCTTCAAGAGTATATTCACCGGGAAGGACGTTCTGGATGGAAAATTTACCGTTTTTGTCACTCGTTGCCCATAAATTGAGCTCTTTTAATACTACGACGGCAAAAATAATTGTTTCTCTATCTTTGGAATCGATTATTGTACCGTTAATGGCAAAACCATTTTTTTTGGTTTCCTTTTTTTGATTAATTGGTTTTTCAAAAACGATTTGTTCTTTTTCTTCGTCCAGGTAAAACACAATTTGTTTATCGTAAATTTTATAATTAAAATTGCTTCCGTATGTGATGATGTGTAGGATATCTTCAATTGATTCATTCTTGATGTTGATATCAATTTTTTTACTCATCTCATCGTTCAGATTACCAGGTATAAGAAAAATGAAGTCGCTTTTTTTCTCAATTTCAGAAATCACTTGCTTAATGGATACATTATCAAGCCTGATGCTGATATAAGTCTCCTGTGAAAAGGTTGTTGCGTTTGCAGAAAGAATTACAGCAAGTAGTAATACATTCAAAACCTTGAACATTTTAAATACCATTTTGGCATTATCAGGTTTTCCCTGTTGTCTTATACATTTATTCTTCATGATGCGAAATACTTTTATTGGTTACATTGTGTGTGATAATATAATGATTGAAAAGTATGGTTATGTAGATGATAAACAATGAGATGATAATTATTTTAGCCATTTATACTGAAAACATTTTGTTAGTTGTAATCTATTTTGCGATCTTTTTATTATTTCTTATGTAAATTGTGTTATTTTCTTTCTTATATGTTGTGTTAGATAGTATTGCGATTGATTTCATTACATTGTCTATATTATCAGAAAGATATAGTTTCCCATTGCATGTAAGACCTTTCAGGTTTGTAGCATTTGTACATTTTAACGAGAAATTATAATTTCGTGCTATGTAATTCAATAAATCCTCTACGGGCGTTTCATTAAGTATTATATACCCTTTAGTCCAGGTGATATATTGCGATGCATCAACCTGACGCTTGCTAAATGAGTGATTGTTATTGAGTAATGCCATTTCGTTTGGCATAAGCAGAAAATCTATATCTTTTTTTGTTTTTTTTGCCATTAAATTCACTTTGCCTTCCGCTAGTACAACAGTCTGTGGCTGTTTTTCATACGCCGAAATACAAAATTTTGTTCCTAACACGCTGACACAAAAATCGGATGTTTTAACAAAAAAAGGTGCTTTTTTATTTTCAGCCACTTCTATATACATCTCGCCTGTTATTGATATTTCGCGCTTATTTTCTTCGAACTCTGAAGGGAAGGTCAGTGTAGAACCTGAATTGAGCCAAATCTTTGTTCCGTCGTAGAGGGTAACTGTTGTACGTTTTCCGTAAGGTACTATAAGTTTATTGAGCCCATTCTTGCTCATTGCAATTTCAACCTCTCCCCCTTTGTTATCATCTGGGATTCTTGCTATACCCATTTTATCAATTTGCAAACTGATATTTTTATCAAACAATGTTGTCTTACCAGTAGTTATAAGCTGAATACTTTCAGTCTCATTTTGATAGATTGATATTTGTCCGGTGGAGCCAGATTGAGATATTTGATATATAAACATTCCTATTAATAGCAGAATTGAAGCTACTGTCCCGTAACTTACTAATCTTAGGATTCTCTCTCTCTTTTTCTCTTTGTTTTTTCTTTTTTGCTGTACTGAAAATAATATCTCCTGAAGGATTTTTTCTTTTTTCTCTACTTTGAGATATCTTTTTGGAAAAGACTTTTTTTTCAGGTATCCATCAGCAATATCAATTTCCTTCTGTAATTCAAGATTTTGTTTTATCAATACATTCCAATATCTGTCTAATTCTCTTGAAGGAGAAAATCGCCACAATAGATATTTTTTATCTCGTAGCAATTCAGAATGAGTTTTATGAAAAGGGCGACTATTGCTTATCATAATTGGGGAAAATTTTGTTGATAAAACTATTTAAAGATTTTATAACGTATTAACAAGACAGATAAAACTTGGGAATGTCGCCTGTATTTAGTAAAAATAATGATAAATTAACAAATCCACATCCTTTGCATACAAAATCCAGAAGAATAGTTCACTATTGCAGAAGAGGAGAAGGGAAATGAAATGGCGCTGTGGATAATTCATATATCAAGTATGTGAAATAAATAATAAATATTATACCATCGTATTTATTACGTAAGGTTAACAAGGCTTTATATACCAATTTACGGCAATTATCATAATTAATATCCATTATCTCCGCTACATGTTTATAATCCTGTTCCTGAATAAAGTGAAGATAGATGATTTCTCTTTGTCGCGGAGATAAGAGAGAAAGCATTTCTTCAATCTTTTTTTCGATCTCATCTGACTCTTCCCCTTTAATTAACCTGCTTTCCGGTGTGTTTTGAGTATCAGTAAAAAGAGTGTCAAGTAGAGTCGAATTGTTGAAGGTTATTGTGAAGCTCTCTTTTTTATATAAATCTATCAGCCTGTTGCGAAGAGATTTAAATAAATAGAATTTTATGTTTGAGATCTTTTTTATATCTCTATTTAGTTCACATAGATTGACAAAAACATCTTGTATAGCATCGATGATATCGTATTCTTTAAAACCTAAATAAATGGCGTAAGTATACATGTCATCCACATAATTATTGTATATTTCCGCAATATTTCCACAACTTGGCATACGTACAAAACCCTTTAATACACTTGCTGAAAAAAGTCAACAATTGTGCTGCTTACATTTGACTATATAAATGTCATGCAAAAATACAAATATATGTTCAAAAGTTTAAATAAAAGTTGCATTCGACTTTCTACCTGTGTATTTTCCTTGTATTGATTGATTTAATATCTGTTTTTCATTTTTGCCCCCGCTGTTTCAAGAGTCAACTTTTTTCAAGAGGAAGTCATTTTATTTGCCATTAAAGATATAAACTTTGTTTTTTTTAATTGAATACTTAAATTTATTTGTTTCTGCCATTATTCCAAGTATCTCTTCCAGATTATTTGTTTCAATAATGAAGCTCCCGTGGAAAACTAAACTCTCAAGGCCCTCAGATTCAAATGAAAATGCCACATCAAACTGTCGTTCGAGCTCTTTGGAAATTGTTAATAAAGGGATTTCATCCCAAAAAACTTTATTATTAATCCATTGCTCAGCATAGTCGGCGTTTTCAGCCAGTGTATAAATCTGATTTACTTTATTAAAAGATATTGTTTGATTGGGTTTCATTATGTACTCCTTATTAGCACCTGATAAAGCTATAGACCCCTCCAGCAGCGAAATTTTCATATAATCCTCGTCACTGTAATTCTTGATATTGAACTTTGTGCCTAAAACTCTAATTTGTGTGGAGTCTGTTTGTACAATAAATGGATATTCTCCATGTTGTACTTCGAAGTATCCTTCTCCTGTTAATTGAATATTACGGTTATTCCTGCCAAATTTCTCAGAGTATGATAATTTAGAGTCGGCGTTCAACCAAACAACGGAACCATCGGGTAGCTTCATTTTTAATTTAGATTTTCGAGGGGCATATACCTCAGAGATAAGCAAATTTTCAGGAGTGTCCTTAAATACGTTGGTTATTAGTGTGGTAGTGACCAATAGTAAAATTATAGCTGCTGCATACCCGGCATATCTAACAAGCCTATCCTTTCTTTTAGTAACCTCCTTTTTGCGAATCCGCTCCAAAAATCTGGCGTATGCACCTTCAGCATAAAAATGGTTAGTATCATGCCCGGAAGATAAAAGCCAGATGTGTTTCAGCTTTTCAAAATGTTTTTTATTTTCCGTGCTTGCGTGCACCCAGTCATTCAACTTGTGTAGATCTTTCTTGGCAATGTTTCCGGAAAGAAAATCATATATCAATTTTTCAAATTCTTCTTTCATATAATCATAAACTTAATTTTCTTTTGAAAACTATATCTGTGTCACAGATAAGACAGTTTTTCATTATAGTAAGTATAGTGAATTTTATGGCATTTAATATTAATTAAACATATTCATCATAAAAAAAATGATAAAGGGAAGATATAACAAAGACTATTTGGTTAGTGCAGTAAACGGCATTATTAATGCCGGGGATAACTGGAGAAATGTTACTGCAGATTTGAAAAATCAGTACGCCGGCATTGTTATTCCAGATTTCATGCAGATTTATGAAAATAATAATCTACATGGCAGAAACGGGAATAAAGGATGGCTGATTACTATTCCTGCAGGAAAAATCAACATGAAAGTTAGCTGGGATATGAGTATTGACAAAGGGGGATGGGATATGCCAAGCCCTGCACATCGTACAACGGCTATTATGGAGTCAAATACAGACTATTCTCTATTTATTCCGGGATTGTCAGGCCAGTTATGGTCGCCTACATTCTATTGCCTTGCATTGAACGACAATCAACTGTTGTCTGCACCGCATATCGGATACAATCCGGCCACAGCAATCAAAAACTGTCCGGGGACATTGGGTATTTCGGCCGAAGGAAAAGCAGAAATATCATATGCTGAAGTATTTGACAATGTACTGTATAAATTCTCAAACGGAGGGACAAACAAACAGGTTTCGAATGGAACACCCTGGACTCCTGTAACTGCTGTCAGCGGCTATTCTTATCCTTTGCAGGGAGGATCGGTAATGATTGGTGCTGAAAATAAAGCGTCATATCAGACTTTTGCTACAAATGAAGGAAGGCATACTCCAATACGAAACGCTGCTTTGTCGGGCCATATCAATGGAAGTAATCCGTGGATATCAGACCGCTCTATACCTGTTGTAGACGGAGTTCCCATGAGCAGGCGTGCAGCAGGAATCACCCCCGATGGTGATCTGGTGTTTTTTGTAAGCAACCGATTCAGCAATACCTATAATATGGTTAAAAACGAAAAGGTGAATTGGAATACTCCCAGCGATGGTTCTTCATTGCGTGAAGTGGCCGTAGCCTTGCAAGAGGTAGGCTGTACAGATGCGATTGTTTTCGGAGAAAGTTATTTTGCACCGGTTGTCATTAAAGATAGCGAAAGAGGAATACCTTTAGGAAAGACCGCAGGAAGGTACGACTGGGAGCTAACCGGTAAAATTAAGAATCCCGACCAGGAAGGGACTACACAATCCTGGATGATGTTTAAATAAAAAATTAACAATCAGTTCAAAATACTAAAACAAATATCAATGAGTAAAATTATTAAACACTTGTTTTTCGTCTTATTGGCAGCGTTGCTTCCACTGTCAATCTATGCGGAGAAGGATGACCTGCATTTGCAGAGTGCGACATTAATTACAACTACCGACAATGGAGACGCTTTGAAGCAAGTGACCCTGAATTTGCAGAGCACAACAGTACGCGAAGCACTACAAGAATTGGAGGTTAAGGGAAATGTATTCCTTGTTTATGAGAAGAACGATATTGATTTATCACGTAAAATAACCGTAAGGGTTAATAATCAAACTGCTAGAGAAGCTCTAAATCAAATATTGCAAGGGCAGGAATTGGAATACAAAGTTAAAGGTGATCATATTATCATTACCCGCTCTGTAAAACAAAATTCGAATGAAAAAAGACGTATCAACGGTATTGTAACAGATCCAAATAATGAACCTCTTATTGGTGTTACGTTAACTATTCCGGGTACTAATACCGGTACAGTGACAAATGCAAATGGCAGGTTCGAACTGGAGATACCGGCAGATACAAAAACAATACAGGCTTCATATATTGGCTATGCAACACAAAAAGTTGGACTGACCGCCGGCAAAACCACTTTCAATATTGTATTGGATGAAGATGTTGCTCTTCTTTCCGAAGTAGTGGTAGTAGGTTACGGCACGCAGAAAAAAGTCAATCTCACCGGATCGGTAGCTACAGTAAATCTGGAAAAAGAATCCCGTTCACGTCCCCTGGTCAGTGCTTCACAGGCACTGAGCGGTATGACTGCCGGGTTGCAGGCAATGCAGGGCTCAGGGACTCCATATGGAGAAGGTTTCTCATTCAATATTCGTGGCGTGGGTACACTGAACAGTTCTTCACCGCTTGTACTGGTAGATGGAATGGAGCAAAGTTTGAATAACGTAGATCCAAACGATATCGCCTCAATTTCAATTTTGAAGGATGCTGCATCATGTGCCATCTATGGTAATAGAGGGGCAAATGGTGTTATTCTTGTGGCAACCAAAACCGGGAAGGCCGGCAAAGTGAGTGTGTCTTACAATACATTATTGTCTCTCAACCAGCCTACCAAATTAATTAAGACTGTATCTAATTATGCAAAATACATGGAGTTAATGAATGAATCGGCAATTAATATTGGCGAATCAGCTCCCTTTAGTGAAATAACTATAAATGAATGGCGTGAAGCAGAGAAAGATCCGAATGGAATTTCACTATCAGGATACCCTAATTACGTAGCTTATCCTAATACCGATTGGTATGATGAGATATACAGCAACGATTGGATGATGAAACATTCTTTGTCGGTTACAGGACAGGAGGGGCGCACAGGTTATAATCTCTCAGTATCTTATATCGATAACCCGGGCTTAATAAAGAACACAGGGTATCAGCGATACTTTATGCGCACAAATGTATATTCAGATATTACTAAATGGTTGCGTATCGGTACCCGTATGTGGGGCTATCACACAGATCAGAAGAAGAGCGATACAAATTCACTCAGAAATATTACTACCCAAAAAATGGTACCGGGGGTTTATCCCTTTTATGACGGGAAGTATGGTGCCCCCGAAGCAAATGAGGAAGATCCTCAGTCACATAACCCTTTGTGGGATATGGCTCAGTCGGAAGGACATATCAAGAATACGCAAATGTTTACTACCTTCTATACCAATATAAAGTTTTTGGAAAATTTATCATACGATATCAACTTAAACTATAAAGACTATCGCCATGAATTTATGGCTGTAGATACTGATTATGGGAAATATAGTTTTAAGAGTGACCAGTGGATTGCATCTCTGAAAGATCCTGCCGATCTGTACACACGCATGGGATATATTCGTGAGAATGACTGGAAGCTTACTCAACTACTCAAATATAACCAGACATTTGACAAGCATGATGTGAGTGCTTTGATGGGGTTTGAAGAAGAGCGCTTTATGAAGAGAGTAACAAACACAACCAAGTTGGGACTCATTGATGCATCGGTAGGTGATCCGAGTTCGGCTACTACCCCTTCAGACATTAACGGCACAGGTGATGAGTTTACTTCACGTTCATATTTTGGACGTATAAATTATGCATTTGATAACCGCTATTTATTTGAAGCAAACATGCGTTACGATGGTTCTTCACGCTTTTCGCCCGATAATCGTTGGGGGTTATTTCCGTCAGTTTCTGCCGGATGGCGCATAAGTGAAGAAGCGTTTATGGAGGAACTTCCCGTCGATAATCTTAAACTGCGTGTTTCATGGGGAAAATTGGGGAATAACGCCATTGGAAACTATGAATGGCAATCTGTTTACAACTCCGCCAAATACGCATTTGGCAGAACCCTCAGCAATGGCTTGGCAGTGACATCTATCTCAAATAACCTGCTTGAGTGGGAAAGTACGGCAATTACGAATATAGGGGTCGATTTTGCTACATTTAACAACCGGCTGATATTTGAGGCAGACTATTATAATAAAGTAACCGATGGAATATTATACCGTCCCGATATGTATATGGTAATGGGAACTGCCAGTGGCCCGCGTCAGAATATCGCGGAAGTGACGAACCGTGGAATTGAAATGACATTAAACTGGCAAGACCGCATCGGTAAGGTGAATTATCGAGTATCGGGGAACTTTGCTTACAATAAGAATGAAGTAAGCAAATACAAAGGTGAACTTAAAAGAGGCTGGATGACAGACGAAAAGGGAAACCGGTTTTATCAAAGCAATATTGGAGATGTATCAACCGGAGGTATCACCCGTGTGATTGAAGGTAAGATTATTAATGAATGCTATATGCTTCAACCATACAATGGCAACGGGAATCACTTTAATGCTGATGGTACCGTAAATATTAATGGTGGGCCCAAAGACGGTATGATTCGTACTGTTGATGACATGAAATGGATAAGGGCAATGGTTGATGCCGGTTATCAGTTTTACCCGCGGCAGAATGTCAGCAAGAATGGTATCTGGTATGGAGATTATATCTACGCCGATTTAAATGAGGATGGTGTGTATGGTAACGATGCAGACAATGATTTTCAGGGAAGTTCAAACGTGCCTAAATACAACTTTGGTTTTCAGGCCAGCGCAAACTGGAAAGGCTTCGACCTCTCAATGAACTGGTCTGGAGCAGCGGGATTCAGCCTCTACTATTATCGTTTGGCCTTGAACAGCAGTGCTACCATCAAAGGGTATGCCATCGGGGAAAAGATTGCGAACGATCACTATTTCTTCGATCCTAAAAATCCGGACGATGTTCGTACTAACATAACATCCAAAAACCCGCGTCTTACTAATAACTCGGGTAGCGATCAAAGCGGGATGAGACACTCGTCTGTTCACCTGCAAAAAGGAGACTATCTTAAACTGAAGAACCTGACTCTTGGCTATACTCTGCCTGAGACGATGTCGAAAAAAGTATATGCGCAAGATATACGATTCTTTGCATCAGGTGAAAACCTGTTTACCATTACCGGTTTTGAAGGGATGGATCCCGAAATGCGTACTGATATCGGCTACTCTACAATGCGTCAATATGCTTTTGGAGTAAATATTACATTCTAAAATAAATTTTAAAAATAATTTCATTATGAAAAGCAAAATAATAATATATCGGAAACTGGTAAAATGTCTATTTTTTGTTCTGCTTTTTTTGCCGTTTGCCGGATGTGAATCTGACTTTTTAGATACCACGCCGACGAATAATGTAAATGGCAATAATATCTGGACCAAAGCAAGCCTGGCACGCCAGGCTGTAAGGGGTGTGTATAATGTTTTTCTTGATCAATATTGCCCCCCTTCCGGTTCCGGCTTACTTGACTCCCATCGTATTCCATGGGATGCATATTCTTCTATTATGGATACTGATAAAAACTGGATTAAACGAATGCCAAACTGCACTGGTGCTGCTACTCCTTCCAGTGGCTTGTTCAGTGATATATACAGACGTTACTACACCTTTATCTTTCGCGCCAATGATGTTATAGACAACATCAGCAAGGTGCCCGATATGACTGAGGAAGAGAAGCAACGCTCCATTGCAGAATGTAAATTCATTCGCGCATTTACCTATATGAGGCTGAATACTCTTTACAAGGGGGTTCCTTTATATATGAATGCTATAACAAGCCCGGAAAACGGTAACAAGTCCCGTTCTTCTGAAGCTGATGTGTGGGATGCAGTAATACAGGACCTGACAGACTGTATAAACGAATCGCACTTTCCCGATAAGTATAATTCGGGAGATCCAGAATATGGGCGTGCAACAAAAGGAGCAGCCTACACATTACGCGGCTTGGCATATATGTGGCAGAAAAACTGGGAGGAGGCTGTTAACGACTTCAACGCTGTAGGTAATTGTGGATTTGGGATCTTTAATCAAGGGAAAGACAGTTACAAAAAACTGCTTAAAATTGCCAATGAACAATGTGAGGAAATGATTTTTTCTGTACAGTGCATCAATCAATACGGATATGGAAACAGTAGAAACGTTACTTATGGCAATCGTTGTACAGCTGGTTCGATGTGGAATAATTATTTGCCTAACCCTCGATTTGTGGAATCATTTGAAACAGCAAATGGCGAAAAATTCAACTGGGACAACTATATTGAAGGATATAGTGCAATGAAAGATAAGGAACGTGTTGTATTCTTTTTGCGTGATGGGCTTACTCCAAAAGAGAAAGAACGTATGGCCGCTTATGGAGCGGATATGAGCAAGTATCTGGAAAGCGGCAATGAAGAGCGGATCAGAAAGGCATATCAAGACCGTGACCCGCGCCTGCAAATGGCTATTATTACTCCGTATGAACAGTATCACGGTGCCGCATCAGGAGTGGCACATACCTATACCCTGCGCTGGCCCTACCGGGGCTCTGACAATGCTGCTCCTTTCGATATCCGTACCGATACGAATGACAAGTTGTATTATCTCTGGAGAAAATTTGTTCCTGAAGGGTTGGAGCATACCGAACGCGATACGTATCCATTGGACTTGCCGTTACTGCGTTATGCAGAAGTGCTTTTGCTGAAGGCTGAAGCATTGAACGAATTGGGGGAGGCTCGTGCAGCAGAGGCTATTAGTTGTGTGAATGAAGTAAGACGCCGTGCCGGTCATGTTGAGTTGAACAGTGATGCATTCCCCGGTACTAAGGTTAACGGGCAGGAAGATCTCCGCAAGCGTATTCGTAACGAATTTTATTGGGAGCTGGGTGGTGAAGATTCTATGTATTTTCACGAGCTTCGTTGGGGAGTATGGAAAGACAAGAAGTTCGACAATAACAGGAACGGCCTGATGCAAATGTGGGGAGAAACAACCTATAACTGGTTCTGGTTAGGCGATCAATGCTGGACCTGGCCTATCCCTGCCAAAGAGATGGAGATGAATCCAAATCTTGTACAGAACGAAGGCTGGATAAATTAACGTTGATTTTAACAGTAAAAAAATAAAATTATCGAATGGAACTAACATTTAAACAATTACATCCAATAACATGATTGTTTGCGAGTTTCATAAGTTATAATGAAAAAAATTATTGAATGAAAAAAACAATATTTTTATTTGTAATATTATTGTGTGTTGTGATAGGTTGCTCAGGCGGTTCAGGTGAACTGCCGGGCAAACCTGATGACGGCGACAATGGGAACAAAGGTGGTGATACAAATTCCAATCCAATATCTTTTTCTAACCCGGTAGTGGGGAAACAGTTGCCTGACCCATCTGTGATTCGAGCAAAGGACGGATTTTTCTATCTCTATGCAACACAGCAGGAATATGCCTTTATGCCTATTTATAAGTCATCTAATATGATGCAGTGGACATTCGTAGGTTCAGCTTTTACCGAAAAGCCGGATTGGCAGCCCAATACGCGTGTATGGGCACCTGATATAAACTATATTGACGGAAAGTATGTACTTTACTATAGCCTGGGACATTGGGACAGCCCAAAAAACAGCAGCATCGGCGTTGCCGTAAGCGATACCCCTGCAGGGCCATTTACCGATCAGGGGAAGCTGCTCGACTATAACACCGGTAATATGCAATGTATAGATCCCTGCTTTTTTGAAGAGAACGGGAAGAAGTATCTTTTATGGGGTAGCTTTGGCACAGGTAGTTATGAAGGAGGCATCCGTTATGTGGAGTTAAGCAATGATGGCCTCTCCATTAAGCCGGGAACGATGTCCGACAAAATTGCTGGTCCTTTGGTTGAAGGTATTATGATACATAAGCGTGGAAGCTACTATTATTTATTCGGATCCACCGGCACATGCTGTAGTGAAGCCAAGAGTACCTATCGTGTAGTGGTGGGGCGTTCCAAAAATTTAGCAGGCCCTTATGTGGGTAAGAACGGAACTCCTATGAAAAATAACGAAAGTTATAACGAGGTTATTTTACAAAGCAATAATCTTTTTGCCGGAACAGGACATAACTCTGAGATTATAACAGATGATAACGGTAACGACTGGTTTTTTTACCATGCCTGGCAGAAGTCTAAAATTGATAAGGGGCGCCAGCTCATGCTCGACCGGATACAGTGGAGCAGCGATGGATGGCCCTATATCACCAACTGTGCGGCATCGTCTGTATCCCGGTCACCCGTTTTCAAGAATGGAGAAAAATAGCTGCCAGTAACAAAAGTTGCTTTTTACATCTAGAAAAGGCCGTCCCATGGTTGATTATGGGACGGCCTTGCATTGATTACATCCACAATGAAGTTTAGTTGAATTTATAAGAAGAATAGTTCGTACGGGTTTTGTATAACCGGACGTTTTTTTTGTTTCATGAAAATTGCGCAACAATAACTACTCCTTTTTGCAAATTAATCAAATTGCATTTTTGTTTTCCTGCATCCTGTTTCTGAAAGGCGGGATGCCGAACTTGCTGGAGTAGGCATTCACCAAGTGTGTCAGGTTGTTGAAACCGCATATTTTTGCAATATCGGATATCGACAGATCCGACTCCAATACCAGGTGCTGTACTTCTTCCATTTTGCGGTCAAGCATCCATTGATAAGGCGTTTGATTGAAGTGCTTTTTAAAATGTCGGGTAAAAGTCTTCAGACAATCGTAGTTGCATTTTTGTGCTAATTCGCTGACGTTTTTGGATTCGGGATAATTAGCGACCACACTTTCCTGAAATGAGTTCTTTTTCGAGGTGTGGGGGATGAATTTTACCAGTACAATTTCCTTTCTGGGCGATGATTTTACAAAGGCCCTTTTTCCGTCTGAAAAATTAAACGTACAGGTACTTACGTCGGAAAATACATATTTATCTACCATGGCTTCTCTTGTTTTAATGGATTACCTACCTACTGCTTCTTTTGTAAAGGTGCCTTCATAAACCTCGTTGTCCAAAATGATGCGAATGGTATATGTGGCTGCCCTCAATGTTCCAATGTTTATCACTTCGTAGCCCATTTCGTTT
This sequence comes from Petrimonas sulfuriphila, assembly GCA_038561985.1. NCBI lineage: Bacteria > Pseudomonadati > Bacteroidota > Bacteroidia > Bacteroidales > Dysgonomonadaceae > Petrimonas > Petrimonas sulfuriphila. Next base: position 424,523 of record CP073276.1, on the reverse strand, counting down.
ACATCGAAATAATACTGTGCCGAAGTTCTTCCTCCGATTATCTGCACTACGGCCGTGCCGGTAAAATCTACCACAGATATAGCAACGGTTGTTTTACCATCGGTGGTGGCAGCAAGTTCTACGTCCGTTACTCCACGGGTTGTCCCGCCAATCCTGCTGAATCCAATCTTATCGGACTGGTCGTTTACCTTGTTTGTTTCGGTAACAGCAAAAGAAGAAAAGAAAAGCGTGCTGCAGATTAACGCCATCGTATAAAAGAATTTTGTTTTCATAGGAATAATTTTATTATGAATTACAGACACAAATTAATAAACAACAGACAAGAAAAACAATACCCGGGTCGAATTTTAACGGTAATTTTCGGGTTAAGTGGTTGACAATGATAATTATAGTAATGTCTATTTTAACGCTCCCAAAGGAGCTTGAAACGATGCTTTTGCAAGAAATGCATGCTAAAAATTAAAAAATTGAGTGGTATCGATCCCGTTTTCTGTCAATTTTTTCTTCAGTTGCGATTTTCTTGCGCGAATACTTTCTATTGAGGTATTCATAAAGGTGGATATTTGCCTGTTGTCTGCCTTGCAAATTAGCAGCATCAGCATGATCTTTTCGTTTGCATTGAAAAGTTCCGCGGCTTCTATTGATAAATTGGTGTATAAAGAAAATGTATTCTCGTCGGGTATCAGGTTTTTGGGCATTTCCCGCAAATCGGATTCGGCCGTATGCAGAATATTGTGCATGTTTTCGTATATCTTAGGATGGGAGGAAACATACCGTTGTGACAGGGTATTGAAATTTTCCTGTAGCGAGGTAAGCCTGTTTGATATGTGCCCATACAGCTGGATAAGCCAGTCCCTTTTGTTTGCTTCTTCTTCCAGCAACTTTGTTTCGATGGCTCGTGTTTCGGCTTCGTGTTCCAACTGCATCAGCTTTATTTTTGCCTCGCGGCGGTTTTTTACGTTCAGCATAATCAAAATAGTGGCAAGCATAGCAAGGAACAAGGCTATAATGGCAATGATAAGCGTGTTCTGTTGCGATCTTAACGCGATATTTTCAGCCTCGGATAGGTCGTATTTTTTTTCCAGTTCCATGACCTGGGTGTTTAACCGGTCTTTCACCGATTTTTCATACAGATCAAAAGCTTTTTGCCGGTACGTATTGGCCAAAAGGTAATTCTGCTGTTTTTCGGCAATATTGGCAACGTTCTCATATAATAAATAATTGCCTTTATTGGCTTCATCAACAATATTTTCAAGAGCTATTTGCCCGTAAAACATGGCACTATCCAGCTGATTCAATGTATTGTATCTGTCTGAAACGGCAAAATATAAACTGGAAAAATCAATGTCCTCTTTTTGGGATTTTGTTAGCGTTAATAATTTTTTATCGCATTCCAATGCTTTTTCAAATTCTTTTGTGGCTTCATAATAAACCGATTGCGCATTTAGAATAAGGTGATTTTTATCCGGAATTTTATCAAAAAATAATGATAGAGTATCCACATATTTTTTTCCTGCATCAAAATCGGTTTGACGCATCTCATTCCAATAGATAGCCAAATAGGCATCAAAGATATGTAATGAATCGTTTTTCAGTTTAGCATTATGGAGAGATTCCTGAAAATATTTTCCGGCTAATTCAAAATTACCGTTGTAATAATGGGTATTCCCCATAAAATAGTGAAGGATATACCCGGTTGCTGGATCGGGATTCTTTTGTGTGTGAAATATGTGATCGGCCTTCTTTAGAGGTTCGTATACAGTACTGTCTGTTACCCCCATGCGGGTACGAACAATGCCTTTGTAGGTAAGGGCGCGGATATAGTTGTTGCTGTAGGGTTCGTGGAGGTGATAATAGTCCACTACTCGGTTAATCAGCGAGTCGCTTGTGAATTCAAAATAGGTTTTATCGTCCGAGATTGTTTTGAGCAGGTTATAGTAAGCACGGTTTTCCCGGGAAAGGGTTTGCGGTTTAATTGTATTCAGGCTGTCTGAAATAGCGTCGGGATTCTTTTCCAACAGGTTATCCCATTGTGTAAGTATTTTGTGTATTTCACCATTTTCCCGTCCATTACAAGAAATGAAAAGCACTGCAGCAGCCGCCGCAATGGCAATATATATAAAACAGCGCATTTTCTTGAAGTTTATTTACGGCAAAGATAATTTTTTTTGTTGAATTTGTTTAATAAAAAGGACAAGATTCAGATTTAATGTTGGTTTTAGCTTCGTAAAGTTTGCGATGTGCTGTTTTTGTTGAAAGTTTAACGTTTAGGGCTTGTAGTGAATTTTAAGTATTATTCAAAAGACAAAAAAAATGAGACTGTCCCAAAATAAACCTCTTGAGAAGTAAATATTTGGATTTGTTCTTAGGTCATAAATAAAAAAGGGTGAAATCACGTTGTGATACACCCTTTCCGTAAGATTGTGAATTCTTTTCTTTGAATCAACTTTTTTAAAATATACTCTATTCTTTATTGTTTATCCACGTTTTTTGAGAATAGATGTAAGTTCCATCACCGTATGCTGTTTTTATATTCGGATTACCTATGACGGCGCTATTGCCGTAGGGCAAACGTTCCGGATATCGGTTGAGACCGCCTTGGGTATTCATCGGATTGGTCAATACCACATACGTTTCACCCATTGCTTTCAAGCGGCGGAGGTCATTGTAGGTTTCCACCTGTTCGTCATAGGACTGGGCTACGTATTTTTGTTCAAAAAGTTTTTTAAGTGTAGGAGTACCTAACGATTTTGCAAATTCACTTGCACTTGTATCATCATCGAATAATTCCAAAATCTCATTAACAGAAGTTTCAATGGCTGTCTGGAATGCAGCAGTAGCATCCTTATCCAAACGCAATTGGGCTTCAGCCAGAATAAAATAAAGTTCTGATTTGCTGAACAAATGAAGCGGTTGTGAGCCTAAATCATACCAGGCAGGAAAAGCTAAACTACCGTCCGCAACTTGTGCTGTTTTTTCATCTCCAGGTTCATAAGCTTTACCTGTTTCTTTTGTGTAATACGTAAGACGAGGATCATTTGTAGCTTTCATAATATTTGCCACTGTCAGGGATGAAGCCGTATAACTTCGACTCCAGACAAAAGCGCTCCACGGATTATCGGCTGTTACACCATTAAATTCTCGAATGGTAAATCCTTTAAAATCTAAATTCGCTGCTTCTTGTGCATTGGCTTCCACTTGGGCTAAAACGCTGGGTTCCACAGCTAGCTTGTGCAGCAGGTAGCGGGCTTTCAGAGCATAGGCCGTGGCTTTCCACTGATTAATGTCTCCAGCAAAAGCAATGTCTTGTTTTCCGGCTGACTTTAACGTTTTCCCTTTTTCGAAATTGGCGATAGCCGCATCTAGCGTGGAGAGAATCCCTGCATATACATCTTTTTGTGCATCCAATTTCGGCTGGAGATTGGCTTGACCTTGCAACGCCTCACTGTATGGAATGTCTCCATGCAAATCAGTCAGTATGCCGAAATTAAGTGCTTCCAACACTTGAGCCATTCCCAAAAGGTCGTACTGTCCGATATTCCCAGGAACCTCTGTTGTTATTTTCCTAATTATTTCACGAATATTCAATAAATTACTATAAGTAGAATTCCATACATTATTAAATGTAGTAGAAGCCGCCCATTCATTCGAATTGCGCAGTTCAGCCTTCATTAATTGGTTGTTGCCTACGCCAATTTCTTGTTCATTGAGTGAAGCAAGATAAAAAGCGTAATCACCTGAAACTGTGCTGAATCCTGTTGACATGATTGCTTCACTCAATTGAAGATATGCAGGAACCGCATCCGGAGAAGGATGTTGTCTGTCTTTATTGATTTTGTCAAGTGTATCCTCGGTACAAGCTGTTAGTCCAAGGAAAACGATCGACAGTATAATTAAAATATGTTTCCTCATAATTGAAATCTTTTATTTAATTGCTTTAGAATGTAAAAGTTAGTCCGCCGCCGTAGCTGGAAGTGTTTGGAATAGAAAAACGTTCAAAATAACCGCTCATGTTGTTGTTCCCTTGCGAAGACTCAGGATCAAAATTGGGTAGTTTAGCCCAAAGAAGTACATTACGAGCAAAAGCGTTGACAGAAATATCAAACGAACCAATCTTTGGCAGCTGATAGGTCAGTGTCAGATCACGTAGTTTAAAGAAGCTGGTGTCGTATATTCCAGATTCGGTAACGTCGTAATATGCTTGAAAATAATTCTGTTTGTTTACTTCTACCGTGTTAGCTTTTCCTGTTGCTTCATCAATTCCTTCCGCAACCATTTTACCTTCGTGAAAAGGTAAGGATTCTTTGGTAACCCCAAAGTAGTTCATTGTCATATTTGTTCCGTGATACATCTTTCCTCCTTGCTGCCAACTCCATGTAGTAACCAATGATACACGCTTAAAACGGCCTCCAAAAGTGAATCCTGTTGTAAAATCGGGAGAACAATTCCCTAGATTCTGGCTGTCACCGGTAGCCTGAGGCAAGCCATTCAGCAAAAGCAGATTCCCGGCTTCATCACGTTTAAAGGCATTGCCGTAGATATTCGGATAGGTAGATCCGGCTTGTGCGCGAACCTGAGGTTCCACAAAACCACCCAACATGATCGACTCCACACCGGGAGCCAGTTCGATGACTTCATTCTTCATTTTGGTGAAGTTTATACCTAAGTTCAAGTCATAATCCTTAGCTTGCAAAATAGCTGCATTTAAAGAAAGTTCATGTGCACGGGTTTGCATTTTACCGGCGTTTGTGAACATTTCCTGATAACCAGTAGCTCCGTCTACAGGAACAGAAAAGATTTGGTCAGTCACATCCTGAAAACTGTAGGTGTATTCTAATTTAATACGGCTTTTGAAAAAGTGCAGATCAGTACCTAACTCGTAGTTGGTTGTGTTCTGAGGTTTCAACCCTTCGTCGTAAACCCTGTAATAGGGTGTAAAAGTGGAAATGCCGCTAGGTAGTGGATAGGAAACCGGCGTGTACATATAGAACCCTCCGCCATAATCGGGGGTGGCATAAAAGTTGTTGTAAAAGTTGCCTGCTTGTCCTACTTGTGCAAACGATGCACGTAACTTTCCGTAATTTAAAATATTATTGTCTTTCAGACCGGAGAGTTGTGTAAATTCCCACCCCAGCGATACGGACGGATAGAAGAAACTGCGACTTCCCCGGGGCATGGTGGATACATAGTCATTACGCCCTGTTACCGTCAAGTATAATTGGTTTTCCCACGACAAAGAAGCACTTCCAAAGAACCCTACATTACGTTCTCTTCGGGTGTACTCGCTTGAAGTATAGGAGGTAGCATTACCGATAGTTAAGAAGCCGGGAAAATTGAAGCTACTTCCATAGTAGTCCCATACACGCATGTTTTCATCATTTATCTCATTACCAATAACAACGTTTAATCCCCATTCTTCATTTGCACCGAACTTGCCATCAAGATTGGCTGTGAGCAAATTGTTAAACACATTGTGTTGCCGTCCGTAATTTTCTATGTCTCCACCCTTTAAAGACGTGGTAGTCCCCATTTCTCTAACATCTGTATAGTCAGAGGTCCACATATCCAAACCGGCTTGTTCGCGAAGTTTTAATGTGAAATTTTCCGTATTTAATTTAGGTTGGAATTCTACGTATGCGTTTCCAAACGCACGATTGGTATGTTGCGAATATTCATTATGTTCAGCCCACCAATAGGGGTTTACAAATGAAGTTGCACGGAATAATATTTGCTGGGTAATATTTCCCGGAACGTGGCTGGGTATTCCTTTTAAGTCATATTCAGCTGGGGCGGAATAAATTACGTTCATAATACCATCGTTGGCTCCTGGGGCTCCGGTAATTTTATTAGAAGAATAATTCATAGAGAATCCGGTACTCCATTGGTCGTCTATTTTCCAGTCTACTAAACCGCGAGCACCCCAACGGTTCATGCCGGTTGATGGAATTATTCCTTCCTGGTACGAGTTGTTTATGCCAAAAGAATAATTAATTCCGTTGATGCTTTGTGAAATATTAATATTCGAATTTTCAGTAAACCCGGTTCCTAGGAAGTCGCCCACATTGTCATAAGTTTGTGGGGTAGTCCAACCGTCTAATCCTGCTAAAACTCGTTTGGGGTTATAGTATTGACCTTGGCGTTTGCCGTCTTTAGCTGTATAATCATTGTCTATATTACCTCCATATTTAGGATCGCTTGGCAAATCACTGATCTTCGGCCCCCAAGACATTGATGAAGAGGGGTTATAAGCGGAAAGGCCATTTCCCTGTGCGTACACGTCCTGACGTTCAAATTTACGGGAAACCTTCTGGGCACTCAAATTCGTAGATACTGTTACTATCGGTTTACGCATATTTCCACCCGATCCCCGTTTGGTTGTGATCACTATTACACCGTTGGAGGCGCGGATACCATAAAGTGCAGACGCAGCCTGTCCTTTCAAGACGTTGATCGTTTCAATGTCTTCCGGATTAATATCAATACTGCGGTCAGCATAGTTTGCACCTGTTACCGAATTAAGTGTATTAAAATCGGCAGATGTATTAATAGGCATACCATCAACTACGTACAAGGGTTGGTTATTGCCGTCGAAAGAACGGGCACCACGGATTACAATCTGTGCTGAAGCACCGGGAGCTCCTGATGATTGACGAACATCCACTCCGGTAAGTTTTCCTTGTATGGCATTCGCCAATGAAGTTGTTCCGGCTTTACTCAATTGATCCGATTTCAAATCTTGGGCTGCATAACCTAATGCTTTGCGGTCTCGCCTGATACCCAGAGCTGTAACTACTACCTCATCTAATAACTCTGCATCAGACACAAGGGCTATATTTACTGTCGGTCTAACCGCCACTTCTTGTGTAACCAATCCAACATAGGAGATTACAAGTGTGCCGTTTGTCGGGGCAGATATCGCAAATTTTCCATCCATATCAGTGATTGTTCCCTGCGCTGTACCTTTCACTTGTACAGTTGCACCGATAACGGGTTCACCTGCTTCATCCACCACTGTCCCTCTCACTTGAGTTTGAGCAGCGACAATTCCTATTCCAACAAAGAACAGGGCTAAAAACATAGTTAGTTTTCTTTTCATAAACTCTACTTTTAAATTAAACAATTATAGTATCTAAATCATTTTTTGTACTCAAACAATCGCCATAATCAGTAAAAAAACATACGTTTTTTGGTGGAAATAAAGGGTATCAAGGTAAATTCTTGATGGTTTTCCCTATTGTGAGCGATTAACATAAAATAAGTTTCCTTATCTGTTTGCAAATATAAATTAAATTTTTCATAGCAAGACTTTTTTTGATGTTTTTTTTGCATTCTTTCTAACAAATAAAAAAATATTTTAATGTAATTCTTACACTTTATTACCTGCTATCACTTGGCAAAAACGTATGCCTAAAATAGTAAAACAAATGTAAATGAATTTAAAACAATACATATTTGAATAAATAGTTCACAATGTGTTTTGAAAAATTTCAACGAAATAGTTATTATGTTTCATAAAAATACAGCCTTGATAACCTTTGAAAACAAATTAATCTTAGTTTATAAGTTGCAATTTTGTTTTTCCCAAAACGCCAGGTTGTCAAAATAACCTAAAACGATGCAAAAATAACCTTAAAATTAGTATTATGCAATAATTTCGTGTTAAAATCGATGATAAAACAAGTATAATACCTATTATTGAAGAATAATGATAGAGTTTGAATGGTTTTGTAGACTTTTTTTTCGTAGATCCGTATGGGTTAAAACAAAAAAACGGGACGACAAACAGCCGTCCCGTGAATAAATATAGGGTGATGTGTGATCGGTTACTTTTCTATCCCCAGTAATTCTACATCGAAGATCAATGTAGAGAAAGGTTTGATGGTTCCACGGTCTTGGGCGCCGTAAGCCAGGTTGTAGGGGACGTAGAGTTTCCATTTCGAACCAACAGGCATCAGTTTGAGTGCTTCTGTCCATCCGGGAATAACTTGTGTTACACCGAAAGTGGCCGGTTCTTTTCTATCGACACTGCTGTCGAAAACAGTTCCGTTGATAAGGGTGCCGTGATAATGCACTTTCACTGTATTGGTGTCACCCGGTATTGGTCCGTTACCTTTACGGATCACTTCGTATTGTAATCCACTGGGAAGAGTAATCACGCCTTCGCGCTTACCGTTGTCGGCCAAGAATTTTTCACCGGCAGCAATGCTGTCCTTGTACTGAACCTTCAGCTCTTCTTCCTGTTTGGCCTGTTCTTTGGCCTGAGCTTCTTCCACTTTACTCTGGATAAGTCCGTTGGCATCCATTTTTGAGATGGCAGTGCTTTGATTTTTCAATGTGCTGATTAAACCGGCCAACATCTGATCGTTGTTGATCTTTTTGGTGGAATCCTGGCCGAACAGCATCGTCCCAAATTGAGGAAGCATTTGTTGGGAGATTTGATGGCCAATGCTTAATCCCTGGATATAAGCCGACTTCTCTTTTCCACCTTTCAACGATTCTTTCAATCCCTTGATGAATTCGTCCAGTTTTGGAGCATTCACCTTATTCAGTGAATCGATTTTTGCATTCATCTCTTTCTGCAATGCTTGCTTCTGGGTAGAATCAGCAGCGGCAATGCGCATTTGATAATCGTATTCGATATTGGATGCACCCTGGATAATTCCGGATTGCTCCAGGTACTGCATCAATCCGCCCTGGTCGGCCAGGTTTACGCCATAAGCATAAGATACACTATCTACATCGCTTTTTAACGATGCAGCAGGAGCAGAACTGCCGCCACCGCAAGATGCCAGCATAATTGAAAATGCTGCCAGTGCACCAAGTACAACAAAGTTTTTTTGTTTCATTTTTCTCTTTTTTTTTATTTAATGGGTTCTCTTTATTCAATCCCTAACAATTCAACATCGAAAATTAAGGTGGAGTTGGGCTCTATGGAACTCCCGGCACCCTGGCTTCCGTAAGCTAACTCCGAAGGAATATATAACCTCCATTTGGAGCCGACGCTCATCAGTTGTAGCGCCTCTACCCAGCCTTTAATCACCTGGTTGACACCAAATACAGCAGGTTGTCCCCTTTCTACGGAACTATCAAAAACCTTGCCGTTTATCAATGTACCGTGATAATGGCACTTCACTTTTTCGGTTGCTTTGGGTTTTGGTCCTGAGCCTTCTTTAAGAATTTCGTATTGTAATCCGCTGGCAAGGGTAATAACACCGTCCTTCTTCTTGTTCTCTTCCAGAAATTTACGTCCGATTCTTAGGTTCTCACCCAGCATCTCGTTTTGCCTTTTGCTCAAATATTCCTGAATGTATTGATTGGCCTCCTGTGGGCTCATTTCTGCTGCGCCGTTGTTTATAACTTCAATGAATGCCTTTACAAACGAGTCTGTGTCAATCTGATTTAGCCCGGAATTAACAAGACTCGATGCCATACTCATTCCTAACGCGTAACTTAATTTATCCATTCAACTTTTTTCTTTTTTTCAATTTGGACACAAAAGTACGAATTTAATACGGAATAATTCTTCTTTTGAGTATAAAAAACTATATTTGTATAAGGAGGATAACCATTTAAACGGACAAAAAATGAAAAAGAAACTTGTTATACTTACCGGAGCAGGAATGAGTGCCGAAAGTGGAATATCGACGTTTCGCGATTCGGGTGGATTATGGGATAAATACCCCGTTGAAGATGTTGCCACTCCCGAAGCATTCCACAGAAATCCGGCACTTGTGTTGGAGTTTTATAATATCCGCCGGCGCGAGCTGATCCGTGCAAAGCCCAATGAGGGGCATGCCGGAATTGCAGATATGGAGAAGGATTTTGACGTTCAGGTAATTACGCAGAATATTGATAATTTGCACGAACAGGCGGGAAGTACCAAGGTACTGCACTTGCACGGTGAGTTGATGAAAGTGAGGTCTACCGGAGACGAATCGTTGATCTATGAGTTGCCGGCCGATAAACCGGAGATCAACATGGGCGATAAGTGCGAAAAGGGATATCAGCTGCGTCCGCATATCGTATGGTTTGGAGAGGCTGTACCGATGATTACCGAGGCTGCGGAATTGGCCGGGAAAGCAGATATTTTTGTGATAATAGGCACTTCAATGAATGTGTATCCGGCTGCGGGATTACTGGACTATGTGAAAAAAAATGTTCCCGTTTACCTGATTGATCCCAAAGATGTGAATACCGGCCGGTACGATGTATTTCATATAAAAAAAGGGGCATCGGAGGGAGTGAAGGAGTTGCGCCAGAGATTGGGCGACCCGACGATAGGGCGAGTGTAAATCGTAAATAAAAAAATAGTATCTTTGTTATCCTTTTTCAGAAAAAAATCATTACACATTATTTAATAAAGGGATGATCCAAAATAATGTCGTATTTGTCAAGATTGAGAAAGATTAATTAAGATTGAACAAGATTGATAAACTGCCGCCCATATTCAATCTTGTTCAATCCGCCATCAATCTCATTCAATCTAAAACACAGTAATAATTTATTGGATAATTTAATTTATAGAGATTAGTGAGTAAGCAGGTAGTTGAAACCCCGATGATGAAGCAGTACAACGAGATTAAACAACAACATCCCGATGCTGTTTTACTCTTCAGGGTAGGTGATTTTTACGAGACTTTTTCGGATGATGCGATCACGGCTTCGGAGATCCTGGGAATAACGCTGACGCGCCGAGCAAACGGTGCAGCACAATTCGTGGAATTGGCCGGATTTCCGCATCACGCTCTTGATACGTATTTGCCTAAACTGGTTCGTGCGGGGAAACGTGTGGCTATCTGCGATCAGCTGGAAGACCCGAAGCTTACCAAAACGATTGTTAAGCGCGGTATCACCGAATTAGTTACGCCGGGTGTATCTATTAATGATAATGTGTTGAATCACAAGGAGAATAATTTTCTGGCAGCCGTTTATTCGGCAAACGGAAAGACGTTCGGCATCTCTTTTCTCGATATCTCAACGGGTGAGTTTCTCACTACCGAAGGTAATAAGGACGAAACAGACAAATTGCTTTCCAGCTTTTCACCCAAGGAGATCCTTATCGAGCGGGGCAGTAAGCGTAAGCTTGGAGAATACTTCGGGGCGGACTACTTCTTTTTCGAACTCGACGATTGGATATTTACCGATGATGCAGCCCGCGAACGCTTATTAAACCATTTCAACACAAAGAACCTAAAAGGGTTTGGGGTACAGCACCTGCCCCTTGGAATTATTGCGTCCGGAGCTGTGTTGCATTATCTGGATATAACACAGCACACTCAGATCAGCCACATTACTTCACTCAGGCAACTGGATGAAAGCCGTTACGTACGACTGGATAAATTCACGGTACGCAGCCTGGAGCTGATTTCCACGATAAATGAAGGTGGAAAAAGTTTACTCGATATACTCGATAAGACCATCTCACCCATGGGGTCGCGCATGTTACGCCGCTGGATGGTGTTTCCCCTCAAGGATGTCAGGCCTATTGAAGAACGCCTGGATGTGGTGGAAAACTTTTTCCGCGAAACAGCATTGAAAGAGCTGCTCGAGGAAAAACTCTCGCTTATCGGTGACTTGGAACGAATCATATCTAAAGCGGCTGTCGGTAGGATCTCTCCCCGCGAAGTGGTACAGCTTAAGGTGGCTTTAACAGCAATAGAACCGGTACGTGAAGCCTTCCTGTCGTCCGAAAATGCCGGCCTTCAGGAGATGGGTAGGAAATTAGATCCTTGCTTCGTTATCCGGGATCGGATTGAACGGGAGATCTTTCCGGATCCGCCGGCTCTGCTGAATAAGGGGGGGGTGATTAAAAAAGGAGTGAACGGACAGTTGGATGAGCTTCGCGAAATTGCCTACTCGGGCAAAGATTACCTCCTACAGTTGCAGCAACGGAAAAGTGCAGAAACGGGTATCCCTTCCCTGAAAATTGCATTCAACAATGTCTTCGGATATTACATTGAAGTGCGAAATACGCACAAAGACAAGGTCCCTGAAACGTGGATACGGAAACAAACGCTGGTAAACGCCGAGCGATACATTACCGAGGAACTGAAAGAGTACGAAGAAAAAATATTGGGTGCCGAAGAAAAAATTGTATCACTCGAAGCAGAGTTATACAACGCTCTTGTGGAGAGCCTGATAGAGTATATTCCGGCCATACAGGGTAACGCGACCGTTATTGCAAGGGCCGATTGCCTGTTGTCTTTTGCAAAAATAGCTCGGGAGAACAAGTATATCCGTCCCGAAATAAACGAGTCGGATGCCATCGATATCAAGAGTGGCCGCCATCCCGTAATAGAGAAACAGCTTCCGCCCGGTGAACCCTATATTGCCAACGATGTGTATCTCGACCGGGATTCACAGCAAATCATCATCATTACCGGCCCGAACATGGCCGGAAAATCGGCCTTGCTGCGCCAAACGGCACTGATCACGATTATGGCGCAAATCGGGAGTTTTGTCCCGGCAGAATCGGCAAAGATAGGACTGGTGGATAAGATCTTTACCCGCGTCGGCGCATCGGACAATATATCGCTGGGCGAATCCACGTTTATGGTGGAAATGAACGAAGCAGCCAATATCATCAATAATATCTCGGAACGGAGTCTTGTGCTTTTTGATGAATTGGGCAGAGGTACAAGTACCTACGATGGGATTTCTATTGCGTGGTCGATCGTGGAATATATTCATGAGCACCCCCGGGCAAAAGCCAAGACTCTTTTTGCCACCCACTACCACGAGTTGAATGAGATGGAAAAATCGTTTAAGCGAATCAAAAACTACAATGTTGCTGTAAAGGAGATTGACAACAAAGTCATTTTCTTGCGAAAACTCGTGCCGGGAGGGAGTGAACACAGTTTTGGTATTCACGTTGCCAAAATGGCCGGGATGCCGCAGAGCATTACCAAACGGTCGGAAGCGATCCTGGAACAGATGGAAACAGCCAATCGCAGACAGGGCATCAAAAAGCCGATAAAGGATATTGTTGAAAAACGGGAGGGCTATCAGTTGAGTTTTTTCCAGCTGGACGACCCTGTTTTAAGCCAGGTTCGTGACGAAATACTCAATCTGGATGTCAATAACCTTACCCCTATTGAGGCTTTGAATAAATTGAATGAAATTAAGAAAATAGTGAAAGGGAAATAATTCGCTCTCCGCTCAGTATGTACAACGAAAACAATCCCAACGAAACCCAGCGCAAAGGGCGTATCGAAGTCATTTGCGGTTCCATGTTCTCCGGAAAGACCGAAGAACTGCTTCGCAGGCTTCGCCGGGCGAAAATTGCCCGCCAGAAAGTGGAAATATTTAAACCGGTAATCGACGTGCGTTATTCGCAGGAGGAGGTGGTGTCGCACGACAAAAACTCTATTCTTTCAACACCCGTTGAGCATTCCAGTAACATCCTGCTGCTTGCGTCTGAAGTAGAAGTGGTGGGAGTAGACGAAGCTCAGTTTTTTGACAAAGGGCTTACCGATGTTTGCCAGCAGCTTGCCGACCAAGGTATCCGGGTAATAGTGGCTGGACTCGACATGGATTTTAAACGGATACCGTTCGGGCCGATGCCCGCCCTTTGTGCCATTGCCGATGATGTGACCAAAGTTCATGCCATCTGTGTCCGTTGCGGTTCACTGGCCTGCTATTCACACCGTATAGTGGCTGGCGAGAAACAGGTGATGTTGGGGGAAATGCATGAATATCAGCCGCTTTGCAGGAAATGTTATTTGCAGGAACAGTTATTTTCTACTCCACCGATAAACAAATTTTAAACAGGGGTGTTTATATAGACAAAAGTGTTAAATACACGGTGAGTAAATATTTATTAAAACATTAACTTATGAAACTTAGAAACTTATTTATCGTTACAGTCTTGGCTGTTACAGCCATAACCACAACTGCAAATGCTCAGAACTACAAAACCGCTTTTGGTGCCCGCTTAGGTTATGACAGCGGTATTACGCTGAAGCATTTCTTTGCGCCGGCTAGCGCATTCGAAGGTATATTGAGCGCTTCTCCGCGTTATTTTCAATTGACCGGGTTGTATGAATACCAGCAACCGCTACCGGGAGCACCCGGCCTGGACTGGTATGTGGGTTTGGGAGCTCATCTTGGAAATGTCTATTACAAGGATTATAACGGCGGTCGTTTTCTGCTAGGAGGGGATTTAATTGCAGGGCTTGAGTACGCGTTTCCAACGGCTCCCTTTGCGATTTCACTGGACTGGAAACCCTCGTTTAACTTTACCAACGACTACAACGACTACTGGTTTGCCGGGTTAGCACTTAGTTTACGCTACACGTTCAGATAAGAACCAGATTCCTGTACTTTATAAAAACCGTTCTCAACCGAGAGCGGTTTTTTTTACCATAAAAGTTGTATTATGATATAACTTTTGTTACTTTTGTCTTATGGGACGAAAAATAGTAGCTTACGGAGGATATTATGAATCGTTCATGAAAACATTAAGTAGTAATGAACGCAGAAAAATATTAAAGGCCCTGCTGCTATTTAGTGAAGAAGAAAAAATCCCGTATCATTATATTAAATATATTCGAGATTCAATTTTCGAATTTAGAGTGAGTTATGGGAATAGTGAATTTAGAATTTTCTTTATTTACGATGGAAATACAATTGTTGTATTACTCAATTGTTTTAAGAAGAAAACGCAAAAAACACCACAGAATGAAATAGAAAAAGCCATCAGATTAAAAAATGAATATTATGAAAGGAAAGAAGATTGAACTTTACGATATCAGCGCTGAATTGGAAAAAGAGTTTGGCGAACCCGGTTCACCTGAAAGGCGGCAAGCAGAACAGGAAGCATGGGAAGATTATAACGCACAGATATTGATGGATGCTCGAAAAAGTGCTCGTCTTACCCAGGAACAATTGGCAGAACGTGTTGGGGTAGATAAAGGGTACATTTCACGGGTTGAGCGCGGGTTGATTGTGCCAACCATCGGCACTTTCTATAAAATTGTAGCCGCTATGGGACTTTCGGTTGAATTACGTCCACACGCTTAAGAGAGAGTATGAACAATTATAAAAACCGTTCTCAACCGAGAGCGGTTTTTTTATGACGGTACGCTTAAAAATCGTATTTTTGTACTATATTATTCGAAAAAATGGAGCATCTCCTCAGTCAATTAAATTCCAAACAACGCGAAGCCGTTGAGTTCTGTGATGGCCCGTCGCTGATTATTGCCGGTGCCGGATCGGGAAAAACCCGTGTCCTGACCTATAAAATTGCTTACCTGCTGGAACAGGGCCTTCCGCCATATTATATACTGGCGCTGACTTTTACCAACAAGGCTGCTCGGGAAATGAAATCGCGGATTGCCGACTTGGTGGGGGAAAAGAAAGCACGTCAGTTGTGGATGGGAACGTTTCATGCCATCTTTTCACGTATATTGCGGAACGAGGCTGAACGGATTGGGTTCACTCCTAATTTTACAATTTTCGATTCTTCCGATTCCTCTAATCTGGTACGCCTAATCATTAAAGAGATGCAGCTGGACGACAAGGTGTACAGGCCGGGAGCTGTTCATAACCAGATATCGAGAGCGAAGAACGGTCTGATAACGCCTGGAATGTATGCCCAGAACAGGGAGATAATTGAGTACGACCGTGCTTCCAAACGCCCTCAACTGTTCGAAATTTACCAGCGTTACCAAAACCGGCTGAAGGCCGCCAACAGCATGGACTTTGATGATCTGTTGATGTATACCAATATCCTGCTGCGCGATAACCCCGATGTGCTGGAAGATTACCGGAACCGTTTTCAGTTTGTGCTCGTTGACGAGTATCAGGATACCAATTTCGCGCAACACCTTATCGTAAAGCAGTTGGCAGAACTGCATCACCGGGTTTGTGTGGTGGGTGATGATGCGCAAAGCATTTATTCGTTTCGCGGAGCCAATATCGACAATATCCTGAAATTTAAATCCACTTTCCCCCAGACGCAAATTTTTAAGCTAGAACAAAATTATCGGTCCACGCAAAACATTGTAAACGCTGCCAACAGTCTTATAAAAAAAAATAAGGAGCAGATCTTCAAAGAGGTTTTCTCGGAAAACGAAGAGGGTGAGAAAATTGAAGTGGTGAGTGCCTTTTCCGATTTTGAGGAGGGGCTTATCGTAGCCAATAAAATCGCACGGATGCGCTACGAAGGGCATACCGGATTTTCGGATGTTGCCATCCTCTATCGTACCAACGCCCAGTCGCGAATCTTTGAAGAGTCGCTGCGCAAGAAAAATATTCCCTACGTCATTTATGGGGGGCTTTCTTTTTATCAACGAAAGGAGATAAAAGACATCATCAGCTATTTCCGGCTTATTGTAAATCCCGGAGACGAGGAGGCGTTCCGCCGCATCGTGAACTACCCCACGCGCGGAATTGGCGATGTTACGGTAGGCAAGATAAGTGAAAGTGCCCGTCTGCATAACGTCAGCTTGTGGCAGATACTCTCGTCGCCGCTGCAATATAACCTGGACGTGAATAGGGGCACAGCCCGGAAACTTGCGCTGTTTCACGAACTGATAAACGGATTTATTGCCGATAACGAAACGCAGAACGCTTATGAACTGGCTCAAACGGTACTGAAAAATACGGGTATCGTTAAGGAGGCTTACGAAGACCTGACCCCAGAAGGGATGAGCCGGGCACAAAATATTCAGGAATTGCTGAATGCCATAAACGAATTTGTGTCTGAAAGGCAGGAACAGGGAGAGGAAGACGTTCGGTTGGTGGACTTTCTTTCGGAAGTATCTCTGCTTACCGATCAAGACACCGGTGACGATGAAGGCAACGAGAAAGTCACCCTGATGACGGTGCACTCTGCCAAAGGGTTGGAATTCAATCATGTTTTTGTGGTGGGGATGGAAGAAGACCTCTTTCCGTCGAGCATGGCAAAATTCGAGCCGCGAGGTTTGGAGGAGGAACGACGCTTGTTTTATGTGGCTATCACCCGGGCAAAAAAAACGTGTACCGTTACTTTTGCCAGGAGCCGTTTTAGGAATGGAAGCACAAACGCTACACGCGAAAGCCAGTTTCTGAAGGATATCGATCCCCGCTTCCTGTTGATGGAGCAAAAGGCGTTGACCCCTGCCCGGGATGAGTTGGCCGATGGCTTTTGGGAATCGTTGCGGCAAAAAAGGGAAAGCAGCGTGTTTGTCAGACCGTCGAGCCGGATTCCTGTCAGCCGGACCGAAAATTCTTCCTTGAAGCTTTCCGAAGAGGCCGGACAACTGAAAGAGGGGGACGTAATCGAACACGAACGGTTCGGCAGGGGAGTGGTTACTTCCATTGAACAATCGGGAGGAGATAAACGGGCTTTTGTCGATTTTGACTCTGCCGGACAGAAGCAACTGCTGCTGAAATTTGCCAAATTTAAAATTGTACAATGAAAACGAAGCGGATAAAAATAGCATTCCCAATCGTTTGAACATTTCGGAAAAAATTGCTAAATTTGGACTCTTTTTCAGGTAAACCATCAATAAGAAATAAATCCATTAAATATTAGAACGAAATGTCAAAAAGTGCTTTACAAATTGCAAGGGCAAGCTATGTTCCCAAGACGCCACAGGTCCTGAACGGTAATGTGCAGCCCAAAGAGGGTGCAGCTACTGCATCGGTGAACAATCAGGAGGAGATAAAAAAACTGTTTCCCAACACGTACGGAATGCCCATCATCACTTTTGAAGAGTCCCGGGGAGAAATGGGATTGGAGAATCCCGTAAATGTGGGTGTTATTCTGTCCGGTGGACAAGCTCCCGGCGGACACAATGTGATTGCCGGAATCTTTGACGGAATCAAACGGTTGAATTCAGACAGCCGGCTTTATGGGTTCATCCTAGGGCCTGCGGGACTGGTAAACCACGAGTATAAAGAACTTACTGCGGATATTATCGATGAATATCGAAACACGGGTGGATTTGATATTATTGGTTCGGGACGTACAAAGCTCGAAGAGAAAGAACAGTTTGACAAGGGATTGGAAATCCTGAAGAAACTCAATATCCGGGCGCTGGTTATTATTGGTGGAGACGATTCTAACACCAATGCATGTGTGCTGGCCGAATATTACAAATCCATTAATGCCGGTGTGCAGGTAATTGGCTGTCCGAAAACCATTGACGGTGACCTTAAAAACGGACAGATAGAAACATCGTTTGGCTTTGATACCGCTTGTAAGGTCTACTCCGAAGTAATTGGAAACATCCAACGCGACTGTAATTCGGCACGCAAGTACTGGCACTTCATTAAACTGATGGGACGTTCTGCCTCACACATCGCCCTGGAATGTGCGTTACAGACACAACCCAATATTTGTATCGTGTCTGAGGAAGTGGAAGCGAAGCAGCAATCGCTCGACGATGTTGTTAACGATATTGCCACCGTAGTGTTACATCGCGCAGAAAAGGGAATGAATTTTGGAACGGTGTTGATTCCGGAAGGTCTGATTGAGTTTATTCCAGCCATGAAGGCGCTGATAGCTGAGTTGAATGACTTCCTGGCACACAACCAGGCTGAGTTCGATTTGGTACGCCGTTCGGGAAAACGAGATTACATCATAGGCAAACTTTCACCTAAAAATTCCGAAATTTATGCCAGTCTTCCTGAAACGGTTGCGCGCCAGTTAACGCTAGACCGTGACCCCCACGGAAACGTACAGGTTTCCTTGATAGAAACGGAAAAACTGTTGGCGGAAATGGTAAAAACCCGGCTCGACGAGTGGAAAAAAGACGGAAAATATTCGGGAAAATTTGCTACCATAACCCACTTTTTCGGATACGAAGGCCGTTGTGCCGCACCGTCTAATTACGATGCGGATTACTGCTACTCGTTGGGATATACTGCTTCGATGTTAGTTGCAGCAGGTAAAACAGGATACATGTCATCGGTACGCAACACAACTGCTCCCGCGTCTGAATGGATTGCCGGCGGGATACCCATTACGATGATGATGAACATGGAGCGTCGTCACGGGGAGATGAAACCGGTTATACAAAAGGCACTGGTTAAGCTCGACGGCAATCCGTTCCGGTACTTTGCCAGCCAACGGGAAAAATGGGCGATTGAGACCGATTATGTTTATCCGGGGCCCATTCAGTATTTCGGGCCGACCGAAGTATGCGATCAGCCGAGCAGAACATTGAAGCTGGAACAGCAATAACTCCCTTAACCCTACACACCTGGATAGGGGTGTAATAAACAAAACCCGCAGGTGGTTCGCACCATCCTGCGGGTTTATTTATTTAACAGCGTCGGGATACCTGTCCCGTTATGCCTCTTCTTCTACTTCCTGATACAAGGGCGAACGCCTGTTAGCATTCATCTTATCGAAATCTTCTTTTGAGCCTACAATTATTTTTTCGTATTCCCTCAAGCCGGTTCCGGCCGGAATCAAGTGGCCGCAAATGACGTTTTCTTTCAACCCTTCCAGCGTGTCTACCTTTCCGTTGATGGCTGCGTCGTTCAGCACCTTGGTGGTTTCCTGGAACGAAGCGGCTGACATAAAGCTGGTGGTTTGCAGTGCGGCACGTGTGATACCCTGCAACACCTGATTGGCGGTTGCCGGAATAGCATCGCGGCTTTCAACCAATTTCAGGTCGCGGCGTTTCAACGAACTGTTCTCATCGCGCAGCTTGCGAACGGTAACAATTTGTCCCGGCTCGAAGATTTGGGAATCTCCCGCATCCATGATCACTTTTTTACCCCAGATACGGTCGTTTTCTTCCATCATCTCGTGCTTGTCGACCAATTGCTGTTCCAGGAAACGGGTGTCGCCCGGCTCAACCACTTCTACCTTACGCATCATCTGACGGACAATCACTTCGAAGTGCTTGTCATTGATCTTCACACCCTGCAAACGGTATACATCCTGAACTTCGTTCACGATATACTCCTGTACGGCAGTGGGACCCATGATCGCCAAAATGTCTGCCGGAGTGATAGCACCGTCGGATAACGGCATGCCGGCACGTACAAAGTCGTTCTCCTGTACAAGTATCTGTTTTGACAGCGGAACAAGGTATTTCTTGATTTCTCCCGTTTTAGACGTGATGGAAATCTCCTGATTACCGCGTTTGATCTTACCGAACGATACTTCACCGTCAATTTCGGAAACGACAGCTGGATTGGAGGGGTTACGCGCTTCGAACAATTCGGTAACGCGAGGAAGACCTCCCGTAATGTCACCCGATTTTCCAATTGCGCGGGGAATTTTTACCAGTACGTCGCCCACTTTGATTTCGTCGTCTTCACCTTTCACGATGTGAGCGCCGAGCGGCAATGTGTACGTACGAAGTACGTCGTCGTCCTGATTCACGATATGGGCCGATGGAGCTTTTGTCTTGTCGCGCGATTCGATAATGACTTTCTCTTTCAATCCGGTTTGTTCGTCCGATTCTACTTTGTAGGTAATACCTTCCAGGAAATTTTCAAACTTGATCTTACCGGTTGCTTCGGAGATAATTACTGCGTTGAAGGGGTCCCATTCGCATATCAGGTCGCCTTTCTTCACTTTGTCGTTATCGTTGAAGTACAGCTTGGAACCGTACGGGATGTTGTGCGACAACAGGACGATCCGGGTGTTGGGGTCAATGATCCGCATTTCCACCAACCGGCTCACTACCACCTTGTAGGTTTTGCCTTCAGCGTCCTGGGTTTCCACAAAACGAAGCTCTTCGAATTCTAAGATACCGTCATACTTGGTGATTATCCTGTTTTCGGCGGCAATGTTGGAAGCGATACCTCCCACGTGGAACGTACGCAGCGTAAGCTGTGTACCCGGTTCCCCGATGGATTGCGCAGCAATAACACCCACAGCTTCTCCTTTTTGCACCATTTGTCCGGTAGCCAGGTTTCTTCCGTAGCATTTTGCACAAACACCGTGGCGGGATTCGCAGGTAAGTACCGAACGGATTTCAACGCGTTCGATGGGTGATTTGTCTATTTTTTCAGCGATCTCTTCCGTAATTTCTTCTCCGGCACTCACCAGTATTTCTCCGGTGGTGGGGTGAGGAACGTCGTGCACGGAAACTCGTCCTAGGATACGTTCGTAAAGCGAAGCAATTACCTCGTCGTTATTCTTGATGTCCGTGGCAACTAATCCGCGAAGGGTGCCGCAGTCCACTTCGTTGATGATGACGTCTTGGGAAACGTCCACCAAACGGCGGGTCAGATAACCGGCGTCGGCCGTCTTCAGTGCGGTATCGGCAAGACCCTTTCGTGCACCGTGAGTGGAGATGAAGTACTCCAATACCGAAAGTCCCTCCTTGAAGTTTGAAAGAATGGGATTTTCGATGATTTGAGCCCCTTCGGCACCGCTTTTTTGCGGTTTAGCCATCAAACCACGCATGCCGGAAAGCTGTCGGATTTGCTCGCGTGAACCACGAGCGCCCGAATCGAGCATCATGTACACGGAGTTGAATCCTTTGTCGTCTTCGGCAAGCTGCTTCATGAGGATATTCGATAACTTGGAGTTGATGTGCGTCCATGTATCGATGATCTGATTGTAGCGCTCGTTGTAGGTGATGAACCCCATGTTGTAATTCTCCATGATCTGTTCCACCTCGTTGTAACCCTGTTGGATAAGGTCTTCCTTCTCTTTCGGGATAATCACATCTTCGAGGTTGAAAGACAATCCGCCCTTGAACGCCATTTTGTACCCCAGGTCCTTGATGTCGTCCAGGTATTGGGCGGTACGCGCCACTCCGCAAGTCTTGATGACCTTTCCGATAATGTCGCGGAGCGATTTTTTCGAGAGCAATTCATTGATGTATCCCACTTCTTTTGGGATATACTCGTTGGTAATCACACGCCCAACGGTGGTTTGGTGCATCTTGCGTAAGGGATCCCCGTTTTCGTCGATATCATCAACCAAAACGTTCACCAGTGCGTGAATGTCCACTTTGCCTTCGTTGTATGCGATAATAGCTTCTTCTTCGCCGTAGAAAGTCATGCCTTCGCCACGGGCTCCAGGACGGATTTTGGTGATGTAATACAATCCCAACACCATGTCCTGCGACGGAACGGTAATGGGTGCACCGTTAGCGGGATTAAGGATGTTGTGCGAAGCCAGCATCAGGATCTGTGCTTCCAGGATAGCTTCGTTGCCAAGTGGCAAGTGAACGGCCATCTGGTCACCGTCGAAGTCGGCGTTGAATGCCGTACACGATAGCGGGTGAAGCTGAATGGCTTTCCCTTCGATGAGTTTAGGCTGGAAGGCCTGAATACCCAAACGGTGAAGGGTGGGGGCCCGGTTCAGAAGGACAGGGTGTCCTTTCATCACGTACTCCAGGATATCGTAAACCACAGGTTCTTTCCTGTCAACGATTTTCTTTGCTGATTTTACCGTTTTTACAATACCGCGCTCAATGAGCTTGCGGATGATAAATGGCTTGTAGAGTTCTGCGGCCATGTCTTTGGGTATCCCGCACTCGTGCATCTTAAGCTCGGGTCCGACAACAATAACCGAACGGGCGGAATAGTCCACACGTTTACCGAGCAGGTTCTGACGGAAGCGTCCCTGTTTCCCTTTCAGACTGTCTGAAAGCGATTTCAGCGGGCGGTTGGAGTCGGTTTTAATGGCGCTTGATTTGCGGGAGTTGTCGAACAAAGAGTCAACGGCTTCCTGCAACATACGTTTTTCGTTGCGCAAGATCACGTCGGGTGCTTTAATATCGATCAGCCTTTTCAGGCGGTTGTTGCGGATAATTACCCGGCGATACAGGTCGTTGAGGTCGGAAGTGGCAAAACGTCCGCCGTCCAACGGTACCAGCGGGCGTAAATCGGGCGGAATCACGGGAATCACCTTCATGATCATCCATTCCGGTTTATTCACGCTTTTGGATCCTCTGAACGCTTCCACTACCTGAAGTTGTTTCAATGCTTCGTTCTTGCGTTGCTGGGAGGTGTCTGTGCTTGCGCGGTAGCGCAGTTGGTTGGCCTGTTTGTCCAGGTTGATGCGTTCCAGCATGTCCAGGATGGCTTCAGCCCCCATCTTGGCTATGAATTTGTTGGGATCGGTATCTTCCAGGAGGTGGTTGTCTTTGGGGAGCGTGTCTAACAAATTCAGGTATTCTTCCTCGCTCAGCAAGTCTTTTTCAGCTACTTTATCTTCAAGTACGCCCGGCTGGATCACCACATACCTTTCGTAATAGATGATAGAATCCAGTTTTTTGGTAGGAATACCCAGCAGATAACCTATTTTGTTGGGTAATGACCTGAAATACCAGATGTGTGCCACAGGAACTACCAGGTGGATGTGTCCGGTACGCTCACGGCGTACTTTCTTTTCAGTAACTTCAACTCCGCAACGGTCGCAGACAATACCTTTGTAACGGATTCTCTTGTATTTGCCGCAATGGCATTCGTAATCTTTTACGGGGCCGAAAATGCGTTCGCAAAATAAACCGTCGCGCTCCGGTTTGTAGGTGCGGTAGTTGATGGTCTCAGGTTTTAACACTTCGCCGAATGAACTTTCCAGTATTTGTTCGGGAGATGCCAAACTGATGGTTATTTTTGAAAAGCTACTCTTTATTTTATTTTCTTTTCTAAATGCCATATTGTTGTTTTATAAAGAGTTATTATTAATCAAGTTCTACGCTCAATCCCAAGCCTTTAAGCTCGTGAAGCAGTACGTTCAACGATTCGGGGATGCCGGCTTGCGGCATTGCTTCTCCCTTCACGATGGATTCGTAAGCTTTTGAACGTCCGACAACGTCATCGGATTTAACGGTCAGGATTTCCTGCAGGATGTGCGACGCGCCGAAAGCCTCGAGCGCCCAAACCTCCATTTCTCCAAAACGCTGTCCCCCGAACTGGGCTTTCCCGCCGAGGGGTTGCTGCGTGATGAGCGAGTATGGGCCGATGGACCGGGCGTGCATCTTGTCTTCCACCATATGTCCGAGTTTCAACATATAAATGATGCCCACGGTAGCCGGTTGGTCAAAACGTTCGCCTGTTCCTCCGTCGTACAGGTAGGTCTTCCCGTAGCGGGGAATACCGGCTTTGTCCGTCCATTCGTTCAGGTCATCTAACGATGCGCCGTCGAAAATGGGTGTTGCAAATTTTACGCCGAGTTCTTTTCCAGCCCATCCGAGCACCGTCTCGAAAATCTGCCCCAGGTTCATACGTGAAGGTACGCCCAGTGGGTTCAGCACAATGTCAACCGGAGTTCCGTCGGCAAGGAAAGGCATGTCTTCCGAACGGACAATTTTCGACACGATACCTTTGTTACCGTGGCGTCCGGCCATTTTGTCACCCACCTGGATTTTGCGTTTTTTGGCCACATATACTTTGGCAATCTGCATAATTCCCGAGGGAAGCTCGTCGCCTATAGTCAGGTCGAAACGCTTGCGCTTAAGCTCTGCATCCAGTTCCTTGAACTTGCGCAGGTAATTGATGACCGTTGTGCGGATCAATTGGTTTTTGTGAGCGTCGGTTGTCCACTTGCTCAATTGAACCGACTGGTAATCGATATCCGAAAGAACCTTCAGGGTGAATTTAGCTCCTTTGGGAACAATATCCATATTGGTGTAATCCTTCACGCCGGCAGACGTCTTGCCTTCGGTAATGTGCAGGAGTTTATCGATAAGCAACTTTCTCAGTTCTTCCATCTTGTTCTCATACTCTTCGTCGAGTTTGGGAAGAAGCGCTTTGTTCGACAACTTGCTTTTGCCTTTCTTAGCGGCTTTCGAGAATAGGTTTGTATTGATAACCACACCCTTAAGTGATGGTGAAGCTTTTAGAGAAGCATCTTTCACGTCGCCTGCCTTGTCGCCAAAGATGGCGCGAAGCAGTTTTTCTTCGGGTGATGGGTCGGATTCCCCTTTCGGAGTAATTTTTCCAATCAGAATATCGCCCGGCTTAACGCGTGCACCCACACGGATAATACCGTGCTCATCGAGATCCTTGGTGGCCTCTTCACTTACGTTGGGTATGTCGGAAGTAAGTTCCTCTAACCCACGTTTGGTTTCACGCACTTCGAGAGAGAACTCTTCCACGTGAACCGAAGTAAATACATCTTCGCTGACCAGCCTTTCGTTCAAAACAATAGCGTCTTCAAAGTTGTATCCTTTCCAAGGCATGAACGCCACTTTCAGGTTCCGGCCCAAAGCAAGCTCTCCGTTCTCCGTAGCAAAACCTTCGGTCAGGATATCGCCTTTGGAAACTTTTTGTCCCAACTTGCAAATCGGACGCAGGTCGATGGTTGTATTCTGGTTGGTTTTACGGAATTTAGGAATGTCGTAAGTCTTGATAGAATCCTCAAAACTGGCAAACTCTTCCTCCTCCGTCCTGTCGTATTTTATCTTGATGGTGGTGGCATCCACGTAAATGATCTCTCCGTTTCCTTCGGCCATCAATTGTGTACGGGAATCTTTAACCAGCCGACCTTCTATACCGGTGGCGACAATAGGAGCTTCATTTTTAATAAGCGGAACCGCCTGACGCATCATGTTCGACCCCATAAGTGCGCGGTTGGCATCGTCGTGCTCAAGGAACGGTATAAGTGATGCGGCAATAGAAGCGATCTGCATGGGCGAAACGTCCATCAGGTCCACTTCCTCGGGTGTGGCAAGCGGATAGTCAGCTTCGAGCCTCGATTTCACACGCGGTAAAATAAACTCGCCGCTCTCGTTTAACGGAGCGTTTCCTTGTGCAACCACTTTTTCTTCTTCTTCTTCCGCTGAAAGATAAACCACTTCTTCGTTCCGGGTATTAACCACACCGTCTTCAACTTTGCGATAGGGCGTTTCGATAAAGCCCAGGTCGTTGATTTTGGCGTAAACGCAGAGCGAAGAAATAAGGCCGATATTGGGCCCCTCGGGTGTTTCAATCGGACACAGACGTCCATAGTGCGTATAATGCACGTCACGCACTTCAAAACCGGCACGTTCACGTGAGAGGCCGCCGGGGCCTAACGCAGAAAGACGGCGTTTGTTCGTGATCTCTGCCAACGGATTGGTCTGATCCATGAACTGCGACAGCGCATGCGTGCCGAAGAACGTATTGATAACGGAAGAGATGGTTTTTGCATTGATCAGGTCAATGGGGGTGAACACTTCATTGTCACGCACGTTCATCCTTTCACGGATAATGCGCGCCATGCGGTTCAAGCCAACACCGAACTGAGAGTATAGTTGTTCCCCAACGGTACGGACACGCCTGTTGCTCAGGTGATCTATATCGTCCACCACCGCTTTGGAGTTCACGAGCTCGATGAGGTATTTAATAATCTCAATAATGTCTTCTTTCGTTAATACACGAATGCTCTCATCGATATCGAGACCCAGTTTTTTGTTCATTCTGTAGCGCCCCACGTCTCCCAAATCGTACCGTTTCTCGGAGAAGAAAAGGTTGTTGATCACTTCGCGTGCACTGGCATCGTCTGCCGGTTCTGCACTGCGAAGCTGACGGTAAATATGCCGGATGGCGTCAATTTCCGTATTGCTGGGGTCTTTCTGCAGGGTGTTGTATATGATGGAGTAATCGGACGAGTTGGAAGTCTCCTTGTGCAACAGGATGGAGGAGATATCCGCTTCCAGGATGTCATCGATATGCCCCTGGTCGAGAATAGTTTCCCGCTCAATGATTACTTCGTTTCTTTCTATGGAAGTTACTTCGCCGGTGTCTTCGTCCACGAAGTCTTCCATCCACGATTTCAGCACGCGGGCGGCTAGTTTTCTACCAATAACCTTTTTCAGGTTGGCTTTGCTTACTTTCACCTCTTCGGCAAGGTCGAAGATTTCAAGGATATCTTTATCGCTTTCAAAACCTATGGAGCGAAGCAAAGTGGTTACAGGTAATTTCTTTTTTCGGTCGATGTACGCATACATCACGTTGTTGATGTCCGTAGCAAATTCAATCCATGAACCTTTGAACGGTATAATCCGGGCAGAGTAGAGGAGCGTGCCGTTGGCATGTACGCTTTGACCGAAGAATACACCGGGCGAACGGTGTAATTGAGATACGATAACCCGTTCTGCTCCGTTGATGATAAAGGTGCCTTTATCGGTCATGTACGGAATGGTTCCCAGGTAAACGTCCTGAATAACGGGTGCAAAATCTTCGTGATCGGGATCGGTACAATATAAATAAAGTTTGGCCTTCAGCGGAACACTGTAGGTAAGCCCTCTGTCTATGCACTCTTCAATAGTGTAGCGTGGCGGATCGACAAAATAATCTAAAAATTCAAGGACAAAGTTATTACGGGTGTCCGCAATGGGAAAATTTTCCGTGAAAACCTTATACAATCCTTCATTTTTTCTGCTTTCGGGGGGAGCGTCAAGTTGCAAAAAATCCTGAAACGACTTGAGTTGAATTTCCAGAAAATCAGGAAAATCGAGTGGGTTTTTTGTAGACGCAAAATTGATTCGTTGGTTGGTGTTATTTGAAGACATGAGAGTAAGTTTTTGAACCTAATATGTATTGACACAAAAGGTTAAGAATCTTCCGGTAGAAGATTCCTAACCAAATTAACCTGGTTAAAGGCAAATCTTATTTAAGTTCAACTTCTGCTCCTGCCTCTTCAAGTTGTTTTTTCAAAGCGTCAGCTTCGTCTTTTGTTACACCTTTTTTGATTTCGCTGGGAGCGCCGTCAACTAAGTCCTTAGATTCTTTAAGTCCAAGTCCGGTAAGTTCTTTAACTGCTTTAACAACAGCTAGCTTAGCCTGTCCTGCGCTTTTAAGAACAACATCGAAAGATGTTTTTTCTTCCACTGCAGGAGCAGCTTCGGCAGCAGGGCCAGCAGCAACAGCAACAGCTGCAGCAGCGGGTTCAATACCGTACTCTGTTTTTAATATTTCAGCAAGTTCGTTAACTTCTTTTACTGTTAAGTTAACTAATTGTTCAGCAAATGCTTTTAAGTCTGCCATTTTTGTATTTATTAAATTGATTACTAATTCTGTTTGTTGTATGAAAATTAATTTTGCTTTTCCGACAACGTTTTCAACACTCCGTGGAGAATTGTACCGCCGGATTGGAGAGCCGAAATAACATTCTTCGCAGGTGATTGCAGAATGCTGATAACTTCTCCGATAAGTTCTGTTTTGCTCTTGATACTTACAAGGTCTTTCAGCGTATTTGCCCCGATGAAGAAGCTTTCCTGAACATAAGCACCTTTTAGTGCAGGTACTTTTTCCTTGTTTTTATTGTATTTATCAATGAGCTTAGCAGGAGCATTGGCGTCGTTGGAAAACATGATGGCTGTGTTCCCTTTCAGTATGGGATACAGTTCTTCATAGTTTCCTTCAAGTTTTTCCAATGCTTTACGCAACAAGGTATTCTTTACCACTAGCAGCTTAATGTCCTGTTTGGAACACTCTCTTCTGAGGATGCTTGTTTTTGCCGCGTTGAGCGTGGCAATATCAGCAAGGTAGAAGTTTTCGTATTCCTGCAGGTTAGCTGCAATCTTCTCTATAATAATGCTTTTATCTTCCTTTTTCATAGATTCTTCTTCTTTTTACCATTAGATTTCGTCTACCGATTTACTGTCCACTTTTAATCCCGGACTCATCGTACTTGAAAGATAAATACTTTTAACATAGGTACCTTTTGCTGCCGTCGGTTTCAATTTGATCAACGTTTGAATAAATTCTTTTGCGTTTTCAACAATTTTTTCGGGCTCAAAAGATACTTTTCCAATAGAGGTGTGAATAATACCTGCTTTATCTACTTTAAAGTCGATTTTTCCCTGCTTTACTTCCTGAACAGCCTTAGCTACATCGGGAGTAACGGTTCCGCTCTTGGGATTAGGCATCAGTCCGCGTGGCCCTAAAATACGGCCAAGGGCACCGATCTTACCCATGATCTGCGGCTGTGTGATGATCACATCCACATCAGTCCAACCTCCTTTAATTTTCTCGATATATTCATCAAGTCCCACATGGTCGGCTCCTGCTTCTTTAGCAGCAGCTTCGACTTCGGGAGAACACAATACAAGAACTCTTACTTGTTTACCGGTTCCGTGTGGCAGAGACACAACGCCCCTGACCATCTGGTTAGCTTTTCGCGGATCTACGCCAAGGCGCACATCGATATCTACTGAAGCGTCGAATTTCGTGGTGGTAATTTCTTTCACCAGTTTCGCTGCTTCTTTCAGCGTGTAGGTTTTCCCCGCTTCAATCTTGCTCAAAGCCAACTTTTGATTTTTTGTAAGTTTACCCATGTCTTAATTGAAGTTTATAATTAATTATTGGCGGGAAATTCCCCTTTTACTGAGATACCCATGCTCCGAGCCGTTCCGGCAACCATCTTCATTGCAGATTCGAGTGTGAAGCAGTTTAAGTCGGTCATTTTTTCTTCGGCAATGGTCTTTACCTGTTCCCAGGTAATTTCCGCAACTTTTTTACGGTTAGGTTCTGCCGATCCGCTTTTTTGTTTACTGGCTTCTAACAACTGAATAGCAACGGGTGGTGTTTTAACAATAAAATCAAAAGACTTGTCGGTATAATAAGTGATTACCACAGGCAACACTTTACCGGCTTTGTCTTGAGTTCTGGCATTGAATTGCTTGCAAAACTCCATAATGTTAATCCCTTTGGAACCCAAGGCAGGTCCTACGGGGGGAGATGGGTTTGCAGCTCCTCCTTTGATTTGTAATTTTAGTTGTCCAGCAACTTCTTTAGCCATTTTCTTGATTTTAATAATTACTGTTTTCGAAACACTTGAAGAATTTACAGAATCTGCGTAACCAAATTTCTGATTATTCTTTCTCTACTTGCATATAGCCCAACTCGAGAAGTTGAGCCCGTCCGAAGATTTTAACCATCACTTTGAGTTTCTTTCTCTCATCGTTCACTTCCTCTACCACGCCTGAGAAGCTGCTGAAAGGACCGCTGGTCACTTTCACGTTTTCGCCTACGTAGTATTTTACATCCAACTCATCGCCTGCTTCCTCCAGTTCATCCATTGTACCCAGGATGCGTTTCACTTCAATTTCGCTCAACGGTTGTGGGTTGGTGGTGTTGGGAAGAAATCCGGCAACATAGTTGATGTTCTTAAGCTGGTGAATGACTTCTCCCACCAGTTCAGCCTCAATAAGAACATATCCGGGAAGATAAGCGCGTTCTTTCATCACTTTCTTTCCGTTACGTACAGTATAAGTCTTCTCTGTTGGGATGAGAACTTGTGAAACGTACTTTCCTAAATCGGTTTTTTTAATTTCTGACTCAAGATATTCTTTGACCTTATTCTCTTTTCCACTAACGGAACGTAAAACGTACCATTTCTTTTCGCTTTCAGCCATTTCTTCTCAATTCAGAATTTACAAAATACCGTAAAGAAATTTAACTATCCACTCAAAGGCAGAGTCCATGCCGAATACGATTAAAGCGATGATGACGGAAGCTATCATCACAATTATTGTACTTCCGGCTAATTCTTTGCTGGATGGCCAAGATACTTTATGAACGAGTTCGTTATAAGCATCTTTAATATATGCAACTATTTTTTTCATTGATTATTCGGATCGTTTTGCACGGGTCGAGAGACTCGAACTCCCGACACCTGGTTTTGGAGACCAGTGCTCTACCAACTGAGCTAGACCCGTAAAATACAACCCCTCCAAGCTCCTCTGATGAGGAGGCTTTTGGGAGTTGTAAAGCTTTTTAGTCTAATAAAGCAGTAATTTGTCCTGAACCTACCGTACGTCCACCTTCGCGGATAGCAAAGCGAAGACCTTCTGAACAAGCTACCGGATAAATCAATTTCACATCAATTTCCAAGTTATCGCCCGGCATAACCATTTCTATGCCTTCTGGTAACTGAATTTCTCCTGTTACGTCCAGGGTGCGAATGTAAAATTGAGGACGGTATTTGTTGTGGAACGGTGTGTGGCGACCGCCTTCTTCTTTCTTCAGGATATAAACAGTAGCCTTGAAGTGATCGTGAGGTTTCACTGAACCCGGTTTAGCTATAACCATACCGCGTTTAATTTCATCTTTATCGATGCCGCGGAGCAACAACCC
Source organism: Petrimonas sulfuriphila (assembly GCA_038561985.1). Lineage (NCBI taxonomy): Bacteria > Pseudomonadati > Bacteroidota > Bacteroidia > Bacteroidales > Dysgonomonadaceae > Petrimonas > Petrimonas sulfuriphila. The sequence goes on along the minus strand of CP073276.1, from coordinate 393,551 downwards.
TACGTTATCACCGGCTTCACCTCTGTCAAGGATCTTACGGAACATTTCAACTCCGGTAACCACTGATTTTCTGCCTTCTGCACCCAAACCTATGATCTGAACTTCCTCACTGGTATTGATAACACCGGTTTCGATACGGCCTGTAGCCACAGTTCCACGACCAGTGATGGAGAACACGTCTTCCACCGGCATAAGGAATGGTTTGTCAATATCGCGGGGAGGCAATTGAATCCAGTTATCTACTGCATCCATCAGCTCCATGATTTTTTCTTCCCATTTCGGATCGCCGTTCAAACCACCAAGAGCAGAACCTTGAATAACGGGTGTATTGTCTCCGTCAAAATCATAGAACGAAAGTAATTCGCGCATTTCCATTTCCACCAGTTCCAACATTTCAGGGTCGTCAACCAGGTCTACTTTGTTCATGAAAACAACCAGTCTGGGAACGTTTACCTGACGCGCCAACAAGATGTGCTCGCGAGTTTGGGGCATAGGACCGTCTGTTGCAGCTACAACGATGATGGCTCCGTCCATTTGAGCAGCGCCGGTAACCATGTTTTTAACATAGTCGGCGTGACCGGGACAGTCAACGTGCGCGTAGTGGCGGTTTGCTGTTTGGTATTCAACGTGCGATGTGTTGATGGTGATACCTCTTTCCTTTTCTTCGGGTGCGTTGTCGATAGAATCGAACGAGCGCAATTCTGAAAGGCCTTTTTTGGCTAAAACGGTAGTAATAGCGGCTGTCAAGGTGGTTTTGCCGTGGTCAACGTGACCGATGGTCCCGATGTTAACATGCGGTTTCGACCTGTCAAATTTTTCTTTTGCCATAAAATATACTATTAATTAGTTTAATAAAATGTTGAATTTTCTATCTTGTACGTTTTAAAGTAGCTAAAATAAGATGCCAGACCCTCAGCACCTTCATTTTTTTCGTTCCATGAGCCGATGGCGGGAATTGAACCCGCGACCTCTTCCTTACCAAGGAAGTGCTCTACCCCTGAGCTACATAGGCGGTGAGAGCGGAAGACGGGACTCAAACCCGCGACCCTCAGCTTGGAAGGCTAATGCTCTATCGACTGAGCTACTTCCGCAACATTCAATTTACAATGTATAATCAAGAATGCATAATAATTGTGCATTTTGCATTGTGAATTGTTTTGTGGGCAGTGATGGATTCGAACCACCGAAGGCGTAAGCCAGCTGAGTTACAGTCAGCCCCATTTGGCCACTCTGGTAACTGCCCTAAAGTTTTGAGCCTCTTGTCGGATTCGAACCAACGACCCCGAGATTACAAATCACGTGCTCTGGCCAGCTGAGCTAAAGAGGCTTATTATCTTATAATTAACCGTTCCCCTCCAAAAATAAGAGAGAAACGGTCGCAAAGGTAGTGATATTTTTTGGATAACCAAAACTTTCAAATGATTTTTTCTTCGATTATCTGTCCTTTTTCTCTTTTGTTTTTAGAATCTGTTTTTCCAATGCTTCGGCGCATAAATCAATGGCCTCTTCAAACGTGTCAGCGACTTTGCTGGCAAAGGCTTCTCCGTTTTTCAAGTTGATTTTTACAGATGCTTCCTTGTTCTTTGCAGTCTCTGGTTTGATTACTTTTAGGAGCACTTCGGTTTGAATGATGTTGTCGCTGAATTTTTCGAGCTTTTTGATCTTTTTCTCAACAAAGGCCTTCAGTTGTTCTGTCGCTTCGAAATTGATAGACTGAATACGTAATTCCATAATCTTTCCTCCTCTAATTTTTTGCTCTGGGATGAGCGTTATGATAGACTTTTTTTAGTTCTTCGAAGGTTACGTGTGTGTAAACTTCGGTAGATGCCAGGCTCGAGTGGCCCAACAGCTCCTTGACGGCATTTATTTCGGCACCGTTGTTAAGCATCTCGGTTGCGAAAGAGTGCCGCAACACGTGCGGGCTTCTTTTCGATAAGGTAGGAATGCTGTCGAGATGTTTTCGAACGATGTTGTAAATCATTTTAGGATACATGGGGTTTCCGTTTTTTTTAACAAACAGGTGTGGCGATTTGTTTTCTATTTCCCGATCCCTTAATTGTATATATTTTTTCAGTTTTTCAACGGTGTCGTCCGAGAGAGGGATGATGCGCTGCTTATTCCTTTTTCCGGTGACGCGAAGTGTTTTGGTATAGTTGTCTACGTCTGAGTTTTTTATGCCGATGAGCTCCGATTTTCGTATGCCGGTCACATAGAACAGCTCAATAATAAACCGGTCGCGTTGCCCTTCAAAATTATCGGGATATGCACGTTCATCGTCGATAACCCGGATCATCTCTTCATGATGAACAAAAGCTGGTAGTTTTTTGGGTGTTTTTGGGCCTCTTATTTTTTCGGCGGGATTTCCGCTGACGGCCCCGATCTTATTCAGGTAGTTAAAGAAGGTTTTTACTGCACTCAGTTTTCGGTTTGCCGACCGGGGTTTAATGCCTTCTTCTACCAGGTGGGCTATCCAGAGCCGGACAAGGTCGCTGTCGATTTGTTCCGGATCGAACTCTCCACACTCCTCCTCAATAAATTGCTGGAATTGCGTGAGGTCTGTCAAATAAGAAATCTCCGTATGAGAGGAATAATTTTTCTCATTACGGAGATGCTGTATCCATTTTTCCTTCCACATATCGTAACTCAGCCGGTTTGATATGCGAAGTTAGGAAATTTTTTTTTAATTGTGAAAATTAATCTTCGTTTTCTTGCATTTTTTGTACGTAAACGGCGTGTTGTTTTTTCTTGCGTTTTACAACTGAAGGTTTGGCAAAAGCCTGGCGTCCGCGAAGTTCTTTCACAACACCTGTTCTTTCGTATTTACGTTTAAATTTTTTCAAGGCCCTTTCGATGTTTTCGCCTTCTTTTAATTGTACGATGATCATGTTTTTGTTTTTTTTGAGATTATTGTTTGTTTGAAAAAATATACACAAATATATGCATATGTGTAATTGTCACGGGCTAAGAGCACGTTTGCCCCGACGAGTGAAATAAATGGTCTTTTATTCTATACTGTTTTATTTCCGAGCGTTACAATAACCTCCCTTCTGTTTTGCGGGTGCAAAGATATAAAATAAAAATTTAACTGTCAATGCTATGGGCATCTATTTGTATTTTTTTTACCAGTTACCAGTTGTCGGTACGGAAAGAAGAAAGGGGGAGGTTGCCTTCGACCGTAAAGATTTCTGTTGCCTCGGTATCGTTAAAGCAGTAACGGACGGCTACTGGCTTTTCTACGTTCGGAGAGAATACAAAAATCCGGTTTCCGGCAATGGCCGCTTTGGCCGGATGGAACCATTTGTTATCTCCGGCAACCTGAAACTGTAGGATCTCTTTCCCGTGCGAAGTGAGTCCCGGGCTCGAAGGAATGTCCATCGTGAGAATGGCTACGCGCCCTTCCATGGTTACGGATTGAACTTCCGGACTGCGGTAATGTATCTTGTCCATATCGTATGTTTTCGCCAATGCCCAAAGCGCCATGCGTTCGCCGGCTATTTTCTTCTTGGGGGGATGAATACAGGTGGGGCTGTCCGAATCCATCAGAACGGCCATTCCCGTGTTGGGTGTGGTTTTCATCCCTTTGGCCTGTGCTTCACGAATAAAACCCGAATTAAGTCCACCTCCGTAATTGAAGGGTGCAATCTGGCAGTAATAAAACGGGAACTCGCCCACCTCCCAGATTGTACGCCATTCGCGTACCATTTTGTCAAACAGTTCCACATACCTGGCGGGTTCATCCCGGTTTGATTCACCCTGATACCAGATAGCACCGCGGATACCGTATCCCACTATGGGATGCAGCATTCCGTTATACAATACGGTGGGTGTCCCATTTTGGGACTTTATGTCGGCATCGGTTGCGGGTATCTGAACATCGGGAATCACGCTTTTAATGGAAGAGGGGGTCATCCAGGCTTCGATGCGCGAACCACCCCAGCTGGTGTGGATCAGTCCGACAGGAACATCCAGCGCCTGATTCAGCAAGCGGCCGAAGTAATAGCCTGTCGCCGTGAAATCCGGTGTTGTCTCCGGTCCCGCTATTTCCCAAGTACCTTCACCGTCGGCCTGAGGGGCTGACTTGGAAGCCTTTTTCATGGTGAAGCATCGGATGCCGGGATTCCGGGAGGTGGCAATCGCTTCCGGCCCTCCCTCGATCGGTTGGTTTCCAAATCCTTTCATTGGCATCTCCATGTTGGATTGTCCAGAACAAATCCATACTTCCCCGATCAGGATATTATTCAACGTAATTGCTTTTCCGTCGCTTATGGTGATGGTATAGGGTGTATAGCCTGCTGCTGGTGTCTTTACCTTCAGCTTCCAATACCCTTGTCCGTCACTTTTTGCCGAATAGCTTTTATTGTTCCAGGAGGTGGTTACCCGTACGGAGGTGTTTGCTTTTGCCCAACCCCAGATCGCAGCCTCCGATTGTTGCTGCAATACCATATTATCACCAAAAATGACAGGCATCCTGATCTCCGCGTTCAATGAGAACAGGGCGGAAGACAGGAATAAAATAACAAATACTCGTTTTGTAATTTTTTTCATGACACGTGAATAATGTTTCTTTATTAAATTGTTGGCAAAAATAGTCATTTTTTTTAAAATTACCGTTTGAATGGATATCTGGTGATCAAAAGGGGCATTTGTTTAGCATTTCAAAGAGTTATGCCTAAAAACTCACGTTTATCATTACCGGAAAATGATCGGAAGGAAAATGTCCATATTGTACATCGTTCAGAACGCCATATTTGTTAACTGTAAATTCTTTACTTATCCAGATATAATCAATTCTGTTTTTCATTTTCGCAAAGATATTAAACGAGTTGGAGGTACCGGTTGTACCATAAGGAGGCTGAAGAGTGACTTTGTATGAGTCGTTGAGTAGCCCGTTTTCATTAATGATTTTAATAGGTTCGGAATCGGGGGTCGCGTTAAAATCGCCTGTACAGATTACAGGATAACCTGCTGCAATCTTGCGAATTTTTTTCATCAACAATATAGATGATTGTTTTCGAGCCTCTTTTCCCTGATGGTCATAATGTACATTAAAGAAATAAAACTCTTTACCGGATATAATGTCTTTGAACTTTGCCCATGAACAGATACGGTTACAACAGATGGCATCCCATCCTTTTCCTGGGATTTCGGGAGTCTCAGAGAACCAGAAATCGCCTTTATCCAGAACCAGAAATTTATTTTTTTTATAAATTATGGCAGAATGTTCTCCGGCATCTTTGCCATCGTCTCGCCCCACTCCTGTATAAGCATAATCTCCAGGTTTAATTATATCCGTTATCTGATGGTGAAATCCTTCCTGTGTGCCGAAAATATCAAAATCATGAAAGCGTATCAGACCATTTACCATATCTTTACGGTGTTCCCATGAATCCAGGCTGTCCCTTGGGGTATCCATACGGAGGTTATAAGAGGCTACATTGAATCTGGCCACCTTGCTTTTGGGGGCTGAGAGGACAATTGAAATCAATAAAAAGAGGTGTGCCCAAATAATTGTTGTTCTCATTATACTTTTATTTTTAAGAATGGACCCGGTGTATTCCGGGCCCATCAATTTAAATGATTAATTTTCTATTACCAACCGGGGTTTTGCCCTAAGTTGGGATTTTTTAGCCTGTCGGCTTCAGGAATAGGATAAAGGTACTTTTTGTCTAACCATTCCCGCTGCCCCGGATTCCAGATAACTTCACCGGAATCACCTTCAGATAAAACTCTCCTACCAACCCCTTCCGATGTGACATCCACAAAGATTGAAGCTGTAGCATTAGCAGGCCGTTTACCTATATAAAAACAGACATCCATTACTTCGTCTTCGTTAAGATCGTATTCTCCTGGAGCAGGAACATACATTCCGTTCATAGGAGCTTCAGCAAATAATTCACCCAAGCGCCATCGTGACAAATCATCAGGCCTCAGTCCTTCCGTTATCATCTCTACCGCACGCTCCCGAAGGACTTCTAGCAGCACAGGATCGGTAAATCTATTGTTGTAAAAATTCACCATATAGGGGTCGGCTGTTACAGGTATCTGTGTCAGGGAAGGACCTGTAATTCCGGCACGGGCTCTCAAGGCTCCAATGGTAGACGCCCACTGGGTATCGGTCATTGTTCCCAGTTCAGCCAAAGCTTCGGCCTTGTTCAAGAGAATCTCGGCGTAACGGAAAATAATGTGTGCATTTTCATTTCGGCTTTCATCGTCATAAGGAAAACGCTCGTCGTAACACCCTTTGATAATCTGGTAGCCCGTGTAAGCTTGGTCGAGGTTAGGCGGTGCAATAACGGGAACCCCGTTCTCGGTACGTCGATAATTTCCCATACGTATCGTTTGTTGTAGGCGGCCATCTCTGTTTTTAACTTCTTCTGCAAAAGGAGTTGTCTTGTAGTTGGGATTACTTGTAAAAGGGGTGCCGTCAATATTCAGATAGGTGTTGATAAAGCGGCGTGTTAACGATGGCCTGTTGCCGTACGTAGGACTGATGACCCTTCTGTTTCTGGAGCTAAACACCTGCAGGTCGGCGTCTAATGTGACGGCCAGAATTACCTCGCTACTGTTGGGCGTTTTCTGCAGAAACAGATTCCTGTAAGCGGATGGCCCGTCCGCCAATGTGTATCCTTGAATTTCATCGGCTGTTTTAACAACTTCTTCGAACCACTTGCTGGCTGTTCCCTCTTTGCCATACGATGTGTGATACTTCCTGAAGGATGCTTCATACAGGCATACCCTTGTTTTAAATGCTCTGGCTACATCCCTGGTAATCAAGGTTCGGGTAGGTTCTGACTTGTCGGATATATGCGATATTGCGTAATTTAAATCTTCCAACACATGTTCCATGACTTCAAAACGATTATCCCTCGGAGCATAAAGGGTTTCCTCATCATCAACATCAATAGTGCGATCAATCCAGGGCACATCTCCGAATCGTTTGACCTTGTCAAAGTAAAAATAAGCTCGGAAAAAGCAGGCAAGGCCCAGGTAGTGATCTTTTGTCGGTACTGTACTTTCTTCAGCATTCTCAATGAAATAGTTGATATTGCGTAAGTTTTCCCACGACCAGCCACCACTTGTTGTAGGACTCAGGGCATTGGGCATGAATCGTGTATCAACCCCGTTACGTGCCACTAAATCAGAATTGTCATCAATGGCAAAGACTCCATCGTATGGAGAGGGCAGTATTTCGTAAAAGGAATTGGAATAAAGTTCCAGTCCGCTGGCTGACTCAAAAATGGCTACACGTGAAGCTGTGGCCTGCGGTAATTCTTCCATGTCGCAGCTTATAAACCCTGTCAGGATCAGCATGCTTGCAAAGATGTATCGTATATTTTTCTTCATATGATTGAAATATTAAAAGTTAATGGATAAACCCACAGAAATTGTGCCGAGTGTAGGATAATTATAGCCATCTCCGTCACCTCGGGTATTGTCGCTGTCCAAACCGGTTAATTGTGACCCAGCTCTCCACACATTGGTAACATCCGTGTCTTTTGTGATTTTATATAAAGGTGACCAAGTCCATAAATTTTCACCGGAAAGATATATTTTTATATCGTCAGCCTGGAGTTTGGATGAGATCGAAACAGGAAGTGTATATCCAAAATTCAGTGTCCTTAAACGTATATAAGCTACGTTCTGCAAATATCGGTCGTTAGGCATTCCCAGTTGACGGCTTCCACTTGATGCTGTATAGCCGGATAAGAATGGGAGATAGGCGTCAAAGTTTTGTAATTCGGGCCGGAACTGTTTGGTTTCCTGCCAACGAGGATATGGGTTGTACGGCCTGTTATATTGTCCCCAGAATCTCGATTCTGTGGAGGGATACCACTGTTGTTTTCCAACACCGTGAAAAAAAGTTGTGAAGAAAAAATTATTCCAGTCAGCCCCTAACGTCAATCCAAATACATAGCGCGGTGATTTGTTGCCGATTATCGTCTTGTCGCCTGAGTCTCCTACACGGTTTAGCCCGTGATAAATTTCATCATCGCCATCCAGATTTTTGAATTTTAAATCACCCGGATGATTTGCACGCGTATTGTGAGCAGGAATATTGGATTGAGAGGGAGAACTTTTTATTTCTTCATAGGAGGTAAATAATCCTTCAACCCTATATCCCCAGATCTCACCTATTGTCTGGCCCACATAATAGTCGGTAAGGAGCTTGTCGGGATTGTAATAATCGGTTATGATCGCTTTGGAATCGGCAAGGCTTGCCTTTACATTATAATTGAAAGGCTTGCCGGCTAAAGTAATCCCATCCATCCAGTTCAAGCTTAACTCCCAGCCTGTTGTCTTTAGGGAGGCATAATTTCCTTTTGGAACTCCGGTTCCGAAAACAGCCGGTACGCTTGGACCCACAGTATACATATCTTCTGTCCATCTCCTGTATACATCACCGGTAAAGGAAATTCGATTGTTCAGAGCGTTGATATCTAGTCCGATGTTGCCGGTAGTGGCGGTCTCCCAGGTAAGTGTGTTGGGAATGACTCCCGGCTGTGATGTGCGCTGAGGACGTGTGTCTCCCAGTATCCGGGAGGATTGGCTGATGCTGAAGTTCTCTGTAAACGTATATGGATTAATGGATCCATTACCCAAAGATCCGTATGACACTCTAAACTTGATGTTTGAAATAACATCGGGATTAACCTGCCAGAAGGCTTCTTCAGATAATCGCCAACCTGCGGAAAATGAAGGAAAGAATGCCCACTGTTGGTTGCTTGGAAATCTTGATGAACCGTCATAACGCCCGTTTATCTCAATCAGGTACCTTTGCAGGTAATTGTAGTTTACACGGAAGAAATTTCCTGCAATCCGCCACCTGCTATATCCGCCTGATGTGTTGATGTTATTTCCCAAAGCAAGATTAATATCTTTTGCGTCTTCGTAAACAATGCCGTTTCTTGTCATTGTTACATTATTATAAGTAGATTGTTCGTAGTTGAATCCTGCCAGGAATTCGAAATTATGTTTTTTGTTGAATGACTTCAAATAATTGGCATACACATTTGTTGCCAGATATTCTGTTGTAGAGCGACGTTCTTGTAAGTCATTCGTGTTTGTGCCGGTATAACCGATCTGCCCTTCGTAACGGCTATAAGGCACTTGTACCCGTATTTGCCGATGACCGTATTCCGTATTTTGAAAAGTAAAATCGGCCTGCAATGTTAAACTTTTGTCAAAAAAGTCTGCTTTTAATGCGGTTTTGTTTTTAATAATTTTTTGATGTAAGTCGGCTCCACTTTTCCCTAAATACCTGTCTCCAATGGTATATGCAGCCGGAAACGTCAAGGTTCCATCGGGATTTGTGAGCGGGGCTAAAGGATGGCCTTCATCAGCCATATTGCGCCAGATGTTGCTCCCTTCACCCACATTTATCGGTTGATGGTATTTCATTGTTGAATACTCTGTATTATTATCGACCAGTAACCAGTCGAATATTTGGATGTTGCCTCTGGCACGAAGATTGTACATAGAATAGGTATCCGTGTTGTATTTATAGAGTCCATCCTCACTGTTATACCTCCCACTTACATAAAAAGAAGCCAGTTCATTTCCTCCTGAAACGGATACATTGTGATCCTGTGCAAAAAAACTATCCTTATACAGTTCCTTATACCAATCGGTGCTGTAATAATATTCATAAGCTCCGGTGGTTGGATTTATCTCTATGCGCGGTAAGGAGGGGTCTTCCCATCTCCTTTTTATCTCGGCCAAGTATTCTGGAGAGAAAGAGAGCGTCTTATTGACGGCGGTGGGTGTTCTTCCGTCATCATTCCAATTGGACCATGCATCACTAAAAGATTTTGCCCACGGGTATGAATCCACGATATTGTCGGGGACAGTTGTAGGACGTTTGGAAGACAAATTTCCGGTGTAATTCAATGATGTTCTTCCTTTTGACGCAGTTTTAGTTGTAATCAACACAACTCCAAATGCGGCTCTCGCACCATAAATGGAAGCAGAGGCTGCATCTTTTAAAACAGAGACGCTTTCAATGTCGTTTGGATTCAGCATACGAGGGTCTCCCTCTACGCCATCAATCAACACCAATGCATTTCCTCCCTGACCAATAGAGGTGGTGCCCCTCACATTATAAGAAGGAGACTGAGTAGGTTTTCCATCTGTCAAGCTGATGTTTAAATTAGGAATAACACCTACAAGGCCTTGTGTAATATTGGTTATGGGTCGGTTCTCAAATACTTTACTGGTTACTTGTTCAACAGCTCCGGTCAAGTTTACTTTTTGAGCGGTTCCATACCCAACCACCACTACTTCTTCCAATAGTTCGGAATCTTCATGGAGTGTAACATTCAATCGACTGTTCCCGTCCCAGGCAATTTCCTGTTTGGCAAATCCGATATAGGTAAATACTATGGTTGAATGAGGCGTAGCCTGAAAAGAGAATTCTCCGTCATGATTGGTGATGGTTCCTTTAGTAGTTCCTTTTTGAACGACGTTGACACCGATCAGCGGATTGTTGCTCACATCCCTTACAACGCCTGAAAGCGTCGCGTCTTGTGCATTTATTGCTAAAGCAAAACACAAGGACAATACAAATAATTTAAATCTTAATAATTTGTTCATAATTTTTTTGTTAATAGAACTTTGGAATCACTTCTAAAATTTCCGGCAAAGAACGGTTTTTATTGTTACGAAGTGATGACAAAAAAATAAATAAATTGTTACTTAACATTCATATAAACTATTTCCAAATAGAAACTTAGATGTTTAATATGCTAGCAAATAAACTTGTTAGCTATCTCTTTGATTAAAAAAACAACAGATTAAAACGGAGTTTTTAAGAATGATGCGCCTTTTGCAATGATTATCATTTAACATTCAATAGTTAAAATTTGATTTTGTTTGAACCACAAACATATGGGATTAAGTGCTTGTATTTTAACAATCGCGGTTGTTTAACTTCAAATATCGGGGAGTAAAATACAACTTGTTCCTTTTTTTTGTATTTTTGCTTATCGAGGTGTTATTATGTTTCATCTTTCAGCGTAATACAAACAATATGGAAACAACTTACAGGGCTAATCGGACACATTTGGGATATAACGTGAAGCGTCTTCGCGAAATTCTGGGCGTTAAACAGGAGGATTTGGCCGAGAGGCTTCAGCTCTCTCAGCAATCCATATCCAAAATTGAGAACAAAGAAGAGTTGGATAACGAAACGCTGGCAAAAGTGGCCAACGCATTGAATATCCCGGAAGATGCCATAAGGAATTTTACCGACGAGGGAGCTGTTCATATTGTGTCGAACACATTCTCTGGAAATTATTCGGCATTGTATAACAATTCGACAATCAATAATCCTATCGAGAAGATCGTGCAGTTGTACGATGAAAAAGTGGAGCTTTACGAGCGGATGCTTAAAGCTGAACAAGAGAAGGTTGCCTTGCTGGAAGAACTGCTCAGAAATGATCCGGCCGCCAATGCCAAAGGTTAAAATAGTGCCGGGCAGTAGATAAAAAAATCCCGGCTACATCAATTGCAGCCGGGAAGTAATTCAATGGGTTGACGATTAATACCGTCTTCTGTTGTAACCGCCGTCGTTTCTTTCCGTTTTCGGGCGGGCCATGTTTACGGTGATTGTTTTTCCTTCAAAGTCGCTGTTGTTCAGTTCATCAATGGCTTTTTGAGCGTTAGCGTCGTTTGGCATTTCTACAAACCCGAAACCCCTGGACCGACCGCTGTCTCTGTCTTTTATTATGTTGGCAGAAGAGATTTCACCGTATTCTGCGAATAATTCCTGTAAGCTTTCCGTTGTTGTGTCGTAGCTTAAATTTGATACATAAATGTTCATTTTCTTGTTTTTTTAAATTGTTGTTTAATTTTAATAATGTTTCTTTATTATTTTTCTATTCAAGGATAGTAATATTTACTGCGTTCATTCCCATTTTCCCCCGTTCCAGATCGAAAGTAACGGTATTTCCTTCCTCGATTGAGGCAAAAGCATTGTTGATATGGAAAAAATATTTTTCGCCAGAATTGGTTTTTTTTATAAATCCAAAGCCTCTGTCGGAGTTAAAAAAATCCACTTTACCGGTCAACGGTGTGATTTCCTCTTCTTCTTTTTTTGGCGTTGAAATGACGATACTCTCTATCGCGACTTTTTCTTGTTTTTTGGGTTCAGGTGGAGTGTCGGTAATGTTTCCGAACTCGTCCACGTATGCAATCATGTCTTCAAATGATTTACTTGCGTTGCTTTTCTTCCGATGTTCTCTGCGCTGCTGTTTTTCCTGTTTTTTTTCTTTTCTTTTCTTTTCGAATTCTTTTTTAATCATCTTATTTAATTTGCGATTATCCGAAACCGGTTTGTAATAAGGGTACACCGTTCGTTAATCGATGTTTTTTTGTTCTTTGAGTCATTTAATGCGCTATCTCCTTCCCCGATAGAAATTCAGCAGCAATAAATTCTTTTTTTAGTTTTGAAATCACTTCTCTTACACTGGATATTTTTTCTGTCAGATAGGCGTTTGCTCCGGCAAATGCGTATCCACGGTTCATCCTGCCTTTTGAAGCATTATACAACGCTTTGATTATGCAATATGGGCTTTTTGAATAATCGCAGGTCTTGATACAGTGGTAAGGACACGATTTGGGTATTTCGTTGCCAGCACTGACGCTATCTAAAAAATCTCCCTGAAAAGCGCGCCCCGGCATACCCACCGGACTTTGAATAATCATCAGGTCCGATTGTAAGGAGTTGACATAAATTTGCTTAAATGCATCTGAAGCGTCACACTCATCGGTTGGCACAAAGAGACTTCCTATCTGTACGCCTGATGCGCCAAGCTGGATAAAACGAAGAATATCTTCCCCGGTAGAAATTCCGCCGGCAGCAATTACGGGAATTGTTTTCTTGTCTTTGTAACTTGTGGCAATTGCCAGCACTTCTGGAACTAGCTTTTCCAAGGAGTAATTCGCATCCTCCAGATTTTCTCTCTTAAAACCGAGGTGGCCTCCTGCTTTGGGGCCTTCTACCACAATGGCATCTGGGAGATAATCGTAATTGGTGTGCCACTTTTCGCAAATCACTTTTGCGGCACGTGCTGATGATACGATGGGAACGAGTTTTGTATCGCTTGATGTTGATAAGTAGGATGGTAAATCCAAGGGCAATCCTGCACCCGCAAAAATTATATCGGCCTTTTCAGCAATTGTGGTGCGCACCATATCGGCGAAATTTGACAAAGCAACCATGATATTTACACCGATTGTTCCTTTTGACTTTTCGCGAGATTTGCGCAATTCTTCTTTCAGTCCCCAAATACAGTCTTTCAGATAATCGCCCGGTTTTCGTCGGTATAGCAATCCTAATCCTGCACTTGAAATCACTCCAATTCCTCCTTCGTTGGCTACCGCCGAAGCTAAGCCTGAAAGTGATATACCAACACCCATACCGCCCTGAATTATGGGTAGCATAATTTCTTTTTCTCCAATAAAAAATGATTTGAACATCTCTGTAAATGGGTGTAACGATGTTGATGTATTGCACATGAACACCTGGTTGATCCAAACAAGAAAGTTGATTTTGAGGTCGATTTAGACGATGAAAAGACTTACCCGATGAGGATAATGCAAAGCATTGCTGTGAAGGATATCAATATAAACTTGATTGTCTAGACTGCAAAGATACAACATTTTTATTGATTTTCAGTTATTTCAGAAAATGTAGTTCTGAAAAATAAAAACCGCAGCAAATCATCTGTTTGCTGCGGTTTAATAGTATTTAATAATAAACTCTATAGATTACTTCACCTCTTCGAAGTCGACGTCGGTCACATCACCTTCCTGGCTTCCGCTTGGATTGCCTCCGGGCTGTTGCCCGCTGAAATCCTGGGGACCGGCTTGTTGTGCCCCTGCTTGTGCGTTGGCAGCATTGTACATGTCCTGGGAAGCAGCCTGAAATGCTGTATTGAGTTCGGTCATATAGGTGTCGAGGTCGGCAATGTTTTGAGCCTTGTGGGCTTCTTTCAGCTTGTTCAGCGCGTTTTCGATAGGCGCTTTTTTGTCTGCCGGGATCTTGTCACCGTATTCTTTCAACTGTTTTTCGGTTTGGAAAATGGTTGAGTCGGCCTGATTCAGTTTGTCGATACGTTCTTTCTCTTTCTTGTCGGCTTCGGCATTGATAGCAGCTTCCTCTTTCATTCGTTTAATTTCCTCTTCGCTCAAACCCGAAGATGCTTCGATACGGATTTTCTGTTCTTTTCCAGAAGCCTTGTCTTTTGCCGAAACGTTCAGGATGCCGTTGGCATCAATATCGAAAGTAACTTCAATCTGTGGAATGCCACGCGGTGCAGGTGGAATGCCGTCGAGGTTGAACACGCCGATTTGCTTGTTGTCGCGCGCCAGAGAGCGTTCACCCTGTAATACGTTGATTTGTACAGAAGGTTGATTGTCGGCGGCAGTAGAGAACGTTTCCGACTTCTTGGTCGGAATGGTGGTGTTAGCATCAATAAGTTTTGTCATCACACCACCCAGAGTTTCGATTCCCAACGACAGCGGAGTAACGTCCAGCAACAACACGTCTTTCACTTCTCCCGTGAGGACGGCGCCCTGAATGGCTGCACCAATAGCTACTACCTCGTCGGGGTTTACACCTTTGTGCGGTGATTTTCCGAATAACCTTTCAACCAATGCCTGAACAGCAGGAATACGGGTTGAGCCCCCTACAAGGATGACTTCGTCGATATCTGAATTTGTTAATCCGGCATCTTTCATTGATGTCTGGCAGGGTGCTACACATTTTTGCAACAAGTCGTCGATCAGTTGCTCGAATTTTGCGCGGGTAAGGGTTTTTACTAAATGTTTGGGAATCCCGTTTACCGGCATAATATACGGTAAATTAATCTCCGTGCTGGTTGTGCTGGATAGTTCGATTTTTGCCTTTTCAGCCGCTTCTTTTAGTCGTTGTAACGCCATGGGGTCTTTCCGCAAGTCGAGGCCTTCATCTTTCAAAAATTCTTCGGCCAGCCAATCGATAACCCGATGGTCGAAGTCGTCTCCTCCCAGGTGAGTATCTCCATTGGTCGATTTCACCTCGAAAACACCGTCACCCAATTCCAGGATCGA
Source organism: Petrimonas sulfuriphila (assembly GCA_038561985.1). Classification (NCBI taxonomy): domain Bacteria; kingdom Pseudomonadati; phylum Bacteroidota; class Bacteroidia; order Bacteroidales; family Dysgonomonadaceae; genus Petrimonas; species Petrimonas sulfuriphila. The sequence goes on along the minus strand of CP073276.1, from coordinate 378,461 downwards.
AATGTCGAACGTGCCGCCTCCCAGGTCGAACACGGCAATTTTAGAGTCCTTGTGCTGTTTGTCCAGACCGTAAGCCAGGGCGGCTGCCGTAGGCTCGTTTACAATGCGGCGCACGGTTAACCCCGCAATCTCTCCGGCTTCTTTGGTAGCCTGACGTTGCGCATCGCTAAAATATGCGGGCACGGTGATTACGGCTTCTGAAACGGATTGTCCGAGATAATCCTCAGCTGTTTGTTTCATTTTCTGAAGCACGATTGCTGAAATTTCCTGCGGAGAATACAATTGTCCGTTAATGTCTACACGTGGGGTATTATTGTCGCCTCTAACTACTTTGTAGGGAACGCGTCCGATTTCTTTTTGCACCTGGTCGAATGTTTCACCCATAAACGTTTTTATGGAGTAAACGGTGTGTTTGGGGTTGGTTATTGCCTGACGTTTTGCCGGGTCGCCCACCTTTCGTTCTCCGTTTTCGACAAAAGCCACAACCGATGGTGTGGTACGTTTTCCTTCATTGTTAGGGATTACAACAGGCTCGTTGCCTTCCATCACCGAAACGCAAGAGTTTGTGGTTCCTAAGTCTATTCCTATTATTTTTCCCATAATTTATATATATGTATTTAATTGATTAATTTCTGATCCATAGCTTCTTTTTAATCATTCTCAAATCTTATGCCAAAAAACGATATTTGAAAAGAAACTGACAGATTGTCGGTAATATTTTAACAGACGTGTGGATATGTATTTAAAGTTTTTCGTTACCTTTGAAGTGTTTCTGTGAAAGATTTAAAATCGAAAATAATTTTCAACACAATATAAGACAGTATGTTTACAAAGGAAGATTTAGCGTTGTTACGGAAAAAAAATATTTCACAACAGCAAATTGATGCTCAGTTGAATTGGTTGAAGAAAGGCTTCCCTTTTCTGAAAATACTGAGTGTTGCATCGGTTGAAAAAGGGATTTTGCGTGTATCTAAAGCCGACGAGGAAGAATATCGGATGGCTTGGCGTGATTCTTTGGATGCGGGTAAAAAAGTCACCAAGTTTGTACCCGCATCGGGTGCTGCAAGCCGTATGTTTAAAGACTTGTTTACCTTTTTAGATGATGGTAATGATGTGCCTGAAACTGCTTTTGTTAAAACATTTTTCAACAATATAGGGAAGTTTGCCTTTTACGATGCGCTCAACGAAACCTGCAGGAACAATTTTGGAAAAACAGTTCCGGAACTTATTGATTCGGGCAAGTACAAACAAGTGGTGAGAGCCTTGCTCTTTCCTGACGGATTGAATTACGGGAACCTGCCCAAAGGGTTGCTTTTGTTTCACAGTTACGAAGAAGGAAATAGAACACCGGTGGGTGAACAGATGACCGAAGGTACCTTATACGCAAAAGATAAAAACGGTGTGGTGAATATTCATTTTACAGTTTCGGAAGAGCATAAAGAGTTGTTTGAATTGTTGGTCGCTGCCCGGAGGTTGGGGTACGAATTAAAACTCGGTGCTAAATTCAGGGTCTCATACAGCGTTCAAAAGCCTAGCACCGATACCCTTGCCGTGGATATGGAGAATAATCCATTCCGCGATGAGGGCGGATCGTTGCTTTTCCGTCCCGGGGGACACGGTGCGCTGATCGAAAACCTGAATGACATCGATTCCGATTTTATATTCATTAAAAACATCGATAATGTTGTTCCAGACCGGTTAAAAGAAAGCGAAGCCTTATATAAACAACTTTTGGGTGGAGTGTTGGTGAAGATGCAGCAACGGGCGTTTGGCTACCTTGGAGAGTTGACTTCGGGAAAATGTAGCAACGGAAAGTTGCAGGAAATTTTGAAGTTTACAGAGAACGAACTTTGTATAGCTTCTTCCAACAAATCTTTTGCCGATGAAGAAGAGTTGAGGGACTACCTGATTGCTAAACTTGATCGTCCATTTCGTGTGTGCGGCATGGTGAAGAACGAGGGTGAGCCGGGCGGTGGTCCGTTTATTGTTGAAAATCCTGACGGAACCGCTTCTTTGCAGATTCTGGAAAGTTCCCAAATCGATATAAACGATGCCAGGGCTGTGGATGCTTTCAAGCACGGGTCGCATTTCAATCCCGTGGATTTGGTATGTGGCGTGAAGTGCTATAAAAACAACAAGTTCGATTTGACCCAATTCGTGGATAAGAACACCGGATTTATTTCGCAAAAATCCAAAAACGGAAAAGAACTGAAGGCCCTGGAGCTTCCCGGCTTGTGGAACGGTGCCATGAGCGACTGGAACACCATTTTCGTAGAGGTGCCCGTCAGTACCTTTAATCCGGTAAAAACAGTGAACGATTTGCTGCGGCGGGAACATCAGTAAAAGCATTTAGGGCGCCATTTGGCGCCCTAAATGCTTTATCCTAATACCCGAACAGCTCTTCCTGCGAAACCTTTTGGATAGGCCCGTATTTCTCGAGCGCTTTCAGGTCTAAATCCGCTTCTTTACCCAATATATAATAGGTGTACGTGCGTTTTTTTACCCATTCTTCCTGGAATGCCTTTATGTCGGACAGTGTCATAGACGGTACCTTTTCGAAAATTTCTTTTCGCCTGTCCACTTTCAAGCCCAGGTCCTGTGCATAAATGTAGTTCCACAGCACATCTTCCTTGATAATCCTGTTGGTGCGCAAACGGGTAATCAAGCCTTCTTTGGCCAGGTTAAACGCATTTTCCGATAACGGCATCTCTTTCAGAATAAGGTGGAACGCCTGTAGTGCATCGTCCATTTTATCGTTTTGAGTAGCAATAAACGTTCGCATCGTGTAGGGGTATTTCAATTTCGTCGGAGCATTCAGGTACGCATTTGCCGAATAAGCCAGTCCGCGCGCTTCGCGCATTTCCTGAAACACGATCGCATTCATGCTTCCGCCAAAATATTCGTTGTATAATTCACGCATAGCTTCGACTTTCGGATCAAACGACCGGCCGTCGTTGGAAACCATTCCCAGGTAAATCTGTTTTGCATCGTATTCGGCTAAAAGCACTTTGTTCTCGTTGGTTTCTACTTGTTTGAACCGGTCGGTTTCGGGTACCGGTTTTAACTTTGCCGGGACATTGTGTAACGAGTTAATTGTGGATAGCAGTTCTTTTTCGTTTTCAGGACCATAATACATAATCCGGTGCTCAAAACCGTTGAGGCTTTTGATGCGTGTGGTCAGTTGCTGCGGATCCATCGATTTCAATTCTGCTTCCGACAATATATTGTTATCGGGAGAGTCCGCTCCCCAGGACGCATACTGGGTTAATTTGCTGAAATTAGCCCCTTGGTTGAGTTTAGCATCGCCGCGTTTCTTCAGGATATCTGCCGACAGGTTGGCGAATGCTTCTTTATTTACTTGCGGATCGGCCAGCAGCTCTTCGAAAAGCGCAAGAGCCTTGCTCATGTTTTCTGCCAGGCCATCGAGCAAAACATATACCCTTTCTGTCCCCGGAAAAACGTTGAACGAGCAAGCCAGACTGTAAAAATTGGCTTTGATCTCTTCCGGTGATTTTGTGGATGTGCCCAGGTATTTTAAATAATCGAAAGCCGTACCCAGGGCTTTATCGTGGTTATTTCCCATGTCGAACACATAAATCAGGCTGAAAATGCCGTTGGTTACATTCTGCTTGTAGAGCACGGGGATCTTTGATTTGGCAGTCAGTATTTTCATGTCCTTATCGAAGTCGAGAAACACAGGTTCAATGGGTGTGACCCTAGCGTCCTGAATTTCTTTTACGAATGTGCTTACCGCATCACGATTGGTGGCAATGGGCGTGATTTGTGGTTTGTCGATCTTTAACTCCGTGGGATCTTTTCCTTCGCGTTTATAGATTACGGCATAATTGTTGCGAAATTTTTCGTTGGCAAAATCCACGATCTGTTTTTTAGTGATTTTTGCGATACGATCGATCCGGGTTACTTCGTTGGCCCACTCCGTCCCGTTGATGAATGAGTTTACAAACCAGTTAGCCCGTCCTCCATTGCTCTCTATTCGATACATCTCGCTCAGCTTCATGTTGTTGATAGATGCAGTTATCAGTTCCTGGGGAAAATCACCTTTTTTCAGTTTTTCCACTTCTCCCAGCAACAAATCTCTTACCTGCTCAAGTGTCTGTCCTTTCTTGGGCGTGGCATTCATAACAAAAGCGCAGTGGTCTGCCATGCTGTAGGCACCCGAATATGCAGAAAGCACTTTTTGCTGCTGCAGCAGGTTCAGGTCGATTAATCCGGCTTTTCCGTTATTCATAATTAGGCTGATGATATCGAGCATATCTTTGTCGGGTGTGGCCCATCCACCCATTCGCCAGCCGAGGGTCACGTTTTCGGCTTCCTGCCCCAACACATCCGTTTCAACCGGCTTTGTTATAGGTTGCCCGGCAGATGGTTCTATAACTGGCAGGCTGGGATTAGGTTTCATCTCTCCGAAATAGGTATCGATAATCTTGATCATTTCATCAGGATCAAAATCTCCGGCAACGCAGATAGCCATGTTGTTCGGAACGTAGTAGGTCTTGTAGTAGTTTTTAATGTTTATGATTGACGGATTCTTCAGGTGTTCTTGTGTGCCGAGCACGGTCTGTTTACCGTACGGGTGGTGAGGGAACAGTGAGGCAAGCACTTTTTCGTACACTTTCCGGCTGTCGCGGGTGAGTGACATGTTTTTCTCCTCATAAACCGTTTCCAGTTCTGTGTGAAAACCACGAATCACATTGTTTTGAAAACGGTCCGATTGTATTCTTGCCCAATTTTCGATTTGATTCGACGGTATATTTTCCGTATAAACCGTCATGTCAAAACCCGTATAGGCGTTTGTCCCTGTTGCCCCGATAGTCTTCATCAGTTTGTCGTACTCGTTGGGGATGGCTAGCTTGGATGCGGCGTAGGAGATACTGTCAATTTCCTTGTAAATGGCTCTTCTTTGGGTATCGTCTTCTGTATTCCGGTATTTCTCGAAGAGGCCTTCAATCTCTTTTAGCATCGGCTCTTCCTGCGTGTAATCCTGGGTGCCGAATTTTTTTGTGCCCTTAAACATCAGGTGTTCGAAATAATGAGCAAGGCCGGTGGTTTCTGCCGGATCGTTTTTCCCTCCCACTCGTACGGCAATATAGGTTTGTATACGGGGGGTTTCAGGATTCACGCTCATGTAAACTTTCAACCCGTTATCCAGGGTGTAAATACGTGCACTGATCGGATCATTGGGAACTGTCTTATACTTCAGATCACTGTTCTGAGAGAATACGCTCGTGGAAATAGTAGCGATTAAGACAATAATTGCGAATGAGGTAATTTTTTTCATAGGTTACAATTTAAAAATGAGTACGTTGTGGTTTTTCCCTTTTGGAAAAGCTACGATGATGTCGTACAAAGATAGTGTTATTTTGCTGCAATCACCAAATAAAACTTGAATTTTTATTGTTCAGTGAGTAGGGAGAAAACTTTAAAGGTTTATGCTACGTCTGAATTTTAAGCCGTTTATTTTTTGATAGATAAGTGGCTTTTGCGTGACTTGCTTATTTAGAACAAGAAAAAATTAAAATACTGGATAAATAAGATTTGATTTATCTTGCATTTTTTTGTTCATTTGTGTAGCTTTCAGAACATTATATGAAAACTTTTTCATGCGTTTATGTTAAACAAGATAATTCGGTTTAGTGTCAGGCACAAGCTGATAATCATACTTTTCACAATTACGATTATTGGTTTCGGAATATTTGCATTAGCCAATCTTTCCGTAGGCGCGGTTCCTGACATTACCAACAATCAGGTACAGGTAATTACCACATCAGCCAACCTTGCGACGCAAGATGTGGAGCAATACATCACTATGCCTGTGGAGTTAGCCATGGCAAACCTGCCGGGTGTGAAGGAGATACGTTCCGTATCGAAATTTGGATTATCGGTAGTCACCATTGTTTTCGATGAAAAGTTAGGTACTTACCTACCGAGACAACTGATTGCCGAAAAAATATCGGAAGCGTCTGAAAATATTCCCCAGGGTTTCGGTACGCCCGTTATGGGACCGGTTACTACCGGGTTGGGAGAGATCTACCAATACATTCTCGATGAAAAACCGGGTTATGAAAACCGTTATTCCATAACCGACCTGAGAACGATTCAGGACTGGATTGTGAAAAGACAACTGTCGGGAATTCCCGGGGTAGTGGAAGTGAACACGTGGGGAGGATTTCTCAAACAATACGAGATTGCCGTTAATCCGGAGTTGATACGTAGTCAGGGGATCACGTTAATGGAAGTTTTTGATGCCATCGATAAGAACAACAACATAACCGGCGGCTCATACATCGAAAAAAACAACCAAAGTTATTTTATACGTGGCGATGGAGCTATAAAATCGCTGGAAGACATCCGGAATATTGTGGTGAAGAACAGGAACGGAATCCCCGTATTGATCGGCGATATTGCCGCGGTACACTACGGACATGCAAACCGTTTTGGAGCCATCACTGCCAACGGTGAAGGCGAAAAGGTGATGGGCCAGATTATGATGCTCAAAAATGCCGATTCGAAAAAAGTGATTAAAGCCGTACACAAAAGGGTGGCAGAAGTACAGGAAACTCTTCCGGAAGGGATTTTTATCAATCCCATTGTTGACCGGAGTGAACTTATCGGACGCACCACGATGACCGTTTTCGAGAACCTGTTGTTCGGATGCGTTATCGTCATCCTGGTGGTTCTGCTTATCCTGGGAAACCTGCGTACCGCGATGATTATCGCTTCCATCATCCCCTTGTCGTTACTGTTTACGTTGTCGTTGATGTACATTTTCGGGATTGATGCTAACCTGATGAGCCTGGGCGCACTCGACTTCGGAATTATCATTGACGGCGGGGTGATCATAGCCGAGTTTATAGCACTTAGCCTTAATACCCACTACGATGATGCAAATAAACTGCACGGGCAGGAACGAAAAGACTACATCGATGAGATCACGATCAATGGTGCGTCCAAAATGATGAACTCCGCCATTTTCGGACAAATCATTATCCTCATTGTTTTTGTACCGATTATTTCGCTGACGGGAGTGGAGGGGAAAATGTTCCGTCCGATGGCACTCACGTTTTGTTTTGCCGTAATTGGAGCATCTCTGCTGGGGATGACGTGGCTGCCCGTGGCATCAGCCTTGTTTATGAAACCCGGGAAAAAGGGAGAAAAGGATGTATCCCCGGTAATGCGGCTGGCTTACAAAACGTATAGACCGTCCATCGAATGGGCGTGTGCACATAAAAGGATGATCGTTGTCGGTGCGTTGGTTATGCTGACGGTTGCCTTGCTTCTTTTCGGCAGACTTGGGGCAGAGTTTACGCCTACGCTTGACGAGGGCGACTTCGTGATTCAGCCGGTGCTGAAAACGGGGACATCGTTGAGGAAAACCATCGAGATGACCACACAAATGGAGGCGATCTTAAAAAAGGATTTTGTGGAAGTCGACCAGGTGGTGAGCCGTATCGGTGCCGCAGAGGTTCCCACCGATCCGATGTCGATGGAAGAGATTGACATGATCATCAAGCTTCGTCCGAAGAAAGAATGGAAAAACGCCGGGAGTAAAGAAGAGCTTGCCGACAAGTTTAAGGAAGCCCTTTCGGTTTTTCCGGGTATCGAATACGAGTTTACGCAACCCATAGAGATGCGATTCAACGAGTTGGTTACCGGGGTGCGCTCGGATATTGCGGTGAAAATTTTCGGGGAGGACCTGGATTACCTGGCGGAAAAGGCTGTGGAGATTGCGGCCCAGGCTCGAAGGGTGGAAGGCGCGGCCGATGTGATCGTTGAAAAAACGGTAGGACTGCCGCAAATGAGGGTGACGTATAATCGCGAAAAACTGGCTTACTACGGTGTTTCTATCGAGTCGCTCAACCAATACCTGTCGATGGCTTTCGGCGGACAAATCTCGGGGACGGTTTTCGAGCGGGAGCGCAGCTTTGATCTGGTGGTCCGTTTTTTGGAAGATTTCCGGCAGGATATCGATAACATTAGGCAGATGTACGTGAATCTCCCCGATGGAAACCAGGTACGGTTAAGCGAGCTGGCTCAAATTGAATATTCTACCGGTCCGGCAAAAATTTCGCGCGACAATACCCGACGGAGGGTGGTCGTAAGCGTGAATGTGCGAAACCGCGACTTGCAATCGGTGGTGCAGGATATTCAACAAAAAGTGCAGGAAAACGTAGATTTGCAATCGGGGTATTATGTGGTTTATGGAGGCCAGTATCAGAATCTTAAGAATGCATCTACCCGGTTGATGATTATTGTACCTATCGCTCTTGCCCTTATATTCTTGTTGTTGAACTTCGCTTTCAATTCGTTGAAAGAAACGATAATAATTTTTTCTGCCATTCCGCTTTCTATTGTCGGAGGTATACTGCTGCTCTGGATAAGGGGGATGCCGTTCAGCATCTCAGCGGGGGTAGGGTTTATCGCGTTGTTTGGTGTGGCTGTGCTGAACGGAATTGTTTTGATTGAGCATTTTAAAGAGTTGCGCCATAAAAACGGAGGGATGAAAATGCACGACATTATTGTACAAGGCTCTGTCGACAGGCTTCGGCCCGTTGTTCTTACAGCAGCTTCTGCAGCGATGGGATTTCTGCCCATGGCGATTTCCACATCGGCAGGAGCAGAAGTCCAGCGCCCGCTGGCCACGGTCGTTATTGGTGGATTGGCGACCTCAACTTTTCTTACGATGATTGTCTTGCCGCTGCTTTACGGATATTTCATGAATGACGAGCGCAGGGGGAGAAAAAGCCGTTCAAGGAAAAAGAATGTGCCGAAAGTTAAGTCTTGGCTTGTCCCGGTTTTGATGACGGTTTCCGCTGCGACCTTTTCCCAATCGCATGAACTTTCGCTGGAAGAAGCCATCGCAACCGGAATGGCCAACAACCGGCAACTGAAAATATACGAGTTGCAGGTACAGCGGAGCAAATCGTTTGTCCCCACGGCTTTCAATATCGGGAAAACCGGTGTGTATTACGGCACGGATGCCAACAACATTGCCGAAAACAATCATCCGCTGTATGTGGTGGGGGTATCGCAGGAAATTAATTTTCCTACCGTTTATGCTGCGCAATACAGAGCCAACCGGGCAGGAGTTTCGGTTTCACAAGCAGCTTATGAACTCGAACGTCAGAGGCTCGGCAAGAACATCACGCAAGCGTATTATCACGTGGTATATCTGCAAAACAAACAGCAACAGTATCGTTTTATTTCCGATATTTACCGCAAGTTTTCACGATCGGCTGATGCGCAATACAAACAAGGTGAAATTGCGTACCTGGAAAAACTGAATGCAACCGCTAAGCAGCAACAGGTTGATATTCAGCAAAAACAAATTGACGCCGACCTGCAGATCGCTTACCGGCAGTTAAGCTTGTTTTTACAGCCCAAAGAAGATATCCGGGTTCCACTTCAGGAACTGGAGCCGGTTTTATTGACCCGGGACATCCACGACAATGCCGGACTGAAGCTGGCAGACGAACAGCTCCGGTACGAGAGTGCGTTGCTGGATGTTGAGAGAAACTTGTGGCTGCCCGGTATTAACGTGGAGATTTTTAACGGAACGAACCGGTTCGCAAACGCAAAAAGTTATTGGGGCTGGCAGGTTGGAATCTCTGTTCCTCTGTTCTTCGGGGAACAGAAAGCCAGGGTTGCTTCGCAAAAACACAGTGTGATGATGGCCGATTACTCCAGGCAGCAGGATGAGGTGCGGTATAACTCTACGCGTGAACAACTGCGCAACGAACTCGAAAAATACCGTCAAAATATCGATTACTACCAAACATCGGGGAAACAGATCAGTGACGAGCTGATAAAATTTGCCACGTCAAGTTACGAAATAGGGGAGATTGACTTCTTCCGTTATATACAGAGCCTGGAAAATGCTACGCAATTGAGGTTGGATTATTTAGACAACCTGGCGAAATACAACCAGACGGTAATTGCGCTCAATTACTTGATAGTTGAGTGAACCGGCGGATAAAGGGCAAGAGGGAAGAAAAACGTAAAAAGACAGCAAGATGCGATTTTATAAACATTTCTTTTGGGGAGTTTTGGTTTCCGTAGCTCTTTTGGGTTGCGGTAACAAAAAGTCGGGTAGCGAAGCCGGAGATTCTACCGGAGATTCTGCGTTGGTAGCAATTTCCAACCGCCAGTTTGAAGCGATGCAAATGGAATTTGGTGAATTGCAGGAAGCGCAATTCCACGAAAGTGTGAAGGTGAACGGGCATGTCATCTCATCGGTAAGAGGGCAGGCCCAGGTTACCAGCCGAATTCCGGGGACGATAAGGATTATTTCCCGTGAGTTGGGTGATTTTGTCTCTGCGGGAAGTGTGCTTTGCACTGTCGAAAGTAACGATTTTATTGTGCTGCAACAGGATTTTGCTACGGTAAGCAATCGATTCAACGAAGCAAAAAAAACATACGAGCGGTTACAAACGCTTTATCGGGACAGCATCGCGGCCCGCAAAGATTTCATTGCAGCCGAAAGTACTTACAACAGCCTGTTGGCACAATACAACGGGATAAAACATCGGTTGAGTCTGCTTAACGTAGATCCGGCGCAAGTAGAAAAAGGAGATTTTTACCGGATACTCGAAGTCCGTTCGCCTATTGACGGATACATTACGCAGGTAAACAGTATGATCGGAGAATACGTTACGCCTGAAAAAATGTTGATGACCCTTGTTAATGCCAATCAGTTCTATCTTCAACTGGAGGTGTACGAGAAAGATATCGCACAATTGGCTGTCGGCCAAAATATCCGGTTTTATAACCCCGGCAATCCGTCCGAAAAGTTCAGTGCGAAGCTGACCCGAACGGGGAAATCCATCGATCCTGAAAAGAAAACCATTGTGTGTACAGCACAGATAGAATCGATAAACAGCGGTTTTGTAAACAACATGTACGTTGAGGCAGAGGTGAGTGTGAAAGAATACAGGGCAAAAGGGATTCCCGGGGATGCCCTTGAAGCGTTGGCGGACGGAACGTACCGGATTTATTTGCTTGAGAAGAAATCGGGAGAGAATATATACCTTAAATCCGTTTCCGTCATCGCCGGGTTGACCTCCGATAACCTGGTGGAGATAAAAACACCGCTTCCACCCCAACAGGTTTTAGTAAAAGGAGTATATAACCTCCCGGCAACGGAATAGTCCCCACGGTTTTCACACAATATTTCCGCCAAAACCGAGTTATTAAGAAAAACAACCGGATTTGCTACGAACTCGAAAAATATACCCTTTATGCTTTCTGGGAGTGTTGTTGCTGGTTTCGTGCCGGTCAGCAAGCCTGAGCGATGCCCGGACGCAATACCTTAGGGGAGAGTATTTTTTGGCCTCCGAAACCTATCGAAAAGTGTATCGGGGCATCAAGCCCGATCAGCGTCCGTTGCGCGGAGTGGTAGCTTACGAAATGGCGGAGGCCTACCGCCGGATGAATGTCGCTTCCCGTTCGGCTAACGCGTATGCCAGCGCTATCCGGTACAAGTATCCCGATACGCTGGTTTATTTGCGGTATGCGCAAATGCTGCACAAAGAAGGAAGATACCTGCAGGCACAAAAGGCTTACGAGGATTTTCTTGCCTTGGATCCGGTAAATGTGTTGGGAGTGAACGGATTGCAGGGAGTGAAAGATGCGATGGAGAAAAAGAAAGCGCCGTCGCGTTATGCGGTAAAACGGATGGATCTGTTCAACTCGAACCGCGGAGAGTTCAGCCCGGTGTTTGCAAAGGACGATGCCGTACTTTATATCACCTCTTCGCGCGAGGATGCCCGGGGCGATTCAATCAGCAACATCACAGGGATGAAGAACAACGATATTTTCGTTGTCACCAGAAACGATAAGGGCGAATGGCTGAAGCCGGCGATTTTGGAGTCGGAAATCAATACCCGTTTCGATGAAGGAACGCCTTCGGTTTCCGCAGACGGCAACTACCTTTTCTATACGTTCTCTCCCGTTCATCTTAGCCGGGCAACCACTCCCGGGATTTACTGTTCACAACGCGGTAGCGGTGGCTGGAACGCCGGGCAGGAGTTGACTCTGTCTGCAGGTGACACGCTTTCGGTTTTCGCGCACCCTTCCGTTTCTCCGTTGGGCGATTATCTCTATTTTGTTTCCGACATGCCCGGAGGATACGGCGGAAAAGACATCTGGCGTGCCGGGATGGATGGCCTCACCGTACTTTTTACAGAAAACCTGGGCCCGGAGATCAATACGCCGGGCGATGAAATGTTTCCGTACATTAAAAACGACACGACGCTGTATTTTTCGTCTGACGGACACCCGGGAATGGGGGGGCTGGATCTGTACGAAGCCAACTTGCATGGCAGCAGCAAACGGTGGAGGGTCCAGAACATGGGTGTCCCCATCAATTCATCCATGGACGATTTTGGCATCACTTTCGAGAAAGGGAAGCGTCGCGGTTTTTTCAGCTCAAACCGTAACGATGCACGTGGGCGCGACCATATCTATTCGTTTGAATACCCGGATGCAGAGATTTTCGTGGAGGGTTTTGCAGTGGATATGGAGGATAAGTTCATTCCCAATGTCAAGGTTTCGGTTGTTGGTGATAACGGTTTCCGACACGAATACATTACCGGGCAAGACGGAGCCTACCGTTTCCGTGCGGACAGGAACGTGAATTATCTTTTTCTGGCCTGCGCAGAAGGGTTTCTGAACAGGAAGAAAATACTAAAAACACCCGTCGAGGAAAAGGATACCGTTTATTTCGTGGATTTTGAAATGATCCCTTACAACAGGCCCGTTATCCTCGAAAATATTTTCTATGATTTTGATAAGGCGGAGTTGCGTCCCGAGTCAAAAGAAGAACTCGACGGACTTACAAGCCTGTTGAATGACAATCCGTCAGTAACCATCGAACTTTCCGCGCACACCGACAGGAAAGGTGGTGAGGAGTACAATCAAAATCTTTCGTTACGCCGCGCACAATCGGTGGTACGGTACCTTATCGGCAAAGGGGTGGATGAGCGGCGATTATCGGCGGCAGGTTTTGGAAAAACACAACCTAAAACGGTCTCTGCTGCCATTGCTGAAAGATACGGTTTCCTGAAAGAAGGAGATAGGCTGGATGAGGCGTTTATCGAAAAGCTGACGCCCGAGGAACAGGTGGTTGCCGACCAGATTAACCGGCGGACAGAATTCAGGGTAACCGGCTCATCTTTCGGATTATTCTGATCGTTATATTTTCGTGTGAAGGAGTAGTAATAGAGGCGCATTTTTTACTATATTTGTATTATAATAGTTTTAAAAATGGCATATATCGATTACTACAATATTTTGGGTGTGGGTAAAAATGCGTCGGCCGACGACATTAAAAAAGCGTACCGGCAAAAGGCGCGCAAGCTGCATCCGGATTTGAATCCAAACGATAAGGAAGCGCACAGAAAATTCCAGCAGCTCAACGAGGCCAACGAAGTGCTGAGCGACCCCGAAAAACGTACTAAATACGATAAATACGGAGAAAACTGGAAACACGGCGAGGAGTACGAAAAAGCGCAACAGCAATATCAACAGCAACAGCGTCAATGGAGCGGACAACAGGCTGGACAAACTTTCTACACCGAAGGTGATTTTTCGGACACCGATTTTTCCGAGTTTTTTCATTCGATGTTTGGAAGTGGTTTCACACAAAGGGAAACCAGACATGCGAACAGAAAGTACAAAGGAGGGGATTATCAGGCAGAATTGAGGTTATCGCTCCGCCAGGCCATGTATACCCATAAGCAAACGCTTAACCTTGACGGGAGAAACATCCGCATAACTATTCCTGCCGGAGCTGCAGATGGACAAAAGATAAAGCTTGCCGGATACGGTCAGCCGGGAATAAACGGCGGCCCTAACGGGGATTTATACATTACGTTCGCTATTGAAGATGATCCGGAATTCAAACGGCTCGGCAACGATCTGTACACATCGGTTCATGTTGGGTTGTACACGGCTGTTCTCGGTGGAGAAGTGAAGGTGAATACGCTTGACGGACAGGTGAAAATGAAGGTAAAGCCCGGCACACAGCCAGGAACGAAAGTTCGTCTGAAAGGCAAAGGGTTTCCGGTATATAAAAAGGATGATCAGTTTGGCGACCTTATCGTGACAATGAAAGTGGAGGTACCTCAAAACCTCTCGTCAAAGGAACAGGAATTGTTTGTCGAATTATCTAAACTGAACCAACGATGAACGAAAAAAGAATTTTATACAGCGAGTGCATCCGTATTTATGAAGTGAAAGAATCGTTCCTCGATTCGCTGGGCGAACTGGGGTTAATTCGCCTGTCGGATTCCGGCGACACCCGGTTTGTGGAATACGACGAGCTGGAAGAACTGGAACAGTTTGTCCGCTGGCATAATGATATGGATATTAATGTGGAAGGGATTGAGGCGTTGTATCATATGCTTGTTAGGGTGAAATCACTTCAGGCCGAGGTCGATAATTTGCGAAACGAATTGCAGTTTTACCGTTCGTTGTAATTGAAATAATTTCAATATAAGAAACCACCGTCAGGCATAAGTTATGAAGAATGCCGTATTTTCCGTTATTTTCTTGTTGGGAGCTGTTGTTTGTACTACGGCGCAGAATCTCAATGCTACTGTCTCTGTCAACAGTGCCCGAATACAGGGCAACCGGCAGTTGTTCAACACTCTCGAAGAGCAATTGAGGATATTTATAAACGATGGGAAATGGACGGACGTGAATTCCCCGGCGCATGAAAAGATCGATTGCTCGTTTGCCCTCATCATCAATGAGATGCCGTCTCCCACGTCGTTTAGAGGAGAATTGCAGGTTCAAGCAAGAAGACCCGTTTCCGGTGCATCATGCAATACGCCGTTGCTGAATTATCGTGAACCTTCCTTTTTGTTCGATTACACGGAATATCAGCCGTTAGAGTTCAATCCCGACAACATTTCCAACAACCTGGTTGCGACCATTGCCTTTTATGCCTACCTTATTCTCGGACTCGATTATGATTCGATGTCGCCTCTGGGAGGAACGGATTGTTTCCGTCGGATGCAAACCCTGGCCAGCAACGTTCAACCCAATAACTGGAGCGGATGGGAAGCGTTTGGAGGTGAGCGGAACAAGTATGCCATTGCCGTTGCTTTCAACGAACCCGTATTTGAAGATTACCGCCGGATGTGGCACGATTACCACCGGGCAGGATTGGATGAAATGGCGGTAAACAGTGAAAAAGGTCGTCAAAAAGTTGTAACTTCGCTGCCTGTAATCGCTTCGCTATACGCCCGTCTGCCCAACTCTGTTTTGGTAACCCTTTTCGGCAATGCCAAACTGGACGAACTGGTAAACGTCTTTACTGGCGCTCCGGAGCAGGAAAAGCGAGCGGCATATGAAATGCTCCGGAATATTTACCCGACGCAGACAGCCGTTTTGGAAAGATTACAACGAACAAACCGTTAGGAAAATTATGCTGAAATCGCTTGCAATACAAAATTATGCGCTGATAGACTCGCTCCAGATCGATTTTGATAAGGGTTTTTCAGTCATCACCGGAGAAACCGGTGCCGGAAAATCCATTATATTGGGTGCACTTTCGCTGATTTTGGGACAACGTGCCGATAATCGTCATATCAAGCAAAACGAGCAGAAATGTACCATCGAAGGTATTTTCGATCTTTCAAGGTATGGTTTGCAAGATTTTTTTGAAGAGCGGGATTGGGAATATAATCCCGATGAATGCATCCTGCGCCGCGAAATCTGGACGACCGGGAAGTCGCGGGCTTTTGTGAACGACTCCCCTGTTTACCTGAATGACCTGAAGGGACTGGGCGATAGATTGATAGATATCCATTCACAGCATCAGAACCTGTCGTTAAACGATAACTTTTTTCAGTTAAACGTATTGGATATTCTTGCCCGTACAAAAACGGAGAAAGAGGCGTACCAAAAAGCTTTCAAGGAATATCAGGCGAGCAGGAAACTGCTGCTCGAACTGCAGGAGCAATCGCAGAAAAACAAGGAAGAGGAAAATTATTTTCAATTCCAGTTCGACACATTGGCCGGTGCAAAACTACAGGCGGGAGAGCAGGAAGAACTGGAAGCCGAACTGGAAACCATAACGCATGCCGAGGAGATTAAAGCTTCGCTTTTTGCAGTAGTAGATACATTCTCGGGTGAAGGTGACGCTGTAGAGCAAAAATTAAAATCGGTAACCGATGCGTTGAAAAGTATCCGGCATGTTTTTCCGAAAGCAGCCGAATTGGAGCAGCGGGTGGAGTCGGCTTATATCGATTTAAAAGAGGTCCGGATTGAAGCCGGGAAGCATTTCGAAGAAACAGATTTCAATGCCGAACGGCAACAACAGGTGGAGGAGCGGTTAAGCGTGATATACGATTTACAGAAGAGGCATTCGGTGAAATCGGTTGAGGAACTGCAGGAGATACAGAGGCAGCTGGATGAAAAGCTGCAAGACATCCTGTCGCTGGACGAACAAATAGAGCAACTTGAAAAAGAGGTATTTGAAAAACAACAGCTGATGTTGCAAAAAGCCAGGGCTTTGAGCGAAAAGAGAAAATCGGCTACGCAGCCGGTAGAGGAGCAGCTCACGGACATGCTTGTTTATCTGGGAATGCCTAACGCGAGGTTCACATGCGATATTACCACCAAAAACAATCCCGATTCTAACGGAAAAGATGCTGTCGGCTTTCTTTTCTCCGCCAATAAAAACACACCGTTGCTGCCTGTTTCCCAGATTGCATCCGGCGGAGAAATCTCTCGACTGATGCTTTGCCTGAAATCGATGATTGCCGGAGCAACAGCACTGCCAACGGTTATTTTTGATGAAATTGACACGGGTACTTCGGGTGAGATTGCCGATAAAATGGGCACGATCATGCGCGAGATGGCACACGACATGCAGGTAATCGCCATCACCCATTTGCCGCAAATAGCAGCCAAAGGAACAAGGCATTACAACGTTTACAAAGAGGATAGTGCTGAGACTACGGCAACCTATATGCGCCTGTTGCCGCAAAACGATAGGATTTCGGAAATAGCCCGGATGCTTAGCGGTGCGGAAGTTACTGCTCAGGCTGTAGAAAATGCCAAGGTGATGCTGAGAGAAGGACAAATCACAAATCACAATTCACAATTCATAATTCATAATTAGAACTACCGTCAACTTGTCAACCCAAAAAATGAAAGAAAAAGAGATGATTTTCGGCATCCGTGCCGTGATTGAAGCGGCGGAAGCCGGAAAAGATATTGACAAAGTACTTGTTAAGCGCGAACTGTCGGGTGAACTTTTCAAAGAACTGCAAGAGGTGTTGCGCCGGTACGAAATCCCGATGCAGAAAGTCCCGCTGGAGCGGATCGACAGGATCACCCGTAAAAATCATCAGGGTGTTATTGCCTTTACTTCGGCAGTTACCTACCAGAAATTGGACCAGATTGTCCCGTTTCTGTACGAGCAGGGGAAAAACCCGCTTATTATCGTGCTTGATGGAATTACCGATGTGCGTAACTTTGGGGCCATTGCCCGTACATGCGAAGTTGCAGGCGTAGATGCCATAGTGATTCCGGCGCGCGGAAGTGTGTCGGTAAATGCCGATGCCATAAAGACGTCGGCCGGAGCATTACACATCATTCCGGTATGTCGGGAAAATAGCCTGAAAGAAGCCGTTGTGTTCCTGAAAGACAGTGGAATAAAAGTAGTTGCCGCCACCGAAAAAGCGGCAAAAAACTATACCGAAGCAGACATGTCCGTACCTGTAGCCATTTTAATGGGATCGGAAGACGAAGGTGTTTCTCCCGAAATCCTACGCATATGTGATGAGTTGGTAAAGGTTCCACAGTTTGGTAGCATTCAATCGCTCAATGTTTCGGTGGCAGCGGGTGTAATGATTTATGAGGTGATAAGACAAAGGGCGGTCTTAACTGTCCACTATTAAACTATTTAAAAATGAAAAAAATAATTTCAACAAAACGTGCTCCCGCGGCAATTGGTCCTTACAACCAGGCAATTGAGGTGAACGGAATAATTTTTATTTCCGGACAGATCCCTATTAATCCGCTGACCGGAGAGCTGGTCCCCGGAGGAGTGAAAGAGCAAGCAGCTCAATGTTTCAAAAACATCCGGGCTATTTTGGATGAAGCCGGACTTACAACTGAAAACATTGTGAAAATTACCGTCTTTCTGGGCGACATGGCTTACTTTTCCGAGATGAACGAGGTTTACGCTTCGCAGTTCGATGGGGATTTCCCTGCCCGTTCGGCCATAGCTGCCAAAGGTCTGCCCAAAAATTGCATGGTGGAAATTGAAGCAATCGCCGTACGATGAGGACACTGGGAAATGTGATCTGGATTGTTTTCGGAGGTATATTCATTGCCGTCGAATACGTTATAGCCAGTGTTGGCCTGATGGTTACAATAATAGGTATTCCTTTCGGCTTGCAATCGCTGAAACTGGCAGAGATGGCCTTGTTGCCGTTTGATAAAAAAGCGGTACAAAACCACACAACTTCGGGGTGCCTGGCGCTTGTTATGAATATAATCTGGTTCTTTATCGGCGGCTTGCCCATCGTGCTCACGCACCTGTTTTTTGGCCTGTTGTTTTACATCACCATCATCGGTATTCCTTTCGGAAACCAGCATTTCAAACTAATGAAACTGGCGTTTTCTCCGTTTGGAAAAGTAATTGTGAACCGATAATTAGTCAACGACTGCCGGCAGGTTCTCTTCTATTTCTTCGGGCGGGTCTTTTTTTACCACAAATGCACTTATCTCCCAAAGCATGTAAAGCGGTATGGTAACCACAATGAGCGAAAATGGATCGCCCGAGGGGGTAATTATGGCTGCCAGCACCATAGAACCTACCACTGCGTGTTTGCGGTACTTGCGGAAGAAAGATCGGTAAATGAGTCCGAGACTGGATAAGAGCCAGAAAACAAGTGGCAACTCGAACACCACGCCCATAATGAGGATAAGGGTGTAGAAATTACTCATGTAGGAATCCAGCGAAATGGTGTTTTGGATTGCATCGCTTAGTTGAAAAGTAATGAGAAATCGGAAGATCAAGGGGAAAACCATAAAATAGCCAACCAGGCAACCGATCACGAACATTACTCCACCGAACCCGAAAGCCATCTTTACCCCTTTGGTCTCGTTTTCGTACAGGGCCGGGCTGATAAAGCGCCAGAGTTCAAACAGAATATAAGGTATAGTCAACAGGACAGCAAATGCCAGGGAGGTGGAAATATAGGTCATAAACTGCGTGGTCATGTTGATATTCAACAATTCGACATTAAAAGAGTCAGCAGAAAAATCAGGAAGGAAAGGTAGGTACTCTCCGGCTTTTTCAAAGAAACGATAGGTGATAAAGTCGGAAGATCGGGGTGCAAGAATTACCGAGTCGAAAATACGTGGAATAAGGATAAATCCAGCAATAGCCAAGATAA
Source organism: Petrimonas sulfuriphila (assembly GCA_038561985.1). Classification (NCBI taxonomy): domain Bacteria; kingdom Pseudomonadati; phylum Bacteroidota; class Bacteroidia; order Bacteroidales; family Dysgonomonadaceae; genus Petrimonas; species Petrimonas sulfuriphila. Next base: position 359,025 of record CP073276.1, on the reverse strand, counting down.
GCACTGCGCCGATAATCCGAATCAACGTCCAGCGGAATTCCTCGAGATGGTCCCAAAAGGACATTTCTTTCTCTTTCATGCAACCAACAGATTATAGAATTTAATCTCGGAAAAAACCCACAAAAACGCGGATTAATCCCGAGAACGGACGATTTTTACAAAAACGGGTAAATCAGGTTACTGATTGCTAGGAGTTGATGTTTTTTTGTCGGCCGGATCGGCTTTGATATCTTCTTCAATATCGTTCAGTCCCTTCTTGAAACTGTTGATGCCTTTTCCGAGCCCTTTCATAAATTCAGGGATTTTCTTTCCACCAAAAAGAATCAGGACAACCAAAATAATAATGGGAATTTCCCATCCGTTTAAATTAAAAAGCAGTGGATTCATAGGTTTTATTGTTAGTTTGTTAATTTGTTTACGAATACTATATTTTCACAAAAGTAGAATTAATTATTAAGTTTCGCAATAATATTAAGATAAAGTTTCGTAAAAAGGAACGTCAACTGATTTTCGTATGGCGGTCACGCATAGTCAAGTATTGGAGTCCGGTCGCTGCGTGGAACTGATTGGTTTTGCCGGTTCAAAATGTTAACATTCAAAAAATGTACGTAGACACTCTATTTTTGTTTTAAATTTGTGTCGTTAAGTTTAGAACGGTTATAATTAATGAATAAAACATGTCTGCTTCTCATCGTTTTTCTGTCTGTTGCGATGGGAGTTTTTTCTGTTAACCCCCCTGCTTCTGAAGTTCGGGCGGTTTGGTTGACAACAAATTACGGGCTTGACTGGCCAAGGAATAAAATCAGTCAGGAGATGCAAAAAAGAGAGCTTGTCGTTATCCTCGATAATTTGCAAAAACACAATTTCAATACAGTCCTGTTTCAGGTCCGGGCCAGGGGAGAAATGTTTTATGATTCAAAAATTGAGCCGATGGCATCGGTCGTTGTACCATCCGCTCACGGGAAACCTCAATTCGATCCGCTGGCTTTTGCCATAGAAGAGTGCCATAAGCGCGGTATGGAGCTGCACGCCTGGATGGTAACTTATCCGTTGGGATTAGACAAGCACGTGAGAAGTTTGGGCGCAAGATCGATAACAAAGAAGAATCCATCCATAACCAGGAAATACCGTGGCGAATGGTTTCTTGATCCGGGTAATCCCAAAACAGACGACTATCTCTTGTCCATCGTCAAGGAGATCGTTTCGAATTACGATATTGACGGAATTCATTTTGATTATATCCGGTATCCGGACAACACAGGTAAGTTTCCTGATGCCGGTATGTACAGGCTCTACGGTAAGGGGAAAACGTTGCAACAATGGCGTAGGGATAACATTACCCGGTTTGTGACCAAAGCTTACGACTGGGTGAAAAGTCAAAAAAAATGGGTGCAGGTCAGCAGTGCTCCGCTGGGACGGTACAGGGCGTTGGGAAATACCGGGGCTGGATGGACGGCTCTGGAAACTGTTTTTCAGGATGCCGCCATGTGGCTGAAGATTGGCAAACACGATGCCCTTTATCCGATGATGTACTACAAAGACCATCTTTTTTATCCGTTCGTTGACGATTGGCTGGAGAACGGGAACAGGCGTATCATCGTACCGGGATTGGGGACTTATCAGATGATAGAACTGGGATGGAGCCGGCAGGATATCGAGAACCAGATGGATTACACAAGAAAGAATGAATCGGCCGGACAGGCATACTTCAGAGCCGATAATGTGCTTTCGAACACCAAAGGGATTTTGAATACCCTTGACCACTACTACCGTTATCCGGCAAAACTGCCTGCGATGACATGGCTCTCGGATGAAGTTCCCGAAGCGCCGCAGGACTTAACAGCCGAAAATGTTGACGGAAGACTTCAGTTGAATTGGAAAACCGGTGATGCCGGAGCTCGTGTCACTTACAATGTTTACAGGAGTGAATCGGAGGATTTTGATGTAAACAAAGCTGAAAATATCCTTGCCACGGGATTGAGAAATCCTTTTTTTGAGTATGCTGCTTCCGTGGATGAAAAAGGCTATTATTATTTTGTAACGGTTTCAGATTCATATCATAACGAGAGCAAAATCTGTTATCCGGCATTTTTTGTTCATTCCGAAACGGTGAAATGAATTTAAATGTGTATCTTTAAAAAAATATCAAAAAAATAACTTCAAGCGATTGAAAAAAGAAATATTTTTGTAGTATGGATAGCAGTCAAAAATTGAGAAAACAGGTGAAAGACGAGTTCATGCAGTATCTCTCTGATCGTAAGCATCGTAAAACTCCGGAGAGATTTGCCATACTCGATCATATTTACAACACGAAAGGACATTTCGACATGGATTCATTATACAAATCCATGGTAGACGTGAATTTCCGCGTTAGCCGTGCCACCCTCTACAATACCATTGAACTGCTGCTTGACTGTGGACTGGTGGTGAAACATCAGTTTGGAGGAAATATTTCAAAGTACGAGCGTGCTTACGGCAACGAGAATCACGATCACATTATCTGTACCAGCTGTGGGGAAGTTTGGGAATCCAAGAACGGCAACCTGTTTACTCCGGCACAGCAAAGAAAAATTAAAAAATTTACCGTAAGCTATTACAGTATGTATATTTACGGGATTTGTAGTAAGTGCAGTCACGCCAAGAAAATTGCGTTGAGAAAACTGAATAAGGAAAAAAAATAATAAAGATATTCAGACTTGTAGACTAAAAGATATTTAGAATAAGAATTGCGCATAATTTCAGGAAGTTAATTATACGGCAGAAAGCAATGGATTTCGTTACACAATGTCCTGTCTTATCAATTCCCTTAAATATTGCAGAAGGTTCTTCGAAGTACAGGACCAAAGATTTTTCGAGTTTTTGGAAATGGCGATTGGCTTTTCTTATGAGCTTGAAGCGGCAATTATTATTGCTCGAAATCTGGAATATATTGATACTGAATTGATGCATGAGAGTGTCGATAAACTTGTGAAATTACAAATAATGATTCTCTCGTTCAAAAAATAATCTAAAGTAAAGTCTATTGTCTATAAGTTTTGAGTCTTATAATCTAAAGAATAATATGAAAGTTGATGTAATTTTAGGCCTTCAGTGGGGCGATGAAGGAAAAGGAAAAGTTGTAGATGTATTAACGCCCAATTACGATATTGTGGCTCGTTTTCAGGGCGGGCCAAATGCCGGTCATACGTTGGAGTTTGAAAATCAGAAATATGTACTGAGATCGATTCCCTCGGGAATTTTTCAACCCGGGAAAATCAACATTATCGGAAATGGGGTTGTGCTGGACCCGGCTCTGTTCAAGGCTGAAGTAGAAGCGTTGGAAGCATCGGGGCATGCGTTGACCGAGCGGCTGTATGTTTCCAAGAAAGCTCATTTAATTCTGCCTACCCATCGGTTGTTAGACGAGGCTATGGAACAGGCTAAAGGAGATTCAAAAATAGGGACGACCGGCAAGGGAATCGGGCCGACATACACCGATAAAATAAGTCGGAACGGCTTGAGGGTAGGAGATTTATTCAATAATTTCGAAGAGAAATACAAAAAAGCTACGGCAAGACACATAGAGATGCTGGCGCAATACGATTTTGAGTACGACTTGGAAAAGATTGAAACCGAATGGTTTGCCGGAGTTGAGAAATTGAAATCATTCCAGGTTATCGATTCGGAACATTTTATCAACAAGTCACTCACATCGGGAAAGGGAGTGCTTGCTGAAGGTGCGCAAGGATCTATGCTTGATATTGATTTTGGTTCCTATCCGTTTGTTACTTCATCCAACACTATTTGCGCCGGCGCCTGTACCGGATTGGGTGTGGCTCCGCGAAAAATTGGCGAAGTGTTCGGGATTTTTAAGGCATACTGCACCCGGGTGGGAAGTGGCCCTTTCCCTACAGAACTGTTCGATAAAGACGGACAGCAGATGCGTGATCTAGGTCGTGAATACGGTTCCGTTACCGGACGTCCACGTCGTTGCGGATGGATTGACCTGGTAGCACTCCGCTATGCGATAATGCTCAATGGGGTGACCAAGCTGGTGATGATGAAAAGTGATGTGCTGGATACTTTCGAAACCATCAAGGTGTGCGTGGCATACAACATCAACGGACAAGAAACCGAAGACTTGCCTTTCGACATTACAGGAAACATTGAACCTGTTTTCGTAGAACTGGCGGGTTGGAAGACCGATATGACGAACATGCAGTCGGAAGACGAGTTTCCCGAAGAATTTAACGCTTATCTTTCGTTTTTGGAAGAAGAGCTGGGTGTGCCTGTTGCTATTGTTTCTGTAGGGCCGAACAGAGCTCAGACAATCATCAGGGGATAAAAACATCCGATCTGGCTTACTTGGATGAGCCGTTACCTATTGCATCGGGACAAACTATTTCTCAGATTACTACCGTAGCCCTGCAGACCGGGTTGCCTCGATGGGCTCCTTTCAACGGGATATTAATTACCTGTGGGGCACCCAAGATTCCGGAAGAACTGCTGGGACAACTTGTGACAGGAGGAAGGATGGTAGTGCCGATAGGAGAAAAATTGCAGGAGATGGTGGTGGTTGGAAAAACCGGTGAAACGGCCTACACGACTACCGGTGAAGGCTTCTTTCGGTTTGTACCCATGCTGAAAGGAACGGTGGAGTGAAAAACAAACAGGTCTAATTCGTAGAAAACATTTTATAGCTGTTTTACGTTTAACAAAAAAACTAAATAAAAAAAGAATCGCATGAGTGCAGTTTGGTTTCTATTAATTTTAATTGCTGTAGCTGGCTTTGGTGTACAAGCTATGCTCCAGAGCCGGGTTAAAAAATATTCAAGAATTCCCCTGAGAAACGGAATGACGGGTCGTGACGTGGCAGAAAAAATGCTTCACGACAACGGCATATACGATGTCCAGGTCATTTCGGTACGCGGTCAGCTTACCGATCACTATAACCCCACCAATAAAACCATCAACCTGAGCGAACCGGTTTACGGGAGCAACAGTATCGCTGCAGCTGCAGTGGCTGCTCATGAAACAGGTCACGCCTTGCAGCACGCCAAAGGGTATGCCCCTCTGAAAATGCGTTCGGCTTTGGTACCCGTTGTCAGCGCTTCTTCAAGGTGGGTTACGTGGATATTGTTGCTTGGAATTGTAACAGTATCTACCTTCCCGGCATTGTTGTGGATGGGGATCGGCTTGTTTGCCTTGACAACCCTGTTTAGTTTTGTGACGCTTCCCGTAGAAAAAAATGCGACCAACAGGGCGTTAAGGTGGCTAAGCAGCGCCGGTGTTACCGATGTAAGCAACCACTCGCAGGCCACCGATGCTTTACGGTGGGCCGGGTATACTTATGTTGTGGCTGCATTAAGTTCGCTGGCAACTCTTCTGTATTACATCATGATTGCCATGAGCGGGAGCAGGAGATAAATTTTTAATTGACGGGGGCAAAATAATATTGGACGCGGTGCGGAGAACATTCTCGAATCGAATATAGATATTGACGAGCAGGCTATCAGTTTGTTGCCGGAAAGTTGTAAAACGCTCACACTTAGGAAAGGCGAGTTTGCTTTACGTGAAGGAGAAACCTGCAAACGCGGGTAACCCAACTGCTAGGTGCTTCGGCTGAAGAGCAAGGATGATTGCTGCCTATCTGGGCATTACTCCTGAAAGTTTGAGCCGGGTGAGGGGAGAGCTGGCAGAGCGAAACTATCGCCCACGCTAAGCCTGAAGTCTTTTCTTAACATACATCAATGCACACTATAAAAAGAGCGGTTATCTTTGCATGGAGAATATTTTAAAAATCACAAAAAAGAAAAAATGAAAACAATTTATCATGCTGCAGGTAGCCGCGGCTTTGCCGATCACGGATGGCTCAAAAGTAATCATACATTCAGTTTTGCCAATTATTACAATCGCGACAGAATGCATTTTGGTGTTTTGCGGGTAATCAATGATGATTTCGTGGATAAGGGAAAAGGTTTCGGTACGCACCCGCACAACGATATGGAAATAATATCCTTGCCGCTCGAGGGTGAGCTCGAACATCGCGACAGTATGGGCAACGGAAGCATTATCCGTCAGGGAGACGTGCAGGTTATGTCGGCTGGAACAGGGATTACGCACAGTGAATTTAATGCCCGTCAGGATCAGCCGGTAGAATTCCTGCAAATCTGGGTGTTCCCGAGAGAGAAAGGCGTCAAGCCGCGTTACGATCAGGTCCGTATTGCCGATTTAGCCAAACCCAACGATTTTCAGCAAATTGTTTCTCCGAATCCGGACGGCGACGGTGTATGGATACATCAGGATGCATGGTTTCACCTCGCCAATTTTGACAAGGGGGTTACGAAAGAATATGACGTAAAGAAGAAAGGTAACGGAGTATATCTATTTGTGATTAGAGGCAAAGCCAAAGTTTCGACCCAAACGTTGAACGAGCGTGACGGTTATGGAATTTGGGATATCGGTAGTTTTACGCTTGAAGCTCTTGAGGATTCCGAGATTCTTTTGATGGAAGTCCCCATGGAATTACCTTGAAATTATGGATAAAGAAGGCAACCAATTGCTGTCTTTATTTGTTTACCATGAAATTAACTGCACTGCGATGAAAACAATTTTAATAACAGGTGGATCAGGTTTAATAGGAAGAAAACTTTCACGGTTGCTTGTTGAAAAAGGATACAAAGTGATTTGGCTTAGCCGTGAGCGATATGTAAAAGCTGATATACCCCGGTACAGGTGGGACTATCGTCGAAACGAAATAGAGAAAGAGGCCGTGGAACTGGCCGATATTATTGTCCACCTGGCCGGATCGAATATCGGGGAGGACTCGTGGACAAGGCAGAAAAAACAGGATATCGTGGAGAGCCGTGTTCAAACCGCACAACTCTTGCTCGACACAATAAAATCTATGGATAAAAGGCCCGAAGCTTTTATCTCGGCTTCGGCAATCGGGTATTACGGATTGAAAATAACCAACAACCTGTACTCGGAGGAGGATCCTTCTACCGAAAACGATTTTCTGAGCCGGACCTGCCGTAAATGGGAGAATGCTGCTCTCCGTTTTCAGGAAGAGCTCAATATCCGGACAGTCGTGTTGCGTACAGGATTCGTGATTTCAAAAAACAGCGATGCCTTCAGGAAAATGGTTTTGCCCACCCGTTTTGGGCTGGGTGCACCTATTGGGAGCGGCAGGCAATATTTGACGTGGATACATATCGATGACCTTTGCCGTATGTATTTGAAAGCTATTGAAGATGTAGATATGAAAGGCGTGTACAATGCTGTTTCCCCGGAATTTATCAGTAATGCCGATTTCATGCATACGTTGGCAAATGTGATGAAACGGCCTTTTTTTATGCCGCACGTACCCTCGTTTTTAATGCGTCTGATTATGGGAGAGGCTGCCGGTATGATTCTAGGGGGAAGCCGCATTTCATCCCGGAAAATTCAAGATGCCGGTTATGAATTTCAGTATGATACTTCGGAGAAAGCGATGAAAGCTTCGTTGAAAGCCATAAAGGAGAGGGAGAACAAAAAAAGAAAAAGAAATTAACCGGTGACAAAATATATCGTGCTTCTTCGGGGCGTAACACCCACCGGGAAAAACCGGGTACCGATGGCGCAACTTCGACAGTTGCTTGCTGAGAGTGGTTTCCAGAATGTACAAACGTGGATTCAAAGCGGAAACGTGATCCTCTATTCGGAACTTTCAGTAGAAGAAGTAGTGAAGAGAGTGAATAAAATCATCAAAGAGAGCATCGGTGCCGATTTGAAAATTATCGTGAAAACGCCTGCTGAGATTGAAACGGTAATTGCTGAAAATCCTTTCGGTAAAAGATACGATATTTCCCGGGTTTTCTTTACGCTTTTCAACGATACTCCCGATATTAATCTTGTTACAGCCCTGCAAGCACAGGATTTTGGCCCAGACGAATTCATTTTCACCCCGCACGCCATTTATCTTTTCATTCCCGGCAGTGCTGCTAAAACCAAGCTCAATAACAACTTTCTCGAAAGAAAATTAAAAATTGACACCACAACCCGTAATTTTAATACGTTGTCGAAACTCATAGCTCTTAGCTCTAACCCCTAGGCCTCATAATGGAAATAACAAAAGCAGTATATTTCGATTCGCGCGAAGACTGGCGTCAATGGTTGTCGGAGAATTTTCGTAAAGAAAAGGAGATATGGCTTATCTACCCCAATAAATCGACAAGGAAACCGCGTATTTTATACAACGATGCCGTGGAGGAGGCTTTATGTTTTGGTTGGATCGACAGTACGATGAAAAAATACGATGAAACTCACACTGCTCAGCGATTCTCGCCCCGGAATCCTAAAAGTACCTACTCTCAACCCAACAGGGAACGACTTCGGTGGTTGGCAGAGAATAACTTGTTACACCCTGAAATTTACGAAAAAGTAACAAACATTTTATCGGAAGAATTTGTTTACCCATCAGATATTATCACAGCATTGCAAGCCGACAAGGAAACGTGGCAAAACTTTCAAAGATTCTCTGAAGCTTATAAAAGAATCCGGGTAGCATATGTCCACGATTCACGCAGCCGTCCCGATTTTTTTGCAAAACGTCTGGCCAACCTGTTAAAGATGACAAAGCAAAACAGAAAAATAATTGGACACGGCGGAGTAGATAAGTATTATTGAGACAATCCAGTCTTTAAAAAGAGTAAAGTCAATGAGTAGCCCCGAAAACATCGATCAATATATGGCCGGCTTTGATGCTGAAGTACGGAAAAAACTGAGAACAATTCGAGAACTGGTCCACGATACTCTTCCCGAAGCTGTAGAATCTATCAGTTACCAAATGCCTGCCTTTAAATATAACGGAAAAATTCTGGTGTATTTTGCAGCATTTAAAAACCATATCGGATTTTACGCCACGCCTGAATCCAATTTGGCATTCAAAGAAGAATTGTCGGAATACAAAACCACCAAAGGAACTATTCAATTACCTTACGACAAGCCGCTTCCGATAGAATTACTTCGCAAAATCATTTTGTTCAAAGCGGCTTCCAACGAAGTAAAAAAGAAAAAGTAATATGAACAATACCATTTATCCTTGCATTTGGTGCAACAACAACGCCCGCGAAATGGCCAATTTTTATTGCAGCACTTTTCCTGAAACCACCGTAATGGATGAAAATCCTGTGGTGGTCATGCTCGAAATGTTTGGCCAGAAACTGATGCTGCTTAACGGTGGCGACAAGTTCAACCCCAATCCGTCTATTTCGCTGATGTTTCTTACGATGTTGGAAAAGCGAGTTGAAGAGATTTGGAATAAGCTCATACAGGAAGGGAGGTCGATGATGCCGCTTGACGCCTATCCCTTTAGTCCGAAATATGGCTGGGTACAAGATAAATATGGCGTTTCGTGGCAGTTATACACGGCACGCGATGAAAACCATATCCTCCAGAAAATAGTGCCGACGCTGATGTTTACCGGTTTTCAAAACGGACGGGCAATGGAGGCCGCGCATTTGTACACATCACTTTTTCCCAATTCGGAAATCCATGGTGTAATGTACTATGCTGAAGAAAGCGGTGAGCCTGAATCCAGCGTGCAGCACGGAGAATTTTTCATCAACGATTATCTGTTGATGATGATGGATAGCTCACAGGAACACAATTTCAGTTTTTCCGAAGGTGTTTCGCTTGTGGTTGAGTGCGATTACCAGGAGGAAATCGATAACTATTGGAACGTGCTTACATCGAATGGCGGAGAGGAAAGTATGTGCGGATGGCTAAAAGATCAATTCGGAGTCAGTTGGCAAATTGTTCCTGCCGAGCTGGGTGGATGGATGAAAAAATCAACAAAGGTGATGGCAGAAGTATTGAAAATGAAAAAATTGGATATTGATACATTGAAAAATGCCATAAAATAATAACTTCTAAACATGGATCTTTTGCCGATTATGCGGTGATCGATAAACAAAGTACTTTTTTTGTTTTGTTGGAAGAACCGTCGGGTGCTGTCATCGGGATAATGCTGGGAAGTGCGTATCAATATAGAAATTTGATGATATTTTTTGAGGTGTTTAACCGTTTATCTGAACAATCGTATGTATAAAAAGCAAATTTCAATAAACACAAGCGTTGATAAAGTGTGGAACGCACTGACGCAACCGGAAGAAATGCGAAACTGGTATTTCAGTATTTCGAATTTTGAAGCGACGGAAGGTGCCGTATTCGACTTCATTGTTTCTTTTACCGATGAAGCCGGAGAGCATAGTTTCCGTCATTTATTCAAGATACTCGAAGTGATCCCTAACGAAAAACTGAGACATACCTGGGAGCATCCCGGACATAGTGAGGGAACTTCCACGCTTACCTGGGAGCTTATTCCCGGAGAGGAGACCACTACCGTGATCCTTACACACGAGGGGAACGAAAGTTTTCTCGATGAGGGCAGCAAATATTTCACTGCGGAAAGCTACACTGCCGGATGGAACGATATTCTGCAAGGACTGAAGGACTATCTCGAAAATGAAGTTTAGAATAATCTTTTTTTCTCTCTTGGTAACGATGGCCATTTCTGCGCAGCGTACCCAGAAGCCGGAATTACACGGGAAACACTGGATGGCCATCACCGGAAAAAGCCTGGGAGCCTCGGCAGGAGCCATGATCTTTCAGCAGGGTGGTAATGCGGTGGATGCCGCCTGTGCTATGTTGGGAGCTACCTGCACGTTGTGGGATGTGCTAAGCTGGGGTGGCGAGACGCAAGCCTTGATCTACAATCCAAAAACGGAAAAGGTGATCGCTATAAATGCCCTTGGCGTTGCACCTACGGGAGCTACCGCCGGTTTCTTCAAAGATCAGGGGTGTGATTTCCCTCCCGAATACGGCCCGTTGGCTGCCGTCACACCCGGTACGGCAGGCGGTTTGTGTTATATGCTTGCCAACTACGGTACGATGAGCCTGAAGGATGTTTTGGCTCCTTCTATTGAGCTGGCGAAAGGATTCCCGGTTGATGTCCCTTTCGAAACCAGCGTCTCGAGGGACAAAGAACGATTGTCACAGTGGAAATACAGCAAAAAGGTTTTTATCACCAGACCGAGTGAAGAAAAAGAAACGCCGGTGTCGGGGGAGATTTTTGTTCAGGAGAATTTGGCGGAGACCTTGCAAAAACTTGTTGACGCAGAGCAACAGGCCCTGAAAGAAGGTATAAGCCGGAAGGAGGCCATAATGGCCGCTTACGACAGGTTCTACAAAGGAGATATTGCAGCGGAGATTGTTCGGAGCGTACGAGAACAGGGAGGGCTGTTTACGATGGAAGACCTGGCCCGCTGGAAGCCTGTTGAAGAAGAACCCCTACACACGAATTACAAGGGAATAGATGTGTTCAAGCTGCAGTCGTGGACGCAAGGAGCGGCAATGCTGCAAAGCCTGAACATCCTGGAAAACTTCGATTTAAGGCAAATGGGGTATAACAGCCCGAAGTATATTCACACGGTTTATCAGGCCATGAACATGGCTTTTGCGGATCGTGATTTCTATTACGGTGATCCCTATGTTCATCCCGATATTCCCATCAAAGGATTATTGAGCAAGGAATATTCCAGAAAGCGGGCGTCCGAAATGTGGCATGATAAAAATAACCCGTCGGTTGGGCCCGGGGACCCGTATCCGTTCGAAGGAAAGAAAAATCCATTTATAAAGATTCTGAAGGAACGCGGATTTGACCGGGACCCGGTAGAAGACAGGGATTTTGTTCCCAAGCACGATGTCGTTTCGCTCTCAGAGATGGACTCCCTTTATCAGGACAGGTTACATCGGGGAACAACCTCAATAGTAGCTGCCGACGCTGAAGGATGGGTGGTCTCGGTCACACCTTCCGGTGGATGGATTCCTGCCTGCATTGCCGGAAGCACAGGAATAGGGTTGAGCCAGCGGATGCAGAGTTTCGTTCTCGACGAATCGCTTAACCCATTCAACGTGGTGGCACCTGGAAAACGTCCGAGGGTTACGCTTACACCCAGCCTGGCGTTGAAGGAGGGAAAGCCGTTTCTGGCTTTTGCCGTACAGGGTGGAGATACACAAGAACAAAACCTGTTGCAGTTCTTCCTGAATATAGTGGAGTTTGGAATGAATACGCAGCAGGCGGCTGAAGCCGCAAATATCAACTCCAACCAGTTGTGGTTGTCGCTGGGCGGCACAAGAACTGAAGATCGTAGTCCCAGGGCAGGGCAGATTTTACTCAACACACAAACGCCCGGTCCGACCCGTCAGGAGTTAACGGCAATGGGATATATGCTGCAGTTTTCTGATCGGACAAGCGGACCAGTGAATGCCATTTATTTCGACCGGAAGAACGGGACTATGCGCGGTGGAAGCAGTAACCACGGCGAGGATTACGGAATTGCGTGGTGAGTAGTAATGATCCATTACATCACAAGTTTGTAACAATTTAAAAATCAAAAAAATTATGGCTAAATTAAATCCTTACCTCAATTTTGACGGTACTTGCGAAGAAGCATTTCGTTTTTATAAAGTTGTTTTTGGCGGTGAATTTCTGGGAGATGTTCACAAAATGAAAGACATCCCAGGCATGGAAATACCTGAAGAAGCCAAAAACAGGATTATGCACGTAGCACTTCCTGTCAGAAATGATCTTTTAATGGGTTCTGATGTGTTTCCGGGGCAACCGTTTGTTCAGGGGAATAATAACTATATCAGCCTCTTTCCCGAAAGCAGGGAAGAGGCTGACCGTTTATTCGGAGCTTTGTCGGAAGGCGGTGAAGTGGAAATGCCTATGGCTGACCAGTTTTGGGGTGATTATTTCGGAAGCTTGAAAGATAAATTTGGAGTCTACTGGATGATTAATTATAATTCTGCAAATCAGTAATCTGTCTGGTTTATTGCCCGCTGTTCCGGGTTATTTCATTTCTTCGCAATCCGGTACAGCCGGCCTTCATCGGTAACGGCATAAATTGCTCCATCCTTTCCATCGCCGACATCTCGAAATCGTTGATTTTCGCCGGCGAGCAGTCTTTCTTCACCGATAACTTTATTGTCTTTCAGGACTATTCGGGCTATGTGTTTGCTGTTCAACCCACCTATAAACAGGTTGTTCTGCCATTCTGGAATTGCACTGGAAGAATAGAATGCCATTCCGCTGGGAGAGAGGACAGGATCCCAATAATATACCGGCTGTTCCAGTCCTTCTTTTTGCGTAGCTCCACCACTGATGGCAGCACCGCTGTATTCAATTCCATACGTGATGGTTGGCCATCCGTAATTTTTGCCGGGTTTGACCAGGTTGATTTCATCACCGCCTCGCGGCCCCATTTCCGATAACCAGAGTTCCTGGGTAAGCGGATGGATGTCGAGTCCTTGTGGATTTCGATGCCCATAGGAGTAAATCTCGGGCAATGCACCTTCTGTATTGATAAACGGATTACCGGCAACCGGTTTCCCTTCGGTGGTGATATGAATTACTTTCCCGTGTCCGGTATTGAGTAATTGTGCATTGGGCCTTGTTCTCAAATCCGATCGTTCACCGGTGGAAACGAAAATATTTCCACGCTTGTCAAAAACGATGCGGCTTCCGAAGTGCATGCTATTGTCGAAGTATGGAACGGCCCTGAAAATGATCTGAAAATTCTCGATGGTTGTTTCGTCAGCAGAGAGCTTGCCCTTACCCACTGCTGTAAGCGATCCTTGCGTTGTCTTTTCGGCAAGGGTGAAGTAAAGCATCCTGCTGGCCTCAAAATCGGGAGCCGGAGCTACGTCGAGCAACCCTCCCTGGCCCCTGTCGTCAACGGCAGGAAATCCGGAGATGGGGGGGCTGACTGTACCCTCAGTGGTGGCTATGCGCATTGTGCCTCCTTTTTCAGTGATGGCTAACCTCCCGTCAGGAAGGGCAGTAACAGCCCAGGGGCTCGCCAATCCGCTTGCAATAACCTTAGCTTCGTAGGGAGTGGTTGTTTTCACCCCTGCAATCCGGGTTTGCCCTTCAAACGCGGGCTTGTAATTTGTATTGGCTTTCCCTGTCTCTACCGGAGGCAATGTCCCCGCCTGAGGTTCTTGCTCCGTCGGTGTCTGGTCGATATCCCCTCCATCGCTATCCTTTTGTTCAACGCAGGAGGCTGACGCAAAAAACCATGCCAGCGAAATTATCGCTGCAAATTTAAAATGTTTCATTACCTGTGATCTTTAATGTTAAATTATACCCGCATTTTTGTTAAGCTAAATGAGTAAAGCCAAACTCGTTTGGGCTTTGCCATAGCGAAAAAATGCCTAATGAATATGAACTATTTCGTTAAGCGAGAGCAGAGCAAATTTATTTGATTTGCCGAGCGCAGAATTGAAAATCGAGGATCGAAGGCGACTCAAATAGTCTGATGAAATCGAATTCTTTTGTTGGAGCCGTTTTTCGTAACGGTTCCTTGTTTATGTCCTCGGGTCGAAGAACGGATAATCCTTTACGGCCAGAAATTCATTGTCTAGCAATGTTTTTTCTTTTTTCGTTAAAGGACTGTCCAGGATTTCTTCGATATTGTCTACACAGAACGAGAAATTACGAAAATCGCCCGGTGGAATAATTACGTCTGCCCCTGCCTGGAAGGTGAATTTCAGGGCTGCAATACCAAATTCCCGGTTTTCCACATCGATGGGTTTACACCACGATTTCTGGTATCTGGAGTCCTGTTTCTCGTCTTCCATCCAACGGCGGTGGATCAATCCTTTAATAGCCAAAACGCCCATTCCTCGCCTTTTTGCCTCGTTTACAGCTCCGGCTCCCCATCCGTCTAATTTAATCATTTGCCAGTTGGTGGGGAACATGATCGTGTCGAAGTCGTACATCGACATGGCCCGGATAGCCTGCTCCTGCGAGTGTGCCGAAAAACCTACTTTGCGGATCCGTCCGCGTTGTTTTTCTTTTTCTACCATCTCCATAATACCGTCTGGTCCGAAAATTTGTTCCGTATCTTTCGGCGTGCTGATGCTATGTAGTTGATATACATCAAAATAATCGGTCTGCAATAATTGCAGTGATTTCTCAAACTCCTTTTCTGCACCTTCACGTAATCGTTGAGTGGTTTTGCATGCCAGAAAATTGTCTTTCCGGTAGGGCTTTAACGAATTACCCAGCTTTTCTTCCGCATCTCCGTAACTGGGAGCCACGTCAAAGTAGTTGATCCCCCTGTCCAATGCCCAGGCCACATAGTTGTCTGAAGCCTTTTGTCCGTCCTGCATGGATACGATTCCACCATAAACTACCGGATAAACTTCGAATCCGGTTTTTCCCAGCTTTCTTTTTATTGTGCCGGTTTTCTTCGGTTTGGCCGTAGTGTCGGCAAACGTTGTGGAGACCACTCCTGAAGTGCCGATGGCTACTGCTCCGGCAATACTTTTCCTGATAAATTCTCGCTTGTCCATAGTTTTTGTTTAATGTTATAACAAATAAATATACAAAGTAGTTTAAGACATGGGCACCAAAACCTTAACTACCTGTTGGCAGGGGTTGATTTGGATAGCTTCGTCTAAAACCATTTGATGTCTGGGTTGTATCCGCTTTCATTCCATACCTGGAACCTTTCCGTGTTTTTCTCCTCAAAAAACATAGGCAGCCGGTCGATAAATCTGTCGGACAAATTTAAAACGGGTAGCTCTTCGGGGGTTACCCAGAAGACCTTTCCTTCCTCTGTTTCAGGGAGCAACTCTCCGAAGAAGTCACTTGTTTTATAATTGAAAACCAGGTGGCGATCGCCTGTTTTATCGTTGTACCAATGAACGATCCCGCACGGTCTTAAGTTGGATACCGTTAGCCCTGTCTCTTCCTTCATCTCCCGAATGGCGGCTTCCACCAGGCTTTCACCTTCTTCAACGCCACCAGCCGGGAAACTGATCCCTTTCCAGTCTAAAACCCTATCCTGTACCAGGACTTTATTAGTTTTCAAATCCTGGATCATGCACATGCATGTAAGGCTTACTTTTGCCATTTTGTACCCCTTGACTCAAGTTTTACTTTCTTATCTTCAATGGAACAGCCTGTCATTTAATTTCCGTTTCAATCCATTTCGACCTGTCGGGAGGAGCAGGTACGGAAACTGGTTTGCGTGGATTCTCTTTCAGTTCATTGAGCAGTACCTCCACGGCTTTTTCGATGCCGGGATCGTTACCTTTAGCCAACGCTTCGGGACGGTCAACCACCTCGATATCGGGATAAACCCCGATTCCTTCGATAATCCACTCGCCACTATTGTCATAAATACCGAAAATAGGTACGGAGATATAACCGCCGTCAACCAGGCCTGCGTTACCCGAAATGCCCACCAGTCCTCCCCAGGTACGCGTGCCGATAAGTTTCCCCTCTCCTGTTTTTTTAAAGAAGTAGGGAAAAGCATCTCCGCCTGACGATGAGTATCCGTTGATGAGCATAACCTTTGGCCCGTCGTGAGCGATTCCGGGTGTTTTCATCGGTTGGGGAAGCCCGTTGCGATGCCAGTAAACCAGTGTGCGGCGGTTGAGCAGGTCGATCATCCGGTCGGGGATAAACCCTCCTCCGTTGTAGCGGTCATCAATAATGAGGGCATCCTTATCGTTGTAGGAATACATCCCCCGGAAGAGCTCGCGGTTACCCTCGACAGCAGTGTTGGGCACGTGGATATAACCGATTTTCCCTCCCGAAAGTTTATTCACCAGGGCGCGGCGTTCATTTACCCAGTCCAGATAGCGCAGTTCGTGCTCGGAAGTAATAGTTTTCACGGTATGGGTTTTTGCTCCCGAAGCCGAAGGAGAGCTGTTTACCGTTAACTCCACATGCCTGTTGCCCCAATTTTCAAGCAATTCATACGGATTGTCATCGGTAGTGAGATTTTTACCGTTTATACTAATCAGGTAGTCACCTGCTTTTACGTCTATCCCATTTTCTGTAAGTGGCGAACGGCGGCTTTCATTCCAGTTTTCGCCTGCGTATATCTTCTTGATGACATATCGTTTAGCGGATAGGTCAGCTTCTAGTTCAGCCCCAAGCAATCCACCGTTTATCCGGTCGACCTTGGCAATGTCGCCCCAATCCACGTATGCATGTCCGGTATTGGTTTCACTCACGATTTCGTTCAGGATATAATCCAGGTCAAAGCGGCTGGGAACGTGTGGCAACAGGGCTCCGTACTCCTTTTGTATCCTTTCCCAATCCACTCCGTGCAGGTTACTCACGTAGAAATAGTCACGAAAAATGCGGAAAGCATCGGTGTAAATCTGGTCCCATTCTTTACGCGGCTCAATTTTCATCGTCAGGTTAGTCAAGTCGATTTTGTTAGCCCCGGCTTTTTGTCCGGCCTGGTTTTTTGCTACGGCATAATCACTGCCGGAGCGGTAAATGAACGATTTTCCATTAGCGCTCAGGGTTCCGTTGCCTGTACCGTCGAGGATCTCTTCCGTTTTTTCCTCGTTGATACGGTAGCGCATGATCTTATTGCCGGAAGTGTAGAGCAATCCTTCCTCCACTGCGCCTATGATGCGGTAATTCCCCGGTTGAACGGGTAACGCTACGATACGGTTCCGGATGTTCTCAAGGTCAATTTGAACGTTCAACGGCGGTTTGTTCTTGTTCCCGGATTGGACGGAATCGGTTTTTTCACCGCCAACAGGTTCCGTATCGTTTTTGTACTGGATTAGCGTTGTACCGTCGTTTCGCAACGGTATAGCGTAAATGCGTCCTGCGTTGTTGTATAGGTAGTCGAATTCGAAACTACTGAAAGCCAGGTTGAAGTCCCTGTTGGAGGTGAAGAAGAGAAACTTTCCGTCGCGGCTGAATGTCGGTTGTCCGTCGGAGAACGAAGCGTCGGTGATTTGATGCTTCTTGCTAGTAGAAATCTGGTACAGCCACAGTGCCGACTGATAGTTTGGTGATGATTTGCTGTAGGCTACCCAATCGCCGTCGGGCGAGAAGGAATAATCACGGATCTCTTCCGCCGATGCTTCGTCAATGACGGTCTGTTTACCGGAAACGGCATCCACCAGCCAAAGTTTGAGTGTGCGGTCGCTGTACACCAGTTGCTTGTTGTTTGGGGACCATTCTGCCGTATACTTCCAGGCTTTCGAACCTTTTGTCAATTGCCTGGGTTGAGCGCCTTTCTTGTTTTCGAGCAGGTACATTTCGTATTCGCCAGTGGCATCGGAATAGTAAACGATGTTGTTCCCGTCGGGTGACCATACCGGGAAAATTTCCCGTATGCCCTGTGTGCGGGTGAGGTTTTCGATTTCACCGTTCTCTACCGGAACGGAGAAGATATCACCCCTGGCATCGAACAGCGCACGCTTGCCCGATGGTGAAAGCGAAAAACTGCCCACGAAATCTTTCACGTTCTTGAAATAGGGCAATAGGTTGGGGTTGTCGTAGTTAATGGAGACGGATATTTTATCGGAAGTTCCCGAGGCGAGGTTGAGAACATAGAGATAACCGCCGTTCTCATACACCAGCTTTCCGTTACGGCCCGATGGCCACATCACATCGAAATCCTTGTGGTGAGTTATTTGCACGTTTTCCTTGTTTTGCGTATTGTATCGCCAGATATTCAGGCGTGTGTCCTGATCGGATGCGTAAAAAATATACTCTCCGTGCCACGTCGGCCACTGGTCGCTGCCAGCCCAATGCGTTATCTGTTGTGAGGTATGGTTCGTCAGGTCGTATGTCCACAGCTCAGTAGCACGGCCGCCTTTGTAACGTTTCCAGGTGCGGAATTCCCGGTCGACCGGAGTGAAGCAGAGCTGCAAACCGTCGGGCGATAATGTGGCAAAACCGCCGTTCACAATGGGTAGCGGCTCTTCCAAACCGCCGTTGATACTTACCGTGAAATATTTGCCGTTGCGTTCCCCGAAGGAGGTGCGGTTGGCACGGAAGAGAACACGTTTGCTGTCGGGTGTCCAGTCGAGCACCACATTGTCGAATCCACCCCGGGGTGGCATCACGCCTTCGGAATTGTAAAATGTGAGCTGGCGTGCTGTTCCACCTCCAGCGGGCATCACCCATATTTGGCGGTTTCCGGAATATTCTGCCGAGAAGGCGATCCATTTCCCGTCGGGAGAAATTTTCGGAAAAAGTTCGGTTCCCGCATGTGAGGTGAGTCGTCTGGCTTCGCCGCCCGTAGCTTGGACCGTCCAGATATCGCCGGCGTACACAAATGCAACCAGGTTCCCGTTAATGTCGGGATACCGCATCATGCGTGCATCATCTACTGCGGAAGCCCTGAAGATTAAAAGACTGACGGATAAAAAGAGGAGTAGTTTTTTCATTTTTTAATTACAGCAATTTTTTATAATCATTCCCAGAATTTATATTACTCAATTTTCGCAAGCATCAGTTTCTTAGTCTTGTACACTAGCAGCTAGATATTCAGCTTTTTTTTGCGGGAACCCATTCCGCGTGATCTTGCGTTAAAATCGAGCGTTAGTTCCAACTATAAAAGCTTGCGAAGCTTAAGTATAATATTATGAGCACGCCAGTAAAATTTCCCGTGCCACGTCGCCCGTCACGTTTTGGTTTTCACCGAACGCTACGCCACGGTCGTTAAATCGTTTGGCGATGGTTTCGATGGTTTCGTTACCGATGTTTTCTTCCGATAACCGGGTAGTCAGGCCCAGCGAACGGTAAAACTCTTCTGTTTTTTCGATGGCTTTGTCCACACGTTCCGGTTCACTACCCCCCGTTATTCCGAAAACACGCTCGCCGTACTGCAGGAGTTTTTCATGTTTTTGTTCTTTCAGTACACGAAGCGTGCCGGGCATCACAATCGCGAGCGAATGTCCGTGCGTAGTGCCATGCAGCGCAGTAAGCTCGTGTCCGATCTGATGCGTTGCCCAATCCTGCGAAATACCCATCCGGATAAAATCGTTGAGAGCCAGGGTCGCTGCCAGCATATAGTCGGCCATCAGGTCGTAATCACATGGGTTTTCCTTTATTTTCGGAGCAATCTCCATGATCGACAACAATACCCCTTCAGCCCACCTGTCCATCAGCCGTGATTGTCCCGGCGTGGTAAGGTATTGCTCCAGCACGTGCGTATAGGCATCGGCAAGTCCGCAAGCCACCTGGTGCTTGGAAAGGGAGTAGGTTACTTCCGGATCGAGGATGGAAAACTGCGGATAATCACCTCCGAAAGCAAATTTCTCCCGGGTTTCGGCGCGGGTGATAACGGCGCCACCGTTCATTTCCGATCCTGTTGCCGGTACAGTAAGGACGGATGCAAAAGGAATTTGTTTTTCAGCAACACCTTTCAGCACGATGTCCCATGCGTCTTCGTCCGATGCAATACCTGCGGCAATCAATTTTGTCCCGTCCAGCACGGATCCACCGCCTACGGCCAGCAGGTAATTGATGTTCTCGCTTTTTCCTACTTCGATGGCTTTTCGCAACGTTTCCACGTGCGGGTTGGCTTCGATTCCCCAAAATTCTATGAATTTTCGGCCTTTTAACGCGGCTTTCACTTGGTCATATATACCGTTTCGGGTGACGCTTCCGCCTCCGTAAGTGATCATCAGGTTGACCTCAGCTGGGATCAGTTCATTTAATCTGGCAATTTGTCCTTTCCCGAAAACTAGTTTGGTAGGGTTTCGAAAGATAAAATTTTTCATACGGTTATTCAGTTTTTTATTCGGTTGTAAATTTATTTGGGTGTTGTTTACTGCTCTACTGAATTTACTCAGTGGTATGGTGAACAATTCTGCAGATGTCAAAATTAAGAAAAAATATTTAACTGTTACTCGTTGAACAAGTGTAATTAATTTTTGTTTTTAAGAAAACATTCAGAAACTGTTTTGATTTTTTTATGTCCTGTTTTATGCCTATTTTGGGATGGATTTGGAGACATTTTCTCGCTATGGCCACAGCTCAAGCAAGCTTGGCTTTACCCATTTAACTTAACGAGAATGTTCATTTATTCCTTCCGGCTTGCGTTTGGGGTAACGATAGAGATTACAAAAATTTATATACCTTTATCGCATCAACTTAAAACCAATTAAATTATATCGATTATGGGAACAGGAATTGTTGTTTTAATAGTCCTCCTTGCCTTGGCGGTAATCTTTCTGTTTTATGGCATTTCAATCTACAACAGGCTGGTTAAGCTGAGAACACTTGTTGAAGAGGCGTGGAGCGGAATAAATGTACAGTTGAAGAAACGGTACGACCTCATTCCAAACTTGGTGGAAACGGTGAAAGGATATGCCACGCACGAGAGTGAGACCTTTAATAAGGTGACGCAGGCGCGTGCCCATGCAATGAGCGCAAAAGACCTGAAATCTCAGGAAACGGCAGAGAACGACCTGAACCGGGCATTGATGAATCTGCTGGCTGTTGCTGAACAATACCCCGATTTGAAAGCCAACGAAAACTTTATGCAATTGCAGCACCAGCTTAGCCTTATTGAATCGGATATCGAAAAGTCTCGCCGGTTCTATAACGGTTCTGTCCGTGATAAGAACATTGTTATCGATACATTTCCGAGCAACATAATTGCCGGGATGTTCAACTTTACCAAATCTCTTTTCTTTGAATTGGAAAACGAACAGGAGAAAACCGCTCCACAAGTGAAATTCTGAATGCAACGCGTTTTGTGTTTTCTTTTTACCGCGCTTTTCTTTTTGTCGAGTTTTGCTCAGGAAGAAAAGGTATATACGTTCCGTTCTGAAGTGAGGGTTGATACTTCAGGATACATTTCTGTCCGGGAAGATGTGCGTGTATATGTTAAAGGGGTAATTTTTAAGCGTGGGATCACCCGTGCCTTGCCGTTGATCCGATCCGACAAGGACGGGGACAAGGTGCCTGTGGATTACGATATCGAAAGCGTGAAAAGGGATGGGGAGCCGGAAAGTTTTTTTACCGAACGGGACGGGAGTGACAGGGTGATTTATGTTGGCAACAAGAATGTGCTTCTGGATAACGGTTGGCATGTATATACTCTTGACTACAAGACCGCCGGGCAAATCGGTTTTTTTGAAGGTTACGACGAGTTAACCTGGAATGTAAATGCGCTGTCGGATTATCCACTCGATACCGTAAGCGCCGTTATTCGGCTTCCCGAAGGTGCTAAAGTGTTGAGTTACCGTTGTTACACGGGTAGATACGGGTCGTCGGAGAGTAACTGCAGGGCCGACACGTTGCCCGATGGGTTGTTGTACCTGGAAGCTGTCAGTCTGGAACCGCAGGAAATGCTGACCGTCTCCGTTGGATTTACAAAGGGTATTGTTCGTCAGCCGGAGAGGCGGAAAAGCGGATACTCCAAACCTGTCCCGGACACTTTCTTCGATAAAAATGGGTTGCCCATTGTTAGTGCCCTTATTTTTTTATTGCTGTTTGCTTATTATTTCTTCACGTGGCGGAAATACGGAATTGATCCGCCGAAGCCTGTGGTAATTCCACAATTCTCACCGCCCGAAGGATTATCTCCCGCAAGCGTAGGTATGCTTTACAAAGAAAAATATTGGGATGACCTGATAACACCCTCCATTGTGAACCTGGCCGTAAAGGGATTTTTGCGCATTAAAGAAACCGAAAGGTCATCTTTCTTGAGGCGGAAAGACCGGGTCTATACGCTCATCAGGACGAAGAAAGACGATAATATGCTTCCCCGGGAAGAAAGCACGGTTCTGCAGAACCTTTTCAAGGATGAAGATGAAGTGGTGCTTGACGGGGAATATGATTCCGGCATAGCGAACCTGATGAATTCGTTCAGGGACGATCTCAACAAACAATACAAGCCGGTATTGAAAGAAGGTGCCAACCGTAAATTTATGGTGCTGCCCTGGATTATGCTGATCCTGTATTTCAGTTCTCTGCTGTACTTTGTGAGGTTTGAGCCCGCAGATCAGATCGGTACGTTTATAGCCGTTGCCTTGGTGTCCTTTCCCGTTGTGACACTTCTATTGCTGATTTTGCGGAGAATACTGAAGAAATCCAGAATCCGGTGGTTCGGTCTTGTCCTGGGAGCCGTATTGGTTGTCGGGTCGTTGAGCCTGTTGCTTTTCTTTTCTGGAAATTCCCTGTCGGTAAACGCTGTTGGATTTATTATTGGCCTCCCGCTTATAATCACTAGTTTTATAGCATATGGCTTTCTGATTAAGCGTCCGGGTGAACGGAAACTCTACCTCCAATCGCAGGTTGAAGGATTGAAAATGTATATGGATACGGCAGAAGAAAAGCAATTGCAGTTTTTTAATCCGCCAACGGTCACCCCTGAAATTTTCGAACAGTTATTGCCTTATGCCATCGCATTGGACATGGAAGATGTTTGGGGCGAGAAGTTTGAAAGCACGATATTAAGCTCTATGCAGCAGCCGCAACCCTACCAGCCGCCCTGGTATACGGGAACGGTTCTGCAGCCTGCCCGTTTTGGACATATGCTCAACAGCACCTTGTCGAATACCGTTAATCACGCAGCAACTCCTCCGCAGACATCCGGCTCAGGTGGTGGAAACTGGAGCAGCGGTTCTTTTGGCGGCGGTTTTTCTGGAATGGGCGGCGGCGGTGGCAGAGTCGGCGGCTGGTGATCCATCGAACAAGGTAGCTGGTTTGTTTGTTCAACAGTCAATCGTTGATTTATGAAAGAAGAAGCCTTGCAAATTCGTGTTTTTGGGTTGGATTTGTTCAATTATCCCAAGTTCAGGGAAAAGATCCTTGGTTTGTATGTAAACGCTTTTACGACAGGCGAACATGCTCAGTATATACCGCATGAATCAGCCGAAAGCACGCTGGATGAGATGCTCCGGAACGGTTGGGGGAATATGGCTTTTGCGGAAGGTAAACTGGCAGGTGTGCTGATCGCGTTTCCGTTGTCGTTTGACAGGGAATTTCCCCGTGATAGATGTCCGCAGGTTCCCGTTGAAACTTCCGTTTATATTGCTGAGGTAATGACGCATTCCGACTTTCGGGGAAAAGGAGTTGCCTCTGAACTGTTTGAAAGTTTTTTACAGCGGGTGAAAGATAACTATTCGGATGTGGTAATACGGGTCTGGGAGGAAAATAAGCCTGCCTTGTCGTTGTACGAAAAGTTGGGTTTCCAGCCCGTTGTGGACATAATACAGACGAAATATCGTTCTCAAAATGAGAAATTTGAAATGAGAAAGATCTATATGACGAAAGAAATAAGAAGACAGGAATTAAGAAGTTGAGAAGAGGAGAAGTCAAGAAGTCTAAAAGCGAAGCGGTCTGGGTTCCTGGTTCTATTAATCTGTTTAAAAAAATGAAAGAATTACTTACAAAAACAATTGACCTGCGTTCCGGTATGCCGGAAGAAAAGAGAAGGGAGATTCGGGAATATTTCCTGAAAACGTGGGCTGTGGACGAACTGCTTTATACGCAATTAAAGTCGGATGAAGTATTTTATCACCGGGGCGATCCCTTACGCCACATTATTCTGTTTTATCTGGGGCACACGGCTGTGTTCTTTATTAATAAACTTTTTTTGGGGAAGATTATCGATAGACGCATTAACCCGAAATTTGAGTCCATTTTTGCCATTGGCGTGGATGAGATGAGTTGGGACGACCTCGACAACAACCATTACGATTGGCCGCCTGTTTCCGAAGTACGTCATTACCGCGACAAAGCCAAAGAAGCCATACTTCGTATTATCGATACGGCTCCCTTGTTGCTCCCTATTGATTGGGAGAGTCCTTTCTGGATAATTATGATGGGAATTGAACACGAAAGGATTCACCTGGAAACATCGTCGGTACTCATCCGGCAATTGCCGTTGGATAAGGTGGTGTCGGATTTGTTTGGCAAACGTTGCCCGGAGACGGGAAGCGCTCCGCAAAATGAACTTGTCGATGTGGAAGGGGCGACGATGAAACTGGGGAAACCGAAGGATCATCCTTTTTACGGGTGGGACAACGAGTACGGAGATTATACCGAAGAGGTTGCCGGTTTTAAAGCGGCCAGATACCTGACTTCGAACCGGGAGTTTTTGGAATTCATGGAAGACGGAGGGTATGAAGCTGAAAAATACTGGACGGAAGAAGGATGGAGCTGGCGAAACTTTAAACAAGCAGAGATGCCGCTTTTCTGGCGAAAAGACGAGAACGGATACCGGTTACGGTTGGTTGCCGAAGAGGTGCTGATGCCGTGGAACTGGCCCGTTGAAGTAAACTACCTGGAAGCAAAAGCTTTCTGTAACTGGAAAAGTGAAAAAACCGGACAGGCCTACCGGTTGCCAACGGAAGCTGAATGGTACAGGTTGCATCAGGTATCGGGATTAAAAGACGTAATGGGGTGGGAGACTACGCCGGGAAACATTAATCTTGAATATGGCACGTCGCCCTGCCCGGTGGATAAATTCCAACAGGGCGATTTTTATGACGTGCTGGGAAATGTGTGGCAATGGACGGAAACACCAATCACCGGTTTCCCCGGTTTCAAGGTACATCCCTTGTACGATGATTTTTCCACCCCCACGTTCGATGGTAAACACAACCTGATAAAAGGGGGATCATGGATTTCTACCGGGAATGAAGCTACGTTGCATTCACGTTATGCTTTTCGCCGTCATTTTTATCAGCATGCCGGATTCCGTTACGTGCAATCGGATGCTCCGCTGAATATTCAAAGCGCTGATTACGAGACCGACGAAGAAGTTACGTTATCGTGCGAGAACAATTGGGGTGATGCGTATTCACAGGAAACGAATTTCTCGAAACGTCTTGCAGAAATAGTTGTGGATGTGGCGAAAGGAAAAACCGAAAGCCGGGTTCTCGACTTGAACGCTGATACCGGACGATTGGCTTTTGAACTGGCACAGTATTTCAATGATGTTACCGCGCTGGATTTCACTGCCCGCATGATTCGTATTCCCATTCAGTTGCAGGAACAGGGATACATGCGTTATACGATGAAAGACGAAGGGGAACTGGTCCATTTTCGCGATGTGGTCTTATCGGATTTCGGACTCGAAAAAGGAAAAGGGAGCCTTCTTTTTATGCAGGCCGATGCCATGAATCTGAAACCCAATTATACGGGATACGACATTATCGTTATGCCCAACCTGTTGGAGGAACTGAGTGATCCGGGCTTGTTTTTGTCGCACATTCACGAACGGGTGAACGATGGAGGTTATCTCGTTATTGTATCTTCTTATAACTGGGATCTGTTGAGGACGCAGCGCGAAAAGTGGCTGGGTGGATTTAAGAAGGACGGAGAACCTGTAACTACACTGGATGGATTGAAAGCGATACTCGGAAATCATTTTGGGATGGAACGTGAGCCGTTTGACATGGAACTCACCGTGAGAAAAACTTCCCGCATTACCGAAAACAGGGTATTGGAAACAACGGTGTGGAAGAGGAGAAAAAGAAAAGACAATCGGTGAGATTGTCTTTTCTTTTGTAAGTATATACTGAGGATTAATCTTTCAGCACACCGGAAATGTATTCATTTCCATTTGCATCTTTTACCAATCCCTTTTGTGCAGTTGTAATATTGTCGCTTCCTGTTAGTGAAGCATTTCCTGACGGAACCAACTCGTAAGTGCGTACAGGTTTATACTTCATGGTCCACAAAAACGGGAACAGGAAGAAAATCCCACCAATGATAGCTCCCACATCGGCATCTTCATTTCTGGAAAAAGCGGTATTCAGTGTTTCATAACCTTCTTTTTCTAATCTCACCTGCGTGCTACTTCCAACAATCTTGGTGTCGGTATGTGTGTATGGGGTAACCCCGGCATACTCGCCGTTGAGGTACACCTTTGCACCGCTTGGACTGGATTGAATAAGGGTGCTGCTGCTACAACTTGCAAATAAAATGGCTCCAGCCAACATCAACGAAATAGCTTTCGATAATAGTTTCGTTTTTTTCATTTTTGTTAAAATTTAAAATTTAAAACCAGAAAGTGTTATAGGGCAAAAGTAGTTATTTTAATCCAAAAAAGGACAGGAAGGAAAACAGAATAATTTCCGTTATCTTCTGCAAATATCCTTAAATGCGCACCATTCGCAGTTTTTTTCGTTTTGTGTTTGGACGAAAGGAATGTCTTTATCGAAGATTTCTTCTAGAAAAACATTTAATTTTTCAGTAAACGCGGATAAATAAACCGAAATATCGGTGATGGGCTCCCCTGCAAAGGTAATGGCCGGGTTGTGTTCCCTGAAAATATTCCTCAGGTAATAAACGGCAGGAGAAACCGGTAATGGACTGTTATAAAAAAGTGCATAAATAAAAACCTGCAATATCTGGTAGGGGCGATTAACTTTGGTGTTGTCGAAAAGCTGTTCAATATTCCTGAAATTTAATTCGCCTTTCCCCGATTTATAATCAATAATGCGTAATCTCCCGGCTACCTTATCTATCCGGTCGATACTTCCTTTTATATTTACCGATAAATCACCTGAAACCTGGTGGATTGACCTGAAAACGAATTCCGAATCCACATACTCAAACGGTGTGAACGATGTGTCGAACCGAAGAGTCTGCTTTACATAATCGCGCAGAATTTCTCCGATCAGGAAATGATGCCCCGTGAGTGCGCGTGGTTTATCTTTTTGCTTGAAATAATGTTCGGCAAAAGATCGCTCAATCAGGTCGGTCAGGTAATCATCGTTTTGGATTATGGCGTTCAATGTATCCGGCAGGACCGACTTGCCCCTGTAACGGTTGTAAAGGTGCTGCATAATGGCATGATACATGGTGCCGAATACATCGGACTCTACCGACTCCTGCACTTCCTTTTCTTCGGATAGTCTTTCAACGGCAGAAAAATAAAATTGCAAGGGGCAATTGATATAATTGTTGATGAGTGAAGCAGATAAGCTGGCGTCGCCGCCGGCACGAAATTTCTGTAGCTTACGCATCACTTCGGGTGTTTTCTCAACCGAGACCGGAGAAACATGAGGGGCCGAAACGTTGTAGGAAACTACGCTTTCTTTCAGATGAAAGTGCTGGCTGTATAAGTATTTCAACTGATAAAAATAGCGGCTAACCTCACCCGTCTGCATCTCTTCTGTGCGTGTGTCGTAGAGGAGGAAAATGCGTTTAGCGCGGCTTATCATCCGGTAGAAATGGTAAGCATATGTGCTGTCCTGGTGCTCGTAAGTTGGTAAGTCAAAAGCTTTACGGAGGGTGTAAGGAACAAAAGAGTTGGTGGCGTTTTTAAGTGGAAAAACACCTTCGTTCATGGATAGAATGATCAGGTTTTCGAAATCTATCACGCGCGTTTCCAGTACTCCCATCACTTGCAAACCCGATAACGGCTCGCCGGAAAATGATACGCTGAGGTTTTCAGTTAATCGCTTAAATAAACGGAAATAGGTGTCAATCGACATGTTTTGCACAGATGATAACGTATCCTGCAGGCGGGTTATCGATTTGTAATACTGGACAATAAATTCCCGTTCAAGGTCAATGGAACGTGTGTCGCCCGTAAATCCCCCTTCATCCGGGTGCTTCTCGGAAGTCAGGTGTCGGTAAATTTCCGATAATATCGATTTCAGGTATTCTCCGATTTTTGTCCAATCCATTATGGGTGAGAAGATAAGCTTCAGGAAGGGATGCGTGCCAAGCTCGGAAACCGTAAGGATAACACGGTTGTGTTGTTGGATATAGGCTTTCAACTCCTCGGTTTCGGATGGTGCTATCCGGGTCACCAGGGGATGATTGAGCACCGACAGTACGAACCGGAAATAAAACGCCGTTTCGCCATCCATTGTCCTTGTGTTGTGGTGCAGCCGGGCAATGCTTTCCGTCAGGCTTGCTACGGATGAATGTTGCAACGAATACCCCATCGTGACATTTATCTTTTCGATTTCCTGAGGGATGGAATAGAGGACGGGCAGTAACAGGTTTTCGTCGGGAAGGACTATCGCCGTGTTTAATCCGGCATTGGACCCGGTAATGCTCTTGTTATTGAGCAGTTGTGAAAGCAGACGGTTCACAGTTTTTGCCTGCCCCACGCCGGAAGGAATGCCGATAAGGTTTATGTCGGGCTTTTCCGCATTCGGAATGCCTGAGCCGAATTCCAGTTTTGAAGGGAAGCGCGACAGGTTTTCCTGAATCCACCGCGATGAACGGTTTTTTTTATCGCGAACCAACGGAGATTCGTAATCCCAGTAAAAATCGGCAACACCCCTGTTCCTTAGGTACTTCATCAATTCTACTTCGGTAGGTGTGAGTGCGTTCAATCCGACAAAAACCAGTTCAGAAAAAGGCAGTTCAATGTCTTCTTTTTCTTTTGCCCTTTCTGCCACCTCTCTGAACAACATTCCCTCGTAAGCGTATCCTTTCTTGTGTAGGGTTTCGCGAAAGGCCGTGTACAACTCAAACAGAATCTGCCAAGTCTCCATAAATTCCTGCTTGGTCTCATTGCCTTCGTAGGGCATAAAAGCAGTCCAAAACCGGCGTATAGCGTTAATCTGTTCAGGGGTAAGGTAGGACAGGTCGTCATCCATCGATTTCAGGTTGTGGATGTTTCTGAACAATTGCCGGGCATCTGCCAGGTGTTTGTCCACATCGTTGAAATCGTTAAGCAATATCTCTCCCCAATAGAGGAAATCATCAAAAAGCTCTTCAGACCTTCCGATACGAATGTATTGTTCATAAAGCATTACCAGCATTTCTGTCTTGTCGGCGGTCCGGTAGGCGGAAAGCGATTCAAACAGTTCCTGGATGGTAATTATCCGGGGAGAAAAAACCGGTTTCCCTGCAATTTCAGCCAGGTATTTCTGAAAGAAAACCCCCGCACGTTTGTTCGGGAAAACGAACGACAGTTTATATATCTCATTTTCGTATTTGGAATAGAATGCTTGTGCTATGCGGAGGAGGAAGGGGGTCATGTTTTTTAATTTTCAAGATTTATGACGTCTTTTCTTCGATACAAAAAACTGGTGAAAAAACCGACAATCAACAGCCCTCCGCCCACAACAAAGGCAAACAAGCCGGCCTTCTCTGCATAGTTGTCTTTCATGAAAGCCACGATTTGCGGGCCAATAATTCCGCCCATACTCCACGCGGTAAGGAATGCGCCATACAGCGAAGGCATCAATTTACTTCCGTACATATCTTTTGTCAACGATGGCAAGACGCCAAACCCGCCACCGTAACATAACAACACAATGCAAACCAGAACAGAGAAAACAACCGGATGATGAACGAGAATAAGCAATCCGAAAATCACCGCCTGTAATGCCAGTAGAATCCGGAAAGTATACATCCTGCCTATTTTGTCGGAGATACTGCCCCAGGCAAATCGGCCCATGCCGTTGAAAACAGAACTGACAGCAATAAGCGTAGCGCCCGCAGCGGCCAGAGAAGCCATCGTTTCACCGTCAGAAAAGTTTGTACCGTCGGACATCCGCATTTTTAGTATATCTTGTAACAGAGGTGATTGAAAAGATATAAAAATCATTCCCGCTACAATATTTATCGTAAAAATTAACCAGACAACGATAAACGGTTTGCTTTGGATATGCCGGGCAATAGAGATTCTCTCCAGCTTCTTTTCATGGGTTTTATCCGGTTTGGGTAGTTGCAGAAACGATGCCAGAACAGGAATCAACACGATCATTACCGCTCCAACATAATAAAATGTAGTACTCAAATTCCCATCCGATAGTCGAAGTAAAAGGGGGGCTAAAAACTTGGACATTACCAATGCTCCGAAGCCAAACCCCATTACTACCATCCCGGTTGCCAACCCCTGTTTGTGAGTAAACCACGCAGAGACAGTTGCCACAGGGGCAACATAAGCTAATCCCAATCCTATTCCTCCCATGATTCCAAACCCGAAATAGAGTAAAAACAGGTACCGGTGGGCAAGTGCGAAACCCGAAACAAGGTATCCAAAGGCGTAAAGCGCTCCGCCGATCATTGACAATCTGCGTGGACCATAGACCGACATTTTGTTTCCAGCCCAGGCGGAGGTAACTCCCAGCATAAAAATGGATAAACTAAATGCCCAGGCAGTCTGAGCGTTGTTCCAGCCTGCAGATTCACTTATGGGATTTTGAAAATAACTCCAGGCATAAACAGTTCCCAACAACAAGTGCGTGAAAGTTCCGGTGACTGCAATCAGCCATTTTTTGCTCATGATAATGTCCGTTCACTGATAAAAGACAAAGATAAGAAATAATAGAAAAAGGTTAGCCGGTTTACGCAAAAAAGCCGCAAGGCTAAATCCTTACGGCTCTTCTGCGGTTTTCAAATAGTATTAATGATGTATCTTTATAATACGCCCTGAGCCATCATGGCATCGGCTACCTTCATAAAGCCGGCAATGTTTGCACCTTTTACGTAATTGATGTAATTATCCTCTTTTCCGTGTGCAACACACTGATCATGGATCTCGCTCATGATCTGATGCAGCCACTTGTCCACTTCTTCGTTTGTCCAGGAGATGTGCATGGCGTTCTGCGTCATTTCCAATCCGGAACAGGCTACTCCTCCTGCGTTTACTGCTTTTCCGGGGCCGAACAAAATTTTGTTTTCGATAAAGAAGTCAACCGCTTCGGCCGTACAGCCCATGTTGGAAACTTCAGCAACGAGTGTAACACCATTTTGTTTTAGTCTTTTTGCATCTTCCAGGTTCAGTTCGTTCTGAATGGCACAAGGCAATGCTATATCCACTTTGCATTCCCAAGGTTTCTTGCCCGGGAAGAACCTGGCATTTGGGTACTCTTCGGCATAAGGTGCCACCACATCGTTTCCCGAATTGCGAAGTTCCAGCATATAATTGAATTTTTCGGGTGTGTTGATACCGTCTTCATCGTAGATATAGCCGTCGGGGCCTGAGATGGCAACCACCTTGGCACCTAGTTCGGTGGCCTTCATCGTAGCTCCCCAGGCAACGTTGCCAAAACCTGAAACAGCAACCGTTTTGCCCTTCAAATCGATTTTGTGGGTCTCACACATCTGATTCACGAAATACAAGGCCCCAAACCCGGTAGCTTCGGGACGAAGACGCGATCCACCAAACGAACGCCCTTTTCCAGTGAATGTTCCCGTATGTTCCCGGGCTAATTTTTTGTACATTCCGTACATGTATCCCACTTCGCGTCCACCAACTCCAATATCGCCGGCAGGAACGTCGGTGTCGGGGCCTAAATCGCGCCAGAGTTCGGTTACAAAAGCCTGACAGAAACGCATGATCTCCGCTTCAGAACGCCCTTTAGGAGAAAAGTCCGATCCGCCTTTTCCACCACCCATAGGTAATGTAGTTAGTGCGTTTTTAAATGTTTGTTCGAATCCTAAGAATTTCAGTGTAGATAACGTGACGGAAGGATGGAAGCGAATACCTCCTTTATAAGGGCCTATGGCTCCGTTAAACTGAACGCGATAACCAATGTTTACATGAACTTTTCCGTTGTCGTCCACCCAAGGCACTCTGAAAGTGAAAATCCGGTCAGGCTCCACAATTCTTTCTACAATTCCTGCCTTCTCAAATTCAGGATGTTGATTGTAAACGTCCTCTATAGAAGTTAAAACTTCTTTTACTGCCTGAAGATATTCGGCCTCGCCGGGATGCTTAGCCTCAAGTTGTGTCATTATGTCATTTACTTTCATAATATAAAGAGTATTTTATAGTAATCCGCTTGACAAAGGTAAGTAATAAATTGAAACTTTATCACTTTTTTCAAAAAAAAATATTGAGATAAGATAAAAAGTATTCTTTCAAAATAGGCTGTTTTACTTTGTTAATAATCAACTGTATAGTAAAATAATAAATAACAGGAAAAAAGATTTGGATTGATGAAGTTTATTGAAATAAGGCCAATAGATTGTTTGCATCGCTTACAATTTCATACTGGAAATGGATGGTTGTTTACGGGGATGTATTGTCGTATTTAAAGTTAAATTTGTATTTTTGTATATAGAAATATGGAGAAAACCGAAAATGGGAAAAAATAAATTATCGAAGTTTGCGGATATGGCGACCTATCCGAACGTTTTTCAATATACTTTCTCTACATTACAAAATGGCGGTTTCCCACTTAAGGGGAAATGGAAAACGGATTATTTTCGAAACGATAACCCTGTAGTACTCGAGCTCGGTTGCGGAAAGGGAGAATATACGGTAGGACTGGCACAGTTCTACCCTGAGAAAAATTTTATAGGAATTGACATCAAAGGTGCCCGGATGTGGTCCGGAGCAAGACAGGCTTTGAGCGAAAACCTGACGAATGTCGCTTTCTTGCGGACTCATATCGAACTGATTCGCCATTTTTTTGCCGAAAATGAAGTATCGGAAATCTGGATCACTTTCCCTGATCCGCAGATGTCCAAGATCAATAAACGGCTTACTTCCACTCGCTTTATGAACACCTACAGTCAAATTCTTGCGGATAAAGGCGTGATTCATCTCAAAACTGACAGTAATTTCCTCTACATCTATACCAAAGCCATGATCGAAGAAAACGGCCTGGCGGCTTTAGCGGATACCGATGATTTATACCGATCCGGGACTAACGATAAAGTATTAAATATTCAGACTTTTTATGAACAACAATGGCGTTCGCGCGGTTTAAGCATCAAATACATCCGTTTCCTGTGCCCAAGAAAAGATAACTGGACGGAACCGGATATCGAAATTGAAAAAGACGAATACCGCAGTTTCGGCCGTGATGCTCAACTATAAAATTTTAAACAAAATAGTATGGCTATATATCCTCAATTAATTATCGACGCACTGAAAAATGTGCGTTACCCGGGAACGGGGCAAGATATTGTTTCTGCTGGAATGGTGGAAGACGATATCCGCATTGACGGAATGAAAGTGAGTTTCTCACTCATCACTGAAAGACAGAACGATCCGTTTGTTAAATCGCTGGTAAAGATGGCGGAACAGGCAATTTTAACATATGCCGACCCGAAGATCCAAATCAAAGGGAATATTTCAGTAAAGTCGAAACAGGCACCGCGGCCTGCATTGCCTGATCTGTTGCCCGATGTAAAAAACATTGTTGCCGTGGCATCTGGAAAAGGCGGTGTCGGTAAAAGTACCGTATGTACTAACTTAGCTATTGCACTGGCTCAAAAAGGATACAAAGTAGGGTTGCTCGATGCCGATATTTTCGGGCCATCGGTTCCCCGGATGCTTGGTGTTGAAGATGTGCCCGTTTACACTGAAAAAATGGAAGGGCGCGACTTGATCGTTCCCGTGGAGAACTATGGGGTTAAAATGCTTTCCATCGGTTTCTTTGTCAAGAAGGAAGATGCCGTGGTTTGGCGCGGAGCAATGGCCAGCAACGCACTTAAACAACTCATCACTGATGCTGACTGGGGCGAACTGGATTATTTCCTGATCGATTTTCCGCCTGGGACAAGCGATATTCATTTAACACTGGTACAAACCGTACCCATTACCGGAGCCGTTATCGTAAGTACCCCGCAGGAAGTGGCGCTGGCCGATGCTCGTAAGGGAATCAGTATGTTCACGGGTGAGAAGGTGAATGTCCCCATCCTGGGTTTGGTCGAGAACATGGCGTGGTTCACCCCTGCTGAACTACCTGAAAATAAATACTACATCTTCGGAAAAGACGGTTGTAAGCAACTGGCGGAACAAAATGGGTATGCATTGTTGGGGCAAATCCCTATCGTACAGTCCATTCGTGAGGGTGGCGACGATGGACAGCCCGTGGCTCTTCAGTCCGACAGTATCACCGGCATGGCTTTTGCCCGGCTTGCCGACAATGTGGTGGAAGCGGTGGAAAAACGGAACCGTGAATTACCGAAAACAGGGATTGTGGAGATATCGAGGAAATGAAACACCCCCTGCATCAATTTCACTTCTGTCCCGAATGCGGTTCAGGAAACTTTTCCGAAAACAACTTAAAATCGAAAAAGTGTACGGACTGCGGATTTACCTATTATTTTAATTCATCGGCTGCTGTTGTGGCAATAATTGAAAATGAGAAAGGTGAAGTGCTAATTGCCCGGAGAGCAAAAGATCCGGCAAAGGGCACTTACGACCTGCCCGGCGGATTCGTAGACATGTATGAAACGGCTGAAGAGGCTATTGCCCGGGAAGTTCGGGAAGAAACAGGGTTGTTGATAACTTCGTCTAAGTACCTTTTTTCAATTCCGAATATTTACGTATATTCGGGTTTTGAAGTGCATACGATGGATCTGTTTTTCCAGTGTAAGTCGCTTGATGATAGTGTGATGACTCCTATGGATGACGTGTCGGATCTACTTTTTATCGATAAAAGGGAGCTTCGTCCGGCTGACTTCGGACTGATTTCAATCCGTAAAGGAATTGAAAAAATATTAGAAGATGTTAGAATTAGAAAGTAGAAAATCAGAGAGAAATCTCAGTGTAACAAAGCAATATATGAAAAAAACAATCTTCGTGCTATTTTTTGCCCTTGCAACACACCTGACAATGGCGCAGCGGACAGTCTACCACCATCAGCCCGGGAAGCTTTTCAACCAGGGTAAAGAGATGTTTCTAGAAGGAAACTATACAGGTGCCCAGGATTTGTTGTCGCAATTTATCACGGAAAGCACCGACCGTTTGCTCATCGAAGAAGCAAAATACATGATGGCTGTTTCGTCTTTTTATAAAGGGGTGAAAAACAGTGGTGAGCGAATGAAGGAGTACCTGGATGAATACCCCGAAAGCATCTACCATCATCAGGTGAAATTTCTGATCGGTTCATACCATTTCGACGAAAAAGACTGGAAGCTTGCCCGGTTTTGGTTTGACCAGGCTGACCTGGATTACCTGAAACCGTCGGAGCAGGAAGATTTTAGCTTTAGGAGCGCTTATGCAAACCTACAGCTTGACAATAAAGATGAAGCCTACCGGCTTTTTGGATTGCTTTCGCAGAACAGCAAGAAATACCGCAATGCCGGAAATTTCTACGCCGGATATATCGATTACACGAACGGTAACTACGATGCCGCTTTACGTCGTTTTGAAGGGTTGCGGAACCATCCCGAATTCGGAGAGCAGGTTGCTTTTTATTCCGCACAATCCACCTTCTTCAACAACAAACTGGATGAAGCTATCCGCCTCGCGGATTCATTCCTGAAAGCTTATCCGCGCAGTGAGCACAATACTGAAATGTATCGGGTTCTGGGTAACAGCCATTACCGCCAGGGAAGAGCAACTACTGCCATTCCCTATTACGAAAATTATTTCGGCAGCACTGCCCGTCCACTTCGGGGAGATGCCTATTTCATGGGACTTTCTTACATGGAAGCACGAAGATTCAACGAAGCTGTGCAAATGTTTCAAAAAGCAGTTGGAGAACGGGATGCGCTTACGCAAAACGCTCAGCTGCAAATTGGGCAGGCCCAGTTGAAATTAGGACAAAAACAGCAGGCACAAATGGCATTTGAAGCAGCTTCGCGCGATAATTTCGACCCGCAGGTACGCGAAACCGCCATGTTTAACTATGCGTTGCTGGCGCACGAAACCAACTTCTCTGTTTTTAGTGAATCCATTGCGCTTTTCGAAAACTTTCTCAAAGAGTTCCCAAATTCTCCATATACCGATCAGGTGAACGATATTCTGGCCGAAACTTTCCTAACCACCAAGGATTACCAGGCTGCCCTTGCAGCCATCAACCGCATATCCAGGCCCGGTCGCCGTATTTTGGAAGCAAAGCAAATGGTGCTTTTCCAGTTAGGAGCACAGGAGTTTATCAATGGAGACATGAACGCTGCCGTCCAACATTTCAACAACAGCATTGCACTGGGAAATTACGATGCTAAAGCTCGTAACAATGCCTATTACTGGCGTGGGGAGGCCTACTATCGCATGGCTAACTACCCGAATGCAGCGTCAGACTTTCAGGCATTCACTCAAAACGCATCGCCGGCAGATGAAAACTATGCCATGGGTTGGTACAACCTGGGTTACACCCGGTTCAAACAGAATCAATATTCGTCGGCTGTTACTGCTTTCCAGCAATACATCTCGGCGGAGACTAACAGAAACCGGACAGAATATGCCGATGCACACAACAGGATTGGGGATAGCTACTATTACAACCGGAGCTTTGCAGAAGCCGAGCGATTTTATACTACAGCCGCGACCATCAACCCTTCAGCAGCTGACTATGCGGCGTACCAAAAAGCATTTGTGATGGGATTGCAGCGCAATTACCAGGGAAAGGCAGATGCGCTGGACGATTTGATGCGCCGTTATCCCCAATCCCAGTATTTCGATGATGCGCTTTATGAAAAAAGCCGCGCTTTGGTGATGATGAGCCGTGAGAACGAAGCCATAAATGTTTTACAGCAGTTGGTGTCCGGCTATCCCAACAGCGCTTTGTCGAGCCAGGCAGGTATTCAGCTGGGGCAGTTGTATTACAACGGTGGAAATTATCAGAACAGTATATCGACATATAAAAATGTAATTTCGAAATTTCCCGGCACAGACGATGCGAAGACAGCTCTTTTGTCGCTCGAGACCGTTTACAGTGAACTCAACGATATTCAGTCTTACGTGAATTATGCCAATTCGTTGCCGGGCGGAATGCGCATCACTGTGTCGCGGCAAGATTCACTCACTTATCTGGCAGCAGAAAGTGTCTATATGCGTGGCTCAAAAGTGGAAGCGGAATCGGGCATGCAACGCTACCTGCAAAGTTATCCCAACGGTGCATACCATACCGATGCCAACTATTATCTGGGCGTTTTGGCCGATGAGAAAGGCAACAAGCAACAGGCGGCAACCTATTTCAGGAAAGTAGCAGATGCCAACAGTGCCAAGTATCTCGACGATGCGCTGATCTATGTGTCCGCCATCGAATACAACAACGGAAACCTCAACCAGGCACTGGCAGATTATTCCAGACTGGCTAACTCGGCCCGGAATCAGAGCAGTCAGCAAACGGGACAGATGGGTGTTGTCCGTACACAGTACCGGTTGAAAAGTTTTCACGAAGCCGCTCGTGCAGCAACTGCTTTCCTGGCTAATGCCAATCTGTCGCCTGAAGTAACTGCAGAAGCCCGGTACCTGCGTGGAAAATCACTACAGCAAGTCAACGAGGTGGAAAAGGCGATGGACGATTTCCAATCGCTGGCACAAGACACACGAAACATTTACGGTGCGGAAGCGCAATTTATACTTGCCGACACGTATTACCGGTGGAAGTCGTACGACAAGGCAGAGTCACAGGTGAAATCGTTTATGCAAAAAGGAACGCCGCACCAGTACTGGATGGCGCGTGCACTGATTGTCCTGTCGGATACATACAGAGCCAAAGGCGATAATTTTCAGGCCAGACAATACCTTGAAAGCCTGAAAAACAACTACAAAGGCTCCGAAGCCGATGTTCAGCAAATGATAAACGAAAGACTAAGTAATTTATAATTCACAATGAATAATTGAAAATGAAAAAGACAATATTTAGTGTAGCCCTGTTGCTTGTATCTACCGGTATTTTTGCCCAACAACAAGACTCTTTGTTACGGCGTCAGATGGAACTTCAACGTGAGTTCAACCCAACGCTGCAGGATGCCAATAAAATAAATTCATTGCCGTCCGTCCCGCAGCCGGCAATCAAGAAAGCCAATACCGGTTATTCGCCTTGGGCGGGTAGAACCACGCCACCGTTGGAAATTGCTATCCCGGATCCCGCCAACATAATGACAGAGGTTCCTTTCAGTTCGAAAAAAGGATATGTTTCGCTCGGAGCCGGAAATTATGCCAATATCGATGGGGCATTGGGCTATCGCCTTGTCGAGAATGAAAAGAGCAACCTCACGTTTAATTTTCTGCATAGCTCATCCAACGGGGATATAAATTACGTACAGGAGAGTGATCCGGCGGGTAACAAGGCTTTTTTTATGGATAATCTGGGGCAGCTCCGGTACGGGCATCTGCTCAGTGCCTTCAAACTTAATCTCAAGGCCGCGTACTCGCATAATGCATTCAATTACTACGGCAATACTTTCGGGAATGACCGCTTTTACGACAATGTAAACCAAACACTGGGCGTTTTCAACTTGGGATTGGGGGTAGAGTCCAACAAATCGGACCTTGTTAATTATCGTGGATTTTTCGATTTCAAGAATTTTGCTAGCAAATACGGTTCGGATTTGACGAGTGCCGGTTTGAAAGGAAATCACATCGACGCCGTAGTTGGACTGGGTAAGCCTTTTCAGGGTGGGGACAGCCGGGTAGGGGTTGATGGAAAGTTTCTTGGCGTTTTTTATAGTCAGGGTATGGATGATTTTACGCTGTTGGGTGCCAATCCCTATGTCGCATTTGAAGGATTGAACTGGAAAGCCAGGTTGGGAGCTGATTTATTGTTTCAGATGCTGGGTGGAACAAAATTCCGGGTTGCACCAAACATTGAACTGGACCTGAAGGTTGCCGGACATTCTTCCCTTTATGCTCACATAAAAGGTGGAATTGACGGCAATACCTATTTGGATATGATGAACGAGTCGCGTTACATCACCCCTATGACACCGGTAAAATCATCCTTTTCAATTGTTGATATCGAAGCCGGAGCAAAGATTGGCGAAGTCAGTGGTTTTCGTTTCGATATTTTCGGAGGATTTAAGAAAACCGAGGATGAGCATTTCTTGGTATTAAATCAAATAGTTCAGGCAGAGACTCCCGATATGCCATCAATTAAGGAATCATTAGCCCCTCTTTATGGAAATTTTTCTCATTCTCATATTGGAGGAATGCTTCAATCCAACATCTGGTCGCCTTTAGATATTGCGTTGCGCATAAAAAAGAATTTTTATACCGTAAATGACACCGGTATCCCTGATGCAAAAGCCTATAACAAACCGGGTTTCGAAACTGATATTAGTACTACGTTTAGTGCCACGAGCAACCTGAAATTCATGCTCAACTATTATTTTGCCGGTGACAGGTGGTCCTACTTCAATGATACAAATGTACAAATAAACAACATTAACGACCTCAATTTTGGAGCCCTTTACGACATCAATGAATCCTTTGCTATTCACTTGAAAGCCAACAATCTTCTGCTCCAGAAGTACGATATCTGGTACGGATATCCGGCACAGGGTTTCAATGCGATGGGTGGGTTTACACTTAAATTCTAAATTAAAAGAGTCGGAACAACGGGCTATTACATAAAAATATCCTTAACGATACTGAAGATGAAAAACAGCACAAAAGTTGTGAAGAAAGGGTGGTTATTGATACTGCTGCTGACTATTCTGCAGCAGCCTGTCGCCGGACAATTACAAAAGGGGAAGGGTTATCCTAAGAAAGCCTACGAGAGTGACCTGCTACAACACTTTGCTGCTCCCCCAGGGGGTTACGGCAATGTTCCTTTCTACTGGTGGAACGGAGACTCGCTCAGGAAAGAACGGTTGCAGGAGCAACTGGACATCCTCTCTTCGTCAGCAGTGGATGGCTTTGCTGTTAGTTACATTCATACTTCTCCGCGCATAGATACGTTGGAGAACAGAGATGGCTACGGACTCTACGGTATGACCGAACCGGGTGTGCCTCACGTTTTTTCGGATAAATGGTGGGAGGTTTGGAATTGGTTCTCGGGTGAGGCTGGACGCCGTGGCCTGGGAGCCGGACTCGACGATTATACCGTGG
Organism: Petrimonas sulfuriphila; assembly: GCA_038561985.1. NCBI lineage: Bacteria > Pseudomonadati > Bacteroidota > Bacteroidia > Bacteroidales > Dysgonomonadaceae > Petrimonas > Petrimonas sulfuriphila. Next base: position 318,547 of record CP073276.1, on the reverse strand, counting down.
GTTGGAACGGTAACGGATACTATCCCGATGAGCTGGACACCGTGGCGGTATTCCGGGATTACAGCGGTGAGCTGGTGATCCGCGTGGACAGCATCAGAGGAGGAGAAACCTACAATGCCTTGCAACCAGAAAACCTGTTGACGGTAGTAGTATGGCCGGGTAAAATAGTACTTACAGACAGCGTGACAGACGGCCGTATACGATGGAGGGCTCCCGGCAAGGGAATCAGTCGCATTTACACCATTACTACAGCACCGGGTTATGTGATTCATCCCGAACATGGCAACAAATTATTGGATGTATATTTCAATCGCTTTGAGGAGAGGATGGATGATGCGGGCCGCGCGGGGATGAACTATTTTTTTCAGGATGAACTCGCATATCCGATCCACATGCTCACCTGGTCGGATGATTTCAGCGAGGAGTTTATCCGCAGAAAAGGATATGACATCGTTCCCTATCTGCCCGCTTTAAAAGAATCCATAGGTCCGGTCACTCCTCGCGTACGAATGGATTATTGCGAGGTATTGATGGATCTTTCCGAAGAACGTTACTACAAGCCTATCTATCAGTGGCATGCCGACAGAGGATTGATGTACGGTTGCGACAATCTGAGCCGGGGCAAGGACCCAATGGCATACATAGACTACTTCCGGGCCATGTCGTGGTTCACCGCTCCCGGGAACGACGCTCCCGCAAGGGGATCGAGCTTCCTCGAAACAAAAATTTCCAGTTCCATCGCTCACCTCTACAGCCGTCCTCGTACCTGGCTGGAGGCGTTCCACAGTATGGGATGGGGCAGTTCAGGAGCCTGGCTTACCGATCAGATTGACCACCACTTCGTTGCCGGAGGAAACCTGGTGTGCATGCACGGCTTGTACTATTCCACACACGGGGGATGGTGGGAGTGGGCGCCGCCCGACTTTCATTTCCGAATGCCTTACTGGCCTCACATGAAAAGGTGGCTAGACTATACCGAACGGATGAGTTTCATTCTGAGCCAGGGCTCTCATGTTTGTGATATTGCGCTAGTGTATCCAACGGAGACGATACAGGCTTATCCCGGTACGAAACCCGACGGGGTGTTTGATCTGGCCCTAAGGCTGAGCAACAGCGGACTGGATTTTGATTTTGTGGATTTTCGCTCGTTGAGGGATGCGAGTATTGAGGAGCGTGAACTGAGGATGGCGGACGAACGGTACAAAGTGCTTATTTTGGCCGATATGGAGGCTATGCACCACTCATCCCTTACCCGGGCGCTGGCGTTTTACCGCGCCGGAGGGATTGTGCTAGCTATGGGTCGCCTGCCGAGGGCCACTTCTGCAAAAGGAGAGAAGGACCCCGAGGTAGAGGCGATACTGCGTGAGCTATTTGGCCTTACTGCAACCGAGGTAGCTGCGGGTAAGCCGGCAAAGAAACAGGTGAATGCTGCCGGCGGTGTGGGTTGGTATATCCCCGAAGCGCCGGAACGACAGGTTGCGGGGCTTATTACTCCCGACTTCCAGCCTGGGCCGGATGGGGGCAAGGTACTGCATCGCAGGGTGGGTAACAAGGATATTTATATGGTGAAGGATGTGGAGAAGGGGAGCGAATGCTTCTTCCGGGCTACGGGTCGTGTGGAGCTGTGGGATGCCCACAGCGGTACCGCACAAGCCAGTCCCGTGTTGTCTCAGGATAAGGCCGGCACTCGCATCCGGATGAACAGAGAGACGGGTAACTCCTACCTGATTGTTTTCTCTCCGGGCGAACCACTGATGGCGGATGAGGGCCGCACAGCCCTCCGGCTTAGTTACGAGATACCGTTAGGGCGGGAATGGGTGACGGAGTTGCTGCCTACACTTCAGAACAAGTGGGGAGACTACCGCTTTCCGGCTTTCGACGGTATGATAGGAGCGGAGGCCCGCTCGTTCCGCTATGCCCCGGACAACGGGATGCCAGGCAACTGGATGCAACCGGACTATAATGATGCCAATTGGGAGGAGGGTATTTACGGCTATGGCCCACAACTCATGACCCAGGCCGACGGTACCGCTTGGACACCGGTCTCCTTCTCCTGGCAGTATGGTGTTTGGGACAATCCGGGTGCACAGGGATACCATGGCCTGAAAGGGAAGGTGGATGATCGTTTCTTTATATTAGACAAAGGGAAAAATCAGCGCTTTAGGACGTATGTCTATGCCCCGAAAGGTGGGGTTTACAGGATAGAATCAGACGGGGTATTACCCCAATGGATACATGTCAATGGACTGGAGGTGAAAGAGACGGTCCACCTGAAGAAGGGATGGCATGCTTTGGAGGTGCAATACGACCGGTCGGAGCAGTTAGATTATAAGCCCCGCACGGGTTTGTATAACGACACGCGTCTGCGCGGAATGGTGCTCTTCTTTCCGGAGAAGACACCTCTGCCGGAGAAACCATCCCCTTATGCCGATGAGGTGTCGTCGCGCTGGGTTACAGGCAAACACCTGCTGTTTGACCCTTACGGCGGTACCCGCAACCGGTGGAACTTCCGCTTTGACGCAGTACCGGGTCTGGAGGAGATGACTCTGGTGTTGCAGGGTGAACTGACGGACCTCTGGATCGATGGAGAGAAGGCCGCACGGAGTCAGATCCTTCGTACACCCGGTAAAAGAGGTATGAACCGTTATCGGGTGACACTCAGGAAGAAGAAAGAGCGAACAGCAACGGTTGCCTTCACGGTGCGTGCGGAAAAAGGTTACCAGGGTACGGCTGTGGTGCGGGAACCGGTGACACTGAAAACTTCAACGGGACTTATGAAGAGCGGAGACTGGTCACAGGAGGGAGCGTTACGATACTATTCCGGAGGGATCCGTTACCGTCAATCGTACGAACTGAATAACACCGCGGGGGCAAAGCAGATCATGCTGAAACTGGGAGAGGTGGTGGCTACCTGCGAGGTGACAGTTAACGGGCAGTCAGCTGGCGTGTTGATCAGCCCTCCCTATGAGTTGGACATTACCGGACTGGTGAAAGATGGTAAGAACGATATCGAGGTACTGGTGTACAGTACCCTGTCTAACCACTATCAGACTATCCCTACACCGTACCGGGGTGAGCCGCGGGCCGGACTTATCGGTCCGGTGTTGATGTCGGTATATGAATGAATTTACGGACTCGGGGCGAGTTTGTCCTTTTCATTCCTTAACTACATTAAGGTGTGGTTAAGGAATACCGACCGTGGTGAATTTGTTGTTGGCTGTCCCCGGTGGATTCGTTCGACAAGTTCCTGACATGTTCTGTAAGCCGGTATTACGGGGACAGAACCAAGTTCCCAGGATGTATTAACCTGAATATTTGCGTCTTTCGCATTCTGCCTGCTTCCTGCTTCCTGCTTCCTGCTTCCTGCTTCCTGTGCGATACGTAGCAGTAGAAAATCGGAGTAAGAGGATACTTCGGGATCTTTCAGCGGATCTCCAAACTCAGCGAAATAGGAGAAAACCAGCCTTTTGTGTAGTTCCCTCCCCGGGAATTTCAAGGGTTGACGGAGTTTATGACTGTCCTTTCAAACAGAATGCCACAAACAATAAACAAAACATTATTTTCTTCTTTATGATTATCAGTACGCTATCGCATGCATTTTTAGCTACAGTGAATATTCGGTATCCAGCCGTTTTATTATCCTTGCGGGATTCCCAGCCGCTATTACATCGTCAGGTATATCTTTAGTTACTACGCTCCCTGCACCGATAATTGTTCTGTTACCTATGCTGACCCCCGGGCAGATGGTTGTGTTTCCTCCAATCCACACATTATTTCCGATGAAGACAGGTTTCCCAAATTCAATTCTCGTAGCTCTCTGCTTCCATTGAACCGGATGTGCAGCTGTATATATTTCTACAGAAGGACCTATCAGTACATCGTTACCGATAGTTACAGTTGTCACGTCGAGTATTGTGCAGTTATAATTGATGTAGACGTTGTTTCCGAAGTGGATGTTATATCCGTAGTCGCAGAAAAAAGGCCCTTCAATATGTACATTGTCTCCTTGCACCGGACAAAGTTCCTTCAATATCTCGGATCTCTTCCCTTTTTCGACGGGATCGATTGCGTTGTACTCCCTGCATAATCGTACAGAATTCAAATGTTCTCCGGATAATTCAGCACCTGAACCCATATACAATTCTCCACGAATCATTTTTTCCTTTTCTGTCATAAAGCTGTTTGAATGAATATAATTTTTTGCGGTAAAAATAAAACAATTTTCTCAGGTTTTGGTACTTTCTTCACAAAGAAAGAATTCGGATTTAAAAAAACTTGACTGTGCTTGGGCCTTTAAAAATAGGTCATAGCTGTTTCATTTTACATTTTCCAAATGCTGAAGGAATATGAAAATCCGGATCTTTTGTATGGGGATTTAACCAAGAGTACCAAATTACGGAATTTTCATTTTCTCCTGTAAAATCAGCCCTGAAGATGCCTAAACAAAAAACCTTATCAAGATCGATATCTATTTTTTTTAATTCTGATAATGAGATGCGTCCCTCCACAACATAGCCGGTTGACGTGATCTTACCAACAATATCACGATGATTAAAATTCCACAAATAGTTGAATTTACGATACAACTGCGCTTTATAATCCAGAATATACCCATTTGGATTTATTTCCAAACAATAGTAGGAGGATAGTTTGGAAGAAGGACTAAAAAACAATTCAACCCGATCCCCTTTCGCAACAGTTATTTCATCCGTATATTCCAAAACCGTCAGGGTTCTATCGATAACCTCGAAACAAAAATTAAAATATTTTTGAGAGAAAAAACAACGAAAAATTGTACTGTCTCGTTCTGCCGGTGCCCAGGGAGAATACAAATCAGTTAAGGTAGTTGAGCGGCTCCATTCCATTCCATCGATATCCCCGTCAATCTGAATTTCGGATGTGTGGTATTCAATAAGAAATGTATCGGGTTGTTTGAGTCGACATCCTTCACCCGACAAAAACATAACAATCAGACTGACCAAAAAATTAACGTTTCGCATCTTTTTAACGGAATTACATTAGCACTCGTTTTAGTCCCCATTTAACAAAGACCCGTATTCTTTTAATATTTCAACCGTTTCATCCTGTCCATACAGTTCAAAGTAGTGTTGATGAAGCATCCATGTGGCAAATGTTGTAAAAGAACATATCCCCAAACTCCGGTACAATTCAATATCCCGCTTGCAATAATTGGCATTCCAAGGAACTTTGTTCCATTTATTTCTGTCCCAACCAGAAAACATGGAGGCATCCAGCCAATACTCCAATACATGTGCTGTTCTTTTCGGAAAGATTTCCAAATTCTTTTTTAATGCTTTGTGCTGTTTGGAAGACAAAGAATCTTCATAGTTTCGGCCGATAGGGGCAAATTCGAGAAATATTCCTTCTTTTGGTTTTATTGTTTTCGGTGCTTCCAATGTACTCGCATAGGCTAAATGAGCTAAACTAGCCTTAGGATTCACTTTCTGGATAATCTTCAACATTCTGTTTTCGTATAACAGTGCCTGATCACTTGGTGAATAAAGGTTACATTTATCACAATGGCAAAATCCGTCGTATGAGTCATCAATCCAAAAGAAATAGCGGTTAGTAGTCGGTTGGATCCATTTGAGTAGTTCCGTTGTATTTCTTTCAACAACAAACCATGCCTCCTCAGAGGAAAAACACATATTGAGATCGCCCCTTCTTACTCCATTTGTATCCACACGAAAATATTCGGGATGGTTGTTAAATAAGGAACGGGGAAGAATCTCCTGTAGTACATGGCACTCATATTCCACCTCAATTTTATTTTTTTTGCACAAGTCAATCAATAATTGCCCATTTGGACTTTTGAGAAATATTTTCAAACTATCCAAATTCTCAGTCAGGGTGTTGGAGTGTAGCCCTATCAGGTTAATTTTCGCCCTTTCCAAAATATCAATAAGTTTGTCCGATTCGAGTGACCGTATATCACTTGGATACAGAACTACTCCGCGGAAAGTGTCCTTCGAAATTGTAGTTTCGTTACTGCTGCAAGAGATACTTAACAGTATGAGAGAGAAAAATAACAATGTAATTGAGATTATTCTATATTTCATATCTGAAAAAAAATCGTTTAAAGTTTAATAAATTTAGGTTCTGCATATTGATTCCTGATCAGATGGGCATAATAGTTTATGAAATGATCGGATAACGGACAAATTTTTTTACCGGTTTTCGCACAGGCAACTTTATATACCAATGGAGCAGGTGATATCACCTGCCCATTGGTAGAGGCTTTTCCGGATCAACTCATTCGCCCTCCGAACGACCAACTAAAACATGTACTTGACAATGAGAAATCTCCGAACAAGTCTTGTCATGTTCCTTTTGTGGGTACGTCAGATTGCTTTTGAAATCTTCTGTAAGCTGTTTGATCCTATTCCCCGATAATTTGTACTTCACAGACTCTTTTTCTTTCACGGATCTGGTCCCAGTCCACAAAGTAAATGAACCCAAAATCGCCCAACGAGAGCTTTCCGTCAACCAGAGGTATGGTTTCGGAACGCCCGAAAAACACGGAACGTAAGTGGGCGTCAGTGTTAAGGCTGCCTTTCGGTTCTTCGTCCGGGAAGGTAAGCGCAAACTTAATGTGCTCCGGACCCGGATGCAAGTATTGCCCTTCGGTTCTGCATGTCGGTACCAGCTTCTCCATGATGTTGTTCAAATCCTGTTGCAGGTATTCCCTGCCGAAAAAATTGAGGTCGTGCGAACATTCCTGCGTCATCACCGAGCAGGTGGTGTGGTGCGAATAAACGACACAAATGCCGTTCTGAACGCCGGATTCATTCACAATTCTTTTTACTTCGTCCGTCACGTTGTGAAAATCCGGCCTGTGATCTTTTGACTGAAGGTCAATTGTTCCCCTGTAAAGTTTCATTTTTTTAATCTCCTTTCTTAGTTAGTTTGTAAATCAATTATTTATTTAAATCATCCCATGCTTTTCGAACGGCACCGATCATTTCATCCAGCATCGCCTCCGGATCCTCTGCTCTCATGATCCCGCTGGTGGTGCCCGTGGCGTCAGCCCCCGCCCTGATCGTCCTGTAAACATCCTGCCCGTTCTTGATTCCGGCTGCTTGTAATACCTGAATCTCCGTGTTTACCTTTTTTATGGCCGAAGTGGTTGCAATCACGTACTCCTCGTCGCTGGTCTGTCCCGTGCCGATCAATTCCGTGGGTTCAGCCACGATAATATTGGGAGAAAGATGGGCAACTGCCTCTGCCTCCCGGATGGAGTCGGCACATACCATTGAAACCAGGCCCACTTCATCCGCCCGTCTAATTGCCCGGGACAGATCAGCCAGGGTCATCGGTTTTTCGGCGTGGTTGAGAATGACACCGACAGCGCCGGCTGCTTTTAGCGCCTCTGGAAGGATGGAGCCGTTTCCCCTGCCTATCGGGACCGGATCCATGTGTTGAGCAAAAATGAGCACGTGTTCCGTCTCCCTGGCCAGCAGGTAAATATCCGACGGTTGCAGTGTTAGAATTATTCTCACATCGTACTTGACGGAAGCTTCATCGGCCGCTTTTGCCAGCCTCAGCATCCTTTCCCCATACATGTAAGCTTTGGGCCCAATTTCAAAAAATGGCGGTTTTATTGTTAATCCCTTATACATATTATTTGGTAATTTTATTTTTGGTTTCAGATACTCTATTTACCCGTTAAGCCTGCTGCCGACAGCGCCGCCCGGGTGGATTAAGGCAAACTGCTCCAACGAATACCCGGTGGTTTCCATAATGGAGGCAAGCATGGCGTCAAAAATGGCAATCGTGGCTACGAAGCTGGCCGTTGCCATGACATTCAACCCGTCACTCTCCTTCTCGATTTTCATGGGGACAACGATTTGTGAATTTTTAGCCAGGGGAGCATCCAGGTTCTCGGTAACCCCGATAAGGATCACCTCTTTTTTATTGCACACCTCGATGATGGGTAACAGCTCGGCGGTCTTTCCTCCCCGGGAGACCATCACTACCGCATCTCCCTTTTTCATGCATCCCATTCCTCCGTGGATGGCTTCCGCCGGCGACAGGAATTGTGCGTTTCTCTCGATGCAGCACAACGAGTGTGCGAACTTTTTGGCTGCGATACCGGACGACCCGCTGGCGCAGGTTATTATCTTGGGACAGCTGCTCAATACTTCAACGGCTTTTAAAAAGCTCTCTTTGTCCAGGTAATCAATGATATCCGAAATGGCCTTGCTTTCAATCCTTAAGGACTGTATTGCGCGTTGCAGGATCGCATCTTCTGTTAATTCTTTCATAATTTATTTTCCAATTTATATTTTTCTACATCCGCTGGATTTGGGTTTATCAGCTGAGCATATCTCGCCTGTTTTCCGAAAGACTCTTTCCTCTCTTCCTGTTGGATACTCCCTGTCGCTCCGATCAATGCGGCTCCCTGGCAGGCCAATTCACTGCATTCGGGTACAATAAAAACTTTATTGAGGATATCGGCCTTTATTTGCATCCACAAAAGGCTCCGGGCTCCTCCTCCTGAAGCTATTAACACCTCTGATACGTTTTCTTTATCCAGACTGCAAATTAAGTCTCGTAAACTTAAACCAGTCGATTCGAGAATCGCCCTTACAAAATGTCCGTGGGAATGCTTGTTTGTAATGTTCTGGAATCCCGAAAGTGATTCAAACTTATCAACACAGGGAGAAGCTTTTAAACCATCACTTCCCGGGGCAATGCCTTCGGCCATCTTTAACAGTTCTTCAATGGATAATTCAGGAGCAAACTTTTTTTGATACCACTCTAGTGCTGTAGCTCCATTTTCATTGAAAGCCATTTGAAAATAATATTCTTTTCTTAAGCCTGGAGCTATGTTTATTCCCGCTCTCGGACAGAATCCTTGATGATAATTCACGCATGCCAGCACAGTGCCTGTTGATTCGGAAATTTGGGTTGAACTCGTTAAGCCAGCACCTACAGCAACAATATGGTGGTCTAATCCTCCCAAGAAGAATTTCGTGTCGGCAGACAATCCCAATTGTATAGCTCTTTCTCCGGCTAAAGTGCCGACAAAACTTCCTGTTCTTTTGGGAGAAAACAAGAATTTTTTGTTGATATTCAGTGTTTCTAATGCTTCGTTCCACCACTTTTCTTCAAGTAGATCGAACAGTCCTGTCATGGAAGATGTACTGAAGTCGCTTACTTTTTGTCCGGTTAACGAGAATGTCAGGTAGTCTGAAACGGAAGCAATGCTGTTTACCTTCTCCCAGATTTCCGGCTTGTTCTCTTGAAACCAAACTATTTTAGCTGCCATTGATTGCAAACCGGGCAAAATTCCTAATCCTGTTTTCTTTAGAAAATTAGGGTTTTCCAATAAAGAGTCCAGAACGGAAGGAATTTGTCCGGCTCTTTTGTCCGGCCACAGAATCAATGGAGTTAACGGATGATCCGTTTCATCTAACAGGATAAAGCTGTTGGCTTGCGATGAATAGGAAACAGCAATTAGCTCGTTTGGGTTGATTTCTGCCTTTTCAATTGCCCGATTAATGCATTTACGTAGTGTAACCCAAAAATCAGCGATTGGCAATTCACAGATCTTTCCATCGTCTGTTTGTTTAATAACAAGACAACGTCCCAGTCCGGCGAGATTTCCTTGTTCATCGAATATGCCCGCCTTGAAGTAACTTGTTCCTAAATCTATTCCGAGATAGAATCCCATTTCACATCGATTTTAATTCCTTGATTGTTTCGGCCAGCATTAATTTACCGGCCTTGTAATCGAAGAAAGAATTTCCAGCTTCATAATAACCTCCGTCCTGGGCTTCCTGGGTAACGAGATAACCTTGAAGTTCGCCATTGGCATAGGTTATCAAAGCGATCTCTTTAGCATGATTTTTCAGTTCAATGCCGTACTCTACAAACACCTCCCCTGGCCAGGCTACAAATTTCCATTCACCCACTTTAATTATTTGTATTTCAGCAGGTAGAGAGCTTTGGTATGCTTTTCCCAATTTGTTGTCTTGAGCTAATTTCGACAAATACAGGAGTTCTTCTGAACCAAACCAGTTCACTTCTGCCGTGCGGACCTCCTGCGGAATTTCTGAATTCTTTTTAAGCTCTTCGAAACGTTTTTTGGTTTTGTCGCGATGTTCAACTGCCCATTCAATCGAGGGAAAAGCCCGTTTGGGCAAATCGACGAATTTTTGAGCGGCTGAAACAGGTATATGGGAGGAGAAAGTCACCGTCTCCGTTAGCTTGGAGCTGATGGAATCTGCAACAATCTGTCCTATTCGTTTGGCCTCTTCAAATGTATTGGATTTTGTCACGTGTCTCGGGCTTTGATTCCCGGCAGTCCCGGTAAAATAGATGACCGGACGGTCATTTCCTAAAACTACTTCCTGAAGGGTTTTTCGGACAAAATGCGGAAAATCACTGCTGTACAGTGTTGAGTTTTCGTGCAATATGGTAGGGTGCATGTTGCAAATCAGCATACAACTGATAAATTCATCATTGTACTTATTTTTGACAAATACTGCCGGAACATCCGTGTCTTTTGCCCACTCAGGATTGTGTCGATTGGTTCCCACACCGGTTGCGTCTCCAACAACAACGGCAATCTCAGCCAACGTTGCATTCTCAACTGCCTGGCAAGCTGCTTTTACGGTGCTCTCCTCCATGAATTTCAGGTAGTTTCTATCAACTTTTGGAACGATTGGGTCGTTCGCACTGATTACTACATCTACAGTAACCGGAGCTGAATGTGTATGTGTTGCCGCTACCAGTATATTGGAAGCCTGTATCCCGGTTTCTTTAGAAATTCCTTCTCTTATCCGAGCTGTAGATGCTTTACTCACGTATATAACGTCGTTGGAAATAAACAAAACCTGATTCTTCCCATCCGTTAAATACAAAGCTGAACTTAACAAATCATCGTGTGTGCCGGTACTCATTCTATCAACAAACGGGTAACCGAACAAGAAATGTGATTCTTGCGGGGTAATATTTACGGTTGCTGCGCCGGCTTTTAATTCAGTCATCTTTAATGTTTTTTTAATATCCTTTGTTCCAGTCTGTTTCTATGTTTTGTGCGATGGTTTCCGATACGTATACGTCGGTCCTCAATGTCTGAAGGATGGATTCGGGCACAAGCGGCGTTACCGGTCCGTGCAGTACGAGACGCGTAGTAAATCGTTGCCATGCGGTGGTTGTACCGTGTACAGTAATAGCGTGTGTGTCAAAGCGGTGTTTGGCATTTATTACATCAGCGGGGCCTATTGTCGCAGCCTTTGGAGGCACTGCCGCCAAATTTCCGCTCTTGCCAAAAACACCGTGTAATGAGTTTTGAGCGAGAGTGAAAGGACTTAACGTGCAGACCCTTGCTCCCATCTGTTTCCAGTCTTCCAGGGAACCCCGGAATTCGGGCGCATCCGGTTCGATAAAGGCTAAATGGCCTGTCCACCCGGGCCCACTGTAGCATATGTCGGCCCCACCACGGTCAGCAATCATTTTACTGTAATCATGTACATTCTTGTTGGTAAATCCAACAAACTGCTCTTTTGGCGGCCTCAGCCTTTTATCCAGTTCATAATAGAAATATTTCATCATCGCGTGAGTAAAACCAAATTCCCACCCTTCAGGCGCAATATTTCCGTTTTCATCGGCGTATTCATCCATAGCAAAAGCATAGACATTCCGGCAGTCTATATTACAAGCATTGATTAATCTGGCCAGATGTCTGTAAAGCGGGGCAGGATTGGGGAGTATCATTACGAGTTTTTCCCCGGTATCCGAAGAATGCTTGATTCTTCTGAACATGTCCGTTATCCAATAATATTCGACATCTGAATCAGGTAAAACCTTAATTTTAAAATCGGGGTTTTCGTGTCTCTCTATATCCTCTCTTTTGATGGCTAACACCCTGTTGATTTCTTTTTTGTCCTTAAAGGGTACCCATTCAGAGGGATTGAAGTCGAATTGCTGATGTCCTGTATTATGCCCAGGGTCAGGCTCAAATTTTTGAGTTTGTTTCATATTATTTCCTTTCAAAAAAACATTTACCGTTTATCCATGTTCGTAAAACATCCAGATTTTCATCTAATACGACGAAATCGGCGTCGTAACCTTCCTTTAATAATCCTTTCTTATCACCGAGGCCAAGAACCTGAGCCGGATGATGGCTTACCAACTTTGATGCTTGCACCAAATCCAAATCCAGCCATTTCACGGCATTTTTTAAAGCCCGGTCCATTGTCAGGCCACTCCCTGCCAATGTGTTGTCCTTTACGGAACGTGCAGGAGCGCCTTTGTACGCAAAGCAGATATCTCCCAAATTGCCGAACGAGAATTGTCCGGGCTCTAATCCCGCACCTACGTTGGCATCTGTAACGAGACAGACCTTGCCCGGCCCTTTCCTTTTACTGATCAAAGACATTTTTGCCGCCACGGGATCAACATGTACGCCATCCAGGATGAAATCCACACTTACCCGCTCGTCTGCCAGGATGGCTTCAACGGCTCCGCAAGGTCGCACACCGGGTTCGGAAACAGAGGAACAGGGGAATACATCGTAGAAATGAGTAGCGTGTCGAACGCCCAATTCTATGGCTAGCTGAGTTTGTTCAACTGTGGCGGCAGTGTGTGTCATAAAGACAGGGGTGCCGTTGGCTGCCATCAACGGCAACAGTTTCTCGATTCCGTCTACGTCCGGAGAAATGCTGAAAATCGCTTTATGTGGTTTCGCCGCATGAATCAGAGCATGTACCCTTCCTTCATCTGCCCCGGAGATGGCCCCGGCGCCTAAAGCTCCTGTGATCTTGAGAAACGGCCCTTCCAGGTGGAAACCCAGTACTTCCGTTCCTTCAGTTTCTGTTTTGGACAACTCCGAGAGAAACTCAGCATCTTCTCCTTTAGGCCTGGGAGCTAGTGTGGGCAAAAATCCGGTAACTCCGTATTGAGGTAAAATTTTGCAGATTTCTTTCAAGTCTTCCGCACCGTTGTCCACCAGCATGCGGTGAATGCCGTGTATATGCAAATCAATGAATCCGGGCGTGATATACGATTCACCCAAATCAATCACATCACATCCCGGAGGAGATTCTCCTATATCGATAATTTTTCCTCCACTTGTTGTGAGATATCCTTTAACTACTTCAGAATCTGAAATTATAATCCCCTTGAAAGCAATTTGATTATTCCTTTGCATATGTTCAACCTTATTATTTCCGCCGATGGGGTATGGGGGTGCTACGCATGCATTCCGCCATCCATCAAAATGTTTTCTCCGTTTATATAAGCGCCGGCATCCGATGCCAACAGCACCATCAGGCCTTTTATGTCGTCGTTGTTTGCCATTCTTCCCAAAGGAACTTTTTTGTTGTAATTCTCCAGGAAGCGCTCGGGTTGATTATTGAATAAACCTCCCGGGCTAACGCAATTCACCCGTATGTTTTTCCCGGCATAAATACGGGCCAGGTACCGGGTGAGATTGATTATCCCCGCCCTGTGGAAAAAGTAATCGGGAGGCGGTATGCCCATATTCGTACCTTCGTAGTTGGAAAGATCCGGACCAAACATTCCCATCATAGAGGCAATATTTATTATACTTCCACCACCACTTTCTTCGATTAAATCTGCCATTTCACGTAAAATGTCCATAGCTCCGGTCGCATTTATACGCATGGATTCAGCAAAATTTTCAATGGGATCATTGTACGTCTTCATCGGTCTTGATACGGCATTATTTACAAAAACGTCTAATTTTCCAAATTTTTTGGTTATTGCCACTTTCAGAGCTACAACAGAGTCATGATCCCCTTGATCAACGGGCATGGAATGTACATCCCATCCTTCCTCCCGGAATTTAGACACAGTTTTCACTATATTATCCATATTACGGGAAGCAATGATTACGGTTCCTCCTGCTTCTGCCAATCCTTCTACGATGCATTTACCGTAGTTTCCAGCACCACCTGAAACCAAAATTATTTTGCCTTTTAAATTCAATAAATCTTTTATGTTCATTTTAAATCTGTTAAAACTTAGACATATCTATGGTTTTCCCTCCTTGCTTGGAACTTTCGATAGCCGCGATGATGGTCCGGAGGATATTTTCTGTTTTATCGAAAGAAAGCCGGGAGGTGCCTTGCTCTACGGATCTGACAAATTCAATAATGTTGTCTCTGAACATAGAGTAGGAGTTTTTTATATCAATTAATCGCCATCCCAGTTGTCCAAATAAGGATATCTGGAATGTACCCGTAATATCCATAAACAAATGTATTGTTGCCTGAAAACCATCAGCAAACTCAATATACACGATCTCTTTGTTTGTTTTGCCTATGGATTTGACAAATATGGGTTTAGGGTCATTCAAGACAGAGAATAATCCTTCCACGATATGAACGCCGTACTTGATCCAATCTTTTTTGCCCACCGCTGTTGCAAGTTCGAGCTTACCTAATGAGTCAATCTCTTGTTTTACAATCCTGGCTTCGTTGGCGTAGCGCATGGACGAGCAAGACATGATCAGCTTACCTTTAGCATTTTCATCAGCAAAGTATTGCAGGTCTTCTTTTGTATTTGCAAGTGGTTTGTCGACAAAAATAGGTATTCCCGCTTCCAAAAAGGGTTTAGCCATAGCTACATGATTTTCAGGATCATCTCTTGACAAGAGGATTGCATCCACGAGAGGTATCATATCTTCCAGCTTATTCACTATTAGAGGTATTCTGCTTGATTTAGCGATACTTTCCGAAGTTACGCGGTCTTGTGTCCATACACACGTCACTTTTGCGTTGGATATTCCGAGTGTGTCTTTATTTGCTTCTAAATAATTTGCAACAGCCGGATAACCGACTTTCGTTATTTCACCGGCATCAAAAACTCCATTTATAATAGATGACCATGAGTAGGGATGAGCATTTCCAGGACTCATTCCGATTATACCAATTTTTATCATGTATTTTAATTTTATCTGTTATGTTAACCATTTCATTTTATCCCAATAGGGAAGATTAATAAATTCCGGTTCGGGATATGCTAATTGCCTCGCTTTATTCAGTTTTTCTTTACTTAAATAGACTCCATCCACCGTTCTTAGTGCTTCTTCCAAATATTCTTGCTTGTCAATACCCACCAATACGGAAGAAACTTCCGGAAATGACAATGCAAATTTGGTGGCTAATGCCGGCAATTTATAATTGGTTCCTTCCAATAATTCATGGTATTTTGCAATGTGGTTTTCTACGTCTTTGAGGGCTGGGTGAAGATTTCTCCCCCTGTCACTTAACAATCCTTTTAATAAAACAGATCTTACTACAATGCCGATTCCTTTCTCATCTGCTTTCTTGAACAGTTCTCCTTGCCGTTGATCCATAAGATTGAAAGGCAGCTGAATCATATTCCAGAATCCAATATCTATCGTTTTTTCCGTTACTTCTGTAGTGTATGTTGAAACGCCGGCTGCTTTAAATAACCCTTTATCTTTCAGGGAGGAGAAAACAGTTAGGATTTCTTCGTTTTCAAGAATTTTTACGGTTGCCTGGTGAAGCATAAAAATATCCACATAATCTGTTTGAAGTGCTTTCAGACTTTCATAGATGGATTTTTCAACAGTTTCTCTTAATTTATTTTTTGGTGGTAAGTTTCCTTCGTTATCAAGCAGGTGGACACATTTCGTGGCCAATATTACTTCACTACGTTTATTTTGGAATGCTTTACCCATAATATGCTCACTATTACCGTACATCCGGGCTGTATCGAAGAAATTTATACCCGAATCCAGTGCCAAACGAAGCAGGTCTATCGCTTTGGCTTCGGAGATCATATCCTTGTCGCTGTTGACTCCAATACCATAAGGGAGTCCGATTTCAACACCGCCAAAAGCAATTTCTGAAACTTCTATCCCCGTATTTCCTAATTTTCTTTTTTTCATAGTTAATAGACTCCGGCAGATTTGTTTTTTTCTTTTACCTGATTGATGTTGTTCATAATGTTATGGCAGTATGAACTTAATCCGATCACGTCAGCACCCATACTGATAAAACGGTAGCCCATGTCGATTAGTTCCTGGGCATTTTGCGGACTTCCCACAGTTGCTGCAAATTTTCCGTATTTACATGCAACTTCTGCTACCCGTCTGCGTGTTTCTGTTAGTTGCGGATGCTCCCATTCGCCAGGGGCACCGATGCCCTGGCTGAAATCGCCGGGTCCAAAAAACAACATATCGTATCCTTCCAATGCAGCAATTGCTTCCAAATCATCCAACGGTTCAGGATCTTCAATCTGTAAGGCAATAAACCGTTGTTCATTTGCTTTTCTCAGGTATTCATCAAAAGCAATGTTCGTATATCCACCGTCAGCATTTCCCCCATCAATCGGGCGTCTGCCGACAGGATGGAATCGGGTATAATGGATTATATTTTTTGCGTCTTCCACATTCATGATATGTGGAACTAAAATTCCGGTGGCATCCAGTTCCAACGGTTTTATCAAGTCGCTGTAACTCCCACGTGAAACGCGTACCATCAAATCTGTATCGTATGCTTTAGCCACCCAGTTCTGTACTTTTATATCCGACCAGTCCTGTGCAACATGTTCACGATCAGCCCATAGGCAGTCAAATCCTGACATGGCTGCAATTTCTGCAACTTCTCCCCCTGATAAGTTCAGTTTAAAACAAATTACAACTTCTCCGTTTCTTAATTTTTTCAATACACGACTTTCTCTCATAATATAATTCCAATTAAATTAGACTGTTTTAAGTCAAACGTTTAAACCCTGATTGACATTCTGGACCTTTTAAATACGTCTTAGGATTTCCTTCTTTCAGCGATTGTTTAATTATTTTAAATGTTTGATCGATTGCACAAATATATTTTTTAATATGTTGCTGTTTATGAGCATAAGAAGGATAAAATGATGTTGTTGCCAAAAAGCCCTTTGTGAGCATTTCTTGCGTAAACAGGGTTTTTAATATTAATGGGAATTCAGCGAATTCAAAATGACTTAAGGGATAAATGCCACTAACTTTTATTTCTAAATTATGTTTTTTTGCCATAAAAATCCATGCTTCTTGAACTTCTTTTCCAATTTCCATTATATAGCTCTGTACTTTCAATTTTTCCATTTTCTCTATTGTAGCCAGAGTAGCAGTTGGCCCTATTTTTTCCGTCCAATAAGTACTACTAATAAAAGTATTTTGAGCTGCATCCATATACTTTTTATTACCAATTATAATCCCCATAGGATAACCATTACTTATACCTTTGGCGAAAACGGCAATATCCGGTTTCACATCAAGCACCAAATGTGCTCCTCCACAGTTTAATCTAAATCCACTTGAGATTTCATCAACAATTAATGGTATATTCAAACGAATAGTTTCTTTTTTTAAAGTTACTAAAAAACTCTTGTTGGGGTTCAGATTTCTGACAGTTTCTAAAACTACTCCTCCAATATTATTCTCATATCTACTAATGAGAGACAAGAACTCTTCTTCATCGTTGTAAAAAAAAGGATACGAAGTGTTTTTCAAACTTCTTGGAACACCTGCCGGTTTGAGCCCTGGTAATAAATGACCATCGAGGGCTGCATCACTAGAAATATTAGCGGATAAATACCAATCGTGCCATCCATGATAACCGCTGAACAATATGATGTCTTTTCTAGTTGAAGCTCTTGCTATCCTGACAGCTATACTCATTGCTTCGCCTCCGGTACGTGCATAGCGAACCATCTCTGCCCATGGATGAAGTTCAATAATTTTTTTTGCCAGTATCACTTCTTCCGGTGCATTCAATGTAGTCATGTTCCCAGTTTCAATAACTTTTAATACAGCTGAATTTACATCATCATCAGCATAACCTAATATACAAGACCCAATTCCCATGAGACTCATATCAATATATTTATTATCGTCCAAATCCCATATCTCACAACCTTTTGCTTTTTTGTAATAAGTTGGCCAGAATTCTGGTAAAAATTGTTCTGGACGCTTAGACAACAATTGGACACCTCCCGGTATTAACTTTTTCGCTTCTTTATATAACTCTTGACTTCTTGACATATTTTTTATCTAGCATAAAAAAATGAATTATTATCACTGTTAATTACATTGACTTCAGGTCAAACAATTTTTTAGCATTATTATAAAAAACATCATTAATTTGTTCTGTTCTTAATTGAGCAAGTTGTGCTGCATGTTTAAAGGCTAACAATTGCTCATAAATAGCCAATATAGGTTTTGAATTTGTATGAATATTATTTTTTTTCGCATATTCCGGCGTTCCTATTTGATACCAGAATCTTCCCATAGCTACATATCTTCCGTGAAAGGCATTTGCCGTGAAATTATCTGAACCATATAAAATTCTCCGATGATCTTCTTTACTGAGTAAAGTATATTGTGCCATCACATCGGAAACTGCAGATATGTCATACCATATGTTGGGTATTTGACGTAGTCTGTTAATTGCCTTTTGAAGAGGCCAGTATGTAAAACTACGTGCACAGTGAGCAAGTATCCATTTTATATTAGGATATTTCTTTGTGGTATATTCTTCTAAGTCAATCAGGTTTTGTTCATCCGCACACCCGTGATAACGAGACAAATGTAATGTAATAAACAACCCCATTTCATTAGCCAATTCCATCTGTGGGTGTGTCAAGAAGTCTTGAATACGACATTGATTAATATCACCTGTGGTGGAAAACTGACGATACGGTTTCATTCCCACAAAATTATACTTTACAACGTCATTATAAATATCTTCAGTTTTACATTCAGGAGTAACCAGTCTGTTTTTTCTTGAATTTGGTTTTCCTGCAAGTTCTGATACAACAAATTCATTATTGGCTTTTATATCAGCATTAGCTAGTGGCATACCAAATACCAAATAATCAAAGTCACGACCAGGAAACATCTGTTTGTTCCACCTCTCGGTTATTTGTAAATCAGAATTTACAAAATTATTTCGTTGAGGATCTTTCAATGGCAAAAAAGAATCGTCCCAAAAGTGAACATGAGCGTCAAAGATCTTGTAAGGAATAAAGTCCTCAAGGTCTTCTTCCCAGACAATACGATCTGATTCATTATAAAAAACTTGATTCATAAAAGGGTTTTTATCTGAAAATCATATTAATTTTATCTGATACGAGTTTTTTTATAGTGGAACTAGACCTTTTTTTTACTTTGTTCTCTCTTGATTAACCATAATAAAAATACGCAAATGATTATGCTTAAAGCAACCATTTGATAAATTATTTTAAGGCTTATCTCTAAATCACGAAACATTCCTGTAAGATAGATGCCAAAACCTCCAACAGTGGTAGCAATCATGTTTAAAATTCCTAATCCGGTTGATCTATATCGTAAACTGACAATACTACATGCAATTGGTGTAAAATTAGCTTCCACTGATGATCTGGTTAATCCATATAACATAAAAAGAACTATGGATATGTATAAAATTGAGGTATAGCTTGCAAAGAAGATACACGGAGCCGCAATTAACAGGCCAAGTATAGGAACAAATATACGTGCATACTTATTTCTCTTGCTCCAACGGTCAGATAGGATGCCAGCAAACAATAATCCTACTATGGACGCAGGATAAAGAAATGCGGTTGCGTAAAAGCCTGCCATACTCTGTGAAAGATTAAACTGTTCTTTAAAAAAAGTTGGTAGCCAAGCCATAATAGTCCATCCGACAATTCCCAAAATACCCCAGAATAAAAACAAATAGATAAATGATCTATTTTTAAACAGATCAACAACCGCTAATCCAAAATTGACATTTCCATTTGTTTCTTTTTCTTGTGATTCATTCTTATTATTGCTTTCACTTGAATTCTTGGGTATGTCTTTTAAAAGAAACAGAAGTATTATTGCATAGACCAATCCCAATATGCCAAAAACATGAAAAGCGTAGTGCCAGGTGTGTTTTTCAGCTAACCATCCTCCAATAAATCCTAATGTGGAACCAAGAGTAACTCCGGTTAGGTGAATACTGGTTGCGATAGATTGAGTGGAGTTTCTGTGATAATCAATAATTAATGCTCCTGCTGCTGGCAAATAAAAGGCTTCGCTTATTCCCATCAAAGCTCTTGTTGCCAAAAGTTGATTGTAAGTTGACGCATAAGATGTTAACCAGGTTACTAATGACCATATGAAGAAACTGAAAATAATTACTTTGCTCCGGCTAAAACGGTCTGCTATAAATCCGGCAACAGGGCTGAAGAATGCATAGGTCCATAGAAACACAGAAGTCAATATTCCGAATTGTGCATCTGTCATCGGAATAGATTCAATGATTGAACTCCTCATGGTGGCGATTGTGTTGCGATCCAGATAATTTAAAGCACCCACCCAGAAAAGTAAAAAAACAATTAACCATGCATTTTTTGGAAGTTTTGCTTGGATAGATTTTGATTGATCAATCATATATAATTATTCTTTTTAACTTCATAATTTTTTTCTGTCAGAACAGTGAAGATGGTTTGATTGATTAATTTATTCCCAATATTGTTCCAGCAATATGTCGAGTCCCGTTTTCTTTATTAAAATAATATACAACCAAAACCCTGTTTTCATCAAGTAGTACGGGCCAAGTGTAACCAATATCTCCATTTCCACCATCCTCCCGCAAAATAATCTCCGGTGCGGTTGCAAAGTCGGTACATTCTGAGTTAAGTATTCGAGCTCGAATCCCGTAGGGTACATGACGATAACCATATGTTAGTAATACTCTATCATCCGGAAGTCGGAGCGCATTAAGAGGATGACCCTGAAAGCCCATTTTCTCCCATTTAAATGTTTTTCCTCCATCTGTGGATCGGGCTATACAAGCTTGATCATCCATATTAGCGGTTCTTAAAAAAGCCACTAAATCTCCTTTTGGGGTTTCATAAATTGAAGTTTCGTTAAAGGAGGCTTTGTCGTCAGTGGCAACCAACCCCGAATAGCTCCATGTGAGACCTTTATCATCTGATACAATCAGGTGATTGGATGTTTTCTTTATTGGAATAGAATCATTCACGGCAACAACCCAATAAATGCGTCCACTTTTTCCTTCGTAAAGAGCACCTCGATTGTATGCTGGCAGGGACTCTCCCAAAGCACTCAAATAAATATCCTCATCAACATGAGGCGGATAAATGGGCTCTCCCCATGTTTTTCCACCATCAGTTGAACGCACCAAATACCCTCCCAAGAAGATAACCCCTCCTCCAATATCGAAAACGGGGCGTTTTAGGTTTTCAACTCCGTCCGGTCTTAAAAAAGCCCATGTATAGCTAGTACAAAGCAGGGTGCCATCACTCAGTTTCAATAAACAGGGATCCTGTGATCCGCCAAAAGGATGCGAATAAATAAGTTGAGGATCTTTGGTCCAAGTCTCACCATCAGTTGAACGCACCATCATTAAATAGCTGTTAGGATCGACGTGGTTGTTCCCTTTTTCATTAAATATTCTTCGGTCAGGAGCACGACGGAAGGCGACAATAAAATCGTTTTTGCCGTTTTTTACAACAGAAGGAAATGAAGAATAAAATTGTGAATCTTCATAAATAACAACATCTTTAATTTTTTCTATTCCCAAATGTTTTACCAAATTATTATGTTTTTCTCTTGTAGTGCAAAAAGTAAGACAAAAAAACACTCCGATTACTAATGCTGAAAAATATTTTAAATTCATATATTATTATTTTTATTATATAATCAAAAGAAATATAATCGTTAATTTTGGATTGGGATTTACTGATCGATGACTATTTTAAGTAAGTAAAGTTCTCTTGTATTCTAAAATGGTTGGCTCTAATTAAATTTCAACGAATACAAATCAGCATCTTTCATGAGGATTCTTAAACGAACCGTTTTTGAGGCTAGTGATTCTACGTTTTTATTTCCTTTCCAGGTTACAATTCTCGAGATTTCATTACCAATGATTGTATCTGAATCTTCCATCGTATAACCAGGGATTGGCTTCCCTTCTTCATCTTGAATTTCAAATTTAAGTTCACCGGCCGCAGAGGTTGAATAGTTTATTTCAAGTTCTTTGCCTGAAAAAGTAAATGCTTTGCTGAGGAGTTCCCCTCCTTTATACGGAGCAGACAATGACGTGAATCCATCCAATCTTAAAGAATATCTGTGTAAATGAGCTGTAGGTTGAGCGTAATCCTGATTAACGTATATGGACATCTCAGTTGGACTTGTCTGTACGACATTCAGAGCAGGATAATTGGATCGTGAGACCCAATTGTCTAATCCGATCCCTGGACGGATAAATGCTTCCATAAAAGTACGATCATATACATTTCCTCCCCGTGAAGTCATAAAAAAGGCATCCGAGCAATCTTTGAAATAACCGGGATTTACGTTGAGCTTTTTTGCTTGTTCTTCTGTCAAAACCTGACGTCCGGGCATAAATCTGCCACCAATTGCAACATATATATGCGGAGCCCTGAAGTACGGACTTGTTTGTTGAGTATAGAGATGCTCCATAGGGGCATCGCCAAATGTCATAGCTTGTGGTTCTGACCAATTGATAAAATCATTTGATGTTGTGTGGCTTACTGATCTGTAGCCATCATTTAACGTACGAAAATAACAAACATAACATTTTTCGCTTTCGGACCAAAATGCAACATTTTGCGAGTCAAATTTTCCTTTAGTAATTACACCTTTATTATGCATTTTTTTCCAATGAATTCCATCTGGTGATGCGTAAGGAATTAAACCGATATTATCTTTTATAGTCCCTCCTAAAGCTTTATATTTCTGATCTGATCGGACTTTAGGGTTTTTATCAAGAAACGGACTGAAATTGTGTTGCACGGGGGCTTCGTTTGCAACTACTATATTATTCTCAAATGTATCATAAACTTCGTACAGTCTTAAGTTTGGCTTGATCCACTTTATTCCGTCTTTTGACTCTGCGTAACATGTGAATTCTCCATTAGTATAACCATTGTTATGTGTACTTCCGCCTCGGTAATATGCTCGATAAATATCATTGTCTTTTATTATTGTAGTATAAGTGCTAAAAATACCTTCCCATGGATTATCGAAATATAGCACGGGACCTTCATCAATGGGGGCATGCTTTACTAGATTGATGCTGTTCAACTTTTCAATTAAAAAGTAATCTACAAATATTTCACGGTTATTCCTCAGTTTCACAGGTTCCTGACTCGTTAATGAAAGAGGGAAAAATAGACAAGCTACAGCAGCCAAACAGTTAGTTTTAATTTTTTTTAATTTCATATGATAGTCATTTTATATTTTTTATTCTAAAGGAAGATAATCCACATTTAAAATTTGTAATAAAGAATTATTTACAGAGTAGGTGGGTTTTCTAAAGCGTACTGCCCGTATTGAACTATTTAAACCTTCCTCATAATAAACAATTAAAACAGAGCCATCCTTTAACTCTACTGTTGATGGATAAGCACCTACCTTTGTATCAATTAAATAGGGGCCTTCCCATGTTTTTGCTTCGTCGCGACTCATTCTAATTCCAGTATAATATCCTAGTTGAGGATCATAAGCGCGATAGGAGAGTATAATTTCGTTACTTTTAAGACGTGTGAAAGAAGGTGAATGACCAGCAAAACCAATATCGTTTACTGATTTCCACGATTTTCCCATATCATAACTAACAGAATAATGCATATTTATTTTAAATCCATCTCCTCTCATGATTGCATATAGAGTGTTGTCTTTTAATAGAATTACCTCTGTCTCTGCGGCTAACATCAAATTGGCCTCCTTCCCTATCGATGTAATATTATTCCATGTTGTCCCTTTATCTAAAGAAAAAACAACACCTCCCCATCCTGAATTTTTGTATAAATCTGTATGATAAATTGGAAGAAGATATCTTCCATCGGGTAATTCTTGAACTTTAGCTGAACTATACCAGTCAATATCATGTGTCGGTATTAATACTGGCTCTTGTTCCCAACTATTCCCGTCATCATAAGACTTTATGATAAATGGACCCCTTCCTGTCCATTTTTTTGTTGGAGGCATTGTTTCTATCTCCAAATCTCTTAAGAGATCTGGATTATTACCATAATTTATTGATTCTTCTTTTGTATTTTCTATTTTTTTTTCATAATTGCATTTTTTTGTACTCAATTCAAATTCAAGCGAAAAGAAACTACAAATTATTGTGCCGTCGCTTAATTGATTAATATGGGGATCTCTGTTATCATGGGCATCATCAAATATTGTAATTGGAGTACTCCACGTCTGACCCTCATCTTTTGACCTTGTCAAACAAATTCTACCTGCTTTTGGATATTTTTCACTTGGAAAAGTTACATGATTATCTCCCGCATAAAAAACAACTATTATATCACCATTTTTTAACCGACACATATCCGGTACTGCCTGGTAGTCTCCACTATTTTTTCCAGTAGAAATTATCTTGTATGGTATCAATTGTGTCAAGTTTAAATTATTTGAGAAAAATGCTTTATTTTTATTTCTCAAAGTATCTTGTGCGCATACATTCGACAGCGCACAAGATATTAGCAATAAATTAAGTATTCTCTTCAATTTCATTATTTGCCATTACAAGTTTAGCAAGAAAAAATCAATTAAATTTCAACGAATACAAATCAGCATCTTTCATGAGAATTCTTAAACGAACCGTTTTTGAGGCTAGTGATTCTACGTTTTTATTTCCTTTCCAGGTTACAATTCTCGAGATTTCATTACCAATGATTGTATCTGAATCTTCCATCGTATAACCAGGGATTGG
The DNA here is from genome assembly GCA_038561985.1 of Petrimonas sulfuriphila. Taxonomy (NCBI): domain Bacteria; kingdom Pseudomonadati; phylum Bacteroidota; class Bacteroidia; order Bacteroidales; family Dysgonomonadaceae; genus Petrimonas; species Petrimonas sulfuriphila. The sequence continues at coordinate 293,804 of CP073276.1, read as the reverse complement.
CTTCCCTTCTTCATCTTGAATTTCAAATTTAAGTTCACCGGCCGCAGAGGTTGAATAGTTTATTTCAAGTTCTTTGCCTGAAAAAGTAAATGCTTTGCTGAGGAGTTCCCCTCCTTTATACGGAGCAGACAATGACGTGAATCCATCCAATCTTAAAGAATATCTGTGTAAATGAGCTGTAGGTTGAGCGTAATCCTGATTAACGTATATGGACATCTCAGTTGGACTTGTCTGTACGACATTCAGAGCAGGATAATTGGATCGTGAGACCCAATTGTCTAATCCGATCCCTGGACGGATAAATGCTTCCATAAAAGTACGATCATATACATTTCCTCCCCGTGAAGTCATAAAAAAGGCATCCGAGCAATCTTTGAAATAACCGGGATTTACGTTGAGCTTTTTTGCTTGTTCTTCTGTCAAAACCTGACGTCCGGGCATAAATCTGCCACCAATTGCAACATATATATGCGGAGCCCTGAAGTACGGACTTGTTTGTTGAGTATAGAGATGCTCCATAGGGGCATCGCCAAATGTCATAGCTTGTGGTTCTGACCAATTGATAAAATCATTTGATATTGAGCGTCCTACAGATCTAAATCCTTTATATGAAGTAAATCCTCCATCGGACCAGATACGAAAATAACAAACATAACATTTTTCGCTTTCGGACCAAAATACAACATTTTGTGAGTCAAAAACTCCCTTTTTAAACACAGCTTCTTTTTGTAATTCTTTCCAATGGATACCGTCTTCTGATACATATGCCAATAAACCAGTCTTGTCGACTCCACCAAGGCCTTTATATTTTTGATCAGGTCTGGCTTTTGGATTTTTATCAAGAAAAGGGCTAAAATTATGAGGAACAGGGGCAACATTTGCCAGAACAACGTTATTGTCTTTTGATCCTTGAATCGTATGGATCCCTAAATTGGGCTTGTACCATTTTATTCCATCTTTTGATTCTGCATAACAAGTAACTTCGTTGTTGTTTCCATCTCTACCCCCTTGCGAACCTCGGTAATATGCCCTATAAGTATTATTGTCTTTAATTATTGTCACATAACCACAGAAAGGACCTTCCCACGGTTTGTCGAAATAAAGAACAGCCCCCTCATCAATGGGGGTGTGCATTTTAATTTCAATTCCATATAGCTTGTCAATAAAATAATCATCAACAAACAACTCTCTTTTATTATTTAATTCTAGTGATGTTTGCCCCACAAGCGAAAATGGAATTAATAAGCAAGCAATCAGATGAATAATTAATATCCTCATCATAATGTTGTATTTTTTTGATTTTATTTCAGTCATATCTTAAATGATAAATGAGTTTTTAAATAAAAGTCAATCTTTGAATTTTTGCAAGCATCTTTGCCTTCTGTTGCAAAAATAGGAAACTGTTGATTCCCAAATCTTATGTTAAATTTATAGATTTATCGCTCTTGATAACCTGGATTTTGTGAAATATTTGGCTCCATGCTCAATATATTTAATCCAATAGGCCATAACAGTTTATATTTGTCTTGAGGATTTTCTTTAAAGTATGGAACCAATTCAAATACTTTGTCAAATCGAATTAAGTCCCACCATCGTTTTCCCTCATAAAAAAGCTCCAATAACCTTTCATTTAAAATTTCCATATCGTTTTGGGCTTTACTTCCATTGACAAATACATGTTTAGAATAATTTTCACCGTATGCTCTTTGCCTTATTTTATTAATCGAAGTGGATGGATCTTTGCCTAAAGCATTTTCAGCTTCAGCTTTCATTAATAAAACATCTGCATACCGATATATAATCACATCATCTAGAAAATATCTACTTCCTGCATCAACAACTCCATTGAACTTCATTTGAATACATCCATAGAATTTAGAATAGAGACCAGTAGCTGCATCAAATGAATATAATTCATAGAAAGTTCCGTCTTTTCTTTGATCTTCATTTGAAAACATAGCAAGGCTTTCATCTGATAATGTCCAATAATTACCATCTCTTGGTACTCCAATTACTTCACTGGCTTCTGGAGCGGGATTAGGTGGTAATTGGTCTATGTACATCCTATAATAACCTGTGTTACTTGACTCGTATAATTGAAATCTACTTGCAAAAAGTATTTCTTTATTTCCTTTATTATCATAATCAAAAACTCTATTGAATTCAGATAATAACATTACATCACTCGATTCTATTTCGGTTAAAGCATTCAGTGCAGTTGAAAAATCGGAATTCCCACCATTCATAACTTTTCCTGTCCATAAATACACATCTCCTTTTAATGCGTTTGTCGCAGGTTTTGACCACCTGTTTCTACCGGTAATAAAGTTATTATCCGGGTATAGACTTATAGCTTTATCAATGTCATCTTTAATTAGTTTAAAGCAGTCTTCTATCGATGAACGCTCTTTATACATTTTTTCAGGTATATATCCCTCAGTAGGTTCTGTAAATATTATTACACCACCCCATGTTCTTGCCATAACGAAATAACAAAAAGCTCTCATTGAATAAGCTTCTGCCAATATTTGATTTTTGTTGTTTCCATCTAAAAAACTAATTTCCGGAACATATTTTAAAATTAAATTAGCATCATTCACGACCTGATAAAGTGTACTCCAGCTTGGACCCGCATCTACAGCATCTAAAGTGTTTTGAAATATTCTCATGTTACTAAAATCATTCCCGACAGATTGTTTCAGGTTCTGGCTCCGTGCTTCACCCCATAAAAAAAGATTACTATTTGTTACATTTCTAAATCTCGCATACATTCCGTATATAGCTCCCTTTGCATCGTCTTCTGTTTTCCAAAAAGAAGCAGTAGTAATGTTACTGGTTGGTTCGAGATTCAATAAGTTGTCACAAGAAAGAAATGAGAATAGTATTAGTGACAATAGTATAGTTATTGAATTATTTTTTTTCATTTTTTAATAATTTTAATAATTAAAAATTAATCGACAATCCAAATATGAATTCTCTGGGTACCGGATAGGCAGTGTCAGAGCTCGATTGTTCAGGATTCAACCCTTCAAAATTTGTAAAATAATGTAAATTACTTCCTGTTAGATGTAAACGTAATCCAGATAATTTCATCTTTTGTAAATAATTGGAGGGTAAACTGTAAGACAGAGTAATTTCACGCAAACTAAGAAAATCTGTTTTCTGATAATATCTTGAACTTCCACGATTGTTCCAAACATTCCAGTTTGCATTTTGATCAGCCCAGTAATATTTAGGGATGTCAGTAATATCTCCTTGCTTTTGCCATGAGCGTAAAATCTTTTTACTCAATGCGTTTGCTCCAGAGAAATTGCCTTCAATTCTAGCCCCTGTTTCATAGTATAGTGTTCCTCCTAAAGTATAATCCATGCGAACACTTAAGCTTAAGTTTTTATATTCAAGGAAAGTTGAAAAGCCACCAGTTAAGTCTGGGTACTGATTCCCCATGTAGACTTTATCCCTCGAATCTATTATACCATTTTTATCAGAATCCAACCAATTTACGTCACCTCCATGCTTTGTTTTATCTGTCCTTGGAATTAAAGTATCAGTTGGTCCAGCAGCAGCTTCTTCATCTGTTGCAAAAATACTTACTTGTTTATATCCGAATAATTCTCCAATTTTTCCACCTTCTTGTAATCCTCCTTTCCAAGCATAATCACCTAATTTATCATCCCATATATATTCTCCTCCAACACGGTTATTTTCAATGCCATTAGGAGGAAGGTGAAGTATTTTTGTGTTTACTTTGGCAACATTAAAAGATAAATTCCATTGAAAGTCTGATGAATAGGGCATTATTCGAGCGTTTAATCCGAATTCGTACCCTTTATTTTCTAAAGAACCATAATTTGTAATAATACTTGAAAAACCGGTTGAAGGTGGCATATCTAACGTTGTTAATAGGTTATCATTAACTCTTCTATAGTAATCAAGAATTACATCTATTCTCCTGTTAAACAATCCCATGTCAACTCCAAAATCTAGTGTTTTAGATTGTTCCCATTTTAATCCTTGGTTTGGCAAAACTGAAATTTGTATAGCTGAATTACCATTATACTTGTTACTTGAATTATATTCACCTTGAGCTTGATACCATCCAAGTCCGCTGATATTTCCAGTTACACCATAACTACCTCTCAATTTTAACTTTATCAAATCTTTCGGTAGAGCATTCCAAAAATTCTCTTTATCGACATGCCATCCTAGCGAGATTCCTGGAAAGATACCCCATTTATTATTTTCACCTAAATTTGAAGCTCCATCGTATCTTAGACTAGCATTAACCAGATATTTTTGCTTATAGCTATATGTTGCTCTTGAAAAATATCCTAACAGGACATGGTGACTTTCAGATCCTGAAACAGAGGTGGGAACTGCAGAAGCATTTAATGTTGGTATTAGATCTGTAGCGGCACCATTACCTGCAGCATTGAAACTGTCATTATTTCTTCCAAAATACGATAATCCTGCCATAAGATTTATATCATGGTCTTTTATACTTTTTGCGTAATCAAGTACAGCATTAAATTGAGGACTGAAGTTCTGCGAAAATGAGGCATTAGCATTACGTGAAGTATCGTATGAAGCAAATCCATTCCAGAAAGCTGTGCGGAAATTTCTGTTATAACTAGTAATTTGATTCCATGAAAACTGTGGTTTAAAAACAAGTCCAGGGATAATGTTCACCTGACCACCTACAATCAAGGTTAAATCGTTTGCTAGATTTCTTGGCTTGTAAACTGATAAACTGTATAATGGATTGGCAAAGCCAAAATTCCTTCCTGAGGCTAAAGTCCCATCTTCATAATACAATCTATTTGTAGGAGGCATTAGAAGTCCACTTTTAAAAATGTCATTTGTGTGAACTTGTCTATCACTTCTGTTCGAGTACATTACTCTGGCAAAAGCACTTGTATTTTTAGTAACTTGTATATCTCCACTAAAGTTTAACGTAAAACGCTTATAATCGGTAGTAATTGCAATTCCTTCATTATCAGAATATCCAATCCCTAAATGAAAAGTCGCCTTGTCACTCCCACCTGTTACAGCAAAAGAGTGATTGTGCGAAATACCAGATCTGAATAAAATACTTTGGTAATCATTATCTTCAAAAATAAGGGTTTTAGATGGGTTAAGTGGATCAGGAATACTTTGCCAGCCTTCATTCAACTTATGTTGATTTTCGGGAGTTAAATACATTAAGCTCGAGTAATAATCTTTCGACAAGCCATTACCGGCTCCACCTGCATAAGTTGAGCCGTCGAGTTGAGCTAATAGGGCTGAATTAATTTGACCGGTATTGTAGAGTCCCAATCGAGAAAAATAAACGAAATCTTTTGCGCTGAGTAAATCATACCTTCTGCTTGCTTCAGAAAGTGTCAGATCATATTTATAATTAACTTGAATTTTTCCAGATCGTCCTGATTTTGTCTGAATAATAACAACGCCATTTGACCCTAAGGCCCCATATATAGCAGTTGATGCAGCATCCTTAAGAACTTGAATAGATTCAATGTCAGATTGATTGATATCATTCATATTATAACGTGTAACCCCATCAATCACATATAAAGGAGTTGCACTGTCAGGACTCTTGATAGAACTTCCACCTCTTATTATTATTCTTGGTGAAGAACCTGGTTGACCTGAAACTGTTTGAACACGCATCCCGGGAATTGTACCTTTCAAAGCGTTAGCTGCATTTGTAAAGGGAATATTCTCAAGCACTTTATTATCAAGTTTAGAGATTGATGTTGTAATAGTTTCTCTTGATTGGGTTCCATAACCTACTACCACAACTTCATCTAAGGTCTTTGTATCTTCTTGCAGGATAACTTCAAAATAGGTCTTTCCTGCCACACTGATCTCTTGCGGTAAATATCCAATATAAGAAACCAGTATTGTTGCATTTTCTTCGATACTCAAAGTAAACCTGCCATCTACATCAGTAACCGTTCCATTACCCGGCACATTCTTTTCAATGATATTCGCACCAATAATAGGCTCATTGTTTACGTCCCTGATTAAACCTGAAATTTGTTTTTTCTGTTGTTGACTTATCTCCATTGAACTCTTAGTATTTCCTGCTTTAACAATAGTTAGAGGCAGAAATACAACCAGAATTACCATCAAGATTTTTTTGATTTTTGATAAGCCACTCCTGAAAGGATATAAAACGAGACAAGCGCTTAATAAATCGTTGTTTTTCATATTACTTTTTTTTAATAAATGTTGCAAATGGTATTTGCGATTTTTCTTTAAAAGTTTAACACATAATAAGAGAGTTTTATTTACTCATTAATTTTTTTTGCTAACTTACATAGCAATAGTCTTCAATACTTCTGCATTCTTTTTACAGAGTACTTATTAAGGATATTTTTTCATGTTTTTTGATTTTAATATTTATTAATTTAATAAGTTATAAAATTAGCTTAATTAATCTGAAGACTAGAGAGTTGATGTAATTTTCTCATTGCCTTCTTCCACACACAAAGCCAAGTAATTCAAAGGGGTAATGGTTGAGCCCTTTTGTCGCACATTTCACATACTGAAAATAAAATAATAGAAATTAAAATATTTTATTGTTCAAAGGAAACGGTTTTCTTGTGTTCAATTTAGATAATTTACGAAACATTTGTGATAAAATGCGAAAAATAGCACGGTTATAATGCTGAAAAAAGAAGATTATGTTTTGATTAATGATTTTCATAGGGTTGCTTAGTACAGCGATATAAGTGGAGTGTCTGATCCGGTATTAGCGAAACGTCCTCTGTGGCATTCGGGTGTATCCTTTCAGAATTTTCTCTTAGAGAAAGATCTTTCCTTAAATTATTGTTCTATTCATTCCCATGGATTTTGTTTATCCCAACTTTTAATTTTGTATCCGAAATAACCATAATATGCAATAAATAAATAACACGGTATAAGTATCCAATAAGCTTTTTGAGTACTGTCAATTGTGTCTGCAATTAATCCATAAAGCAACGGTACAACAGCACCTGCAACTACGCTCATAATAAGCAGGGCTGAGCCTATTTTTACAAAGCGCCCCAAGCCTTCCAAAGCGAGTGGCCATATAGCCGGCCAAAACAGAGCATTCACAAATCCGAGTAGCGATACCATGAAAACAGAAACGGACGAATGACTATATATAACCAGTATTGCCAAAATACTACCTGTAATGGCTCCATATTTTAAAAGTTTCTCTTGTTTTATATATTTGGGTATCAGGATCATTCCCGATAGATAGCCCATTATCATTGCAATTAAAGTAAATGACCCGAAAAGTTTAGCCCGGGTTTCCGGAAAACCTAACGACATCCCGTAATTAATAATGCTGTCAATTGCCATTACTTCTGTAGCTCCGGCACAAAATAAAGCGATTACCCCTAAAACCAGGTTTGGAAATTGAAATACATTTTTTTTGTCGTTGTGTGTTGAAAGAGTTTTGTGCTCCTCCTTTTCCTCTTCGATTTCAGGGAACCAATTGTTTTTTCTCAGAATAAAGGACATCACAACAAACAAGGTCGTAATAATTAAATAGGGAAATATTATTTTATTAAGTTCATCCTGTTGTACGATGTTTGTTGCCCCATGCAGCAAGATGCTACCCAACACCAGTTGCCCGATGATGCCTCCGATTTTATTGGAGAACCCCATAAAACTGATGCGTTTGGCACCGCTTTCATGGGGCCCCATTAAAGTAACATAGGGATTAATAGCCGTTTGGAGAAGCGTTAACCCGATGCCGGTGGTAAACAGTCCAACTAAAAAAATGGGATATGATGCCAATTTGGCTGCCGGGATAAAGAGTCCACATCCTAATGCCATTATCAGTAAGCCCGTCGACATACCGTTTTTGAACCCGATCTTCTTCAAAACCATGGATGAAGGTATCGCCATAAGCGTGTAAGACAGGTAATAGGCAAATGTAACCAAATAAGAGTTGAAATGGTTAAGTTCAAAAGTTTTTTTGAAAAAGGCAATCAACGTACCGTTTACCCAGGTTAGAAATCCGAAAATAAAAAAGAGGAAAGCGGCTAATAGAAGAGCCCTTTGAAATTGTCTTTTTTTTTGCATACTCAACGCTTAAATTTGAAATGGTTTGTGTATTCTTATTGTCATCTTGTTACCCTCTCCACTAATTTTAACTGGATTGCTGACCACAAATGTATAAATTCTTTAGTTGAGACTAAACTGCCTTAAATTGGCTATACTTAAATCTCTTTTACTTGTGAAAGTTTAATGAAGATGATCTGGAGAGCATTTGTTATACGTTTTGCTGTTTCACAGACTCATCTGTTTTTATGCTTTCAAGTCTGACTCCTGTATTGCCGCCTTTTTCCATGCTAATGTCAATGGGTTGATTTGCTTTATAAGCGCCGCACGTAAAATCCGGAACTTCTATCGGCTCAGAATCGTTGGCTACGGACCATTCTGTAAGTGCGACCATTGAACTCCACAAGGCAGCATCGTAAACATTTTGATCCAGGGGTAATCCGTTTCTTAAACAATCGATAAGACGCCAGTCCATCATAAAGTCCATTCCACCGTGTCCACCCACTTTTTTGGCTAAATCACCCACTTTCTTAACAATAGGCGGAGTATATTTTTCTTCCAACTCTTTCATCTCTGCTTCAGACAACCATTCATGGTTTCCCAGACTTATACGTGGTGGAAGCGGCCATTTTTGAGCTACCGCTTTCGTTCCACTAACCATGTAAATCCTTGAATATGGGCGCGGACTTGAAACATCGTGTTGGAGCATAATTGTCCGTCCTTTTTCAGTTTTTATAATGGATGTATTCATGTTGCCCCTGTAAGAATCGGTGTCGAACTCTTTATAAAAATCATCTTGCTGGGCTAATCGATGAGCTTCTGGCCCATACGTGAAATCATTGGACTGCATGGATACCAATTTGGTCATCCTGTCTCCCCTGTTAATATTCATGACCTGACACACAGGCCCTAATCCGTGTGTGGGATAATGGTTGCCATTCCTTGTTTGGCTTTCTTTTAACAACCACATCTCAGGGTAACTTTTCCCGAATGCGATGCCCAACTGATCATGTATGTAAGCCGCCTCTGCATGTATTATTTCTCCGAACACCCCTTGTCTGGCCATGTTTAATACCTGCATTTCAAAAAAATCATAACAACAGTTTTCCAGCATCATACAATGTTTCTTTGTGCGTTCGGAAGTTTCAACCAATTTCCAACAATCTTCAATAGTCAGCGCAGCAGGCATTTCAACAGCTGCATGTTTATCGTGCTCCATGGCATATACAGAAACAGGTGTATGCAATCTCCAGGGAGTTACCTGATATATTAAATCAATGTCATTCCTGTCGCACATATTCTTCCAGTCATCCTCTGTTTTACCATATTCATCTGCAGGAGGCAGACCTGTATCAGCGAGAATCTTTCGTCCTTTTGCCAAGCTTTCGGGACGAACATCACAAATTGCTTTTATTTCAACGCCATCAATCAAGCACAGTCTCCGAAGTGATGAAGGCCCCCTGTTCCCTAATCCGATAAAACCAATACGTACAGTTTCCAAAGGTGGAGCCGCATATCCGCACATGTTAAAGTGCTGTTTTCTGGATTTCCTAACCTCATTTAAGGTGTTGAGGAATTTTACATCTTCATTTTTTGATTTATTACATGAAATAATGCTTGGGCTTATTACTACTCCAACAGTAAGTGTCCCGGCTGATTTTAAAAAAGTTCTTCTACTTGTCTTCATAGTTGTTAATAATCAGGATTTGTTTTATTTATTTTGGAATGTCTTCTATTCGTTGAATCAAAGCAGTATTGTGTTTTTTCTCGATTTTTTGAAGCTCGCTCTCGGAAAACCATTCCGCATGATTTGCTCACGGGAAAAGCGTGCGAGGAAGAGTATTCCTGCGCCGTGGCCTTGGGCCCGCAGATTAAATGTAAGCGGGAATATGGCCAGGTTACTCACATCCCGCGTAATGACGAAAACCTAGGCTTTCATACAGCGCGTATGCGCGATGGTTGTCCGGCAACATAGTTAGGTCAATGCCATCTCGGCTTGACCGGCGAGCAGCATCGATCAGGAATTGAATCAGCTTTTTACCAAATCCTTTTCCCTGGTACTCGTCAAGTATTCCAATTCCAAGCAATGGTACGGGATCAGTATAATACCACAGGAAGAAGTAAGCAATCATTTTATCATTTCTGAAAAGTCCAAGAGTGAGGTCTTTTCCTGTCTCAGAACGTTCAAGGAATGCATTTACGGTATTGTCGTCGTAGGGATAAGGTGAATACGAATAATAAATTCATCGCTATCTTTCGAGTTTATCAATACACTATCGTTTAGTTCCATTCATCTTGTACTTCAATTGCCAACGGCTGATTCCATTCACCAATTAGTGCTCCGCCAAGAAACGGGGTGATATTAGCAGTTGCAGCACCTGCCTTAAAACTTTTTGCTCAATTTTTTCTATTGTTCCTTTGTCAGGAATTGCTTCAGCGTGTGCCATACCGAACAAACCAATCATTACCAGCATGACAAAACAAAGCTTTAATATAAATTATGTCGTGAGAATTTTTCTTGTTTCATGGTCATAAATGGTTTTTCGCCCAGTTTCATAAGACTTCATAGCCATTAGAACAGCGACGGCGTGCTGATAACCTGCATCTATAGATGCGATGGGTGTTTTATTGTTACGGATGCACTGCAGCCAATTTAAAAAGTGATCGGGGCATTCTATCGGTTCTACTTTTTGTTCACCTTCATTTGATCCATCACTCCTTGGTGCCCCCTCGTTGCTATAGGTTGGAGTATTCCAATTACTCATTTTGAGCACCCCTTTGTCACCATAAAAATTACGTACACTTCCGGCTCCATTGCCAAGATTGTTTGAACTGCTTACCAGAAATCCTTCGGGATAAATCCATGTGGCTTGTATACAGTCGGGTGTGGTAAACTTGTATTCGTCATGCCATGTAAATGTTCCTCCCAGGCATACACATGATTCTGGAAATCCAGCCCCGGTAATATAATGTACCATATCAATAAAGTGTGCACCCAGGTTTGGAATAGGGCCATGGGAGAAATCGTAATAGCCATACCAGGCTGAATATAATGCAGCATTAAATGGCCTGTAAGGCCTGTCTGCAAGAAACTCTTTCCAGTCAACATCCTCCTTCTTAACCTCCCGTAAATATCCGTACCAATATGGTTTTGGACTATTTCGGCACTCTTCAACCCGGGAAAGCTTGCCTAATTTCCCATTGCGGAATAATTCGCGTGCTCCAACTGCTCCGGGCAGGCTTCGAAGCTGCGTCCCCACTTGTGCAACAATACCGGCTTCCTTGACAGCATCGACAGCATTTGTCAGTTTTGTTATGTCCATGGCCAACGGTTTTTCCACATATACATGTTTCCCGGCGCGAGCAACTGCTTCCAAATGTGTAGTATGCAAATGATCAGGAGAGGCAATCATTATCGCATCAAGATTATCTAATTCCAAAAGATCGCGGTATGAAGTGACTTGTCTGGCTTCACGTCCGTACCACTTTTTAATTTTTATGTTGGCTTGTTCTCTGGCGACGCTCCATGGATCACAGATTGCTGTAATTTCAACATTCATTTCATTTGTATGTTTGTAAATACCATCCATGAATACGTGATTCCCGCGTGAACCACAGCCGATAATACCTATTCGAAGCCGATCGTTAGAGCCTAACGCTCTTCCTTTTTTCAATATTGTCAAAGGATGTGGCATAACACTGAGCCCAGAGGTATATAAAATACTTTTTTTAATAAAATTTCTTCTGGATAAATTTTTCATAACTAAAAAATGATTGTTACCTATTATTGATTCGAGGAATGATTATTTTTTTATTGACCTGTTTATTTGATCGATTGCTTCTATTTGCTTTCCGAGGCAAGTTGATAGTGTTGGCAACCAGGGTGCCGTCATAAAGCCAAGTAATCGGGTAGGATTAATAACTTTTTTACAGTAATCTACCGTGTCTTCCATATTGGTATTGTTGCTCCAGTTACTCCCCGTAGGAATTTGATCGTATCCGTGTGCCTCCAGGTCATCGTAAAACTTCACATAAGTTCTGGTCGGGTCTTTTAGTTGCGCTAAATCAAATCCGGAACCATAATACCAGTTGCTTTGCAATACCGACTTCGGCATTTTTCTGAAGAACATTTCGGGATGCCGCCATCCGTAGTCAGACCATATCCAGGAACGAACTCCTTTTTTTTCTGTTTCATTGACGTAAAGATGAAGATCATCCCACCATAAATCGTTTTGACGCATAACAGCATAATTATAAGTTTGTTGATGTTGTGCTGTCTCTTCGTCCATTCCCAGATGAAAAAAGCGGGGAGTATCAAATATTTCGATTACCTCCCGGATCAGGTCTCGACAAACCGAATAATACTTGCTAGTGGATACCATCTTGGAGTATTCCCCCAGCCAGGCGTCGTGGGAAGTTGCAAAGTTCAACTTTGGGATGGGCTCCATGCCCAGATTACGAATCCTGGTAAGCTCCGACCTTAATTTGTCGACGGACCACGCATTTTTCACGGCAATCTCCGGATGGCTTTCGTATTTCACTCCGTCTCCCAAATCAATGATAACCATATTCATGCGCGCATCTGACATTTTTTGCAGGACCGTACTCCACACCGATTCTTCAAATACTAAAAAAGGCCTGTATCCGCGCATACCCCATGCCAGAGAGTCTTGACATGTTTTGCATTTATAATCATCCCTGTGAATTTCTTCTTCTACGATATCCGACCATATGCTGTTTCGCTTTATATAGGGATGATCTTCCCACATATTGGTGCTTAAGTGCAACAGGTTTGCCCAGATCAGCGGCGATGCACCTGAAGTTTTTACTTCCTTTTGTTTTGATTCTGAAAAAACGACAGCGGGCATACTGGAGGCTAAGCCTGCTACTGCTGATAGTTTTATGAATTTTCTGCGATTTATCATTGTGTTGTAATATTTATTTAAGTTACTTATAATTTATACAAAAAAGATTTCTCTTTCATGACAAGAGAGATGCGGAAAATTTATCAAGATACAACCAGGTGGCTTTATGCTCTTTTAAAATCGAAGAAGGTACCTTATCCGCAAATCTTTCTTTCAGGTACTTCCGAAATGATGCCGGTTGCGTATCGAGAATACCGATATATTCATCCAAATGAAATGCGGTTACTTTAGACCAATCAACATCCTCTTTGACAAGTTCGGTCAACATTTCAAATTGAGAAGCACCCGTTGCTACAATGATGTTTGCTTCTCCGTTTTCCTGAATGGCATTTCGGATTAACAGCGCTCCTTTTTCTGCTGCTTCCCTGCCAAGCTCCTGCTTATTTTCACTAACAATAATTTCCATTTTTATTTAATTTACAGTTGTAAGTTTTTTAGTCGATCAGAAGAATTCGATAATTGCATAATAGGTAGTTATCAAAGAGAATACGATTGCTGCGATAACCCCTATATTTTCTCCCGGTTTAGCTTTATACTGGTTCATCAAGTTGGTTCTATTCATCAAGAAATAAACAGGAATTGCCACTGCCGGGAGAATACAAGCCTGGAATGCTTGCGAAAAAAAACCCACCCTTTTTCCGCCACTACCGTACTTCGCATAATAAAAACTGCTGCGGAACAAGTAGTGCCGGCAATGGCCGCAACCAATTCATATGCGCCCGGTATATCCGGAATTCCGGGTATCAACCCTTTTGCGATAGCGCTCAAGTCTGGCTTCATCATGAAAAAACACACAATAAAGGAAAGCCCCATAAGAATAACAAAGAAAGTGTGCACCTTCTCAAATGCCTGATAATTCCCGTACCAAAGGAGGATGATCAACAGGACCACGTAAAATAAGATGATACAAAAGGCGTTGACGGTAACTCCGCCTGCAGCCAGGGCAACGGTAATTTTATTCTTAAATTTGCTAGACATTATATTTTGCTGTTATTTAAGCCATTTATCAAACCAGGCATAGGCCTCCTTTTGCATCTCTCTGCCAAATTTATGCCCGCCCGGGTAAAATGATGCTCTATACCTTTCAGAAGCATTCGCTTTTTCATATACCGCCTTGAGAATCTCGTCAGCATGTCTCATGCCGGGGAGGGTGAATAGATCGTCTTCATTGGCGTTTAATACCAGTGTTGGTAAAGGTACCCTCAAACCAAGTATTTCAGGGAAATCCAATTCTTTGGGTAAAACGGGTGCAAAAGTCATCCAGGTGTGGGTATGTGACTTGTTTAACATGAAATCTTCCCAGGTAGTCATCAAGCCAACACAAACAGCACATTTCACTCTCGGATCCAAACCTGCTATAAAAACTGTCCGCATTCCTCCACCCGACAAGCCGCCGCAGCCAACTTTATCCGCATCGACATCTTGCCTGGCGCATAAAATATCGAGTGCCACCAAATCTTCAGCGACCCAAACACCCGGCCAGGAGGTGCCGGCACAGAATAATGATTTAGCCATGATGTCCTCATGTTCAGATGCCCATCGGTTGTATTTATTTACGTTTTCTAATTTCTCGGATTCATTGTCGGTTAAATCTCCCCTAAGAAATTCAGGAACTTCCTTTAAGAGTACTCGCCTGCTTTCAAAAGGGAAGGCATCGTGCACAAGAACCACATAGCCTCTTTTAGCTATTTCATTTGCCCATGCAATGCCGTCATAGTATTGCTGTTGCGAGTCAACAGTGTGTGGATGCGGCGAATTATTGGTTCTTACTATTTTGCGTTTTCCAAAATATTTATCGGCACCGTGATGGTGGAAAGCCAATACTCCGGGCAAGCGCTCTTTCGAGTTGGCCGGTTTAAGCACTATTGCTTCCGTAGGCATTCCATAGGGTAACTGCCAGGTAATTTCTTCAACCTGTAACCCATCGTAGATATATTGCTTGTTTACTTTTACCTCAGGGATTTCACCCAGATCCGGCGAGGCAATACTTTCCAATACCTTATTTTTAGCAGCTATCCGCCACGCTTCGATATTGTTCCACTCTTTTCTCCTGAAAGAATAAGCAGGCAACGAGTCTCTCATTTTCTCCGATGCCCATTGTCCATAGGATCCTATGAGATTTACATTTTCATTAATGGTCTTTTTCATTGCTTCGTAATCTGGAAAAACGGATTTATCGACCGGTATGTTGTTTCCCAGAGCACTTTCTGCCACCATGCCTAAAACCCCGGCAGTAGAGATACCCAGGAAATCTCTTCTGGAATAGTTGGTGCTTTGTTTTTTTGATTCGTTCATGTGAATGCTGTTTATTTAGATGCCCGTCATATATTCATGTGTGGATAATTATATCATTACTCCTGCTCTGGTAACCACTTTTCACTATTTATGGCTATTCTATCAGGCTCAGCCCTGTAAATTCCCTTATTTCCAGAGATTAAATCGAATCTGTGCTGCGGACCTGGCGTACTGATATCATGCTGAAGCATGATAGTCCTGCCCTTATGGGTACGGATTATTGTTGTATTTAGGTTTCCCCTGAATTTTAATCCAGTGTAAGGTTCATAATAGCGGTCTATTGCTGACATCTCCTGCATCTTGTTTGCCATCGTAAAATCATTACTGGAAATTGATACAAGATAATCCATTTTATCGCCATAGTTAATGTCCATTATTTGAGATACAGGTCCTAATCCGTGGGATGGATAAAGATTTCCATTTCTGTTTATGTTTCCCTGCAAACGCCATGTTCAATACTATTGCGGCAATACCATCATGTGCGGACCCGCAACCCATGTAACAATGTTTCCTGGTTTTCTCGGATCTTGCAACAACATCCCAGCACTCTTCAACCGTAACGTCAACCGGTAGCTCCGTATCTGTTAAATCCATTCCACAATATAACTGAAAACGTCCGGGATGGGCTTTTGCAAATGATTCGACAAGTTTTTTTAAAATCATCTCCACTTGCTCCCGTTAAAATAAGTGACGTTTCAATTCCAACTTTATCCATGGTTCTTACCCACTGATCAATTTCCTGTGGTGTTTTTGCTTCGATATGTACATGGCTATCGAAACACGGAAATTTTGCTTTTTCTACAAAAGTCTCTTGGATGGTTACCGAAGATCTTGGGGCATAATCCTTCAATAAAATTTCATCCATGGGTCCAGGTGTAGAAGATACTCCAGGGCCTGCCCAATCTCCGTATTTCATTTTTTTCCATTCGGGATCTTCCTGCCAATTTTTTTTCAATTGGCGTTGAGTTTCAAATCTTGGAGCAGGTTTGCAACACTTAACAGCAATTCCAAAACTACCTGCTGTTGTTGTTGCAGCTAATCCCAGTACCGAATTTTTAATAAATTCCCGTCGTTTTGTCATTGTTATCTTGTATTGATTCAACTTTCACAATATCTATCAGTATGCCATTGGCTTTTTAATAATTAATTGGATTATAACACCCACATTTTCAGAGAATAATATTTACACCCGGATTCAGTGTTTGGGTCTGTATTTCCGGATAAGCCGGAAACTATCTCTTTGATTATCAGTATTTTTTGTTGAGTCATGGCGAGTATGAGAGGATCTATATTACGTCCAGGTAGTTGAGTTTGAGTATTTAGAGCACTCAATATAATCAAAAATTTGTTTAAAGAGGCAAAAACAATATTAATTCTGGTAATTTTAGGAAATATTAAATAAACGCTCCTACAAAGTAATGTGTTTTCTTTTACATAGCTCTTTAAACGTTGACGCAAATTATTAAAATCAAATTAAATCACTTTTCTGAACGTATAAATGTCTTATTGTGAAAAAATACTGACAAATAGCGCAATTATATGATGATATTATGTTAAATATAGAACTTTAATGCTGGAGTATGTATTATTGCTGTACTTTTGTTGCATAATTAACACTAGCTGATGCATTTTTTTAACAGATAGAATTGGGAATAAATGATAAAAGTTTTGGTGCTTATAGATTCTACTACCGAGTTTAGTCGACGTTTCCTGACGGGTTTAATTCAATACGCCAATGAAAATGGCCCTTGGATATTTTATCGTCTACCATCCTATTATAAGGCATTGTACGGTGAAGCCGGTATTGTGGAGCGAATTAAAGAGTGGGAGATAGATGCCGTTATAGCACAATGGGAGTATGAGGGGGTGGATTTTCTCGACCAACTTGATATTCCTGTTTTTTTACAAAGTTACAAAAATATTAGTGGGCGATTTTCGAGAATTTCCGGGGATTATATCGGTGCAGGTGTGATGGCTGCTCAGTTTTTTGCTAAAAGGTACTTTAAAAACTTTGCTTTTTACGGGAATAGAAATTTCTTCTGGTCAAGAGCCCGAGCAGAAGGCTATCGTCGTGAAGTTGAGAGGATAAAAGGGAGTTATTATTATTTTGAGTCTGAATTATTGGATAGTATGCAGTGGAGTCGGGAACATGTTGAGTTGGATAACTGGCTGCAGGGTTTGCCCAAGCCGGTGGCTCTGTTTGCATGCGATGATAACTTCGCTTTGCAGGTATCGGAAATGTGCAAGGTAAATAATATCAATATACCGGACGAATTATCTTTGCTGGGTGTGGATAACGATGAGCTGATATGCAACTTGTCGCATCCTTCCATTTCATCGATTATAACGGATGATGAAAACGGAGGATACCAAACAGGAAAAATGTTACAGAATTTGATCTTAAATAAAAACAACGTTCCTTTTAATATTAATATTGATCCCGTTCGGATTGAATTACGCCAATCTACAGAGAAGTACAATATTTCTGACAACTATATAAAAACGGTGATTGATTATATCAATGAGAATATCAGGCTTAATATCTCCATTGACAAGTTGGCTGAAATAGTCCCGCTTTCGCGCAGAAATCTCGAGATGAAATTCAAGGAGGCAACTGGTACTTCAGTCTATCAGTTTATATTGGATAAAAAGGTGGACTTAATATCTACTGAGCTGCTGACAACGGATAAGGATTTGTTGGATATTGCCATTGAAATGGGGTTTAATGATGTTAGAAATGTTTACCGGATATTTAAAAAAAACACAGGTTATACTCCAGTTGGTTACCGGAAAAAATATTTACAAAAATAATCACTCTCGAAAGTGATTAGTCCATCAATATCTTTTGATGATAGTCGGATGCCGGTGGATGCGCCTTTCGCTGAAAAAGTTTTTCCGGATTGAAAAGAAAAAAGATTGTAAAATTGCTTAATCTAATCTTTATGATTAATTTTGTATAATAAATGAGAAAAATGAAATTATAAGTGCGTAAAGTTAATCATTATGAAATTTACAAAAATGCACGGGACCGGTAACGATTATATCTATATAAACGGTTTTGTGGAAAATATTGAAAATCTATCGGAGCTGTCCTTGAGATTAAGCGACCGGCACAAGGGTATTGGTTCCGATGGGTTGGTTGTGATACTGCCTTCCGAAGATTGTGATTTTAAAATGCGCATGTTTAACTCCGACGGATCGGAGTCGGAGATGTGTGGTAATGCTTCCCGGTGTATAGGAAAGTATGTTTACGAAAAGGGCCTGACCGATAAGACCGAGATTACGCTGGAAACGCTTGCCGGTGTTAAGGTGTTGAAGCTTTGGTTGAACGAAGAAAAACGGGTCGAAAAAGTAACTGTGGATATGGGCGCGCCTGTTCTGGATGCTTCGTCCATCCCTACTGCTTTCAGTCAATCGCCTGTAGTTAAAAGTCCCTTGCCGGTAAGCGACGATGCAACTTACGAGGTTACCTGTCTCTCCATGGGTAATCCGCATGCCGTGCTCTTTATGGATAAGATCGATGAGCTTGATCTGTCTGAAATCGGGCCGGTAATCGAACATGCACCCTGTTTCCCCAATCGTACCAATACCGAATTTGTAGAGGTAGTTTCGGATCGTTGGTTGATAATGCGTGTTTGGGAGCGCGGTGCCGGTGAGACGCTGGCTTGCGGTACCGGAGCTTGTGCTGCGGTGGTTGCGGGCGTCCTTAATGGTTTGGTGGGCCGGTCTGCAACCGTACAATTGCGGGGCGGTGATCTGGAGATCGAGTGGAGTGAGGACGACAACCGCGTTTACCTTACGGGTGATGCTGTGACTGTGTTTGAAGGAGAAATAAAATTAGATGAGTGACCTATGCCCTATATCAATGAGAACTTTATTAAGATTCCGGCAGCCTATCTTTTTTCAGAGATTACCAGGCGTGTGTCTCAATATGCGTCAGAAAACCCGGGTGTTGACATCATACGTATGGGTATCGGGGATGTGACGCTGCCCTTGCCGGATGTTTGCGTGGATGCGATGATAAAAGCTGCTGATGAGCAGCGAGAAGTTGAAACGTTCCGGGGCTATGGGCCCGAGCAGGGGTATGACTTTCTTCGAAAAGCGATTGTGGAAAATGATTTTGCGTCGCTAGGTATAGAACCCGACGAGATTTTTGTAAGCGACGGGGCCAAAAGCGATACGGGGAATATCGGCGATATTTTCAGTGGGGACAACAAGGTGGCCATCACCGATCCGAGCTATCCGGTTTATGTGGATACCAATGCCATGGGAGGGCGAGCGGGAGAGTTTGTAAATGGGTGTTGGACTGACCTGGTTTACTTAACATGCAACGAGTCGAGCCAATTTATCCCCGAACTGCCGGCGGAAAAAGTGGATATTGTCTATCTCTGTTACCCTAACAATCCTACAGGCACGACACTTACAAAAGACCAGCTGGCTGCATGGGTGAATTATGCACTGGAAAACAGGGCGATTATTCTTTTCGATGCAGCTTATGAAGCGTTTATTACGGAAAAAGATGTGCCGCACAGCATCTATGAGATCGCCGGTGCAAAAGAGGTGGCCATCGAGTTCAGGAGTTACTCCAAGACGGCTGGATTTACCGGGACAAGGTGCGGCTATACAGTTGTTCCCAAATCGGTAAGGGCATCCTCGGAAAACGGGGGGCGTGTCAGTCTCAACAAGCTTTGGCTCCGGAGGCAGACGACAAAGTTTAACGGGGTTTCCTATGTTGTACAGCGGGCGGCAGAAGCTACTTACAGCCCGGAAGGCAGAAAGCAGGTTGATGAGCTTATCCGATACTATATGGAGAATGCCCGGGTAATTCGTGAAGCGCTTCAGGCCATTGGCTTGAGTGTTGTTGGCGGTGTGAATGCCCCGTATGTTTGGGCAAAAACACCGGATGGGATGAGCAGTTGGGATTATTTTGATTTCCTGCTGAAAAAAAAGCATATCGTTTGTACCCCCGGAGTTGGATTTGGCGCTTCGGGGGAAGGGTTTGTGCGTTTCTCGTCATTTGGAGATAAGGACAGAATCGCTGAGGCTGTTCGGAGAATGGTGCGCTAATTAATTTTTTTTTTTGGACGAAAGAAGGTGTGTCGGAGAAATCCAGATACGCCTTTTTTGTGATTTATGGTTGACAATGACAATTCAAATCTATGCGAAGGAAGTGAAAGATGGCGGCATGGTTGTCAAAATGATATGTTTTAAATAAAATAAAAGAAATTTGCTGTTTTTCTTGTGTGTAAAAATCAAAGTGTTTATCTTTGCGTCGATAAAAAATCAAAAAGATATAGTATATTGATTATTTGTGGATATTTGAAGCTAAACATTTAAAATAAAATTCATTATGTCAACATTGAGATTCAGTGCAATTGTGGAAGCATCAAAGCGCCTTCCCGTGATGGAGGAAGCTCCCAAGGGGCAACCGTCGGATTATTATGGCAAGTACGTTTTTAATCGGAAGCAGATGGCTAAATACTTATCCAGGGATACAATAAAAGTAATCGTGGATGCCATAGATGAGGGTATAACGTTGCCGCGTGAAATTGCAGAACACGTTGCAGCAGGAATGAAAATGTGGGCAATGGAAATGGGGGCCTCTCACTACACGCATTGGTTCCAGCCGCTTACGGACGGAACGGCGGAGAAGCACGACAGCTTTATTGACTATGTTGATGCGCCGGGAGGCGATATTATAGAAAAATTTTCCGGCAAGTTACTGGCACAGCAGGAACCGGATGCCTCAAGTTTCCCCAGCGGCGGTATCCGGAACACTTTTGAAGCCCGTGGGTATACCGCATGGGATCCATCATCGCCCGCCTTTATTGTTGACGATACCCTTTGCATCCCAACGGTTTTTATTTCCTATACGGGTGAAGCGCTCGACTATAAGACTCCTTTGCTAAAGGCCTTATCCGCTGTTGACAAAGCAGCGGTAGAGGTGTGCCGGCTGTTTGACCCCAAAGTAAATAAAGTTTATTCCTACCTCGGCTGGGAACAGGAATACTTCCTTGTCGACCAGGCTTTGTACGATGCCCGTCCCGATTTAAACCTCACCGGAAGAACGCTGATGGGGCACGAGAGCGCTAAGAACCAACAGCTCGAAGACCACTATTTTGGTTCTATACCCCCCCGGGTTGCAGCATTTATGCGGGAAGTGGAGTTTGAAGCGTACAAGTACGGTATTCCGTTAAAAACACGGCACAATGAAGTTGCCCCCAACCAGTTTGAACTGGCCCCTGTTTTTGGGGAAACCAACCTTTCCATAGATCAAAACCTGCTGGTTATGTCGTTGATGCACAGGTTAGCCGCCAAGCATCACTTCAGGCTTGTTCTTCACGAAAAACCTTTTGCCGGCGTAAACGGATCAGGCAAACACAACAACTGGTCGCTGGGAACGGATACGGGAGTGGGATTGTTCACGCCCGGAAAGACCGCTCGTGAGAACTTGCAGTTTATCGTGTTTATTGTCAATACGTTGATGGCAGTTTACAAGAACAACGGATTGCTCAAGGCATCCATTATGTCGGCTCAGAATGCACACCGTCTGGGAGCCAACGAAGCGCCTCCGGCAATTATTTCTGTTTTTCTCGGAACACAGATTTCCGCTGTTCTCGATAAAATTGAAGAAAGCTCCGAAGACGACGATATTGCGGTAGATGAATTTCAGAAGATGAGGCTGGGCGTAGCCCACATTCCCGAAGTGCTGATCGACAATACGGACCGCAACCGCACATCACCGTTTGCCTTCACGGGAAACCGTTTTGAATTTCGTGCCGTTGGATCATCGGCTAACTGTTCTTCAGCAATGACTGCTCTTAATGCTTCGGTAGCCATGCAGTTGATTGAGTTCAAAAAAGAGATCGAGGTTAAAATGAAAACCGGGATGAAGAAAGAGCAAGCGATTTACGATACGCTCCGCCTTTATATCAAGGCATGTAAAAACATCCGTTTCGACGGGAACGGGTATTCCGACGAGTGGAAAGAAGAAGCCCAAAAACGGGGATTGAATTGCGAAACAAGTGTTCCGCTGATTTATGACACCTATATCAGCCGGGAATCGGTGGAATTGTTTGAAACCGTCGGAGTGCTGAACGAAAGGGAGCTTCATGCGCGAAACGAAGTAAAATGGGAAACCTACACCAAAAAAATTCAGATTGAAGCCCGCGTACTCGGTGATCTATCCATCAATCACATCATTCCGGTGGCCACGCAATACCAAACGATGCTGCTGGATAATGTGTACAAACTTCGCGGCGTGTTTGACGAAAAACAGGCGAACGAACTGAATAAGGACGATCTCGCCTTAATCGTGGACATTGCCAGGCACATCTCCGGAATCAAAACCAATGTGGATGCGATGGTAGAAGCCCGGAAAGTAGCCAATAAGATTGATAACGAACGAGAAAAAGCCGTTGAATATCACGATAAGGTATTGCCGTTTTTCGACGTTATCCGTTATCACATCGATAAGCTGGAACTGATCGTGGATAACCAGATGTGGCCCCTGCCCAAATACCGCGAATTGTTATTTATCAGTTGAAGCTGCCTTCCATGCTGTTTCAACCTGTTTTTCTTTTTGGACAAACGGATTTAAAAAAATACGAATACAATGTTTATCGACAATCCTTTACAGTATATAGCTGATTACGAGCGTAAAACCCTTTATTCTTTTCAAAATGAGCACGATGCCTGTGGCGTTGGGTTGGTAGTCTCGTTGAACGGAGACAAATCGCACGAAACGGTAGAAAACGGACTTCAGGTGCTCGAAAATATGGTGCACCGGGGGGCGGAAAGTGCAGACAACAAAACCGGAGACGGAGCAGGTATTCTCGTTCATATCCCCCACGAGTTTATTTTGCTTCAAGGAATTGAGGTTCCCTCTAAAGGCAAATATGGGACAGGCCTGGTTTTCCTTCCGAAAAATAAGCAAAAAGCCGGTGAATGCATTGATCTTATTCAAAAACTCACCGTGAAAGAGGATTTGCATCTGCTTGCCGTAAGGGACGTGCCTGTAAATTCTACCTGTTTGGGGGAGATTTCCCGCTCCAACGAGCCCGATATCAAGCAGGTTTTTATTACCGGAAGTTATCCGCAGGATGAATTGGAACGTAAACTTTATATCCTGCGCAAAAAAATTGAGAAAACTATTTTGCAGTCCGGTACAGCGGCCGACCGCAGTTTTTACATCGTCAGCCTCTCTTCCAGGCAGATGATTTACAAGGGAATGCTGACCTCCCTGCAACTGCGGGAGTATTTCCCCGATCTTTCAAATCTGAACTTTACAAGCCGGGTGGCCTTGGTCCACTCCCGTTTCAGCACCAATACTTTCCCTACCTGGGACTTGGCGCAGCCTTTCCGCATGCTTGGACACAACGGTGAGATCAACACTATCCGGGGCAACCGGCAATGGATGGAAAGCCGGGAAAGTGTTTTGAAATCCGGTGTCCTGGGGGATATACAGGACTTGTTCCCCATTGTTCAGCCTGCTATGAGCGACAGCGCATCGCTGGATAACGTGTTGGAGTTTCTCGTGATGTCCGGCAAAAGCCTTCCCCATGCCTTGGCCATGCTTGTGCCGGAGAGCTTCAACGACAAAAATCCGATTTCCGGAGATCTGAAAGCGTTTTACGAATACCACAGTATGTTGATGGAACCGTGGGACGGACCGGCTGCGTTGCTTTTCAGCGACGGGCAGTTTGCTGGCGGAATGTTGGACAGGAACGGACTTAGGCCGGCACGGTATACTGTTACGCATGACGATCAACTGATTATTGCTTCCGAGACCGGCGTACTCGAAATTGCTCCCGATAAAATAAAAGCACGGGGCCGTCTTCGTCCCGGGAAAATGTTGATGGTGGATACTAAAACAGGCCGCATTTTCTCCGACGATGAATTGAAAAAAACGCTTGCCGAAGCCTTTCCATACAGGAATTGGCTCAATAAAAACTGCAGCAACCTCGAAGAGATTTCCTCGGGACGGAGCGTGAACAATGAAATTCCTAACTTGAATACTTTACTGACCGCCTTTGGCTATTCGGAAGAAGATATTGAGAACCTGATTGTCCCGATGGCCAACGAAGGCAAGGAGCCTGTTTCGTCCATGGGCAACGACGCCTCGCTGGCGCTGTTTTCCCGGAAACCGCAACGCCTGTTCAACTATTTCCGGCAACAATTCGCACAGGTTACCAATCCCCCAATCGATCCGATCCGGGAGGAATTGGTGATGTCGCTCACCGGGTATCTGGGGGCAATTCATCAAAACTTGCTGGATGAGATTCCCCGCTTATCCAAAATCGTGAAAGTGAAAAGTCCGATCCTGACCAATACGCAGTTCGATATCCTGTTGAATCTGAGGTATAAAGGATTTTCAACCGCTGTCTTGCCGATGCTTTTCAACCCTGAGGAAGGTGCTGACGGATTAAAAAAAGCCATCGGCGAGCTGTGCCTTTTGGTAGAAAGAGCCGTAGATGAAGGGAAAAATTACATTGTCTTAAGCGACCGGGGAGTTGACAAGAATCACGCTCCAATTCCTTCCCTGCTGGCGGTTTCTGCCGTGCATCATTATTTGGTGGAAAAAAGGAAGAGGATTCAGATTGATATCGTCGTGGAAAGTGCCGAACCCCGGGAAGTGATGCATTTTGCCTTGTTGTTCGGCTTCGGAGCTAACGCTATAAATCCCTACCTCGCGTTTGGCGTGCTGGCGAAAAAAGTGAAAACAGGCGATATCCAGCTTGATTTCGAAACGGCAAAGAAAAACTACATCAAGTCGGTCAACAAAGGACTGCTTAAAGTTTTGTCAAAAATGGGAAACTCGACGCTGAGGAGTTACCGTGGAGCACATATTTTTGAAGCCATCGGCATCTCTTCGGGCGTACTGAATACTTATTTCAAGGGAATTTCGTCAAAGATAGAAGGCATCGATATGGACGACATTGCCCACGAGGTGCTGCTGCCATTTTTCGAATCATTCAACGAGGCCGATAACGGGGCGTCTCGCCTGGAGAACCTGGGTATTTACGCTTACCGCAACAACGGGGAATACCATGCCTGGAACCCCGAAACTGTTTCCCGTTTGCAGATTGCAACCAAAACCAACAACTACGGCCTGTTTAAAGAATATACCCGAACGGTGGACGATAAACCCAATCCGGCTTTCATAAGGGATATGCTCGATTACAAACGGAATCCGATTGACATTTCGGAGGTGGAGCCGGCCGCAAACATCATGAAGCGGTTTTGTACAGGTGCCATGTCGTACGGCTCCATCAGCCGGGAGGCACACGAAGCGATGGCCATTGCCATGAACATCATCGGAGGAAGAAGCAATACGGGCGAGGGCGGTGAAGATCCCGAAAGATACAAGAAGCGGGACGACGGATTAAGTACCCGTTCGGCCATTAAGCAGGTTGCTTCCGGGCGTTTTGGCGTTACCGCCGAATACCTGGTGAATGCTGATGAGCTTCAGATAAAAATTGCACAGGGAGCCAAGCCGGGTGAAGGAGGCCAGCTCCCCGGCTATAAGGTGGATAAAATCATAGCCAGGACAAGGCATTCCATTCCCGGAATTTCACTGATTTCACCGCCACCTCACCATGATATTTACTCTATCGAAGACCTGGCGCAGCTTATTTTCGATTTGAAGAACATCAATCCTTCGGCCGTCGTGAGCGTCAAGCTGGTTGCGGAGAGTGGGGTAGGTACCATCGCGGCTGGTGTTGCCAAAGCCAAAGCCGATTTGATCCTGATAAGCGGTAGCGAAGGCGGAACGGGGGCAAGCCCTGCCAGTTCCATCAAGCATGCGGGGTTACCGTTGGAAATTGGGCTGGCCGAAATACAGCAAACGCTCGTGATGAATAATTTGCGGGGAGTTGTCCGTCTGCAGGCTGACGGACAGGTAAAGACTGGTCGCGACATCATTCTATCCGCGCTGCTGGGAGCCGAGGAGTTCGGATTTGCCACCAGTGCCCTGATTGTATTGGGTTGCGTGATGATGCGAAAATGCCACCTGAACACATGTCCGGTAGGGGTAGCCACACAAAATGCTGAACTTCGCAAACGATTTGTAGGGAGATACGAATATTTGGTGAACTTCTTTACGTTTCTTGCCGAGGAAACCCGTGAGCACCTTGCTCAACTGGGTTGCAGAACACTGGAAGAAGCTGTCGGACGGGCCGATCTATTGGAGAGGAAGCAGTTTCCCGATTTTCCAAAAACAGGTAAGATCGATCTTTCAAAAATTATATTTTTCCCTGGAGACGTTACCCCTAATGCGTTACATAAAATTTCGGATCAAGAACATAAGATCTGCGACGTCCTTGACAGGGAGTTGATTCGCAGATCGTCACCCGCGCTGGATTTACTTATGCCTGTTGAAATAAAGCTGAAGATAAGGAATACCGACCGTGCTGCCGGTGCCATGCTTTCTGGCGAAATAGCCAGGCGATACGGGCAGGCCGGATTGCCCGGTGATACGATAAAAGCTACGTTCGAAGGTTCAGCCGGGCAGAGTTTCGGGGCATTTCTGGCAAAAGGAGTTACCTTTCGCATCGAAGGCGATGCCAACGATTACCTGGGAAAAGGCCTTTCGGGCGGGAGAATCATTGTCGTCCCACCCCCGGGAAGCACGTTTAAGCCCGAAGAGAACATACTTTGCGGAAATACCTTGCTCTACGGCGCTACCTCGGGTGAGGTTTACATCAACGGAGTGGCCGGTGAGCGCTTCTGCGTGCGCAATTCTGGCGCTATAGCCGTTGTGGAAGGGGCCGGGGATCATTGTTGCGAATACATGACCGGTGGCCGTACGGTTGTCCTTGGGCCTACCGGACGAAATTTCGCTGCGGGCATGAGTGGAGGTGTTGCTTATGTCTACGATGAAAAGGGCAATTTCGACTATTTCTGTAACATGGAAATGGCTGAACTTTCACTCATTGAGGAAGCGGACGACCAAAAGGAACTTTATGGCCTTATTTCAGCGCACTACAAATATACCTACAGTCCGCTGGCAAAAAGAATCCTGAAAAATTGGGCAGCAAACGTGGAACGATTCATCAAAGTGGTCCCGATCGAGTATAAGAAAGTATTGCAGGAGGAGAAGCTGGTGGAGTTGGACAAGAAAAATAAAATAACCTCTATAACAGAAGCCCGGTGATCATTGCAAGGTGTAAACCGGTATAAATCAAGATAAAATGGGCAATCCAAAAGCATTTATAACCATTCCCCGCAAGGAAGCGGGATACAGGCCTGTCCTGGAGAGAGTTACAGACTTTGAAGAAGTGGAGCAGGCCTTGAGCCAGGAAGAGCGGAAAGTGCAGGCTTCCCGTTGCATGGACTGTGGAATACCTTTCTGTCATTGGGCTTGTCCGTTGGGCAACCGTATGCCTGAATGGCAGGATATGATTTACAAGGGAAAATGGAAAGAAGGAGTGGAGATTCTTCACGAAACCAATAACTTCCCCGATTTTACCGGGCGGGTTTGTCCTGCTCCCTGCGAAAAATCGTGTGTGCTTGCCTTGCACGAAGCGCCCGTAACCATTCGCGAAAACGAAGCATCGGTTACGGAGATCGCTTTTTTGGAAGGAATGATAAAAGCCCGTCCTCCCCGGCATCGGACAGGGAAAAAAGTAGCCGTCGTCGGTTCGGGTCCGGCAGGACTGGCTATTGCGCAACAACTCAACAGAAAAGGCCATGCGGTAACGGTTTTTGAAAAAGACAAAAGCCCGGGCGGATTGCTCCGGTATGGTATTCCGAATTTCAAGCTGGATAAAAAAGTGATTGACAGACGGTTGAGGCAGCTTGAAGAGGAGGGGATTGTTTTCAGGACAAGTACCGAAATAGGGAAGGATATTTCCGGTGCGGAGGTTATGAGTCGGTTCGATGCGGTATGCCTGGCGGTTGGCGCAGGGAAGCCGCGGGATATCAGCCCGACGGGAAGGGAGCTGGAAGGGATTTATTTTGCGATGGATTTCCTTTCCCAGCAAAACCAGCTCATTCTGGGTGAGCCGCTGACCCATACGGGTAAAATCTCGGCCAGAGACAAACACGTCCTCGTAATCGGCGGGGGGGATACCGGGTCGGATTGTGTGGGAACTTCCATCAGGCAGGGAGCAGCAAAGGTCACGCAAATAGAGATATTGCCCAAACCACCCGTTGGTAAAAACTCTTCTACGCCATGGCCTCACAGTTATCCAAATGTTTTGAAAACTTCCAGTTCGCATGATGAAGGGTGTGAGCGCCGTTGGTTGCTGAACACCATTGAGTTCAAGGGGGAAAATGGCACCGTAAAAGAAGCAGTGGTCGAGGAAATTAACTGGCAGAAAGCAGAGAATGGACGGTTGACCATGGTGGGCACGGGCAAAACTGAGACCATCAGGGCTGATATTGTCTTTTTAGCATTGGGGTTTGTCCACCCGATACACGAGGGGTTGCTTGACGAACTTGGTGTGGTTTATGATGTCCGGGGGAATGTTGCTGTAGACAGAGAAAGCCGGAGCTCGGTCGCAAACGTTTTTGCCACAGGCGATGCGGTGATGGGGGCCAGCTTGGTCGTAAAAGCCATTGCGTCGGGACGAAAAGTGGCGGAATGTGTCCATCAAATGTTGACCGAGGAAAAGGATTGAGGGCAAAGAGTCAGGAACAAAGAACCAAGAACCAAAAGCAAAGAGTCAAGAATAAAACTAATAGACTTGAAAATAGTCTGAATGCCTTATTCTAGGATGATTTCCAACTTAAAAAAATCAACTTGAAATGTGTGGAATTGTATGTACGTTTAATATAAAAAGACCGGCGGAAAGCTTGCGTCAGCAAATCCTGAATATGTCGAAAACCGTTCGTCATCGGGGGCCGGACTGGTCGGGAATTTTTGTTTCTGAAAAAGCTATCTTGGCGCACGAGCGATTGGCCATAGTGGATCCGAAATCCGGAAGACAGCCACTTTTCAGCAAAGACGGAAAGCTGGTATTGGCCGTTAACGGTGAAATTTATAATCACAGGGATATCCGGAAACAGGTTGAGGACAAATACGAATTTACGACCCAATCCGATTGTGAAGTGATTCTGGCGCTCTATCGGGAAAAAGGAGCGGGTTTTCTGGAAGATCTGAACGGGATTTTTGCTTTTGCGCTATACGATATGGAAAACGATCGCTTCCTGATCGGTCGCGACCACATCGGAATCGTTCCGCTCTATCAGGGGTGGGACAGGGATGGCGCTTATTATGTGGCTTCGGAACTCAAAGCGCTGGAAGGCCACTGCAACAGGATCGAAGAGTTCTTGCCTGGACAATACTATTACAGTCCGGACAAGGAGCCGTGCAGGTGGTATGTTCGTGACTGGATGGAGTACGGAAACGTGAAGGACAATCCGTCGGATGTTCAGGAACTTCGTCGGGCACTGGAGAATGCGGTTGAACGTCAGTTGATGTCGGATGTGCCTTATGGGGTCTTGCTTTCCGGCGGCTTGGACAGCTCCATAATTTCGGCCATAGCCAGGAAGTTTGCTGCCAAGCGCATCGAAACGGGCAACCGGGAAGAGGCGTGGTGGCCCCGGCTTCACTCGTTTGCCATCGGACTGGAAGGTTCGCCGGACTTGGCTGCCGCGAGAAAGGTTGCCAGCTATATTGGCTCCATTCACCACGAAATATATTTCACCGTCCGGGAAGGGCTGGATGCTTTGCGAGACGTGATTTATCATATTGAGACATATGATGTTACTACTGTCCGGGCAAGTACTCCGATGTACCTGTTGGCCCGCTATATCCGTTCAATGGGGGTGAAGATGGTGCTTTCGGGCGAAGGTGCCGATGAGGTTTTCGGTGGTTATCTCTATTTTCACAAGGCTCCCGATGCGGAAGAGTTCCATAAGGAGACCGTGAGGAAATTAAGTAAATTGCACCAGTACGACTGTTTGCGAGCCAACAAATCGCTGGCTGCATGGGGTGTGGAAGGGCGTGTGCCTTTCTTAGACAAAGAGTTTCTGGATGTAGCCATGCGGCTTAACCCGAAAGATAAAATGGCAGGGAACGGAAAAATTGAAAAACATATTTTGCGTAAGGCTTTTGAAGACTATCTGCCTCCAGAAGTGACTTGGCGGCAAAAGGAGCAGTTCTCCGACGGTGTGGGTTACGGCTGGATTGATTCCTTGAGAACCATTGCAAATGAGACAGTTACTGATGAACAAATGACCAACGTGAGATACCGTTTTCCTATAAATCCGCCACTGACAAAAGAAGAATATGTTTACCGAACCCTGTATTCAGACCTGTTCCCTTCTGATTCGGCTGCGCAGTGCGTTCCGTCTGTTCCTTCGGTAGCCTGCAGCACACCTGTCGCACTTGAATGGGATGAAGCGTTTAAGAAAAATGCCGACCCGTCGGGGCGCGCGGTGGGTTCAGTGCACGAAAGAGGGTACAAATTAATGCAGGAATGAAATAAATTTTTATCGAAATGTGTATCTTTACCGCAAAAATGGAAAAAACTAAATACATATTCGTGACAGGCGGTGTGGTGTCGTCTTTGGGCAAAGGGATTATCGCCGCATCGCTTGGCAAATTGCTGCAGGCACGCGGTTTCAGGGTGACAATCCAGAAACTGGATCCTTATATCAATATTGACCCGGGAACACTGAATCCGTATGAACATGGTGAATGTTATGTTACGGTAGACGGACAGGAAACGGATTTGGATTTGGGGCATTACGAACGTTTCCTCGGAGTGGAAACACACCGGGAAAATAACATTACCACCGGACGAATTTATCAGAACGTAATCAACAAAGAACGAAAAGGAGATTATCTCGGAAAAACGGTACAGATTATACCGCATATTACCGATGAAATAAAGGAAAACATCAAATCGTTCAGTCGGAAGGGGCTTGACTTTGTCATCACAGAAATTGGAGGTACAGTAGGGGATATCGAGAGTTTGCCCTACATCGAAAGTGTGCGTCAGTTAAAGTGGGAGTTGGGCAAAAACTGCCTGATCGTACACCTTACCTACGTTCCGTATATAGCGGCGGCGGGGGAATTAAAGACCAAGCCTACGCAGCATTCCGTGAAGATGCTTCAGGAGCAGGGTGTACAGCCCGATATCCTGATCCTGCGCACGGAGCACCCTATTTCAAAAGAGTTGCGGAAAAAGATTGCTTTATTCTGTAACGTGGAGCCTCAAGCCGTGATGCAATCGATTGATGCTTCAACCATTTATCGTGTTCCGCTGAATATGCAGCAGGAGAAGTTGGATGAGGTGGTACTTACGAAAATGGATGTTGATTTGGAAAAAACTCCCCGGGCCAATATGGAGGAATGGGCCGGTTTTGTGGAAAGGTTTGAAAATGCAACCGAAGAGGTGCATATCGGCCTAGTAGGCAAATACGTTCAGTTACCCGATGCTTATATGTCTATCATTGAGTCGTTGAAGCACGCCAGTGCCTTTCACAACAGAAGGCTCGACCTGAAGCTGATTTTGTCTGATGATATTACGCCGGAAAATGTCGGTGAAAAACTGCAAAACCTGGACGGCGTAGTTGTCGCACCCGGGTTCGGCCAGCGGGGTATGGAAGGCAAGTTTACCGCACTTGAATTTGTCCGTGAAAACAATATCCCCTGCCTCGGTATTTGCATGGGAATGCAGACGATGTCCATCGAATTTGCCCGGAATGTTTTGGGCTATGCCGATGCCAACAGTACCGAGATAGACCCCGGCACTTCGCACAACGTGGTGGATATCATGGAAGAGCAAAAACACATCCTAAACCTGGGTGGCAGTATGCGGTTGGGCGCTTATACCTGCCAGCTTAAAAAAGGGAGCAAAGTGAACGCCATTTACAACAAAACCGAAATCAGTGAACGCCACCGCCACCGTTATGAGTTTAACAACGCCTACAGGGACGAATTTGAAGCTGCTGGAATGATCTGTAGCGGGCAAAACGATACGCTCAACTTGGTGGAAATCATTGAGCTTATCCACCACAAATGGTACATTGGCGTACAGTTCCATCCCGAATATAGCAGCACTGTTATCCATCCGCATCCGTTGTTTGTGAGCTTTGTTGGGGCAGCGAAGGGCCTGTAGGAAGCATCAGCTACCCGGCTTTCTACTTATACTCTCCCCAATGCTTGATCTCAATATCCTCCGCCTTCATGAAGCAGAAGGCTTTGATAAAGGCGCTCGCCAGCCGGGCGTTGGTTATGAGCGGGATGTTGAAATCTATAGCTCCCCGACGGATTTTGTAGCCGTTTGTTAATTCCCTTTCGGTCAGGTTTTTGGGAATATTGATGACCAGGTCCACTTTCTTTTCGGCAATCATGTCCGTAACTTTCGGTTCGCCCTCTTCGTCCGGCCAGGCTACACAGGTACTTTTCACACCGTTTTCCTCGAAAAATTTTTGCGTACCGCCGGTTGCAAACAAGTGGTATCCATTGTCGACCAGAAGCCGACAGGCATCCAGTAGCGCTACTTTCGATTTGGTACTTCCCGAGGAAACGACAATGTTTTTCCCGGGTATCCGGTATCCCACCGAAAGCATGGCGGTAAGCAGTGCGTCGTCGAAGTGGGTTCCGAGGCAGCCCACCTCGCCTGTGGATGCCATATCCACTCCCAGTACGGGGTCTGCCTTTTGCAAACGGGTGAAAGAGAATTGTGATGCCTTAATGCCCACGTAGTCCAGATCGAATGCCGACTTCTCAGGCCTTTGGACTTCTTCTCCAAGCA
The DNA here is from genome assembly GCA_038561985.1 of Petrimonas sulfuriphila. Classification (NCBI taxonomy): domain Bacteria; kingdom Pseudomonadati; phylum Bacteroidota; class Bacteroidia; order Bacteroidales; family Dysgonomonadaceae; genus Petrimonas; species Petrimonas sulfuriphila. The sequence goes on along the minus strand of CP073276.1, from coordinate 260,812 downwards.
TCACCCGTGTAGCCAGTTCGATAAAGTTGATCTTTATCACTTTGGAAACAAACGGGAACGAACGCGAGGCCCTCAGGTTGCACTCGATCACTTTTATGTCGTTGTCTTTTGCCAGAAACTGGATGTTGAAAGGCCCCGAGATGTGCAGTTCCCTAGCAATCTCCCTGGCAATCTGTTTAATCCGGCGAACGGTTTGCGTATAGATTTTTTGCGGTGGAAACTGGATGGTAGCATCGCCTGAATGGACGCCAGCAAATTCCACGTGTTCAGAAATGGCATAAACCACCAACTCTCCGTTTTGTGCGACGGCATCAATTTCGATTTCCTTTGCTCCTTCGATGAATTCTGAAACGACTACCGGATATTCTTTCGATACTTCCGTGGCCAGCGTCAGGAAGCGTTCCAGCTCGTTCGTGTTGGAACATACGTTCATTGCAGCTCCTGAAAGGACATACGAAGGACGCACCAGCAGGGGAAAGCCCACTTCGTTTACAAATTGGTTGATATCTTCAAGCGTTGTCAGTTCCTTCCACCTCGGCTGATCTATTCCCAGGCGGTCCAGCATGGATGAAAACTTGTGGCGGTCTTCCGCATTATCAATATCCGTAGCTTGCGTGCCTAGAATCTTCACGCCCGACTGGTGCAGCCGCACCGCTAAGTTGTTTGGAATTTGTCCACCGGTGGACACGATCACCCCTTTCGGATTTTCCAGTTCAATGATATCCCTTACCCGTTCATAGCTCAATTCATCAAAGTAAAGGCGGTCGCACATATCGTAATCGGTCGAAACGGTTTCGGGATTATAGTTGATCATCACTGAGCGCAATCCTTTTTTCCGAATGGTATTGAGCGCATTCACCGAGCACCAGTCGAATTCTACCGATGAGCCTATGCGGTAGGCTCCCGAGCCCAACACAATCACAGACCGGTGGTCGCCCAGGTATTTTACATCATTGACTGTTCCGTTGTATGTCAGGTAGAGGTAGTTGGTCTGCGCCGGATATTCAGCCGCCAGGGTGTCTATTTGTTTTACCACAGGCAGGATCCCGCGTTTGATGCGTTCCTCTCGAACCGTATCTTTAGGCATCGGTTTCCTGTATATCAGTTTTTCGATCTGATAATCCGAAAATCCGGCTTTTTTTGCCTTGACAAACAATTCCGTCGCAAGTTGCTCCTTATCACTGCATTTCTCAATGGAACGAGCTGTATCAACAATATTTTTCAGTTTATAAAGGAACCACCGGTCAATTTTTGTCAACTCGTAAATCTTGTCTACCGGATATCCCTGTTCGAATGCTTGGGAGAGGTAGATGACGCGTTTGTCGGTTGGGATGCTTAGATTTTTGTCCAATTCATTGGTAAACAGGTGCTTGTTTCCTGAAAATCCGTGCATGCCCTGTTGGATCATCCGCAATCCCTTTTGGAATGCCTCTTCAAAACTTCGTCCGATGGACATAATTTCACCCACCGATTTCATTGAAGAGCCTATTTCGCGGCTGACGCCGTGAAATTTTGCCAGGTCCCAGCGCGGAATTTTACAAACAATATAGTCCAGTGCGGGTTCAAAGAATGCTGATGTTTCTTTTGTTACCGAATTTTTAAGTTCGGGAAGGCCGTACCCTAGCCCCAGCTTCGCGGCCACGAAGGCCAGGGGGTAACCGGTAGCTTTGGAAGCCAGCGCGGAGGAGCGGCTCAGGCGGGCGTTAACTTCAATCACGCGGTAATCTTCGGAGAATGGGTCAAAAGCATATTGAACGTTGCATTCGCCCACAATGCCGATGTGGCGGATGATGCGGATCGCGAGTTCACGAAGCTTGTAATATTCGCTGTTGGAAAGCGTTTGCGAAGGGGCTACCACGATGCTTTCCCCGGTGTGTATACCCAGCGGATCAAAATTTTCCATGTTACAAACCGTGATGCAGTTGTCGTACCGGTCGCGTACCACTTCATACTCAATCTCCTTCCAGCCTTTTAATGATTTTTCAACCAACACTTGTGGTGAATAATTGAAAGCCTTTGTAACGAGTGATTCCAGTTCGTCTTCGTTGTCACAGAAGCCGCTTCCCAGCCCGCCCAGAGCATAAGCAGCCCGTACGATTACCGGATAGCCGAGTTTGTCGGCTGCCCTGAGAGCGTCCTTAAGCGAGGTTACCGCTTCGCTCTGGATATATTTTACGCCGATTTCGGAAAGTTTTTGATTGAAGATTTCCCGGTCTTCCGTGTCGATAATAGCTTGTACGGGGGTGCCGAGCACGCGCACGTTGTATTTCTCGAGGATCTTATTCTTATATAGCGCTACGCCGCAGTTCAGCGCCGTCTGTCCTCCAAACGAAAGAAAGATGCTGTCGGGACGCTCTTTTTCGATTACCCGCTCCACAAAATCCGGGGTTACGGGCAAAAAGTAAACCTTGTCGGCAATGCCCTCTGAGGTCTGAACAGTAGCAATATTGGGGTTAACCAGTACGGTTTCAATGCCTTCTTCTTTCAGGGCCTTTAAGGCTTGCGAACCGGAATAGTCGAATTCGCCGGCTTCGCCAATTTTCAGTGCGCCAGAACCCAAGAGCAGAACTTTCTTGACAGATCCTTTTTCAATGCCCCGGTAAACTTGTTTTAAAACTGATTTTGCATCGAGTTCATCCTCGATGAGTTTTGGAATCGGAATATTTTTAACTTCGAGCGTCCGGATAAACACATCAAAGAGAAACTCGGTGTCGGTCGGCCCTGCCGATGCCTCGGGGTGGAATTGACAGGAGAACCAGGGATTGGTTTTGTGGCGGATGCCTTCGTTCGTTCCGTCGTTCATGTTGACGAAAAGAGGTTCCCATTCCACGCCCAGCGAGTTGTTATCCACCGCGAAACCGTGGTTTTGAGAAGTTACGAACGCCCGTTGCGTCCCGACGAGTTGAACCGGCTGATTGCAGCTGCGATGCCCGTATTTCAGCTTATAGGTGCTGGCTCCTCCTGCCAGTGAAAGCAATTGGTTTCCCATGCAGATTCCGAAAATTGGTTTGCCGGTTTGCATTGCTTTTCGGATGTTGTTTACGGTTGGCGTACAGAAAGCCGGGTCACCGGGGCCGTTGGAAATGAACAATCCGTCGAACTCCATCTCGTTAAAATCGTAATCCCAGGGTACGCGCACGATTGTCGTATCCCGTTTCAGCAGGCAGCGAATGATGTTGTTTTTCACGCCACAATCGACCAGTACCACTTTGTGTTTTCCGCTGCCGTAGACAATTGTCTTCTTGCAGCTTGCTTTTGCAACTTGATTTTCGTCATCGGGATTTACAAACGGTATGTCGGGTTCACCGGGAAAGACCAGTTTACCAAGCATTGTCCCTTTTTCCCGGACCAGCTTGGTCAGTTCGCGCGTGTCGATGCCGTAGACGGCAGGTACTTTGTTTTCCTTCAGCCAGTCGCTTAAACTTTTTGCAGCGTTCCAGTGGCTGTATTCAAAAGAAAAATCGGAAACAATAAGGCCGCTTGCCTGTATTCTTTCCGATTCGTAAAAGGTAGAAATGCCTTGGTGCGATTCGTCTTTGGGGACGCCGTAGTTTCCGATAAGCGGGTAGGTCAGCGTCAGGATTTGCCCGAGGTAGGAGGGATCTGAAAGGCTTTCGGTGTAGCCGACCATTCCAGTGCTGAAAACAACTTCACCGGCAACCGGTGCTTCGTAACCAAATGATTTTCCCTGAAATACTGTTCCGTCTTCGAGAACAAGATGGAGTGATTTGTTATACATATTGTTTAGGTGTGGATTTGATGTGAGCAGTAATAATAACCTACTGTATCAAAAGTTTCGCAAATTTACAAATTCTCTTGCATTTTAATTCAAAAAAAACGTATTTTTGTGCCATAAAAGCAGCAGGCGGCTAAACTCACGTTCTGCCGCCTGCTCATCGTTTAAATATAAAAAAGAAAAAAGTTATTTGTGCTCGTTCGGTTTGACTGACCGGGTCAGTTGTTTTTTTCGTTTCCTTTCTCTAAAACAGGTTCTTCTGCTTCTCCTTTCCGCAATGAGTCGGAAATTTTCGAGATTGAGTTGAAGTCTATATTCCCCGAAACGGTTATGATGGTCAGTTTACTGTCGTCATCCAATGCCATAAGGATAAGATCCTGCGTTTTCTCGTCGGTTTTTTTCATCAGGATATTTATTTTCGACCTCCTTTCATTCACCGATACTACCTCCTTGTAGTCTGTGAATTCGCTGGATGCCATCTCTTTTGCTTTTTCAAAATAGAATTTTGAGTCTGCTTTGTTTTCTGTTGTAATGATGCGAATGCTGTTTAACTCGCGAAAAGTTGTCTTTAGTTCTTCATCGCTGGTATTCGACGCCATTTTGTTAAGCATCGCTTTCCCTATGTTTACGTTACTTACCGGCCGTTCCGTTTCGACGCACTCCTTCAGGAATCTCGTAATGAAATCGTTTGCAAAGGTTGAAGTTGCCAAAAACAACGTAAACAAGACCAGAAAAATTTTTCTCATAGATTTTCGGGTTTGATATTCTTACTTAAATCGGGGTCATAGAGTGGAATCCTGGTGCTCAACGAATCGATTTCCGACCAATCCAGGTCTAAATCATCCAATTGCTCCAGCGACTTCAAAGATGCTTCTTCGGTGGCCCGTAATGCTTTGGATAGCTTCTCTAGGGCCGAGGTGGCCTGTTGTATGGCTGCACGAGGATCGTTGTATGTTTCGGCAAAGACCCGGTTGTTTTGGCGGGCAACAAAGTAAACGGATACCCCAATCCCGGCAATGAGAATAACCGATGCGGCGATACGCAGGAAAGGCTCGAATATTTTTATGGTGATGTATTGTTTTTGCCGGTCGGTTCTGCGGATCAGTGTATCAAGTTTCTTCTCAAAATCACAGCTCAATTTCATTGCCTGATGGTTTTGTTTATAGGCAAACAAAGGTGTATACGGCAGCAAGTCATCGGGGACGTCACCGAAGTTGAAAAATTCCTGTAGTTCCCTTTCCTCCGAAACCGATGTTTCGCAGTTCCAGTAATTCTCCAGCAATGTATGTATTCTTTCGTTGTTCATTCTTGTTTACCCGATAATAATTCTTTCAATTTATTTCTAGCCCTAAAGAGGTTCACTTTTACCAAATCTTCGCTAATATCCAATACTTGCGCTATTTCCTTGTAACTCATTCCTTCAATCTCACGCAGTTGAAACACCGCTTTCTGGCTTTCCGACAGTTGATTAATGCACCTATATATTAATGTGTTCCTTTCGGTTTCCACCAGTTTGAAAAACGGCGTTACGTGATCGGTAAAAATTCCGTTTTCCAATTCAGGAGCAATATTTTCTGTTCTTCGTATCGATAGAGACTCCACTCTGTCGAGCGCCAGGTTTTTTGTAGCGCGGAAACAATAGGCTTCCAGATTCTCGATGTTTTCCCACTCGTTATTTTTCGACCAAAGCTTCAAAAACACGTCTTGTACAATGTCTTCGGCTTCGGCGGAATCTCTCACGATGCTCCACGCAAGCCGGAAGAGTTTATCCTTTAGCGGTAAAATGATCCGATGGAATTTATCGTGACTCATTAGTTGGATGACGGATAAATGTTGAAAAAGTTACATTGAATTGCGAAAATAGTTGTTTTTTTATAAAAATCGGTGGCGACGTAAGAAATAGTTGTTGTTTTTTCAAAATATCAGTTGTCTGGATTTTGTAAAATAGTTGAAAAAACACCGTCAATAATTTGCATATCATGTTGATTATTTGTAATTTTGTGCCGTTTTTAACCCCAGAGACGGTGGTTTTTGACGTTAATCATTTGATTATATTTAAGTTATAATTGGGTGAGGTTGTGTAAAGAAATTAAATTTATCAGTAAAATAAAAGACAAAAAGAAAGTAGAAAAATGCCTACAATTCAACAATTAGTAAGAAAAGGCCGTACGGTTATAGAAGAGAAAAGTAAATCCCGTGCGCTTGATTCGTGTCCGCAAAGACGCGGTGTCTGCGTGAGGGTTTATACTACTACTCCCAAAAAACCAAACTCAGCAATGAGGAAAGTGGCTCGTGTACGTTTAACTAACACTAAGGAGGTGAACGCTTATATTCCGGGCGAAGGGCACAACTTGCAGGAGCACTCTATTGTATTGGTGCGTGGCGGTCGTGTTAAAGACCTTCCGGGTGTACGTTATCACATTGTTCGCGGAACATTGGATACTGCCGGGGTAAATGGCCGTACTCAACGTCGTTCTAAATATGGAGCTAAGCGTCCTAAACCGGGAGCAGTTGCCAAGCCGGGTGCAAAGAAGAAATAATCCCGCACAATAAAAGTACGCTTTATTTTTTATAAGTTAAAATTCATGTAAAATCGCTGTTGGAATTTTTGGGAAAAGCTACTATAGGTTGAGTAAACGGTTCGGAGGAATTGTTGAAGACAGATAAAAAACGGCAACCAAACACAACACAAATCAATTAAAACAATGAGAAAAACAAAACCTAAAAAAAGACAGGTTCTACCCGATCCTGTATATGGTGATGTAAGGGTGACAAAGTTTGTTAACCACCTTATGTATGACGGAAAGAAGAGTATATCTTACGATATTTTCTATTCTGCATTGGATACAGTGAAGGCTAAATTGCCCAACGAAGAAAAACCGGCTCTCGAGATTTGGAAAGCCGCATTAGACAATATAACACCGCAGGTTGAAGTGAAATCACGCCGTGTTGGCGGAGCAACATTTCAGGTGCCTACAGAAATTCGTCCCGAAAGAAAAGAATCCATTTCAATGAAAAACCTCATTCTTTATGCTCGCAAAAGAGGAGGTAAGACGATGGCAGACAAACTGGCTGCTGAGATCGTTGATGCGTATAACAATCAGGGTGGATCATATAAACGTAAAGAAGATATGCATAGAATGGCAGAAGCGAACAGGGCTTTTGCACATTTCAGATTTTAAATAAACAGACTGTTAGGTAAAAAAGATGGCAAAAGGTTCAAAAGAAGCATTAATTTTCACTCGCAATATAGGTATCATGGCGCACATTGATGCCGGCAAGACGACTACGTCGGAACGTATCTTGTTTTACACGGGATTAACCCATAAAATTGGAGAGGTACACGATGGGGCGGCCACGATGGACTGGATGGAGCAGGAGCAGGAGCGGGGTATAACCATTTCTTCTGCGGCCACAACCGCGAACTGGAAATATAATGACAAAACATACAAAATTAATCTAATTGATACTCCGGGACACGTTGACTTCACCGTAGAAGTTGAGCGTTCATTGCGTATTCTCGACGGAGCCGTGGCGGCATTTTGTGCCGTAGGTGGGGTTGAGCCGCAATCGGAAACTGTGTGGCGTCAGGCAGATAAATACAAAGTGCCGCGAATTGGTTACGTGAATAAGATGGACCGTTCTGGGGCTAACTTTTTTGAGGTAGTTCGTCAGGTAAAAGAAGTACTTGGTGCAACTCCTTGTCCCATCCAAATCCCCATAGGCGCAGAAGAGAACTTCAAGGGCGTGGTGGATTTGATTACAATGAAAGCGTTGTATTGGCACGATGAGACCATGGGTGCTGAGTATCACATAGAGGAGATACCTGTTGATTTATTGGATGAAGCCAACGAGTGGAGAGAAAAGATGCTCGAAACGGTTGCTGAGTTCGATGATGTGTTGATGGAGAAGTTTTTCGACGATCCTTCAACCATCACGGAGGATGAGGTGAGAGCAGCTGTAAGGAAGGGAACACTTTCCATGCAGATAAATCCGATGATCTGTGGCTCTTCATTCAAAAACAAAGGAGTACAAACGTTGCTGGATGCTGTTTGTTCTTACTTGCCCAGCCCGGTCGACACCGATGCTATTGAGGGCGTTGATCCGAGAGATACAGACAAAATAGTCGTCAGACGTCCTGATCCTAACGAGCCGATGTGCGCCCTGGCGTTCAAAATCGCGACTGACCCATATGTGGGACGTCTCTGTTTCTTTCGTGTTTATTCGGGAGAACTGGAAGCAGGTTCTTACGTTTATAATCCCCGATCGGGGAAAAAGGAACGTATCTCACGTTTGTTCCAAATGCACTCTAACAAACAGAATCCGAAAGAATTCATTGGATGTGGAGACATCGGTGCTGGAGTTGGTTTTAAGGATATTCGCACGGGCGACACGCTTTGTGAAGAAAGCAAACCCATTGTTTTGGAATCGATGGATTTCCCTGATCCGGTTATCGGTATTGCTGTAGAGCCTAAGACCCAGAAAGATTTGGATAAACTCTCCGTTGGTTTGGCTAAACTGGCAGAAGAAGACCCTACATTTACGGTTAAGACGGATGAAGAAACCGGTCAGACGGTTATTTCCGGAATGGGAGAACTTCACCTGGAAATCATTATCGACCGGTTGAAACGTGAGTTTAAAGTCGAAGCCAATCAAGGGCGTCCGCAAGTTTCTTATAAAGAGGCTATTACTAAGCCGGTTGAGTTGCGTGAGGTTTACAAGAAGCAGACTGGGGGGCGCGGTAAATTTGCCGACATCATCGTACGGGTAGAACCGGCCGATGCAGATTTCGAAGGGGAACTGCAATTTATCGATGAGGTAAAAGGCGGAAATATCCCCAAAGAGTATATACCGTCTATCCAGAAGGGTTTTGCACGCGCCATGAAGAACGGTGTTCTCGCCGGTTATGCGTTGGACAAGCTGAAAGTTACGGTAATTGATGGTTCTTACCATCCGGTAGACTCCGATCAGTTGTCATTCGAAATATGTGCTATTCAGGCATTCAGAAGTGCCAGCGAAAAAGCCGGTCCTGTTTTAAAAGAGCCGATCATGAAGGTGGAAGTAGTAACTCCAGAGGAAAGTATGGGGGATGTGATTTCCGATCTGAACAAGCGGCGCGGACAAATCGAAGGCATGGAATCGAACCGGTCGGGTGCACGCATTGTAAAGGCAAAAACTCCGCTTTCGGAAATGTTCGGATATGTAACTTCATTGCGGACCATTACTTCGGGAAGAGCAACCTCCACAATGTCTTTCGACCATTTTGAGGAAGTTTCTCCCTCGATTGCAAGACAAGTGCTGACGGAAGTAAAAGGTCGTGTTGATTTGATTAAATAACATTATAAAAATAATATGAGCCAAAAAATCAGAATTAAACTGAAGTCCTACGATTACAGCCTGGTGGATAAATCTGCAGAAAAAATCGTAAAAACCGTAAAAGCTACGGGTGCAGTAGTAAGCGGACCCATTCCGTTGCCCACACACAAACGCATATTTACTGTGAACCGCTCTACATTCGTAAACAAAAAATCGCGCGAGCAATTCGAACTCTCGTCTTTCAAGCGGCTGATCGATATCTACAGCTCAACGGCAAAAACCGTTGACGCGCTGATGAAGCTTGAATTGCCGAGTGGGGTAGAAGTAGAAATCAAAGTGTAATAAATAAGACAAAAGAGCCAGGAGCCAGGACAGAAGAACCAAGATAAAAATCGTTGGCTCTTGGTTCTTGAATCTAAATAATTAATTAATTAAACAACAGAGAAATGCCAGGATTAATTGGAAAAAAAATCGGAATGACATCCGTTTTCAGTGCCGAGGGGAAAAATGTTCCATGCACTGTTATCGAAGTAGGTCCTTGCGTGGTTACTCAGGTAAAGACCGTTGAAAATGACGGTTACGACGCTATTCAACTTGGGTTTGAAGATAAAAAAGACAAACACACACCCAACGGCGAAAAAGGTCATTTTAAAAAAGCCGGAGTTACCCCGAAGAGACACTTGGCCGAGTTCAAAGGATTTGGAAACGACTACAAGTTGGGGTCCGAAATCACTGTTGATCTTTTTAACGATGCCGTTTACGTGGACGTGATCGGGACATCGAAAGGAAAAGGGTTTCAAGGTGTAGTAAAACGCCACGGTTTCGGTGGTGTAGGACAGTCCACACACGGGCAGCATAACCGTTTGCGTGCCCCGGGTTCTATCGGAGCCTGTTCGTATCCCGCGAAAGTATTTAAAGGTACTCGTATGGGCGGCCAGATGGGTAATGAGCGGGTAACCGTTCAAAATCTTCAGGTGATTAAAGTAATTCCCGAACACAATCTTTTATTGTTGAAAGGTTCGATTCCGGGATGTAAAGGTTCAATTGTAGCAATAGAAAAATAAAATGGAATTAAGCATATACAATATCAACGGAGAGGTAACAGATAAAAAGGTGACACTCAATGATTCCATTTTCGGAATTGAACCTAACGATCATGTTATCTGGTTAGACGTAAAACATTATTTGGCTAACCAGCGTCAGGGTACGCACAAATCGAAAGAGAGAAATGAAATAGCTGGAAGCACCCGCAAGCTCATTCGCCAGAAAGGGAGTGGTGGTGCACGCCGTGGCGACATCAAATCGCCGGTTATGGTAGGCGGAGGCCGGGTCTTTGGTCCTAAACCACGTGATTACGGCTTTAAGCTCAACAAAAAGGAAAAAGCATTGGCACGTCGTTCAGCACTTTCATTAAAAGCCAGAAACGAAGCTATTTGGGTAGTGGAAGATTTCAACTTCGACGCACCCAGAACGAAGAACTTTGCTGAGCTAACAAAAAAACTGCAACTGGCTGATAAAAAGCTACTTTTCGTTTTGCCAAGTCAAAATAAAAACGTATATTTGTCGGCTCGAAATTTACCGGGAGTTGAGATTATAACTGCTTCAGACATAAATACATACAAAATTATGAACTGTGGGAATTTAGTGCTCACGGAATCGTCTGTTGCGGTAATTGATGATTTACTTAAAGCATAAGGAGACAAAACAATGGGAGTAATTATAAAACCAATTTTTACAGAAAAACAAACCGCGGTTACCGAGAAGTTCGAAAACCGTTACGGTTTCATTGTAGTTCCCGGAGCTAACAAAGTAGAAATCAAAAATGCAATTGAATCGCTCTACAATGTTCACGTAGAACAGGTGAATACAATGAAATACGATGGCAAGCTGAGAAGCCGCTACACAAAATCCGGTGTTGTTACCGGTAGCACGCCATCTTATAAAAAAGCAATTGTAACCTTGAAAAAAGGTGAAACAATCGATTTATTCAGCAATATCTAATTAAAAAATGGCAATACGTAAACTAAAGCCCACAACACCGGGGCAAAGACACAAGATTATCGGTTCTTTTGAAAATATCACTGCATCAGAACCGGAAAAATCTCTTGTAGTTGGTAAAACAAGTACAGGTGGACGCAACCATCGCGGGAAAATGACGATAGGTTACATTGGTGGCGGACACAAAAAACGTTTTCGTTTTATTGATTTCAAGAGAACAAAAGACGGAGTTCCTGCCGTTGTAAAAAGCATTGAATACGATCCCAATCGTTCTGCACGCATCGCGTTGCTTTATTATGCCGATGGAGAAAAAACGTATATCCTTGCTCCCAACGGATTAGAAGTTGGAACCACAGTGATGTCGGGACCGGAAGCTGCTCCCGAAGTTGGCAATACACTGCCTTTGGCAAACATACCCCTTGGTACGGTGATTCATAACGTTGAGTTGCGCCCGGGACAAGGTGCAAAAATGGTGCGTTCGGCCGGAACATTCGCTCAGTTGGTTTCGCGTGAAGATAAATACGCGATTATCAAAATGCCTTCAGGTGAAGTTCGTAAAATTCTTGCTACATGTAAAGCTACTATAGGAAGTGTTGGTAATTCAGACCATGCTCTGCAACAATCAGGTAAAGCCGGTCGTTCAAGATGGCTTGGACGTCGTCCACACACACGCGGGGTTGTTAAAAACCCGGTTGACCACCCCATGGGTGGTGGTGAGGGCCGCGCGTCGGGAGGTCATCCACGTTCGCCCAAAGGTATTTATTCAAAGGGCTTGAAAACAAGAGCTCCGAAAAAGCATTCTTCTAAATACATCGTAGAAAGAAGAAAGAAAAAATAACCTGATTAACAAGTAAGAATTATGAGCAGATCATTAAAAAAAGGTCCGTATATCAACATAAAATTAGAGAAGAAAGTGAATGACATGAACGAGAGCGGCAAAAAAGCTGTCGTAAAAACATGGGCACGTGCTTCAATGATTTCCCCCGATTTCGTGGGCCACACTATTGCTGTACACAACGGAAATAAATTTATTCCGGTGTATATTACCGAAAACATGGTAGGACATAAGTTAGGTGAATTTGCGGTAACGCGCACATTCCGTGGACATTCCGGCAACAGAAAGAAATAATCGGCGGGCTTAACTGAATAAAAAAAAGAAAAGACATGAGTGCTAGAAAAAGAATATCAGCAGAACAACGCAAAGAAAACCGCAGAGAGGTTGCTTTAGCCGTGTTGAAAAATGCTCCTTCTTCGCCCCGGAAAATGCGATACGTTGCAGATATGGTGCGCGGAATGGAAGTTTTTAAAGCATTGGGCGTTTTGAAGTTTTCCAGCAAGGAGGCATCGAGAAGAGTTGAAAAATTATTACTCTCGGCCATCTCTAACTGGGAACAGAAAAACGAACGCAAAGCCGAAACCGGCGAACTTTATATCAAAATAATTTCTGTAGACGAAGGTGCAACGCTGAAGAGACTTCGTCCTGCCCCGCAAGGCCGCGGCTACAGAATTCGCAAACGTTCAAATCACGTGACAATTGTGGTAGATACTTATAAAAAAGAACAAGAACAAAATTAATACAGGCAGATGGGACAAAAAGTAAATCCGATAGCAAATCGTTTGGGAATCATCAAAGGATGGGACTCTAATTGGTACGGTGGAGATAATTATGGCGAAATGATGCTGGAAGACAGCAAAATTCGCACTTATTTGAATGCTCGTCTGGCCAAAGCAAGTGTTTCTCGCATTGTCATTGAAAGAACGCTGAAATTAGTTACCATCACTATCTGTACCGCCCGCCCGGGAATCATTATCGGTAAAGGTGGCCAGGAAGTGGACAAGCTAAAAGAAGAGTTAAAGAAAATAACCGATAAGGATGTTCAAATCAATATCTTCGAGATAAAGAAACCCGAGCTGGATGCGGTTATCGTGGCCAATAATGTTGCTCGCCAGGTGGAAGGTAAAATTGCTTACCGCAGAGCGGTTAAAATGGCCATCGCATCTACCATGAGGATGGGCGCAGAAGGCATAAAGATTCAAATCTCAGGTCGCTTGAACGGTGCCGAAATGGCCCGGTCGGAAATGTATAAAGAGGGAAGGACTCCGTTGCATACTTTCCGTGCCGACATTGATTATGCTCATGCAGAAGCGTTGACCAAAGTTGGATTGATCGGTATCAAGGTTTGGATCTGCAGAGGTGAGATCTACGGTAAAAAAGACCTGGCACCTTCATTCGCATCTTCCAAGGAAAATCGTTCACAAGGCGGTGGCGGACGCAGCGACAGAGGTAATCGCCCCGAAGGAGGCAGAGGTGCCAGAAGAAACAGAAGAAATAATAACAAAAACGCATAAACCAATATGTTACAACCGAAAAAATCAAAATTTAGAAGACAGCAGAAAGGCCGCATGAAAGGCTTCGCCGGTCGCGGTAATCAGTTGGCATTCGGTTCGTTCGGGATAAAATCGTTACAATCAAAATGGATCACTGGCAATCAGATTGAGGCTGCCCGTGTTGCCGTAACACGCTATATGCAACGCCAAGGACAAGTTTGGGTACGCATCTTCCCCGATAAACCAATTACCAAAAAACCTGCTGAAGTACGTATGGGTAAAGGAAAAGGTAATCCCGAAGGATACGTGGCTCCTGTTACTCCCGGAAGAATTATTTTCGAAATCGAAGGTGTACCGTACGATGTCGCAAAAGAAGCTCTCCGCCTGGCAGCACAGAAATTGCCTGTTACGACAAAATTCGTTGTCAGAAGAGATTATGAACAACCCCAAAATTAATTCGTAAGGCATGAAATCAAAAAAACAAGAATACAAGGAGTTATCGGATAAGGATTTGAAGGAAAGGTTGGATGCTGAACAGGCGGACCTGATTCAGACCAAGATTTATCATACAACTACTCCGCTCGACAATTCAGGTTCGATAAGAGAAAAACGCAGAAACATTGCACGTATTCAGACTGAATTGCGCGCTCGTGAATTGAAAAAAGCTTAATAATTATAATGGAAACGAGAAATTTAAGAAAAGAAAGAATCGGGGTCGTTTTCAGCAACAAGATGGAAAAAACCATCACCGTTACTGTAAAATGGAAAGAAAAACACCCTATATATGGGAAGTTCGTTAGTAAAACGAAAAAATTTCACGCCCATGATGAAAAGAATGACTGTAACATAGGGGATACAGTACGTATAATGGAAACACGTCCTTTGAGCAAAACAAAGAGATGGAGAGTGGTTGAAGTAATAGAAAGGGCTAAGTAAGATGATACAGCAAGAATCAAGACTAAACGTGACCGACAATAGCGGAGCCAAGGAAGCCCTTTGCATCCGTGTATTAGGTGGAACAAGAAGACGCTACGCGTCTGTTGGGGATGTAATTGTTGTGGCTATCAAGAGCGTAATCCCTTCGAGTGACATTAAAAAAGGCGCTGTAACAAAAGCAATCATTGTACGTACGAAAAAAGAAATTCGTCGTGCTGATGGTTCTTATATTCGTTTCGACGACAATGCCTGCGTCCTTCTGAACAACGCCGGTGAGTTGAGAGCCAGCCGTATCTTTGGGCCGGTTGCACGTGAATTACGTGCTACAAACATGAAGATTGTTTCATTAGCGCCCGAAGTACTTTAATCTATTAAACAATCACAGACAATGAGTAAATTACATATTAAAAAAGGAGATACGGTTTACGTGAACTCCGGTGAAGACAAAGGCAAAACAGGACGTGTGCTCGAGGTACTGGTGGCTAAAAACCGCGCCATTGTAGAGGGAGTAAATATCGTGTCGAAGCATGCAAAACCCAATGCACAGAATCCCAATGGAGGTATCGAAAAGAAAGAAGCTTCCATTCATCTCTCGAAACTAAATTTGGTTGATCCGAAAACCGGTAAACCAACGCGCATTGGAAGAAAAGAAGACAGTAAAGGTAAGTTAGTACGTTATGCAAAAAAATCAGGGGAGGTAATTAAGTAATGGCTAAAGAAGTGAAAAAAGAAAAAGCGGCAAAAGCCGCTGAACCCAAAGCTGAAGTTCAGAAAGAAGCTCAGGCTGCTGCTCCCCAAACAGAAGATCAGGGAAACAGAAGTACGGTTACTCTCAAAAAAGAATACGGGGAACGTATTGTGCCTGCCCTAATGAAGGAATTTGGATACAAATCCGTTATGCAGGCTCCCAAACTTGATAAAATTGTTATTAATCAGGGATTGGGTATAGGAGTGGCTGACAAGAAAATTATCGAAACAGCAATCAACGAGTTAACGGCAATTACCGGTCAGAAAGCAGTGGCAACTTACTCGAGAAAGGATATTTCCAACTTTAAGTTGCGTAAGAAAATGGCTATCGGAGCCCGTGTTACGTTGCGTCACGATAAAATGTACGAATTTCTCGAAAGACTTATCCGTGTTGCATTACCGCGTATTCGTGACTTCAGGGGGATTGAGGGTAAACTCGACGGAAGAGGAAACTATACCCTGGGGATCCAGGAACAGATTATCTTCCCTGAAATCAATATCGACAGCATCTCCCGTTTGCTGGGAATGAACATTACGTTCGTTACCTCTGCAGCAACCGATGAAGAAGGCTATGCACTCCTCAAAGAATTTGGATTACCGTTTAGAACAGAAAAAAACAAGTAAGAAATGGCAAAAGAATCAATGAAAGCCCGCGAGGTGAAAAGAGCTAAAATGGTTGCCCGTTATGCCGAAAAAAGAGCAAAATATTTGGCTGAAGGTGATTACGAAGCACTTCAAACCATCCCTAAGAATGCGTCTCCCGTTCGTTTGCACAACCGTTGCAACTTAACCGGACGTCCTAAAGGCTATATGCGCCAGTTTGGATTATCCCGCATTCAGTTCAGGGAAATGGCATCGAAAGGGCTTATCCCCGGAGTGAAAAAAGCAAGCTGGTAATATACAGTAAACTAACGAAGTTTTATTAAATATTGTCCCGACAGTCGGGATCAATTTAAATTTTTTTATAATGACAGATCCAATAGCAGATTATTTGACGCGGTTGAGAAATGCTATCCAGGCGAAACATCGTGTGGTGGAGATTCCCGCATCAAACTTGAAAAGAGACATCACAAAGATTCTCTTTGACAAAGGCTACATCCTTAATTATAAGTTTGTAGAGGATGGACCGCAAGGCTCAATTATGATTGCCTTGAAATACGATCCGGTAAATAAAGTGAATGCGATCAAAAAACTGATTCGCATATCTTCACCCGGGTTACGTCGGTATACCGGTTATAAGAATATGCCCCGGGTACTGAACGGTTTGGGTATTGCCATATTATCTACTTCAAAAGGAGTAATGACGGATAAAGAAGCTGCCGTTCAGAAAATCGGTGGTGAAGTATTGTGTTACGTTTATTAATTTCAGGAGGAGAATAATATGTCAAGAATAGGAAAATTGCCCATTTCATTGCCTTCCGGCGTTGTAGTAACGGTGGGAGAAGATAACGTGATTACGTTGAAAGGCCCTAAGGGAGAACTGAAACAACACGTAAACCCTGATATTAAAGTCGAGGTTGAAAACGGAATTTTAACCGTTATCAGGCCTACCGACGACAGAGAACACAGAGCCATGCACGGGTTATACCGTTCTTTGCTCCACAATATGGTGATTGGCGTTTCGGAAGGATTTCGCAAGGAACTGGAGCTTGTTGGTGTTGGATACCGTGTAACCAATAACGGACAAATTCTGGAATTATCACTTGGTTATACCCACAACATATTCCTGGAATTACCCCAGGAGATTAAAGTGGAAACCAAGATGGAAAGGAACAAGAATCCGCTTATTATTTTGGAGTCTTCCGATAAGCAATTGCTCGGACAGGTTTGTGCAAAAATTCGTTCATTCCGCAAACCCGAACCTTACAAAGGTAAAGGTATTAAATTTGTTGGTGAACAAATCCGTCGCAAATCGGGTAAGACAGCAGGTAAATAATTTACGTAAACAGAAATCGCTATGTTAACAAAAACAGAAAGAAGACTAAAGATTAAGACTCGTGTTCGCGGTAAGATCAGCGGGACCAAGGAGTGTCCGCGTTTGTCCGTGTTCAGGAGTAATAAACAAATATACGCGCAGGTTATCGATGATATTAATGGAGTTACGCTGGCATCGGCTTCATCTTTGAAAGTGGAAGAAAAACTTCCCAAAAAAGAAATAGCTGCAAAAGTTGGCGAGATGATTGCCAGCAACGCTAAAGAAGCCGGGGTTGAGAAGGTAGCATTCGACAGAAACGGTTACTTATATCATGGACGTATAAAAGAATTGGCTGATGCCGCTCGTAAAGGAGGACTTAAATTTTAAACAACTATGACAGGAACAGATAGAAGAGTAAAATCGACAAACGATTTAGAGTTGAAGGACAGGCTAGTGGCTATCAATCGTACTACCAAGGTAACAAAAGGAGGTCGTACATTCACATTTGCTGCTATGGTTGTAGTTGGAAACGAAGACGGTATTATTGGCTGGGGATTGGGTAAAGCCGGTGAGGTGACTACTGCTATTGCTAAAGGTGTTGAAGCAGCCAAAAAGAACTTGATGAAAGTTCCCGTTTACAAAGGGACCATACCTCACGAACAATCTGCCCGTTTCGGCGGAGCCGAAGTTTTTCTGAAACCAGCCTTTACCGGAACAGGAGTAAAAGCAGGAGGTGCCATGCGTGCCGTGTTGGAAAGTGCAGGAATTACCGATATTCTGGCGAAATCGAAAGGATCGTCAAATCCTCACAACCTGGTGAAAGCTACCATTGAAGCCTTGTGCGAACTGAGAGACCCCATTACTGTTTCTCAAAATCGCGGAGTTAGTTTAGAAAAAGTATTTAACGGATAAAAACGGAAGGATTTTGAAATGGCTACTATAAAAGTAAAACAGACTACCAGCAGGATTAACTGCCCTAAAATTCAGAAAAAAACGTTAGATGCGTTAGGATTGACAAAAATGAACAAAGTGGTTGAACATGAAGATAACCCTACTATCAGAGGTCTTATCAGCAAAGTTCATCATTTGGTAACGATTGTAGAATAAATTAGTTTATAACGATAAAAAATAGATAATGATGAATTTATCGAACTTAAAACCCGCTGAAGGCGCAACCAAAACCCGTAAAAGAATCGGACGCGGATCGGGATCGGGCAGAGGAGGTACTTCGACAAGAGGACACAAAGGACAAAAATCAAGATCGGGTTATTCCAGAAAAACCGGATTTGAAGGTGGACAGATGCCTTTACAGCGTCGTGTACCTAAATTCGGATTTAATCCACTGAGCAGAGTTGAATACAAAGCCATCAACATTGAAACACTTCAGGTATTGGCCGACTCTCAGAAAATAGATAAGATAACTCCGGAGGTATTGATCAATGCCGGCCTTATTTCCCGAAAACACTTGGTTAAAATTCTTGGAAGAGGAACACTTTCGGCAAAATTGGAAGTTGAAGCTCATGCTTTCTCCAAGGCAGCCGAGCAAGCTATTTCTTCTGCAGGAGGTACAGCCGTAAAACTCTGAAAAAATGGGATTTGTACAGACAGTAAAAAATATTTGGAAAATTGAAGACCTGCGGATGAGGTTACTCATCACGCTGGGTTTTATTGCCATATACAGGTTTGGTTCGTTTGTCGTACTTCCGGGTGTTAACCCGTTGCAACTCGAGGCCTTACAGGCAAATGCAAGCTCAGGTCTGCTGGGATTGCTCGATATGTTCTCGGGAGGTGCGTTCGCAAACGCTTCTATTTTTGCATTGGGAATCATGCCCTACATCTCTGCTTCCATTGTGATGCAGTTGTTAGGCATTGCCGTTCCGGCTTTCCAGAAAATGCAACGTGAAGGTGAGAGTGGACGTACGAAGATGAACCAGTATACCCGTTATCTAACGGTTGCCATTTTGCTTTTCCAAGGGCCCGCTTATATCTACGGAGCTTTAGGATCGGCAATTCCGGGAGGATTGTTTGATTGGGTAATTCCTTCAACCGTTATTCTCGCCGGTGGGAGTATGTTTGTGTTGTGGTTGGGAGAAAGAATTACCGACAAGGGAATTGGTAACGGTATTTCCTTTATCATCCTGATTGGTATTATTGCCCGTCTGCCGCATGCTTTGGTCGCTGAGTTCGATCGGTTGCTCAATGCCCCCGGGGGATTGGTGCTCTTCCTGCTCGAAATCATTTTCCTGATGGTGGTTATAGCCGGAGCGATTATGTTGGTACAAGGCACGAGAAAAATTCCTGTACAGTATGCTAAACGGATTGTGGGAAACAAGCAATACGGCGGTGTTCGCCAGTATATACCCTTGAAAGTGAATGCAGCTAACGTAATGCCTATTATCTTTGCTCAGGCGATTATGTTTATACCGCTTACTATTGCCCAGTTTTCAGTAGGAGAGGGAGGTGGATTTTGGGCCTCGCTGATGAATTACACCAGTTTTTCGTATAACTTCATCTTTGCGTTGCTGATTATTGCTTTCACCTATTTCTATACGGCAATCACTGTTAATCCTATTCAAATGGCAGAGGATTTGAAAAGAAACAACGGCTTTATTCCTGGTGTAAAACCGGGTAAAAGGACAGCAGAGTATATCGATCTGGTCATGTCCAGGATTACATTTCCTGGTTCAATTTTCTTGGCTTTGGTCGCTATTATGCCTGCTTTTGCCGGAATTACCGGGATAAATTCACAGTTCGCACAATTTTTTGGCGGAACCTCGTTGCTAATTCTTGTTGGAGTAGTGCTTGACACCTTGCAACAGATAGAAAGTCACTTGCTGATGCGTCATTACGATGGCTTCCTTAAATCGGGAGCTAAAATAAAGGGCCGATCCGGTTCAATTGCAGCTTATTAAGTTTCTGGTGAATAAATGGGGATGAATAGTAGAACGATCATACTGAAAACCGACGAAGAAATTGAATTGATGCGTCAAAGCAACCGTTTGGTAGGAATGACTCTGGGAGAGCTTTCCAAACATATCAAACCTGGGGTGACGACACTTCAACTCGACAAAATTGCAGAAGAGTTTATCAGGGATCACGGAGCAATCCCCACTTTTTTAGGATACGGCGGTTTTCCTAATTCCATTTGTGCTTCGGTAAATGAAAAAGTGGTACATGGAATTCCCAACAATCACCCTTTGCAGGAAGGCGACATTATATCTATTGATTGTGGTACAAACAAACAGGGATATTGTGGCGATTCGGCATACACGTTCTGCGTGGGAGAGGTAAAAGAAGAGATTAAACAATTGCTCAAGGTTACCAAAGAAGCGCTTTACAAAGGCATCGAACAGGCCTGTCACGATAAGAGAGTGGGCGATATCGGTTTCACTATCCAATCGTATTGTGAGTCGCACGGTTATTCGGTTGTAAGGGAATTGGTTGGTCACGGAATAGGCAGAGACATGCACGAAGCACCCGAAGTGCCGAACTACGGCAGAAAAGGGACAGGTCCGTTATTGAAAAACGGAATGTGTATTGCTATTGAACCGATGATCAACATGGGAAGTAAAAATGTGGTATTTGAAAACGACGGATGGACGGTGCGAACCAAAGACCGCAAACCTTCAGCACATTTTGAACACACCATAGCTATCCGAAACGGGAAAGCCGATATTTTGTCGACATTTGAGTTTATTCAGGAAACAAGCAACAATTAAAAGGAGCAGAAATGGCTAAACAAACAGCAATTGAACAAGACGGAACAATAGTAGAAGCATTGTCTAATGCCATGTTCCGAGTAGAATTGGAAAACGGGCACGAAATTACCGCACACATCTCGGGGAAAATGCGTATGCATTATATCCGGATTTTACCCGGAGACAGGGTGCGCGTGGAAATGTCGCCTTACGATCTTTCGAAAGGAAGGATTTCATTTAGATACAAATAAAACAAGACAATTAGACATCAGATAGTAGACACCGGACCACAATTGTCTAAAATCTAAAATCTGATATCTGACATCTAAAAAATACAAATATGAAAGTAAGAGCATCTTTAAAAAAACGCACGGCTGACTGTAAAATCGTTCGCAGGAAAGGCCGCTTATACATTATCAACAAAAAGAATCCCAAGTTCAAACAACGTCAGGGGTAAATAAAAAAATAACAATTTAAAAAAATTATATGGCTATAAGAATTGTAGGGGTCGATTTGCCGCAAAATAAGCGAGGCGAGATAGCGTTAACTTATATCTATGGCATCGGACGCAGCTCGGCAAACGGTATTTTAGCTAAAGCCGAAGTGGATAGAGATATCAAAGTGAAAGATTGGACAGACGATCAGGCAGCACGTATTCGTGAGATTATTTCAACCGAATACAAAGTGGAAGGAGATCTTCGCTCTGAAGTACAGTTGAACATTAAACGACTGATGGATATCGGCTGCTACCGTGGTATCCGCCATCGTATCGGGTTACCTGTCCGCGGACAAAGCACCAAGAACAATGCACGTACGCGAAAAGGAAGAAAGAAAACCGTTGCTAATAAGAAAAAAGCTACTAAATAACAGATAAGGAATATGGCAAAAAGAACAGTTGCAGCAAAAAAGAGAAACGTTAAAGTAAGCGCCGAAGGACAGGCACACATCTCTTCATCGTTCAATAACATCATTGTTTCGTTAACCAACGACAACGGAGAGGTGATAAGCTGGTCATCAGCCGGAAAAATGGGCTTCAGAAGTTCCAAAAAGAACACGCCATACGCAGCTCAAATGGTGGCGTCGGACTGTGCTAAAGTGGCTTATGACTTGGGACTCCGCAAAGTGAAAGCTTATGTGAAAGGTCCGGGAAACGGTCGTGAGTCAGCTATCAGAACCATTCACGGTGCAGGAATTGAGGTAACCGAGATTGTAGACGTTACACCCATTCCACACAACGGCTGTCGCCCGCCCAAAGCAAGAAGAGTCTGATCCGGTAGTTATTCGTCTGAAAATCAAAAAAGAGTAAATAATCATAAGTTTCAATCATACAGAAACTTGAGCTGTGATTTGATTACAATACAACTTCTCTGTAATCGCGGCTGCACAGTTTAGGCTTCAGTAGAAAAAGTTTAATTTGTAAAAATGGCAAGATATACTGGTCCAAAAACAAAAATCGCCCGAAAATTCGGTGAACCTATTTTCGGTCCCGACAAGGTTCTTTCTAAAAAGAACTACCCCCCGGGACAGCACGGAAATACACGTAGACGTAAAACGTCGGAATACGGAATTCAGTTGCGTGAAAAGCAACGTGCAAAATACACTTACGGAGTATTGGAAAAACAATTCCGGTTAACTTTCGAAAAAGCTGCTCGTAGCCGCGGTATTACAGGTGAAGTACTGCTTCAGTTATTGGAATCGCGTTTAGACAACGTCGTTTATCGCTTAGGCATAGCACCTACTAGAGCAGCTGCCCGCCAGCTGGTATCGCACCGTCATATCACCGTAAACGGAAAAGTAGTAAACATTCCGTCGTATAGCGTGAGAGCCGGAGAAGTTGTCGGTGTGAGAGAAAAATCGAAATCGTTGGAAGTGATCTCAAATGCACTTACCGGTTTCAATCACAGTAAATATCCTTGGTTAGAGTGGGACAGAGCATCCATGAGCGGTAAGTTTCTGCATTTGCCCGAAAGAGCTGATATCCCCGAAAACATTAAAGAACAGTTGATCGTAGAATTATATTCTAAACAATAATTTCATGGCAATATTAGCATTCCAGAAACCCGATAAAGTAATCATGATCCAGGAGAATGCGTTCTCCGGGAAGTTCGAATTCCGTCCGCTGGAGCCCGGATACGGCATTACCATTGGTAACGCATTGCGCCGTATTTTGCTTTCTTCTCTCGAAGGATATGCAATTACATCGGTAAAGTTTGACGGTGTTGAACATGAATTTGCTTCTATTCCGGGTATAATTGAAGATGTGACGACTATTATCCTGAATCTGAAAAAAATCAGATTTAAAAGGATAGTAGAAGAATTTGATACGGAAAAAGTAAGTCTCAATGTATCGGGCACGAATGTGTTTAAAGCCGGAGATATTGGCAAATTACTGACTGGTTTTGAAGTACTGAATCCGGAACTCGAAATCTGTCATTTAGAGAAGAAAGCTGAATTACGGCTCGAACTGACCATCAACAAGGGACGTGGATATGTCCCTGCTGAGGAAAATCGTGCTATGTTGCCTTCTGAAGACGTGCAAACCATTGCAATCGACTCTATTTTCACGCCTATCAGAAATGTAAAATACGAAATAGAGAATTACCGTATCGAACAAAAGACCGACTACGAAAAATTAATTATCGAAGTTACCACGGATGGTTCCATCCAACCGAAAGATGCGTTGAAGGAGGCTGCTAAAATCCTTATCCAGCATTTTGCGTTATTCTCTGACGAAGCTAAGATGATGGTAGAAACCACCGGTACTGAGAATATCGAGGAGTTCGACGAAGAAGTGTTGCACATGCGCCAATTGCTGAAACGCAAATTGTCTGACCTGAATCTTTCGGTTCGTGCGCTCAACTGCCTGAAAGCGGCTGAAGTGGAAACCCTGGGTCATCTGGTGATGCACAACAAAAACGATTTGTTGAAGTTCAGAAACTTCGGTAAAAAATCGCTTACTGAACTGGAGGAATTGCTTGACAATTTAAGCCTGTCGTTCGGTATGGACATCTCGAAATATAAATTAGATAAAGATTAACGATAATGAGACACAATAAGAAAAATAATCATTTAGGACGTAAAGCTGCACACCGCGATGCCATGTTATCGAACATGGCAACATCGCTCATCATGCACAAACGTATTTTCACTACTGTGCCTAAAGCCAAGGAATTAAGAAAGTTTGTAGAACCCATCATCACCAAATCAAAAGAGGACTCCACCAGTTCGCGAAGAGTAGTTTTCAGTATTTTGCAAAATAAATTTGCAGTTACCGAACTTTTTCAGTATATTTCGCAAAAAGTAGCTGATCGTCCTGGAGGGTATACCCGCATCATCAAAACAGGCTATCGCTTGGGAGATAATGCAGCAATGTGCTTCATCGAGTTGGTTGACTACAACGAAAACATGTTGGGCGACGGCGGAGCTAAGAAAGCAAAAACACGCCGTTCACGTAGAAAAGCTACGGGTGCCGCCGCTCCAGCTACTGCCACCGATTCTAAAGCCAAGGACTCGAAAGTGAAAAAAGAAGAAGCAAAAGCTGAAGAAGTTAAGGCTGAAGAAACCGTTGAACTAAAAGATACAAAAGAAGTGAATGCTTCAGAAGTTCCTGTGACAGAAAAAGTTGATACACAGGACAAAACGCAAATCGCTGAGGGAGCATCTGCCGAAGGTGAAGGACTAAAAGACTGAACCAAGATGTAACCACAGCGAAGCTGTGATTTTTAAAATGTTAAACATTAAGAAAGCGCCGCGAGTGATTCGTAGCGCTTTCTGCTTTTTACATATTTGTCAAGCTGTCCGACCCTTTGAAAACATTCTGCCGTTTCAGACGTTTTATGATTAAAATGAATGCGCATGATCTATTAAAACTTGATTTATCAACTAATTTTTGAACAATGAAAAAGGTCGTAGTTATTGGTTGTGGTTTTGGGGGATTACAGTTTGTACGGCATTTGAAAAAAAACAGATTTGATATTCTTGTCATAGATAAAATAAATCATCACCAATTTCCTCCTCTGTTTTATCAGGTAGCTGCTTCGCAAATAGAACCGTCAACCGTTTCATTCCCCATTCGTAAAATATTTCAGAACAGAAAAGATGTCCGGATCCGCCTTGCAAAAGTATATTCCCTTAACGCCGGAGAGAAAACGATAGACACTTCTATCGGTACATTTTCATACGATTATCTGGTTATTGCCACCGGGTCGCGGACTAACTTCTACGGGAACCGCCAGGTAGAAGAATATGCATTGGGATTAAAATCTACTTACCAGGCCATTAATGTACGAAACTTTATCCTGATGAATTTTGAAAAACTCCTTTACGAAACTGATAAGGAAGGCTTGTACAACATCGTTATTGTGGGTGCAGGCGCCACAGGTGTTGAGATGGCCGGCGCATTTGTCGAGATGAAGCGCGAAGTACTTCCGAAAGACTATCCCCATATCGATTCGTCTAAGGTCAGTGTGTATCTCCTGGAAGGAGGGTCGAACACGCTGTCCACCATGAGTCGATTTGCACAAGACTATTCCGAAAAATACCTGCGTGATATGGGTGTGATTGTAAAAACCAACGTGATTGTAACCAATTACGACGGAAATGAAATCACACTCAACAATGGCGAAACCATTCGTTCCAAAAGCGTTATCTGGTCAGCCGGTATCACCGGTAATGCACTTGATGGTATTCCTCCACAATCCATAGTGAGAGGCGGAAGAATTAAAGTCGACCGGATAAACCGGGTGGAGGGACTCAGCGATGTTTTTGCTATCGGAGACGTGGCTTATATGGAAACCTCCAACTATCCCAAGGGGCATCCCCAGGTGGCAAATGTTGCCATAGGGCACGGCAAAAACTTGGCAAAAAACCTTCAGTACATCCATTTAAGGAAGACTAATCTCCGTCCTTATGAATACCGTAACCTTGGAACTATGGCAACTGTTAGCAGAAACAAGGCTGTAGTAGACCTGCCCTTTGCTAAATTTAAAGGACGGTTCGCGTGGCTTGTCTGGATGTTCCTTCACCTGATGCTTATACTTAGTGTGCGCAACAAACTCATTGTTTTTATCAATTGGGCGTGGAATTATGTTACTCGAAATAACTCGCTTCGGCTTATCCTGAAGGATCAGGATTGATTTGACCGTTTGAAAACGCTTGGTATGATTCAACCGGAAAACCGTTTTTTTGCCGGAAATAGGTCCTAAATTACAAAGTAGGTCGCACAGAGGGAGAGAGATGTATACTTTTGTTTTCAGAAAATTTTATTATTAACTTTTTTAAAATGAATTTAAAATGAAAACAAAAGAATTAAATGTTGAAGTAGTAGATGTGAAAAATGTACCTGCTCGTAGAAACTCTTTCAAAAGTGTGTTGCCTGGGTTGTTTATTTCCGTACTGCTGTTTTTTGCATCAACACCTCTCTTTGCTCATTGTGACTCGTACGACGGCCCTGTGATTAAGGATGCGGTTAAAGCGCTTGAAACAAACAACGTGAATTTGGTCTTCAAATGGATTACCCGGGAACAGGAAGCTGAAATATCCGGTTTGTTCAATAAGGTCTACGGTTTGAAATCGGGTGACCGGGAAATTTACGCCATCCTTGAAAAGCATTTTTTCGAAACGCTTGTGAGGTTGCATCGGGAAACGGAAGGCGCACCCTATACCGGGTTAAAACCGGCAGGGACTACCAAACAAATAATTGTGTTGAGTGATAAAGCCATCGAGAACAACGATATTGACAAATTACTTGTCCAATTGAACAACCATATCGGAAGTGTGATCAGGGAGAAATACCACAAGGTGGAAACACTCAACAAGGGGAAAAACAATTCCGCCGAAGAAGGACGTGCTTACGTGGAGGCTTACGTTGATTATACGCATTCGGTTGAAGCGCTTCACGACATTTTGGAAAACGGCAGCGGCCATAATCATTGAGACGGAGGAGAGAAAGGTTGAAGGGGTAAAAACGTCACAAAATTTGTAACGGAAAAGGCCTTTGTTACGTCTTATGGATATACCCAACAAAATATGATGAAAATTTACTACACACTGTTGTTTTTCTTGTTTTCGTTATTGGCTTTTTCCCAAACAAGAACCTACACTACTTCACGTACGCAGCAAGTACCGGATATAGACGGTCAACTGACAGACGACTGCTGGCTGAATGCCGTCTGGGGAAGTGATTTTGTGCAGTTTGAACCCCATTCCGGTGCCCAACCTTCTCAACAAACTCAATTTGCTATTGTCTACGATGACGATAATTTATACATAGCTATAAAAGCACTCGACGCCGAACCCGGTAAGATTGTCCGCCGCGTTTCTAGACGTGACGATGCTGATGGTGATGCGGTTGCCATTGCCATAGACAGTTACGAAGATAAGATGACGGCTTTTGCGTTTCTGGTTACCGCCGCAGGAAGTAAAACCGACTGGAGGCTAACGGAGGAGAACGACGAGGACTACAGTTGGGACCCGATTTGGGAAGTGAGAACTTCCCTGCAACCCGACGGATGGTATGCCGAAATACGTATACCCTATTCTCAGCTTCGTTTCGGAAAGAACAATCAATACCGTTGGGGCCTGGAGGTGATGCGGCACGTTTATCGCCACCAGGAGCGTTCGTTCTGGCAGCCTATCGACAAAGCTTCGGCCAAATTTATAGGTAATTTCGGCGTTCTGGATGGTATTCGTAACATTAATCCCAAAAAAGACATCGAGATTGTTCCTTTTGCCCTTTCTCAGCTTACCCTTTCGGAAAAGGAAAAAGGAAATCCGTTTGCTACGGGAACCCGTACAAAAGCGTCAGTGGGAGTGGACGGTAAGGTCAGTATTACCCACGACATTACACTGAATTTCACGGTAAATCCCGATTTCGGGCAAGTGGAAGCCGACCCGTCGGTGGTGAACCTAACCAATTTCGAAACGTATTTTAATGAAAAACGGCCTTTCTTTGTGGAAGGGAGTAATATTTACCATTACCCGTTCGATTTGACCAACAACGAACGGAATAAGCTTTTTTATTCTCGTCGGTTGGGAAGAGAGCCACACCTTAGTTACACTAAAAAAGAGGGCGATTATGTGCGTGAACCCGGGCGAACAAACATCCTTGGTGCGGTAAAAGTTTCTGGAAAAACACGTGAAGGAACCTCCATCGGAATACTGAATGCGGTGACGCAGAAAATGTACAGTGAAATAGATCACAGTGGAGAACGGTCGAAATATGCCGTGGAACCGATGTCAAATTATTTCGTGGGCCGGCTGGAACAGGATCTTGATAGCGGAAACCTTATTATAGGTGGGATATTTACAGCCACTAACCGTAAGATAGATGAAGATCAATTCAGAACGCTGCCTGGTTCAGCGTACACCACAGGACTGAATTTAACCAGATATTGGAAAGAGAAATCCTATTTTATAACGGCCAGGGCATTCTTCAGCCACTTGCGTGGATCTCAGGAAGCGATGATTCAATTACAGAAATCGTCGGCAAGGTATTACCAACGGCCCGATGCAAAGCATTTGGAACTTGATGGAGAACGTACATCGCTGAGCGGTTTTGGCGGATCGGTCAGTGGAGGTAAAGCTTCGGGGCACTTTAATCTTTTGGGATTCAGTAGTTGGAGCTCCCCCGGACTGGAATTTAACGATGTTGGTTTTAAACCCAAAGCCGATATGTTTCTGAACGGGATATGGGCAGCATGGAACGAATGGCGCCCGAAAGGCATCGTGAACGAATATCAGTTTAATGGTTCCTGGTATAACGTGAGGGATTTTTCCGGAACTTCGCTGGAGTGGGGAAACGAAGCATTCGGGTACATTCAGTTTACCAATTATTACGACATTGCCGGAGGGTTGAATATTAATTATCCGGGATTATCCAATTCAATGCTGAGGGGCGGACCTGCACTCAAAACGCCCGGAGTAATTAATTCGTGGTTTTCCGTTGAATCGGACAGCCGAAAGAAGTTTAGCCTAGAATACGAAATGAACTTTTCTCATGGCTTCGAGCATTCAAGGCGTTCCATTTCTTATGGATTAGACATTACCTACAAACCCAATAACCGGCTTTCGCTTTCACTTTATCCACAGTACGTCAAAGCTACCGGGCATCAACAGTATGTGCGTACGGTGACGGGAGACAGTCCTGCATATATCCTGTCGTCCATCGACCAAAATATCGCATCTATGTCGGTTCGGGTAAATTACGGCATTACTCCCGATATGTCACTGCAGTGGTATGCGCTTCCCTATCTGTTTTCGGGAGATTATTACGGTTTTAAAACTGTAACTCATCCGCGGGCAGATAGATTTAGCGATCGATTCACAGCTATGGATACCTATCCCTATGATAATCCCGATTTTTATTTTCTTCAATTCCGCTCTAACCTGGTTTACCGGTGGGAGTACAAACCCGGGTCTGTACTCTACCTGGTATGGTCGCAAGGAAGAACGGTGCAGGGGAATGAGGGTGTGTTCCGTTTTAGGGATTACCTGGGCGATTTATTTGAGGCTGCTCCTCAAAACGATTTTCTGGTGAAAGTTTCGTACGCGTGGATTTTTTAACCCGGTAAATGCTGTCTGTACAATTAATGTTTGCGGATTTTTAGTAAGTTTGCACTTCCAACAAAATCAAACTTACAATGAAACGAATCCCTGTTTTTACAGTTTTACTTGCTTTTTGTATTCTTACTCTATCTGCTCAAGATAACGCAAGCAAAAAGAGTTATACTTTTTTATTGACTGGAGCTTCCTTTGCGTCGCCCAACAACGGTTGGTTCGAAATCGGTTGTGAACTGTCGGATGCCAACCCGCTTAACAGAGCCATTGGAGGTGAAGCTATTGCCGATGCTGCCAACCGGATTATTGACGGAACATTATACACCATCGAAGAACTGGAACATATTGATGCTCTTGTGATTATGCAGGTTCACGACAGGGATGTCTTCGACGAATCGCAGCTAAAGCCTAACTACACCGAGTACCCGGTGCCTTTCGACCGGAGCAATTACGCTGCTGCGTTCGACTACGTCATTAAACGGTACCTTGCCGATTGTTATAACCTGAAGTTTGACAGGAAATCGAAATATTTCAACAGCCGGAGTGGAAAACCTGCTGTCGTTGTGCTTTGCACCGATTGGCACGACGGGAGGGTAACCTACAACACTTCCGTGAGAAAACTGGCCGAAAAATGGGGATTTCCGGTAGTGGAGTTCGATAAATTCATCGGGTTCTCCAGGAGTGCTCTTCATCCGGTTACGGGAGAACAAATAAGCCGTTTGTTTACGGGTGATAAACAAGATATTGACGGTGAAACTTTTGGATGGCATCCCGAAAGCGGCAAAGGGCAATACATTCAACAACGGATGGGAGCCGTTTTTGCCGACACCATGCGAAAGATTTTCCCTGTGAAACCATAACCTATTCTTCCCACACCAAATATGCCGAAACAAGCCAGTGGTTCAACTTGTTTTCCTCAATGGGCCTTGCTTCGGGGATGCTTATGGTCAGACTGTGACTACCTGCGGACAGATTGGGCAGTTCGACCTCTATGGGGGAAACATCACTACCTGGACACCAGTTGCTTCGTGATAAATCGGATGAAGCGAGCGGCTCTTCGATTTCTTTTTCGGCACGTTTACCTTCGTTGCTAATATAAGCCATTGTCCTTTTTTGCAGCCATACACCGGATGTGGGATTGAAACGTCGAAACGAAGCACAATCCGTTCGCCAGGGCAGAAAATTCAACACCTCCGAGCCATCAATCTTCAGTATATTTCGCTGCGGACGGAACTCATCTCCGCCGGAATGACCGCCGTGTCCGGTAGCAATATATTTTAGGCGGATATTTTTTGCTTTTTCTGGAATGATAAACGGGATCTCCACATCCCTTCGTGAGAAAATATCGGGATGCCGCTGTCCGACGTAATAATTGGTATTTATCAACGGCTCAACATGCAGATGCGGTTTTTTGTCACCGCGCAAATTACTTTCGGTAAAGGAGAGTTGAACGTCAATGCGGTAACCTTCTTTTGTCCAGGTGTCAATATAAACGCCTATATAGGCTTCGTCTTCGAGCAGGGGCAGTAAATCCGATATTTCCTGTTTCCATATAACGTTTTCCGCCCATCCATCCACATAAACCGGGCGTCGTTTGACCGATACCGGATCGTCATTCCGGCTGAAGTGTCCCACTCCGAAAGGTGTCATGAATCGCATCAATTCTACAGTCGGCAAATAATCTTTTCCTTGTAAAATCCCGATCAAAGATTCATGTTTCACCGTGTCTTGCTGCGGATAGGCGGCCGAATTGCGGGCGATATCGATCATTGTGATTTTTGAAGATTTTGGAATCACAAAGCAAGACCCCGATTTGTCCCAGGGATCACCATTTGAAACGAGCGTAACGGCAATTTCGACTTCGGTATAATTTTTGAATTGGGGAACGCGAACTTTTTTCAGTACAATACGTCCGTTTCCCAAATAGATCAGTCCCTCTTTTTCTACCAGACCGTCGGGATAGTCCGCCGGATTAAAAAGAATGGGTGTCTGTTGAAAAACAGGCAGGTGAACAGTTTTTTTTGTCCTGTTCAACGCATAAAAAGCCAGCGGAAAAAGTAACAGGAGCACAACAATAGTCAATAGTTTTCTCATAAATAGATGGTTTTCGTGTTGTCTGTTTTTGAATTTTTATTTACCAATCATGGGAAATAATTCCCTGATTTCGGATTCGTTGGGTTGTCTGCCGTATTCGCATATTTCAAAGGCTTCGGCATCGGTAATCTTGTCTGCTTTTTCCTTTCCGTACCATTTCTCAAGAGCCTCTTTCACCGCGGGAATTATCGTTCTTCTTCTGCCGGATTTCAACCACTCGATCCGTTCTTTTTCTTTTTTAGGAACGTTTTGTTCTTGCGAAACGGTCCACGGCAACCACTCGAAATATTGGGATTCGTGTGCCGCCATTGCGTAAATTTTCCGGTCCAGGACGTCGGAAATATCGATGGCAATATCCGGAATAAACGGATAAGGCTTTTGAAACCGGTCTTGTGCATAAAGGAAAACGGGATTTCTTTTCAAGGGAGGAGTATCGGATGCCACGTTAGGAACAATCACCATGTAGGCTGCATCTTGCAACAAAAGGGCCGTGTTCCGGTGATCGGGATGATAATCGTACGGGCGGGGGCCGATTACTATGTCGGCCTCCCATTCACGAATCAGCCGGATTACCTGGTGACGTACTTCAAGGGTGGGGAGCAACTCGCCGTCGTGATTATCGAGAACCCTGTATGTCACTCCCAATCGCTTTCCGGCTTCCTGTGCTTCGCCTCTGCGAATTTTTGCCAACGTTCCTCCGCCCTTTGATTGATGTCCGGCGTCTCCGTTCGTGAGCGATACAAACAATACGTTGTGCCCGAGTTCTGCAAACTTTATGGCTGTTCCGCCGGCCGTTCCGTCGGGGTCATCAGGGTGCGCGCCAATTACAATGATATTTATTTTTTTATCCTGACTCAGTGCGAGGCTGAAAGGGAGAAACAGGAAAAAGGCAATGATGAGGTACTTCATGACAAGCTAATTTGTTTGTTTATCACAAAAATACGAAAATTGGAGTATATTTGCAGATAAAACAGGTATTTGTTATGCGAATAAAAGAAATAGTGCAAACGATAGAAAATCTGGCTCCCGTTCCGTTACAGGAAGATTTTGATAACAGCGGGCTTCAGGTCGGCGACATAAATCGGGAGGCCACAGCAGCCTTGCTGAGCCTCGATGTGACGGAGAGTGTGATTGACGAAGCTGTTTCACTGGGATGCAACCTGATTATTTCGCATCATCCGCTAGCCTTTAAGCCGTTTAAATCGTTGACGGGACGGACCTATATAGAGCGATGCATGATTAAGGCTATCAAGCACGACATAGTGATTTATGCCGCGCACACCAACCTCGATAACGCTTCTCAGGGAGTGAACTTCAAACTGGCAGAAATGCTAGGGTTGCAGCAACTCCGGATTTTGAGCCCTAAAAAAGACTCCTTGCTGAAACTGGTTACCTTTGTTCCTGAATCGCACGCCGAGTATGTCCGGAGCGCTTTATTCAATGCCGGTGCCGGAAATATTGGCAATTATGATTCGTGCAGTTTCAATTTACACGGCGAAGGTACTTTCCGGGCAAACGAGTTGGCAAACCCTTTTGTGGGCAATAGGGGAAAATTTCATTTCGAAAAAGAAGTAAGGATCGAAACCGTTTTACCCAGATTCAAGCAGGCAGACGTGTTACGAGCCTTGCTGTCAGTCCACCCTTATGAAGAGCCTGCTTATGATTTTTATCCGCTCAAAAATGACTGGGCACAAGTTGGGAGCGGGGTAGTGGGTGTATTACCCGAACCTATCCCGGAGCAAGAGTTTTTGTATCTGTTGAAAGATGTATTCAATTTGCCAACTATCCGTCACACCAAATTGCAGAACCGGGAAATTCATGACGTGGCTTTGTGTGGAGGTGCCGGCGCATTTCTTGTTCCCGAAGCCATTGCATACGGTGCCGATGCATTTATTACAGGGGAAGCCAGGTATAACGATTTTTACGACGTGGACAGTCATCTATTGCTCGCAGTTGTAGGACATTACGAATCAGAAATTTGCACAAAAGAAATCTTTTTCGATGTAATTTCGAAAAAATTTCCTACCTTTGTCGTACATAAATCGGCGTTCGATTCGAATCCCGTGAAATACCTGTAAAAGAAAGCGGTCAGACATTGTTCCCGCAGTTGCAGGTAATGTAGTGATGAAACGATAATCCTCGTTTGGTTACTGCATTTTTTTATAAAAGACATTAGACGCCGGACTGTCTAATATCTGAAATCTCTAAGCATGGCGGTCTGAAATCTAAAATAAATAATATAATTATGGCAACAAGAAAAAAGAGTACCGTAGAAGATATTGCAGTAGACGAAAAACTGAAATCGTTGTATAAGTTGCAATCCTATCTTTCGGAAATTGACAAAATCAAAACACTTAGGGGTGAACTTCCTCTCGAAGTAGCAGACCTTGACGACGAAATCGCTGGGTTAGGAACACGTATCAATAAGTTTGAACTCGATTTGAAAGAACTGAGTGATATGACCAAGCAGGAAAAGTTCAAAATCGAAACCAGCAAAGCAAAAATTGAGAAGTACAATAAGCAGCTCGAGAATGTTCGCAACAGCAAGGAGTTCGACCATTTATCGAAAGAGGTGGAGTTTGAAACGCTTGAGATTGAATTGGCCGAAAAGCATATCCGCGAAAATACGCAGTCTGAAAAACTGATTAAAGAACAGATCACTGCAGCGCAGGAACAACTGAAAGAAAAGAATTTCGATCTGGAAGCCAAAAAGAAGGAACTCGATGACATCGTTTCGGAAACCAAAGCTCAGGAAGAAAAGATCCGGGAAAAAGCGAAAAAGACCGAAACAACTATTGAGCCCCGCTTGCTTACCGCATTTAAGCGAATTCGTAAGAATGCGCGCAACGGCTTGGGAATAGTACCTATTCAGCGCGGTGCCTGCGGCGGTTGCTTCAATAAAATTCCGCCTCAGAAACAAATGGATATTAAGATGGGGAAGAAGATTATTGTGTGCGAATATTGCGGACGGATTATGATTGACCCTGAATTAGCAGGAGTTACGACGGAATAAATCTATACAAAACAGGGTTTGCAGATTTGAAAACCCTGTTTTGTCCTTCTTATTTTTCTACTTTCGGCAAAAGATCACGATACCATTCTTTTAATCTGTTATCCTCGAATACAAACATGTAAAATTCTTCGTCTTTATAAAAATCCCTATAAGACAGAATTTCCATTTGCTTCCCGGCTTCAATCCGTTTTTCGGCGATAGTGTATCCATTCCCTAAAATGTGGGTGACCTCTTCTTTCGACATACCCAGCTCAAGCCGGTTCATTTTGGAACTTGTCATTTCTACAACGCTTCCGCATGCGGAAAGCATCAGGACAATAAAGAGGTAAAAGATTGATTTTTTCATTGTTTTTGTCTTCGTTTGTTTTGTTTTATTTCGCTAAATACAATCCATACTGCCGTAAGCAACATCACAACTAACGCCGCAAATGCAACTGCGTCCGTAACCTTTATGCTAGCTGGCTCAAAACGGAATTCCACTTTGTGTGTTCCCGCGGAAATGGGCAAGGCTCGCAACGTATAATTAGCGCGTAGCATCTGGGCCGGTTGTCCGTCAATGGTAATTTCCCATCCCCTGGGGTAGTAAATTTCCGAAAAGACAGCCAATTCGTCTTTCTTCGCATCTACCGTGTAGGTAATAAAATTTGAATCGTAATCGGCCAACGTGATGGTGGATGCCGAATCGGCTGTCGATACGTTGAATCCCTGCAAGACAGACTCGAATTTTTTGTCGGCTACGGCTTGCCTGCTTAAATCGATCGCCGCTAACGCATCGATCTCTTCATCTGCGTTGTTTACGAACTGGATGTTATCAACAAACCAAGCATTCCCCATAGCGTAAGGATTCTCTACCGGAACGGTTCCTCCTTGAGCTGGCATAATGATCCATTTGGCGTTGAGCATATTCAATACCTTGTACCCGTCGGCATTTACGGAGTCCATAGTGCCCTGCGTACGGATGATATCTTGTTGCAACACTCCCATCTCCTTGATCAGGTGTATATCAATCAGGTCCTGGTATCGGCGTAGTTTTGCGGCATGGTAACCGCCAATGGTTTTGTGATAATAGGGCGTAACTCCGTCGTCGAATGTGCTGGTTGCCATATTCAGAACCCGATAATATTTGGTGGTGTCTTGCAAAATGTGCAGGTCGGTTGGTGTTTGTGCGAACATCTGTTGCTCATTTGATTTAGGGGTGAAGTCGTTGTCGTTGAGGTATCTTTTGTTTACCGTCCACATGTCGGCTAGACAAAGAAGTAGTATCCCGGTCACCATCCATTGGGCTTTTAATTTGCCGGACACAAAAGCGATCAGCATCAAGACCCCTCCTAGAATGATGTAAAAACTACGCCAGGCATCTGCTCTGAAGATGGATATGCGCATCTCCGTGAGGTTTCCGATAACCGTCTGAACATGTTCTGTGGGCAACGATTGCAGTTGCTGCATTTCGAAGTTGGAAATATAAGAGGGGAAAAATAATTCAGGCAACAACCAAAAGAGAAGAGCCATTCCACCCGTGAGAGCCCAGCTTATCCCTACATATTTCATGTTTTTTTTAAGGATTTCCGGCTTTTGGACAATTTCTTTTACCGCAAGGGTTGCAAGCAGGGGAATACAAAATTCAGCCACTACCAGGATTGAAGAAACCGTCCGGAACTTGTTGTACATGGGAATATAGTCGATAAAGAAATCGGTAAGTGGCATAAAATTTTTCCCCCACGAGAGCAGTATGGAAAAAAGGGTTCCTGCCAGTAGCGCCCATTTTACGGGTCCTTTCACGATAAAAAGGCCGAGAATAAACAGCATCAAAACAAAAGCCCCCACGTAAACCGGCCCCGCCGTCCACGGTTGTTCACCCCAGTATTGTGCGATTTGTTTATACAGCTCGCGGTATTCAGGGCGTGCTTTCTCCATCGCTTTGAGGTTTTCCGACATCCGGGCAGAAGAAGATCCGCCTTTGGTGTTTGGAACGAGCAGTGTCCAGGTTTCATCTACTCCGTAGCTCCATCCTGTTATGTAATCACGCTCCAATCCGTTTTTTGATTTATTTTCAGCTCCGTGGTGTGAAAGTTCTGATTTCCCGCGCATCGTTTCTTTGGAGTATTCATACGTGTGGTACAAGTTGGAGGAATTTGTCAGTACACCGATCATCCCTGCGATGACAACCACGACAGTTGATTTCAAAAAACCAGCGAGTTTTTTTTCACGAACAGCTTGCACAAGAAAGGCTGCTACCATAAAAAACATCAGGAAGAAGAAATAATAACTCATCTGAACATGGTTCGCCGAGATCTGGAATGCTACGAAAATCATGATCAACAATGCCCCTGGCAGGTATTTTTTTTGGTATACATATACCAATCCCGCAATGGTGGGCGGAATATATGCCAATGTAATAAACTTCCAGATGTGTCCGGCGGCGATAAGTATAAAAAAATACGAGGAGAATGCCCACACAATGGCTCCCAGTGCACTGACCAATGGTGATGCCCGGAATGCCCGCATAAGGATATAGAACCCCAGCAGCATGATGAAAACAAGGTAAACGTAGTTGGGCAAAAACAGCGAATAGGCTTTTTTCGCCAAATCCTGCGGTTTGCTCGAATTGTAAGTGGGACTCATCTGATACGATGGCATCCCTCCGAACATCGAGAGGTTCCAGCGCGTACGCTCACCGTCGTGGCGTTTCATAAAATCCCGTTGCTCTTGCCCTTGTCCGACAGCGGCAAGGGAATCTCCCTGTGTAATTACCCGGCCGTCCATTACGGCCGGCACAAAATAGATAAATGAGATAAGGATAAACGAAATGATTACGATCAAATCGGGTAAAAATTTCTTGAGTCGACTGGAATTTTTCATCGTTCTGTTGCTTTGTATACGTATTTAATGAGCAAATTTACAGAATAAACTCGAAAGCATTTCAATTCGCGACAAATAAAAATAGCGAAGCCGGGTTTGCTTCGCTATTTTTGACACCTGTTTATTGTAAATTATCAGAATCGTTTCCCGATAGAAATTCCCAAACGGGGATATGCCTCTGCACCGTAATCATTTTTGAGAAAATTTCGGCCTCCTCCCAAATAGATTTCTCCTACCCAGTTATTTTTGGTAAGGTATTTCCAGCCAATGGCCAATCCTAGTCCGGCTCCCATTTCTGAAACTTCATTCTCTGCTTCGGCTCCATTCAGAACGGAACCGGTGTCCATTAGTTGGGAGTACATCGACCCGTTCGCCTCGATAAAGAATCCGGCTGCAAGTTTCTGCATCGATTCCCTATTGCCTCCGAAAAACCACCGGAAATACGGCGTAAACGCGAATTGATATGGATTTCGGTCTGTATCCAAACTTGCCAATAAAGATGCTCCTACACTGATGTCGGTATTTAAAATTCGTTCGTACGAAATTTCAGGTGACGATCCAAAAATAGTAAACGGCAAGTTGACTTTCAGTTCATTCAACGGAATGTCTTTGGTGATTTTCCACCCCATGATCCGATGTGTTTTTTGAGCAAAGGCAGATATGCCCATGACAAAAATCGCAAAAAAAACAATTAATTTTTTCATAATGGGTAAGTTTTTAATTTTACAATATTCCTCCTGTATAATTGAAGATGGAAAAAACAGAAAAACGTTACTGTTTTGAAGTTAATAAACCTGAAAATAAAAAAATCGGAGACATTCAACTGATCTGGCTTCCGGGCAATACTTCTTCCGACGGTTCTATCAACGATAACGAACCGTCGGCATTTTCTGCAGAAAGGATCATCCCTTCAGACATAATGCCACGCAATTTCCTCGGTTCCAGGTTGGCAATAAAACAAACCTGTTTCCCGACCAGTTGGTCGGGATGGGGGTAGTATGCCGCAATTCCCGATAAAATGGTGCGCTTGCTGAGACCATCGTCAAGCAGGAATCTCAGCAATTTATCGGCCTTAGGCACTTTTTCACATTCCAGAACGGTTCCTATGCGGATATCCAGCTTGTCGAAATCATCGTAAATGATGTTGTCTTTGACGGGTTTAGCCCGGTACGCTTCCTGTTCGTTTGCAGCCTTGGTTGCGTGAAGTTTTTCCACTTGCTTTTCAATGGTTTCATCTTCAATTTTCTCAAAAAGGAGTTCTGCTTTTCCCAATTCGTGCCCTTCAGGAAGTAGGTCAAAACTCCCTAACTTTTCCCAATCGAATTTCTTGGCATGTATAAACGCGTAGATCTTCTTTGTCGAAAAAGGCAGGAAGGGTTCGCATACGATGGCCAGATTGGCAACGATCTGTAGCGATAGGTTCAGGATAGTGGCCGTGCGTTCGCTGTCAGTTTTTGCCGTTTTCCACGGTTCGGTATCTGCCAGGTATTTGTTTCCGATACGTGCCAGGTTCATCGCTTCTTTTTGTGCTTCACGGAAATGGTAGTTTTCGAGATTATATTCTACAGCTTGTTTCACTTTCTGGCATTCGGCAATGGTTTCGCTGTCGTAACCGGAGAGTTCTCCTGGAGCAGGAACAAGGTTGTTGAAATACTTCTGCGTAAGTACCAATGCGCGATTAATGAAATTGCCCAGAACAGCAACCAGTTCATTGTTGTTGCGTGCCTGAAAATCCTTCCACGTGAAATCGTTGTCTTTGGTTTCGGGTGCGTTTGCAGTAAGCGCATAGCGCAACACGTCCTGTTTACCCGGAAATTCTTCAAGGTATTCGTGCAGCCATACCGCCCAGTTGCGTGATGTGGATATTTTATCGTTTTCGAGGTTTAAAAATTCGTTTGCGGGAACATTTTCGGGCAAGATGTAAGAGCCTTCTGCTTTAAGCATTGCCGGGAAAACGATGCAGTGGAACACAATGTTGTCTTTCCCGATAAAATGAACCAGTTTGGTGTTTTCGTCTTTCCACCATTTTTCCCAGTCGTTGGGTAGCAGTTCCTTCGTATTGGAAATATAACCGATGGGCGCATCAAACCAGACGTAAAGCACTTTTCCTTCGGCATCTTTCAACGGAACAGGTATTCCCCAATCCAGGTCGCGGCTTACGGCACGTGGCTGCAAGCCCAGGTCGAGCCACGATTTGCATTGTCCGTATACGTTCGATTTCCACTCTTTATGCTCTGTCAAAATCCATTCACGCAGCCAAGCTTCGTGTTCATTGAGCGGTAAATACCAATGTTTGGTTGTTCGCATAACGGGTATGCTTCCGCTTAAAGCCGATTTAGGGTTAATTAAATCGGTTGGGCTGAGCGAAGTGCCGCATTGTTCACACTGGTCGCCGTAAGCGCGTTGGTTGCTGCAGTGGGGGCAGGTTCCGGTGATGTACCTGTCTGCAAGGAATTGTCCGGCCTCTTCATCGTAATACTGTTCGCTTTCAATTTCTTGAAATCCATCATTTTCATAGATTTTCAGGAACATATCCGATGCCGTTTTTTTGTGAATATCGGATGTGGTGCGTGAATAAATGTCGAATGAAATTCCAAACTCTTCAAACGATTTTTTGATAAGCTCGTGGTAACGGTCCACAATGTCCTGAGGTGTAACACCTTCCTTCCGGGCACGAATGGTAATAGGGATTCCGTGTTCATCAGAACCACCCACAAAAAGGGTCTCTTCTCCTTTCAGGCGTAAATACCTGGCGTAGATATCTGCCGGGACATAAACTCCCGCTAAGTGTCCGATGTGAACCGGGCCATTTGCATATGGTAATGCCGATGTGATAAGTGTGCGTTTAAATTGTTTTGACATAAAATAGAGTTGTGTGTTCCCTGTTCCGGATTTACAGACCGGTAATACCAAAAAGGGAATCGTTTTTTTGAAGTGCAAAGATACGAAAAATAGCTGTTTTTTGATTATCGTCTTTGAAATATAAAACAAGAACGTTGGTTTGGCGTTATTAAAGAAAAAAAGTATATGGATCTGAATATAACAGGTAAAGTGGCCATTATCGGTGGAAGCAGCAAAGGGCTGGGAAAGGCGTGTGCGGTAGCATTAGCAAAAGAAGGTGTGAACATTGTATTGTGTGCCCGCCGTAAAGAAACCTTGCAGAGAACCAAAAGCGAAATAGAGTTGCTGGGAGTTGAGGTGTTGGCTTTGTCGGTTGATATGGCTTCTGCTGAGGATAATCAGCGGATTATCGATGAAACCATTCGGAAATTTGGCAGAATCGATATTTTGGTCAACAACTCCGGTGGCCCGAAGCCGGGAACCTTTCGGGAGGTTACTTCAGATGATTTGGATGACGCATACCGTTCGGTGCTGAAATACAACATCCGGATGATTCAGGGTTGCCTCCCTTTCATGGAAAGGAACGGGTGGGGCAGAATCGTGAACATCACTTCCATCACTGTGAAGGAGCCCGCTCCTAACATGGTGTTGTCTAATATTTTCCGTTCAGCGGTAGTAAGTTTTGCTAAAACGATCAGTAAAGAGCTTGTCTCAAAGGGTATAACCATCAATAACGTTTCTCCCGGTTATTTCAAGACCGACAGGGTTATGCAACTGATGAAAGTCCGCTCCGAAGCGGAAGGGATTTCCACAAATGAGTATGAACAGAGAGCTATCCTGGACTTTCCACACAAACGCTATATGGATCCGGAGGAACTGGGCAATTTGGTTTGTTATCTGTGTTCGGAACAGGCCAGGTCGATCAACGGAACAACCATTCAGGTAGACGGTGGTATGTTGAATGGGTTGTTGTGAGGTGAAACGAGAAAAAAGCTTACCGGGATTATCTCCAAAAGACAAATCGTTTCCGCCACAGGCATAATGTGGAAACTACGGCAAACAGGGCGAAAACGATGAAGAACGTTTTTTCAAAAACTGTTCTTTCAGACGGGTTTTGAGTAAATGTAAACGCAAATATGGATAGCCAGAGAGAGTTTGCTGCAATCGCGGCAGTCCAACCCCAGGATTTCATTTTATGTAATCCCGCAATACTTAAAATGGAGGATATGGTCACCCAGATGAAAGTGATTTGAGAGAACTCGTAAACGAATGCGGATAGTGTTTGAGAGAGAAGTGAGTTCTTCGCGGGAGTTTCGGACAGGTTGAAGCGAAGGTGATTTATAAGGTTGATCGCAAAATAGATCAACCATCCTACCAATTGAATCCAGGCGATTACGGAGGCCGTTCTCGATTTTCTCTTCCGCACCCCTTGCCGAAAAGACACGACTTCTAATTTATCGTTAGGTAAAAACAACGGGCGATTGAAACCCTCCTCTGGAAAATGTAAATCACGATTGTTCATTCGAGTGTCTATTACTTTTCACCACAAAAATAAAGAATAACCGTAAATGGAGATAAAAAAAACGGTTACGTTTTTATGAAGTTTTTTTCGCCGGTATAGTCACTTCGTAAAATAAATGAATTGTAGCGAAATATAGGATTTATTTGAAATATTCTTTCCACACAATTGTTTTTCCGTTTTCAGCAGATTTTTTCGCCATTTCCAGAATTTTAACCACTACCTCATTATTGGGCAGGGCTGAAAGATCATACGGTTGAGGGTTAATATCTCCGCGGACGACACGGGCAAAATAAGAAAAAGCGTCGTTTCTGTCTTCGTTTAATGCCGGGGCGGCTTTGTCTGTGGCCTTTTTTTCTTTTGATTTAAATACAGTCATATTTTCGGTATCTCTACAGAAAACATATCCCGATTGTCCGTAAATCTTCATCTCTTTCCGGTTGTAAGGCCAGTTCCATGATGCCTGGATAATCACTTGATTATACGGATACTGTACGATGATGCTGGCCTCATCATCCACGTTTGGATAAACCTGTGGTTTATTGGTGTGCGTCACGGCCGTAACAGAAACGGGCGTTTCGCCTTTCATAAGCCAAGTGGAAAGGTTGGCTCCGTAACAGCCAAAATCGTTGAGCGCTCCGGCACCATTTAGTACAGGATCGGTAAGCCAGGCGAGGAACTCTTTGCTGCAGCCAATCTCTACTGGTCCCTGATGTCCGGTATGAAATTCAATTTTGAGGATTTCCCCGATTTGTTCTTCCTCGTTCACAACTTTATATGCTTCGGTGTTGCTTCCGTACCAGGTTGTTTCATAGTTGGTAAGTATTTGTATATTATTTTTTTTGGCGAGTTTGGCCATTTTATCGGCATGTGCCACACTCACGGCGAGTGGTTTTTCAACCATAACGTGAATACCTCTCGGGGCGCATTTCTCGACTACTTCCAGGTGCCCGAAAATATCGTTGTAAGCCATTACTGCTTCGGGTTTTGTGCTGCGGAGCATTTCATCGATACTCGAATAGACTATTTTTTTGTCGAAACCGTACCTTTTCGCTAATCTTTCCACCAGTCCGCTGTCCGGTTCCGCGATACCAACGATAACAATATCGCCTTTCTCTTTTCTCCCCAGGAGCCCGTGAATGTGATCGTGTGACAAGCCCGCGATACCAATTCTTACTGGTTTTTGCTGTGCTGGCGTGACAACAGGTAGTGTGCTTATACTTAATGCGAGTATAAGCTTTGCAATGGATTTAATCATGATCATTGAATATCTGTTTTTTTTAAAATAATTTCCCCTGTTCTCCTGCCATTTGGGGAACATGTAAGTGGAGGTTAAGCCTTTCGTTCAGTTTTTCTGTCAGGTACGCAGAAAAAAGAGGCGAAGACACTTCTACATTTTGATGGACGAAGAAGTAAAGATGTTGTAATCCTTCCTTGCGCCACTTTTCAATACGGTCAACCCAGTCGTCGATACGCTTGCGGTCAATTTCATCGACATTGCAACCCACGAAACGGATAAAGGCCGTGGGAGTAGTCAACCTCATATGCAGCATGTCGCGCCGGCCGGCAGTATCTACAATGATATTGGTGGTCTTATGCTCTTCCAGAAAATCGCAAAAACCGTTCCAGGTTACCTTATCGGAAAACCATTCCAGACCGCGCACTTCCACCGCCAGTGGGATCACTTTCGGGAAATTTTCAACGAAAACCTTCAATTTTTTCAACTCTTTGATGCCGAAATTTTCGTGCAGTTGCAGAAAACACATTCCGAGCTTTTCTTCAAAGTGTGAAATGGCATCGCAATAGATGGCCGTTAATTCGTCTACATTGTCCAACCGGCGCATGTGGCTGATGGATTGCGTCACTTTCGGAAAAAACTTGAATCCGTCCGGAGTTTTGTTTTTCCATTTCACCACCTGTTCTGCTTTCGGCATATTATAAAATATGGAGTTCATCTCAATGGAGTTAAACTGTCTTGAATAGTAGGCCAGTTCGTCTTTTGTGCCTTTTGGGTAAAAACCTTTCAGGTCAGTTTTGTTCCATTTCGCACAACCAATATACGCTTCGACCCCGCTTTCCGGTACGTTTTTAAAAACGCCCCGGGTTGCTTTGTCATCGGCGGGAATTCTAAAATCTATGCCCGTCGGGTCCTCTACTTTTCCGTATTTCATGTTGTCAATCGTTATCGGTATATCTTACAAAAGCAATTCTGCTGCCATCGGGTGACCAGCTATGCACATTGATCGTTCCCTGCCCGCCGTAAAAAACGGGAGTCAGGTCGCGGATACTTTTTGATTCTGTGTCCAGTAAACGAAGCTTTACGTTCTTGCCAAACGGATGCCCCCCTTTCTGGTCTTCGATATAGGCGATATAAGCGATGCTTTTATTGTCGGGTCCGGGATGCGGGAACCAGTTGTCGTACTCATCGAAAGTGAGTTGGGTTTGGTTACTTCCGTCGGGGCGCATCCGGTAGATATGCATTCGTCCGGTGCGGTGGCTGTTGAAATAGATCCATCGGCCGTCGTAGCTGTATTCCGGGCCGTCGTCTAGTCCATCCGTGTCTGTCAACCTGACTTCTTTATCGGTGATAACGTGGGTTTTGTAAACATCCCATTGACCGTTTCGTATGGCACAATAGGTAATCCACTGATTGTCGGGGCTGATTCCGTGCCAGTAACTCGGATAATTCGCGGTGACTAATCGGGGAATACCGCCGGATACGGGAAGGATAAAGATACGGGAACTTCCTCCCGGCGAGGTGAATCTTGAATCGTTATGGCTTATAATGAGCCATTTTCCGTCGTAAGAAAGTCCATGATCGTTGTTACACCGGTCGGCAAATCCGGTATCGATAATGCCAAGCTTTTCACCTTTAACCGATACTTTTTCTAATTTTCCATCAGAGTTGATGATCAGAAATTTCCCATCACGCGACCAGTTGGGTGCTTCAAAATGGC
This sequence comes from Petrimonas sulfuriphila, assembly GCA_038561985.1. Classification (NCBI taxonomy): domain Bacteria; kingdom Pseudomonadati; phylum Bacteroidota; class Bacteroidia; order Bacteroidales; family Dysgonomonadaceae; genus Petrimonas; species Petrimonas sulfuriphila. The sequence continues at coordinate 216,299 of CP073276.1, read as the reverse complement.
GTTTTTCACGCAGGATGACTTTCTCCTTTCCGGTTTTTACGTTGAGTAAGACCAATTCGCTCTCCAGGTTCTTTAAAACCTGTGAATGTGCTGAAAATGAGCAGATCGTGCACAGAAAAAGCAAATAAAAATATTTCATTGTTTTTAATTTGTGCTTAAACTCCTACGGTTATTTTCCAAATCGCTTCTATCCACTCATCGGAGTTATTGAGGGAGGGAACAAAGACAAATTTTTCTCCTCCGGCTTTCATAAACAATTCGCGAGCCTCAATGTCGATGTCGTACAGTGTTTCCAGATTATCCACCGGAAACCCAGGGGCTATTACCGCTACTTTTTTCCATCCTAGCCGGGGTAAATCGGAAATATCTTTATCTAAAAAAGGTTTCAGCCAATTGTTGCCGCGTTGTGATGCATAAAGAAGAAGCGTATATTGCAGTTGAATGTTGAGCTTTTCGCAGAATAACCGATTGGTTTCTTTCAATTGATAGACATAATCAAACTCTCTCCCTTTCTTCCAGCCTGCCTCCACCTGGTCAACCGGCAGACTGTGATAGCTAAACACCAACTTGTCGATATCTTTCAGGTAAGGCTCCGCATGTTTGGCAAGTGCATTTATAAATGCCGGATGGTCGAAATAAGGCTCAACAAGCTGCAGCCGGTACGAGTGCGGACGTTTGTAAAAAACCCGTCCGATTTCATCTATCGTCGTTTGCGTGGTAGATTGGGCATAATGCGGATACAAGGGAAATACAACAACTTCGTGCAACAGTGGACATTTTTTCTCCAGGTCTTTCAATGCTTGTTCAATCTCCGGTTCACCGTATCGCATGGCGACTTCCACCGGAATATTTTTTTTCGCCTCCAGTGACTGGGCTAGTTTTTGCATGAAATAGATCATGGGAGAGATCTCGGGATCTTCTTTTCGCCAGATTTGACTGTATTTATTAAACGACTTACCGGATGAAACCGGAGCGATAATCTTCTTTGCCAAAAAGCTGGAAACCCATTCAGGCTGGCCGGTAACAAGCGGATCGCTAAGCATATCGCCCACAAATTTCCTAACAGCTTCTTTACTGCAGCTAGCCGGAGTTCCAATATTTATCAATAAAATACCGCGCATAAACGTGTTACTTGTTAGACTTTATACGTGAAGCTATTTTATAAATGTTTCTAATATCTTTGTTGTCTCACTGGGGATAATTAAGACCGACTCGGTCTCTGCTGGAACCAGGACGGTCTCTCCCTGCCCGATAAAAACAGAATTTCCATTGTTGTCTTTCAACGTACAGTGTCCCTGCATACAAATATAGATTACAAAAGAGTCGAGAGCGTTATAGTGCCGTGCCAACGGGATATCCATTTCCAGCAGATTCGTTGAGAAGTACTCACACGTTACCAGTTCTACCGGTTGGTTAAGACGATTTGTATACTCGGTCTGATAATTACCATACACGTTGTAATCGATAGCATCTTTTGCTAATTCTGTATGTAATTCGCGTAAATTTCCCTGTGCATCCTTTCTGTTGTAATCGTAGATACGATAAGTGAGGTCAGATGTTTGCTGAATTTCTGCAATGAAGCATCCTGCACCAATAGCGTGAACCCTGCCCGCAGGCAGGAAAAATACATCGCCTGTTTTTACGTCGTATTTTTGAAGTTTATCGGTAAAGCTGTTGTTTTCTATTGTCTTGATATACTCATCGGAGGTTATCTGTGTTGAAAACCCTGAATAAAGAAAAGCATCGGAGGAGGCTTTTATTACGTACCACATTTCTGTTTTTCCGAAGGAGTTGTGTCGTTCTTTTGCTAGCTTATCGTCCGGGTGAACTTGAATGGACAGATCATCACGGGCATCGATAAACTTGATAAGAAGTGGGAAGGTATTGCCAAACTTCTCATATACTTTTTTCCCTACTAGTCGGGCTTTGCTGGTCCGAAGGACTTCATCGATCGGTTTTCCTGCCAACTCTCCATTGCCAACAATGGATATCTTGCCTTCCACCCCCGATATTTCCCAACTTTCTCCGATACCGTCTTCTGCAGGTGTAATGTTTTTAAATTTACAAATATCGGAACCACCCCAAATCATCGGTCTGAGGATGGGTTCAAACTTTAAAGGATATAACGCGACCCCTGAATCCCCTTCAGAGGATTGGGCGGCATGCTGCTTATTAGCGTAAGTATTCATTGTTTTTTAATTTGTTAAAACAGGTCTTCTTGTTTCTCCCGGATTTTCGGGATTGTATACAGAAAAAATGAACTGTTCAAGTAAAATTTGTTTTCCGGCTCCCTTAAAGGGCCGGAGTCATATTTTTTTTAAAACAAAGGCAGAACGGGCCGGCAGGTATATTTTAATCCAGCCTTTTCCGTCTTTTGCATACAACGGATCGTGATGCGTGAAATGATGAACGGTATCGTTGTTCAGACCGAAACCGCCGAACCTGAAGTTGTCGGTGTTGAGAACGATGCTGTACTCTCCTTCAGGAACCAACATGCCATAATCATTAAACGATTTTTCCGGATGGAAGTTAAAGACAAACAACAGCCTTTCCCGCATATAAGCCAGCACGTTGTCGTCGTCTTTGTCCCAGATTTTCGTGATAGTTGTGGTCTGAAAGTCGGGAACGGATTTTATGAGATTAATCATTGCTTTATCAAAGTCCCCCAAGTAATGGTACTTGAGGTTTTTGTCGTCAGCCAACTGCCATTGGCGCCGGGCGTATTTGTGAGACCAGTTGTTCCCTTCCCGCGGAAAATCAATCCATTCCGGATGGCCGAACTCGTTGCCCATAAAATTCAGGTAGCCTCCGTTTATGGTGGTGGCCGTAACCAGCCGGATCATCTTATGTAATGCCATTCCTCTGTCTACCCGGAACGAACTGCTCTTCAGTTTCGACATGAACCAATACATGTCGGCGTCTATTAGCCTGAAAATAATGGTCTTGTCTCCCACTAATGCTTGGTCATGGCTTTCCACATAAGAGATTGTTTTCTCGTCTGCACGACGATTGGTAGTTTCCCACCAAATAGCGGAGGGGTGCCACTCTTCGTCTTTTCGCTCCTTAATGGTCTTGATCCAGAAATCGGGGATATTCATCGCCATCCGGTAATCAAAACCGTATCCTCCTGATTTTATGTCCAACCCCAAGCCAGGCATGCCGCTCACTTCCTCTGCAATAGTGATAGCAGTGGGATTTACTTCGTGAATGAGCTTGTTGGCCAGTGTCAGATAACAAATGGCATCCAAGTCTTGTCTGTTGTTGTAATAATCATCATACCGGGTGAAGCTCTCTTCCAGGCCGTGACTGTAGTACAGCATGGAGGTTACACCATCGAAACGGAAACCGTCGAATCTATATTCCTCCATCCAGTATTTGCAGTTCGAAAGCAGAAAATGGAGGACTTCATTTTTGCCGTAATCAAAGCAAAGTGAATCCCAGGCTGGATGGTTTCTGCGGTTGGGATTGCTTGGGAAATACAGGTCATACGAGCCATCAAAACGGGCAATCCCTTCCAATTCGTTCTTTACTACATGTGAATGCACAATGTCCATAATCACCGCGATTCCCATTTCATGAGCTGCATCTATAAGTTGGCGAAGTTCATCGGGTGTGCCGAAGCGCGACGTTGGCGCAAAAAAATTGGATACATGGTAACCAAATGAGCCGTAATAGGGATGTTCCTGAATAGCCATTAATTGAATGGCATTGTATCCGCTGTTCTTGATCCGGGGCAACACGTTTTCCCTAAACTCGTTATAGGTTCCCACCTTTTCTTCTGCGGTAGCCATTCCAACGTGACATTCGTATATAAGGAGTGGCGACGTGTCTGGTTTAAAATTAGTTATTTTGAAGGTATATGGAGTTGCCGGCTCCCATACCTGTGCACTGAATATATGTGTCTGGGCGTCCTGCACAACCCTACGGCACCAGGCGGGAATCCGTTCCCCAGATCCACCCTCCCAGCTGACTAAAAGTTTGTATAAGTCTTGGTGACGAATGTGTTCCGGTGGAATTTTTACTTCCCAAACGCCTTTTTCAATACTTCTCAGCCGGTACGGTTCCATTCGTTGCCAGTTATTGAAGGTGCCGATAAGAAAAATTTCAGTAGCGTTTGGTGCCCACTCACGAAAAACCCATCCATCTGTTGTCTTGTGTAGTCCAAAGTATAGATATCCTGTTGCGAAGTCCGACAACCTGATCTTTCCGTTTTGAGTCAACTCCTTTTCTTTTTTCAAGAAGTAATTGTTCCGGTCTTCTATGCTTCGACTGAAAGGTTCAAGCCAAGGGTCATTTTTTACGATATCCAACATGAATTACTCAGTAATTATTTATAGTTATAAAACAGCAACTTTCAGGATGATCTTCCGGGTAATGCCTTCGCCGATAAGTGGGGCGTGTGCATCTTCGGGCGAGAATATAATAAATTCGCCCGGAAGCACGCGGATATAGGTGGACGGTTCGTCTTCAAACAACTGGAAATCATTTTGGCTGTCGTATTCCTGCGTCGGCATCTTTAGGTTTTTCAAGGATTTCCATCCGAAAATTTCTTCCCGTGTGATAGGAATCTGAATATCGATGAATTTTCTGTGAGTTTCCAGTTTAGTTTCTGTTTTGCTTTTCAAGGCGATTTTTACTGCCGACGCTTTCAGGTATACGCCTTCTATTTCGGAAGTTCCTTCTGGCAAATTGTCCACATCTAATCCTCTGACATACTCGAAAGCCTTTTCAAACAAAGGATTCAATCCAAAATAATTGGGTGCGTTTTCTATGTTGTCCAATATCATAATTATCCGTTTTTTTATCTTATTTGCACAAAGATAACGGATTTTATGAACATTTAGTTTCATTTATTCTCAAAATAAGCGACTCGCGGATTTCAATCAGAAAAAAAACGTATCTTTGTTGTTTGATAAACGATACTGCTATGAAACGAATATTACCCGCATTCATTATACTACTAATATCCGTTGCCGTTTTTTCTCAAAATGATCAGACCACCTGCAACCTGGGATTCTCGTTTAAAATAAGCAATAATTCCAACTGGGGTAATAACGAACCTGTTGTTACGGAGGTTGTTCCCGGATCTCCAGCCGAAAAAGCAGGTTTAAAAGCCAACGATATTATTCTTGAAGTGAACGGAAACGGGACTTACCTGAAGCCGTCACATACCATAATGTCGTGGTTTATGGAGAAACCTTCAGAAATGTCGATATCCATACGCAACTTCGAAGCGTCGTTCAAGCCGATGCATATTGCTAAAGATTGCAGGCCGAGAAACGGATTGAGTGAAGCACAACTGGCTCCTGTGTTTTCGTTTTATAGCCTTGAGGATATTCAGGACCGGAAATTTATTATTCCGGTAAAGACGACCATAAACCCCGATGCTGATTTTTTTAATTACCGGACCTATGATTTTGCTCCTTCTGATGTAAGTTCACGAGAAATGGACGAACGCATTAATTCAATATTTGTGAGGGTGCTGTCTCAGCTCGGTCTCAAGCGCGACAGTGAAGACCCCGATTTTATCATTCAGACCTTTTACAGTTACCAGAACAATCCCATGTTCAAAACGGAATCGCCTACGCGTGGAACCTATTCCGGAACCTGGCGATTCGATACCCGTAACAACCGGATGGTTAAGATTCCTGTATTTGATCCTACTCAACCTGTTAGAATTGATGATGTGATGTATGACCTGGAATTTGGCTACCGGTTTTATGACCGGAAGTTTACGGAACCCGGCAGGTCGATGCTGGTCTGGGAGAGCGAGGTTAAAGAAAAGCTGAGTGATAATTACGGGTTACTGGACTACCTGGAAATGAATCTCCCTTTGATATTGAGTAAATTTCCTAATTCAGGAAACCTGGAAAGAGCCACTTACCACGTGAAGTATTTGCGGTATAACTATACAGGTATTAGTTACGATTTGAATGATTTAAAAACAGTGGTTTCTGTTGATGCCGGGTCTCCAGCAGCCCGCGCAGGGATTAAACCGGGGGATGTTGTGATAAAAGTGCAAGGCCACAATTTCAACCACGATGCAGTATCGCTTACTTCCAGTTACCGGCGGTTTATTGCTGAAACAATGAAATATCGCGATCCAGCGACAAAATATACCGATTCAAACGGGTTTCAAAATGCCATGTACTGGGATATAATACATTATAACAGCATTTCTAAGGAGATTAATGACAAAAAAAGGTATAAGGCCGGATTCTCATACCTGTTCAATTTCAATCAATATATTGACTGGGACACTCCAGATACACTGAATATTGACGTTGAAAGGAAAGGAGAGAAATTGTCCTTTGAGGTGAAACCTATCATAAACAGACACTCCCATGTTTCCGTGGAATAAATTTCCTCTCCGGAGACCTGTTTGATTATAGAAACTTTTCTGAATTTTTATTTTTTCAACATAGCCCGCTATTATATGTGAGCTGAAAAGCCAGGTCCATCAAAAAAATAGACTTAAAACATGGCATGAAAAAAATCAAAACGGTTTCTTGATAAAAAAAATAAAAAAAAGCGGTAAAAAATTTGCCGATAAAATTAAATGCTCTATCTTTGTATCCCTTTCGCAATAATCGAAAGGGTTTGTTATTGAGATAACAAATAAAGTTGCAAAAGTTGAAAAATTGAAGTTGTAGAATCGACTGGAAATCAAGTTGAAAAAATTTTTTTCAAAAAAAATTCAGATTTTGTTTTGTCAATTCAAAAATAGTTTCTACCTTTGCATCCGCTTTCCGAAAACAAGTAGATGTAGAAAGCAATTGATCGTTCTTTGAAAGATTTTCATATACGTTTTTTTAATGACAAGCAGTATATAAAATATATATATTGGTACCCGTTCAATAGAACATAAAAGGAAAAGAAATAGATTCGTGAATCGAGGGTTTGAGGATCACCGGCTATTCGGTTTTTTTGTTTGTCGATGCCTTTCCTGTAGTTGACACAACAGGGGCAGGAAAAGTTCAAGACATATAACAAATATACAACGAAGAGTTTGATCCTGGCTCAGGATGAACGCTAGCGATAGGCCTAACACATGCAAGTCGAGGGGCAGCACATGAGTAGCAATACGATGGTGGCGACCGGCGCACGGGTGAGTAACACGTATGCAACCTACCTTTAACAGGGGAATAACCCGTTGAAAAACGGACTAATACTCCATAACACAGGGGTCCCGCATGGGAATATTTGTTAAAGATTTATCGGTTGAAGATGGGCATGCGTTCCATTAGCTTGTTGGTGAGGTAACGGCTCACCAAGGCTACGATGGATAGGGGAACTGAGAGGTTTATCCCCCACACTGGAACTGAGACACGGTCCAGACTCCTACGGGAGGCAGCAGTGAGGAATATTGGTCAATGGAGGCAACTCTGAACCAGCCAAGTCGCGTGAAGGATGAAGGTCTTATGGATTGTAAACTTCTTTTGCAAGGGAATAAAGTGGGGGACGTGTCCTCCTTTGCATGTACCTTGCGAATAAGGATCGGCTAACTCCGTGCCAGCAGCCGCGGTAATACGGAGGATCCGAGCGTTATCCGGATTTATTGGGTTTAAAGGGTGCGCAGGCGGGATGTTAAGTCGGCGGTGAAATTTTGCAGCTCAACTGTAAAAGTGCCTTCGATACTGGCTTTCTTGAGTGTGGATGAAGTAGGCGGAATTTGTGGTGTAGCGGTGAAATGCTTAGATATCACGAGGAACTCCGATTGCGCAGGCAGCTTACTAAACCACTACTGACGCTCATGCACGAAGGCGTGGGGATCAAACAGGATTAGATACCCTGGTAGTCCACGCAGTAAACGATGATTACTAGTTGTTTGCGATACAATGTAAGCGACTGAGCGAAAGCGTTAAGTAATCCACCTGGGGAGTACGTTCGCAAGAATGAAACTCAAAGGAATTGACGGGGGCCCGCACAAGCGGAGGAACATGTGGTTTAATTCGATGATACGCGAGGAACCTTACCCGGGCTTGAAATGCGGCGGACCGGCAGAGAGATCTGCCTTCCCTTCGGGGCCGCCGTGTAGGTGCTGCATGGTTGTCGTCAGCTCGTGCCGTGAGGTGTCGGCTTAAGTGCCATAACGAGCGCAACCCTCATCATTAGTTACTAACAGGTCATGCTGAGGACTCTAGTGAGACTGCCATCGTAAGATGCGAGGAAGGTGGGGATGACGTCAAATCAGCACGGCCCTTACGTCCGGGGCGACACACGTGTTACAATGGGTGGTACAAAGGGCAGCTACCTGGCGACAGGATGCTAATCTCCAAAACCACTCTCAGTTCGGATCGGAGTCTGCAACTCGACTCCGTGAAGCTGGATTCGCTAGTAATCGCGCATCAGCCACGGCGCGGTGAATACGTTCCCGGGCCTTGTACACACCGCCCGTCAAGCCATGGAAGCCGGGGGTACCTGAAGTCCGTAACCGTCAAGGAGCGGCCTAGGGTAAAACTGGTAACTGGGGCTAAGTCGTAACAAGGTAGCCGTACCGGAAGGTGCGGCTGGAACACCTCCTTTCTGGAGAACGTTCCCGTCCTGTTAACGGCAGGGTTTTGGGCATGGAAGGCAGAAAAGGGGCCCGTTAATCGGAGTCCCGGTCTTCAGACGCTCTTTTCACGTTTTTTTTTTTCAACCGAGAGGTACCGATTCAAAACTGCATCCGTCATTGGAACGTATATAAAACAACATAACACTCACCGGGCAGAACCGTGAGCACGGGAGGCGGGCGTGTCCTGTTTTCCTACGGCGATCGGCCGACACTGCGACCAGCACAGTCCTATAGCTCAGTTGGTTAGAGCGCTACACTGATAATGTAGAGGTCGGCAGTTCAACTCTGCCTGGGACTACAAGGAAGATAACGGGGGATTAGCTCAGCTGGCTAGAGCATCTGCCTTGCACGCAGAGGGTCAACGGTTCGAATCCGTTATTCTCCACTTTGAAACAGGCCTTCTGGCTGCCGAAGAGGAGACCGGGGACCGGTAGGAAGAGTGATGTGAGCCTTGCCGGCAGGAGAGCCGCGGGCGTGAGATTTGAGGAAACATATTGAGGTTTGATGTCCGTCGGGGACAGTGTTCAACGGTTCGACTCCGTATCAGACGGCTATCGAAGGGTGTTCGCGTTAAGCGTTTCCCCTTGGAAGCGATCTTTGACATGATGAAGTAAAAGTAAAAAGAGCAAGAAAATAGTAAGTAACAAAAAGCTAAGTATTTATCAAGCCCTGCTACCGCTGGTTCGTTTTTTCCTTTTGGGAAATTCGGGCGGTGTGGTACAGACGGCACAAATAAAGAGAAAATAAAGTACATAAGGGCACATGGGGGATGCCTAGGCTCTGGAAGGCGACGAAGGACGTGATAAGCTGCGATAAGCCGCGGGGATTGGCAAATACGAATCGATCCGCGGATTTCCGAATGGGGCAACCTGATACGAGAAGATTGTATCATTCCATCCAGTATGGAAGGCAAACGCGGGGAACTGAAACATCTAAGTACCCGCAGGAGAAGAAAACAAAAGTGATTCCCGGAGTAGTGGCGAGCGAAACGGGAATAGCCCAAACCGGTGTTGTTTCGGCAATACCGGGGTTGTAGGACCGGGAAGTGGCAAGAGACCAAGGAAGCGGAAGCGCCTGGAAAGGCGCATCGTAGAGGGTGATAATCCCGTACGCGACTCCCCTGGCGAAGCCTACCGGTATCCTGAGTAGCGCGGGACACGAGAAATCCTGTGTGAATCCGGCGGGACCATCCGCCAAGGCTAAATACTCACCAGAGACCGATAGTGAACCAGTACCGTGAGGGAAAGGTGAAAAGAACCTCGAACAGAGGAGTGAAATAGACCCTGAAACCATGTGCTTGCAAGCGGTCGGAGCCCCGTTTACGGGGTGACGGCGTGCCTTTGCATAATGAACCTACGAGTTACTCTTGTTGGCAAGGTTAAGCGCAATGATGCGCGTCAGCCGCAGCGAAAGCGAGTCCGAACAGGGCGCATAGTCAGCAGGAGTAGACGCGAAACCAAGTGATCTACCCTTGAGCAGGCTGAAGTTTTGGTAACACAACATGGAGGGCCGAACCGGTAAACGTTGAAAAGTTTTCGGATGACTTGAGGGTAGGGGTGAAAGGCTAATCAAACTTGGAGATAGCTCGTACTCCCCGAAATGCATTTAGGTGCAGCCTCGGATAATGAGCTTACATGAGGTAGAGCTACTGATTGGATGCGAGGGCTTCGCCGCCTATCAAGTCCAGACAAACTCCGAATGCGTGTAAGTGATCTCCGGGAGTGAGGGCGCGGGTGCTAAGGTCCGTGTCCGAGAGAGGAACAACTCAGACCATCGGCTAAGGTCCCCAAATATATGCTAAGTTGCATTAAACGAAGTTCTGCCGCTTTGACAGCTAGGATGTTGGCTTGGAAGCAGCCATTCATTTAAAGAGTGCGTAACAGCTCACTAGTCGAGTGGCGGAGCGTGGATAATAATCGGGCATAAGCATATTACCGAAGCCATGGAATTCTAATGAATTGGTAGGGGAGCATTCCGGTCCTGCGTTGAAGGCGTACTGCGAGGTACTCTGGAGCGTCCGGAAAAGCAAATGTAGGTATAAGTAACGATAATGCGGATGAGAAATCCGCACGCCGAAAGACTAAGGTTTCCTGATCAACGCTAATCGGATCAGGGTTAGTCGGGGCCTAAGGATAAGCCTAGAGGCGATTCCGATGGAAGAAACGGTTAATATTCCGTTACTGCTTTGATAAGTTATGTGGGGACGCAGAAGTGACACCACTGCCATCTGACGGAATAGATGGTTGAAGGGGGTAGGCTGTGACCGGTGCAGGCAAATCCGCACCGGGAGCTGAACCTGAAAGTATGGCAAGTCTTCGGATGAGCCAATAATGTGGGTAAGCAGACTGCCGAGAAAATCCGCTAAACGCCAATTATCAACGCACCCGTACCGTAAACCGACACAGGTAGTTGGGTTGAAAATACTAAGGCGCTCGAGTGATTCACGGTTAAGGAACTAGGCAAAATAGTCCTGTAACTTCGGGAGAAAGGACGCCACTGGCGACAGTGGCCGCAGAGAATAGATTCTGGCGACTGTTTAACAAAAACACATGGCTATGCGAATTCGAAAGAAGCTGTATATAGCCTGACACCTGCCCGGTGCTGGAAGGTTAAGAGGAGATGTCATCGCAAGAGAAGCATTGAATTGAAGCCCCAGTAAACGGCGGCCGTAACTATAACGGTCCTAAGGTAGCGAAATTCCTTGTCGGGTAAGTTCCGACCTGCACGAATGGTGTAACGATCAGAATACTGTCTCAACCGTGAGCTCGGTGAAATTGTAGTATCGGTGAAGATGCCGATTACCCGCGATGGGACGAAAAGACCCCGTGAACCTTTACTATAGCTTTACATTGAATTTGGGCATCCGATGTGTAGGATAGGCCGGAGGCTTTGAAGCAGGTACGCCAGTACTTGTGGAGCCGACGTTGAAATACGGCCCTTCGGGTGTTTGACTTCTAACTCCGCTCAAGCGGAGGACACTGTATGGTGGGTAGTTTGACTGGGGTGGTCGCCTCCAAAAAAGTAACGGAGGCTTCTAAAGGTGCGCTCAGGACGATTGGTAACCGTTCTAGGTGAGTATAATGGCATAAGCGCGCTTGACTGGGAGACTCACAAGTCGATCAGGTAGGAAACTAGAGCATAGTGATCCGGTGGTTTCAGTATGGAATGGCCATCGCTCAAAGGATAAAAGGTACTCCGGGGATAACAGGCTGATCATTCCCAAGAGCTCATATCGACGGAATGGTTTGGCACCTCGATGTCGGCTCGTCACATCCTGGGGCTGGAGAAGGTCCCAAGGGTTGGGCTGTTCGCCCATTAAAGTGGCACGCGAGCTGGGTTCAGAACGTCGTGAGACAGTTCGGTCTCTATCTATCGTGGGCGTTAGAGATTTGAGAGGCCCCGACACTAGTACGAGAGGACCGTGTTGGACAGACCTCTGGTTTACCGGTTGTGGCGCCAGCTGCATTGCCGGGTAGCTAAGTCTGGGCAGGGATAAGTGCTGAAAGCATCTAAGCACGAAGCCTACCTCGAGATTAGATCTCTTTATAAGGGTGGTTGTAGACGACGACCTTGATAGGCTGCAGGTGGAAGTGCGGTAACGTACGTAGCCGAGCAGTACTAATTGCCCGTACGCTTTATTTTCGTGCAAGCTCTTTGAATCGCAGGATTTGATAAATATGGCTTTTGGGTTGTTTGCCCGTGAGTATTGATCTTTTTACTTTTCATCATGTTTTATCAGCACAGGGAGAAGAAGAGCGGTCAGGAAAGACCTTTTCACTCCCGGACTTACTTAAGGTGGTTGTAGCGTTGGGGATCCACCTCTTCCCATTCCGAACAGAGAAGTTAAGCCCAATGGCGCCGATGGTACTGCACACAAAGTGGGAGAGTAGGTAGCCGCCGTCCTTTATCAGAAAAGCCTTCAGGAGAAATCCGGAAGGCTTTTTTTATTTTACTTTTTCTCATATACCTCATACCTCACTTTGTCCAAGATGACGGGTAAAATCTCCAGATCAATTCCAGCTTCACGAAGTTCATCCAGATCCTCGTCGAACAGCGATTTAAAAATGGGGAAGCTACCTGCTGATTTTACAGCTTGGATATACATCTCAACGGCTTTTTTGGTATTGGAGAGACAGAACTCTACGTGTCCGGCATTCAGGTAGTCGTGAGTATTGGGTTTGTTTTCGATGATTTGGGAATAGTACCGCTGTGCAACGTCGAATTTACGAGATAAGAATGCACACCAGGCTATGGAACGCCATGCGCGGGTATTGTCGGAACTCAATAAATCTACTTTAAAGTAATAGTTCAGTGCTTCGGCGTATTCGTCAAGTTCCAGGTAACAGTGGCCGATATTGAGCTGTATATTCAGGTCATCGGGTTTGAGTTGTTCCAGCCGACGATAATGTTGTAATGCGCTTTCGGGTTCTTTCAATAAGCGATAGCAATGAGACATGCGACGCAGAACCCAGGGGTTGTTTTCATCCATAAGGTCAGCTTTCAGATAGGCTTCCAGTGCTTCTTTTACTTTACCCTGCATCTGGTAACAATAGCCAATTTTCTGCCAGGTTTCGCTTGTAAGGGTTCCTTTTTTTGCCAGCATCAGATACGTCTCGCCTGCTTCCTGGAAGTTGTTTTTCTCGAAATAATACAAGGCTATACGTTCGAGATTCTTTGCTTCCGCAACGATAGGAAGGAACGGTTTCAGCCGATGATAGTCAAGAGGGGCTGCGAAAATATCGACAAAATCGGTTTTACGCGGATAAAGCTTGAAAAAACGGTATAAATCCTGGACATATTGTTTGCAAATAGTTTCTTCTTTTTGATACGGATTGAGTACGAGTTCCTCTTCTGCCATTTTTTTCAATTCCTCGCTTTCCGCTCCTAGTTGCGCTGCCATCATGTCGCGGTATTGTCCGGGCATAACCATTATGCTGAAGCAGAATGAGTATTTATCAGAGTTGCAAATCATTGAAGTGTTGAGCATAGCGGAAAGCAGGCTGTCACTCTCCGGTTTGTCCGAAAAGAAAGGTTGCAAGGAACTGTGTTGCTTGTCGAACGGCAGAAACCAGTTGCTCATCTCGTTGAAGAACGGGTAATTTTTAAGGTTGGAGAAAGTGGAGTGGAACACATCTGCACCGCCCATCTGCATGTCGGTAAACTCCTGCAGTTTATCCGTTAATCCGGCTTCATCCAGAATTTTTTGCCACTCGGGATTCTTTTCGTCCAAGCCGCTTTCGCCCATCCACTCTTCCAGGTTTATTTTCTTCCCGATCATCGGGCTGAGTTTCATCATTTCGGGAATGATTTCCTCCGTAAGTTTTTTAGTGATTTTTTCGGTTTCGTGTGCCTGAATAAACTGGATGATAACAGTCATGAGACGGCGCGCGAAAACCGCATCATCTGCCATTACCGACAACCTACCGGTGATTTCGGGATAATACTTCCACCGGTTTTTGTATTGTCTGAGCACGGCTACAATACCTACTATAGCCCGCAACGAGATTTCGGATTCGGCGTGGCTGCAGCTATCGAATAATAGCTCCACTTTCCGCCAGTCAAAACGTTGCAGAACGTTCATCGTAAGGGCGGAGATTAGCATGCATTTGACCGGAACGGGAATACCGGTGTGGCCTAGAAATTCGCGGTATGCCTTTACCTGTTCTTCGTTTGTTCGTGACGAAGAAAAAACTGCGTTAAAGAGATCCTGTATGGTATGCTCTTGTTTTACAGTGTTTTGTCTAGTTCGGGTCTGCCTTTCATCTTCGTCGGGCAAAAGACCGATGACTGAAAAAGTATCGATCTGGCGGATGATAATGTCCTGATATTCTTCTATGGATAATGGTTGACGTACATTAGCCATCCTTACTCTCTCGAAAAAAACGGAAGAACTGTTGCGGGTTTGCCACTGTTCCAGCAAATCATCGGCCAGTAAGTATATGTCGCGGACCAGGCGCTGGTAAATTTTTTGTTGTTCGGGATCCTTGTTACCTTCAACAAGGTAGTGGATCATATACTTGTAGTTGGTTTCAAGTTCCGATATTTTCTCCGCCGCAATCCAGTTTTGCAGACTGGCAGCCCAAGATTTTAAGCTATCGAAAGCGTCCTTCAAACGGTAACTTTCGATAAAAGCCAGAATATCGGCATGTGTTTTTGTCGCTTCATTCAAGTTCATATCAGTGTCTGTTTATTATCTTTGATAATCAAGACCGAAGGAAGACAGTGAGTCCACGAAAGTGGTGAGCCGATAAGCTTTTCCCAGCCGTTGAATCCGATGATCATCAGGTCTTGCTGTTGGATGAAGTTGAGTTCAATCTTTTTGTTATTGTCCCACAACTTTACCCGCCCATCGGTTTTCTTTGCAATAAACTGAAAAAGTTTCTGGAACTTTTGGTCGGATTCCATAAGTCCGATAGCATCCCACACGGTTACCGTCACATCTGTATTTTTTGCCATTTGATAAAAATAGGGAAACGAATAAGCATCTTCCTTATAGAGGATGGGCACGAAAAGCTGATTGGCATCCAAATAGTTGTTCTCAACAAATATTCCGGTTGAAAGCTTATTGCGGGCAAGTAGTGTGGATACATTGTTCAACGAGGAAGCTGCTTTTTCGTCGAGTTGCTGAAGAGCAGCTTCCGGAAGGTTGTTTTCCTCTCTTAATTTAAGGTATTTATGCCAAAGTGAGGAGTTGAAGACAGAACTTCCTATCCCCAACAACACCAGGTTGCAGTTATATTCGTCGGCAGTACGCAAGATATCTTCCACATAGTTTTCCGACTGTTTGACAAATGTGCGGACAGAAAGTTTGTTTGCCTCGCTCAGTTGGATGATATCGGAAAACAATTCGGATTTATACGTGTTCTCGTCCTGGATGTGTTTTGCCTGTTCGGCGTCAATTAAATTTAAAAACGTGACGGATGATTTGTCGGGCCTGAAGCGGACCATTTTATTCATGAGTGCTCCCAGTGCCTTTCCCGTCTTCACTTTTGAAAAACAGATAAGGGCATTTACTGGCCGTTTTAATTCATTTTCTCCTTCGATCCGTTTTAAAAGAATATCTACAAATTCCATACCAATGTCTTTTTAAGTTGAGAGCAAAGAACAAAGAGCAAAGATGAAAAGATTAAGATAGGTTATATTATCGGCATCGAAACCTGGGAGTAAATGTCTACTATCTCTTCTTTTCTGATTTTATTAAAATCTTCTTCACGTACCGTGATGATCAGTCCAGCCATATCAATGGCGCCCGGGCTGACAAGCAGCTGCCGTTTGCCTTCTTCATAAAATTGCCTGGGACGGTGAGCCTTACGAGGAAAAATATGCAGCACGTAGCGGTTATTTTCAACAAATGCAATGAGATTGAACAAAGGTTCTTCCTCTTCGGGCTGTCGGCTGTGCAGGTATTGGTACACATCTTCGAAACGTTCTTCCACCTCTGATTTCGAAGTACTTTCAATAACCAGACACGATCGAAGTTCGTTTTCTCCGGCCATCAGTATGGGGGACTTTAACCCTGCCTGCAAGTGAAAGTGATCGGGTGCCGATGCCCCGCACTTTGGCCCGTTATAGAAGACAATGTAGTCTGGCAGAAGCTCGGCAAGCGTCAGCATGTCGCCTGTTTTTTTACGGATACGCTGAGGAACGTGCGAGTGTAGTGTAATGGTCAGGTGGTTACGTAAGATAGGAAAGGGATTGAGGAGAATGATGTACTTATCGAGAAACGGGATTCCCGACTGAACTTTTGGACGGTTTTTCTCGCATAAGAAACAGGGCCGTTTTTCGATATTGCTCTTGTCCACCTTAGCAGATACAGATTCAATGCGAGATGGATTGAACTGGATGTCCACTTTTAGTTCGTTCCCCCAATTGAATTCTTTTACGTTTATGTGATCAAGCTGTTCTGTGCCAGCTCTCAGTTGTTCCCAATCCCTTTGCTGTTCAATAAAAAGTTGATCTATTTTTCGTTGAAGTTGCATCTTTCGGTCATTTGAATAACAAAGAGAAGGATAATTTAAATCTTCCCGCTTCCTTTTCGTTTGACATAATCGAAAGTAGGCGAAATATTGAAGTACATTTTATCCACCCCAAACCGGTTGGGGGCAAGCGTCAAGGAGTTGCAGTCGCAGTTTTTCTCGATTTTATCCTGGCCTCCGAACTTAAAACCTAAAAAGCCCAACAAGTCGTATTCGTGAGAAACCTTTATCACGTAATAAGGGGTCGACTTCAACATTCCATCGCCCGAGCTGATAATAGCTCGTTGTACAATGTTTCTTTGTTGAGCTGTTTTTTTGTATGCATCCACATTATTTTTTTGCGCATAAACCAATAATTTGGCGTTTAAGGCCCGCATGTTAAACGGATCTTCTGCCAGTAAAGCATCGGCAAACTGCAATACGTCATCATAATCCCGGTCTGAAAAATGCTGTTTGTTAAGAACGGTGGCCATCCGGGCATTGTACTGCGACGTATCAGCCGGATTGTACGATGGTTGAAAAACATAACCAAAATACAAATGACGCTGTTCATCCACTGTCATCGTAGAGTCTCCCAGTTTATAGCGTTCCATCAAATTGGAATAATTGAAGTTGGAAGAACTGTTGTTTATGTTCCGTTCAATTAATTTATAATCGGGTGCGGTTGGGCCGTCATATTGTGCAAAAAGTGTTATGCTACAAAAGGCAAGCACAGCCATGATCGTTAATTTTTTCATTTTTTCGGTTTTTTGATGAATATGCGAACAAATGTATTTTGTATTTTCGATTTTAACAAATTAGTTTCACTAACAAAACTTAAATAGACATCGGATGTCAGACCGCTTCCCTTTTAGACTCTTGGAGGTCTGTCGTCACTTTTATTGTTTCCCCGAAACAGTTACGTTTTTATCGATCTTCGATACCAAGCCTTGCAGTACGTTTCCCGGGCCAAGCTCCATAAACTCGGAGGCGCCGTCGGCAATCATGTTCTGAATCGATTGAGTCCATTTTACAGGCGCAGTCAGCTGTGCCACTAGATTTGCTTTTATAACTTCCGGGTCGGTCTCTCCGATTGTAGAAACATTCTGATAAACCGGACAACAGGGCCTGGAGAAGGAGGTCGCAGCAATTGCTTCGGATAATTCTATTTTAGCGGGATCCATGAGCGGTGAGTGGAATGCCCCACCCACTTTTAGCGGGAGAGCCCTTTTGGCACCGGCTTCTTTCATTTTCTCGCAAGCGATTTCAATCCCTTTCAGCGATCCGGAAATTACAATCTGTCCCGGACAATTGTAATTGGCAGGAACAACTACCTCGTCGATCCCGGCGCAAATTTCTTCGACCTTATCATCGGACAGGGCCAGTATGGCAGCCATGGTCGAAGGGTTCTTTTCGCATGCTTTCTGCATGGCCAACGCACGTTTATAAACCAGTTTTAATCCATCTTCGAACGACAAGGCTCCGGTGGCCACCAACGCTGAAAATTCTCCCAATGAGTGGCCTGCAGTCATACTGGGACTGAACTCGCCTCCCATAGTTTTAGCGAGAATTACGGAATGAAGAAAAATAGCCGGCTGGGTGACTTTTGTCTGGCGAAGATCTTCGTCTGTCCCTCCGAACATTAAATCCGTAATACGGAAACCCAAAACTTCGTTGGCTTTCTCGAACATTTCTTTCGCCAACGGTGATGTCTCGTACAACTCTTTTCCCATACCGACAAACTGTGCTCCTTGTCCGGGAAATACATATGCTTTTTTCATACGGTTGTTATCGTTTAATTTTTTTTATTAAAGTGGTTATGACAATTGAGCGAAGCGGGAGGCTGGTTGACTCCCATCCGGTCGTTGAAGGTGGGGTGCAAGCTGACTTACGTGCTAGTGTCATAAGAATATCATTAAAATTTTCTGTTTAACGTTTCAATAGGCATTTTGTTTTGGATCAACTGTCTTTTCCCCTGATCTCCACCCGTCGGATTTTTCCACTTATGGTTTTTGGCAGTTCATTTACGAATTCAATGATGCGTGGATATTTGTAGGGTGCTGTTACGTTTTTCACGTGCTCCTGAATATCGTGTGCCAAGTCGTCATTTGCTTTCTCTTTGTATTGTGGTGCTAAAACGATGGTGGCTTTGATCACTTGCCCTCGAATTTCATCGGGTACACCGGTAATGGCGCATTCCACAACAGCGGGGTGTGTCATAACGGCGCTTTCCACTTCAAACGGACCAATTCGGTAACCGGAACTTTTGATGATATCGTCGGTCCGTCCTACAAACCAGTAATAACCGTCTTCGTCGCGCCAGGCCATATCGCCGGTACGGTAAAGGTTATTGGTATATACGCTGCGTGTGAGTTCTTCATCGCGATAGTATCCCATAAACAGAGCCAATGGACGTCCTTCATCGGTACGAAATACAATTTCACCCTGCTCGCCGTCTTCTGCTGAACGACCGTCGTATGTAAGCAAATCCATTTTATAGAGGGGATTAGGCATACCCATTGAACCGGGTTTAGGTTCTATCCAGGGGAAAGTAATGACAGTGGGAGCCGTTTCGGTCTGCCCAAAAGCTTCCATCATCTTGATTCCGGTTTTCCGGTAAAATGTTTCGAAGACCGAAGGATTTAACGCTTCCCCTGCAGTGGTACAGTATTCCAGTGACGATAAATCGTATTTGTCCAGCTCCTCGCGAATGAGAAACCTGAAGATAGTTGGTGGAGCACAAAGTGAGGTTACTCGGTATTTCGAAATCATCGAGAGCACATCGGCAGGGATGAACCGTCCTTCAAAATCGTACACAAACACGCATGCACCCACAATCCATTGCCCGTAGAGTTTTCCCCACACGGCTTTCGCCCATCCGGTATCGGCTAAGGTCAGGTGTATGCTGTTCTCGTGCAGGTTGTGCCAGAATTTTGCGGTGGTGATGTGCCCGAGGGGATAGGTAAAGTCGTGGATGACCATTTTGGGTTGTCCTGTGGTTCCCGACGTGAAATAGAGAATCATGATATCCTCGTTCTTGTTCACCTGTTCGGGTTTCACAAACGGTACGGCATTCTCTACGCCGTTGTGAAAGTCAATCCACCCTTCGGGAATGTTCTTTCCAATCATAATCCGGTATTTTACCGACGGTGATTTTGGCATGGCTCCGTTTACGTGCTCAATCAGATTGTCGTCTTGTGAAGTAATTATCGCCTTGATGTCAGCTGCATTGGCACGATAAACAATGTCCTTGTCGGTAAGCAGGTGTGTGGCGGGAATAGCCACGGCTCCTATTTTATGAAGAGCCAGGATAACGTGCCAGAACTCGATGTTCCGTTTGAGAATCAACATCACCATATCGCCTTTCCGTATGCCCAGGGAAAGGAGGAACGATGCCGTTTTATCGGATAACTTTTTTAACTGGGAAAAGTTTAAGTCTTTGTGTTGGCCTTTATCGTTTGTCCAGCACAAAGCGCGTTTGGTGGGATGTGTTTTTGCCCATTCGTCCACCACATCGTAGGCGAAATTAAAATTCTCGGGAACTTGGATTGCATAGTTGTCTACAAAATCCTGATGCGATGAAAACGAGATTTGTTTTAAAAATTTTTCTAACATAAAATTCTGCTTCACGTAATTTGTTCGCGTAACTAATTAGCTGCACGTTATAGGTTGCGTTGTTGATCAGCCTATGGCTCGATCACCACAGCCAGGAATTTCACTGCTTTGTTGTTCAACGCTTTCATCCCATGGGGTAATGAGGAATCGAAATAAATGCTGTCGCCTTCGTTTAATGTGATGTTTTTACCGTTATGATGGAAAAGTAGGCTTCCTTCGAGCACGAGGTTGAATTCCTGTCCGGGATGAATATTTAAGAAAAAATCGGTGTCCTTTGCTTTTGGTTCTACCGTTACGATGAAGACGTCGCCCATATTGTGGGTGAATCCAGCCGTCAACGACTGATATTTATATGCTGCAACGCGTTCAACAGCGAGGCCTTGATCCTTACGGGTCACGAAGTAGGAGGTCATTCTTGGCTCCGTACCGAACATCAGCGTAGCCAGGTCCACATTAAACTCCTTCTCGATACGCTTAAGGAGCGATATGGAAATGTCGTTTTTCCCTTCTTCATAGGCTAGATAGACACTTGTTTCAAGCTCAAGGCGTTGAGCCATTTCGCCGGGCGTGAAATCCAGGGCGTCGCGCAATCCTTTTATGCGTTCTCCAATTGCTTTTATATCGGTAGTCATGTCTGATGTTGTTAAAGTGTGTATAGATAGTGTACAAAGTTAATCAATTTCTCAGCAATCGTGCTTGTCAAATAAACAAATATAAACTGACCGCCATAATAACCATTCCTGTAACCAGGCCAATGATCGAGAGGTGGTGCTTTCCGTATTTCTCGGCACTCGGAAGTAGTTCGTCCAACGATATATATATCATAACCCCGGCAATTATAGCCAGAATAAGTGCATCGAGTACGGGATTCCAGAACCTGATCAGAAAGAGGTAAGCAATAATGGCTCCTACCGGCTCTGCCAGACCCGATGAAAACGATAACCAAAAGGCTTTTTTTCGGCTTCCTGTAGCGTGATAGATGGGAACAGCAACAGCAATGCCTTCCGGTATATTGTGGATAGCAATGGCTACCGTAATGGGTATAGCGACTTCCAGCGAGTTAATCGCTGTCATAAACGTAGCAATCCCTTCGGGGAAATTGTGGATGCCAATAGTGAGTGCGGTAATGATACCGGTATGTTTTAACCGCAGCTTATTTTTCTTCATTTCTTCCACACCGTGCATCTCATGAGGGTTGCTCGATTTGGGAACCAGGAAGTCGATAAGCGCAATAAAGGCAATCCCTCCAAAAAGTGCCAGAAGCATATACAGGTTTGCTGTTTTTTCGCCAAAGGACTCCGATAGCATTTCGAGTGCCTTGGGCAACATCTCCATAAATGAAACGTAAATCATTACCCCTGCCGACAACCCTAAGGCGAAGCTCAGGAAATTGGTATTGGTACGCTTGGCGATGAGCGCAATAAGGCTTCCAATGCCGGTTGAAAGTCCGGCAAACAGCGTAAGGAGAAATGCGGTAAGAACTACTTGGTTATCCATGTCGGGTTATGGGTTAGTTTCTCCGTTATTGATGATTTTATCCATTATCTCCTGGTGGATCTTTCCGTTGCTGGCCACCAGTTCTTTGTTGAAAATATAATTGCGGCCTCCCGAAAAATCGGTGCATGTGCCTCCGGCACATTCCAGGATAAAGGTTCCGGCCGCCACATCCCAAGGTGAGAGGCCTGAATGGAAATAGGCATCGCTTCTTCCGCAGGCAACATAACAGATTTCAATGGCTGCCGAGCCTTTGATCCGAAAACTGCATTTTCGGAATTGTCCCGCGGCGTTCTTAAGTATTTTCTCTCCCCGGTCATCAAGGGAATAAGGGATCCCGAACCCGATGTATCCGTTCGTAAGCGTTTGGTGCAAACTGGTTTTAAAGGAATTCCCGTTCAGGGTAACCTTACCTTTGGCAGAAGCGGAAAACAGCTCGTCGGCAACGGGGTCGTAGACAACTCCCAGAATAATCTCCCGGTCCTTCATCAATGCGACACTTACAGAAAACGGAGTGTCACCGTGAACGTAATTGGTGGTTCCGTCCAGTGGATCGATGATCCAAGTGTACTGTCCATCAACGTAAGTGACGGTGCCCTCTTCGGTAAGGAAAGTAGCGCCGGGAATCAATTCTCCCAATTTTTTCACCAACATTTTTTCGGCTTCCGTATCGATGTGCGTTACGAAATTTCGCGTACCTTTCAGTTCAATATCCGATTGATGCAATTGTGCTTGCTGTTCTTTCAGAAATTCTCCCGTTGAACAGGCAATCTGTTCAACGTTATTGCGTATTTTATTGATGTCTATCATCTTTATTTAGATTCTTCACATTAGCTTTATAAATCTATTTCTCTCCGAACATCGAGTCCCACCAACGTGAATCACCTTTGAGCCACTTGGCGAACCACGCGTAAATGGCGTTGTTCCAGGCGATGCGTTTATCGTAATCGTAGATAGCGTGATTTTCACCCTCCACCTGGATAAATTCCACCGGCTTGTTCAACAACTTCAGAGCCGTATACATCTGAATACTTTCGCCGATGGGGACATTCGTATCGGCGGTACCGTGCAACAGTAGCAGTGGGTTTTTAATTTTATCCGCATGGAAGAGCGGGCTTTGTTCCGTGTAAAGCTTCGGATTGTTCCAGGGATAACTGCCCGCACTTGCTCCCGCGCTGTAGGAATATCCCCAATACCCTTCGCCCCAATAGCTGGTAATGTTACTGATTCCCGCGTGAGAAACCGATGCGGCAAACATATCGGTTCGGGTAATCAGGTATTGTGTCATGAATCCGCCGTATGAAGCCCCGATGTTCCCAATTTTTGTGCCATCCACAAACGGGTGTTCGGCAACAAATTTTTGTACGCCTTCAATGATTTCTTCCGCCGTTTGATCACCCCAGGCATTTACGTGGCGGGCAGAGAATTCCTGTCCGTATCCGGTGGTTCCGCTCGGTTGCAGCGTATAAACAACGTAGTCCTGTGCCGCATAAACGTGCAACGGATAAGTGCTTTCAAAACCGCGGGAGGTAGGGCTTGAGCCTCCGTAATAATATACGATAAGTGGATACTTCCTGTTCGGATTGAAGTGGGGAGGGAGGTAGTACCTGCCTTCTATTTCATCGCCAAAAGAACTGGTGAATTTCCAATCCTTCACTTCGCCCAGGACTAGGGTGTTGAGTTGTTTGGCATATGGGTCGGAAATCAATGTAGATTCGTTTGTTTTCAGGTCAAGCAGGTAACTTCTGTTGGAATTGGAAACACTCACCCCGGTATAAGCGGCCCACCGTCCGTTTCCGGAGATGCTGAACGAACGGATAACATCCTCTTTCAAGGGAAGTTTGTCGAACTTCTTGGTTTTGGGCGAGTAGCGATACACGTTGGCCCGGTCTCCTTCTTCCACGCGGTAATAGATGGAATGATCCGCAGAGTTCCATTCCTGGGCATTGATAGCGGGATCAAAATGTTTCGTTACAGGATCAACACGCCGGGTTGCCAGGTCCATAATAAAAGACTGAGTGTCGTAACTGTTGGCGATTTGTCCTTCTTTGACATTCAATCCGATACCGTTGAAAGCTTCGGGTGCGCCGTGAATCAGTAACTGCTTGCCGTCGGGAGAAAACTGCGCCGAATAGGTGTATGTTTGGTCTTTCCAGACGGTATCAACAGCCATTGTTTCGAGGTTCAGCATATACAGGCTGCTTTTGCTGAAAGGGCGTTGTGATAAGTCCTCCCCCGAAGTAGAGAAAAGCAGGTATTTCACGTCATCGGTAACGTCGTTCAACGTAGCGGTCTGCCTTCCGAAAGTGAGCTGCTGGGCAAATCCCGTTTCAAAAAAATAACGGTAGAGGTAGAACCTGTCGCGATAATGGGCCTGGCGGTCATC
This sequence comes from Petrimonas sulfuriphila, assembly GCA_038561985.1. Lineage (NCBI taxonomy): Bacteria > Pseudomonadati > Bacteroidota > Bacteroidia > Bacteroidales > Dysgonomonadaceae > Petrimonas > Petrimonas sulfuriphila. The sequence continues at coordinate 192,292 of CP073276.1, read as the reverse complement.
AATACCGATAAGCCTTCTTAGTCCACTAGGCGTAGTGACGGACAGGGTCTCTTTGGACGAGTAGAACATCGATTTTTCGTCGGGAGCCACGTGGAAATTTTCTTTCGGAAGCTGTTGAGCAATGATTTTTGTTTCCGAAGTCAACGGGTTGAGCGTGTACATTGTCCTGCCGTCGTTGTTGTCCGCTACATAATACAAAATGTCGGATTTAGGCATCCAGTTGAGTTGTGAACGATTGGCTGTCTCCGACAAAACGGTTCGTTTCTGCCGTGTATCGTAAATCTCGGTATAATTACGGTTCTCTCCGCCTTTTATTGTTTCCCTCAAACTGAGCAAAACAAACCTGCCGCTGGGGGAGACAGAAGAACTGTTTACCCTCGTCCCCTCCAGGATATCGTTGATGGAGATGCGGCGTTTGTCGATGTTGTTGAAGGAGAAATTCAACAGGGAATCTCCTTTGTCGGGTTTCAGTTCGATTTTGACGGCCGGATCGATTTTGTTTTCGGCCGATGCCAATAGTTTGATGATGATCCGAGCGTTGTTCGTAAAGCCGTTTAGGAAAGCATCAACCGACCCCGATTGATGGATGCTGTCGTTTACCTGCGTTTTGGTGGCACGCTTTACATCGTTCACGTAAAGTTCGAGCGGGTTGGGCGAGGTAACGGTTAGTTTTCCCTTTCCGTAGCGGTCACCGGTAACAAAGAACGAAAGCAACTGGAACGCGTATCCATTCTCCGGCTTCGGAAGGTGGAAAAATCCTGCCGTATCGGGTTCCAACAGTGTTGTAAATCGTTCCTGTTCGGGAAACGAAATGGAGTAGGAGAGCAGCGTTTCATCCGAAAACTTGCTGTCTTTGAGGTCGGTGCTGTCCAGCAATACCGGTCGCTGAACAGTGATGGGCACGAATGAATGGATGCCGGACGGCATGAAGTTCCGTTGCGCCGAAAGCGGTAATAGTACACTCAGTGTGATCAGAAGGAGGTTATATCTCATAATTCTTTATTTTTCCATACCCAGCAATTGTCAAACCTTATGTCCGTCTCTTTCTCAAAAAAGCCGTAAACCGATGAGCCGGAGCCGGACATGGATGCATATACTGCGCCTTTGGCGTACAATTGTTCTTTAATCCTGCAAATTTCGGGATATTTTTTGAAAATAGGCGGCTCAAAATCGTTTTTCAGCAATCCTTTCCATTCGGAAACCGGTTTTTGGATAATCTCCCCAAGCGGTATTTCCGGCGGCACAGGTGAAATCAGGGAGTAAGCCTCTTTTGTGGAAACGGTGATATCGGGTTTTACCAATACGAAAAAGTAGCTGCTCAAATCCAAATCCACTTCTTCCAGCAGATTGCCTGTCTCTTTTGCAAAAGCCGGTTTATTTTTGATAAAAAACGGGCAATCGGCACCGATTTCCGCCGCTTTTTGTTCCAATTCCGGTACGGTATAACCCAGGGAAAACGTGTCGTTCAGTAATTTCAGCATAAATGCCGCATCCGATGAACCTCCGCCCAACCCTGCCCCGAAAGGGATCTTTTTGAATAAATGAATATCAATGCCGGGAATCTTTTTTTCCTCCGAAATCAGTTTCAGGGCCTTTATGACCAGGTTGTCGTCCATATCTCCCTGTATGGTTGCTCCTGTCTGGAAGAGACGAAAATCTTCTTCCCGGCCTGACGGAACGATTTCTAATCCATCCCTTAATCCGATAGGATAAAAAAGGGTTTCCAGGTTGTGGTAACCGTCGCCACGTCTGGAAATAATGTTTAGTCCTAAATTTATTTTCGCGTTGGGGAAACAGATCATGCAAGTATGTTTATAGAGGTGCAACTTCTTCCCGGGCTTCCACCATCAACCGGTATAGACCGGCAAGATGAGTGAAATCGTCGGCAAGCAAAAGAGCGAGCGCATCGCTGTAAATTCTTTCGTCCGAAACGGGAAGCGTCTTCATCACGTAAACAGCTTTCCGGTTCATCCAGGGCTGAAAAAAGTCGGACAGGGTGTTGTGGACAGGTTTCTTGTAACTTTCGCCTTCAACCGAAAAACCTCGTCCAAACACATCTTTCTGAACCAGTTCCCGGAAAGTGTCGGGTTCGCCTTCAATCTTCTCCCGGAAAACATCCATCACTTTGCGCTTGGGTGCAAAGAGCCCCATACCCAGCATGACATGCTCCGTGTTAAGCTCCATAAAATAACCCGGAAAATTTTCCCACGATGTGCCCATGCGTTGAAAACTCATCCACAGGCAGGCGTTGTAAGGATCTTTGTTTTTTGAGAAACGGATGTCGCGGTAAATACGCGATAATACCTTGTGCGTGCGGAATTCAAACAAGGAGTCTATGTTGTGCATGGCCGGCGAGAGCGTGTTTACCAATGCCCGGAAGGGTTGTAGCAGTTCAATCTCGTAAAGCTCACGGTGATCTTCGAACCATTGGCGAAAGTTGTTCTCTTTGAGATCGACCAGAAACTGTATGGTTTCGGGTGTGAATCCCGAAAACGACGGCACGGTTTTCATTTTTTAACAATGCTGTATGAGTCGGCGGCGATGTGATAGAACGACAGGTAATCTTTTCCTTCTGAAGTTTTGCGTTCTGTTAATCGTTTACGGAATTCGTTCACGCGATCCATTTCAGAGCTGCCCACTGCTACACCTTCGGCTTTTTGCTCGGTTTCGCAACCTTCACCGCCTTCACCGTGAGTAACGGTTGTGTTTTCGACAATTTCTTTTTCCATTTTCTGAAGATCGGCTTCCGTGATCCTCTCTTCCACCAATGTGCCTTTTACCACCACCTTGTTGTCAACGCACGTTTCGTTGAATTTTCCCAGTGTACTGTTCGACTCTGCACGAATGCTCTGCGCGTCGGTACTGCCTTGTAAAAAAAGTTTCATGCCGCTTTTGGCACATACGTGCGTGGCAAGGCCTACAACCGTGACAGGTTGTCCAACATATTCCCCGGGATTCGACAACAGGTTGTCAACCGTTAACGTTCCTTTTTGTGAACTACCGGTGCAGCCCGAAAATACCAGAAATCCCGAAAATACCAGGAATGAGAAAACGACAGCAAAAGTTGTAAATGAGGTTCTCTGTTTCATCTTGATTGATTTAATTGATGATTAAACTTCAAAGGTATCTGTTTTTAGGCAGAAACGGAAAAATCAGGAAAAATATTTTCAGTCATGCGCCACTCCTGTTTTTCTTCAATTTCAGTTTGAATGTGTTAAAGATTTCTGACTTTGTGTCTTTCCACAGAAGATTCATCAGGTATTTTACTTCATTCGTCGGGAAAAATACCTCGTTTCATCGATTTTGTCTTGCCGGATGCTTCACTTTGTATGTATCTTTGTGTAAAAAAAAGTTTTAAACAATATATCTTATGGAAAATAATGAGCAACAAATGAATTTCTCGGGCAGATCGAAAGGTGGTCTTTTCGGTTTTCTACTGATTTTAGCGGGAACGTTGTTTCTCGCTTTTAATTTTGGCTGGATCGATCCGGCGTTACGTTCCGTCGTGTTTTCCTGGCCTGTTTTATTTGTCGTTTTTGCAATTATTGCCCTTTTTAAGAGAGAGTATCTGGCCCTGTTTTTCTGGTTGGCCCTGGCTGCTTTTTTCCTATTGCCCCGTATCGCTCATTTATATCCTGATGCGCTGCCGGGTATTAACGAAGGTTTTACCGCAACCTTCTGGCCTGTTCTGCTTATAGTAGTCGGAGCGGGAGTTATATTAAAAATACTTTTCGGAAAAAAAGCCTGTTGCCATCGTCATGGTCATATACAACGGCCTTTGAATGTTGATAAAATGGAAGGCACAGACGGTATCTATGTCCGGGAAGTTGTTTTCGGCGGTATCGAAGATATTTTTCTGGAACCTGTGTTCCGGGGAGGACGAATTGAAGTTGTCTTTGGGGGAGTAGAGCTCGATCTGCGCCGGGCATCACTGCCCGAAGGTGATACGTACCTTCAGGTTGAAGCCGTATTTGGCGGCATAAAATTGTACCTGCCCGATGATTGGGTGGTTGTGCCTAAGATAAGTACCGTTTTGGGGGGAGTGGATAATAAACATTTCTCAAAATCAGCGAATCACGATACTTCTCGCCGGTTGCTTATCAGTGGCGAGATAGTTTTTGGTGGTTGTGAAATTCGGTAAGTAGTTTTAGTAAAATGAATTTTTTTCTTCCGAATAATTTATCGCGTATATTGACGATATCTGTCCTGTGCGTCGTCTATGCATTTATGCAGGCGTTGGCATTCCGTTCGCTTGTAACGTTTCCTTTCCCCCAATTGATGTTGGACGGGATGATGAATGCGTTGTTTTTTACAGGTGTAAGTTTTTTGCTCTGGAAAGTGGTCAAGTACGGGAATTTTGAAACATTGGAAATTTATCAGCGTTTTATCAATTACACTGCACTTGGTTTCTTAGCCATAACCATTTGGACGGGTTTAGGTTATATTTCGGCTTTTTTGGTTTTTAATCCGAAAAACCTGATGGAAGCCATAAAGATGTTTCCGCTGAAAGCTTTCGTTGCTTTTCTCATATATCTCCTGTTGGTACAGTTTTTCAGGGTAAGACTTGCTGAAAGGGAGGCCTCTCCCCAGCCGGTAGATGAGGATACGGAAGAGGATTTGTTGAAACCAGGCGATATTGGCACAGAAGAAATCCAACCGCTCGAACGTATTGTTATCAGATCGGGACAAAAGATAAACATGATTCAGGTTTCAGAAATTGTTTATTTCCGGGCCGAAGGCGATTATGTGCGTATTTTTACCGATTCCGACAAGTTTTTGAAAGAAGAAACCATGAAGTATTTCCAACTTCATTTGCCTGATAAGCAGTTTGTAAGGGTGCATCGTTCTTATTTGGTCAACACGGTAAAAATATTGCGCATCGAATTGTACGAGAAACAAAATCAACTGCTTACCTTGAGTAACGGTGATAAAATAAAAATCAGTGCCTCCGGATACAAGCGGCTTCGGGAAAGGCTGGGCTTGTAACAAAATCTTATTGTAAAGTTTGTTAAAACCTGGAAAACCGATTTGATGTTATGAGTTTTCTGAATTACCTTTGTGGCGTTTTTTTAAATACGATGACACTAAAAGAAAGAATAGTCAGAAGAGCAGGTACTCTTTTTTACCAGTACGGTATCAAAAACGTCTCTATGGATGACCTAGCGTCTTCTTTAGGCATTTCAAAACGCACTCTTTACGAGAATTTCCGGGATAAGGAAGAGGTCTTATTGACTTACCTGGCTGGCAAGCGCGATGAAAGGAACAATAAGATTGTGGAGGTAATAAACCGGTCGGAAAATATGATTGAGGTATTTCTTTATTTGATTGAATACCATAAAAATAAGGACCTGCCTTCCATTAAATTTTACGAAGATATCTATAAGTATTATCCCCGGATCTACAAGCTGATTCAGCAAGATGTTGAAAACAATAAAATACATATAAAAACATACCTGCAGCAGGGAATCGATCAAGGTTATATCCGCGGGAACCTGAACGTGGACGTGGCGGCCTTCCTGGTGGAGGAGAGTACCTACACGTATATTCGTGCAGCGTATCTTGAGAAACCGCCTTTTTCCTTTCAGCAGCTTTTTTTTACGATGATGGTAAATTTTATTCGCGGAATTTCTACCTATAAAGGGATTCAAATTATTGATGATTATCTTACAAACAAAACAAACGAAAACAATTAATTACTGTATATGAGAGCAAAGCAATTAAGTATCGTTTTACTGATGGCTTGGGGAGGGCTGTGTTTATCCACGGCAGCTGCACAGGATTCAGACAGTTTACGAATAGATTTGAACACGGCTTTGGAGATCGCGCTCAGCGAAAATCCCAACGTAAAAGTGGCCGATATGGAAATCACCAAAAAAGAGTATGCCCGGAAATCGGCTTACGGGGCGTTGTTTCCACAGTTTGATCTTATCGGCCAATATCAACGCGCTATTAAACGGCAGACCGTATATTTTGATGAAGGTTTCGGGATGGGTGGCGGCGCTATCGATCCAACAAAATATACACCCGAAGAATTGAAGATAATGGAGACCGTGGGTAAAATGTTTGCCCCAGACCCTGAAAGTGCCGGCGAAGGCATTCAAATGGGGCGTCTGAATGTTTACACCGCCGGCCTGAACGTAAGTATGCCTTTGGTGGTGCCCTCGTTATGGAAGAATATTCAGATGAGCCGGGTGGATATTCAACTCGCTATGGAGAAAGCCCGTTCGTCGCGCATTGATTTGACGAACCAGGTAAAAAAATCGTTTTACTCCTTGTTGCTAGCTCAAGACAGTTACGATGTTTTTAAGAAAACGTATGCTACCGATTCGCTCAACCTGGAGAACATCAGGGACCGTTTTAAACAGGGTGTGGTGGCTGAATACGATGTGATTACCGCTGATGTTCGCCTCAAAAGCCTTATTCCAAGTATCTTACAGTCGGAGAACATGATGAAGATTGCCGAGTTGCAATTGAAAATGCTTATGGGAATTGATAGCGAGATACCGCTGAAAGTAGTCGGTTCGCTCGATAATTACCGGAAAGCCATGTTCGATACAATCATTCCTGCAGATACGTCGCTTCTGAACAATAGCGACATCAAGCAATTTGATCTGCAAGCTGATATGGCGAAAAAGGGCTACGAGATGCAGAAATCCCAATTCGCACCGACACTTGTCTCGTCGTTTAATTACATGTATATGAGTCAGAACAACGATTTCAAGTTCAGCACTTATCGCTGGGATCCGTATTCCATGCTGGGTGTCACGCTCTCGATTCCGTTGTTCAACGGCGGGCAGCGCTATCACAACATGAAGCAGTCCGAAATTCAGCTTTATCAGTTGAAGGAACAACGAAAAGACGTGGAACGTGGATTGAAACTCTCGATTAAAAACAATTGGGACCTGATGGCAAAGAGTATGGAACAAGTAGTGGCATCTGAATCGGCGGTGGAGCAAGCGCGCAAAGGGTATCAAATTACACAGAAGCGTTACGAAACCGGTATGGGTACCATTGTTGAGGTCAACGCAGCTGCCCTGGCAATAACAAACGCAGAACTGCAGTATCGCAACGCTATTTACGATTATCTGGCTGCTAAAGCCGATTTGGAAAAGACACTCGGATATGATATCCAGGCAACAAATTAAGAAATACAAACAAATTTAAATATGAAACGGAAAAACGTGCTGAAATTTATGCCGCTGGCAGCTCTCTTTTTTTTCGCATCTTGCGGAGGAGAAACGACAAAGAACGAAACGCAAACCGAAACAGTTAAGAAAAACGTAAAGGTGGAAGAGGTCCGGCTGACCCCCGTTGACCAATTATCGACTTTCACCGCGACGGTTGAGGCCAATACGGTAAATAACATTGCTCCGGCAATGGGTGGGCGTATCAGAAGCATTCACGTGGATGTAGGCAGCCGGGTGGGCAAAGGACAGACGGTTGTGACTATGGATGCTGCCAACTATTCACAGCAGCAAACGCAACTGGCTACACTGAAAAGGGATTATGAGCGATACCTGGAACTCTACAATGTCGGAGGGATCTCCAAACAACAACTCGACCAGGTAAAAGCCCAGCTCGACGTCGCTCAAACTGCACTGAACAATCTGGGTGAAAACACCCGCCTGACGAGCCCGATCAACGGAGTGGTGACAGTACGAAACTACGATCCGGGAGACATGGCTGGTGGTCAGCCTATTCTCACCATTGAGAACATTAATCCGGTGAAGGTTATCATCAATGTTTCTGAATCGTTCTATAGCCAGGTGGTAAAAGGAATGCCCGCAAAAGTACAGGTAGATGCGCTCTCTGACGAAGTTTTCGAGGGAAAAGTATCGTTGATCCATCCTACGTTAAATCCTGTTTCGCATACTTTTCCGGTAGAAATAGAAGTCAATAATTCTGATCAGCGGCTCCGTCCGGGAATGTTTTCTCGTGTAACCATGAATTTTGGAACAAACGATCGCCCGCTTGTACCCGATATGGCAGTGTTGAAACAAACCGGGTCAAACGACAGGTATGTTTTCGTTGAAAAAGACGGAAAGGCGGTTTACACCCTCGTTCAATTAGGAACCCGCATCGAAGATAAATACGAGATTGTTTCCGGCTTGAGTGCAGGCGACAGGGTTATTGTGCAAGGTAACGCCGGATTGATAGACGGAACCGAAGTAGAAGTTGTAGAATAAGCTAAAAGCAGAAAAATGAAAATATATGAAACCGCGGTAAAGAATCCCGTCGGAACTTCACTAATATTTATTGGAGTTGTGATTATCGGGTTTATGTTTTACCGTCAGCTTCCCATCGACTTATATCCCGAAATAGACATGAACATTATTTCGGTGATGACCTCGTACCCCGGAGCCGGATCAGACGACGTTGAAGCCAACGTCACAAGGCCGTTGGAGGACGTGCTGAACTCTACGGAGAGCATTAAAGAAATCACTTCCCAGTCGAGAGACGGAATGTCTATGCTGATGCTTGAGTTTGATTTCGGAACGAATATGGATAATGTGATGAACGACGTCCGGGACAAAGTGGACATGATCTCGGGATTTCTTCCTGAAGGTGCTGAAGATCCCATGATCCTGAAATTCAGCTCCGATATGATTCCCGTAATCATTCTCTCGGCAACGGCCCGGGAGAGTGCAGGGGCGTTGTATAAAATTCTCGACGAGCAGGTGGCCAATCCGCTCAACCGTATCCCGGGTGTAGGGACCGTAGCTGTATCAGGTGCGCCGGAGCGGGAGATTCAGGTAAATATCATGCCTGAGAAGTTAGAAGCCTACAATATCTCCCTGGAACAGATCGCTCAGGTTATTTCCGCTGAAAATGTTAACGTCCCTGCCGGAAACTTCGATATAGGATCACAAACGTATATGCTGCGTCTTGAAGGTGAATTTTCCGAAAGCCGTGAACTCAACAACATCATTGTGGGGAGTAATCAAGGCCGGCCCATTTATTTAAGAGATTTGGCCGTTGTGAAGGATACGCTGCAGGACCGTATCATGGAAAATTATACCAACGGGGAGAGAAGTGCTTCTCTTGTGGTGCAAAAGCAATCGGGTTCCAACACGGTAGCAATTGCCAATGCTGTTAAAAAAGAAATTGTGGAGTTGAAGAAAAACCTTCCGCCCGACATCGAGATTGTAACCGTGATGGATACATCGGAGTATGTGAAGGTGTCTATCAACAGTTTGCTCGAGACCATTTTGCTTGCCTTGGTAATTGTGGGGCTGGTTGTACTTTTCTTCCTCGGGCGTTGGCGGGCAACGGTCATTATCATGGTAACCATTCCTATTTCGTTGATCGGATCGTTTATTTACCTGTATCTAACAGGCAACTCGATCAATATCATATCGTTGTCGGCCCTGTCTATTACCATAGGCATGGTGGTTGACGATGCTATCGTGGTACTCGAAAACATCACCACCCACATCGAACGGGGTAGTCGTCCCAAACAGGCGGCTGTTTACGGAACCGAAGAAGTTTCGTTGTCCATTATCGCGTCCACACTTACTATCGTGGCTGTGTTCCTGCCAATGACAATGGTTGGCGGTTTTGCAGGAGTTATGTTTAAACAGCTTGGGTGGATGGTGACTATCATTATTTCACTTTCTTTGATTATTGCCATGACACTAACGCCGATGATGAGTGCGAAAATGATGAGAGCCGATAAGGATAAGAAAATGAGTATGTTTGATAGATGGTACAACAAGAATGTACTACCCTTGCTGGATAAGCTCGACAAAGGGTATTCCCGACTGGTGAAAAAGGTGGCGACCAACAGAAGAACGACCGTTACCACTGTTTTAGCCATATTTATATTGGGAGTTGTTATCAGCGCCTTAACGCTTAAAACGGAATTTATGCCTGCCTCGGACAACAACGATATAGCTATGACCGTTGAGATGCCTACGGGAACAAGAATGGAACTAGCTCGGGAAACCGGACACAAGATTGCCCAAATGATGGAGAAACAACATCCGGAGGTAGAGATAGTTTCTTTTGCTGTGGGACAGGCTAGTGACGATAATGCGTGGGCTGCCATGCAGGATAACGGATCCAACATTCTTAGCTATAACATCCGGTTGACCGAAGCCAAAAACAGGAAGAAATCCATATACGATGTTTCCGACGAACTGCGTACCGAACTCGCAGCCATGCCAGAAGTACACCGCTTCAGGGTAATGCCCGGCGGTGGGGATATGGGAATGACAGGAGGTAGCAACGTAGCCGTTGAGATTTACGGTTACGACCTGACGGAAACCGATAAATTGGCCGCCGATTTGAAACCTAAGTTGGAGGCTATTGCCGGATTACGCGATATCACTATCTCGCGTAAAGATTACCGGATGGAGTATAACATTGTTTTTGACCGGGAGAAGCTGTCGTTAAACGGGCTGAATATGGCAACAACGGCAAATGCCGTAAGGAACCGGATCAACGGGCTTATTATGTCGCGTTACCGGGAAGACGGCGAAGAGTATAACATACGTGTGCGGTACGACGAACAATACCGTCAATCGATCGAAGATATCGAAAATATAATGATCTACAATCCTATGGGTGTCGGTATTCGTGTACGCGATGTGGGACGGGTTGAAGAAAACTCGTCGCTTCCGCAAATCGACCGGAAAGACCGCCAGCGCATAGTAACCGTTCAGGGGACCATATACAAACGTGCGTTAAGCGAGATTGTAAAAGATGTAAATGCCACTCTTGCTTCACTTGATGTCCCGCCTGGTGTACAGGTAGAAATAAGCGGATCGCTGGAGGAACAGCAGGAGTCTTTCTCGCAGTTGGGATTACTGTTGATGATTGTTTCGTTGTTGGTTTACATCGTGTTGGCGTCCCAGTTCGAATCATTGACCTATCCGTTCATCATTATCCTGACCGTCCCGTTTGCGTTCATAGGCTCGTTACTTTTGCTGTCGATAACCGGCGAACCCCTCGGCATCATGGGCTTCGTGGGATTGATTATGCTGGTGGGTATGGTCGTAAAGAACGGGATTGTGCTTATCGACTATATCAACCTGAACCGAGAACGCGGTATGTCCATCATAACAGCCGTGGTCCACGGTGGAAGGTCGAGGTTACGTCCCGTTTTGATGACTACGCTGACGACCATCCTGGGTATGGTTCCGTTGGCTATCGGTACCGGACAAGGTTCGGAAATGTGGAAGTCACTCGGAATTTCCATTATCGGAGGGATGACTTTCTCTACCATCATAACCCTTATCCTTGTTCCTGCACTCTACTCCATTTTCGGAGGAAACGGCGTGAAGCGCCGGCGTCGCAAGCATCGTGAGGAAATTCACAATCAAATCGGACAGGGAGAAACAACAACTTATTTGAAAGGAGCAAAAGCATGAAAGCAGTAATGATAATATTAGACCAGGCACATTATTCACAAATAATCGATGACCTTTCCAAACTCAATATCCGGGGATTCACTTCGTGGCGCGAAGTATTCGGCAGAGGAAGCAAGGCCGGCGAGCCGCATTATGGCAGCCATGCCTGGCCATCGGTAAACAATGCTGTCCTTACTGTAGTGGAGGATCACCGGGTAGCGCCGCTGATGGATTATTTGAAGAAATTAGACAAGGCATACGAAAACCTGGGGCTCCGGGCTTTCGTGTGGAACGTGGAAGATATGATTTAAATGGGTTTACCGTCCGAGTTTTTAAAACAGCAGTTGTTTCAAAAGACAGCTGCTGTTTTGTTTGAAAAGCCGTCGACCAAATCTTCGATAAAATTTTTATCTTTGTGGCACAAAAAATAAAAAAATGATTTATATAGTCAACAAATCCAATAAACCCGATTATAATATAGCGCTGGAAGAGTACTGCTTCAAAAAAATGCTGCACCACGATAAAGTGTTTATCTTGTGGATAAACGAGCCGGCTATTATTGTGGGAAAGCATCAGAACACAATAGAAGAGATTAATTCGGAATACGTAAAACAGAACGGGATTCACGTCATTCGGCGTATATCGGGTGGGGGAGCTGTATACCACGACCTGAACAACCTCAATTACACCATTATCTCAAACGAGGATAAGGGTGCCGATTTCGATTTCAAAACATTTTCCAGACCAGTCATCGATACCTTGGCTGATTTAGGCGTTAAGGCCGAGTTTACGGGACGAAACGACCTGGTTATCGACGGGAAAAAGATTTGCGGAAATGCACAGGCATACATGCAGGGAAGGATCATGCACCATGGATGCCTGCTTTTTGATACCGACCTGACCGTTCTTTCAAAGGCTCTTGAAGTGCCTAAAGACAAGATCGAAAGCAAAAGCGTGAAGTCCGTACGAAGTGTGGTGGATAATATTTTGCCCAACCTGCCGGTAAAGATATCGGTCAATGAATTTTCCGATAAGTTGCTGGAGCACATGAAATCTAAATTCCCCGAGATGAAAGAGTACACTTTTTCGGAAGAAGAGTTGGCTGATATAGAGAAGTTGCGTGCTTCGAAATTCGGTGCCTGGGAATGGAATTATGGGCATTCTCCTAAATTTGGCATCGAAAGGCAATCCCGGTATACGGCCGGAAAAATTCAGGTTTTTGCCGATGTGAAGAACGCTCTTATTCAGCAAATCCGTTTCTACGGAACTTTTTTTGGAAACAACAGCAACCTGTCGGAAGTGGAAAATGCGCTTATCGGTGTAAAATATACCCCGGAGGATGTTCGTAAAGCGCTTTCCAACATAGAGTTCAACCACTTTTTTGCCGGATTTTCACTGGATGAACTCACGGAAGCGATTGTGGAATAAGAGTTTTGAGCCAACGATGTATCGGCTTCAGCAAGACAAATATGCTTCTGTCAATGCTACCCAATACGTAGCACCGCGTGAGAGCAGATCCTGATTAAACACATACTTGGGGTGATGCACCATAAACGTGTCGCCATTACCTATCATGCAGTAAGTACCCGCCTTCTTTTGCAGCATAAATGCAAAATCTTCGCTACCCATATACGGGTGCATTCCGTAAACGGCGTTCTCTTCGCCAAAAGTTTCCTGAGCAACCTTGTAAGCCCATTGTGTGTTTTCGGGAGTGTTGACAAGCACGGCACCAGCCACTCCTTCATGGATTTCGTATCCGCAGTTAAAGGCTTCGGCTTGCGCTTTGGTGATGCTGCGCACTTTGTCGAGTACCATCGTGCGCAGGCCGGCTTCCATGTTTCTGATGCTTAGCCGTAAAATGGCTTTCTGAGGAACAGCATTTCCGGCAATTCCCGATTGAAAAGCTCCCACGTTTACCACCGAGTTTTTCCACGGAGACACGTTGCGGCTTACGATGGTTTGCAAAGCCATCACAAGCGATGCTCCGCATACCAGCGGATCGATGCTCAGTTCGGGCATGGAGCCGTGGCTGCCTTTTCCCGTGAGTTCAATTGCCCAGTTATCTACCGCTGCCATGGTTTCACCTTCGCGGAAATGAAATTTACCCAATGGCAATCCGGGCATGTTGTGCATGCCGTAAACGGCATCCACGGGAAAACGTTCGAAAAGTCCGTCGGCAACCATCGCGGGGGCACCCTCCATTGTTTCTTCACCGGGCTGGAAAATCAGTCGAACAGTCCCATTAAAATCCCGGGTTTCTGCTAAATACCTGGCTGCGCCCAGCAACATTGTACTGTGTGCATCGTGCCCGCAGAGATGTGCTCTGCCTTCATTTCGGCTTTTGTACGGCAAATCGTTGTCTTCGGTAATCGGCAGCGCATCAAAGTCGGCACGCAACCCGATGGCTTTTTCGCCGTCGCCCACGGTCATCGAAGCCACAATTCCCGTTCCGCCAATGCCTTCTTCCACGGCGTAGCCCCACGATTTCAACTTTCCGGCAATAAATTTTGCAGTTTCGAGCGTATCCATATTCAATTCTGGATTTTGATGCATAACATCCATCCACTCTTTCATTTCATCCTGAAATGTTGAAACCCGGGATAATAATTTTTCTTTCATACTATTTAAATTTTTCAGGTTGTTTTATGACTCATTTTACGGATTACTTTATTTTCTTTTCCCACCCGATTTCGGAATGGTCACCACAATGCTGATTATCGCTAGCCCTACCATCAGCAGGTTTATGCCCAATGCAATGGTTGCAGCCTCACGAACCACCACGTTGTCTTGTCTTCCCACGAAAGTAATAACCCCTTCCAGCCAGGTGATATTTTCACCCACGTTGAGCGCCGAAAAAACTCCGGCAGAAATCGCTACGCCAAAAGCTGCACCTAGTGAAGAGGCCATTTTGTAAATCCCCGAACCAGCGCCGGCCTGTGCTTCGGGCAGGTTGGATAGTGCCGCATCGGTAGACGGTGTGGCGTAGAATGCCAGTCCAAGTCCGAACAGCGTGTAGGAAACCATCGCCAGCATCTTGTATGTGCCGGTCATCACGTTGGTAAACATCAGCAGTATAACAGCTGCACCAACAACAAATGAGCCCCAAATCATCGGTTTGCGGGCGCCGAAGCGTTGCAGCAGCTTTTCTCCCACACGGATAAATGCGACAATTGCAAGGGCGTATCCCAGTGTAAGCATTCCAGCTTCACGGGCACTCAGATCTCCTCCGATCTGTAGCAGTGCCAACGATACAATTAGCATTCCGGCAGTCCCGTTCAGCATGAAGTTTGAAATGGTTGCCCCGGTGAAAGTCATGTTTTTGAACAACCTGAAATCAATAAATGCCCCCTCTCTTCCTTTTTCAATTCTAAAGAACAGGAGTGCAAAAATCAGGGTGCCCACAATCAGCATAATGCCTGTCGGGCTCGTCCATCCAAATTCGGAACCTTTGCTTACCAGTAGTTGTAAGGCAATCATCGCCAGCATAAAGGTGATAATTCCTGCAAAATCGGCTTTTTTGTTGCCTGTGGTGCCGGCTTTGCTTTCGGGAGTACCTTTGATCATCATCAGTCCGATAACAGACAAGGCTGCAGCGGCAAAGAAAATATACCGCCAGCCAATGCCTGCCATCAATCCGCCAAAAAGCGATGCAAACCCTGATCCGCCCCACGAGCCCATAGACCAAAGGCTGATGGCGCGCTGACGTTCTTTACCTTCCCAATAGGTTTTTACGAGTGCCAGGCTTGCGGGCATTATCGCCGCACCGGAAAGTCCCTGGAAAATTCGTCCCAATATCAACACCGGGTTCGAGGCGGTTCCGGCGGGAGTTAATCCTACCAATAACGAACCGGCGATGCTGAAATAAAACCCGAATTGTATCATCCTTACCCTTCCGACCTTATCGGCCAAACCGCCGAGAACTACGATAAAAATACCGGAAAACAAGGAGGTGACTGAAACCGCAATGTTCATCATCGACGTTTCCATACCTAAATCCTTTGCCATATCCACGTTTATGTTCAACGTGGTTTGTGCGAATAACCAAAAGGCTAAAACACCCAGAATGATACCAAACAACAGTTTGTCATTCCCTTTGAACTGAACTGAATTTGTCATGGGTGAAATATTATTATGATTAAGTTATTCCTACTTCACATCAATCACCAGCACCCAGTCTTTTTGCTCTCTGTCGGGGGGGGTGAAAAGTTGTACTCCGTCTGTGTACCTTCCTTTTATCTCGTGGTATTTCCCTGTTGTAGGGTTGAACCAGGACACTTTTTTCCGACCACTGCTGAGTTTGTTCAGATCAATTTGGACAGGCTTCGGCTGAGGCAGATAAACCATGGCATAAGTAGCTTTTTGATTACGTGTGGCAATGATGATGTCGCGGTAATCGTTGCCGCGGTCGGAAACAACCAGGGTTGAATCTGTCGTACGGTTAAAATCGGGACGGGAGAGCATCAGGTCCTTAAGGTGGTGGATGTGGCCAGCGGCGTTGGCCGTTAGCGCACGGCGCCACCCGATTAGAATGTCGCCTGTCCATATGGGAGCATTGCGGGTGGTATCGAGGAACTGCCAAACCTGGTGATGTCCGTATGTAGCGCCGGCGCCACCAGCAAAAACACCGCGGTAGATGCGGGCACGAACATCGTAATCGTCAAAATATCCCCGTTCGGCACGTGTCCATTTGTTGTCCCACGGATTAACGGGATGATCTTCGTAGCAGGGCTCCAGGTCCATGGATGGACGTTTGGGCGTTTTTTTCAAATCGTTGGCTATGATGTCCCAGGGTTGGGGTACCCGGCTTCCGTGGCCACTTTGATGGGCGTGCATATCCAGCCAGTCTTCATGCTGCAGGTAAGCCGATGTCTCGGGCCATCCCGGATGATACGTGATGAAGACATCTTTCCCGCAGGTGTCTTCAATGGCTTTGGCCATGGCGCGCCAAACGGGGCGATCGTCGTGCCTTCTACCGTTCCTTTCGTAAGTGGCAGCGCGGTCGCCACCCAAAATCCAGATAATGTTCCATTGACTTTTGTATCGTTCTGCCAATTTCCGGACAAACGCATATGCCTCATCGGGCTTGTTGTTGAAAATCATGGGCCCTTCCCCCCATTGATACGCCACCTTATCTCCCCAGGCCGGCAGTAGGCCGATATAGAGGTTTCTTTTCGCAGCTTCCCGAACCACAAAATCCACATGATCCCAGTAATCGTATTCTATGGTGTTATCAGGACTATTGCCGGGAGTGACATCCCACTCGAGTGTTTCGAGGTTCTTGAAAGGCACATCGCCATACAGGTTGGGTTGGCGTATGCCGTTCGATTCGGCCAGTGCAACGGCCATAATCACATTAAAACCCTGCTTTTGTCGGGTGTTCAAGTAATAAACGGCTTCTTCGCGTGTCAGCCTGTGAAACAACTCCCACCCGGTATCGCCCATCCAGAAAAAAGGTTTTCCGTCTTTCTTGGTAACCAGGTATGTCTGGGTGGAATCAACGCCTATTTGCGCATACAAAGAAAAGGCGAGTGCGAAAACGGCAGTAAGTAAGGTCATTTTTTTCATGTTCCCGGATATTTTTGTTTTTGCAAAATTAGAAAATAATTGGATAAATATTAATTAGATTTCTTGAACGATTCCGAGAGACGATGATACGCCCTGGTGCGGAAAGCCAGCAGTGAAAGAAGAAGCATAAAGAGACCCGCTAACACAAACGTAAGCGCTATACCCCGGGCGTTTCCCTCTCCCAGCAGCCAGCCGAAGGTTTGTTTTCCGGCATCGCTTTCCATAAAAGGAATAATGGAGAATTGCGCAATCGGTCCGATCAGGTAGCTTGAAACTGGAGTGGCTGCAGACTCCACGGTCTGTGCAAAGCCAAAAACCCGACCTTGTTTGATCTTCGGTACGACGGTTTGAATGATGGTTTGTTCTGCAGCCTCGATGAACGGAACGAAAAACATATACAAAAAAATTCCCGCCAGAAACAGCCATGCCCATTCGCGAACGGTAAAAAGTAAACAGATAAGGCTTCCAATAACATAGCCGTAGAGCAACGTCCGTAACGGTTGTTTGCCCAACCCTTTTTTCGTAATGGCCATCCCCCCAAAAATAAAGCCTGTTCCGGTGATGCCGAGAACAATGCCCCACATCTCTACCGAGAACATTTCCAGCCCGTAGGGATCGAGAAGAACCATGATCACTCCGCCGATAAAGTTGTTGAACGTAGTGAAGAAGATAAGGGCCATTAACCCGGGAACGGAACGTATGGCCTTTATGGCGCCTTTAAAATCCACTTGTTTATTGAGGACTTCGGGATCGTGATGCAGGTAGTCTTCCGGTATCGGGACGAAAAGTAGGTGCAACAGAGCCAGTCCCGATAAAATAATCGTGATATACATGGCCCATTCAAGCCCTAGCCGGCCGATCACCAGTCCGCTGAAAACCGTGTTGGCTATCATTCCAACACCCTGAACCATTCCCACCATCCCATTGGCCCGGGCATAATCCTCTTTCGGTACCAGGATGGATACGGTGGTTGAAAGCGCTATCGAACGAAGATTGCTGACAAGCGCGCTCAATAAGATGGAAAGGGAGAAAATCCAGAAGGCGGATGACGATATATCGGCAATTTCTTTCCGGTCGAAAAACAAGAAGACAGAACCGGCAAGTAGCAGAAAAATAAGGGCTACAATAGATGAAATAGCAATGACCTCCTTTTTCCGGTGTTTGTCCACAATCGTGCCGAAAAACATTCCCGAAAGGGTGACGAGTGTCATGAAAGTCCCGCTGAGGATAGAGAGAATAAGTACCGAATGCGTTTCCAGGTAAAGCCAGAAAGACAATGCACTCCACAGAAAGAAAGTGGAGGTGTTGGCTACGGCTATGTTGATGAGCACATGGAGAAATCGTTTCATTCGTGTATCCCGGAGAACAGACTTTTAAACAACACAACTGATTTTTTGTTCGGACGGTAATTTTGCAGAAAATGGTTATCTTTACGCGAAAAAAATGTAAAACGTATGGTGTTTGAACATTTACCTGAGGACAATACCGGTCGTTTAGCCCCTGGAATCACCCGCCGGGAAGCTTTTGCGCTGGTGGAAAAATACAACAAGGAGTCGTTTCACATTCAGCACGCGGAGACGGTTGAAGCCGTGATGCGTTACTTCGCCACTAATCTGGGGTATGTTGGTGAGGTGGATTTTTGGGGGTTGGTGGGTTTGTTGCACGACTTGGATTTCGAACAGTTTCCGGATGAGCATTGCATCAAAGTTCGCGAAATATTCGATGACGAGGGCATTGATCCTCAGCTAAAGCGTGCAGTGGTTTCCCATGCTTACGGGTTTACGCAACACGATGTAAAGCCTGTACATCAGATGGAGAAAGTGCTGTACGCCGCAGACGAATTAACCGGGTTAATCGGCGCTGCCGTTTTGATGCGCCCCAGCAAGAGTACGCTCGATTTGACGGTACAGTCGTTAAAAAAGAAGTTCAAGGATAAAAAGTTCGCTGCAGGGTGTTCGCGTGAGGTCATCCACAAAGGAGCCGATCTCCTCGGCTGGGAGCTTGATTACCTGATGGAGGAAACCATTAAAGCGCTCCAGGGAAAAGAGAGGGCGGAGCTGCAAAAGCCCACTGTGCCCTCCCCGCTTGTTTGTTTATTTCTTTAAAAAATTGGTGAGGATAAAAATAGTTTGTCCGTCAACTTTGGCCTGCACGTGCGTAGGATCGTCTGCTGAAAGACGGATTCCTCGTGCCCGGGTTCCCCGTTTTACTACCATGGACGAACCTTTCACCTTTAAGTCTTTTATTACGGTAACATCGTCACCGTCAAAAAGTTCGTTTCCGTTGCTGTCCAGTACCTTTTTCGAATTTTCGGCTGCTGTCATGTCTTCTTGCGTCCATGCGTGAAAACATTCCGTACAATGGAATAACGTGCCGTCGAAATAAGTAACTGCACTTTGGCATATTGTACAATGGGGAGTTTGAGTCATGTTGTTCTAAATTGTTTTCCCCAAAGATAGGGCTTAACTGCCAAAATTCAAAATTACCATAATTTCTTGTCGCCGGAAGGGAACAAACGGGATACATATAGTTTGGAAGAAATGCTTTTTTTACAGGTGTGAACCGATTACTCTTTTAAGTGTTTTAAAACTAAAACTAATTATCTGCGAAAAATGGCAATTATCAAAAGTATTCTTGATACGGATTTGTATAAGTTTACCACCAGCTATGCATACAGCAAGCTTTTTCCCCGTGCCTTTGGTGAGTTTGTATTTGTGGACAGAAGTAATGGCGATTATCCCGACGGATTTGATGAACGGGTACGGCAAGAATTGGACAAGATGTCGGAACTGAGCCTGACGATAGGGGAGGAGGAGTTCGTGAGAAAAAAGATGCCGTATCTACCACCAATTTATATCGATTTTTTGAAGGGGTTCCGTTTTGATCCGTCGGAAGTGGAGGTTTCTCTCGAAGGCCGTAAATTAAAAATCCGTGCCACGGGGTTGCTTTATCGCATTACGCTTTGGGAAACGCCTATCCTCGCTACGGTATCTGAACTTTATTTCCGGGAAACGAAGCAGTATCCCGACACGCAATACATGGAAAAGGCGGCCATAGAGAAAGCACTTAGCCTGAAAGAAAACGGTATCACGTTTTCACTTTTCGGCATGCGACGCCGGTTTAGTTTCGAAGTGGAGGACCGGGTTACCGGATTGTTGAAGCAATACGCAGGAGATTCCCTGTTCGGTACCAGCAATGTATACCTGGCATATAGACACAACGTGAATGTGTCGGGAACACATCCGCATGAATGGGTACAGTTTCACGGATCAATTTACGGATATAAAATGGCCAATTACATGTCGATGGAGAACTGGATTAACGTGTACGACGGTGATCTGGGAACCGTACTCACCGATACCTATACCACCGATGTTTTTCTTCGAAACTTCAGCAAAAAGCATGCGGCGTTGTTTACCAGCCTCCGGCATGACAGTGGCGATGCTTTTGTTTTTACCGATAAAGTCATTCGACGGTATGAAGAACTGCGGATAGACCCCAAGTTGAAATACATTGTTTTTTCGGACAGCTTGAACGTAGACAAGGCGATCCTTATCAAGAACTATTGCGGAGAACGTATAGGGGCTACTTTCGGTATAGGAACGAACCTGACCAATGATGTGGGCAACAACATCAAGGGGATGAATATTGTGATGAAACTGTTCCGATGTAAAATGACTGCCAAAGAACAATGGCACGAATGTGTGAAACTGTCGGATGTGGAAGGAAAGCATACCGGAAGCGAAAAAGAAATCCGCCTGGCACAGGAAACGCTGGGACTCTGAAACGCGTTTTGGACCAGGTGATAAGTTCTCAATAACTGAATTTAGTACTCGAAGGCATACCTGTATTCCGTTGTATTTCCCGCTCCGTCGGTAGCCACAAAAACAAGTTCCTGTGTTTTGCCTTTTTCCAGCCTTGAATCGTCGAACCGGTAAGTATATAGGGAGGATTTCATATCGTGTGAAAAGAGGACGAATTTCCCGTTAATGGTTCCTTTAAAGGCGGATATTCCGCTTTTGTTATCCGATAGCCGGATTTGGATCCTGCGTGAAGCCACCCATTTTTCAGGATTTACGGGGACGATATTCGGTGGGAAGGTGTCTGAATCAACGGCATACATCCTGCCCAGCTCGCGGATGGAAACCTCCATGCCGTTCCGTTTGTAAGTACCGCCTATCCAGTTGTCGTTACCTGTTTCCGTGATTTCTACAATACCGTATTGCTGCTTGTTATCCAGGGTGTCCACGTTTAATTTTATCCATACGGTAGCGTTTTGGTGTAGCGGTACCGGTGAGTCATTCACCCGGTGTATATCGGAGTAATAGACCGTTGAGCCAGTTTTACGGTGTGAAAAACAAAAGCTATTGTATAGATTTCCAGAAGGTATGTCGAGCATAAAATCAAAGTCAACAAATGTATTGTGTAGTGTCCACGGCATAAAATTTTTGCAGGAATCCGTTTTTGCGACGGGTTGTTTCTGTCCTCCGACCACAAAAGAGTATACAAGGGTATTTCCGTTATGATCTTCAAGTTCATAGCGCATGCGGTAATCTCGCTCTTCGTTGATATCGATAAATCCGTTATTGACTGCGTCGTATAACTTGAGCGTGTTTCCCGGCTCTATAAATGACTTCATGTAAAAAGAACTTTGTTCCCGCCATTCTTCAAAGTCGATAAATGAATTCAACATGCGCGTCTTACTGAAAGGAAACCTGTCGATGGAACTGCTGAACACCTGCTTCTCATCCACAAATAATCTGACGTGCTTGACACCGTAGATGTTGGATTGACCGTTCATCCGGTCGTACGCTTTTACGGCTACACCGATTCTACCCCATGCGTTTATCGCTTGAGGCGGTGCCAGGGGTATCCCGGACTTGTTTTTCAAAATATTCATCCGTAAGGGATCACTGCTTCCGTTCACGACTCCTTTTCCCTCAACAGGATAAAACGCAATGCCCCGAATATCGGGCTTTTGCGTGTCGGGGATGGCTTGGCTGAAAAAAGGAAGCGGATCCAGTGGGTCCTGCGTCTGGGTGTCGCGCACTTCAAAGTGCAGGTGTGGGCCGCCGGAACTGCCTGTATTTCCACTCAATCCTATTTGCTGACCTTTTTTTACGATCAGCAAACCCGGTTCGGGGTAAAGCTCCACCCGGTAACTTTCTTGCTCGTACTGCTTTTCTTTCACAAAATCGGCAATAGGGCTGGAAAAACTGTTCAGGTGCGCATAAACGCTGGTATGTCCGCTGGGATGGTCGATGTAGAGTGCCAACCCATATCCTCCAGGGGAAACACTTATGCGCGAAACATAGCCGTCTTCGATGGCCGCAACCGGTTTGTTTACTGCCTGTTGTGTTTTGAAATCAATGCCTGAATGAAAGTGGTTGCTTCTCAACTCCCCGAAGTTGGCACTGAGTGCCGGAGGAATATTGAGTGGGTTGGTATAGGGGTGTTGTGTATAGACCGAGAAACAGGCCAGGGAAAAGAAAATAAAAAAGCACGAGAATTGTTTGTTGAACTTCATAAAATCTGTTTAATGTTACAAACATAGGTATAAAAGAGTAAAACGACAATAGAAATTTTAGAGCCAATCGATTTACAAACGGTTTCACAGTACATGGCATACAATGTAACTGCCGCATTTCCACGAGAAACAGCTGCGGCGGACTGTAGTCGATTTTTTCGTTAAATAATACTAAAATAAAGAAATTCATTGGTACTTTGCATTGCATATTACCTTGTTTAATTTATCTTTGTGGTGTAAATAAAAATTTATTGAAAAATGAATATTGAAAATACCCAAAGTCAAATGAGGAAAGGAGTACTGGAGTACTGCATTTTGGCGATTATCAGGCGGAACGAAGCATATCCGGGTGATATAATCGACGAAATGAAAAATGCAGGCCTGCAGCTTCTTGAAGGAACGCTATATCCTTTGCTCAATCGGTTGAAGAACGCCGAAATACTCACTTATCGCTGGGTGGAAAGTACTTCGGGCCCTCCTCGAAAATATTTTATCCTGACAGAGAAAGGTGAAAAATTTTATGATCTTTTAGAATCGACATGGACTGAACTATCCACCGGGGTAAACGCCGTTGTCAACGGCAATTATTCTAAAGAAGACACTGTTGTCAATGACAATTATTCTAAAGAAGACACTGTTGTCAATGACAATTTAAATGAACCTAACACCACAGAACAATGAAAAAAGTGATTAATATCAATTTCCAGGGGCAGGTCATCGCTATCGAAGAAACTGCTTATGAACTTTTGAAGCAATACATAGACAGTCTGAAAAAATATTTTTCGCGGGAAGAGGGCGGAGAAGAGATTGTAAACGATATAGAAAACCGTATTGCCGAATTGTTTGGAAACCGGCTGAAGCTGGGTATCAATTGCATTACCGATGAAGATGTTCAGTCCATTATCTCCAGCATAGGAAGACCGGAAGATTTTGACACGGAATATCAGGAGTCGGTTTACGCCTATGGTGAAACACCTTTTGAACAGTTTGCCTCAACTTCGGAGCAGCCGAAATCGGAACCTGACGGAAGCGAAAGGCGGCAGACCCTTTACCGCAATGCAAACGATAAAATAATTGCTGGTGTGTGCAGCGGCCTCGCTCATTACTTCAAAATAGATCCGGTGTGGATGCGTATTGTTTTTGTTGTGCTTTTCAGTGTGTTGTTTTGGGTGTACCTCATTTTATGGATTGTCTTAAAGCCCAAAGTGCTGGAGACAAATGTTGCCAGAAGGCTTTATCGGAATCCCAATGACCGTTTCCTGGGAGGGGTTTGCGGAGGAATTGCAGCGTACTTCAAAATTGACACGTGGATTCCGCGTTTGCTCTTTGCAGCTCCGTTATTTCTGAATTTGATGGGGATGATCTCCATACCTTTTTTCCCGTGGAACCGTTTTTTTGACAACGTGGATTTCAACTGGAACATCAATATGTCGGTTGTCGTGATCTATGCCGTTCTATGGGTAATTATTCCGAGGGCCACTACCGTAAAGCAGAAACTCGAAATGATGGGAGAGGAGGAATATATCAAATCCATACGTGAAACTGTAAGCGATAACGTGGCAAGTGTGAAAAGCAAAACTGACGACGGTGATAATTATACCAAGCCGTACGCTGCAACAGCTGCTGTTGCCGGTGATTCGGAAAAAGTGTCTCTGGATGCCATGCCGCCCGAGCCTCCACGGTTCCATGCCGCGAAAGCGTCAGCAAACGCAACGGCTGGTTCCGGTAATACGGGTTGTCTGAATGCTTTGGGAATCCTTTTCAAAATTATATTCTTTGCGTTCGCCGGAATTTTTGCTGTAGTTACGACGGGAATGATGATCGCTTTTCTTGTAGCCGGCACAAAATTTGTCCCTCTAAAGTCGTTATTTATTGACCAGGGTTACGAAAATACCCTGTTGTGGTTGTCTGCAGGATTACTGTTTGCAGTTCCCATTATATCCATTATCGTGTGGATCGTTCGTCGGTCAATGAAAGCAAAATCACGTCCGGTTATCGGAGTCGTGTCGATTATCTTGTGGGTCGTCGGAATCTTTTCTGCTACTATGCTCGGATTTAAAGTGGCCGAAAAATTTAGTGTGGAGTCATCTGCTGAAAATGTACAGGCTCTTTCTGCTTTTAGCGGCGACAAGTTATACGTGGATATGGCGGTTTATCCGTCAGACTACTACTCTTTCAGCCGTAACTTCGGACCGGGTTCAGATTTGGATAATTTCCCCTATTATACCATAAATGAGGACTCCCTGCTGTTTTCAAACATTAAGCTACAGATTGTTCAAAGCCAGGATTCTTTGTATTACGTGAGAACCATTTCGTCAAGTTCGGAAAGAGACCTGAAGATTGCCAGAAAGAATGCCGGAGAGTTTACTTATCCCTTACAACAACAAGATTCCCTGTTGTTTTTGCCCGAGTTTTTCTCGGCACCTATTTCACAAGGTTTCCGCTTGCAGGGGATGATCGTGGAAATAGCTGTGCCGCTTGGCAAAAAAATTGAGATCGACGAACGGTTGGACGATTACGATAATTTTACCTCAAATTCGTCTGTTCGCCGAAAATTGAAAAAAAGCCGCAACAACAAGACTTTCGATTGGGATTATGGGGAAGAATATATTCTCGAAAACGGAGGTTTAAACAAGACGGTCATACTTACGGATTCTATATAAGTTTTACTTTTGCATTAATAACTTCATGTGTTCAAAAGCAGCCGGACGTTTTTTCCGGCTGTTTTTTTGTTGAAAAAGAGGAGGGATTTTCCTTTTTTTGTAGTTTTGTAAAAACAACCGCATAGCTATGGAGAAACAAGTCCGGAAAATCGTTACAATTTTTAATCTTCGTTCAGAGTTGGAGGATTACGAAACCATTCATGCAGAAATAGAAAAAGGGATTCAGTTCAGGGGGACCAACCTCTGGATCTTGATGTTTGCCATTGTGGTAGCATCGGTGGGATTGAACATGAATTCTACGGCTGTAATTATCGGCGCTATGCTTATCTCTCCGTTGATGGGTCCAATAAACGGGATGGGGTATAGTTTGGCAACTTACGATTTTTATCTTTTCAGGCGGTCGCTTAAAAACTTTATCTATGCTGTAGGGGTAAGCCTGCTCACCTCCGCACTCTATTTTTTCCTTTCTCCGATAAATGAAGCTCATTCGGAATTGTTGGCCCGGACCAGCCCCACTATCTACGATGTTTTGATTGCTCTTTTCGGTGGGTTAGCCGGTATTGTGGCCATCAGCAGTAAGCTTAAAGGTAATGTCATTCCCGGAGTAGCTATAGCTACAGCACTTATGCCGCCTATCTGTACTGCCGGGTACGGATTGGCCACACTACAATTCAACTTTTTCTTCGGAGCCCTGTACCTCTTCACGATCAATACGGTTTTTATTGCCTTTGCGGCATTGGTTGTGTGTCAATACCTGAAGTTTCCCATCGGAAGCATTGTCGATCCCGACAGAAAGAAGCGGGTAAATCGAGCCCTTACAGCCGTAATTCTTATCACGTTAGTTCCGAGTGTCTATTTCGGATATCAACTCGTGCAGAATGAAAATTTTAGCCAGCATGCCGAATATTTCATCAGTCAGGTGTCGGTAGTGGAGGGGAATTACCTCCAAAAAAGCAACATTAATCCATCAAATAAGAATGTGGATCTGGTGTATAATGGCTACGGACTTTCCCCGAAACACATCGATTCCATTAAACTGGTGGCTTTTTTTAATAAAATCGATACAGCAAAATTAAGCATCAGTCAGGGTTTTGAGGCTTCCTTCGTACAGGAAAATACAAGAAGATATCAGTCGGAGACCGAAGTCCTTAACAACAGACTGAATGCTACAACGTTTGCCCTGAAGCAAGCTGAAAACAGAATAGACAGCATTCGGAATATTCCTGCTTTGGGAGAAAAGCTGTTATCGGAAATACAACCGCTGTATCCGCAGATAAGCGGTTGTTCGTATACGGAAACTTTTTCTTACTTTATGCGAAAAGACAGTATTCTTCGCAGCAACAGAACCCCGCTTGTTATTTTTACCGTGTCCCGAAACACATTGCGTACTGCCGATAAGAACAAGATAGGGGAATGGCTCAAAAGCCGGTTGGAGAAACCGGAAGTGCTTACCTATTACGATGAAATACGATAAACGAAAAAAAGAGTGCTTAAGTCGTTATAAACAAAAGTTTTATTGCTACATTTGCAGCAATATGTCTTAATCTTCAATGTTTAACTAATCCAAGAAATACTATGGCAAGATTACTCATCTTAGGCGCCGGTATATCCGGCCACACAGCGGCATTGTCGGCAAGACGGAAATTGGGAAAAGAACACGAAGTAGTGGTTGTCAGCCCAAATGCCTACTACCAGTGGGTTCCTTCCAATATCTGGGTTGGAATCGGTTTAATGAAAGTAAAACAAGTTATTTTCGAACTGGCTCCGGTTTATAAAAAGAACCACATTGTTTTTAAGCAGGCGCTGGCGCTCTCCATTCATCCCGAAGGAAATGCGGAAACCGATAAGGGATTTGTGAAAATCAGGTATGTTTCTGAAGATAGAAAAGACCGGGAGGAAATCCTGGAATACGATTACCTGATTAACGCTACCGGACCCAAGCTTAATTTTGGAGCCACCGAGGGTCTGGGGCCGGAATTTTACACCGATTCCGTATGTACTTATCAACATGCGGCCTTGACGTGGGAGCACCTACAAGCCTGTTTTGCCAAAATGGAAAAAGGCGAAAGGCAGCGGATAGTTGTCGGAACGGGACATCCTCTGGCCACTTGTCAGGGAGCGGCTTTTGAATTTGCGTTAAACATCGCATTTGAGGTAGCCCGGAGGAAACTCGATCATCTGGCAGAAATAAGTTGGATCTCCAACGAATATGAATTAGGCGATTTCGGTATGGGAGGGGCTTTTATAAAACGAAGCGGTTACATTACCCCTACCAAGATTCTTGCCGAGTCGCTCTTCACTGAGTATGGCATTACCTGGACTGTGGGCGCGGGAGTCAAGAAAATTGAACCGGGAATAATCCATTACGAGACACTGGCGGGAGAAGAATTGACCAAAGAGTTTGATTTTGCCATGCTCATCCCCGGTTTTGCAGGAGTTGGTTTAAAGGCTTATAACAAAAGTGGAGACGATATAACAACAGTTCTGTTTGCTGCAAACGGGTTTCTCAAGGTGGATGCCGATTATACGTTAAAACCCTACAGTGAATGGAAACCATCGGATTGGCCTTCTATCTACGAGAACCCCACTTACAACAATGTTTTTGCTACTGGGATTGCGTTTGCTCCTCCGCATGCTATTTCTAAACCCATGGTGAGCACGAAAGGAACGGCAATCTCAGCCACTGCTCCCCGTACAGGAATGCCTTCGGGGGTTATCGGAAAAGTGGTTGCTGAAAATATTGCCGACAGGATTAAAACAGGCAGACGCGAGTACAAACACAAGGCTTCCATGGCACGTATGGGGGCTGCCTGCGTTATCTCTGCCGGATTTGGAATAAAGAAAGGGAAGGCCGCATCAATGACGGTTTTTCCTATTGTCCCCGATTGGGAAAAATATCCGAAATGGGGCAGGAACCTCCGTTATACCTTAGGCGAAATAGGACTTGCTGGACATTGGTTTAAGCTGATTATGCACTATATGTTTTTATACAAGGCAAAGGCAAACCCTTTTTGGTGGCTGATTCCTGAATGATTTCGATAACCATTAGAAAACGGATATGGATAATAAAAATACAATACCCTATAGCCTGGAATCGTTTGCCACGGTTCCCACAGGCTGGACAAAATTCTGGCGAACCTGCATTTTGTATCAGACAGTGCGGTTTTTTGTCATAGGCTTTAAAGTGATGCGTATAGTAGCAGGAGGCCACTCGTAAGCAGTAGGTTACAGCTCGAAAGATGCCTTGACGCCGATTTCCCTGAATTTGGTTTTATGAAACGAGCAGAAAATCGCAGCATTTGCAGTTTTGAAAAACCGGTTGCCGACACCGTATCCAAATTCAGTGTACGAAACAATGTAGGGGGTATAAAGCTGGCTTATGTACAAACGTTCCCGGTTGATGTAATCAGAGATTAAAGGAATGTTCCGGATGATAAGAAAAGGGGTCTCAAGCATAATATGTCCCTGCACATAAGAGTCGGAAGCGTTGTACAGGTGGCGGTTCAGCAAACTGAATGTCCCACCTATGCCGTCTTGCCAGTTGTCGGGAAAGTTATTTTTGGCAAAGAAGGTAAAATCGGCAAAATATTCAGTGCTCTGGTTAACAAACCGTCCTGCACCCACTCGATACTTAAATGAACTCATCGGCCCGAGAGGAATATTTTGGCTCATGTCGAACTCCACCCGGTTGTATTGTGATGTGCTACCAAAAACATTCCGGTAGCTTCTTGAGAGTTCTATCTTGAAAGTGGGAAACCGGGAGCGGACGTAAATTTTTTGGCGTCCTTCATAACGGTAATATTGTTCCGGAGTCCAGCTGAGCCTCAGGTAAGGCGCAAACGCCTTCTTTGTGACAAGGATATTTTCTATCGGATTACTTTCTAGGGTGACAGGGGATAATAACGGTTGACCGTTTTTTTTGGGTTGTCGGATGTGGTATTCAATGCCGATCGTAGATACAAAACCGTTGAATAGTTCATAGTCGTTGAATAATTTCACGTAATAATCCTTGAAGTAATTTACGGAAATATCTTCGAACTTGATACCGCTGTTTTGCAGGTTTTTTTGTATTTCATGGATGAATAATGAACTGTAGGTGGGGTTTCCTATCCCTGCCGATAAGGAAACGTTGCCGTGATAAAAGGGTTCGTAATTCCAAGTGCTGGTTACGTCGGTGAAAAACTCTTTACGTCTGAACATATAACCGGCAAATGCATTTACTTTGAATGTTCTGCTCCTTTTCAAATCGAAATTGAAAGAGAGTTTTTGCCTGTACGTCACTCCGTCGATCGATGAATATCCCAGCATCAACGGGTTCAACAGTCCGCTATACCCGATCATGGTGGATTTTATTTTATACCGCGAATCCATAACCATCCGCTGTGCAAACTGTTGTACCCTTTTGCCGTTTTGCTGTGAAATGTCGACCTTCTCTTCGGTCGGTTTTTGCTGATTAGTTTTTTCATAATTCCTGATAACTTCCACCTCCCTGGCTTGTAGGGGTATAGCCCTGTTTTGTGCCCAAAAAACCGAATCGTTGTTGACCGGAACGGAGTCTAATCTTACCCTGAAGAAATCGCTGATGTTTAGTATCTTTTCTTTTTTCTCATTTACCCGCAGAACAACATTGTTGTAATTCATGGAGGCAAGGTGTCGGCTTGCCACTACATTTCCCAGGTAGTTTGCTGTATGATAAATCACGAAATGTACTGGTAAGTAATTGGTTATCCATGTGTTGCCCATTGTTATTTCAAACGAGAAATTAGAGAAAGATTCCACGCCTTCGGCGCTGAAATGCACAATGCGCCAGGTGCCGCTTTCAATTACAAAATGGCCCTTTAGCAGTTTTTGATTGCTGTATATCGGATTAAATTCTACGGTGTAATAAGTCTTGTTATTTTCAAACTGCATTTGCCTCAGGTGGTAGGTATAGTACCTGGCAGTAGAAAACCGGACGGGCATAAAGAAACTTTCGGTGTTTGTTGTTTCTCCGTAGACGTTGATGTTCAGCAGGTAAAAGGGAATCATGTCGATGTCTTTTTTGCCTGTCAGCGTCCCGGTCACGTTTTTGATATCCTGCAGGTAATTATTCGGATAGGTGAAGCTCAGTGTGCTTAGGGTTTCAATCAAGGCTTCGTCTGATTTCGGATCGTGAAGTACGAATCGGGGCACAAGGTGAGTGTACTTAAAGAGGAAATTTTTTTTCAATGTTTCCACATAAGTACGCATATAAACATCGGCCGTGTAATTTTCAACCAATCCGTTGTATTTTTCTGCCGCACTCATCGATCTTTTCAAAACGGTATCAAGCGGAATCGCAGTCTGGCTAAACATGCTTGAAGTTATAAAAATCGACAAAATCAATATGCCCGATCTTATTCTCATTTCTAAGTTGCAAATCTACTTAATTTTGAAAACAGAATGATTTTAATCGGGGTAAATTTTTTTACAAAGCACCCGGTTTAATTGTGCTCAAGGTGTAAATAATGTCAAAAATGACACCTTTCATCCCTTAATTCTCAAGTTTTTGACGGTTTATTTATTTTTTGAGTGAATAATTTCTTATTTTTGTGCTTTATAACATAGTTTTGTAACATGTGATGGGCAGAAAAGCAAAGGAAATAATTGATTTATCATCCACTTTGGCAGATATCTGGCGTGTGCTCTCGGAAGAGGAACGTGAACAGATCAAGAAAAATGCCCGGTTTGTTCATTATAAGAAAAATGAAACTATATACATTGAAGAGGAACAACCCCTCGATTTGATGTGTCTGCTTAAGGGGAAAGTGAAAATTTATAAGAGCGGCGTAGGTGGAAGGACGCAGATTATCCGGATGATCCGCCCCATCCAGTATTTCGGCTACCGTGCTTTTTTTGCACGGGAACCTTATGTTACTGCCGCTTCGGCCTTTGAGGCTTCAACCGTTTGTTTTATTTCGATGGAGCTGATCGAAGATATGTTGAGAGAAAACGGTAACCTGGCACTGTTTTTCATCCAGATGCTGTCTTGTGATCTGGGGGTCGCCGATAACCGGGTGGTCAATCTTACCCAAAAACACGTCAGGGGAAGGCTTGCTGAATCGCTTATCTTCCTGAAAGAAAGCTACGGCCTGGAAGAAGACGGTGCAACCATAAATATTTATCTGGCTCGCGAAGATCTGGCCAATCTTTCCAACATGACCACAGCCAATGCTATCAGAACGCTCGCCAACTTTGTGAACGAGCGCATCATTTCTCTCGACGGGAGAAAGATAAAAATAATCGATGAGGATAAATTATTGAAAATAAGCAAAATAGGATAGTGGCGCTGATGAATGCCTTTAACATACCCCTGATTAAAAAACCACAAGTTGTCGTTTTTATTTTCTCATTGTCTACCCTCTTTTTCAGCGTTTCGGCTCAGGAAAAAGTGGAATCGAAGAACGTGTTTCAGCAAGTATGGAGCCTGTTTGCAAATTCATCATTGTCGGATAAAGACCTGATAGGTGACTGGGGATATAAGGGTACTGCCTGTACGTTCGAAACCGAGAACCTGTTGAAAAAAGCCGGCGGTGCAGTAGTAGCCTCACAAGTAGAGAAAACGTTTAACGAATACTGTATGAAGATCGGGATCAGCGAGGAGAAGTGCGATTTTACTTTTAAGGAGGACAGCACTTACTCTGCGAAACTGGGTTTATTGAAGCTTTCGGGTAAGTTTAGATTAGACGAAGAAAAGAAAGTCCTTTCCATGAGTTATATGCGTGGTTTGGGACGTATGACGGCCCATGTTCACCGGTCGGGTTCGGGGTTAAAACTGCTGTTTGATGCCGATAGTTTTCTTCAAATGATGAAAACCCTGAGCATGTTCACCAAGAATAATTCCGTTGAAATTCTGGCTGCCATGGCTGATCTCTACGACGGTATGTTGTTGGGTTTTGACTTGGAGATGAAAAAACAGCCTTGACCTTCTTTTTACTTTTTTTATGTTTTCAAAATTTTTTAATGGTCAATTTTCAAAAAGTCCTTCTTACCTTTGTGCCGTCAAATCATAAACATCATTGTGGATGATCAAGCAAATTACAAGAGCCGTTTTTAAATCCTATTATAAGTCAGTCGAAAAATTCATCGACCATCCCGTCGCTACGCAAGAGAAAATATTTTCATACCTGTTGGAGCACGGACGAAATACGCTTTACGGTGCAGAAAATCAGTTTGGGGATATTCTTACGGTTTCCGATTTTCAGAAAAAAGTTCCTGTTACTTCTTATGAAGATTTACGGCCTTATCTTGATAAAATAATTAGAGACAGGCAGCAAAATGTGCTTTGGGACTCGCCTGTAAAGTGGTTTGCCATGTCGAGCGGAACCACTGAAGACAAGAGCAAATATATTCCCGTAACACAGGAGTCGTTGGAGCACTGTCATTACAGGTGCGGATATCATATGCTTGGCCTGTACACAAACAACTATCCCGATACGGAGTTTTTTCTTGGCAAAACGCTGGTGTTGGGAGGAAGTCAGCAAATTAACAATATTGGTGACAGTACGTTCACCGGTGATATTTCTGCTATCTTGATGAAAAACCTCCCTTTTATAGCCAAGCTGGCACGAACACCCGAAGAGATTGCCTTACTTCCCGATTGGGAGGAAAAATTGAAGAAACTGTCGGATTACGCAGTAAAGGAAGATATCCGGGCATTTTTGGGAGTCCCGTCGTGGATGATGGTGTTGTTGAAAAAAATTGTGGAGGATACCGGCAAGCCACTTCCCGACCTGTGGAAAAATTTAGAGGTATTCTTTCACGGGGGAGTGAGTTTCGGCCCGTTTCGCGAGCAATATGAAAAACTGATTCCTACGAAGAAAATGCGTTACTGGGAAACATACAATGCCTCTGAAGGGTTCTTTGGCGTTCAGTATTCGAGCAAATCCAACGATATGTTGCTGTTGCTGGATAATGAGGTTTTCTACGAATTTCTTCCCGCGGAAGAGTGTGACAAAGAGTGTTCTCAGGCTCTGACGCTGGCTGATGTGGAGATTGGGAAGCAGTACGCGTTGGTGATTTCAACTAGCGGGGGCTTGTGGCGTTACAAAATAGGCGACACCATCGAATTTACCTCCACCAATCCGTATTTATTCAGGATTACGGGTCGCACCAAGCAGTTTATTAACGCTTTTGGTGAAGAACTGATTGTGGATAATGCCGATCGTGCTTTGACAGAGGCCTGCCGGATTACCGGAGCTAAGGTGACCGAATACACGGTAGCCCCTATCTACTTCAGCGATAATCACGGGGGAGCACACGAATGGCTTATCGAGTTTGAAGATAAACCGTCTGATTTGAAGCAATTTGAATCTGTTTTGGATGAAAACCTGAAAAAGCTGAACTCCGATTACGAGGCCAAACGCTCATACAACCTGTCTCTTGGTAAGCCTGTAGTGCGTATGCTGGAACCGGGAGATTTTTATAAATGGATGAAATTCAGGGAGAAAACGGGTGGGCAAAATAAAGTTCCCAAACTATCGAACGACAGAAAGTATGTTGAAAGTATTTTGTCCGTGTTGGGTATAAAATCCTAAAATAGAATAAAATTGGCTTTCGATGAACTAAAACTGAGAAAGTTTCCGTAAATTTGTGCGCTAAAATCGATTTTACGAAATGAGAGTAAAACCTGTATATTTTTTATTGCTTGCTGTGTTGCTGACTTCGTGCGGCGAATACAACAAGATTTTGAAAAGTACCGATAAGGATGTGAAATACACATACGCAAAGAAGTATTTCGAAGAAGGTAAATACAGTCGCTCTATTACCTTGCTCGAGGAACTGGTGCCTTTTTTCAAAGGAACTGCCAGGGCAGAGGAGTCGTTATATCTGTTGGGACAAAGTTATTATAATTCAAAGGACTACCTGTCTGCAACGGAGATGTTTACTACTTACTACAATACATACCCCAAGGGAGAGTATGCTGAGCCGGCCTTGTTTTATGCAGCTTACGGTTTATATCTCGATTCTCCCGATTCCAAGCTGGATCAATCTAAAACATATAAGGCCATTGCCGAGTTTCAGCGCTACATGGAAGAATATCCTCAAAGTGAGCGATCGGAACAAGCCAAGAACTATATGTTTGAGTTGCAGGAGAAGTTGGCTCATAAAGAGCTGTTGGCTGCGCAGTTATACTTGAACCTGGGAAATTATATGGGTAACAATTACGAATCGGCAGTCATAACTGCTCGTGAAGCAATGAAAAGCTACCCGTTTTCGAAATACAACGAGGAGTATCAGATGATTATCCTCCGTGCCCGTTTTGAGTATGCCGAACGCAGTACATTAGGGACCCAGCCCGAACGATACCGTATGGTGCTTGATGAGTATTTCAATTACAAAAATACTTTCCCAAACGGAAAATACATGCCGGAAGCTGACAGATACTACAAGAAGGCGCAAAGTAAAATAGACGTGCTGCCGTCATAAATCAATTAATTGAACACAAGGAATATAACTAAGAATTAGCATATAAAATGGATTACAGAAGAACAAATGCACCTCAGAACACCGAAACCCGTGATGTGATGAAACTTGCCGAGCCGGTGGGGAATGTCTATGAGATGGTCCGCATAATCAGTAAAAGAGCTAATCAGCTTTCTGTCGAGATGAAGCAGGACCTGGATACCAAATTACAGGAGTTTGCTTCATATACAGACAATCTGGAGGAAGTTTTTGAAAATCACGAACAGATAGAAATTTCGCGTTTTTACGAAAAACTCCCGAAACCTTCACTGATAGCCCTGCAAGACTGGAAGGAAGGGGAAATTTATTACCGCAATCCTGCCAAAGAAAAAGAGCAGTTTTAACAGAACGGTATGCTTCAGAGAATTCAAACCCTGTTTTTACTGCTTGCCTCAGTTTGTATGCTGGTGGCTACGGTAACCCCTCTGGCTTCTTTTTTCTATAACGGTGATCCTGTTGTTTTTGAAGCGATGGGAATGTACAGGAGCGGAGACCTTGAAAGTTCCACTTGGGCACTTTTTGCTATTGGTGCCATCAGCGCTCTTTTGCCGATTGTGACAGTTTTCCTGTACAAAACCCGAATTTTACAAATCCGGATATCTATTTTTAATATCTTTCTGATGGTCGGATTTTACCTTTATTTTGGGTTTTTGATTTTCAATATCAATCCCGAAGCCGGATTACAGTTTCAAAAGATCGGTATTGGTGCAATTATGCCGGTTATTGCCATTATCTTGACCTATCTCGCCATCCGTAGGATCGGTGCCGACGAGATTTTAGTCAGATCATTCCATCGGCTGCGGAAATAACTTTTATTTTAACTTGTTTATTCTTCGAGGCCGGATCATATTTTCCGGCTTCAGTATTTCATCCAACTCCTCTTGGGCAATCAGTTTGTTTTCCAGTACGATATCATAAACGCCCTTTCCTGTTCTTAATGCTTCGGCAGCTACCCGGGTAGAGTCTTCATATCCCAGGTACGGATTTAATGCCGTAACCAAGCCAATACTATTTAACACCATATCCCTGCAGCGATCTTGGTTTGCCGTGATTCCGGAAATACATTTGCTTCTCAGTGTATTGATGCCGTTGATAAGCATTTCGATGTTCTCCATCAGCGAATAGGCGATTATGGGTTCCATAACATTCAGCTGGAGTTGTCCGGCTTCCGATGCCATGGTCACGGTTAAATCATTGCCAATGACCTTGTAGGCAATTTGATTGACCACTTCGGGAATAACCGGATTTACTTTGCCGGGCATAATGGAAGAACCAGGCTGCATGGGGGGTAAGTTAATCTCGTTCAGTCCTGTTCTTGGTCCAGAGGAAAGTAATCGCAGGTCGTTGCAGATTTTTGATAGTTTTACGGCTAACCGTTTAATAACCGATGAGTTCATGATGAAAACCCCCGTGTCGCTGGTGGCTTCGATCAGGTTATCGGCAGCAACGACGGCAATATCCGATATTTCTGCCAGGTAACGGGTGCAGATTACCGTGTATTCCGGGTCGGAGTTGATTCCTGTCCCAATAGCCGTTGCTCCCATATTGGTTTCGAGAAGTAACTGGCGGTTTTGGCTCAATCGTGATACTTCTTCCTCTAAAGTTGTGGCAAATGCATCAAACTCTTGGCCAAGTGTCATAGGAACGGCGTCTTGTAACTGCGTGCGTCCCATTTTTATGACTTCTGCAAACTCTTTCCCTTTTTCCCGGAAAACGACAATCAATTTCTCCAATGCGTTAATCAATTCGCCGATACTTCGGTATAAGGCTATTTTCAGCGCTGTGGGATAAGCATCGTTGGTAGATTGAGAAAGATTTACGTGGTTGTTGGGGTGACAATGGGTGTAATCTCCCTTCTCGAACCCTAGAATTTCCAATGCCCGGTTGGCAATTACTTCGTTGGCATTCATGTTGGTTGAGGTGCCTGCACCACCTTGTACCATATCCACCACAAACTGATCGTGGAGTTTGCCGTGTTTAATTTCCCTGCAGGCTTCCACAATGGCATCGGCAATGACGGGGTTTAACAATTCAAGTTCTTTGTTGGCCAGTGCTGCAGCTGCTTTCACATCTGCCAAACCCCGGATGAGCTGGGGGTAATGATGAAGTTTTGAACGGCTAATGTCAAAGTTTTCTACTGCCCGGAGGGTTTGAATACCGAAATAACTTGCTGTGGGGATTTCCATAGCTCCGATAAGATCGTGCTCGGTGCGTGTGTCTCTGCTAAACTTAGAGGTTGTCTTGTTCATAATAAATCGAATATTTAAAGTAATCCAAGGTGAATGGTCTATTGGTTTTTTCACATTGGCCAAAGTTAGCCATTATTTTGTATTAAAGCTACTTTATCGATCTTTAAAACATGATTTCCCCTCGCTGGTGACAGTCCCAAAAAAAGGGATCGCATAGCGACCCCTTAACTAAATTTGTCATTGAGGTATTATCCGGACTAAAACGTCCACTCTTTCGAAGTTTTTGCTTCTTCCGTTTTTGCGGGAACAGGAGCCTGGGTTTTTATGGGCTCACTCGTCGTGTTCTGAACGCCGGTTCCTTTATAGTACTGCTGTACGTTGGGCATAATTTGCTGAATGCGTGCGATGCGCTTTTCGTCCGTCGGGTGAGTGCTAAGAAATTCGGGTGGAGCACCACCTTGAGAACTTTGTGCCATTCTCGTCCAGAAGGGAACTGCTGCCTGAGGATTGTATCCTGCCAGGGCCATGACAATGAGCCCTATTTCATCGGCTTCGTATTCTTGTTTACGGGCATACGGCATCATCACTCCAAATTGAGCGCCAAGACCGAATACCTGTTGACCGATTTGTGCCCCTACCGAATTGCCTAAAAGGCCGCCGGCAACAGCTCCCCCGTATTGCAGGGCCATCTGCTGGCTGATTCTTTCCTGAGCATGCCGGGCAATGACATGGGCAACTTCGTGTCCGACCACCACTGCTAAAGCCTCCTCCGTTTGTGTCACCGGAAGTAATCCATCGTAGATAACAATTTTTCCACCGGGCATGGCAAATGCATTCACGCTTTTGTCTTTAACCAAGTTAAACTCCCACTGATAATACTGCAGCTCAGATTCATAACCGTTATTCTTGTAAAATGTTTCCACGGCGTTGGCAATCCGGGAGCCCACCCTTTTTACCATCTCGGCGTTGGTCGTACTCCTTTCAAGAGGCGCAGAACGCATAAAATCCTGGTACTGCTGCAAGCTAAGTGCAACCACCTGTTCGTTCGAAACCAGGCTTAATTGTCTTCTTCCAGTGAAGGGAACGCTTCCACAGCCTTGTAAAAGAGCGAGGGCGATGACCATTACTAAAGAAAATTTCACCGGTTGATTTAATTTTTTTCTTTCCATAGTTTTTGTTTTGTTGTTAATTTTTGAGTTTTACTTTAGCCGTATATTAATCATTAATGTATGCGAGACTAAAACAACTAGTATTTCCTTTTACTAATAACACATTTTTGGGGAAGTAGTTTACCCGGCATCAAAAAAACACACATCCACTGTAATTTTTCCGAGAATTGTCCACATGACGGAAAATAGAAATGCCCTTGGCTTTCGTTTGTAAATCACGCAAAAAAAAGGTAACTTTGAATGTTTTTTCAACCTGAAACAGTATATGTCATTAAAAGATAGCAACGAAGAAGATTTTGAAGATAAAGATATGCAAATGAATCCGGAAGAGGACGATATTCTTCTTTCCGATTCTTCGCAACACTCCAATCCCCGAATTATTACCCGGCTAGCCGAAGACTCCCCCATGAACCTTTCCCGGATGTATCAGGACTGGTTTCTGGACTATGCGTCGTATGTGATTCTGGAGCGTGCGGTTCCGCATGTTACTGACGGACTGAAGCCGGTACAGCGCCGTATTCTTCACGCTATGAAGCGAATGGATGACGGGAGGTACAACAAGGTGGCGAACATTATCGGTTTTACCATGCAGTTTCACCCGCACGGTGATGCCTCCATCGGCGATGCACTGGTTCAGCTTGGCCAGAAAGACATGCTAATCGACTGTCAGGGTAACTGGGGAAACGTACATACCGGAGATGGAGCTGCTGCACCCAGGTATATAGAAGCACGCTTGACAAAATTTGCTCTCGAGGTTCTTTTTAATGCCAAAACTACCGAATGGAAACCGTCGTACGACGGGCGAAACAAAGAGCCCGTAACACTACCGGCTAAGTTCCCGCTGCTGCTGGCGCAAGGCACGGAGGGTATTGCTGTGGGCCTGACCTCTAAAATTTTACCGCACAACTTCAACGAACTGTGCGATGCATCTGTTGCATACCTGCAGGGGAAGAAGTTCAGCCTGTTTCCCGACTTCCAAACCGGTGGATATATCGATGTGGAGAAATACAACGATGGCGAACGGGGCGGGTCGGTAAAAGTACGTGCCTCGATAAAAAAACTCGATAACAAGACATTGGTTATCACTAGCCTGCCGTATGGAAAAACAACGGCTTCTGTTGTAGAATCGATCATCAAAGCAAACGACCGGGGAAAGATAAAGATCCGAAAAGTGGACGATATTACGGCTGCAAATGTGGAGATTCATGTGCAGCTTGCTCCCGGGGTTTCGTCCGACAGGACCATCGACGCCCTATACGCATTTACGGATTGTGAGATCAATATTTCACCCAATTGCTGTATCATTGAGGACGACAAACCGCATTTTCTTACCGTCAGCGATGTGCTCCGCATCTCCACCGATCGCACTAAAGAGCTTCTCCGTTTGGAACTGGAAATTGAAAAACAGGAAAAACAGGAGGCCCTCCTTTTTGCATCACTCGAGAAAATATTTATCGAAGAGCGCATTTACAAGGACAATGAGTTTGAGAATGCCCGGAATATGGAGATTGCTGTCGCCCATATCGATAAGCGCCTGGAACCGTACAAGCCGTCATTTATCCGCGAAATAACATCGGAGGATATCCTGAGGCTGATGGAGATAAAGATGGCGCGTATCCTGAAATTCAATTCCGACAAGGCCGAAGAGAATATTGCCAGGTTCAGGGGCGAGATAGAAGAGATCAACCACCATTTGGATAACCTGACCGATTACACCATCTCGTGGTACCTGATGCTGAAAGAAAAGTACGGCAAGAATTATCCACGACGTACGGAAATTCGCAGTTTTGAGAATATCGAAGCTGTTAAGGTGGCGGAAGCCAATGAAAAATTATACATTAATCGTGAAGAAGGATTCATCGGAACCGGGTTGAAGAAAGACGAATTTGTCTGCAACTGTTCCGATATTGACGACATCATCGTTTTCTTCAAGGACGGAAAATACAAAGTGGTAAAGGTTAGCGATAAAATGTTTGTGGGAAAAGGAATTTTATATGCTAACGTCTTTAAGAAGAACGATAAGAGAACCATTTATAACGTGATTTACCGTCACGGGAAATCGGGTGCACATTACATCAAGCGTTTCCCGGTAACAGGAGTTACACGAGACAAGGATTATGATGTGACGCAGGGAAAGACTGCTTCACGCATCGTTTATTTCAGCGCAAACCCCAACGGCGAAGCTGAGACCGTGCGGGTCATCCTGAAACCCAAACCCCGTCAACGGATTTTACAGTTTGAGAAGGATTTCAGCGAGATCGCCATCAAGGGTAGGGGAGCGATGGGAAATATTCTGACAAAAGCCGACGTACATCGCATTATGCTTAAACAAAAAGGACTCTCAACACTGGGAGGACGGAAGGTTTGGTTCGATCCAGACGTGCTGCGGCTTAACTACGATGAAGAGGGCTTGTATCTGGGTGAATTTTTAGGGTCGGATAAGATATTGGTTGTCAATAGGGACGGGGATTTCTATACGTGCAATTTTGATTTGAGTAACCATTTTGAGCCCGATTTTGTCCGCATTGAAAAGTACGATGAAGGCAAGATATGGTCTGCTGCTCTTTTCGATGCCGATCAGGGATATGCTTATTTGAAGCGTTTTACGTTCGATGCAACCGATAAGGCAGCCAATTTCTTAGGAGACAATCCCGATTCGAAGTTGTTTTTGCTGACCGATGTGGTTTATCCGCGTGTGGAGGCCATTTTCGGCGGCGGTGATGATTTCCGCGAGCCGCTTGAAATTGATGTGGAAGAATTTATCGGCGTGAAAAGTTTTAAAGCCAAAGGAAAAAGGATTTCCAATTACGAGGTGAAAGAGGTGAAGGAGTTAGAGCCAACACGTTTTCCTGAACCCGAAGAGGATGAAAAAGACAAGCCGTTGAAAGTTGAGATTGAAGCGGAAGAACCTCTCAACATCAACGATGCCGACTTGCTGGATGAAATCACCGGACAGATGAGCCTGTTCGATTAACCTTGTTGTGTAAAGATGAACTCATTGAGCTTTCTTACGGTAAGAACAAAAAACTGAAAAGAATCTCTCATGACGCATTGCTTACTGGGATTCCACCAATGGGCTCCTGTTTGAGTTCATCACCAATAATATGGAACTTCCTGCAGAAGTAATCGCACAGATTTATAAAAAAAGATGGCAGATCGAGATGCTTTTCAAGCAGCTGAAACAGAACTTTCCCTTGAAATATTTTCTGGGAGACAATGAAAACGCCATTATCATACAAATTTGGTCTGTTATGCTGGCCAACTTGCTGCTGATGATACTCAAAAGCTAGATCAAGCGGAAATGGGCATTTTCAAACATGGTTTCTGTCATCAGGCAGCATCTGATGAGTTACATCGATGTCAGAAGTTTTTTTGAGAATCCAGAAAAAGCCTGGCAGGAGCTTCTTGAAGAGCAAAAGGCTCGTCAAAATGGCATAACTGATCAATATTCGCTCTTTCCACAATGGGAGGGGGCTTGCTTTTAGAAACTCACGAAAAACAGTGCGCAAAGCCACTGAATTAGTGTCAAAAATTTAAATTACCGGTTTTACCGGACAACAATGAAAAAATATCTAAACATTTGCCAGTAAAAAAAAAATGATGTTAATTTGTATTCTGCTGTTGGTTACGCCAAACATGGGAGATAAATGGAATCAATTGATAATCAATGGAAGAAATTCCTGGAAGAGGGAGATAATCTCTCTTTCTCTCTTATCTATAAAAAACATATAGATGAGCTATTCTCTTATGGAATCAGCTTGGGAATTCCGACTGAGATATGTAAAGATGCCCTGCAGAATACCTTTTACAAACTGTACATTACCAGAGAGAAGCTTCATCATGTAGAAAATATCACCGCTTATATATTCAAGACTTTCAAAAATTGCCTCATAAATTTGAATAAAAAGGAGAGGCACAGGGAGAAAATTGTCTCTTTTCCAAACTCATTTTCCATTCAAGTCACAGTACTGGATGATATCATTAGCAATGAAAAAGCCGAATTGATTAAGAAAAAAGTGGAATCATTGTTAAGCAAGTTAACACCAAATCAGCGTGAAGCTGTTTATCTGAAATATATGATCGGTTTGCAGCACAAGGAAATAGCAGAAGTTTTGAATATCAATGAGGAGTCTGCAAGAAAATTACTGTACAGAGCCATGGAGAAACTACGCGAGTATGCTTCCCAAGATAATCACCCCGAGAGCTTATTCCTATTCACTCTACTCTATCTGATACGATAGAAGCTTTTCAAATCTTCATTTTTGATACCTCTATATCTATAATGTTAAAATTGCAATTTTAACATTAAATTTTGTCCACGAATTTATTTTAATATTGTCAATATATAAAAAAGAATTGCTGTGAATAAAATAATTCATACATCTCAGCAGACTGATCACTTTCTTCAGAATGAAGATTTCATCAAGTGGAGGCTATTTCAAACGAAAGAATCAGAGGATTACTGGAAAGATTTCAAGTTAAAGAATCCACATTTGGAAGTTGCCCTACAGAATGCCATCAGCCAGTTTGATGCCATTGAAATCAACAAGTATCATCTGTCAGAACATGACAAAAAGGATATTTATGATATGGTCTTTCAAAAGATCAACCAATACAAGAGACGCAGACTGATAATATGGGTAAGTTCTGCTGCTGCCATTATGCTCCTGGGTGTTATGTCACTTTTATTTATGAATCAGATGAATAAAGAGAGTGGGTATATGTCAGAGCAGAAAAATGAAATAATTGTTGGGGAAACATTGCCAGAGGAAGAAATTTATCTTATTTCAGCTGGTAAAAAAATAAACCTGGCTCAGAATGTACAAATTGGTCTCACTGAGGATGGAAATGCCTTGGTCACGGACAGTACATCATCAAAAAAAGTGCTGACGTTAGCCAAATCAGAATTAAACAGATTAGTTGTTCCTTACGGTAAAAGATCAAAACTGATACTTTCTGACGGGACTGAAGTATGGCTTAATTCGGGGACACAACTTGATTTCCCTTCTGAATTTAATGGGAATACACGTGAGATTTTCATTGAAGGTGAGATTTTCATTGATGTTGCCCACAATGCGCAGGTACCTTTTATCGTGCATGCACAGGATATGGATATTCGAGTTCAAGGAACCTCATTTAACATCTCTGCTTATAGCGATGAAAGCAGTAAGACCGTTGTGTTGGTCGAAGGGAAAGTAAGAATAGGGAGAGGGTCGACACATATAGCCGAGCTATTACCAAACGAGAAAA
Organism: Petrimonas sulfuriphila; assembly: GCA_038561985.1. Lineage (NCBI taxonomy): Bacteria > Pseudomonadati > Bacteroidota > Bacteroidia > Bacteroidales > Dysgonomonadaceae > Petrimonas > Petrimonas sulfuriphila. The sequence goes on along the minus strand of CP073276.1, from coordinate 149,095 downwards.
TCGATATCACTGAAAACAACTTTCTGAAAGAGACTGTCGATGTATCAGAGTATATCAGCTGGAGAAAGGGTGTGCTGGAATTTAACAGTACACCCATGTCTGAAATTCTGAGGAAAATCGGACGCTACTACAATGTACAATTCGACGAAAACACGGATGTGAAACTAAATGAACTAACCTGTACTGGCAAGTTATTCCTTTCGAACAATCTGGACAGTGTAATGACTTCGGTTTCTATACTTTCCTCCACGCTATACAAAAGAGAAAATAATACAATACATATCATTAAAAAAGAGATGCCTATGAAATAAATCCCTTAATAAGATATCAGAAAAAATCGGACAATGCTGTCACATTGCCCGATCATAAAAAACTTAATTTACAAATAAACCTAATCAGTAAACTAAATTCATTACAAATGTATGGAAGAATTTATTAAATCTAAACAAATTGCATATAAAAAATGCAACCGATGCTTAAAGATCATGAAGTTGTCGACTTTCTTTTTATTTGTCTGCTTATTTAGCACAATGGCAGAGAATTTACTTCCTCAGCAAAAGGAGCTTACTCTTGAGCTGAGAAATGTGACTATTTCAAAAGCGATCTCCGAGATTGAAAGAACAAGTGATTACCTCTTTTTAATTACAGATGAGGCAAAAACGGAGCTTAATAAAAGAACCTCTATCCATGTAGACAAAGAGAGTATCAGTAATATACTGAATATTATCCTGGACGAAACTGCTCTGGACTATAGCCTGGTAGAAAGACAAGTTTCACTTTATAAAAGTACAAAACTTATATCCCGGGATAAATCCGAGTTGGTTACAGACGAGGTTGCACAACAGAAAAAAGCAATCACTGGAAAAATCACTGATAAAAACGGTGAAACCGTGATCGGGGCCAACATCATTGAAATAGGCACTACCAACGGGACAGTGACAGACGTAGATGGACATTTTTCACTCAGTGTGGAAGAGAACGCAAATATTCGTGTATCATATATCGGATATTTAAGCCAGACAATCAACACATCCGGTAAAACAAGCTTTGATATTATTTTACAGGAAGATACCAAAACATTGGAAGAAATTGTTGCAGTCGGTTATGGCACTATGAGAAAATCAGATCTGACTGGCTCAGTAGCTAGTGTCAAATCACAAGATTTAACCGCCTTCCCAACAATTCAGGCAATGCAGGCTTTACAGGGAAGGGCATCAGGTGTACATGTCCAAGCCACTAACGGCGAACCTGGAGCCGACTTTAAAGTGCGTATCCGGGGTGCAAAATCCATTAGTTCGTCAAGCGACCCATTAATCGTTGTCGATGGTTTCCCTGGCGTTACGATGCCGGTGAGTGAAGATATTCAGTCTGTCGAAGTATTAAAAGATGCCTCTGCTACTGCTATTTACGGCTCACGCGGAGCAAACGGTGTTATTTTGGTAACAACCAAAAGTGGTAGAGTGGGAAAAGCCAAAATCGAATTTAACTCCTCCTATTCTGTACAGAACGTGCTTAATAAACTGGATTTACTTAAAACGGCTGATTATATCGATTATGTAAATGAAATTGAGCCTGGGAAACTGACAGGTACAGACTATGAAGATACCGACTGGCAGGACGAAGTATTCCGGCAGGGAGGTATACAAAATTATCAACTTTCTATCTCGGGAGGTAACGACGATAGTCACTATTATGTTTCAGGCGTTATTTACGATCAGAAAGGGATTGTGATTGATTCCAAATTCAAACGTTATTCGATCACCAGTAACCTTGATTTACAAGCGCTTAAGAACCTCAAGGTAGGCGTTAAACTTTTTGCATTAAGAGAGCAAAGAAATGGGACAGTGAACATGGAAGGGAGCGGTGGCGCCGGGCAGACCGGTGTCCTGTCGGCAACAGTTTTGACCGAACCTACCATTCCTGTTTATAATTCAGACGGGTCATACCACAGCTCTTTCATGACTGGTCTTGAAAGAGACAACCCCGTTGCCATTGCGAGGGAAATGGCTATTGAAAGCGAAGGCGACAACCTGCAGGCCAACTTCTTTGGAGAGTATCAAATAACAAAGAATTTAAAATTCCGGTCAACTTTTGGAGCGCAGACCTGGTCTAACCGCTACGGAAACTACTTACCCACAACCATGTATGGCGGCAGAAGTATCAATGGTCGTGGTACCATTGACGGGAACAGGGTTACAAACTTATCCAATGAAAACTATTTCACCTTCAGTGAAAAGTTCAGCGAAATTCATGATATATCTTTAATGGCCGGTTATACTTACGAGTCATCTAAATCTGAATTTTGGCGCGCCCAGAGCGAAAATTTTCTTTCAGACGCTTTTGATTTTTGGAACTTATCTGCAGGATCCAACTACAGAGCTCCTGTTTCCTCTTTAACAGAATCAGAGTTATCGTCTTTCTACGGAAGGCTTCATTATAAATTATTTGACCGTTACCTGCTTACTTTCACAGGCCGCTATGACGGATCATCAAAATTTGCTAAAAACAATAAATGGGGCTTTTTTCCATCAGGCGCTATTGCGTGGAATATTGCAGAAGAAAGTTTTATGGATGAGATACCTCAGATCAGCCAGCTAAAGTTGCGCGGCAGCTATGGTATAACAGGAAACCAATCGATTGCTGCCTACGGATCTTTGGCACTGATGAGAACAATACCCAGTGTTACAATTGGTAACGAAGTTGTAAATGCCGTCACGCCCAATACAGTAGCTAATAATAATCTTACCTGGGAAAAAACAGCTCAGCAGGATATCGGTATTGATTTGGGGTTATTTAATCAACGTATTTCAATTGTTGCTGACTATTATTATATGAAAACCACCGATCAACTGTTCCAGGTTCCCCTGGTTTCATACTCCGGTTACAATAATATGTGGAAAAACTTTGGTGCGGTCGAAAATAAAGGATTTGAATTTACCCTGTCGACCGTAAACTTTAACGGAGACTTTAAGTGGAATACCGATTTTAATTTCTCTAGAAACCGGAATAAAGTACTGGAATTACCTAATGGCGCCGACGTCTTAAGAAGCGTATTTCCAGGGCACATGGTTGGAATCGGTACTACCAATGTGTTGAGAGAAGGTTATCCCATGGGGTCGTTCTTTGGGTATATTTATGATGGGGTTTACCAGGAGGGTGATACTTTTCTTCCCGGCGGTGGCTTTGAACAGGTTGCAGGCGGTGAAAAATTCCGAGACATAAACGGAAAGCAGGATGGTGTACTTACAGGTCAGCCTGACGGTCAGTTGAACAGCGATGACAGGACGATTATCGGTGACCCCAATCCTGATTTCATTTGGGGTTTAAATAATACCTTTGAATATAAAGGATTTGATTTGAATGTTTTTGTTCAGGCATCCCAAGGAAATGATATTTATAGTTTTACTTTGTTTGAACTGGAATTAATGCAGGGATTCAACAATTCTACTACCAGGGCGCTTGACCGTTGGACACCAACAAATACCAACACCGATGTTCCAAAAGCAACAGCTTCCCGCTCAAGAATTTCGTCAAATCGTTTTGTTTATGATGGAAGCTATGCCCGGTTGAAAAATGTATCCTTAGGCTACCAGTTGCCACAGTCGTTACTTCGTGGCTCTGGTATCAGCTATGCAAGAATTTATCTGAGTGGTCAGAATCTAATAACCCTTACTGATTATCCAGGTTTTGACCCGGAGGTGAATTATTTGGGATCTACCGGTATGGGAACTACAAGTAATGTTAACTTAGGTTATGATTATGGAAGTTATCCAAGTGCGAAATCCGTTACTGTTGGAGTACAGGTAAAATTTTAATGTAGTCTGATTAATTCAATTTAAAACAATAAAAATGAAATTATCAAAATTATATATATTACCACTATTAACACTTTTCGTGTTGGGTTGTACTGATTTAGTGGAAAATCCGGTTGGAAGACTGATTCCTGATGGGTTTATCAAATCTGAGAAAGATGTGCAGACGGCAATCTACGGAGCATACGGAAAAATTGCCTCGGATAATTATTGGGGAAGAGAAATGGCAGCAGCGATTATGCTGCGCAGTGACATGGTTGATATTGGGAATCGTTCAACAGTAGCGGCAAGAATTCAAATCAACGACTTCAATGCAAACTCTACAAATGCTATGATAGGGACATTCTGGCCAATGGCATACCAATCTATAGATGCAGTTAATACAGCGATCGATGGTGCGGAGGCGCTCGAACCTACAGACGGCATAAAAGCCCTTATTGGGGAAGCAAAATTTGTACGGGCTTTTACCTATTTTAATCTTGTACGCCTTTTTGGAGACATCCCTTATATAGATGAACCCGTAAGAGATCCGGAAGCTGTAGCGACTATTTCCAGAACGTCGGAGTCAACTGTCTATCAAAATATTATTGGTGATCTAAACTACGCCAAAGAAAATCTCCCCATGGGACATCCATTGGATGATATCCGTAGCAGGCCATCAAGAGGTACTGCATATACCATGTTGGCTGATGTATATCTGACTATAGGGAACTGGCAAGAAGCTTACAATCATGCAAAATGGGTAATTGACAATGCAGGAAGTCTAAACTATTCACTAGAAGCAGATTATCAAGATCTTTTTGATTCGGGCAAACAAGACGGTATGCCGGAACATATTTTTGCTATTGAATACAAAAGAGGATCAGCATGGCCTTACGATTATGATAGTCACGCCGCATTTACGGGAATGTCAGGTAGTGATGAAGTCGCAGGCTTTGATGTTGCTGTCCCTTCGTTGGCAGTTTATTCCACCTGGGATAGCAGAGACTATCGAAAAAAAGTGGCTCTTGCCGATAGCGCACATTATAATGGCCTGCTTGTGCCATATACTAAGTTTCAGGGTACACAACGCCCGCATATTGCCAAATACTGGCGGCGAATGGGAGTTCCGCGTGACCTGGTTACTGATACTGAAAATAATTACGCCATCTACCGATTTGCAGAGGTTTTACTCACAGCAGCAGAAGCATTGAATGAGGTAAGCGGCCCTACTGCAGAAGCACAGGGATATGTAAACCAAGTGCGTGCCAGAGCACGGAACTGGGCAGGAAAAGCAACCGATTTTCCTGCAGACGTGAATACCGGAATTTCCAAAGATGATTTCAGGACCCTTGTCCTGGAGGAAAGGAGGCTCGAACTCAGCTTTGAATTTAAACGCTGGTGGGATATCAAGCGTCGGAAAATGGGAGATGATGTTTTCAAAGGGCCCAACTCCCTGGAACCTCATCCTAATTTTAATGACAACCAATATTTGTTGCCAATCATGCAGCGGGACATTGACTTGAATCAGAATCTGACTCAAAACCCCGGATACTAAAGTCATTGTGAACATATGGTTTCAACCAATGATGTTTTGAAGACGATAAAACAAATTTGTCCGGTCTAGGTTGATTCATTTCTGTTATATCTGTTTTACAGATGGAGAAATAGATCATCAGTATCTCAGACAGCGTTTTCAAATCGCCCATTGTACATTTTCATTGAGGAAAGAGTTGTATTTATCAACTCTTTCCCATAATGAAAATTTAATCACCGTAATTTTTCTCACCACATTATCCGATTATGAATATAATCGGGTGAATCGGCCTAATCACTGATTAACAAAACAGTCATATAATATTCATAAACATTCAATATGCAAAGGACTTATTTTTTCATTTTGTTCATCTTTATTTCTTCAGTTGCATTTTCAACTGAGCCTGTCAATCCTGCAGCCACTCAGGATGTAAAAAAAGTATTGAAATACATTATTGATCTGAAGGGAAATGGTGTTTTGACCGGACAACAGAATTTGGCTGACAGTGTGACTAAATGGACAAACAAGGTATTCGGGATTACTGGCAAATATCCGGCTTTACTGGGTCAAGATTTCAGTTACGGCAAAGAAGCTTTCAAAAAGCGAATGAATATTACAAACGCAGCCATTGAACAGTGGAAACTGGGAGGATTGGTTACCATATCGTGGCATCAGGTTAGCCCAGACAAATGGGATGGATCGGCAAATGAAGGAGAATTCAGCGATACTCAGGTAGCAATGACAAAGGAACGTTTCCGAGAACTTTTGCAGGAGAAAACGGTAATCCATGACAAATATATTGCCCATATTGATACTATCGCAACTTATCTGAAAACACTAAGAGACTCAGGTGTAGTTGTTTTGTGGCGACCTTATCACGAAATGAACGGAGGTTGGTTTTGGTGGGGAGCTAAACAGGATTTTAAAAGATTATGGAAATTAATGTATGATAGATATACAATTCATCATGGACTGAACAACCTGATCTGGGTATGGTCGCCAAACATTTCTAACCCGATAGTTGAGTATTATCCCGGTGATGACTATGTTGACATTGTTGGTTTTGACGGGTATCCGAGAGATGTGCGAAATTGGGACAGCGATGAAACGTTGAAAAATGAACTGGACGAAATGAAGAAATTAAGCAAAAACAAAATTATCGCATTGACAGAAGTGGGATGGTTACCCGAGATGGAGTGGATGAAGAACGAACGCCCTGAGATTGTATGGTTTTTGTGTTGGTGGACCCACCTGACAAAAGAAAACACAGAGCTTACTATTCAACAGATCTACAACCATCCATACGCAATAAACAGAGACAGGGTGAACTGGAAGTCAACACATTAAAATCAAATGTCATCATTGAACGGAACAACTTATTTTAAAGGATATTTAATGTATCATTCGAAATTGGAATGCAAGTGTATTAGAAAAAGTTACTATTCTCTATTCTGTAACATGAAGTTATTGATAAATGCATCTTTGTGTTATGTCCGCAACCAATGAAAAAAACAGCTGGATTCATGGTATCGGTCCTGGGCTGATCGTTGCCGCTCTTGTTTTTGGGCCCAGTAAACTTACCATCACTTCAAAAATTGGCGCAAACCATGAATATGGACTATTGTGGGTTATCGCTGTGGCGATCTTTTTCATGGCAGTCTATACTGTGATTGCCGAACGGATCGGGATCGCTTCAGAAAAAACGCTATTGGCCATGATAGGGGAAAGATGGGGAAAAGGATTCTCTATGCTGATAGGAATCGCGATTTTTTTAGTTTGCACCTCATTTCAGGCAGGTAATTCCGTGGGTGTGGGTATTGCAATAGGTGAATTGACCGGTACAAGCAATGTTATTTGGATTATTGTGTTCAATTGTATTGGTATCGGGCTCCTTTTTTTTAGAAAATTCTACAATGTCCTCGAGAAGGTGATGATGTTTCTGGTGGGGCTTATGTTGCTGGCATTTTTAATCACTCTCTTTGAAGTGAAGCCTAATGTCACAGGAGTGGCTAAAGGTTTTATTATTCCACATATACCGGAAGGATCAATGGGATTAATCATTGCATTTATGGCATCCTGTTTCTCAATTGTCGGCGCATTTTATACCTCTTACCTGGTACAGGAACGTAAAAAAGCGGCGAAGGGACTTGAAAGCAGATCAAAAAACAGCAGCCTGACCGGAATTATTATTCTTGGGTTACTCAGCGCGATAGTGATGATTTGTGCCGGCGCAATTCTCTTTCCCCAGGGTATCGAGGTGAAAACCGCAACGGATATGTCCATGGCTTTAGAGCCTGCCTTCGGGGTATACGCATCCGCGGTGTTCCTGATAGGGCTCTTTGCTGCAGGCTTCTCTTCCATTGTTGGCAACGCTACGGTGGGCGGCACGCTTCTAAGTGATGCATTTGGCGGCGGGGGAGCCTTCAGCTCAAGTAAAACGCGCGTTTACATCGCATTGGTTATGATCGTCGGTGCAATCATTTCAATCTTATTCGGTGGAGCACCTTTAGAGTTAATTGTTTTTGCTCAAAGTATTACAATATTTATCGTCCCTTTAATCGGCGTTACCATGTTCTTCATTGCAAATGATAAAAAGTACATGGGTGAAAATAAGATCAACCCCTTTTTAAAGATATCGGGAGCGCTCGGGTTAATTGTGATTGTTTTGCTGGCTGTGGTGAATTTCATCGATATTTTCCTAAAATAATTTGCTGTTTCTGAAACGATAACCTGTTTATTTTTGAAATAACATTCTGTTCAATATGACAAAAGAAGATGTGCTAAGCGATTATCTAAAACCTTCACGGAGGTTGGCCAATGACATTGCCAAAATAGAGGGTGATATCCTTATCCTGGGTGCCGGGGGAAAAATGGGCCCGGCAATGGCAAAGCTGGCTCAGGATGCCATCAATGAGGCTGGAATTGAGAAAAAAATTATTGCTGTATCCCGCTTCTCCGAAGATTCCGTTTTCGAAAGATTAAATAGTCAGGGGATAGAGACAATTAAGGCTGATCTGTTAAACGACAATGATCTGGATAAACTGCCCCAGATTCCGAATATAATTTATCTTGCAGGACACAAATTCGGTACGTCCGGGAACGAGTCTTATACCTGGACAATGAACTCCTATTTGCCCGGGAAAGTAGCCGAAAAATTTCACAAGTCTAATATAGTCGTTTTCTCTTCCGGAAACGTGTATCCCTTATCACCCGTCGTGAACGGGGGAATGACAGAGGATATGCAGGCTTCGCCAGTAGGCGAGTATGCTCAGTCCTGTTTGGGAAGAGAGCGCGTTTTCGCATATTTTTCCCGTAAAAACAGCACGCCTATGTTTATTTACCGCCTCAATTATGCGAATGATGTAGCGTATGGCGTTTTATTGGAAATTGCCAAATCCGTCAAGGAGGAAGGAGAGATTGACTTGAGCATGGGGAACGTGAATGTTATTTGGCAGGGTGACGCCAACGAAATCGCCATAAGAGCGCTGCTACATTGCTCAACACCCCCAAGAGTAGTAAATGTGACCGGTCCGGAGATGATTTCCGTAAGATGGCTGGCCAATGAATTTGGTAAGATATTCGGTAAATCCCCAAAATTTTCAGGCATTGAATCATCTGATGCCCTGCTGAGCAATGCCGCCGAATGTTTCAAACTCTTTGGCTATCCGAATGTCAGCCTGAAACAGATGGTTGAGCTGATTGGATGCTGGGTGGCGGAAGGTGGAAAGACAATAAATAAACCCACCCATTTCCAGGAGAGGAAAGGTGAATTCTAAACGGAAGCGGCTATGGCAGAAACGATAAAAAAAGAGGTGTTAACCAGGTTAAAAGAGGGCGGATTCATTCCTGCGCACCCCTTGGCATTAAACGAGGATTTAACTATAGATGAAGCGTCCCAGAGAAGATTAACGCGCTATTATATTTCCTGTGGTGTGGATGGAATAGCCATCGGGGTGCATACCACCCAGTTCGAGATAAGGGATCCGGAATACAGTTATTTTGAAAGAGTGCTGGCGATTGCTGCTGATGAAATCGCACGCTCCGGGGCAGGATCTTCCTTTATTAAAGTGGCAGGCATCTGCGGGCCGGTCCAACAGGCAGTCAAAGAGGCTGAAATCGCTGTAAGCCTCGGGTATGATCTGGGTCTGTTAAGCATGGGAGGATTGGATAATCTCTCTGAGGATGAGCTGATCGCCCGCGCAAAGGCTGTGGCCCGGGTAATACCCGTTTTTGGATTTTACCTCCAACCATCCGTGGAAGGAAGAGTATTCAGTTACTCTTTCTGGGAAGAGTTCTGCAAGATCGATCATATATACGCGATAAAAGCAGCTCCTTTCAACAGGTATTATACCTTGGATGTGATCAGGGCTGTGTGCAACTCTCCCAGGAACAATGAGATCGCGCTATATACGGGAAATGATGACAACATTGTTCTCGATTTGATCACGCCCTATTCAATTAAGGCGGACAACCGTTTGGTTGAAAAAAGATTCGCTGGGGGATTGCTGGGGCATTTCGCGGTCTGGACCAAAAAGTCGGTCGAACTGTTTCATTTTATCAAAGAGGGACTGAGAGAGAACAGTCTCAACCATGAAGAGATACTTAAAATTGCTGGTGAGATTACCGACATGAACGGGGCGCTCTTTGATGTGGCCAACAATTTTAAAGGTTCTATCTCCGGAATCCATGAAATTTTAAGAAGGCAGGGGTTGATGAAGGGTACCTGGTGTTTGAACCCGCGCGAACAATTGTCAAAGGGACAATCAGAGGAGCTTGACCGTGTCACCTCCCAATATGCGCGGTGGACGGATGATGAATATGTAAAGCTGTTTATTGTCAACGATAAAGGTTGACAGGTGATAACAACGAAACGTCTATGAACAAAAAGGATGATATTAAGCGTCTTGCTTCTGAAATAAAAAATGACATTATTTCTAAAAGAAGATATCTGCACCAAAACCCGGAATTATCTTTTCAGGAGTATAACACCTCGGCATTTATAAAAGACTCCTTGAATGCCTTGGGTATTACATGGGAGCCTATAGTGGGCACCGGCGTTGTGGCTACGATTCAAGGACGATATGATTCTGATCAGGTAGTCGCTGCAAGAGCCGACATGGATGCGTTGCCTGTTTCAGAAAAAACAGATCTGAGTTACATATCTTTAAATGATGGCGTTATGCATGCCTGTGGACATGATGTTCATGTTTCTTCACTTTTAGGAGTAGCGGAGATACTCACAAAACTGGACAATAACTTCAGCGGGACAGTAAAGCTGATTTTTCAGCCTGCCGAAGAGATATTGCCCGGGGGAGCAATGCGGGTCATTCAAGAGAATGCCCTGGATAACCCCAAAGTAAACGCGATGATCGGACAGCATGTAATGCCCTCCATACCGACAGGGAAAGTGGGTATTAAACCGGGAGAATTTATGGCATCCATGGATGAGATAAGAATAAAGATTTCAGGTAGGGGAGGACATGGCGCAGAACCCCATAAAAACAGCGATCCGATAGTGGCAGCTTCGGCAGTTATACTTGCATTGCAGCAGGTTGTGAGCCGGCTGAATAACCCCAACACCCCGTCGGTTCTCTCTTTTGGGAAAGTCCAGGCGAACGGATCCATAAATATTATCCCCGACGAGGTTTTGATTGAAGGAACTTTTCGTACCGTGGACGAGCAGTGGAGAAACGAGGCGTGTAAAAGAATTGAATCCATAGTCCATTCGGTCGCGGAAGGATATGGATGCCAATCCGTCATCGATATAAGAAAGGGATACCCCTCGCTTCATAACGATATTACATTAACGAAAAGGATTAAAGAACTGATGCGTGATTATTTGGGAGCGGAGAATATTATAGATCTGCCCGTTTGGATGGCTTCCGAGGATTTTGCTTATTATGCCCGGGTGACGGATGCCTGTTTCTATGCATTGGGAGTGGGATATGAAGGAACCGAAAATCCCTCGCTGCATAATCCGTTGTTCGATATCAATGAGGATTCCATCGAACTCGGTATTGGATTGATGACCTATCTGATTTTAAGTTTATTAAATAAATAATATTGTCCAAATGGCAAAAGTACAACCATTTACAAATCTACAATTAAGCGCATTGGTTATTTTACGATTTCTCGCTGGCTGGCACTTACTTTATGAAGGAGTCTCTAAACTGCTTAATCCCGGCTGGTCCGCTGCTGGCTTTCTCGGGGAATCTCAATGGATCATGTCTGGAATTTCCAATTGGATTGTCTCGAATAACAATGTATTGAATGCGGTAGATTTTTTAAATACATGGGGGCTTATCGCGATCGGATTGGGATTGATCCTGGGATTGTTCACAAGTTTTGCCGCATTTTCGGGAGCAATCCTTTTGTTCATATATTACTTCAATAATGCCCCAATCGTTGGTATAGAATACACGATTCCCTCAGAAGGAAATAATCTTCTTGTCAACAAAACCCTCATTGAAGCCATGTCACTTTTTGTTCTGGCCGTTTTTCCTACCGGTTCAATTATTGGCCTGGATGTCTTTATTAATCGTTTAAAAATTAGAAAATGAATACAAGAAAAGAGAAACCTCATCCCGATGAAGATAAAAACATCCTCTCGCGCAGAAGTGCATTGAAAGCATTGGCAGGGATACCGGTTTTGGGATTATTCGGATATGAACTGTTTGATAAAATAAGCTGGGACAAAAAAAAACAGTCCCGGTTAATTAAAGAATTGGGACTTGAAGACATCCATATCCAACAAAAAGTCCCTGCCGTTTCAAAAGGTGATCTGATCCGGATTGGAATAATAGGCTTTGGAAACAGGGCGAATGCACTTGCCAACGGACTCGGGTTTATGCATCCCGAAACAGTGGAAAGCTATACAAAAAGCGGCAGGTTAAAAAACTGGCTGGAACAGGAAAATTTAAATGTGGCAATCACCGGAATCTGCGATGTGTTTGATATGAATGCAGAAAGAGGATTGGTTACAGCCGGAAACGAACTTTTAGCAGGCGGAGCCAAACCGTCGGGATTAAAGGTCAAACGATACCGGACTTACCGGGAGATGTTGGATGATGATTCTATCGATGCAGTGGTTATTGCCACACCCGACCATCATCATGCCCGCATGACCACGGATGCGGTAAAGGCAGGAAAACATGTCTTTTGTGAAAAAAGTATTGCATTACACGAAGATGAATTACAGGAAGTATATCATACGGTAAAAAACAGCGACCGCGTATTCCAGCTTGGCCACCAGATTACCAAGAATGTTGTTTTTCAGCAAGCGAAGGAGATTATCAAAAGAGGAATTCTCGGGAAAATTGCTTTGGTTGAGACCACTACAAACCGAAATAGTGCCGAGGGAGCCTGGATCAGACACCTGGACGAATATGGCAACCCGAAACCGGGAAGCCTAAAGACAATTGACTGGGAACAATGGTTGGGTGACTGTCCGAAAGTCCCTTTTACAATTGATCGGTTTTATAATTGGACAAAGTTTTTTGATTACGACACCGGGATGTTAGGACAACTTTTTACACATGAATTCGATGCAGTAAACCAGTTGCTTAATATTGGAATCCCAAAATCGGCGGTTTCCTCCGGCGGTATTTATTTTTGGAAGGATAACCGGGAAATACCCGATCAAATCCAGTCCGTTTTTGAATATCCCGATAAAGAGCTGACTTTAATGTACAGCGGTTGCCTTGCTAACAGCCGACAGCGGGGACGTTATTTTATGGGACCCGACGCATCCATGGAGTTAAGTGGAACATTAACCATTACAGCAGACAACGACTCTGTAAAATATAAAAAACAACTTGAAGCCGGACTTTTCAATGCAAACAGTCCCATGATTCACGTGAGTCCAGGATCGGGAGAAATTGATGCTATATCAACCGCAACCGAAAAGTATTATGTCTCAAGAGGCCTCACCACCACCAAAATAAACGGAAAGGAAATTGATGTCACACACCTGCATCTCAAGGAGTGGATCGATTGTATCCGCAACGGCGGAGAGACCAGCAGCAATATCGAACGTGCATATGAAGAAGGTATAACCGTATTGATGGCACATAAATCGTATGTGGAAAAAAGAAGGGTTGAATGGGATCCGGTAAGGAATAAAATTATATAATTCTAACGAGCTACTGATTATTTAAATGGACTCAAATAAAAAAATAATGATTAATCAGGTAAATCAAATATTTCTATGTAGTTTCCTGTTTTTATCCTTATTCCCGGTGAGTTTCGCTCAACCAGCGTCGCATTGGGTATCCTACCCTTCTGCCAATCAAACAGCATACGGAGTATACCATTTCCGAAAAAGCTTTGAACTGGATAAAGTCCCCGACAAAATGGTTATCCACGTTTCAGCCGATAACAGGTATAATCTTTTTGTGAATGGCAAACGGGTTTGTTACGGACCGGCAAAAGGTGATCTTAAGACTTATAAGTACGATATAATTGATATCGCTCCATTCCTACATATCGGCGAAAACCTTCTGGCAGCACTTGTTTTTAATGGAGGCGATGATAAACCTATGGCATTTATTTCGGTACAAACGGCTTTTATGTTGCGTGTGGAAAACAGCAATTTTAGTGAATTGAATACTAACAGTAACTGGAAAGTCTATAAAAATCCTGCGTATCGGGTGATTTCCTATCATGAGATGTTATTTAAAGAACGGTGGTTTTATGGGTTTTATGCCTGTGGCGGCGGTGACGAGATCTTTGCCGAAAAATATCCATGGGGTTGGGAAACAACAGGATTTGACGACAGCGGTTGGATTGCTGCTGAACCCTTATTGTTTGACAAGCAACCGCCCTGGAACCTTGTTCCAAGAAACATCCCATTTATGGATAACCATTTGGCCTATCCTGCTAAAATCAGAAAAGTGAACAACGCCGATATCCCTATTGGCAAATGGGACGGGACATCAAGTTTGACCATTCCTGCCAACACAAAAGCCAATATTCTAATCGATTTTGAGGTGTTAACTATGGGTTACCCCGAACTAGCTGTGCAGGGAGGTAGCGGGAGCTACATTCAGGTAAAATATGCCGAGGCACTGTATGAGGCGGTTAACCTTAAGGCTCATCGTGACTCGGTGAATAATCTGAATATGTTTGGCGTATGGGATATTTTTCATGCAGATGGAGGAGAACGCGTATTCCGATTTTATTTGAATTGAATTAGTCAATCCTTAATAATTCATTTTATTGAATAAAAAGGAGTAAAAGTATATTTTTTCTTTAGGCAGAAGCCATCGAAAAATAAAAAACAAAAGATCTTTTTTAATCTTTTCTATTATTTTCTTTAAATTCCAGGCAGTTGCCGCCATGTAAGCGTTGATCTGTATCCCTTTCTCGCCTCCCAGGTAGTTCTGTTCCATCCGGAAGTCTTTTTTCAGATGTCCGATAACAAATTCTATGCCCGCCCTGGCTCAAAATTTTCTGCGTTTCTGCCTTTTTCCTGACTTTGACAATGCGCCACCCTATCCGACATCTGGCTCGATCAGAGGCTTAATTGCCTCCTGTTGTGATGTAGTGTAGATGGTCTGCGTGTATAGTTCACCGTTTGGCAACCTTATTTTCAGTGTCGTTATCGTCTTAGCGATGTCCAGCACCTTATCCACGCTCATATTGAGGCCGATATTCCGAATAGTCCTTTCAAGCTCCTTATAAACCTTATTGGCAATGAAGCAGATGCAGATGTGAGCCTCGATTCGTTTCTCTGTAAAGTGAAACATCGGACGCATCTCCAGTGAGGTCTTACCAATTCGAAATGCTCTTTCAACAACCCAAAGACCGTGATATTGGGAAATTATCTCCGTAGCGGGTAACGCCGTGTTGGTAATATACCCTTTCAATCCGTCCCAACGGCTGTCGTCTATAATCTTTTCCTCGTTGATGCTGACAGTAATGTCTTTATTGATATCAAGGAACTTGTTGAAGCCACGTTTATTCAACCTGTCCTTTGTCAGCGTTCCTTTGACAAAAGCAGTGCGTAGTCTTGCAACGCCTTTATCCCTATTCCAGGCATCTTTCCTGGCCCTGGGATCAGAATAACTGACAATCAGCCGCTGCGTCTCGTTCTTCATGCATGATTGACAATGACCATCCTTCTTCTCAATGGAAAGTATCCACTCCTTGATTCTTGGTGACTCGCTCCGGATCCGGGCACCAAGGATATACTTGTAACCGGCAGATTCCAGGAGCTTCACATTTCTCTCGCTCATTAATCCGGAGTCTGCCACGACAATGAAGTCCGTTAGCGAGAATCGTCGGACGAAGTCGTCGATGATTGGTATCATTGTTCTGCCTTCATACTGACTGCCGTTGAAGATGGAATAAGACAGTGGATATCCATCCTCGCTCACCAGAAGTCCCAGGACAATCTGCGATTCAGCGCTCTTACCACCCTTGGAGAACCCTGCCTGACGCAATTCATCGTCCGGCTTGGGTGCGGATTCAAAATATAGCGTCGTTACATCATAGAACACGAGACCGATGCAGCCGCCCAGGATCTTCAGTGTATGCTCCACGCTGATCTTGTGAACCAATTCTTGCTGGCTGGAGTATAGCCTGTCCATGTACCTGTAGATATTATGAAGGTGAACGTCCTCATCGAAGTACGACTTCAGGTACTCTACCGTGGCTACCTTGCTCAAGGGCTGACACACGCGCGCTACCACAAGATGGCGCAGGATATCGTCACCTATAGCTCCAAAACCGATACTGTCATAGATCCTGTTCAGAATCGATTGCGGTGCATTCTGTATTGTACGTTCAATACGGGATATAGTGTTCCTTGTTTCATTGATAGCCTTCTGCGGTCTCATCGAAATCTAAAAGCTGTTGACCACCGTACTTGGAAACCCAAGCTGATGCCTGACGATATAATGAGTCTATCTCATCAGTATCGGAGGAAGCCCCAAAGCTTTTGACTTCGCGGTAGATCCCGTCGCTCTTGTCTACAACTACAATACTGGTGGAACCACTCCGGTTTCTCTTCTTGCGCACGAACATACCACAAAAATAGGCATTTTCTCTCTTGCGCCACCCACGCCACCAAACCTATTCCTGTATATCGCATAATATAAACATGTTACGAGCATCGGTAATTTAGGCTGTCAAAGTCTAAAAAAGTAATTTTTACCCAAATACCCATAAGCATAATCTGATTATCTGTGTGTTATGGATTGTGAAAATCATTTTTTTATTTTAGGATAGGCTTCGTTTCAGGATACAATCATTTACAAAGATGCAAATAATCTTTGTAAAAAAAAATGGCCGGCAGGGAAACTACATTTTAGCCAGCAGGTAGTAGTCCAAAATAACCATGGCGGCCATCGCCTCAACGATGGGAACAGCGCGGGGAAGAACGCATGCGTCATGTCGCCCGCGGGCCTTAATGGTCGTGTCGTTTCCGTGGACATCCACGGTTTGCTGTTCCATTAAAATGGTGGAAACAGGTTTGAAGGCCACCCGGAAATAAATATCCTGTCCGTTGGAAATACCCGCCTGGATACCGCCGGAATAGTTGGTGCGGGTACTTATTTTCCCGTTGTCGTTGAAAAATGAATCGTTCATTTCCGAACCCCGGCGACTTACATCGAAGCCGTGTCCGTACTCAAATCCTTTCACGGCGTTAATGCTGAGCATGGCCGAGCCCAGTGCCGCGTGCAGCTTCCCAAAGACCGGCTCGCCAAGGCCTACGGGTGTCCCCTGTATAACGCAGGTAACCACCCCCCCGATGGTATCCCCTTTGTACTGGACTTCCTTGATAAGGTTGATCATCTCATTTGCCTTTTCGGTATCGGGGCATCGAACGGGCGTGTCTTCGATAGTGGTAAGGTCGTATTGTTTGTAGTTGTTGTCCAGTTTAATTTCACCTACCTGTGAAGTGTAGGCGGTAACCGATACACCGGCCTGCTTCAGGTACAATTTGGCCACAGCTCCCGCCACTACTCGGGCTATGGTTTCTCGTGCTGATGACCGGCCACCGCCGCGGTGATCGCGGATGCCGTATTTTTGAAAATAGGTATAATCGGCGTGTGAAGGGCGATAAATATCTTTCAGGTTGTTATAATCGGCCGAGTGTTGATTTTCATTCTTAATGATAAAACCGATGGAGGTTCCGGTTGTTTTGCCTTCGAAGATGCCGGACAGAAAAACCACCTTGTCCGATTCGACGCGTGGTGTGGTAATGCGCGATTGTCCCGGGCGTCGCCTGTCGAGTTCGTTTTGGATGAATTCCAAATCCAGCTCGATCCCCGGCGGGCAACCGTCAATAACTCCCCCCACGGCTTCACCGTGGGACTCTCCAAACGATGTAAGCCTGAAAATATTTCCGAAAGTATTCATTGAGTTCTTTTTTGCAAAAATACGATTAATTAACGTGAAAAAGATGAATTAGCACAATTTGTTGAGATCATCCGTTACTCAGACGGGTCGCTTTTCTTTACCGTCGAAAGGAGGGCTTCGCCAAATCCGCCGAGATTCCTGATGGAGGCAAGCAGTGAGGCGTTGGCCATGTCGTTGTGATAATTATCCGTAGTGGCCGACTGAACCGGATAGAGCAGCATGAAGTTGGTGTTCTTGAAATACTTGTTGATGTAATCGGGAACACGTTTCATGGTTTCGTGGTACGAAGCTTTGCGTAAACGGCTCATCACGATAATCAATCCCACATCTTTACCAACTTCCTTCGATAAGACCAAAAAATCGTTCCAATCGCTGAATTCTTTAAAATCAACATCAATGGGATGTGTTTTGTTGATTTGCTTTAAAATTTCAAGTATATCATTGGTGGCGTAAAAACTGAGTTTTGCTCCCGTATTTCTGCCCAAGTTCCAGATTTTCGAAAGCCAGAACGGGAACCCGATTTCCTTATCGGCGTTGGGAGGAATGATTACCAACCTCTTTTTGATTGTCGATAGCGGCTGAATGGCTTTGTAAACAAAGGTGGTTGAACGTGTTTTTTCCAGGATACCCTCGATAAGGTCGCCCAGAAACGATTCCGATATTTCCTGTTTTACATGCAAACCCATAACCACATCGGTGATGGCGTATTTTTTTACAATACCCAAAATTCCGTTCAACACATTCATGTCGTACCGGCGGAGGGGCTGAATAACGGTTTCGGCACCTGCACCCAGCCTGACGGCTTCTTCCAGTAGCTTTAGCGACTCTTTCTCCGCTTGAGGTGTTGTCCCGGTGCTCTTGATGATGTTGAGCGCATATAAATCCTGCGTGTTGGTTTTGGATTTAATAACCAGGCTCAGTTCGACCAAATCTTTCAGCGTATCCTTGTTGGCGATGGGG
The DNA here is from genome assembly GCA_038561985.1 of Petrimonas sulfuriphila. Taxonomy (NCBI): domain Bacteria; kingdom Pseudomonadati; phylum Bacteroidota; class Bacteroidia; order Bacteroidales; family Dysgonomonadaceae; genus Petrimonas; species Petrimonas sulfuriphila. The sequence goes on along the minus strand of CP073276.1, from coordinate 130,444 downwards.
ATGAGGATCCGTTCCTCGGTTAAGGTGTTCTCGTCTTCCAGGTTACCTTCGGCAAAAGAGAGGTCGATAGCACCTTTCTGTGCACGAAACGAAGCGATGGTGCACGTAACGAGAATCATCACGATGGTGCCGTTCAGGATGTTGTCGTCGAGTAAGCCCACTCGATGTCCTACCATGACAGCAGCCAACGTGGCTGCGGCCTGAGCGTTGCTCAAGCCGAAAATAAGCTTCCGTTCGGCGTTGGAATAACCGTAAATTTTCTGTGTGGCCCAAGCCGCCAGAAACTTTGCTGAAATGGCCACAACCGTCATCACGATGGCTACCTTGATAGTCTCAAATCCGGTAACGAACGCCCGGTAATCGATAAGCATCCCCACACTGATCAGAAATATGGGAATGAAAATGGCATTTCCTACGAAATCGATCCGGTTCATCAGCGGTGAAATGTGTGGAATAAGCTTGTTCATAGCCAATCCGGCCAGAAAGGCGCCGATGATGGCTTCAATCCCCGCCAGTTCTGCCAGGAAACCTCCCAGAAAGATCATCACCATCACGAAAATGAACTGCGACGCACTGTCCTGGAATTTTTTGAAAAACCACCTGCCTACAAGGGGAAAAAGAAAAGCAACCACCAGTGTGAAGACGATGATGGAGAGTGTCAGTTGTGCCCAGAACGCAGTTGTGACCTGGCCTTCGTTCATGCTGATGATAACTGCCAGCACCAACAATGCCAGCGTGTCGGTAATCATAGTCCCGCCGATAGCAACGGTTACCGCTCTGTTCTTCCCGGCTCCTAACTTACTGATTATGGGGTAGGCAATAAGCGTGTGTGACGCAAACATACTGGCCAGCAGCACCGAAGAGATCAAGCTTAAGCTGAGCAGGTAATATCCGGCAAAAACACCTATTGTCATAGGAATTGAAAAGGTGAGCAGGCCAAAAACCAAGCTTCTGGAGCTGTTTTTTTTAAACTCGGCAACGTCGATTTCAATGCCTGCCAGGAACATGATGTATAACAAGCCGGCATTGCCGAGCATGATCATGTTGCTGTCACGCGACATGATAAACAGTCCGAAAGGGCCAATTACAGCTCCGGCAATGATTAGTCCGATAAGTGACGGCACTTTTATTCGATTGAAAACAATGGGTGCAATCAGGACAATCGAGAACAGGAGCAGAAACTGGACCGTCGGGTTCGAAACGGGTAATGCCAGATCTAATGCCAGAATCATAAGCTTGGGCTTACAATAAACGTGTATATAAAAAAATCGCAGGCATTATCCATGTCTGTGATTTTTTACTTTTTGGGACGAAACGGTTAACAGCTACAACCGCTTCCGCAACCGCCGCTTCCACAGCCTCCGGACTCGGTTTCCTCATCGCAACCGCCACAACCTCCACTTCCGCAACCGCATCCACTTCCGGAAAACAGGGCCGCTATCTCTTCGGGAGAGGCGTCACGTACACCTTGCACAGTCCCTTCAAAATGCATGGTTTCGCCTGCCAGGGGATGGTTGAAATCCATGGTTACCGTGTCGCCGGTAATGGAGACAACCGATCCCATCAGCCGGTTTCCATCGGTATCCATCATGGGCAATGTATTGCCTTCGAAAAGCATTTCATTGTCTATCTTTCCGTCCACCTCGAAAATGTTTTTGGGGAGGTCAATGATCCTTGATTCGTCAAAATCACCGTAAGCCTCTTCAGGACTCAGTGTAAACTTAAATGGATCGCCTTCCGAAAGCCCGTAGATATTGTCTTCGAAAGCTTTCAGCATCGAGTTTGTGCCGAAAATAAATTCGAGCGGCTTTTCGGGAGTGGCCTGTTCCATGAGTTCACGTTCGTCCCCTTCGCCTACGTTTAGATCGTATGTCAGGGTTACATATTTGCTGTCAGAAATTTTCATTGAATTTGTTTTTATATGATTAAGTGTGTGAAATTTTAACAATGTGCGGGGGAAATAGTTTTAGCTGTTTAACGCTTTTCTCAGATTATCGAGTGCTTTCTCGATGTTCGAAAGGGGTGTACCCACGTTCAACCGCATAAATCCTTCTCCTTCCTTCCCGAAAACAGTGCCGTCGTTTAGCGCCAGTTTTGCTTTGTTGACAAACAGGTCAACCAGTTCCTGCTGCGTAAGGTTCAACGCCCTGCAATCCAGCCAGACGAGAAAGGTAGCTTCAGACTTCACTGCGTTGATTTGCGGAATGTATTCCTTTAGGTAATTTTCAACGAAATCGATATTTTTCTGAATGTATGCCAGTGCCTGATCCAGCCATTCCTCACCGTAATTGTATGCGGCTTCGGTAGCAGCCAGTGCGTAAATAGTTGCCTGGTCGAGTTCCCGGGGAGCCAGGTAATTCAAGTACAGCTTCCTTATCTCCGGGTTGTGGATAACGGCAAAAGAACTGACAATCCCGGCAATGTTGAAGGTTTTGCTTGGGGCCATCAGCGTGATACTGTTCTCTTTTGCCTTTTCCGACACCGTGGCAAAGGGTCGGTGCCTGAACCCGGGCAAGGTCAGGTCGGAATGAATTTCGTCGGAAACAACCAGGATGTTGTTGTCATAACAGATTTCCGCCAGTTGTATCAGTTCATCTTCATTCCATACTCTTCCTACAGGATTGTGAGGATTGCAGAGGATAAGCATCTTGCAATCGTTTTCGGCGATAATTCCCTTTAATCCTTCAAAATCGATAGAGTATTTTCCGTTCTCCAAAAGCAAAGGATTGTTTACAACCCGTCTTTCAAGCGCTTCGGGAACAATCCGAAACGGATGATAAACCGGCGGCTGAATGATTATCTTGTCGTTTTTTTTGGTAAACGCATCAATAGCAAAGGCAAAGCCTTTCACTACACCCGGAACGAAAGTGATTTCATTGCGGTAAACTTCATAACTGTGTCTGTCTTTGAGCCAGTTGATGATGGAAAGGAAATACCCGTCGTAAGGAACCGTATATCCGAAAATACCGTGTCGGGTTCTCTCGATCAGCGCTTCGGTAATTGCCGGAGGCGATAGAAAATCCATGTCGGCCACCCAGAGGGGGATGAGGTCATCGCGCCCGAAAACCGTCTTCAGCTTATTCAGCTTTACACTGTGTGAGGTTGACCGGTCGATGATTTCGTCGAAATTATATTGCATATCAATAATAGCTGCTTTTTATTAGTTTACTGTTTTTTGCCTTCAGCCCGCCAAAATTAAGCGACTCGACGGCTAACCCGACCATAAACTGGTGCGAAACAATGTTTGTAACAATATCGTTTACATCGGTTCTGTAAAAATCACCCAGGTATCCGGTACGGATAGTCAGGTTGTTGAGGGGAATATCAACGGTGAAATAGTTACGTAACGCCAACTGGTTCTGGAACGAGGCAAACCTTACCGTTCCTTTTCCGTTGCCCAGGGAGAAAATCTCGTAGTAGGATTGTCCGTATGCGGGAGAGAAGAACATGCCCAGAAACGGTGTGCTTACCTGCCAGCGAAAAGTGAGCCTTCGCCAGTTATAGCTTGCCATTGCCGAGAGGTCAAGGTTCACGGAAGCTTTCAGTGAACCCGGGTTGTTGGAGTTTCGTACATTATAAATACCTCCCAGTGATGCATCTCCTCCGCCACCAGCGAGAAGGCTAAACTTCGCGTTTTTGAAAAAGGGATAGAAAGCGTTGACGTTGTAGGAAACTTCGCCGGCATATTCCGATGCGGATGCAGAAGGATTTTTGGTAAATGCCAGTTGTATTTGAAACTGCTGCTGCAGGAGTAACTTTTCGTTGAAGTGCTTGGTGGGACTGATGCGGTCGTGCAACAAAGACATAGTCAACCCTCTGTACTCTAAAGGAGATAAATAGGTGTCAGTCAGAAAAGATTTGCCCACTCCCAGAAGCGTAGCTTGATTGGTGGATTTTGTCGTACTCTCCTGAGCAGAAAGCGAAATTGAACAAATCGTTAAAAATAAAGTGACCGTTATTGTAATTTCAGCGGGTAACCTTTTCATTCTTACTTATAATTCGATATTCAACTTACAAAAGTAAGAAAATATTTAAATAAAAGCCGTTGCCCCTGTCTAAAAGTCAGTTTATTTCCTTTATTAACGATTTGTTCAATTCAAACTACCGGTTACCGGTTGGACAGGGTATAGTTGCCTGATCCTAATTCTATTTCAACTCCCGAGTCGGTTTCCTTAAAGCTTCTTACGCCATTTTGACCCGGTTTTATGATTTGTAGCTCTTTCGGCAATTTCACCACAGCGGAAGTGTTTCCCGGAATAGAGATGTTCCAGTTAAACGACCCGTTTTCTTTTGTCCATTCGCTCTTGATTTCTCCGTAAACCGATTTGTACGAAGCTTTCACATGTGAAAGTCCTTCAGGAAACCGGGGTTCCATCCACAACTTTTTGTAAGCTACACTCCCGGGATAATTTTTAATTCCGGCCAAATCTTCGTAATACCAGATGATGAGATCTCCGAGCAACATGACGTGATTGGCGGAGTTCATTGCCGGGTCGGCTGTATCCCCGTTCCAAAGTTCCCAAATGGTGGTAGCACCTTTTTTGATCATGTACCCCCAGCTCGGATAGGTCTCATTTGTCGCAATTTTGTAGGCAAGGTCCACGTTTCCGTACTGTGTAAGTCCACGCATCAACTGCTGTATCCCCAGCACACCGGTACTGACGTGTCCGTTAAAATCGACTTCTGTTTTTTGAACGATATTTTCAAACACTTGCTGTTCCTTTCCTTCGGGAACCAGGCCCAGCCGGAGTGACAGCATGTTTGCCGTTACCGTGTTGTTGTCGTATTTTGCCGAGTCAGTGTTGAAGAACGTCGTGTTGTATGCCTCTTTTATCCGGCCTGCCAGCTCTTTAAATCCCTGAATATCCTGCTGATTTCCGGTCAATTCTGCAAACTCAACCATCAGGTTAAGCAGGCTGTAATACATGGTTGTACTCAGAATCGCTCCCGCTGTCTTGCGCGAAGGATCCTGGGAGTGGATCAGCTCCTGTTTTTCGGGAGGCATGCACCAATCGCCGTAGGTGTCTTTTGTGAGGATAAAGTCTTGCATGGATACCTGCTGGATACGCTCCAGATAACGTTTCATGGAGGGATAATGTTTTCTGATGGGTTCCGTATCACCGTATTGGTGGTAAAGCATTTTTGCTGCATAGAAATAAGCAGCCGGCCAGGTTACGTCGTCGTTGTAAATGGTCCAGTAACGGGGTGAAACCACCGAAATACTTCCTTCCGGACTTTGAGAATCCTCTATGTCCTGTGCCCATTTGCTGTACAACAAGGCGTTGTCGAAAACAAACGCTTCGCCGAAGCATCCGGTTGCCCGGTCGCCCAGCCAGCCCTGGCGTTCATCGCGTTGCGGACAGTCGGTGGGCATTCCGCGGTAGTTTCCGCGAATTCCCCAATATGCGTTTTTGAAGGTCTGGTTGATGATGTTGTTGGAAGTTTCGAACTGTCCGGTGGTCTCCATGTTGTCGTACACCACTTTCCCGGTAAAACTGGATAATTCGGGTTGTTCATTCAATCCGGATATTTCAACGAAACGGAAGCCGTGATAAACAAAGGAAGGTTCCCAGCTAAACGCTCCGTCTTTCGCAGGGGTGTAGATGTCCGTTACCTTTGCGGAGCGGATATTTGCCAGGTAAATGGTGCTGTCCGGATTGAGTATCTCAGCAAAACGCATCGTCACGGGTTGATCCTTTTTCCCGTTCAACTTGTTTATCTTCAGCCACCCGACCATGTTTTGGCCCATATCGAGGATAAATTTACCATCGGCAAGCTTGGAGATCCGGACGGGTTTTATCTCTTCCATCACCCGGATATTCGGGTTGGGTTGGGCCGTGAGTTTGCCTTCGGGAGCAGTCATTATGTCCACTTGTTGCCACGAGGCATCATCGTAGCCGGCTGTTTCCCATCCGGTCAGTTCGAGGCGGGCATCGTATTCTTCTCCGTCAAACTCATTGTTGGCCACGATGGGCCCTTTTGAAGTAACTTTCCAGGATTCATCACTGGCAATCACCTCCCTGGTCCCGTCGGCATATTCTATATCGAGTTGAGCCAGCAAACGGGGCAACCCGAACATCTGGCTGCGTGATCCCCGCATTCCGAAATACCTGCCGTTGCCCAGTTTAACGGCCAGCAGGTTTTTGTCTTTCTGCAGGAGCGGGGTTACGTCGTACGTATTGTAATAAACCCGGTTGGGATACCAGGAAACCGTTGGGGCGAAGACATCTTCCGAAACCCGATTCCCGTTCAGGTAAGCTTCATGCGCTCCGAGGCCTGCAACATAAAGGACGGCCCGATGGATTGTACTGTTTCTCGTCTCAAAGGACTTTCTCAGGTAACGTGCGGCCAGGCGTGTGTTGTCCTTATCCGTCTCACCGGGATTGGACAATGAGTCCTCACCAATCCATTTTGCCTGCCACTCCGAATCATTCAATAGAGCCATCGACCAATAATTGACTTTGCTCCAGTTGCCGTCGCCTTGATTGGTGTTGATTTTTACGCGCCAGAAGTATTTGCTTCCCGACGAGAGGGGTTGGCCCTGGTAAGGAATGAGTACCGACCCGTCGCTGCTGACGATTCCCGAATCCCACAAAAGATTTACTTCTTTTTTCAGATCATCTTCCGACCGGGCAACTTGAATCTGATACGATTGTTGGATAAGATCGGGAGAATTGGAACTAATCTGCCACGAAAACCGTGGAGTAAGTGTGCTTAATCCTTCCGGATTTTCCTGCATTTCAATTTTCAGGGAAGCTACATTCAGCTTTCCTTCTTTACATCCGGCCAACAGGACGGAAAGTAAAATTACGGTGAATAAAAGGGTGTGTCTCATAAGAAAAATTAGTTCTAGATATGTTATTAGTTCTCAAAGATATAGTTTCCCGAATTAATTTCAAACAGAACGTATCCGTTTTTTTTGCCCGTTTCGGTTGCAAAACCAGAACTTTCACGTATTTTCCTACCGGATTCATCGGGGAAATAAACGGTTGCTGCGCAATTGGGTGGAATGGTAACGGAGAGCGTCGTTTTACCGTTTTCTCTTTTCCAATGTGATTGAATCATACCGGCAGGAGAGTTGAAGCCTGCTTTTGCCCATGAAACGTGCTCTTCTGCAAATTTTGGGACGCGGATATCGAACTTTCTGAATCCAGGCGAATCGTCTCTTCTGCGGATTCCGGCTACACCGTCTATGTACCATGCGCCGGGATAGAGATAGGAGCTGTGTAAAAGTGAATGGCCGGGTAAGTCTTTCTCCCACATTTCCCACATGGTGGAAGCTCCGCTTTCACGCATCAGCCCCCAGCTGGGATAGGTGGTTTGTGATGTCATGGAGTAGATGAGGTCGTCGCGGCCTTCTTCGCGCAATACCTTGAAAAGCATCGCACCGCCGGTAATTCCCACATCGATGTGGCCGTTGCGGTTGACGAGGATTTCTTTTTCGAGCCGTTTCATTACCAACGGACGGAGTTTCACCGGCATTATGTCTCCGTATAACGCTGCAGAGAGGCTTCGCATGGTTTTATCGGAATAATTGTGGTCATCGGCGTGAAAGTATTTGTCGTGAAGGGCTTTGCCCGATACTTCAGCCTGGTGTTTCCATTTTTGCGCTTCGGCCGTTTTTCCGATTGCTTCGGCTATCTTTGCACCTGTCTTTAAGTTGTAAATCCAGTAACAGTTGTTGAAAAACAGGTTTTCGTCGGAATAGTTGTTCATCCCTTGTGTGGTTGCACCGGGCCAAAGCCAGTCGCCCAAAAAATCCCACCGGCCGCCGTATCGTTTGAGTAGATTATTTTCCACATGGGTGTCCAGAAAAGCGAGCCAGCCTTTTATCATCTCGAAATTTTCCTCAAGTACCCGCACATCACCCTGGTATTGGTACATGAACCAGGGTAGGGTAACCACAATTCCGCCCCAAGCAGGGCCGCCGCCGCCGTGATAGGTGGGTGCCGTCTGGGGCAATATACCCCCGCCGAGTCTTCTGCCGCTGCCTTCCTTCTTGCGCGCCCAGTCTGGATCGTTCATGTTTCCGACCATCGGTTCGGTCCCTTGTACATCCCGCCAATCTTCGAGCCATTTGTTGTAGAACGCGCCCAGCTGATAATTCAGCATTCCGGTTTCGGATGTGGCGTGGGCGTCACCACCGTAGCCGAACCGTTCACGTTGCGGGCAGTCAACAACGTACCCGCCGAGAGACAGATTCTCGAATGTCCAGTTTACGGTATTGTAAATCCAGTTTTGCAACGGATCGGAACATTCAAACGAGGTAGCATCCGCGAAGTTGGTACGAACCATCCAACCTTTTATGTCTTCCTTCTTCGGGGCTGATTTCAGGCCTTTAAGGGTGATCCATCTACCGGAACTGTAATTAAACCGGTTTTTGAATGTGCCTTTCCCGGAAGGGCCGATGACGTATAAGTTGTATAACCCAAAGGTCATATCGTCCTGCTGGCGTTCAGAAAATTGGAAACGAACCGTGTCGCCGGGGTTTCCGTCAACGTTGATCTGCGTCCATCCCGCAAAATTTACCCCCATGTCTACCCGGAATGTCCCATCGGGGCGGCTTACGATCTCTACGGGTTGAATTTCGTCGAACAGGGTATTTGTTTCCACGCGTTGAGCGGACAGTTTTAGTGCCGGTGTATAAACCGTTGCTTTGTTCCATACCTGATCATTATAGGTCGCCAGGTTCCAGTTGTCGATTTCTTTGTTGGCATCCCAAATTTCACCACCGTATCCGCCAACGCCAAACCCCCAGTTCCCGATGAGTTTATTGGGACTGGGATGTGTTTTCCACGACTCGTCGGTGATGATCCTCACCAGTTTTTGGTCGTTCTTTCCGAAAATATCGGTTTGGGCTGTCACAATGGGTGTCCTGGGTTTATCGGGAGTGGCGTAGGGTGCGTAGATTGCCCAGGATGCTCCCAGCCACAACGCGATGACATTTTTCCCTTGTTTTAACTGCGGAGCGATGTCGTAGGCAATGTATCGGGCGCGCTGTGTGTGGTCGGTCACAGCCGGTGCCAACACGTGATCGTCTATTTTTTGGCCGTTCACATACACTTCGTGATAACCTACCGATGCTACAAATAGGGTTGCCCTGGAGGGTTTTTGTTTTAAATCGAAAGATTTTCTGAACCACGGATCAGAAATTTTGTTGGGTCCTGCCGAAGGGTCATAGATTTCCGTGGTGCCGATCCATTTTGCTGTCCATTCAGCATCATCGAACAGCCCGGTGGTGAAAGACGCTGATTTACTGAATGCAGATGGGTTACCCTTTTCGTCTTTTACTGCAACTTTCCAAAAGTAACTCCGATCAGATTCTAGCTCTTTTCCTTTATAATCAACAAGCTGCATGTTATCTGAAGAGATCCATCCCGTATCCCAAATATTGCCCTTGTTTTTATCGAGATCCCGTTTCGTCGAGCTAACCAAAATGCGGTACGCTGTCTGCGCCTGGCCGAAAACTTGCGGGTTTGCAGTAGCCAACTTCCAGCTAAACCGTGGTTGTCGGACATCCAATCCTGTGGGGTCGACAAGGTATTCTGTGGTTAATTCCATAGGATATAAAGCACCTTGCTTCTGGGAAAATATTGAAAAACTGGCTGATAAAAAAATAACTATTAAAAGTAAGTTTCTTGTTCTCATATGATTAAAATTATTTTTTAGATTGAACCTATCCTTGTCGGTAAGTGCTGATTTTATCCAGGTCGACAAGCTGGTTTTTGCTCCGGTTCTCTATCGTTACTTCATAACCTGCGGGTATATCCAACCGATATTGTATTTGGTTGTCCACTCTTTTCCATTCGAGCCGGATTACCTCATCTTCCACAGGAATCGAACCGCTGCATTGTTCCAGGTCGAGATCGGTGAAGCGAAGAACTATTTTCTTCTTCTCATAGTCAATGTTGCTGATGCCCAGTACGTCACGGTAAAGCACATGGCCGATGTAGGAGGCAAATCCGTGGTTGCAGCTGGCCTGGCTGTGTACATTCTCCCAAAGGGTTCCGGTACGTTCGGCCATATAGAAGAAGTACTCCTCGATTTCGGAGATGAGTTGGGACTGGAGTCCGTACCGGGAAAGGATATCCATCCGGAGATAGTTACCGATAAATGCATTGGCAACGGCCACCTGGGGATAGGTGATGGCGGTGTTGCGGTGCGGCCCGAATTCATCGGTCAGTTTTTTCCACAAGGCAGGATAACTCTCCGGGGTTGCGATGTTGAAAAAGAAAGCGTAGTACTGGCAAACTTCGGTAATCTGGTCGGTTACCCGTAAAACCCCGTCTTTTCTTACTGCATTGTCCACAAAAAACTCGCCATTGAAGGATTGTTTCTGTATCTGACTGCGGATATGGTCCGCTTTCATTTGCCACGCTTCATTGTCGTAGAGACGCGCCGCACTTTGGAGTGCAGCGCTGTAGAGCATGTTCGTGGGATAGTTCACATCCTGTACGAGGCTGTTGGCTTTGGACCATTCCACAAAGATCCAGCTTTCCAGTTTTTCCAGCAGTCCGTCTTCGTTTTCGAACTTTTCGAAATATGCCAGCAGATCGGTAATCCGTGTTTTCAGGTCAGCGACCAGTTGCCTGTCGCCGCCGCGTTTGGCATAATCATCAATCTGAACGATAAACCAGAGTGACCAGTTGGGGATAAATACGCCGTCGTTGTGATCGGCGGGATAACACATCGGGATCATGCCTTCCGGAAGGAACTCAAATTTCTCCGGCAATGCATAGTTCTCGTAAAAATTATGGGCTACTTTTGAATACCCGGTGAATTCTTTCTCCATGATTGCGGTAAAGTAACTGTCACACAGCCAGCCGGCACGCTCCCGCGAGGGACAATCCATAAAAACATCCAGGGCGTTTTGCCGGTATGTCTGTTTGGCCGCATCATAGATCCGGTTTAATTTTTCGTTGCTGCTGGAGAAGGCAGCATCCGGATGTTCGGGTGCTGCAAACTCCCTAAGGAAGATTTTTTCTACCCGACAGTCACCTTGTGTAACCAGTATCTTTAGAAATTTAAAGGTGTAGGGTTCGAACGACTCGATGCGGTATTCTCCCGGCTGAAGTTCGTAGACTACTTGGTTGTTGACGTCGGCCATCCGTTTCTTGCTGATCACATCATCGTCTGTCAGCATCTCATCGAAATGAAACCACACCTCGGTGGGTTCCGTACAACGAATTACGGCTCCGATGAATCCGGTCTGATTAATGCCGAAGTCGAGGATGGAGAACTCATTCGTTTTCAGATCGATCGTGGTTGAACCAACATAAGGTGTGTTCAACGATTCTTTCGTCACCGTCTGCAACTCCTGTATGCGCTGTGACGGTACGGCCTCCAACGCTGTTTCAGGATAGCCCTTGAATTGTTCGCTGATATTTACCAGCGAACGGTCTTTGTAGTATTGCCCCGGTATCTTGCTGGCAAAAGTGCCCCTGGAGTAGAGTTGTACCGGTTTCAGCAGAGTGTAGGCAGGTTGGTCCACTCCCCGCGGTAAGAGGTTTACTAAGGGCATCGGAACGAGTTTGACCGTTTCCAGGGTCCGGGTCTTGTCCGAACGCCATTGGTCGTATCCCTCCTCCAACCGGTAATATTCGGTAAAAGGACGCTGGAAACTATAGCGCTCTACTTTCTGCAGGCGTTCCCTTATTTCGGTGGCCTCAAAACGGCCGTTTTCACCGGTATGCAGCACCACCTTGCCATCCACCGTTGCCTCTGCCTGTAGAAAGGAGGGCTGGTCGGTGGTGTAATACGTGTTTACGTTGTACCCGGCTACCTCGATCGCCACGATATTTTCTCCCGCTTTCAGGCGTTCCGAGAGGTCATACCGGTCCACCCGGAAATAACCGTGCCCGGCACGGGCCGGTCCCGATCCCACAAACTCACCGTTGAAGAAGAGCCTGTAAACAGTAGAAGCCGCAACTCGCAGGATGGCCTCTGAGTGTGGGTCTGCGTTGAAGGTACCCCGGAATCCCAGGGTGAGGTTCATCTCTTTTTCGCGGCCTTCTGCCCATACCGGGACAGCTTTGCTCATCAGCTCAGCCGATTCCTCTCCTTTAGTGTTGTTTGCGACACAGCTTCCCAGCAACAGGACGAGCACGATGACGTAAAAATAACTAATTACGCAGTGATTGCCTGTGACGGATAATTTCGTTTTTTCTTTTTTCTCCATAAAATTATTGTTGGTGTGTAGATTTATTTTAGCTGAAATATTTCCGGATATTTTCTGATGAAATAGACCGGAGTACAGCTCCAGGCATGACAATAGCTATTCACCGGAAAAAAATTGTAAGGGGAAAGAAAATCGTCATTAGGATCATAGGCCTCCCAAAAGGTATCAGCTCCCTTCTCTAGCATCCCGCCCCAATATTTTTTTAATTCTTGTTTTGCAAGACTGTGTAACCCGCTATTTATAAGCGATTGAATGTAATAGTGATAAAGATAGGGAGTTCCCGGATAACTTACATCGCGGGCATGGGAGAGATTCAATAATGCAGTTTGCGCTTCTTTTGTAGTTGCTACACCGCTTAAAATCATCCATAACTGCGACGCATAAGAAACCTGATGGTTGATTGTGCCGGCAAAAAAACCGGTTTTCTTATTGTAAAATTTTTTACGTGCCGTGCTTTTCATTTTTTTTATCAACGGAGGAACATTTTTTACTTCATCTTCCTTTCCGATCAGTTGTGCCAGCTTATACGTTTCTTGTAAAGCAAAAATGGACACTCCCTGTAAAGGCACTTCTTTGTGTAATCCTTCACGCCAGTCAATAAAGATCCACCATTCCCTGTTTGCTCTGGCAAAATCCATCAATCCATCCTTGTCTACATATTGATAGATGATGTCCAATTGTTTTTTGGCTACTGGCCATAAATCCAAAGCAGTTTGTTTGTCGTTGGTTGCCAGAAGGTAATCTTTAAGGGTTGCATTAAAGAGAAGGGCGTATTCCAATAGGAACAGCCGTTCATCACCACGGGGTTCCGGTGTTTCATAGATGCAGGGATGCAGGTAGCCATTCCGGTGGCTCAGGCCTGCTAACAAATACAGACAACGCTTTGTCAGGTCATGTTGCCCGAAAGAATAATTATTGGTCATCGCCTGTAAATACAGGTCGCCTATCCATAACCGTTGGTCTCTTTTGGGCCCGTCCTCGTAAACCGTTTGCATACATTCTTTTAGAGTGGCTAACCCTGTCTGATCGATTTTTTTTATTATTTCTTCAGTAGAGGGAGCCAGTTCTTGTGGTACAGAGGTTACTGAAGTACCGGCATTACACTTTATATCCGATACATAAAAATCATACGAAGGTGACGCGATCAGTTCAATTTTAACATACCTGAAAGAGAGGCGCCGGGGTATGGTTATCGTTTGTGGCAAGGCAGTAACCGTGACGGTTTCATCCTGAAGCCAGGCTCTACTTAAACTACCCGTGTATGGCTCAAAGGATACTGCCAGTTCCGATGGCACTTCACCGAATGTGAATTTTAACCGCAATGGAGCATCCGGGGTTATGTTGGTAGGGCGAATAGAAAACGTAAAATAACCGGTTATATGTTCCTTGAAATCGAGGATCGTCGATTGATTTTTTTTGAATGTGGTGGAGTAAAATGAATCGATAGCTGAATGAGGAACAATTTTCCAGTGTTGAAAAGAATTTTCATCGCGGACAATGTTGATTACCCGGACGGGTTTCTTTTCAGTAATCACTAGCTGGGGTTTGTTGTCTTCAGCCTTTTGGAGCCATTCTTGTCGGTACGCTTTATAGAAATCTTCCTGAGCATAGGTACTGAACAAGCTAATAGTTAAAATACAAACGATTAAAATAGGTCTCATTCTTTCTTTTAGGTCATTGGTTATTATTTCCGGGGAAAACATGTTTTACAGCTTCCAGATATCCGTATTCCCAAACAGTGTCCGGTTCCAGGTAACTCCCTTCCGACCATTCGTTCCATGCGTTTAAGGTAATTATTTTGGGTTCGATGGAGTTGTTGTCGACAAACTTTTTTGCTTTAATCAGATACTTCTCAAACTTTTGAGGTGTGGAGTTATCTATGTATCCTGCTTTAAAAAGAAAACGAGGATTGGCGTCCCAGCTGATTGTTACATTTGGGAAATAGGTCATGGAAAAGTCGTTGTTGAATTTATCCCACATACCGGTGGATGCATCTCCCCACACTTCGTAATCTCCGTCAGGATTTTGCAGGTGAGCCCAACAATAGTTTGTTAAGCTTTTGAATCCGAAAAATTCCAGTACTTTGTTCTGACTCTCTATACTGTCTCCGGGTACCCCCACAAGGGTTGAGGGTAATGCTCCCCATAAAACAGCTTGCAAATGCAGTCCTGAAAATCCGGCCTCTTTCGTTTTCCGGGTGAAATAATCCAACGCCTCTTTGGTTTTTTCAGCCCCTCCTAAACCATGGATGAGTGTATTTAACTCGTAAATGCAGAAGACAGGTTCATCGTTTATCTTTAAATAGGAAGGTTCTTTAAAATAGCGTGAAATGACCCGGTCCACCACAATGTTAAATTGTTCCCTGTTCACTTCTCCATCCCAGATAACTGAATCTATATTGGGATTATCTACGTCCCAATATGTTGTTGCATCGTGATTGGCCCACATTAAGTAGAAGTTCATCCGATTGTTGTTCGCTTTTAAAAATCCATTGTTTACGGCATCCTCCAGGAAAGGTTTATTCTCGTACCAGTACCAATCGAAAATAAAAGTATTCACTCCGTAATCGAGTGCGGCATCAATCTTTTTGCCCATATCCTCCGGATCTGCCTCGTCCAGGTATCCCCATAAAGGGACTTTCGGTTGTTGATGGCCTTCTTCTTTAGGTACAGCATTATAAATGATCTCCCATTCCCCTTTTTTATCGGGGAACAGAAATTCAGCGCGCGGTTCGTAATGGTATGCCGGCCAGTAAAAGGCTGCCAGAATATATTCTGATTCCTGACCGTTGTTTTTCCTGTTGTTGCTTGTGCACGAAGAGATAAGAAGAGCAACCAAAAACAGGAAGAGATTAAGTGAAAATTTAAATGTTCTCATTTCCTTATGCTATCATTAAATTAACTTAATGGAACAGTTGTAGAAGCATCAATTAAAAGTAAACGGACCGGACCAATCAGGCCTGATGGTATTAATGGGGATTCTCTTGTGAAATAATTATAAGTTGTGAAACAATATCTTCCTTTTGAAGGTCTTGGTTGGTTGTTCAAAAACCAATCCGGAAACTTTTTCATGTAACGAAACTTGCCGTAACCAAAGTCAGCCATACCCCATTCCATATCTTCAGGTTCCTGTTCATCTCCAATTAACCGGTTTGCCCACACATTCGTAATTTCAATTAGTATTTCGTTATTGTTCCTTTTTAATATTTCTGCAGGGATTTTTGTCATCCATGGATCACACCAGACTACTCCCAAATCTGTGCCGTTAACACGAACACGGGCAATGTGTTTGACATGACCTAAATCGACGAAAATATCTTTTCCCAAAAGCGTTTCTTCACAATCGAATAACTTGTGGTATGTAGCTGTACCGCTATAATATTTAATCCTCTTATCAGTATTTTCTGTCCAATCTTCCAATCTTGAAAAGAGGACTGGTCTCTCCGGACCACCCCATCTATGGTCAAAGGTTACCGACCAATCACGTGAGATGTCTTTCACAACCTTATGATTCGGGAAATTTTTAAGGGAAAGGGTTGAAGATTTATGAGACAGGGGTGTCCTGAATACAATGAAAAAACTCTGTGATGGTGAAAAATTGAGGGGTATATGAATTCTTCCATCTTCAATTGTGTACGCTGGTAAATCACGAATAGTGGTTGTGACAGGATCCCATAGTTCTGGTTTATTACCGGCATAAGGAAACGAACATATGACATTTCCCTGTTCCCGTGAAACATTGGCAACAAAAAAGAAGTGGATTGTTTGGTGGCTCCGTTGGATTGACTTCAGTGATATATTGCTTTCATTTGTGACTACTTTAAAAGCATTGGGGTCATCAACGTTCTTTCCGTAGAGTAACATGGCCTGACAGCGGTGCCAATATTTAAACACTGCTTTACCGTGTTCCCACCATGTTTGAGTATGGTCAAAATGTGTACCCCATTGTCCCATAGAGACACCGGGCTTGTATTTCTCCGCATAGGGTTGCTGCGTAAAACGGTGAAGAACGAATCGATTGATACCCTCACAAAAAGCCTCATCGCCAATTGCTTTGAGCCCGTGAGGTGTCTCTGACCACATACTCATGGATGGCTGGCCTGAAAAAGCTTCTGCTTCTATAAGATTTTGTCCGCTCTTCCTGGCAGCTTCGATAGTGGGTTTAACCTTGTAGGGAGTATATCGGTTATTCGTTGTCCAAAATTCTGTCATAACACGATCTACCTTCGGCAAAACATCTTCTTCTTTCCAGGGACCTCCATACGGTTCACTCGAGAAGATGAGATTGGCTTCGTGTAATTTTTTCTGAATGATAGAGAAATAGACATCTGCATGAAGGTCTCTCACTGTGGCATTAAAATCTTGCTTGAATTGTCTAGTCTTGATACTGTCTACAAAAATTTTGTCAGCAAAAGTCAATAGATAAGGCGTGAGATCGTATCCCCTTCTGGCATGAAATTCTTCTTTCATACGGGGTGTCCAGTTGGCGTTTCCTGCTTCATAGCTGTCGAAGTGAAAATGCGAGAAGGTATTACCAACAAGATCTTTTAGATGTTTCTTAGATTCACTGATAATGTGATCCAGATGAAAAGAAACAGCATCTGGATTCATTTTATCGCATTCAAATCCAGCTGCTTTCCATTGAGCTGGATAAATTAATGCCCCCATGGTAGTGTGTCCAAATCGATATATTGTCCATTTCCCTTCCGGTAACATGCAATCAACCGTATTGTTGGCATTCATTTTGTCTGTCAGATCAATGATTTGATCCGGGCTAACAGGTTTATTATCGTCAGGAATGGCTAAAAGAGCAATATCTTTGAAATAGGTGTTACGTTCCGGGATAACGGGCTTTTCCAATTTTCCGGTTTCCGGGTTGTGTACCGGACCAAGCATAACCGCTCTCGGGTCAACCGTGGGTTTGGGGATGTACAATGAGATGGGCTTTCCTCCCTCTGCTGCAGTTTCCGAATAACATATCTGCTGCATGGAATATTCAACAGGAATCCATTTTCCTCCACTTGTCTCATAGCCCGGGCAATTATTCATTCCAAAGTCCATCCCCAGTCTCTTTGATTCTTCGGCCGCGAACCGGACAAGTTCCCACCACGGTTCGGTCCATGCAACGATGTTTTTCTGAAAGGAGTTTTCGAAATCATATGCGAAAACCGTATTTACATCAGTTAAACTAAACATGGTTGTCCCGCCAAAGCCAGCCTCATGTAATGTTTCCAAGTCGCGAGTGATACCTTCTTTGCTGATGCTTGTACCCATCCACATCCACATGACTCTTGGCTTTGCATTCGCAGGTGGGGAAATGAACAAATCAACCAATTCGTCTGATAGTTTGGTATTGTGTTGATTGATTTGGAATGCAGTGTTCTCAGGGTTGGTATTTTGTGCGAAGATATTAATCAGTGATGCGAATATCAATGTTAAAAAACCAGATAATATCCTGATTATCTGCAAATTATCTATTTTCATGTGTGTGATATTAATTATGATATTCAACGGTTTCAATTGTTACCGGTCCAAAAAGACCTGATGGCTGTAACTTACTTTTTGTATTGTAAGGATTGACAAAACTCCATGTTTCTCTCTTATGGTCAGGAAGTAGCTGGTCACCTATCAGTCGGTTCATCCAGTTGTTTACCACTTCTATCTCCAGTTCGTTTTGTCCCGGTTTCACCCCTTGGGTGATATCCAGCTTGTAGGGATAGGACCATACTCCCCCTGCATAATTACCGTTGATTTTCACTTTGGCCATGGCGGTCAGGCTACCTAAGTCTAACTCAATGGTCTTATTCCCTTTGTTATCAGGAGCTTTGAATGTAATAGAATAAGTGGCTGTTCCGGAATAGTATTTTATAGAATCATTCCGGGAGGTAGTCCAGTCGTATAGAGTATCAAACACTAGTGGGCTGGCAGGCCCTCTGAAAGCGGGATCAAAGGTGACACGCCAGGGTCCTTTCAGATCAGCAATGATTTCCGGTGTCGGATAGTTCTCTTCAAGATTGTTCATTACATTTTTTCCTGCTTTGTTCCTAAATACAATAAATACACTCTCGTATGGAGCTAGTTTCAGAGGTACAACCGTAGATTCTGTTTTGGCTTTGAATGCAGGAAGAGGCCTGATGTTACCGTTGTTCGTTTCCCACAGTTCTGGTTGTTTACCGGTAACCCTGAATTCAGGCTGGATCACTGTTTCTTTATCGGTCTGGTTGCTAAGGAAATAAATGTCTATTCCCTTCATTGTCCTGTGTCCGTAGTGGATGGAATTATCCTCAGGCAGTCTGCAGTCGGGGATCTGGTTGATGCTGCGAAAGACCTCCTCCAACGTTAATCCATCCATGATCCGTCCTTTTCCGTAGGTTCTTTCTTTCACCTTTATCCCGTCCACTTCGGCCCACAGCTCGGCAGCCGTTCTCATCACTTCCCGGTCAGCCTCCGGCTGATTCTGAAGGCTGGGTGAGCGGGAAGGGGCGGGGCCGTGAACTACGGCTCCATCCTGTACCAGTTGTTTAATTTTTTTGAGAAGCTCGGGCCTCATTGTTTCGAGTTTTGGCAACACCAGCACTTTATACTGTGTGCCGTGCGGTAAGGTGAGTTTGCCATCCTTTACTTCTATGTCCCTTAGAATTACCTCGGCATTGATGTAATCGAACTGGTATCCGACGGGCAGTGGTGGATCGGTGGTCCCTGTCATTTTAGGAGCATCTTCTCCAATAAAATACGCTACGTCAGCAACGTTCAGACCCTGCTGGAGCATGAAATTTACTCTTTTCAGGTATTGTATATACACGTCCAGTTGAGAGAACCATGTATTTTTCCGGTCGAATTCGTTTCCGAACCAGGCATTCACACCCGGATTCCTATCTTCATAGGGCTGCATGATATAGACGTGAAGCAGAGTGCTGTTGATCCCTTCGGCGAAGAAACGGTCGTTCCGTTGTTTCATTTTGGCGGGATAACGCGAATAAGCCGGCCCACCCGAGGTGTTTGATTCGGCTGATATTTTGTTTTTTCCGTAAATGTGTCCGGCCGAGGTTGCGGCTCTGTTTTCGATATCTCCCAACTCTCCCTCGCTCCAGAACTCACCGCCGATCTCATCGGATTGTCCTCCATACATCAGAAATTCCCCGGGAAATCCCCAGTGTCCGTAGTTCTCGAGCCATGTTCTTAGTCCGTGCTTGTGGCTGACATCCCTTAATCCGCCCACATAATCGTACGCCACTTTGTCTGCAATCATCCTCCTGATATCCCACAGGAACCTGTCCGATTCGAGTTGGCTGTTTACTACCACTCCTTCGAATACGGGTAGGAAAGGTACAGGGTTGTACCCGTATCTCTCCCTGAACTCATCGAGGAATCCATCGGTAAAGTTTTGTCCTCCTGTTTCGTAACTATCTTGTACTACTACTTTGAATGTTTTCCTGTCCTGTTCGGGTACCCTTCTTATGATTTCTCCTATAAACCTGTCGAAATGTTCAGCTACCCACTTTTTGCTCATTTTGTCCACCTCCAGGCCGGTCGCTTCAGGAGAAGCCGGGCTGTTTGTCACACGGGTTGTCGTCATCCCCATCCGCAGTATCCTCCAGTTTCCTTCAGGTACCTCCCAGTTTAGGGTTCCATCTGTAGAAAGAGATTCCGAAATATCGATTACCTGGTCTGTTTGAACAGCCAGGCTTCTGTCATCCGCTTCGGGTTGTTCTCGCCAAAGATAAGCATCCCAATAAGGCAGAGGGGTAGGGTGCATCTTGGCCAATGTCTTTTCGCTGTATCTTTCCACCTTAGGCAGGCCGCTGATTTCCACCTCGGCCAGGTTCAAAGGCTTGCGTATGTTTTTAAGCACCAGTTTAAAGCTTTGTGATGTTGTAGCCGGAATGGAAATCACGACTGGGGCGAAAGGTTTGAAGCCCACGTTCAGGCTTATGTTCGATCGGTTGACACTGAATTCCGAAACAATCCTGTATTCCCCCCTGTCGTCCTTAGCCTGAAAGACCGCTTCTACGGAAGCCGGTGTTTCGGCCAATGTAACGGTTACGCTTCTTGCCGTAAAAGGCTGCCCGGTATCAAACGTAATAGTAAATTCACTTGCCGGAGAAATTGATAGGGAAGTAGCTCCGTTTTTGTCAACAATCCTCGACAACTGTTGGTGGGAAGGAACTGAGCTTATCGTCGCGTTCTTGTCGTTTACATCCGGTTGAACGTTACCGGGCATCCGGTATGCCAATACTTTAACATCCTGAAAAAAATCGGCAGGCGGATCAATTTTTTGCGATAATTTTTTTGGCCCTTCCACCGTTAACTGGGAAGATGTAAGATACCGCATGGATTCTTCGGGTTTTATCCACGGCCCACCCGACTGGCTCCACCCGGGGGAGTTGAATATCCCTATTTCGATACCTAAGTCAGAGGCTGTCTTTAAAGCCAAATGCATAATTTCCCACCATTCTTCAGTAAACATTTTAACGTCTCCAGAAGGGAGGTCATTGAGTCCGATGTTGCCAATAAAAGCCCTGTTTATCCCCACTTCTTTCATGGCATGGAGGTCTTTAATAACCCCTTCCCTGGAGATGTTATCGGAGATCCAGTACCAGTAAACACTGGTTTGAACCGTGTCGGGTGGGGAAATAAAACCGGATTCCAGGGATTTTGATTGTTGGAGAATGGTCTCGGTATTATTCTGTTTACACGAAGTGAAAAGTAATAGAAAGAGAGAGAGGCCACATAAAATCTTTACCATGATGTTTTGCTTAAATATAAATCTACTTGATAACGTTTATTTCTTTCGGTGCATGAACGGTGGTATTTATCTTTCCGTCAGCCTGCTTTACATGTTTAACATAAACCTTTCCGTATGGGGTAGGGTAGTTGCCTTCGGCAAATTTCAGGTTCCCCAGGTTGGGTTTTATCCGGATTGTTTTGGCGCCGGGTTCTACAACCTTAATGCCTAAAACGTGTTCCGTCAACCAGGTAGTGGGTCCTGAAGCCCAACCGTGGCACAGGCTTCCCCTCAGCCCTACGTAACAGTAGTCGCCGCCATCTGCGTGTATGTCGTATTTTGATTCGGAAACCAATTCATCAATCCGGCCTGCATTTTTTCTTTCTTCATAGATGAAATTCTCCCAAAAAGTAGTAGCTCCCAGGTCCAGCATAGCACCCCAATAGTCCGAGATGATGTCCATGGCTTCTTCGTATTTTCCGTCTTTAGCCAATGCTTCCAGCATGTAATATCCGTAGAAAGTGGCAAAATCGGTTGCCCCGTCCTTCAATATCACTTTTGATGCAGAAGCGGAAGGGAGAACGTTGGCTATGGACAGCAGGGCGGCTGCCTGTTTGCTGTCCCGGTGTGAAGGGATGTATTTCTGCATGGAGGATAAGCTGGATAGGCACATCTTTTTTAGCGCCTCATCCTTTAACCAGCCAGCAATATCTTCTCCCGCTTTCAGGCTCATGATCGTCAGGGCTTGCAACCCGGAATGAATAACATCCTTTTTCTCTGACGTGGGCCAGTCTAAAAAGCGTCCACCGTCGAGCTCTTCCTTTCCGTTTGATACCCGGGCAACAATTTGTTGAATAAGGGCGTTCAAGTATGTTTGCTGTTCTTTCAGGTATGCTAAATCTCCCTGATGCAGGTATAAGTCCCGGTGAATAATAATCCACCATAAAGAATAGGAGGAGATGGTGTTCATCCATCCGGGTAAAGGAGTTGTGTCTCGGGCAAAATCGAGGCTTTTCCTGACCACTTCATTTTTCCCGAATACCGTGTTTATTGTCATCACCTCCGGATGCATGTCGCCGACCCAAACAAGCCGGTCGCGTTTAATCCCGTCCCAGAGGTACTCCTGCATGTTCAAATGGACAGTATATGCACCGGTTTCCCATATTCTGTTTAGCCTTTCGTTGTCGCACCTGAAGGATCCGGTATAAGGAATGTCCCGGTACCGGAAGATGGCCCTGACCGCCTTTAACGGAAGATCTTCGTTCAAATCCAACAGATCAATTCGTACGAACCTGAATCCTGAATTTCCCACTTCAACACTTCCCAGCCATGGCAACTCGATGATAAAATCCCTTAATGAATGATCGTTAGTGGCAGAATTCATTCCGGGAACAGAGTTGTCAATGCTGTTACTCATCGCTTCCGAGACCGATTCTCCCAGCCTTACCCTTACCTTTAGCGGTTTTTTGTTTCCCCTGATTCCGGCTGCTAGCTGGAGACCGCCATAGAGTTCCGTCCCAAAATCCAGTAAAACCGATGCCTGTTTATCTGTATCGGAACGCATGACGCACATTCCGGCACCGCTTGTGGATAGCTGACCGTCAAATTCTTTCAAAAGAACCTCCGGGTTTTTTACATGCTCTCCCGTTTGATCGGAAGACCAGACTAGTTTGGCGGGAGTGACGTAACTTTGAGTCATATCATCCTTTTGTAATCTGTTCTCAAAAGCGTTTTTCAAAATATTGTTTTGAGAAAACAGAGTGCTTGCTCCAAGCAAAATTATTGAAAACAGTAAACTCTTGATTTTCATTTTTAAATAATTAAATGTTTATTCCGTTTTTCTCGGATCCACTAACTGCGGCATCCAGACTTTAAAAAAGGGGTAGGTGCCCATTGTATTGCCAGCAGAAGCATAGTCGCATAAATTTACTTCAACGGGTTCTGCGTTGTATTCGGTATAAGCTTCGGGCAGGAACTTAGCGGAAAAAACCATCCAAGCATCGGAATTATGGTTTTTTTGGGGAGTTAAGTGGATAAATCCGTTCTTGTCTTTTATTGGAGCGATTACGGCTTCGAGTTTAGGGCCGGCCAACCTTTCGTCTCGCGTTAAGACAACAGGTCCGCGTGTGATAGCAACGTTTACCGGGCTTTGACCCGTATAATGGAGTTCCCCTTTCATATCCAATCTGATTTGAATCTTATCACCCTCTTTCCAGGTACGGCTGATTTTCAGGTAATCGCCCCGAGTCACCTTTTCAACCGGCTGGTCGTTGATTAAAACGGTTGACTCATCACTCCAAGAGGGAATCCTTAAGGCCAACGTCATGTTTTCAGCCGTTTTCATTTCAAGCGATATATTCACATTTCCCGAAACAGGATAATCCGTATGTTGTTTTACGGTAATTACATTTTTTTGGGGTGAAGTTGTTTGATAAGAACCTTCCATGTAGAAATTTATATTCAGGCCTTCGTTGCTCGACATAACTGCTGTTAAGGGAATAGTGAATAATCCGCGAGGCCCGCTGGCATTGCAGCAGTTCAATCCCATTCCACATTGCTCCGATCCGGGTAGCCTTTGGCCGGAAAGCGGTGTATATTTTGCCCAGTCAGACCCATCGGGTCTCATTGCTCCCAACAAAGCATTGTAATATGCCCATTCAATGGCGTCGGCATACTTTGACTCGCCGGTCAGCCTGAGTAATTGTTGATTGAATTTTATCCACGTAACGGTCACGCACGTCTCCTGATAATGCGCTATGGGGACGTGCTGGATTTTTTTTCCGGAGAACCAGGCTTCCATTGCCGCACCCGAACCTGCAATATTTATTTCGGTATCCGTAATGCTTTGCCAGGTTTGCTCTGCAGCTTTTTTGTAAGATTCTTTTCCTGTAATCCGGTAGAGCTCAAGCAACCCTTCGTAGCACGACATCATTTCATATGCTTTTTGTCCCTGTTCCCATCCGTACCAATTTTCAGCCGGTTTTGCAAATCGTTGACCCACAGGAACCGATGCTTTGGAAATAAGCTGAGGCCCTTCTGGCGTTTCCCATTGACGAACAATTTCTTCCGCAAAATCCAGATACCTTTCATTCCCGGTTCGCATGTAGAGCTGACAAACCGGTTCCAGGACAGAAGAGGCAGCCATACCTCTGTGGTTACCCATTTTTACAATCAGGGCATTTTTATCCGCTAATTCCTGGATAAGAAAATCTGCTTCTTTTGCAGCCGCTTCCAATGCCTTTCTGTCTTTTGATACATCGTAATAAGCAATTAAACCCAGCATAACGTATTTTCTTCCCCAGATATCCCACGCTTTCAACCGGCTTTCGGAGGCATAATTGCCAATGTAGCCTTCGGGAGTCTGTGTTGCCATCAGTTCGTACGCTGCATTTTTAAGCTTATTGATAAGTTGCTGGTCAGGGCGGTAGGAATAAGCCAATATGGCTGAAGTGAACCATTTGCCCCAGAATTCGCTCTGCCAGCAGCTGTGCTCATCGTGGATTGTGAACGGACGGATCAACCGGTGAGCATCCTGTGCCAATACCCGGTTGTTGAAAGAAGCATCAAGCTTTTCTCCAATATGGCCTTCAATATTTGCCGTTGTTGCAGGTGAAAGTTTGTCCTGAACAGCCGATTTTACTTTTTTTTGGGGAAATAAATGAAAGCTGCTGAAAAACAAGATCAGCAACAGGTAATACTTCATGAGAATAAATTTTTATTGTAAATCTCAGTTATCTATTTTTCTGTTTTCATTCCATGAATCCAGCGTTTAGGTCCCTATACCAGACTTTCCCTGGGCAAAGCTAAGAAAAATTGCGAAGGAAAGCCGGTAAAAGGCACTAAAAACAGTCGTTTCATGAGTTGTTTACTGCAATCTCTTTTTGAAACTGTATTTTCCGCTTTTCACGGCGGTGTAATTGGTTTCCTGAGGCAGATATACTTTTGCTTCGCAATTAATGGGAACCTCGATATCCATTTCGAACTGGCCGTTATCCACCTTCCAGTCCACCTTGATGGTCCCGTATAAGGTGTTGTAAGAGGCGTTTACATACGTTAAGTCACCTACGACCTGCGGCGCGATTTTGAAGTTCTTGAATCCGGTGTATGCGTTTTCTTCTACATCAATACCTGCCAACGACCTATAGAACCACTCTTCTATCTGTCCCATCATAAAATGATTCCACGAAGCGCCTTTTCTCGGATCCCAAAGCTCCGTAAGTGTGGTGGCTCCAAACTGAAGCTGGAAGCCGTAACCTGGAACTTCGTTGTGGTTATGCATCTTGTACATCACTTCATTCAATCCGTTTCTTGCCAGTGCCTGAAACAAGTATCGGTTCCCCACATCACCGGTGGAGAGTCTGTATCCTTTTTCTTCGATATCCTTGACCAGGTTGTCGAGGACCGATTGTTTGTCTTGGGGGTTAACCAATCCTGCAAACAAAGGCATGGCGTTGGATGCCTGGCTTCCGGTTCCGTACTGTTTGGTGTCTTCGTTGAAGAACTCCTTGTTAAAAGCGGTTCTTACCTCCTCCCGGAGATTGGAATAGAATGTTATGTCTTCTTTTTTACTAAGCATCTCGGCCGCTTGCACCAAATAATCAATCACCATGAAGTAATGAGTTGTTGCGGATAATGAGATGGGGGTATTGTGTGATACGCCATAAGGCTGATCCTCCCGGTAATCGCACCAATCGCCCAACCCGTGCGAAACGATGTGGTCTTTTGCTGTTGTGGTTAGGTAGTCGACATACCTTTTCATAACATCGTAATATTCAGCTATAAGCGAGTTGTCTCCGTAAAACTCGTAGTACATAAACGGGAAAATAACGCTGGCACTTCCCCATTCGGGGGAGTCCCGAAATCCACCGTTGAAAACTACGTATTCGGGAGCAATACTTGTTACCAAACCGTTCGGTAACTGTGCATCGCGAATGTCCTGCATGATTTTAGGAGCAAACCTGGCCAAGTTGAAATTATAGTATAACCCGGGTCCATTCAGGTGCACTTCTTCCAGCCATCCGAGTTTTTCCCTGTGCGGACAATCGGTAAATACGGCTTGCATATTGCTTTTAATGGCATTCACAATCAGGTTGTGCGCGTTATTGAAGATCTCGTTGGAAGAATGAAAACTACCTGCCGGTTCGGCTGAGTTATAAACAAAACAGGATTTTATCGCTTTTATGACCGGAATATCCCTGTTGTCTTCTGATTCCGATAACTTGGCTCCATCAACTTGGATATACCGGAACCCGTAATAGGAAAAACGGGGTTGCCAGGTCTCTTCGCTTTCTCCTTTTAGTGTATATTCGTAGTAATAGGGCCCGCCAGACTGTGTTTGATTTATACTGCCGTCGTCGTTTATCCGTTCGGCAACGGTCAGACGAATTTTGTCACCCCGTTTTCCCTTTACGGTAAAGGCCGGATATCCGGAGAGGTTTTGTCCCATATCCAACACATACGATTCACCTGTTTTCATACTCTCTTTAATGGAGAAATATTCCATTTCCCTTACAGGGGTTGAAGTTTGCGGTTTTAACTCCCCATTAGGAGCATTATCCACAACAACAGGAAGCCATTGTGAATCATCAAAGCCAGGCGTGTCCCATCCCGGTTGTTCAAGACGCGCATCGTAATCTTCTCCACCATACATACTGTTAAAGACAATGGGGCTGGGAGAATATTTCCAGTTTTCATCGGATATGATCTCTTCTTTTGTGCCGTCTGTGTAGGTAATGGATATTTTTAGGAACAGGGTAGGAGGGCCGAAGCTTACCTGCATTTTCTTGTATCGTCCGCCTTGCTCGTTGTAGAATCCGTTTCCGAGGAGCACACCTACGGTATTATCTCCCTTTTTTACTCCCTCTGTGAGGTCGTATGCGTTGTAATAGACGGTTTTGTCATAATCACTCCACAGCGGATTGTACTGGTCGTTACCGATTTTCTTTCCGTTTAATGAGAGTTCGTAGTGCCCCAATCCGCTGATGTAGATAATTGCATCCTCGATCCGTTTTTGAGCTTTAAAAGACTTACGTAAATAGATGCTTCTCCTTGACAGAGGATCCGTCTCTCTCCATAGCTGTCCTTTTTCGGAGGAATCAGGTACATTGTGGTAGTTTCTTCCACCCGGAAGATTGGAGTCCTCTCTCTTTATAGCACCTATCCAAAGGGCATTAAGCTGCTTTTTATCGGGAGCGATACGAAAAAATGATTTTTCACTCCAGGACGTGCTTTTGTCGTTGTTGTCCCAGATGCGAACCCGCCATTGATATTGTTCTCCAGCACCTAACTGGTCTTTTCCCGTGTACGGGATATGCTGGCTTTCGTCGGACTGAATTTTTCCTGATAACCAAACGGTGTTGCCTTTAATGTCTAATATCTCCAGCTCGTAAGCCGTTTGTCCAAATCCATTTTCCGTTGAATGTAACTGCCATCCGAAGCGTGGAGTTTGTTCTTCAACCAGTAATGGAGATTCTTCATATTCGCATACCAGCCTGCCGAAACTTACACGGCCGGATGAATTATTCAGACTACAGCCGAAATTGATTGCAGCAATAAGCAGAATTAAGACTTTTTTCATGAGATTGTGTTTTTATTTTTTAGAAATTTCCTGGCAAACATTTACCATGGGGATATTTAACAAGAATGCCACTTTTTCAATTTTGTGCGCTATATGTCCAACCCCTATAGCACAATGGTGCGATGGCCCGTATTTACTCCAACTGTTTACGAAATCACGAATATTACACGGAAAGCTGTAACGGCTGTTTGTGTTACCTGTTTCCAGGATGGGCCCTTCAACGGAGTCGCCTTCAGCGACCAGCAAGAAGACCGAATCTTTACCTTCAACTACCGAAAGCAAAGTAACAGGCCCTTGTTTTACCGACATCTGAATGGATAGTCCATTGCCCGGTTTCCCGTGATACACAGGCAAAGGAACCAGCTTGACACGACCTTCGGCGATGTTGAAGTGAGCGGGGCCGTCGTGTCCTAAAAACGCCACGTTGTCTTTAAAATCCATAAGATAGAATTCGGAAAAAGATCCTCCGGAGCCTAATTCGCTCATGATTTTCATAGCATGTGCGTTTTTTACTTCACACTCTCCTGCAACAGGAATACTTCTGCCCGTGAGCAATGTGTTTCCTGCAATCACAGAGGTAATGATATTCTCGTAGTCATTTCCCGTCTGCCCTTCGTAATAATATGCCAATGAGCCCAGTTGATATGTTTTCACCAGTTTATCCAGCGCTACGGAGGTTTTTGCCGCACGTTCAATTTCTTTCGGATCACATTTCCGGTCAATATCGAAAACAGATTCAAATTCCGCTATTTTTTCCGTTATTTCACCGGGAGAAATATTATCGCGGATTTTCTTCAACTCACACATTTCCAACATCTCGAAATGAGTGCCGAAAGTTACACTTTGTCCGGTTAAATCGGTATACACATCGAGCATCCCTCCGTAATAATTCCCCAATACACCCATCCTGTTGTTTTGCAATGCTTTAACAGTATTTGTTGCATCTATCCATCCCCTGATTTCATTCCAGACACTGCCTTCATTCAGGTATCCCGTAACAGTGTGGTATCGGGTTTCAGCCTTATTCATCACGCAGGCAATTTCCGGTATGGCGCACGCCTGACAATGTTCAAGCCATATTCCTGTTTTTTCGGCGTAGTCGTCCAAGGCATTGAATTTTTCATAATCCAAACTTCCTACCGGTTGCAGGTTAAGTAATATAAAAGGAACCTTTGATTGTTTGGCAATCGGGAGGACAGTAGAGGACAAAGCATAGGTGGATACAAAAAGGAAAATCAGATCAACATCACTGTTGTTCAGTAACTTTGCCGAATTCTGTGCCTTGTCAATATTGTCGACCATGCCGGCATCCACGACTTCAGCGCCAAAGCTCTCTAATTTGTTTCTGATTTGATTGTGGTAACCTGTGAGGTTATTAAGCAAGGCGCCAAATTGTCCCCAATAGGTATCCAACCCAACGCTAAACAAACCAACTTTACTCATATTTTAATTTTAAATTTATGTAAATAATATAACTTTCGCATGTGTAACGGTAACAGTAGTTACGACATGCGAAAGTTAAATGAATTAATAGACCAGCTCGAAATCTTCAAACAACCCGTAATCAACCATTTTGTACGCTTCGGGTGGTATCGGAGCATTTATATTCCTCCAGTTAAAAGGTCCGGCTAAACCCTGAGAGGGATTGTTGTAATGAGGGCCTAAAAGGTTTCTTAAGCTGCCGATTACACATACGTCAATTTGATTTTTTCCTTTTTCCAGCCAGGGGGATACATCCAGCGTGTAGGGATCAAAACCAATGATTCCTGCCTTTTTGTTGTTGACATACACTTCGCAAACAGTGCCGTTCCATTTTCCGAGTTTTAGGGTGTGCTTTCTTGTTGTATCGTCAATGGAATAGGTCTTGCTGTATTTTACATCCCAGGAGTAAAAAGGTTGGCCCTGCTCCTTCCAACTTCCCAGGGTCAACTCTTTTTTGGCAGCATCAATGCTCCAGCCCACTTTTTCGGGAACAACCGTAAAGTCTCCCAACAGGTAAACGGGTTCGATTTCAGCAAAGATACTCATGGTTGGGATGCTTAACTCCACACTGTTCTCTCCGGTTTTTAAAAATTCACCCACGGAATATACTCCGAAAGATTTATCCAACCACCATTCTCCGGGTATTGCTGAAGCTTTTTTCCCGTTGACACTGACAGAAAACAGGTTGGGCCTTTCAACCACTAACTTAATGTCTTTGTCCAGATTTCCAGTAACTTTAAAACGATAGGTAACTTCAAATCCACCGCCGGAGAAGGTGTCTCTCTCGACCGTATTCTTTTTGTATTGTACCGACGAATTCCAGGGATTGCCGTTCTCAAAACCGTTTGTTTTGAAAACAATATCCGTTGCTTTGGAAACGTGCAGGTTGCTTTCGGATTTGTTGTTAATGACGAGATCGCAGAAGTCTACAATAAAGACATTGTCTTTGAGTCGCGAGACCTTTGTTTCCGTTTCGGCTTTCACCTGGTTTGTTTGTTGACCGGATTCCCTAAGCGGATAGTTTTGATTTGTTTTTTTTGAGGAAAACAAGAGCAAGCTGCCGGAAGGTTCAAGTTTAAACTCAAAAGAGAGCAGCCCTTTTTCTTCTTTTTCAGAAGGATATGTATACATGTTGCCTTCAAGTGCATCCAACTCGATCAGTGAGGCTCCCTTCAAAGAAACTTTTCCGGTTGAAACTTCGTTCAGGGAGGAGTTGACAATAAACAACATCTCACCGTCCGAATAACTTTTCCGGTAATGATACAGGTCGCCACCGACATGGGTTATTTTACACCCTTGTCCCGACAATAAACTGTTAATGATTTCGGGGTTGAGATCGGTAACATGTTGTACTGTGTTTTGATTAAGCAGATTAGTCAATTCATCATTTTCTTCGCCATCCACCCTGCTGGGTCTTGAAAAGCAGATCAGTTTGCCGCCGGATGCTACGAAGAGCTTTAACAGTTCAACGGTCGGCTTACTGAGGTTTTCGGTCAGCGGGGGGATTATCACGGTTGTGTAGTGTGCCTTGCCGATGGAAAACTTGTCATTCTGAACTTTTCCATTATCCTTGATGATGTTTTCGGAGGCCAGGTCAAACTCTACCTGACTTTTTTCCAATTTTGTAACAAAAGATTGAAAATTTTTCCCAATTTCCATCAATTGTGGATATTGTGGATTGCCACCACTGTGAGAGTAATAGCTCCACAACGTGGAGTTAGGTTCAATAATAACAATATCGTTCTTCTGGACCCCTTCGCTCAATACGTACGATAACCTGCCGAAATAATCGTTCAGATACTTGTAATTATTCCACCAGGGAGAATGATAGGTGAAAACAGGCGGGTAGTCGTATTTTCGTGCTCCGGTCAGGGTTTGATGGGATAGGTGTTGGTTCATGAAGTTTATGCCCAATACATATTCCCAGTCTCCCAAACGTTTTAAGTCCTTAAAGGTCACGTCCCATCCGCCTCCGCCATACGTCTCGCTCAAGGTCCTTTTATATCCCATTTGATTGGCAACACTTCGAACTTCTTTTACCGATCGTACATTCCCAAACTGGGCTTGTGGTGAGTCTTCATTAAACTGATTGAAAAGCATGTCAATCCCCGGCATCTGATGCCAAGCGTACATGGCCATATTGTCAGGCCCGTCGTTCATGTTGGGCCATCCGTGTTCCCAGTAGTGTCCGGTCCAAATCAGATTTTTTTCTTCCGTATATTCAAACCACGGTTTTGCCCACCTGTCAATAAATAGTTGTAGCAATGTTTCCATATAGTGGTAGCGGACTTTTTTCCAGTCCCCGGTTTCTTCACTCAGCAGGGGTAAATACTCCTTCAGGTCGTATCCCCACTTTGCTTTAAAAACTTCAAAAAGATCGGGAGTCCACCTGAAACCACCGGAGGTTACAATATTGGGTTCATCCGTGAAGATTCCTCTTACTGTCTTGTTATATTCACTTCCCAAAACCCTGTTATAGCCTTCCATGGTCACGTCGATGAATTTCTCCGTTACTCCGGGAAGCAATAAATCAACATAGGAATAGCCGGCGTACCAGGGCGAACTGCGGTAAAAGGTCTTGGCATAAAGGTAGTAATCTCCTTCTTTCCCCAGATAGTCAGTTGTTTGTGAAGTAATATCTATATACTTGCCGTTTGAGTTCATCAAACACAAATAATCTGCAGGAAGAGAATCCGGAAGGAGGGTGTATTTTGTCAATTTAAATCCTTGTCCCTGGTTATAAGACTCAGGCATTTGTGCGGGTACGTGACCTCCGGCGAATCCGCTGGGATAAGAGTTTTCATCATAAATCCAGGCCTCCATTCCCAGTTCCGAAGCTTTGTCTGTAGCGTACTTGAAAAGGTCAAACCATTCTTCCGAAAGATATTCTGTAACCAATCCGGGACGGGGGTGGACAAAAAAACCGCCAAATCCTGCTTCGTGCAATTCGCTTATCATTCTATCCAATTCGGGTTTGGTTATTACTTCATTGAACACCAGAAGGGGGCTCGACCTGAATTCACTGCCCGGATTGGAAAAATTCTTTTCAACCTCGTTAAAGTAAAATTTCTCAGGATTGTTTTTTTCATGAGTCAATGTACATCCGGAGAGGCATACAAATATGAGGATAAGTAACAGGTATAATTTTTTCATATTGGAAATTTATTTAATGGATGATCATTTTATAGAGAACGAATAGGAACCTGCTTTTAATCTTAAAATATGCATGTCCTGATCCGATTTATTTATTTCAATCAACGAATTTTTTTCGAGGGGTTTATTATTCTCCCGAATGCTCTTTCCGTTCAAATACAATGTTGCGGTACTGTTTGCAGGAACTGTCACTTTATACTCTATCGTTCTGCCTTTTCTCAGCCATGAGGAAACTACGTTACCGTAAGGGCTTTCATGAGAGGCTTCAAAATGGGTTAACCCCTTAACAAAGTTGGGCTTAAGGACAATATTTTTAAATCCGGGCTGGCTTTCATCTGGGAAAATTCCCCCCAATGCTTTGTAATACCAAGCATTTACTTCCCCAAACATAATGTGATTCAGCGAGATATCGCTTCCTGCATCGAGTGGCCAGTTTTCATAAAAAGTGGTGGCTCCGTTAACTATCCACCAGCCCCACGACGGGAAAGTTTCTTGTGATGCCACTTCATAGGCCAGTTGTGCGTATCCGTTTTCGCTCAACGCGTTTAGGATGGTTTTTGTTCCCAACAACCCCACGTCGATGTGTTTGTTGTCTTGTTCCACACGGCGTGCCAGGTTGTAGGCTACTTTGCTTCTTAGCTCTTCGGGGACCAAATTCCAATGTAGGGCCACACTTAATTCGGTTTGCAAACCGCTTCCGTAAATTCCGGTTTCGGAGTTAAGGTATTTCTTGTTGATGGCCGCTTTTATTTTCTCAGCAAGTGCGGAATAACGCTCAAAATCTGTCATTTTTCCAAACAACTTGGCTGTTTTGGCAAGGATAAGCGCATCGATATAAAAATATGTACTTGAAGTATACTCTTTCGGTGTTACCGATTTTACGGGTACCCAGTCGCCAAGTCCCCAGTCGGTTATGCCCGTAGGATATTGTTCGTCGATATAATCGACATACCGTTTAATGTTGTCGTAACACAATTCCAGTAACCGGGTATCGCCGTAAAAAAGGTAGATGTTCCACGGGATGATGGCGATGGTGCTTGTCCAGTCCGGTCCGTTTGCCCATTGGTAACCCCATCCGCTTGACGGTATAATGGCAGGAAGCACACCGTTGGGTTGTTGTTCGTCGCGATGGTCTGCCAACCACTTTTCGTACACGGTAATCCCGTCAAAGTTATACAATCCTACTTCGATGGCGATATGGGCATCGCCAGTCCATCCGTTTTTTTCCCGTTGAGGGCAATCGGTAGGATAACCGAATAAGTTGGATAAGTAAGATGCATTGGATGCCTGCCAAGCCTTGTTGAGGGTGTTGTTGGAAGAATTTATTTTTCCTACCGGCGGTACATCACTGTGCATAAAATAGGCAGTCAGGTTTTCTTCCGACAAATCCAACGGATTATCGGAGGTCACTTCAACATACTGAAATCCCTTGTAATTAAAGCGTGGCATAAAGTCATCTTCTTTTTTACCGCTCAGGATAAGGATATCCGTTTGAAAAGGGTCTGAATCGTCCGTAGGCCTGTAATGCACGTCGATGTTCGACATGTCCGCACGTCCGGCCGAGTCAAGTCGTTCCACGTGTTTCAGCCGGATTGTTGTACCCTGAGGCCCGTTTACTTTCATTCGGGTTACGCCCGACATGTTTTGCCCGAAATTGTAGAGCCAGGTGTATTCGTCAATTTTCTTCAGGCTTACCGGACGGTATTCCCTGACATTGCGGATCGGGTGCAATGCTTGTGCCACTATATTATTGGAAGGTGCTCCTGTGGTGTAAATGTTTCTCCAGCCCTTCGCGTCGAAATCCGGAGTGTCCCATCCGGGCTGTTCTTTTCGGGCATCGTAATGTTCGGCCGTGTATATACTGTTAAAGATTACAGGACTTTGTGAGGTCTTCCACCTTTCATCGGTTGCGATGATTTCTTTTGTTCCGTCGGAATACGTTATGTGCAGATCCATGCAAAATTTCGGGCGTGCACGCCATGGAGCTTTGTCGAAATACCACACGGCCGTAGATTGATGGTTGTACCAACCGTTACCCAGCAAAACACCCACCGCATTGTTTCCTTGTTGCAAATTTTCGGTAATGTCGTAGGTTACGTATAAGTTTCGCCGGTCGAAGCGTGTGTAAGTAGGGTCAAGCCGATGGTCTCCGATGCGTTTCCCATTGATGGAAAGCTCGTAAAGTCCCGCTGCTGCTATATATACGCGTGCGGACTTTATGGTTTTATCCGTTTTGAAAGCTCTGCGAAAATAAGCCGCTGGTTTCACGTTGAAATCGTATGTGTCGGTAATCCATTTTCCTTTCCACCTGAGTTGTCCCATCATTCCGGTTTCAAAAAAATGAGGGGAGGACCAGGTCGACCATTGTTGCTGTTCATCTTTCACCCGCACGCTCCAGAAATACCGGGTAAACGGGTTTAGCCCTTTTCCCCCGTAGACAACAGGGATTACAGAGCTTTCTACAACTCCCGACTGCCATACATCGCCTTTTCCTGAAGCAACATCTGTCTCTGTTGTTCCCACCGCCAACTCATATGCCGATTGGTAGTTTCCGGGTTTATGCAATTCCATCTGCCACGTAAAACGGGGATGAGTTTCGTCTAATCCGACAGGATTCTCCAGATACTCACATTTTAGGTTTTTAACGGTGACTTGAGAATAGCTTTGAAAATTAATTAGAAAAATCAAAAAGATTGAAAATACTGGTAAAAATCTGCTCATGTCAATTTATTATGTTATTTATATTCAATTTTAAAGTTGTAGACTCCTGATGCTGCATCGATGATTAATTTATCTCCTTTGTAGGCAACATTCTTTATTCCATCCGCAAGGCTTAAAGATTCGTTTTTACTCCATATTTTTTTATTGTCTTCGTAAAGATCCATATCTTTAATACCCACGGGTATGGCAATAATCGCTGAAGTGTTTGCCGGAATAGAAACGGTATGAAAAAAGGCATTGTTTTCTTTTTTCCACGAAGAAGCAACATATCCGTTAACGGTTTCTATGGATGCACTGACAGCATTCAGACTTTGTGGTACATGAGGTTCAATATAAATCTGTTTGTATCCTGTGCTAGTCCGCCCTTCCATAGGTGACTGTATTCCGGCAAGAAATTTGTAGAAATATTCCGTAATTGTACCGAACATCTGATGGTTGTGGGAGTTATCCCCTTCCCATTGTTCTAAAAGAGTGGTGGCTCCGTTTTTTATCCAGTACCCAAAACTGGGATAAGTGGTTTGTGAAGCAATGCTGTAAGCAAGCTCATTCTGACCATTTTCAACGAGGACCGGCCAAAGGTATTTCGTCCCGATTATTCCGGTATTCAGATGATCACCGCGTTTTTCAACATCGTCAATGATGGTTTGCAATACACTCTCCTTGTATTCCTCCGGCACCATATCTCCAACCAGAGCTAAAAGCTGATAGGTCTGGTAGGTCTCCTCTGTACCGTAAAGGCCTGTGCCTGGGTCAAAAAACTTTTCGTTGAACTTTTGTTTGATAGTGTCGGAAAGTGCTTTAGCGTACTCACTGTCCTGAGTATGCCCGAGTTCTTCGGCAATTTTAGAAAAGATAAGGTTGTTGTAATAATAATAAAAAGTATTTACCACTGCATGATTGGGACAATCGCTTTTTCCGTTTAGTTTCCCCGGAGCACACCATTCTCCCAAAGAATACCAGTAACCCATAAAGTTGTCAATGATGTAAGGTTCAGAAGGGTCTTCGTCTTTATTCCCCAGTTCCTTAAGATAAGTAAGGTATTTTTTTATCGCAGGATAATGGTCTTCAAGTATGCGTTTATCCTGATAATAATTATACATCCACCAAGGAATAAGAACATAAGCACTGCCCCAGGCAACTCCACCTCCCATTCCTCCGACAAGTGTTGGGGAGGTATTCGGGATTCTTCCGTTTTCTTCCTGGGAATCCCTCATATCGTTTAGCCATTTGGTGTAAAAAGGTGCCATCTGAAAATCGTGTATGGAAGTTTCTGCGATGATTTGTCCGTCACCGTTATATGCCCCTTTCTCCCGGTGCGGGCAATCTGTAGGGTAACCGTGGGTATTTCCCATCTGTGACCACAGTCCGGCCTCATGAATTTGGTTCAATAAAGAATCGGAGGAAGAGAATGTACCGTTTCGGGTTAAATCTGTCCTGACTACCCTTCCCTCTACCTTCACATGATTGAGGTTTTGGTTGTTCGTTGTGGTTACTTCAACATAGCGGAAACCGGTGTAAAAAAAGCGGGGTTCGTAAATCTCCAGTTTATCACTTTTGATGATGTAGTCCGTCCATACTTCGGAGTGATACCTTTGAGCAGTACTCAGTTTATCCCCTTCTTTAAGCGGTTCAGAAAAGAGGGAATCATTGAGTGTCTCAGCGCCGCGAACCCTGACGGTCTGGCCCGGGCTCCCCTTTACTTCAATTTTCCACCACCCTGCTATGTTTTGGCCTAAATCAAAGAGATAGACTCCGGGTTCAGGATTAATTTGCTTTATGGGCTTCAATGTTTCCGTTACTTTGATCGCGGGCATCATTTGTGATTTTAATACACCTTTTGGCTCTTCACTTAACACCGCAAACTCCCAAGCGGAGTCATTCATTCTTGTTGTGTTCCAGTTCGGAATTTCTTTGCGCGCATCGTAATCTTCTCCGCCGTATAAATTATTGAAAGTGATTGGGCCGGATTTTGTTTTCCATGTATTGTCGGTAACAATTGTCTCTTCACTTCCATCGGTATAGGTGATCATTAACTGTACCCACAAGGCCGGTTTGCCAAGAGGAGCTGAACCGTGCCAACTCCATCTTCCCGTAGTCTTTCGTAAATTCCATGCACCGTTTCCTACCATAGCACCCACCACGTTCTCTCCTTTTTTCAAGAGCGAAGCAACATCGTAAGTTGAGTATAAAACAGTTTTTCTGTAATCGGTTATTCCAGGATCAAGAACGTGGTCACCTACTTTGCTACCATTAAGGTACAGTTCATAGAATCCTGCTGCTGTCACGTATGCCACTGCATTCTTTATTTTTTTCTTCACCGGGAAAGATTTCCGGAATAAAGGAGAAGCGTCGGTAATTTCATCAGGAGATGTTATCCATCTTGCTTTCCATAACGCGTTGTTTAATACTCCTGTATGAAACGAACTTTGTTCACCCCACATCACCTTATCGTTACCGAGCGTGACACCTACTGTCCAATAATAGGTCTTGTTGCTTTCAAGCGGAATTCCCATGTAATCAATATTTACGCTTTCATCGTCTGTGATTTTTCCGGAATCCCAAACCGTGCCTTTTCTTTTTTTTATGTCTTTCTTATGTTCACTCACAATTATTTGATAAGCAACTTGTTTTACATCCCTATCCTGAGAAGCAATCTTCCAGGAAAATCGCGGTTTCTCAGTATCAACACCCAGTGGATCATTTAAATATTCCACCAACATGTCCTTAACTGAGTTTTTAACTGGCAATTGGCAAGAAACATTAAAAAGCATATTCAGGCTTAAGAACACTACCGTGAACCTACCCAACAACAGGTATTTTTTTCTCATTTTATTAATATTTTTTTAAAACGTATGGTTGTAAATGGTAACTACATATTTCCCCGCACTTAATTCAAAGTTCCCTTCGTTTAACCCTTTAATGGCATTTGGATTTAATGAAGGGTCAGAAACAGCGGTAACGGTAATCTTCTGAGAAAGATCTTTTTTAAGCTGGATCTGTACGCTTGATTGTTGCGGAATTTCAAATTCGTAGGTGGTTTTATCTTCGTCCTTCACCCAGTTGGAGACAATTGTTCCGTAAGGCGATCGGTAGTTTACCCTGATCTCGTTTAACCCGTCGGGCGTACAGGGAGAAATAATAAATTTTTCAAATCCCGGATGTTGAAGGATTGGGCGAATTCCTCCCAGCCATCTGTAAAACCATTCAGTTATAGTTCCAAACATGGGATGACAATTAGAAAATGTATCGTCACTCTCTTTCCATGTTTCCCAAATAGTGGTTGCACCCCTTGAAATCATGAAACCCCATCCCGGGAATTCCTTGCTGTTCACGATCTCGAATACTTTTTCGGGTGATACATACTCCGAAAGAGCTTCCAGAATATACTTGGTCCCAAAAATACCGGTGGTAAAGTGGCTGGCCGGAGCCTCTTTTATGGCTTGAATCAGAGAATCGACAGCCATCTTTGTTTCCTCTTCAGGAATAACTTTATGATACAATAACGTTGCAAACAGCGTTTGTTTGTTTATTTTTTCTGTTACCGGCTTGCTCCAAAACTGTTCTTTCAACTGTTTTCTCAGGGAGGCGGCAAGTTGTTCGTATTTTTTTTCGCTTGCTCTGTCATTCATGATCGAAGCAAAATGTTGCATGATCTCTGCACACATCAAATAATGGCTGGTTCCGGTTAGTTCGACAGGAACGGGTGACAAGGACTCGTGGTCCCCTAATCCGGAATCCACTACTCCCCGGGGATGAATACGTTGTGCCTTTTCCATCCATTTTTTGTTGAACTCGTACATTTCTTTAACCAATTCCTGGTCGTCGTAATAAAGGAGCAGGTAATATTGAGTTGTAAGAAAGGCAGACTCCCAACTTAATCCGCAATATTGAATTCCCACAAATGGGGCAGTATCAACAAAGATAGAATCATTAATGGCATCAACCCAATCATAGACCGTTTTTCTGTAGAACGATTTCATATCAAAATTGTAGATAAAAGACTCACTCGTTGCATTGAGATCTCCCCCATAACCAAATTTTTCCCGGGCTGCACAGTCGGATTGAACGCTCATCAGGTTAGACCTGAACGTTCTTTGTGTTGCGTCCTGGATTGAGTTGAGCAAATCGGATGAACTGTAAAAATTGTTGTCCGCCTGAACAGCGGTACTTAAAGCCAGTCCAGAGATGTCGCTTAATGCCGGCTGTGCGGATATACCCGAAACCTCCATGTATCGAAATGTATGAAAAGTAAACTCGGGTTGAAACCAAACCGGATTTTCATCTTTCAGTATATAGGTGTCTGTTTGCCAGGCGATATCCGGCGCTCCAACTCCCCCCATTCCTTTCTTTTTAATTTGTCCGCAGACAGTGGTTAACGGGTTTAAACTTCCGTCCGGGTAAACCCTTTCTCCAAAGCGGAAGACAATCGAATCTCCAGGATTTCCGGAAAGCTTTATCCGGTACGTACCCGTAAAGTTTACGCCCATATCAATAATAAAGGTATCTTTCCCGGAAGAATAAATGTTTATAGGTTTAACATAATCTGTTATCTGAATATGTGGAAAGAAAGATTTTTGGAGCTCACCTTCCGGACCGGTTGAAAATATCGCTTCAGACCAGTTAGAGTCATTAAAACCGGGTAAATCCCAACCTTCGGTTTCATTTTTGGCGTTGTAAACTTCTCCCAGATAAACGTTGTTCTTCAGTATGGGACTGGGAGAAAATTTCCAGTTTTTGTCGGTACCCATCTCTACCTTTTCCCCGTTTTCATAAAGTAAAACAATTTTGGCAATGAATGCCGGCCTGCCAACATCCAACACTTCGCGTAAGTTCCGGCGTCCCCACATTTTTAAAGGCAGCGGGTTATAGAATCCGTTTCCCAATATTACCCCTATGCAGTTGTTCCCATTATTGAGCAAATCGGAAATATCATATTCAGCGTAATATATCCGTTTTCTTGTATCTGTCCACGCTGGATCAAGGTAATTTATACCCACTCTTTGGCCGTTAATGGTCGCTTTGTAGTAACCGGCTGCCGTAATCAGTAATGTTGCGGATTTAAGTTTTTCCTTTACCTGTATTTCCTTTCTAAACATGGGCGCCGGATCATCACCGTAAAAAAGTGAATCGTGGGCCAAGGGCGTTTGCCCATCTCCAATCCAATAAACGGAAGGTGTGGTTTTTAATTCAAAAGAATCGACGTTCTTCTTATCGGTGCAATATAGGAAAGGAATAACCATTACTGCAGTGAGGGCTATTTTTTTCAGGTTTTTATATATAAGCATGATTCCAATGTTTAGTTAGCTATTTATTCTGCAACAAAATTCCAATTTCCGGATTTAATCTTAAACGTATGGTATCCGTTGTCAATACCTAAATATTCTGACCATTGGTTTCTTTTTTCCTTACCGTTCCAGATTAAGTGATTGTTCAGGTTTATTTTTTTATACGAGACGGGAATCATAACTATGGCATTGCTTTCCTGCGGCAAGAGGGTGTGAATACGATACTTGCCGTTTGATTTGTTAATTTCTACGGAAAACTTGCCGTTCACCGTTGTATTTTCAGTTGCGGCATAGGTCAGACTACCCATTTGTGGTCTTATGCGAATAGTTTTCCAGGCAGCTTCAACGGGATAAACGCCACAAACATATTGAGACAAAATGGTTAATCCTCCACCACTCCAGGCGTGATTGACGCTACCACTGCCAATATTCCACAACTCATAT
The DNA here is from genome assembly GCA_038561985.1 of Petrimonas sulfuriphila. NCBI lineage: Bacteria > Pseudomonadati > Bacteroidota > Bacteroidia > Bacteroidales > Dysgonomonadaceae > Petrimonas > Petrimonas sulfuriphila. The sequence goes on along the minus strand of CP073276.1, from coordinate 89,880 downwards.
AGGGTAGTCCTGGCGGGATCATTAATCATTTCAGAATATCGCTCTTTCATTCTCTGAAGTCCGTACTCTTCGTAGCCCATGATGAAAAGAGCTTCCAGTACGTATTTTTCCAGATAGGGGCTGGCAAATTTTTGTGTTTTAAGTTTTTGGAGTATTTCCGGAAATTTCGCTTCATCCGCAAGTCCAGCAACTACGGCCAATGCCTGTGTCCTGTCATCGGTTTCCCCGGTGTACGTCTCCGATCTGTATTCTCCATTTTTCCACAACTGAGCGTTGAATGCTTTTTTAAATGCGTCCATTTTTTCTTGTGTCTTTTTGACCTCCCCATTGTATCCAAGAAGTTCGGACATGTTTTTAAATCCCTTGAGAGCCAGGTAATAGAACGCATTAAATATACCTTGTTTGTCTATATTGGTACCCCAGTCGCCCCAATACCAATCCCCCTCACGGTGTACGAGAATTCCTTTCTCGTCAGTTTCCCATACACTCAGGTACTTTTTAACACCATTGTATACTTTTTCTACGGTCTCTTTATCTCCGGTGTTCATGTAATAGTTCCAGAATCCATAATATCCTATACTGGCCAGCATCTGGCCAGGCAATTCACTGGTATACATTCCGGGAACAGGAGAATATATTGTCCCATCACTTCTCTGCCAGTTTATTAACTCCAACATCCCTTTTTGGGTTAAAGATGCTGCAGAAGGTGAAAGGGCATAAAAAGCTTCACCGCTTTCGTTGACCAAATCGCCCCACCACTGTGCCCTTTCACGATCCGGGCAATCCATGTAGGTGTCGCGCATAGTAACGTATAGTGTTCTGAGCGCCTTATCCCAAAGACGGTTAAAGAATGCGTCATTGCACGTGAAGCTTCCCGTAAATTCAGTGTCGTATCCTGTTTCTCTGTATTTCACATCCATTATTTCAACTCCCTCCGGAAAATAGTACCGTACCTGATGGCCGTTCATCCAGCCCAACGATTCATATTCCTGCAGTCCGGAGGAGGTAACGTATTCGGCTCTAACACTCAGTGTGTTACCAATCCGGTAGTTGTCGGTCCGGATATCAATGACTTTTCCGGCATCCGATCTGATTTTAAAATAGGGAGTAATCTGTGCGTTGTAGGGTAATGTTAGAATTAAGGTGTCTCCCTTGCTCACAAAAGGAAAGTTTATTTTGTTTTTATACTCTTTCAGTCCACTGTTTTTCCATAAAGGTATCGGCCTTTTGACTAATTTATTCCACGGGGATGATTCCGCATCTCCCAAGACCTTGGCCCGGCCAAAACCGCGAAGATTATCCTCCAGCAATATCCAGTCGAAACTCTCTTTTCGGGCATCGAACCGGACATTCGATTCAGACAAGCGATAATTCGGGTAGTCTCGTGATGTATATTCAAAAGCTTTGTTTAAACGACTTAGCCAGGTATTGTCGCTATTGATATGGAGTACATCATTTTTAAAAACAAGACCAGCCTGGCCGCTGCTCTTGTGAGAAAAGCCGTCCTTACCGAAATACCAGACGAGAATGGCAATTTTGTTTTTCCCCAGTTTTAGGTAAGAGGCTATATCTACTTCATCGTAATAGGTGTCGTTGGGTGTTGGCCCACGTTTTAACTGGCCTTCAAAAACAACCAGCTTCTCATTGATCCACAACCAGTATTTGGAATCGCAGGCGATTTGAGTCAATGATTTTTCTGGTATTTCACTCAGTTCAAACAGTTTGACAAAGTTTATCCACGAATTTGATTCGTTTTGGGATTCATTGGCCGTAATTCTTTTAATCCCTTTGAAATCATTGCCATTCATACTTAAAGGCAATGCGAGGATTAACAAAAAAGAGAAGATAACAGATTTCATTGAATAACAGGTTTCTTTATTAAGTAAAAAATTCAATTCGTAAAGAATTGATTCAGAAAATACGACATATTCTCAGTTTGTTATGAATATAAAATTATGCCGAATGATATCAAAAGAACAAAAAGGGATGGGTGTTACATCCATCCCTTTTTGTAATAAATAATTTTATTCGTATTCCGGATTCTGTTCCATTGTCGGGTCGTTTTCCAAAACCCAGGAAGGAATGGGGAACAAAATATTAATTTTATTGAAAGCAGAACTGGAAATTGCTCCTGATCCTGAACGATTTGCTTTTTCACGCGTTCCATGAGCTAACATTACTTCTTGTGCCTTACCGGTTCTGACAAGAACCCACCATCTATCCGCCTCACAATGGAATTCCACCCTACGTTCTTGGATGATGTCATCCAAAGTCACCGAAGTAAGATTTGACAATCCGGCTCTTCTTCTCACCTGATTTACCAACGGAACAGGATCACCGCCACCCTCACGCAGGTAGCATTCGGCCAACATCAATAAAACGTGTGGATACCTGTACAGTGGAAAGTCATTCCCGGCTATATATTGTACGGCGTGTCCCGGATCCCAGAATTTCTTGGTAAAGGGAACAATATTGCCCTGATATGTGCCAAAATCATTGTCTATAAAACCGAAATCAATCATGTCCTTACGTTTGTCACCTTCTTCGAAAGAATTGATAAGGTCTTCCGTTGGTATGTTCATTCCGGTTCTTGCAAGTACCTGTCCGTGGGAAATATATTTAGTTCCGGAATTCCAGGGCAAAAAAGTATACATGTTGGCCGATCCCAAACCAAAGGTTCCGACAATGAATTGAACAGAAAAAACAATCTCTTTGTTTTGTTCATTGTTGAGATCAAACACAGATGCATAATCATCCAGAACAGCATATTGATTGCCAGCAACTACAGCTTCCAATTCTGTCTTGGCTTCGTTATATTTCCCTAACCACATTTGAACATCGGCAAGCAATGTCCTGGCAGCACCTTCAGTCGCTCTGCCAAACTCTGAGGCAGAATAATTTTTAGGCAAATTTTGTTTGGCATCATTCAAATCGGATAGAATGGTTTGGAAAACCAAATCTTTCGAAACTCTCTTGTTTCCTTCAAAAGCACTATTATAGGAAGTTGCCGGTTCAGTGATCAAGGGCACATCGCCAAACACTCTAACCAAGGTATAATAATATAAAGCCCTTAGAAACTTTACTTCAGCTAAAAATTGAGCCTTTTTATCAAACTCTATGCCTTCACTGTACTTAATTACCGTATTGCATTTTCCGATTCCAACGTAACACGTATTCCACGGTTGGTTTACAATCTCATTGTTAGGGTTCATAATGAACTGATCCACATGCCAGAAGCGGTGTCCAGACTGGTCAGTCGTATTGTGTTGAAAGGTTGTATTGTCCGAACGCATTTCGCCGGCAATCCAAAAAATGCCATTAAATCCTATATCATTAGCTCCTGCCAACTCACGGAGACCTGAATATGCCCCATTAACGGCCTGTTCGAATTGAGCCTGATCCTTAAAAAATGATTTTGTACTAATCTCAGAAACCGGATACTCATTTAAAAAATCTTCGCATCCCAAAAGGCCCAAAGCCAGAAACACAATAGGCAGTATTTTAGTATAAATTTTTCTCATAATGTTTTAATATTAAAAAGTTACATTTACTCCGAAAACAATGGTGCGAGTCAATGGATAATCATAGTTATCGAAATTTCTTTGTAAAGAATTGTTCCCATAAACACTTGCCTCAGGATTTCCATAACGATAGTTTGTGAACAAAAATGGATTCTGTGCCGTGCAGTACAATCTCAATAATTTCATGAAACTAATGTTCTTTAGGTTATATCCAAGGGTAATGTTCTGCACTTTAAGAAAAGAGGCATTATGAACCCAGTCAGAGTTTTCCCACCTATCGTATGCAGTTTCGTGAAATGATGCTGCAATCCGGCCATTCCCGGGTTGTTCCGGTGATCTCCATCTGTCTTTTACTTCACTGAGTACATTGAAAACCCCATCAAGGTTTATCACGTCTTCTTCAAGCTGTGCCCAGATATCGAAATCATGTGCAAAACTCATGGCAATACCCAGATCCCAGTTTTTGTAGGTGAAATTGTTGCTAAATCCTCCCCTGAATTTGGGCCAAGGATTGCCAATAATCTGCTTGTCTCGTTGATCCAATATACCATTTTTGTCGGTGTCTTCATAATGAGGTGTTCCGGGAAGTTGTGATGAAAAATGAGGATATTTTTCCAATTCTTCATATGTGTTGATTATTCCCAGGCTCTTATATCCGTAAAACATAGCCATAGGCTGTCCTTCCATGGTGAGAGAATAAGATCTTGGTCCGGCTAAAATACGGCCAACAGCACCCATATCCAACACTTCATTTTTATTGAAAGATATGTTAAAATCTGAACTCCAGGTGAATTCAGCATTGGTAATGTTTATGGTATTTAGTGAAAATTCCAATCCTCGGTTCTGAATTTTACCAATGTTGTCTTGTACGGAGCTAAATCCCGAAGAGATGGGTATAGCAACTCCCCACAACATATCTTCAGTAATCTTGTCATAATAGTCGAAGATGAAGTTGATTCTACCTCCAAGCAAGGTTAAATCAAATCCAGTGTCAAACTCATTGGATCTTTCCCAGCCCAACATAGTGTTTTCAATGGCATTTACCCTTTTACCATTAGCTACCTTACCGCCAAAGGTATAGTTGCTATTGACAACTGTGGGAATCCACGTGTAATTACCAATCGAGTTGTTACCGCTGGCTCCATAGCTTGCTCTCAACTTTAAGTTGGTCAGCCAGTCTGTTTGTGGGAAGAATGCTTCTTTGCTGATGTTCCAACCTGCTGAAACTGAAGGAAAGTATCCCCATCTTCTATCAGATCCAAAGCGAGAACTACCATCACGCCTAATAGTTCCAGTAAATAAATATTTAGCCTGGTAGTCATAATTCAGACGTGCCATGTAGGATATCATAGACCAGTTCGATTCGCTAGTGTTTCCCCATTGTACTACTGAAGCATTGATGGTTTCAATGTCATCACTAGGAAATTGATCTCCATTGATATAGCTGGAAAAACCGTTGTAACGTTCCATCGTAAAACCGAGTAATGCATCTATTCGGTGATCCCCAAACATTTTGTCGTAGTTGGCTGTGTTTTCGAATTGCCAGTTAAAGCTTCGTCCTATACTGTAATATCCGTCGGCAGCTTGTGGAGGTGGGTTGTATAAACCGCTCACAGTGGATGGTTTGAAATAATCCCGTCCGTTATAGTCCAATTCCAGGTTATATTGAGATTTTAATGTCAGTTCCTTAACAGGTTTGATCACGACAAAAGGAGAAAACCTCAAATTGAGACGTTTTGTTTTGTCCTTGATAGCATGAAGGGCTTGCAATGCATTTTGATTACTGAAAGTTCCCGGAGACCAGATATCCAGGTCCCATTCCCCGTCGTAATAGAGCGGGTTTTCTCTTTCCCAGAGGCCGTCTTCCTTATATGGTCCATCAAGAGGAGATGACATGAATGCACTTCCAAACACTGAACCTCTGTCTCCTCCAACCTGGTGATCCCAGGTTTGGATCGTCGGGCTGACGTTCATACCCAATGTCAAGTATTCGATGGGTTCGTATGACATATTGGCTCTCATGGAAATTCTCTCGTAGCCGGTTTTGCGGATAATTCCTTGTTGGTTAAGGTAGCCCATCGAGAAAAATCCCCTAAAATTTTTGTAACCGTGAGTAACCGAAAGGTTATATTCCTGTTGAGGAGCCGTTTGTGTCATTACATCATACCAATCGGTTCCTTCGCCCAAAGCAGCAGGGTTACGGTACACTTCCGGTACGTCGGCATCCGTAACGGTACGTCCGTAAAAGGCTGCTTTATCGTAGATATCCTCTTTTCTCCATTGGGCAAACTCTTGGGCATTCATCAAATCAAGTTTTTCACTTTCGAGCATTTGATCAAACCCAAACTGGCTGTTAAAATTCAACTCCGTTTTTCCTTGCTCACCAGACATGGTATTAATGAGTATGACTCCGTTTGAACCGCGTGAGCCATAAATTGACGTGGCAGATACCCCTTTCAACACATCAATCGATTTAATATCCGCTGAATTCAACAGAGCTAAGGGCGAAACTTCCTTCCCATAGCCACCCTGCATAGGGAACCCATCTATTACTATCAGTGGCTGATTTCCCGCACCAATGGATCCGGCACCTCGAATAGTCATTTCTGCGCCTCCTCCGGGAGCACCAGTAGTTTGTCGTACACTCAATCCTGCAATTTGGCCTTCAAGTGCACGGTCAACTCCGCTGGTAACCTGAGCTTGTACTTTTTCAGGTGCGATAGAAACAATGGATGCAGAAACACGGTTTCGCTGCATACTGCCGTAACCCACTGCAACAACTTCTTGTAGACCGATTGTTTCTTCTTCCAAAACGACAGAAACTGAATTTCTGCCTGAAATATTTACCGTTTGCGTCTTCATTCCAATAAATGAAAACTGCAACGTTTGAGTTTCATTGGGAACCCTTAACGAAAAGTTTCCATCCACATCGGTTACGGTCCCCTGGGTTGTACCTGCGATAACAACAGAAACTCCCGGAAGAGGTTCTCCGCTTGTTGTCACAACCTGACCAGTAATGGCTTTGGTATTTTGCTGAACATCATACCTTAATTCAGATGCTCCATAAATGGAAAACACAGTCACTGATTGCAGGAGCAAAATAGTGACACAACAATAGAAAATTCTTTTTAGTTGATTCATAGCCATTTAAATTAGTATATTCATAGTAATTAAAAATAAAAAAATAAATAAAAAATAGAAGAATGAGCTTTCAGGATATCTGATTGAAAACTACAATTGCCTAATAATTCAAAAGTATAGAGTTATTGTCACAATAATATTCACGAAAAATATAATATTTTAGACAAAATTAATAATAGATTATTCCAGAATAACTATGTAAAATGATATTTTTACTGTAGGAATTGCGTTTACTTTTAAAATTACAGTTAAGTTTAAAGCAGGTCGGGTTTTGTGTTGATGGTAAAGCTGTATTTGTCGCCTCTGTACAATGAATATTCTATCTCAATGGTTTCAGATCGATCATTTGAGGCCACGCTCCCCAGGATAAATACAGCCATAGGAATACTGTTGCCAAAGTAATTTTCCTTCTCTTTCGGATCGACAACTTTGGTGGAAATCGTTCTTTGTATATCGCTCAGATGGATGCGGTATTTTTTTTCATATAAATTTATCAATGAGTCATTCATTTCATCCAGGTGAATGTCGGGACACAGGGTCATTGAGATATATTTGGTTTCATCTTTCATAAGAACGTCATTTGCATACCGCAGGCGATGCAGTTTGAGTACCTTACCCTCAATGACATGATTCTTGTTATTCACGTTAATTGATATCCCTTCATTTAAAATTATTTTTTCAAGTAAGATGTCTTTGGGCGTTAAGCCTTCTTTTATTAAATTGTTCCGGAAGCTTTCTTTCATGGCATCGAAAGACCCCAGAATCCGATTAAGGTGCATCTCTTTTGACCGGTTAATGACAAAAGTTCCTTTCCCTTTTATTTTTTTTACCCACCCTTGGTTTTCAACATAGGAAAGGACTTTACGTGCCGTCGTATTGCTGATTTTATATTCATTAATCAGTTCATTTTCAGAAGATATTTTGTTCCCTGGTTGTAAAATCCCCGATTCAATTTGAGAAATTATTTCCTGGCTTATTTTCAAGTATTTCGACGTACGATCCCGATTCATTGTTTTGTTTTACATTTTATTTTCCGCAAAAATAATCAAATATATTTTTTTACAAAAATAAATAATATATTTGCAATTTCAAACATAGTGCGTTAACAATGAAAATGAAAAATAAATATTCCGGTTTTATTTGGTTGGTTGTTCTGATGTGTGCTTTGGCAACCGGACTAAGTTTTTTGGACAGGCAAGTACTTTCCATATCCATTATTGAAATTAAGGGCGAGTTAAACATCAATGATACCGACTACGGACTTATCAATACTTCTTTTCTGGTTGGTTATGCTATCATGTTTACTCTCGGCGGTATCTTGATAGATCGTTTCGGAAGCCGAAAAGGGTTAGCCCTGTCGGTTGCATTGTGGTCGGTTGCTACATTTATGCACGGTTTTGCCGATAATTTTTATGAATTTGCGCTGTTTCGGTTTATTTTAGGAGTTGGGGAAGGGGGAGCCTTTCCAGGAGTAATTAAAGCGGTTGTAGAGTGGGTGCCTAAGAAAAACAGAGCCTTAGCGAACGGATTAGCTATTGGTGGTTCTGCCTTTGGAGCAGTAGTCGCTCCTCCGTTAACGGTTTCTTTAATGGATAGTGTAGGTTGGCGCGGCGTTTTTTTTATTGTAGGGGGGATTGGTATTCTGTGGACGTTGATCTGGCTGTTCTTTCCACAGGCAAAATCAGAAAATAATCATCTGAATAAAGAGTTGAGCAACAATAGGTCGGATGTTCCGCCTTTAAGAAAGCAATTGTTGGGTTTACTGAAATCTAAAGAGGCCGGGACCTTTATCCTGATCCGGTTTCTGCTTGATCCCATCATTTATTTTTACATGTTCTGGATACCTAAATTTCTGAATGAGACCAAGGGCGTCTCTTTGGAAATAATTGGGAACTTATTCTGGATACCCTATTTAGCGCTGGGTGTCTCCAATATTTTTGGAGGATTTGTGTCGGATACCGTTTTGAAAAAGACGGGGGATGTCAATCTGTCAAGAAAAGCAGTAATGGGATTTGCTGCTCTACTTACCGCTTCAGCTATTTTTGTGAGATATACAGATTCTGTCGGAGTCATCATCCTGTTATTAAGCTCAGCATTTTTTGCGCACGGCTTGTGGATTACAAATTACATTACCTCCATCGGGGATATGTTCGGCAAAAATTCAAGTTCCACCGTTGTTGGGTTGTCCGGTACAGCCGGGGCTTTATCATCCCTCATTGTTAATCCGTTCATGGGAGTGATAATATACAGATTTTCTTACAATCCGCTGTGGATTTATGCCGGAGTAATGTATTCCGTGGCATTTATTATATTCACTTTAGCTATTCCCAGAATAAAATCGATTTCAAATTCATAAACTAAAAGTATAAGAGATGAACGAGTATAAAGAATTTTTCTCTCCCCAGTTAAATAAGGAACTTCATATTGGTTTTTTTGGAGTTGGCTATGATTTTTATTGGAGTCAATTTCCCGGATTATTTGAAGAATTGATGGAGAAACATCAGGTTATCATGGGTAAAGTGCCCCCCAAAGCGGTAAAAATCATTGATTTTGGGATGGTTGACAACCCTTCTAAGGCATACGAAACCGTATTGAAAATTCAAGCAGCCAATCTTGATATGCTATTCTGCAATATGTTGACCTATGCTACATCAGGAACATTTGGCGTTATTGTAAGGGCTGTTGATGTGCCCATAATATTGGTTGCTTTACAGCCAAGAAAAGCGTTAGACTATTCAAAAGCTTCTACGTATATGCAGCTTGCGAACGATGACATATGCTCCTTGCCAGAATTTACCGGTGTTGCTGCAAGGATGGGGAAGAGGATCCCCGGTGTAATCATTGGTACCCTGTACGATGATCCCGAGGCTGACAGAAAAATAGCGGAGTATTGTCAAATAGCAAGAGTCCTCAAGGGACTGAAACAAGCTCATTTCGGGCATATTGGACATCCTATAAATGCTATGCTGGATATGCATACGGATATAACCATGCTGACATCTTTTTTCGGATGTCATGTGGTGGAGTGTGAAGCCAATGAAATTGTCGACCACTATGTCAGTTGCAGGGAGAGTGAGATAGAGGAAACGGAGAACATGATTTTAGAATTCTTTGATACACCTGATCCAGTGTCCGATCCTATTGCGGTGAAATTAAACAAAGAAGATCTGAACACCTCCGCTCGGGTAGCTGTAGCGCTAAAGAAGTTTATTGAAAGTAAGAAGATCGACGGGCTGGCTTATTATTATAATGGAAGTCCGAAAAGCACGGAAGAACTTGTCATGTCGAACCTGATAGTGGGTAATTCGCTACTCACTTCTTCCGGATTTCCGATGTGTGGAGAATCTGATTTAAAAACGTTGGTTGCTATGATGATCATGAATTTACTGGGCATAGGAGGGAGTTTTGCCGAATTTCATCCGGTGGATTTTAATGAAGGGTTCGTATTGGTTGGACACGACGGGCCACACAATATCTCCATTGCTGAAGGGAAACCCGTGTTGCGAAGTTTGATAAAATATCACGGTAAACCGGGTAGTGGGGCCGGTGTAGAGTTTAAAATCAAAGAAGGGCCTATCACTATGCTGTCCATCAATTCAACCTGTGACGGAAAATTCAAATTTGTCATTGCTGAAGGAGAATCGGTAAAGGGACCAATTCCGCCAACAGGAAACACAAATACCCGGGGATATTTTAAACCGGATGTCAGGACTTTCTTGTATAGATGGATGAACGAAGGCCCTACACATCATTTTGCTTTAGGAATTGGACATAATGCCCATCTCATACAAAAAGTGGCCAATTATTTGAATATCGAATCAGTAATAATTTCACAATAATGCCAGTAATTATACAATAACATACAAAACGGATCATGAAAAAGTTACCATTTGTTTTTTTAATTTTAGGTTGTCTGTTTGGTAGTCAACTTGTTTTGTCACAGAACAGATACGATGCTCTGAAAAAAGGGTTTGAAACGCCTCCTCAATATGCACGTCCCAAAGTTTACTATTGGTGGCTAAACGGATATATTGATACCAACAGGATCAAAGAAGAAATAAAAGCTATGCACGAGGTGGGGATAATGGGTTTTGATATTTTTGAGATAGGGGTCAATGCCTCGGATACAGTAACCCCTGCTGGGCCTGCTTTTTTAAGTTCAGAATCCTTACAAGCCATAAAAATTGCGTTGGATGAAGCAAAGAAATACGGGATGGAGGCCGGGCTAAATATGGCAAGCAGCTGGAATGCAGGCGGCAGCTGGGTAACTCCCGAATTTGCCTCGAAAGCAATTTATATGTCAAAAACAAAAATAGATAACATAAAGAAACAACAAAAAATTAAATTGCCTTTTCCGGAAGTACCCAAAAATGATAACCGGGGGCAAGAAACAATAATCAAATTCAATAGAAACGGGAAACCGGTATACTATAGAGAGATAGCCGTTGTCGCTTTGCCTTCAAAGGAGGTGATTGCTGATACGGCAAAAATTATTGACGTAACGCGGTTTTTTGATCCTCAGAGTGAAACTTTGAACTGGCAGGTTCCGGAAGGAGATTGGGATGTTTATCGTTTTATTACGTCCAACTCAACAGAAAAACTAATGCTGCCAAGTCCAAATTCAACCGGACCCATTATTGATCATTTTGATGCCAACGCCACCCAGATGCACTTTGACTACGTTATTGAAAAGCTCAGAACCATTGTGCCGGATTTTCGGGAATCTTCGTTGAAAAGCCTTTATTTAGCGAGTTATGAAGCCCGAGGAATGACCTGGACCCCTAGCTTGCCAGTCGTTTTCAGGGATATGCACCGTTACGACATATATAAATTCCTACCTTTACTTTTTAACAAAGATCTGTATCAACCTTCCCTTGCTGAAAGGTTTCAAACTGATTTCCAGAAAACATTGTCTGAACTTATGATCAATAATTTCTATCGTAAAGCTAAGGAAATCACCAACAGCTATGGATTAAAGATCAATTCAGAATCGGGAGGCCCGGGTTATCCGCTTCATAACGTTCCTGTTGAACCCTTGAAATCCCTGGGAGCAATCGATATTCCAAGGGGAGAGTTCTGGATTAACCACAACAGACTTAACAAAGACGGCATAGATGTGTTGCGTATGGTCAAAGAAGTCTCCGCAGCATCACATATCTACCAGCGAAAAATTGTTGAACAGGAAGCTTTCACGACTTTTCAGCATTGGCAGGAAGCCCCTTCCGATATGAAACCATACGGAGACCGGGCTTTTTGTGAAGGGATGAACAAGGTGGTTTTCCATGGCTTTACCCATTACCCCGGTAACATAAAAGAACCGGGAAGTGTTTATTCTGCGGGTACACACTATAACCTTAAAAATATCTGGTTTCCTAAAACCGAACCTTTTAACAATTATTTATCAAGGGTTTCCTTCATACTTCAGGAAGCTGATTTTTATGCAGATGTACTCTATTATTACGGTGACAGAACCCCCAATTTCACGGGCCACAAAAACAGCCGTTTTGCTGTAGGTCCGGGGTATGACTATGAAGTTATCAACACGGAGATTTTCACCCGGTTAACGGTGGAGAACAAAAAGCTCAAATTGCCATCAGGAGCCATTTTTGAGTTATTGTATTTAGAACCTGAAAAAGAAATGCATCCGGATGTTTTGAAGAAAATTGAAGATCTCTTACGGCAGGGCGCACAAATTATCGGAGAGAAACCTCTGCGGGTGTCGGTTAGAGACGATAACGAAACAAAACAGCTTATCGATAAATTATGGGACAAGAACAATAAAAGTGGTTTTGTGATCACTGATGCGACTCCACTGGGTTTATTGAAGAAAATGAATATTCAACCCGACGTAAGTTATCCCGGATTTGAGTTTAATGATTTTGATTATACTCATTACAAAACAAACGGTATGGATTTTTATTATATCAGAAACACAAGAAACCACTGGGTTTCCAAAAATGTGGCTTTCCGTCAACAAAATAAAATTCCTGAAATATGGAATCCCCAATCAGGTGAAACCGATTCTCCGGATATTTACAGCCTGAACAGCGCTTCCGTGAGTATACCAGTGTCTCTACCTCCATACGGGGCGATCTTTTATGTGTTTAGAAAAGGAGAAAACCGGGCGAAGTACGATCAGGTAACCAGCTTGAACCAGTCAGACAGTCGGGTATTTACATACCGCAATCGGACGTATATTTTGAACGATGGAGTATTTGAATTAAATAAAGGAAGTCAAAATTATGTGTTTGATAACCATATTTCTATGCAGCCTATTGACGGGGCCTGGGAACTTTTCTTTCCCGGAGTATTTGACACGCCCGAGAAAGTCATCTTGCCTGAATTAACCTCCTGGACAGAGTCGAAAAACGAAAAGATCAAATACTATTCCGGAACGGCCACTTATAAAAAAACATTCCAGTACGACATCAATTCAGCTTTTAAAAAAGAAGGCCAGAAAATATTTCTCGATTTGGGAGAACTGTCCAAAATAGGAAGTGTAATCTTGAACGATGTCTCCCTGGGCATTGCGTGGACGAAACCCTATTGGTTTGATGTGACCGACATAATCCGGCCGGGAGATAATACGCTGGTAATTGAAGTAGCCAATACCTGGTCCAACAGGTTGACGGGTGATGCAATCACAGGTGGAAATTATACGGATACAAACATTAACGCTACCAATATCCCCGGGTTAAACAAGGTCTATGTGCCTTGGACACAGGTTCCGTTGATTAAATCAGGATTGTTGGGGCCGGTGACACTTAAAACCGTGAATCCGGTTGAGTAATATTTTTTATCAAGTAAATTTATTTAAATATGAAAAATTTAAATATTTCACTGGGGGTTTCAGTCGGACTGGGTCTCTTTTACTCCCCTTTCTCTTCGCTGAGTGCCAAGGACCAGGACAAAAAAATGAATATTGTCTTTCTTCTGGCAGATGATCTAAGATGGAACTCGATAGGCTGTTTTGGTAACGATGTTGTTCACACGCCAAACCTCGATAGATTGGCTGAAGCAGGAGTCAAGTTTGAAAATACCTATGTGACCACTCCCATCTCCATGGTTAGCCGGGCATCGATATTAACCGGTCAGTACATGAGCAGGCATGGAATCAATCGCTTTTCGAAAGAGATAGATGAAGGGAGTTTTGCCGATACTTATCCATCTGTGCTCCGAAGAAATGGGTACTATACCGGATTTGTAGGAAAATACGGGGTAGGGAAAATACGGGAAGATGATTTTGATTATGTAAATTCGTACGAAGGGTTACACTGGATGCCATTAAATGGGGCACGGATCAATGTTTTGGGGAAAGACGAGAACGGACTTCTTTACACAAAAATTCAAGGAGATTCTATTCATGTCACCGATAAAAACCTGAACGATGCCATTAATTTTTTGGAAAACAGGCCAACTGATAAGCCTTTTTGCCTGTCGGTAAGTTTTTTTGCCACACATGCACAGGATAATCATCACGATCAGTATCGGTATAAGCCGTCGAGCGAAAAATATTATCAAGACATTGAAATTCCAATGCCTGTAACCTCTACGCCGCAACATTACTACTCATTGCCTCCTTTCATAGCCAATGAAAAGTGCGAAAGCAGGGTCCGCTGGCACTGGCGGTTTGATTCTCCGGAAAAATATCAGAAGTATATGAAAGCATACTATAGAATGGTTACCGAGATTGATCTGGCAGTCGGTGAGATTATTGAAAAATTGAAAGAGCAGGGTGAGCTGGACAATACGTTAATAATATTTACAGGGGATAACGGATATTTTCAAAGCGATTTTCAGATAGCCGACAAATGGTATGCATACGAGCAATCCATCCGTGTGCCTTTAATAGTCTTTGATCCCCGGATTCCTGCTGGCAGAAGGGGCGTTAGCTATGAGGAAATTGCCCTGAACATAGATATCGCCCCAACTCTTGTTTCTGCCTCCGGAAGCCCTGTTCCCAATGTTATGCAGGGGGAGGACTTGTCAACTATTTACTTGAAGAAAAAACATCCCCGGAGGGATGATTTTTTCTTCGAACATCCTTTTATAAACAATGAGGAGTTTATCCCCTCCTCCCAGGCGGTAATATCCATTCAGGAGAAATATATACTGTATCCTCATTACGGGTTTCAGCAATATTTCGATCTAAGAAAGGATCCGTTGGAAACTGACAATGCTTTTCTCCGGTTGAAAGACTCCCGAAAGATGAAAAAACTGAAAAAAAGATTTCAGGAATTAAAAACTATGGCAAAATAAGTTCATCAATTGCTGTTCATCTGTTTTACAACGGATATTCAATGGAATATTTTCCGCTCTGTAATTCTACTGATCCGTCTTGGGGGGAATGCAGTTGATGGTTTATTTTGATCTCCTTACCTGAAACAGGACACTTTACTTTGGCGATTGAACCGACAGGGATCTCTACTTCCATTTTCATCCGGTTGTCAACTGTTTCCCAATGCACGCTTACCCATCCTTTTGGGGTGTTTATCCGGGTTTTGGCCCAGGTTACCCCACTCGGGATCTGGGGATCGACAAGAAATTCGCTGTACGCGGTTTTTCCATCGATTTGACGGATTCCTCCCACCGATTGGTAAAACCATTGCCCCACGCCGTTATAACAATTGTGTATTCTGCTCCTGGCTCCGTTCCAGTGCTCCCAGGTGGTTGTGGCACCATTTTCTAGCATGTATAAATATCCGGGATAAGTTTTTTTCTTCAGCATGGAATAAATAAATTCCGGTTGGTTGTTTTTCGCAGCCCATTCCATCATTACGGGTATTCCTACGAGCCCGGTATTGAGATGCCCGTTATCTTCCTTTTCCGTTCTTTCCATCAATGTTTTTATCAGATCACCCTGCAGGTGTTGAGGAACTGCTTCGGCAAGCATTGGAAAAATAAGGTCAATCTGCGATCCGGTTGAATAGAGTCCTTTTTGTTCATCAAAAAACGTGTCATGAATGACCTCGTTTAGTTGACTTTTCTTTTCAGAATAGTACTTTTTGTCGTTGTCTTTACCCAGGTACCCGGCAATATCCGCCATTTGGCTGAAGCAAACAGACAGGTAGCTGTTATTCACCAGGTCAACCGATCTATCATCCAGGTGGTTGGGGTTTCCAACGCCGTCGGGTGTAGCCCAGTCCCCCAGGTACCAATTTCTATAATCGGTATTGGGCCAGCGTTTCAATAGTCCATCGACACTATGTCTTTCAACATATCCAAGCCATTTTTGCATAACCGGATAATACTTTTCCAGTACATTGATGTCTCCGTAATTCTGGTAGGTGTGCCACGATGCCGATATAATGAATCCGCACCAGTAAGGCCCGCCTCCGGCAGCGTAAGGATTAGGGGCGGTATGTGGCATGCTCCCGTCTTCCCGGATCACATCCGACCAGGCGTCCAGCCAGTTGCTGTAAAGCGGGGCGAGGTTAAACATGGTTTGGGCAGTAACGGTTGAAGCGTTACCGTCTCCTCCGTAGCCCAATCTTTCAATTTGAGGGCAGTCTACCAGGTAGCCGCCTAATCCGAGGCACTGCAGCGTGTAAAACACCATATCGTGAATGCGGTTAAGATCAGTGTCTGAGCATTCAAAACCGGAATTGAGTTCAAAATCGGTGTGGATAAGGTATGCTTTAACAGAAGCTGGATTGGGTACTTCGTAAAGATTGGATATCTTCACATACCTGAATCCGTGATAGTTGAACTTATTCCTGAAAAATTCTGTACCGCTGCCAGATGCGATGTAACGATCTGTCTGTCCTTGATGGACTATCTCTCCGTTCTCGTCCAGGTGGTCCGAATACTCCAGAACAACTTGTTGCTTGTCTTGCAATTGGGGGAAAGTTATCTCGAACCATCCGGCAAGGGTTGTTCCCATATCCACTAGAAAAGTACTGTCGTTAAGCTTGTTTATTGCCGAGGGGTTGATTTCTTTTGTAATCCTGTTGGGTTCAACCATCTGAGGGGTTACGGCGTGTTTGGGTACTTCAACAACGGACGCTTTATTCCAGGTCAGTTTTTCAGGTTCTGTGAACAGGAGGTTTTGTGTTTCCAGGTTTCCGGAAACCTCTTCTCCACCGTACCTTCCGGACATCCAGTCGCTGATCCGGGTATATTCGCTGTTTCGAGCCAGCCAGGTATTGTCTGTGACGACAATATTTTCTGCCGATTGACCCGAGAATTTTTCCAGCTGAGCTTTTACAGACGGCCCTTCCCCGACTACTCCCGGCAGCCCTTTTGAATACCAGCCGCTGCCTAACCAGATAATCAGGTTATTTTCACCTGCCGTCATGTAGGGCGTAACGTCGTAGGTATTGACCAGCGAACGTTTGTTAAACTGAGAAACTGCAGGTGAGAGGACATCATTGCCGATCTTCTGTCCGTTAATAAACACTTCGTGATAGCCCAAGCTGTTGATGTGAAGCAGATAAGTGTCGTCCTTATTCACCTTTTCTATTGAAAACACTTTCCTGAATTGGGGACAATGTTGAAATCCGTTTTCTGTAGGATAACCTATATAGGAAGCTGCCCAATCGCTTTCATCCAGTATCCCGATGCTGAATGTGCCTGTTTCACTCCATTTAGAAATGTTGCCGTTCTCATCCCACGTACGAATTTTCCAATAGAGCAATTCTCTGGAATGAAGGGGGCTACCCTGATAATCGATCAGTATATTTGACGGAGATAGCACTTTCCCGGAATTCCAGAGGTCGGCTTTTTCTTCACTTAAGTTGTTGGTGTTGCTGGCTACAAGTATCTGGTATGCAGTTTGTTGTGTGCCTTCTTTGTCCGAAATATTTTTCCAGCTAAACCGTGGATGCAACGTGTTTATCCCTAAAGGGTTGCGCAGGTTTTCACATTTCAAATCAACAATTTTTGAGATATTGCTTGGAGAGCATCCGAGAATGCTCAAAAAAATCAGTGAGCAGATTAGTTTTTCTACTGGTTTTCTTAACTTCATTTGGTATTGTGTTTGGTATGTAATTGTTACTGAAAATTTTCTTACCATAAACAAAGATAGTAAGGAGAAACACATTTCCCCTTACTATCCTTAAAATTTTTCGGATTTATTAATAACCCGGATTCTGTTCAAGCAGATTGTTGATGTCTATTTCGCGTGTTGGAATGGCATATATCATTCTGAAATCGTCAATGATATAGCAACCGTCGTTGTTGGTAGCCTTAACCCAGGGATGGAGCTCTTTTATTCTTTGTCCATGGGCTGTCATAACCTCTTTCACTAATCCTGTGCGCTTTAAGTCACTCCATCTGTGGTTTTCGTATGCAAGTTCATGCCTCATCTCGTCAGATACATCTTTCAGCGTACAACTGCTTAATGGGGGAATTCCGGCACGGGTCCTGACCTGATTGATATAAGGTAAAGCCTCCGTGTTCTTACCTTGCTTTACTAAACATTCTGACAAAAGTAATAATGCACCGGCGTACCGGTATATGGGGAAGTTCTCGGTACTTCTCAAGCTGTATGAGTACGGCGGATGAAAATATTTTTTCACCATGTAGTGATACGTTTTGCCGTCCGGTTTTTGATATCCTTTGGCTTCCTTGATGCTTTCGTAATAGAAATTATCGCCTTCAGAATATCCTTCAACCACAACAATGGATGCCGGTAGTCTGGCATCACCTGCTTCGTAGGAATCAACCATCTCTTTTGTTGGCACTACCCAGCCGCCGCTGGTCCCTGCATAGTTTGATCCTCCTATTCCCATCATATCAACCAGGTTGCTGCATTTGGGTGCAAGCCTCCATGCGAAAGTACTGTATTGGCTTGTTGATCCGTCTTCGGTAAATTGTACCTCAAGGATGGATTCCTGGTGATTTTTATTGCTCGGATCAAAAACATCTTCGTAGTTTTCCAACAGCTCGTAGTTCATGTTCGTTATGGCTACCAAATCCTGTTCGGCAGTCTTGTAATCCGGGGTTGATTTCGTCATACTGATGTAGGCACGCAACATTTTTGCGGCACCCATGGTTGCACGTCCTTTGTTGTCTTTGGAGAAATCAACAGGCACGGGTAATCCCAGTTCGATCGCCGTATTCAGGTCGGTCAGCATTTGAGTATAGCATTCTTCCGCAGTGGATCTGGGTAAAAAAGCCTGCTCGGCAGTTGTAACTTCTTGCAAACTAAGGGGCACACCACCGAAGCATTTAACCAGGTCGAAATAATAGAAGGCGCGTAGAAAAAGAGCTTCTGCTTTAACTTTGGATTTTTCAGCATCCGTCAGTTCCGAGGCGTCCACCCTGTCGAGTATGGTGTTTACTTTGGCAATGTTCTGGTAGTTAACCGTCCAACGGTCTCTTATCGGTCCCGCATTTGCAGATACCTCATCATCAATAAACAAGCACGGTTTTTCAGTTGCATTGTATGGGCCACGGTCACCGTAATAGATCGTATAGAAGGCATTGTCCGACCTCATCTCATCCATAAACAAACCGTTATTGGCAATATTCCGGAATCCGGTATATGAAGCATTTAATGCCTGATCAAAATGAGTCATGGTTTTATAAAATGAGGCAGACGTCACATTGGTTTCCGGATATAAATCCAGAAATGATTGACTGCAGGACGATAAAATAAATATTCCTGTAAGTACTATCAATAAGTTTCTTTTTGACATAATTATGTGTTTTTTTTAAATTTATTATTAAAAAGATACATTGATCCCGGCTGTGTAAATCCTTGACACAGGATATGACGTATGATCCACTCCGTAGAAAGAAAGGCCGCCTGTACCGCTGCGGCTAACTTCGGGATTCATGCCCGGATATTTAGTCAGAGTAAGCAGGTTTTGAGCCGTCAGGTAAAAACGCAGGGATTTGATGAATGGATTTGACTTCAGCGGCACTTTATAACCCAATGTTAGATTTTTAACCATAAGGTAGGAACCATCAAAAACCCATCTCGAGTTGGTATAACGGAACAGTTCCGTTGATCCCGTAAGCGTTCTGGGGATATTTCCTTTCCCTGGATTTTCTACGGATCTCCATCTCTCTGCCACTTCTTTTCTTACGTTAAATACTGCGTCAATGTTTTCAGTCCATTCGTAAGTTGCATCCATAATATCGTTACCTACAGATCCCGAAATAACCACACTTGCATCGAAGTTATTCCAGCTGAAAGAGTTGGTTAACCCATACAGGAAGTCCGGATTCGGATTACCAATAAATGTTTTATCTGCCGAGTCAATCTTTTTATCACCGTTGATGTCTTTCATACGAACTGTTCCAACGGTTGATGAGGCATGCTTGGGCTGTGAATCATACTCTTCCTGAGTCATGTAAACGCCGTCATATACATATCCATAGAACATACCCAACGGTTTCCCAACAGCTGTTCTGTTATAGTCAACCTGGTTGTTGTAACCACCTATCGGAGTATCGTTTGTTCCCAGTTTAACTGCTTTGTTTCTGTCGAAAGTGATGTTGAAGTCAGTCGACCATTTAAAAGCGCCGGTTAAATTTTTTGTCTGCAAGGTAAATTCATGCCCCCAGAAACGGAATTCACCAATGTTGGATTGTATGTTGGAGAATCCTGAAGAATAAGGGATATCTATCTGGTAAAGTAATCCGTTGGTTACTTTATTGTAATAATCATACATAAAGAAAACGCGGTCTTTGTATAGACTTACATCAGCACCAATGTTCCACGATTCAGTAGTTTCCCAGGTCAGGTTGTTGTTTCCGATATTTCCTAACTGACGGCCGGGAACAATTGTTCCGTCTAGCACATAGTTATTGTTGTTTACAGAGGCGATGGATGTATAATTACCGATATTGTTGTTACCAACTTTACCCCAGCTGGCCCGCAATTTTAGAAAACTCAAGTTGTTGACATCTTTTAAGAAGCCTTCTTCGCTGGCCACCCAACCCGCAGAAAATGAGGGGAAGTTGGCCCATCTGGCGTTTGCTCCAAAACGAGAACTTCCATCCCGTCTGTAAGAGAAGGAGAGGATGTAGCGGTTCATGTACTCGTAGTTGAACCTCGACAGCCACGACAACATGCTCCATGCAGATTTTCCGCCGCTTCCAACTTTTGTTTGTGCAGCATTGAAAAAACCAATTTCGTCGCTGGGATAGTTGGATGCATTTATAGTGGAGGAGATATCTTTGGATTTTTGAGCTGAATAACCTAAGAGAACGTCGAAATCGTGAACTTCGTTAAATGTTTTTTGATAGGTTAATGTATTTTCAACCAGCCAGTTTTCGTAGTTGAAAGTGTTGTACGAGCCATATGCCGGATTGGGGGGCGCAGAAAACATACCACCACTTACGTATGACGGTACCCATCTTTCCTGCCTGAAGTTACCCATATCGGCGTTTGCACTGATACGGTATTTCAGTCCTTCTGCCAGTTCAACCTGCGCGTAAGTGTTTACTGTTCCGCGAATAGTTTTGGCGGGGTTCTGCCTGTCTCTGAGAACTAAGTAATAATTCGCGTTACCAAACATTCCCGGAGGAGAGTAGGAAATGGGATAGGTACCATCTTCGTTCTTGTATTTCAACGCCGGATCCATTAAGAAAGCAGATCCAATGATTTGCCTGTCAATACCGATTCCGTCCTGCACCTGGCGATCGATGTAAGATGCAGATAAATTCATCCCGAAAATAATGCGGTCAGACGCTTTAAATTCATTGTTTGAACGAACAGAGAACCTGTTTGCATAAGAGTTTATGATAGTTCCTTCAGTGCTGTTGTAATTCAAATTCACAGACGATTTAACCACATCCGTGCCGGTTTGTAAACCCAAATTGTAGTTTTGGGAATTTGCTGTTCTCAATAACACTTTATACCAGTCGGTGCCTTCCGATACCGAAGCAGGATTTGCATATTGTTCAGGTACAGGAGTTGTTTTTCCTTCGTATTTTTGTGCATCTTCATAATACTCCTTTTTGAATTGGGCGAACTCGCGGGCGTTCATTACATCAGGCATTCCTCTGCTGGACACATCCTGAATCCCGTAATTTGCATTAAACGTGATTTCCGTTTTTCCGGATCTTCCCTGCTTTGTAGTGACAAGGATGACGCCATTCGCTGCGCGTGAGCCATACAATGTGGTTGAAGCGGCATCTTTCAAAATTGAAATAGATTCAATTTCATCGGGAGACAGTGTTTCTAATCCTGAACTGCTGGGGAATCCATCTATTACAACTAGCGGGTTATTACCTGCATTAATCGAAGCTTGTCCCCTGACCCTGATGGACAGGTTTCCGTTGGGTTCTCCGGAGTTGTTCAGAATTTGAACACCTGCAAATTTACCTTGCATTTTTTGAGTAATATTGGAAACAGGCATGTCAACCAATTCGTCAGTATTTATTCTGCTCATGGCGCCAGTCACTGAACGTGCCTTTTGTGTACCGTAGGCAACAACAACCACTTCGTCAAGCAGTTCGGTATCTGTTTCTAAAATAACGTCTATCGATGTTCTTCCTCCAACCTCGATAATTTGTGATTTCATCCCCACATAGGACACTTCCAGTTTAGCATTAGACGGTACGTTGGGTAATATATAGTTACCGTCAATATCAGTTATTGTTCCAACTGATGTGTTTTGTACTTGAATAGTTACGCCTATCAAAGGCTCTTTGTTTACGTCGATCACTTTTCCCTTTACCGTAATATTCTGGGAAAAGATTAAAAAAGAGGACAACATACACATGATGGTTACTGCCATCGTCCGTCTAAATAAAATTGCAAAATTCTTCTTTTTCATCCGTTGTTTATTAAATTTAAATTGTTCATGATTAAATTAAATTTCAAATTAGAGTATTTCAATTAAATGGAATTGCCGTTTATCGCACATTAGATTTTTTATAAATTTTTACAAATTTAGATCCGCAAAAATAATGGATGTGATCGGGGGAAACCTAATTAAAATGACACTTGTACTGTCTTTTTTGATATAAATTTTGAATTTAATGTGACAAAATTCTTGTTTATTTCAATATTATTGAGTGTAAGGTGTTGTCGATTAATTATATAATGCGATTTTTCTCTCAGCAGGTTAATTGTTTTTTTTATTTATAGGTTCTGTAAATATTTCACAAAACACCTTAAGTTTATTTAGTTAATGCTATATTTTTAGTTAAAATTAACTTCACAGTTCCTCCCAGGCCAGACTTTCTGAAAAAGGTCTCTTTGTTGTCTCGTTCAAATTTTTGGATGTTAGTTTGGGTAAAGCGTTCTTCTTTTGAGAGATAACTGTCTCCGATCAATCTGTTTACCCATGAATTTGTTACAGTAATCACAATTTTATTGTTCCCCTCCTTAATATAGGGTGTTATGTCAACGGTAAAAGGGGCAATCCAGCAAACACCCGCATTTTTTTCGTTTATACTTACAGAGGCAATATCTTGAACATTCCCCAAATCGAGACATATGCTTTTCCCTTTAATGTTGTCTTCATTCAGGTTAAAAGTACTTGAATATTCTGCCGAACAGGAATAGTATTTACTGAGTTCATCGGGTAAATCACTCCAGAACATCAGGCTGTCCATAACAATCTTTTGTTTGGGGGCCCATTCTCTGTTAAAACTCAATTCCCACGGGTTATCAAGAATTTTTTCTACGTACGAGCTCTTTTCAGTAAAAGAGGACGTCTCATTGTCAGACCAGGAAAGTGTATACGTTCCCGTGTGCAGAACCTGGCCGGAAATTTTTTTATGTTCCTGCTGAAATTTAAAGTTTGGGGAGGTGGAAGCAGACAGGCTCAATTCAGGAAAAATTTCTATTCCATTTCTTTCTATTTTTGTAATGTGTCTGTCTTGTTTCTTTTTTCTGAAAACAATAATTTTGGAGCCTTCAGGGGTAAAATGCAAAGGCACATGTGTATATCCGTTCTTTTCGTAATAAACGGGAATTTCCTGAACGTTGCCTGTTATGGGATCCCATAACTCAGGAACTTTACCGCTGACCCTGAATTTACAGACGGTTTCTTCGTATCGATCAGGCAGATCTGTAAAATAATGATATTCATTATGATCTATCCCGTGCCGTGATAGACGATTCGCTATGAAATAAATGTCCTCAGAGGGTGTATACCGGTGAATATAGTCCAGATGAGTGTCGGGATATACGCTCTCATACCCAAAGTCCGGAGGTATGTTCTGTAATTGAAGCACTTTTTCCGGCGAAATTCCCCAGAATACCTTCCCTTTACCGAAATTGTTGACAACAATTTCTTTTCCGTCAATATCTCCCCACATCTTGTCAGCAAGGAGTTTTACCGTTTTATCAGACATGGGATAGTTCTTTAAACCGGTGGCTTTCCCGGGTTTTGGCCCTACCAGAATCATCCCGTCTTCCACAAGTTCCTGAAGTTTTACTAACAGTTCAGCCTTGATTGATGTGGCATTGGGGAGTACTAATATTTTATAGTTCATCCCATCGGGAAGAAAAATCATCCCGTCTTTTATTTTTACATCATTCATCAACACGTCAAAGCTGCATTTATCCCAATCGTAGCCTTTCCCCAGATCATTAACCTCTTCTTTTAGAAATATAAAATTTGGCGCATCATCTCCATAATAATACAGGGCATCGGCTCTGAATAAGCCTTTCGACAATACAGATGATACCCGGTTCATGTATTCAACAAATGATTTTGACTCTTTCCACCATGTAGCGTGACGATTCAGATGAGTGCCTGCAAAGTACTCGTTCCCGGGTTCGCCATATTCATCAGGAGAAGCAGTATATGTATGCCATACAATCCTGTTAACACCCGAACAAAAGATCCTGTCGATATCATTCTTGCAATCTTTAGGAGGACGTTCCCAATGTGGGCCAATGCTTGTGGGACCTTCAGCAGCAACAAACCGTTTTCCATAAATGTGAGCAACGCTCGCACTTTGTTTTACGGAAAGACGTTGGTCTTCTTTAGTAAAAAAAGTCTGAGACCGTATCCAAAATTCACCCATAGGCACATCATTAAACTTCATGGTTTGAACCGCATCAATCGGAGCTGCATGTGGGCCTCCTGACTCGGGGTGAGTTCCCAGTTTGTTCGAGTGGGCAATATCTCTGAATGTTTGATAAAATTCCTCAGCCACCAGATCTGCAACGGTGCGACGAAAATCGTGGAGAAACCTGCTTGAAACCTCCCGGTTAATTACAATGCGGTCCGTAAGAACAGGTAGAAAGGGAGTCATGTCATAGCCGTTTCTTTTTTCAAATGTTTGCATAAAGTGATCTGTCCAATTTGCAACACCCATTTCCCAGCTATCAGTATGGATGAATTTTAATGAGTTTCCCGCTTTTCCTGCAGTCTGAATCAGCTTGGATATAACATCTTGATTGTATTTCAACAAAGCCTCCTTATTCAGGTGGTCCATTGCCAATCCTTCCCATCCGTCACTGGCAGTAGATACTCCTTTGCCGGTATTTATCATTACAAAACGAAGAACAGACCATGTTCCGTCAGGTGCATTCCATTTAAGGTTTTCTCCATCAAAGTATTCCGTAATATCTATTATATCACTCTTATTTATCGGATTTCCTTTTCCCTCAAAGTCCTCTCTCAGCAGATGTAGGGGATAAATGCCGGCAGAGCCGAGTCTCTGTTCCAAAGTTTTGAGTTTTATGTTTTTGATTCTGTCGGATTGCGGAACGGTATCACCTGATTGCTTTACGGCAATAATTTTTACATCCTCAAGGATATTTTCTCCGGGAGGGAGAGGCAATTCCCTGTTAACAGCTTCCGGGCCATTTATCGTCATTTCGCTCCAGGTTATTTTTTTTAAAGCAAGTTCAGGTGTTACGGAAGGCCCGCCCGGATTCCATCCGCTTTGGACATTTATCGATAGTTCCAATTCAAGCCGGTCTGCCTCACTGACGGCGTGCTCAAAAAGTTCGAGCCATTCTTTGCTTAGAAACGCCGGCCCCGCTTCTGTTTTGTGTGCCACATCATAAGCAGAAGACCCGGCATCGAAGATCATTGCTCCGCCGTAGCCATTATTCTTCATGGCTTCCAGGTCTTTGGTTATACAATCTTTCGTCACATTGCTGTTGAGCCACCACCAATAAGCCCTTATTTTTGCATCGTTAGGTGGAGACTTAAAATCATCCAATAACTCAGAGTATGAAGTTTTAAACGTTGTCTTGTAAATATCTCTTTCGGTTTTGCAACCATTGATCAAGAAAAAAGTAATGAGGATAATTAGGAATTTTGAATCGAACAGCATCTGTTTACTTGGGTTTGTGATTGCTGCTTTGTTATTTATTTTCATGTTGCAAGAGTTTTGGATGAGTAACTTTTCTTTTACAGGATATTAGTATAATAACTATCCGAATTTCATAAATGCCGGATTTGAAAGTCACAAAAATAAAATATCCTCCAACTGGAAAACTGACTAAAATGACACATAAGCTGTCTTTTTTGATATTTTATCTTTCGAACTTTTATGTTAATGATGTAGCGAGATGCGATATTGCCCTTCTTTATAACCCGAAAGGCAATTAAAAAAAGTTAGAAATACAAAACTACAATTGGAAGTTTTTTGCAATAGGATAAATTTGCCCGGAAATCTGTAGGGGGATACAATAATTCCTTATTAAAAATATGAAAACTGTGAAAAATGATATAGTAATTGAATGTTTTTGCTGGCCGGATCCAAGGTTTATTGCTGTAAATATGTGTTAAAAATAGAGGGGTGGATCATTTTACTTTTAGTTCGAATACGCGTACGCCAGTGTGCGTTTGGATATGAAACCGGAAAGGGGTGGGGGAACCGTTGGGGGATTTAATGGCGGAAAGTGAGAAAGAAGCATAAAGTTTCTGGGTGTATCCAGGTGGATCGTTTTCTTTTGAATGGCTGAAGTGCAGATCGATAGTGGAAGATTGCGTATCGCGAAACAATCCGATAACGTGAGTTTTGTCGAAGTATTCTATTTCGAGGATCAGATTCAGGTAGTTTCCGCCCACCCAAACGCTTTGCACTTTTACAGGGTCTTTGATGAGGTTGGTCACGGCGTTGCTTTCCTGGACTACCCCCGTGAAAATATCGTTAACGCTGTTGATTTTCACCGTGTCGCCGCGTAAAGGCGTGTAGTTGAGAATGACACGTTGCCCGTTTTTGCCCGAATAATCTTTCAATTCAATCGGGACAAGGGTCTTGAAGTTATCCAGTTGAAACATTATCCGCTCAACTGGTTTTACTACTGTGGCAAACTCTACGAAGAAGTCATCGATACGCTCCGGTTCTTTCTCACATGCACTTGCAAGGAGAAAAAAAACCGTCAGGTATACAACATAATTCCTCTTCATTGTTTTAGCTTACTGCCATTATTTTTACTTATATTTTTTCCGCCGAAACAAAATTCTTCACTGTATTCCCATACATCCCGATTAGCTTTTCACGCAGAAAACGGTAGTCTTTGCCGGGGATATCAATTTTTGCAATCTGCCCGTCGATATAGTTATCGAAAGCTGCCTTGTCTTCATCGGTATATCTGGCGGCAAACAAGTTGCTATTTTCCATCAGATCGTAGGCAATGTAGTTCATCGGAAAAAAGACGTAGTTTTTGTAAATCTCCCTGTCGATGGCCTGGGTTACAGTTTCCAGTACCTGTGCCCGGCTGGTCTTTTCATCGATACGTGATAATGTGTCGTTGATCCGGTTTCCGAACTTGAAAAAAACTTTCCCTTTATAACCCAAAATGCCCGTTCGCATATTTTCGATATCGTCGGCTTGGCTTTTTTTATATCCGGGGTTGTCTCTTTTAAGCTGGTATTCTTTGGCTTTGAGGTAATCGCACGGATCAAATTCGTAGGTGATGGAAAGAGGTATTATGTCAAGCGACCTGAGTGCCTCAGCCGGCTTTGAGCTGTTGTACAGTGTCAGCATCTTCAGCAGGCTTGCCTGGGTCTTATCGTCCGAATCTTTTGCGCGGCCTTCGCGTTGGGCAATCCAAGCAGATTGACGGCGACGGGTGATGGTGTCGAAAATATACTCCGACAGGTGTCTGGAGGTATCCAGCATCTCACGGACTGAAACGCGGCGTTTCACGATAAAACTTTTGTTAAGCCTTACCAAATCAGTAATCCAGTTATATATCAGCAAATTATCTCCGATGGCAATTTCCGACGTATCTATTCCTTTATCGAAAAAGAGAATATTGAGGAAAGCTGCATCCAGTACAATATCACGGTGGTTGGAAATGTAAATGTGGCTTGAGCCGTCTTTGAATTCTTCAAATCCTATACCGGTAAGTTCTGATGTAGTTTTGGCAATAAGCTGTTTCATAAAAGGATAAATGATGGTTCGCTGAAAATCGTTAATCGATTTGCAAGCGAGCATGGCTCCACTAAACATTTCCCACGTTATTGGCTTAATCAGGGGTTCGGCCGCTCTGCGAAAGTAGGGATCGTTGATAAGGGACCGAATAACTGAAGGGACTTCGCCGTCGTACAAAGGGCGGATATCATCGAAATTTTGCATAGTTTATTTTTTTAGCCGGTTATATTCGTATTCAATAATATCGGTCATCACGTCAGAAATATCGAGCCCGGCGGCGCGTACCTGTTGAGGAATAAAACTGGTCTCAGTCATTCCGGGTGTAGTATTTACCTCGAGCAGAAAGGGGATACTGCCGGAAATGATGTAATCTGCCCTGATGATACCTTTTGCACCGATAAGGCGATAGATCCGTTCGGTCTGTTCCTGAATTTGTGCTGCCATGTCGTCCGGGATCCGCGCCGGAGTAATTTCTTCAACTTCTCCTTTGTATTTAGCATTATAATCGAAAAACTCATTCCGGGTAACCACTTCGGTGAGGGGTAATTGCTGAAACCCCTTTCCTGCTCGATAGCATCCGCAGGTCACCTCTGTTCCTGCAATAAAACTCTCGACCATCACTTCAGAGGCTTCATCAAAAGCCTTTTCTATGGCTTGTTGCAGGAGTGATGCCTCTTTTACCTTGGTCGTTGCAAAGCTAGATCCGCCGATATTGGGCTTTACAAATAGAGGAAGTCCTAATTGATGAACGATCGATTCGGTATTGTGCGATTCCCTGGAACGAAGTATCACCGATTCGGCCATGTTGAACCCGAAGCTCTTCAGGAAGTGGTTACATGTGAATTTACTGAAAGTCAATGCAGATGCTAGCACTCCACAATTGGAGTAGGGAATGTTGAGCATATCGAGATAGCCCTGTAAAACACCATCTTCCCCCGGGGTGCCGTGAATAGTGATGTATGCAAAGTCAAACGCTGTTTTCGTTCCGTTCGCCGTGAAGCTGAAGTCGTTCTTGTCGATGGGGAAGGTTTCGTTTCCGCATTCCGCTTCCCAGACTTCTTTATCAATTTTTACCTTATAAAGGTTATACCTGCTTTTATCAATAAAAGAGTAAATGCCCCGGGCGCTTCTCTCTGAAACTTCCTTTTCAGACGAATAGCCTCCCCAAATGATGGCAATGTTCTTTTTCATATTTTTTTGTTGTGGTTTGAGGTGTGAGTTATTATGCATTTATATCTGGTGTTCTCCCGTTTCCCTTGCAGCCGTATATGTGCGCCAACGACCAATAACCTCCTGCATATCCTGCGGCAGTTCGCTCTCAAAAAACATCTCCCTTCTGGTACGGGGATGTATGAATCCGAGTGTTTGTGCGTGCAGGCATTGTCGCGGACAAACGGCAAAACAATTGTACACGAACTGTTTGTATTTTGCAAAATGTGTTCCGCGCAGTACTTCGTTTCCCCCGTAACGTTCGTCGTTGAACAGCGTGTGTCCGATGTGTTTCATGTGCACACGTATCTGATGTGTGCGGCCTGTTTCCAGCTCGCACTGAACAAGCGTTACGTAACCAAATCGTTCCAGTACCTTGTAGTGAGTAACCGCAGGCTTTCCTTGTTCGCCATCGGTGAAAACGCGCATCTGCATCCGGTCTTTTGGGTCACGACCGATATTCCCGGTAACGGTGCCTTCATCGCTGGTGACGTTTCCCCACACCAGTGCCGTATATCTCCTTTTAGTGGTTTTGTTGAAAAATTGTGCGGAAAGGTATGTTTTGGCATCGGGTGTTTTAGCAATAAGTAACAAGCCCGATGTATCCTTGTCGATGCGGTGTACCAGTCCCAGGCGCGGATCGGTCATATCCATGCCGTGTTCGTATTTTAAATGAAACGCTATCGCGTTAACCAATGTACCTGTATAGTTACCGTGCCCCGGGTGCACTACCATACCGGGAGGTTTGTTAATAACCATGAGGTCGTCATCTTCGTAAACGATGTTGAGAGGAATATCTTCCGGAAGTATTTCCAGCTCCCTTCGCGGGCGATCCATAACAACCGTGACTACATCCAGCGGTTTAACCCTGTAACTTGATTTTACGGTAATCCCGTTCACTAGGATGCATTGAGCATCGGCAGCCTGCTGAATCCGGTTTCGTGAAATTCCTTCGATACGGTCTGATAAAAACTTGTCGATCCGCAGTAAACTTTGTCCTTTATCGGCTACAAATCGAAAATGCTCAAATTTTTCTTCCTGCGAGGAAATGCCGGTCAGCTCATCTTCATCTTCCGGAAAATCCTGAATATCGTATAGATCTTCTTCTTTCACGTGTACATGTTTTAGCTCTTCGCAACTTGTCGCACCTCTTTTAAAAGAACGATTCATCCATTTTGGACGGTTTTACGGGAACATTTCGCGAAGAATCGGGAATCGTTGCAGTGACTCCGGGAGAAACCACGATTTCCCTGTTTATGCTTAGCGAATCTTCTGACATCCCGCTTCCTACCACCAATTTCAAAGGTGATCCGGCAGGAATTTGTTCGTCGGGTATCAGTTTTTTCCCCCGATATTCAACCGAAATGACCAATCCGCTGTATTGAGCGGGGATTTCTTCTATGGTTATTTGTTTGAATCCGATGGAGTTGAGTAGCGCTATAGCTTGTCGCGCGGAAAAATCCACCAGTCCCGGAACGGAAACCTGTTGCGGGTTTCGGGCGTAAATGGTGACATATATATCCCGGCCTTCCTTTACTTTGTTGTTCGGCTTGGGAGTTTGATCGATAATCGAACCGGGAACGGCGTCCTTTTTGTAAATAGAGTCAACAACCTGAATGTCCAACCCTTTGGATTTCAGAATAGCTTCGGCTTCCTCTTCCTGAAATCCCTGTAGCTGAGGAACCACCACGTTTTGTCCGTGACGGGTGTATACATTCAGAAAAAGTAGGGTGAGGACGAACAACAAAATAGCTACAACGCCAATGGCTACTACGTTGAGGAGAATGTTGTTGCCCGGAAATTTTTTACTAGTTGGTTTTGTGCTCATATAGTTGAATATGATGTTGAAATTTCATTGCAAAAGTACAAAAAAAATGGTTGCCTTTGTCTTTTCCGGACAAAGAGTTTGGAGTATATGCGGAACACAACAAAAAAAGCAGGAATATGCATCACATATTCCTGCTTCCCATAAAAGGCCTTTTTCGGATTAATCGGATACGGTCAATCTTACTCTTCCTTTAGCACGGCGAGAGGCCAATACTTTTCTTCCGTTCTTGGTCGCCATTCTCGAAAGGAACCCGTGTTTGTTTCTTCTCTTTCTGTTTGAGGGTTGAAATGTTCTTTTCATTTTATCTGATGTTTTATTTGTTGCTTAAATATTGGGGTGCAAAATTAGAAAATATTTTTTTAATATCCAATTTATTGGGCTTAAAATTCTGTATAGCTTTGTTTTTTTATAATCAAGGTATAAATTTGTTGCTTTTTTGAGAAAAAAATCGGGCAAAATTTTGTCGGTCTCAAAAAAGGTTCTATCTTTGCACTCGCAATTTGAGGAAAGGTTAATTTTTCTTTCGGGTTCGCAACTCAAATGGCCCATTCGTCTATCGGTTAGGACGCAAGATTTTCATTCTTGAAAGAGGGGTTCGATTCCCCTATGGGCTACAATAAAAAAGATTTAAACAAGTCAAACAATAATGGCAAATCACAAATCAGCAGAAAAAAGGATCAGACAAACAAAAGTTCGTCGTTTATCAAATCGTTACGTTTCACGCACAACCAGAAATTCGGTACGCGCGTTGCGCGCTTTGACCTCAAAGGAAGAGGCTGCAGCCATGTATCCGGGGGTTTGCTCAATGTTGGATAAACTGGCAAAAAAGAAAGTTATTCATCAAAACAAAGCCAATAATTTAAAGGCTAAATTAGCTGCTCACATCAGCAAGTTGAACTGATTTTTTTATCTGTTAAGAATAAACGGAGCCGGTCACAAGTGTGTCCGGTTTTTTTTTAGCCTATACCTGATAATGGCAGTTGCTTTTCATTGCGTTTACTTTCTGCCTTTGTATTTTCGCCTTCTTTTCTTGCTGGCATTGTAGTATTGATAAAACGCCAATGCGATCACTGCGATGCCTACGATGGTGATAATTGTTCCTATATTCATAGCTGTTTAATTGATTTGTGATTGAAACAAAGTTACGAAAAAACGAGAAACTTTTTCGATTTTCTCAGGCAATATTTTTTTAGTAATTTTGAGTTTTGTCTAAGCTCCAGATTTTGCTAGGATGACAGGATAAATTAAAGCACCCAATTTATGATTAAGCACATTGTACTCTTTAAGTTGGCTGAAGAAGCCGAAGGTAACTCAAAAGCCGCAAATGCGGTAATAATCAAGCAGCGCCTCGAGGCACTGAAAGATTTAATTCCCGAAATTTTAAAAATGGAGGTATCGATAAATCATGCCGATGCTCCTGCGGGTAACTACGATATTATGCTCGACAGCGAGTTCAGGAACCTGGATGATTTACATACCTATATTTCGCATCCGGAACACCAGAAAGTAGGGGCGTTTATTGGTAAGGTGCGGATTGGCCGTGCAGCTATCGATTGCGAATTTTAAACGGCTTTTCAATGGCTTTTCCTCTGCTAAAAAAACGAAAAACGGTTGGCTAGACGGCAAATTTTTCGTATATTTGTTCGGTTTTTTAACCAAAAAACGGACAGGGATAAATTATAAATTCTCAGAGAGATATTTAAAAGATAAAAATGACAGAAGAAGAAAAAAAATCGGCAAGCGGAAATTATTCCGCGCAAAACATTCAGGTACTTGAAGGGTTGGAAGCGGTTCGCAAACGCCCGGCTATGTATATCGGAGACGTAAGCGAAAAAGGATTTCATCACCTGGTTTACGAGGTGGTTGATAATTCCATTGACGAAGCACTTGCCGGATATTGTAATGAAATAAACGTGACCATCAACGAAGATAACTCCATTACCGTTACTGATAATGGACGCGGAATTCCGGTGGATTACCACGAAAAGGAAAAAAAATCGGCGTTGGAGGTAGTGCTTACCGTGCTTCACGCCGGGGGAAAGTTTGACAAGGGAACGTACAAGGTTTCTGGAGGCTTGCACGGTGTGGGCGTATCGTGTGTGAATGCCCTTTCGATGCATCTCAAAGCCGAAATTCATCGGGACGGAAAAATTCATGTGCAGGAATATTCGCGCGGAAAGCCTTATTCCGATGTGCAAGTGATCGGGCAGACCGATAAAACCGGGACCATAATCACCTTTAAACCCGATGATACTATCTTTATCGTTTCAGAATACCGCTATGACATTTTGGCGACACGACTTCGTGAACTGGCTTTTTTGAATGCCGGGGTAACGCTTACCCTTACCGACAAGAGAACGCCCCGCGAAGACGGTACTTTCAAAACAGAACGTTTCTATTCTGAAAACGGGTTGGAAGAGTTTGTTCGTTATATCGACAAGGCCAAGGAACCGCTCATTTCGGAGCCCATTCACATTGTAACCGAAAAACAGGGCATTCCCATCGAAATAGCGATGACGTACAATTCTACGTACAACGAAAACATATTCTCTTACGTAAATAACATCAACACCATCGAAGGAGGTACACACCTTACCGGCTTCAGAAGAGGACTTTCGCGCACACTGAAGAAATATGCCGAGGATTCCAAGATGCTGGAAAAGGTAAAGGTGGAAATCAGCGGTGATGACTTTCGTGAAGGGCTTACAGCCGTGTTGTCGGTAAAAGTAGCCGAACCACAATTCGAGGGGCAAACAAAAACCAAATTGGGAAATAGTGAGGTGATCGGTGCTGTAGATCAGGCTACTGGAGAAGCATTGAACAATTACCTGGAGGAGCACCCAAAAGAAGCAAAAATTATTGTGGAAAAGGTTATTCTTGCTGCTACGGCACGCCACGCTGCACGTAAGGCACGCGAGTTGATTCAGCGGAAATCACCGTTGTCGGGTGGAGGACTTCCCGGAAAACTGGCCGACTGTTCCGACAAGGATGCTGAGAAATGCGAAATTTTTATCGTCGAAGGAGATTCTGCAGGGGGAACAGCTAAACAGGGCCGAGACCGTATGTTTCAGGCCATCCTTCCGTTACGTGGAAAAATCCTAAACGTGGAGAAGGTGATGACCCACCGGGTTTTCGAAAATGAAGAGATCCGGAACATATATACTGCCTTGGGGGTAACTATCGGAACGGAAGAAGATTCCAAAGCGTTGAATATCGAAAAACTCCGGTACCATAAGGTGGTAATCATGACCGATGCCGACGTGGACGGAAGCCACATTGCCACACTTATCCTGACTTTCTTTTTCCGGTATATGAAACCGCTTATCGAGAACGGTTACGTCTATATTGCCACTCCGCCACTTTACCTGTGCAAGAAAGGTAAAATCGAAGAGTATTGCTGGGATGACCGTCAACGCCAGGCATTTATCGATAAATATGCCGACGGGAATGAAAATGCGGTTCATTCGCAACGATACAAAGGGCTGGGAGAGATGAATGCCGGGCAGCTTTGGGAGACAACAATGAATCCCGAAAAGCGTACGCTCCGTCAGGTGACCATCGAAAATGCGGCGGATGCCGATATAATCTTCTCCATGCTGATGGGTGAAGATGTTGCTCCACGCCGGGAGTTTATCGAAGAGAATGCTACTTACGCGCACATTGACGCATAAAACTGGGATTGTATGCTCCAACCCCCAATATTACAAACCGGTGATAAGGCAGTTATCCTTTCACCTGCCGGGAAGATAGATGCCGGGCTGGTGGCAAAGGCAGCAGACTTACTTTGTGATTGGGGATTGGGGGTGGAGATTTCCGAAAATGCATTGTGCAGGACCGGACGTTTCAGCGGCTTCGTGGAGCAACGGCTAGCAGACCTGCAGCGAGCCATGGACGACCCTGAGGTGAAGTTGATTTTCTGTTCGCGCGGAGGATACGGAACTGTACATCTGTTGGATAAACTCGACTTTACAGGTATAAGACAGTACCCGAAATGGGTTGTCGGTTATAGCGATATTACCGTTTTGCATGCAACGTTGCAGCAACATGGGATTATGTCTGTCCACGGGCCTATGGCCAAGCATTTTGCCGAGGAAGGCCCGGGTGACATTTCTGTTCGTTTCACCAAAACCATACTTGCCGGAGAACCCGTTTTCTACGATATTCCCGTCGCAAAGTATGCTTACCTCAACCGGAAAGGCAAAGCCTCCGGAAGGTTATTTGGCGGAAACCTTTCGGTTTTTTGCGGTATTCTAGGTACACGATTTGCCTATTTACCCAAAAACGGCATTTTGTTTATCGAGGATATTGGCGAAGAGCCTTACAAGATCGACCGGTACATCAATCAACTTAAACTTGCAGGTATCTTCGACCGGATATCGGGATTGATCGTAGGTCAGTTCAGCGATTATACCGAAGACAACGATATGTATTCAGCGCTTTACGAATCCATCGCATCCGTTGTGACGGGATATGATTTTCCGGTTTGTTTCGACTTCCCGGCAGGACACGTGAAGCACAACTTCCCGCTTGTGATGGGAAAGACGGCAAAGCTTGTTGTCAAAGAGGATCAACTTATATTCAAACAATCTTAAAGCAAAAAGATGGAGGTTTCAACTGAACTTATATTGCTTATTGGTTCTTTTCTTTTTTTCGTAAGTATGCTGGTGGGAAAAGCCGGGCATAAATTCGGTGTTCCGGTTTTGCTACTCTTCCTGTTGGTAGGAATGATTTTCGGAGGGGATGGATTCGGACTTAATTTCGAGAACATTCAAATAGCACAGGCCATCGGAACCGTTTGTTTGACAATTATCCTTTTTTCCGGAGGCCTGGACACAAAATTCAGAGAAATAAAACCGGTTATTCAGCCTGGGGTTGTTTTGGCTACGCTGGGCGTATTTATTACGGCCATTATTACGGGTATTTTTACCTGGTGGCTGTCTGATCAGGTTTACACAGGATTGGGAGTGGGTTTTTTAACAGCTATGTTGCTGGCTTCCACGGTTTCTTCTACCGATTCTGCGTCCGTTTTCGGCATTCTCCGTTCTAAAGGACTTATGCTGAAGAATAATCTTCGTCCGTTACTTGAGTTGGAAAGTGGGAGTAACGACCCTATGGCTTATATGCTGACGGTTACCTTTATCAGTCTTATCAATTCGGGCAACGACCCCAATTATGTGATGGTAGCCGTCAATATCGTTGTTCAGCTTGTGGTTGGAGCGTTGCTGGGATACTTCCTTGGGAGATTTTCGGTAGTCATTATCAACCGTATCCGAATGGACAATACTTCGCTCTATCCGGTCTTGCTCCTTATTACCGGAATATTTATTTTTGCAGTGACCTACTACCTGAAAGGCAACGGATACCTGGCGGTTTATATCGCGGGGTTGGTCATCGGGAACTCAAAGTTTGCACATAAACGCACATCGATGAGTTTTATGGATGGATTTGCCTGGATGAGTCAGATCCTCCTGTTCCTGACGCTGGGATTGTTGGTTAATCCCAGTGAATTGGTGCCGGTGTTGATTCCGGGCATTATCATTGCCCTTTTTATGATCTTTATTGCGCGTCCCATCACGGTTTACCTCTGCCTTATTCCTTTCAAAAGAATTTCATTTCGCGACAAAGCCTACATTTCATGGGTGGGATTACGCGGAGCCGTACCTATTATTTTTGCCATATTGCCGTTGGCAGCAGGAGTGCCCGGGGCAAGAACAGTGTTTAATATCGTCTTTGTGATTACCATCGTTTCCTTGTTGTATCAGGGTACTTCACTTCCCATAGTGGCCAAATGGCTTGGGCTGGCGGAAAAACCGAGCAAGTACAAAAGTTTTGAGGATTTCGACGTTGAGTTCTCCGAAGAAATAAAATCGGCCATGACTGAGATCAGCATTACTGAAGAGACGCTAAAACACGGCAAGAACCTTATGGAGATGCCGTTGCCCGACAATACGCTGGCGGTGATGGTGAAGAGAGGTGAACGGTTTTTTGTCCCTACCGGACAAACGGCTCTCATGGATGGAGATAAGCTGTTGGTTATTTCGGACGACGAGGAGGCGCTGAAAGAAACGTACAAGAACATCGGAATTTCCAACTTCACCTATCAGAAAAACGACTGATGGAAAAATTAAATTCACTGTTCATCGTGTTGCTAGTGGGAGTTGGCCTTGTTTTTTCTGCATCGTGCAACTCTTGCCAGTCACAGAAGATCGCAGGTAAAGAAATGCCAGCAATCGCATATGCAAAAGTATCCCCCGATTTTAATTCCGACAGCGCATACCGTTTTGTTGAAAAGCAAGTCAGCTTCGGACCACGGGTTCCAGGAACGACCGCACATAAAGCTTGTGGTGACTACCTATCGGAAAAACTGGCTGCCTTCGGTGCGGATATTTTTGAACAAAAAGCCCACGTAACGCATTATAACGGACAGAACATTCAGATCCGTAACATTATCGGGAGTTTTCAGCCCGAAAAAGAGAAACGTATTTTATTGTTTGCCCATTGGGACAGTCGCCCGTTCGCCGATGAAGAGCCTGACCCCAACACACAAGACAGCCCTATTCCCGGTGCAGACGACGGAGCAAGTGGAGTAGGGGTGCTTTTGGAGATTGCCCGGCAACTGCAGCTGCAGCCTCCCGGGATAGGAGTTGACATCATCTTTTTTGATTTGGAAGACTGGGGGCAGCCCGCATTCGATAAAAATTATCTTTCGGGTGAATGGTGGTGTGTGGGATCCAGGTATTGGTCGGAAAATCCACACAAAAACAATTATAAGGCTTCGTACGGAATTTTACTCGATATGGTGGGTGCAGCAAACGCTACATTCTTGCGCGAAGGCTATTCAATGCAGCATGCGTCGAATGTCGTGTCAAAGATATGGAGCATCGCTTCCCACATGGGATACGGGAAATTTTTCGTACAACGGAACGGCAGTTATATCACCGACGATCACGTGTCGGTAATTGAGAAACGGGGTATTCCGTGTGCAAACATCATTAATTTAAAGGATACTGACAATGGCTTTGCGCCACACTGGCACACGCACAACGACGATATGCGCAACATCAGTAAGGCAACGCTCCAGGCTACCGGACAAATGGTGCTGGAAGTGGTTTACCGGGAATTAGACGAAAACAACATATGACAATCAACGAAACAGAACAAGAGATTATCGATGAATTCAGCATCTACGATGACTGGATGGATAAATACGCTTATATCATTGAGCAGGGAAATCAACTGGCACCACTTGACGAGAAGTACAAGGTGCCCGAAAATATTATTCAAGGCTGTCAGAGTCGTGTTTGGCTGCAGACTGACTACCGGGACGGGAGATTGTACCTCCAGGCAGAAAGCGACGCTGTAATTGTGAAAGGCTTGTTAGCGTTGGTATTGCGTGTGTTTAATCACCGTACTCCCGACGAAATCCTTGCTTCCGACCTACGCTTTATGAAGGAAATCGGACTTACTGAACACCTTTCTCCTACCCGGTCGAATGGGTTGCTTTCCGTGATCAAACAAATCCGGTTTTATGCTATGGCATATAAAGCAAAGAGCGATTCGGAAAAAAGATGACTCAACCCTCAAAACCCAATATATGAAACAACTCTTATTCTTATTATTATTTATGACGACTATGACCACCGCTTCAATGGCGGATGAAAATCCTTTTTTTAAACCGTACGATACTCCATACGGCACGCCACCGTTCGATAAAATCAAGATTGAGCATTATGAGCCGGCTTTCGATGAAGCTATCCGGCAGCACAAGGTTGAAATTGAAACCATTGCTGCTAATCCGTTTACTCCGACTTTTCAGAATACCATTGCTGCAATGGAATATTCAGGCGAAATGTTGAACCGTGTGAGCGGTGTCTTCTTCAATCTGCTGAGTGCCGAGAGCAACGACGAGATGATGATGATTTCGCAGCGGTTGAGCCCGAAATTATCGGAGCATTCCAACAACATTAACTTGAATGAAAAATTATTTGCCCGGGTAAAAACAGTTTACGATAACCGCCTGACTTCGGGTTTACTCCCTGAACAGATCCGTTTGGTGGAAAAATACTACGAACAGTTCGAGAATAGCGGCGCAACACTTTCTGCTGAAGACAAGGAAACCTACCGGAAGCTGTCGATGGAGCTGAGCAAAATCACCCTCGATTTTGGACAAAACAACCTGAAAGAAACCAATCGGTTCGAAATGCTGCTCACCGATGAAGCCGATCTGGCCGGGCTGCCAGGGAGCGTTCTGGAAGCAGCTGTTGCCAAGGCAAAATCGAAAGGAAAAGAAGGATGGATGTTCGATTTGTCGGCTCCTAGCTACATCGGTTTTATGAAATATTCTACCCGTCGTGACTTGCGCGAGAAGCTTTACATGGCTTACAACACCAAAAGTGTTATGGGTGGAGAGTTTGACAATAAAGAAAACATTAAAAGAATCGTAAACTTACGCCTGCAGATTGCCAATTTGCTGGGTTACCGGAACTACGCCGCCTACGCCCTGAAAAATAGGATGGCAAAGAACGAGGAAGGGGTTTACAGCCTGCTCGAAGAGCTGGCCCGGGCTTACGGAGAAACAGCTCGCCGGGAGGTGAAAGAGGTGGAGGCCTTTGCTGTCAAAATGGAAGGGAACCCGACCGAAATTCAGCCGTGGGACTGGAGTTTCTACTCCGATAAGTTGAAAGACGAGCGTTTCGACCTTAACGACGAAATGACGCGTCCCTATTTTGAACTCGAGAACGTGAAGAAAGGAGTTTTTGGACTGGCTACCGACCTGTACGGGCTGACCTTTGTGAAAAATAGCCAAACGCCTGTCTATCATCCCGAAGTCGAGGCGTTCGACGTGATGGATGCCAACGGCGATTTTCTTGCTGTCCTGTTTACTGATTTTCATCCGAGAGAGGGAAAACGTTCGGGTGCCTGGATGTCGTCGTTTAAGTCGCAATTCGTGAAGAACGGAGTGGATAGCCGTCCGCACATCACCATCGTGATGAACTTCACCCGCCCCACCGAAACAAAGCCAGCACTGCTCACTTTCGACGAAGTGGAAACATTCCTGCACGAGTTCGGACATGCCTTACACGGCATGTTGGCGAAATCAACGTATGAAACCTTGTCGGGAACAAGTGTTTATCGTGATTTTGTGGAACTTCCGTCACAAATTATGGAGAATTGGTTAGTAGAAAAAGAATACCTCGATAAATTTGCATT
Organism: Petrimonas sulfuriphila; assembly: GCA_038561985.1. Lineage (NCBI taxonomy): Bacteria > Pseudomonadati > Bacteroidota > Bacteroidia > Bacteroidales > Dysgonomonadaceae > Petrimonas > Petrimonas sulfuriphila. Next base: position 49,716 of record CP073276.1, on the reverse strand, counting down.
CCATTATCAAACGGGTGAAAAAATGCCTGCGGAGTTAGTGCAGAAGATCATCGATGCCGCCAATTACAATACTGGCTACTTGACACTTCGTCAGCTTTCGTTCGGATACTTGGATATGGCATGGCACACATTAAAACAACCGTTTAACGGAGATGTCCGTGAATTTGAACAAGAAGCAATGCGACCGGTACAATTACTTCCTGTCGTGCCCGAAACAAGTATGTCTACAGCGTTTGGGCATATATTCTCCGGTGGTTATGCTGCTGGGTATTATAGTTATAAATGGGCGGAAGTGCTTGATGCAGATGCTTTTGCATCCTTTAAGGAAAATGGGATCTTTGACAAGAAAACGGCTCGGTCTTTCCGGGTAAATATCTTGGAAAGAGGAAACACCGAAGAGCCAATGACACTGTACAAACGCTTTCGCGGGCATGAACCCACTGTTGATGCCTTGCTTGAAAGGAACGGAGTGAAACAGTGAAAATTAGCCTTCGGCAAGCAAATAATGACCGAAGGCTAATTTTTTTTTGTTTTTTTTGCTAATTTGTTTTGCAGCAACAAATTTATTCCTACCTTTGTCGCTGCAAAAGTTTTTTATAGCAGAAACGGGTATTTGGTTATTTTCTTCCTTCTCAGGGGCAAATCAATTCTTTAACCTTATCTTTTATACAATATCTTCTGCACCAATTAATTTTTTATTTATTTTATTTTTATTTTTACATGAACATTTTTGTTGCAGGCTTGAGTTATCAAATTAACGACGCCGATTTAAAAGAATTGTTTGAGGAATACGGAGAGATTACCTCAGCTAAAATTATTACTGACAGAGAAACACGCAGATCGAAAGGTTACGGTTTTGTTGAAATGGCTGACGAAGATGGTCAGCGCGCTATTGAAGAATTGAATGGAGCTGAGTACGACGGTCGTACACTGTCTGTCTCAGAGGCTCGTCCCCGTGCCGAAGGAGATAATCAACGCAGCAATAGAGGCGGTGGTAACAGAGGCGGTTACGGAAATCGTGAAAGAAGATATTGATATTTCTCAATAGGTCAAAAAAAGGAGACTGCGCGTTTATGTGCAGTCTTTTTTTATGAACCATTGCTATCATCAAGCGTTATACCAGGCAGTTTATAAACTCACAACCCCTATGCCTACTATCATACATATAGAAACAGCTACAGAAGTTTGTTCATGTGCTTTATCGTCCGGAGGAAAAGTTTTGCTGAACAGGGAAAACCTGAACGGACAATCACACGCTACGTCCTTGGGCGTTTTTGTGGAAGAAATGATACAGTTTGTCCGCGATAACGGTATGAAGATCGATGCTGTGTCGGTAAGTAGCGGCCCCGGTTCTTATACCGGATTACGCATCGGAGTATCGGAAGCCAAAGGATTGAGCTATGGATTGGAAGTCCCCCTTATTGCTATTCCCACCCACAAGATTATGGCTTGGATGATGAGAACGGGAATTGAACCTGACCACTTGCTCTGCCCTATGATTGATGCCCGGCGGATGGAGGTCTATGCTACCATCTTCAACGCAAACCTGGAGGTTGTTCGTGCCACCTCGGCAGATATCGTGGATAGAGAGAGTTATGCCGCTTTACTGGAAAAGCAAAAAGTCCTTTTTTTTGGCAACGGTGCCGAAAAGTGCAAGGATATTATCCTGCATCCAAACGCTTCGTTTATTCCGGATGTAAAACCAAAGGCAGAAGCCATGACCGCCTTGGCAGAAAACGCATTTGCTGCCGCTGATTTTGTTGACTCTGCCTATTTCGAGCCTTTTTACCTGAAAGAGTTTGTTGCTACTGTTCCCAAGAACAAAATAATCTAAATACCCGTCCGTTTCTCTTCCTTTCTTTCAAACACTATCGCTTTGACAGGGTTTGTCAGGTGCTTTTGTGTCCTTTTTTTGTAATATATGCTTGTAACAAGCTATAATTTAATTCTTTTCCTTCTTTTTTTACAAAAATACCCCCAATTTCCCTCAAAAGACTTTTTTTTTGAAAAAATGTCCAAAAAAAACCGATAAATCTTGCTAAATAAAAAAATTAGAATAATTTTGACAATAAACGGACATAAAGTAAATATTGTTGCGTAAGATAAAAGATTTTGGTATCCTAAATGGATAATAAAGTGTCCTTTTTCTGTAAAGACTTTTTTTAACAAAAAATTGGAAGTATTATCCGGCTTGAACACATAATTGATTCATGCCGGATAATTAATCTACACAATCTGTAAACTATAAAAATGGAAAAAATGAAAAAGATTTTATTTGTGCTTTTAGCGGTGGCTTTTCTATTGACTAGCTGTGCCGAAATGGATGTAGGGCTTGCGGGCAACAACCGTTTTTCGTTCGAAGGAGCAACCTGTTCCATTGAACAGGCCGTTGTTCTCCGTGCCCACTGCTTAATACTTTGAAAAATGTATAAACTTGCAAGAAGATGTGAAATCATGAAACAACTTATTTTAACACTAAAAGCAATGAAAAAAGTAATTTTATTATCCCTATTGGCGGTATTATTCGCCTGTGAAAAAGACGATACTGTTGTCTCCGCGTACGAATTAAGATCCTTGACAAACACAGAATGGATTGGTGTAATGTTGGATTACTATAATGGCATGGTTGTTGTCAAAGTTATATCTAACACAGAGGCCACGATGACTGCCGGCGTTTTAACAATGTCATTCAACTACACTTTCGATTCATCATTAAAAACGGGAACCCTTACTTCCGAAGGGAACACATTCATCTATGAAGTAATGGAGAATACGTTGATCCTTTCTGACTCTTATGGTGATAAATACTATTTCACTCAAAGAAAGTAAATAGTTGTTCCCAAAAATTACTTGGCCGAATCGTAGTGATTCGGCTTTTTTTCTGCTTATCTAAATTGATGCCCAGGCAGTCTACCAGTAGCAAAAGTCTGCGAGATTTGATGTTTACCGTTGCTAGAGAAGCATATTGTAGAAAGTCATAGAATTTCCCCGCCCCATTAACAAACAGGTTAAATCTTATCTGAAGAAACAACATAAATAAAATAGACTCAAATTATTTATTAACACATTGGTTATATTGTAGATAATGATTAAAAATGCCTGCAGGGTCATAATTTACAAATGTTAATGTTCCTATTGTCCAAAAAAATGTCTGTTTAGTTATAACCAAAAATGAGGAACCTGTTTATTTTTGACAACGGAAGAAATCTTTTTCTTTTTTAATGTTTAATCATTTTAAAATTATTATTTATGAGAAAAATTGTTTTGTTTTTCGCAGTTATTACCGTGTCGGCAATTGCCATCACTCACTCTTCCTGTTCCAATGACTTGAATCTTGCTGAGGAAGAAGGTATTGTTGCCGTTACTGCCGGTACCCGAGCAGTAGAAGTTCCCGCTTGCGTAGATCCCTGTCGTGATGTACAAGAAGTTCGCCTCATGGCTGGACAACATTACGAAGCCGGGAAAGTATATGTAGTTAACAACAAAGAAAAATTGTATGTTGCTTACGAAACTACCGGGGAATGGAAAATGAAAGCAATTCATCTTTTTGTGGGCGCTTGCGACAAGTTACCGGTGAACAAACAAGGCAATCTTGTTCCGGGACAATTCCCCTATAAAGTTGAATTTAACGGCTTGCAAACCTTCTATTATGTTGAAATTCCACTGGACACACTGCCCGAAGGCTGTGTATGTGTTGCCGCTCATGCCGAAGTGGTTAAAGTGGTTGACGGCGAAATAGTTCAAAGTGAAACAGCCTTTGGAGAAGGCGGAAAAGTGGGTAAAAACTGGTTTATGAAATTTGAATATTGCATAGCCGTTTGTGAAGATGAACCGCCGGTAGAGGTGTGTTATCAGGACGAAACAGCTTGGGCAGCAGGTTCCCGTTACGTAACTCAAGGCAATTGGGCTACCTATACTCCTTATGTAGCCAATACTCCCGTTAATGTTTTTGCCGGTCAAAACTACTTGGTTGGAACCGTAACTTTTTCCGAAGTGGTGGATGGTAAAGTAACCATCACTCTTGCCGCGCTTAACGGAGCCCGGTTGCAGAGTGTTGCAGAGTCGGTAAAAATTCAGGGATATGAAACGGCTCCCAGCGGTAACCCGGCCCCCGGCCTGTTTACTACGTATAAAGGCAACGAGACAACCGTAATAGTTGATGCATATGCATATTACGGAATTCACTTAGACGTGCAGCGTGTTGTGGATTGTATGGAGTGATGAGATGTAATGTTTTAGCCATTAACGGCTAAAACATTACATCTATGCTGTTTATAAATACCTGGAGAAATACCTTTTTTATTTTTAAACACCCGGTAGAAGGAACTTTCACTTGAAAATCCCGACATCTCCGCAATTTCCGCGATCGAAAGTGAATTGGCTTGTTCCGGCGAACAAAGCAATTCTTCGGCATAATTGACCCGGTAACTGTTCACCAAATCACAAAAGTTGGTATTGAGTTCTTCATTGACTACCTTTGAGACGTAAGTACGGTTAGTTTTTAACAACAAAGAAACATCGGAAATCTTTAGTTCGGGATTTTTAAAAATCTCTATTTTCTCCAACAAATAAATCAACCGGTCCCGCAGTGATTTCAGGTTATCCATACCTGGAATATAATAGTGGGCAACGGGTTTTTTAACTGTAAATACTCTACTTAATTCATATTCATTTACATTTTTGGTAAAATGTTCAATGGTAAACCGTTGCATGTAGCTCACATAAGCACTGAAAAAAATACAGACAGAATAAATAGTGAAAGGTATAAAAAGAAGCTGGGGGTGTGTGATAAAGTAGCTTTTACCAATACTGTTCGCCAGCACCGAAACCATTGATGCCAGTAGTAATGCCGCAACTGCCCATTTCATAGGAGTTAAGTCTTTCCCTCCCAGGTTCGAGTAAAACGTCTTTACTTTTTTGTTGTACTTATCGATAAGCCTGAAACCAAAATAAACCGATAAAATGACCTGAACTGAAAACAGGACTTTAAAGAGGTGTTCACGCAAAATTTGCAAACGAACTAACCGGGGGTAAGGCTCATATCCACTTTTTTGATACATAATACCCTGTATAAATGATTCCATTTCTGCCGGTGTCATCAACAGGTAGATCACTGCGCTGTATATGGCCAGCAGAAAGGATGGTAAAGCAAGCCAGGACCACTTATACTGTATCGCCGGATCCGTCGTCAATATCCTTATGTAATAGTAGTACAGTGGAAAGATAAGCAATGAAGTAAACACCCATATGCTGTCTAGCACGGTATATAATTCATATTTATGATTGAAAAAAGCGGCATGAGCAATAAAGTTGACCAGTATAAAGATCAGTAGTAGGATAAAAAACTTTTTCGACCTGTTTTTTTGCTTATCAACGAGCAGTAAAAATATCCAAAACACACATACAGCTGCGGGCAGGATAGTAAAAATAGGGTATAACATGGCAACAAATTTAGGACAAAATTAAAAAAAGAATCTATCTGCTGCAAATTTCATCTTCTTTTATTCTTTTATTTTTTACCGTTTGAGAATTTTTTTGACGATTTGGGAATATTTTATGAAATAGGAAAAAAAGATTGTCTTCAAAAAAAGCTGTCAATTATGAAGAAAAAACATCAAGAATCTAATATATAAACACTTGTGTTTTAACGGTCATTTTCGCTGATTTTCTCGAATGTGTCCTTTTTATTAAATATTTTGACTTTTTTTCGTTATCGGATTTGTATAAAAAGTTACTTTTTAACCTTGTCATTATCAGAAGTATGATTTTTTCATCACGCTCGTTTAGTCCAAATTTAACTTCCTGGAGTGTCTCAAAAGTGCAAAAAAAAGTCGTTTTAGTTATAACTTTTTCTTTTGGGCTATCCTAATTTTGCATCAACAAAAAAATGAATTCTCAATAAAAAACCCTATTTAAAATTATTTAGACCTTTCCCGCCTTTATTCATAAAGGTAAAAAATAAGGTGACTAAAAGGGTTCATTTATGAGAAAAAAATGTGGAAAAGATACACTATTTTATAAAATAGGAGATTTATCAGTCATTTATGAGTCCGAGAAATACAACTTTGTGTCTGTTTTTTGCAGCTTCACATATTTACAAACTCAATATTACAAATAAAATGCTCAAGCATAATAAATTAATTCTGATTATAGTATTGATACTGGGAACGTATCAATTACATGCCCAGACAGTCGGAGTCAAAACCAATTTCGCTCATTGGGCGGCAGCAGGTACACCAAATGTTGGTTTAGAATTTGCCCTTAATCGTAAGTACACACTCGAAGTAGGAGGAGGATTCAACCCTTTTGTATTTAACGACAACAAAAAAGCAAAACACTGGATTGTTCAGCCTGAGCTGAGGTATTGGCTTTGCGAAAGTTTCAACGGCCATTTTTTTGGATTGCATGCATTGGCAGGCGAATACAACATCGGCGGAATAGATATTCCAGTAGGTCGTTTATCCAATTTAAACGAATTCCGCTACGAAGGTTTTGCTTACGGAGCTGGCATCAGTTACGGGCATCAGTGGTTAATCTCACCCAGGTGGAATTTTGAGCTCAGCATCGGCGCAGGCTATGCTTACCTGACGTACGACAAGTTTACCTGTGTGAAGTGCGGAAGCAAAATATCCAGCGATACCCAAAACTATTTGGGTGTAACTAAAGCGGCAATATCCCTTATTTATCTTATAAAATAAAAAAATGGAAGTACGTATGAAACGGAAAAGTATATACAGATTGCTTGTTACGATGACTGCCTTGTTCGTAAGCCATGAGGTAGTAACGGCTCAAGTCAACTACACGGATCAGATAGTTATTGAAAACCAGGCTATATCTAAGAAAGGGGGCGTAACAAGCGTGACCATGGATATGAACCTCGACAACTTGAGGCTCAACAAAAATGATATGCTGATTATCACACCTGTAATAGTCTCCAATCAAAATGAAGTAGAATTAGAATCTATAGCCGTGAAAGGGACACTACGGAATAAAGTACTCCAAAGGCCGTTTGAGTGGAATGGGAAAACACACCTTTCCATGCCGGTGGAAAAACAATTGGTGCGCCGGAACGGTACGGCCCAGTCGATGCATTATACCGCCACCCTGCCATATTCGGACTGGCAACGAAATGCACGGTTGCTACTGAGAACGGAAGTAGTGGGTTGTGCCGATTGTTCGGACATGCAACCCGATAAATTGGTTTCGCAGAGGATACTGGCCGACAAGTTCTTTCCCGACTTCCGCATGTCCTATATCGTACCCGAAGTGGAAGAAGTAAAAGTGCGAAGCGAAATATTCAGCGCACACCTCAACTACATCGTGGGACGTTACGATTTACTGCCGGACTTCCAGAACAATGCTGAGCAACTGGCCAGAGTAGACAGTGTAGTTCATGCACTGAAAGCCGATTCTGATCTCTCAATTACTAATTTCACTATCTCCGGCTATGCTTCCCCTGAAGACACGTACGAGCGCAATATGCTCCTCTCTCAACGCCGTGCTGAAACGTTTGCCCGTTATATGGAGAAGAAATACGGCTATGCACGGGACCGGTTTAACGTACAGTGGTTCGGCGAAGACTGGGAAGGATTACGGAAAGCTGTTGAAGGTTCCTCTTTGACCGATAAAGAAGCTGTCCTTGACATTATCGACAACGTAGGTATAAACGAGGGCCGCGAAAAACGACTCATGGAGTTGAACGGCGGTTCAACCTACAGGCTCATGCTCAGGGAGTATTTTCCACCGCTTCGCCGCAACGATTATGAGGTGACGTTCGTTTCACGTACGTTTAACGTTGAGGAAGCCAAAGAACTTATTAAAACAAAACCTAAGGTATTAAGTCTCAATGAGATGTATCTGGTGGCCAATACCTATCCAGCAGATAGTCCGCAATACAGGGAAGTATTTGATATTGCCTGTCGAACTTTTCCCGATGCCGAAGTTGCCTGCTTAAACGCTGCTGTAGGTGAGTTACGTGCAAACAGGCCCGACGCAGCCTTGGCCTATCTGGAGCAGTATAACGAGAGCCCTGCAGCAATGAATCTGATGGGGGTAGCATATGCCCAAAAAAGAGATACTGCCCGAGCCAAACAATACTTCAACAGAGCTATTCAGGCAGGCAATGCCGATGCAGAGTACAACGCAAAACAACTCCAACAATATATAGAGGATAACTTGTAGAGAGCTAGAAGATGAGAGTCTTAAGAATAAACATTAAAAGTAAACAAACGTATTAAACAGATCAAATTAAACTAAATTATTCACTTTTTAAATTATCAACTTATGAAAATCGGAAAATTATTTTTAGCAGGAGTCATAGCTTTAGGCTTAGTGGCTTGTAACAAGGAAGAAATGCCAGATCTCAAAACAGGTGCGGAAGCAACTGTTTCGGTAAAAGTATTCCCCAGCAGCAAAGCACCTGTAACGCGTCTGGCCGGAGATTTAAGCGGAGACGGTATTGCCCCCGCGGGATTGGCTGCCGAGAGTGCTATCAAAAACGTGGAAGTTTGGCTGTTTATCGGCGAAACACCTGATGGTTATAAAAAAGGAGATGTCGGCGAAGCCTTTGTGGAAGGTATTGAAACAACCGCCGGTCCCAAAACCATGGTGGTAGCAGCAAATGCCAATATTGGGGCAGTAGCCAACAAAGCGGCCCTATTGGCTCAACTTAAAAGCCTTTCTCAGGACATATCTACCGGCTTGGTAATGACATCGGAACCGATAGAGATCACGCTGGTCGGTGGAAAGAACCAATACGGATTTAAAACTGACGATACAAATTACGATGCAGACGCTGCTCAGCAACTGTCTCTTGGCACCCGCTTGCCCATCACCCGTGTCAACGCACGTGTAGCCTTGGTAGGTCTGACGTATGATTTTAATAATCCTTTTTACGACAGGTTCGAACTGACGGAAGTTGCCCTGTTCAACGCACGCAAATCGTCCACGCTCTTCGGCGCATCGCTGGTTAACGGCACTGAGTTTTTGTATGGATCAGCCTATCCTTCCACATCGCATTCGTATGTAGGAAGTGCAGGATACACCGGTGCAACTTTCACCGCAACAGCTGACTCTACCTTATTACAGGCCTTTACGTTGAATGCGGCTCTCACTTCCCCGACACTGGTAAATGCCGCAAATGCGCATTATTTCTATGCATTCGAAAATACGGCAGATACTCCGGCAAACAGGGAAGGGACGTTTATCGTGTTGAAAGGTAAATTATTTAAAGGAAATGTTGAATACAAAGCTCCTGGATTAGCAACGGACGCTGATGGTTTTACCTATTATGCTATTTGGGTGAACGCTGATAAGGAGGGCTATACATACAATGAAGACCATACTGCTAACGGAAAAATTATCCGCAATACCCAATACAATATTACGGCTACCCTGAAAAAAGCAGGTAATCCGACCATCGATCCGCCGGTTGAAGCTCAACTGGACGTATATGTGGAAGTGGCTCCCTGGATTGTAGTAACACAAAATGTGGAATGGTAAAATTCTTTTGCAACATACATGCAAATAAACGGTAGATACCGCTAAAATGGATCTATTACTCCGGGTGGGAGTGATACCCTCCCGGGGAACAAGAAGAAACTATAAAACAACAAAAGATGAATAGCACGAACAAATACAGCTTTATACTTGTAGCAGTATTGCTGACAGTAATGCTGAGCAGTTGCCTGAAAGAAGACTTGTCGGTATGTCCACGTCCGTTCCAGATAACTGTTAAGGTAGTGGATGCCGACGGAAATGACATCACTGAATCGGGAGATGTGGAGCAAGTGATTATGTTTGTGTTCGACGAGGAGGAAAAGATATTCAAGAGCTTCTATCTCTCCGCCAGCGAGGTGAAACAGCGTAAGGCATTGCAGATTGTGATGGATTATCCCGGCCACTCTTTACTCAAGTTTGTCGCTTGGGGCAACCTGGATGAAAACGTCGACTATTCGAATATAAGCGACGTAAAAGAACTGAAAGACCTCTACGTGAGGCTGAGATCAGCGGATTCCGAACAAACAGATCAACGCATGGCGTATTCGCCCAGTGATCTTTTCTACGGAACCATCAGCGTACCGGTAGAGTATGGAGGAACAACATCCGGCACATCGCATGTGTTGGAAATCACCCGAAAAACCGCAGGAGTAACCATTACCTCCCTAAACTTGAAGCAATGGAACGGCAATGGGGAAGGCTCCTACTCCTATTCAGTGCGCGAATCGCTCGATACCTATGACATGAACGGCAACCTGACAGGAACTCGTTCTTTTTACTCGCCGCCGGCAACATTTAACAAAAACGGCAATTTCGTAGCACCCATTTTCTATATTTTTCCTGCGGCATTTGGAAAATCGATAGTGGTGGACATTCTTTATAACGGGGAGGTGATCTTCACGGCCGACAGGGACAGCATGGGAAAACCGTTCAATGCGGAGGTAGGCCGGACACTGAACATCCTTATCGATTTCAAGGCAACATTAAGCATCAATGTCAATGTCACTCCTTGGAATCAAGTCTTCCAGTACGTAGAATATCTATAAATTCGAGACAATGAAAAAAACAGCATATCCATTCAGCTTAAAGGCAATTGTCGCTATAACAGTACTTATGGCCTTATTGACATCATGCCTCTCCGACGACCTGACGGTCAACGAAGAACCGGGTATTATAGTCGTGTCACTTGATGGAGTGACAACTCGTGCAGCTGGCGATCCCCTCTTTACCGGCGATGAAGCTATCGATAAGGTGCGTGTCTTTGTATTCGCAGGTGAATACGTTGAGAAAAACAAGTTTTATGCATCCGGAAACAGTGATTTTGTTAATCCTTTCGTGTTGGAAGTAGCCACAGGCAACAAAGAGGTTTATGTAGTGGCCAATGAGAGTAATGCACTGACTCCTCTGCTGGAATCCATCACTACCAAAACCGGACTGATGGAAATACTTGGCGATCAGATCAGCGCACCGCTGACACTTCCACTTTTGATGACTGGAAAATCTGTGGGTGTGTCGGTTGCCAACATAGAGGATCCCTTAAGAAACAATACTTCCGTCACCCTTACACGGGTAGCGGCAAAAATAAGCCTGCAATTCAAGAAAGCCGATGAAAACGACAATGTGAAGATCACCAAAATATCGCTTTTGAGCAACACCGGTAAGACCACACTTTTTCCCGTACCTCCGGCAACTGCCGTTTCACCGCAATCGTACTGGAATTATTCCAAACCCTTGAATACACCGTTGGAACTGCTTACAGTACCCACTCCCGTCAATGAAATAGGCGATATCTATGTTTATGAAAACCTCACCGGGGGTGATAAAACTCACGCCACACAGTTGGAAGTGGAAGCACTGTTCAACGATGTGATTACCACTTACCGGGTATATATCAACGAAAACGTTACCGCGCCGGGAACCGGAACACCGGGTGATCCCAACTCTTCGGTAACGGACCCCGATGACCATTTGTATTCCATTAAACGAAACCATCATTATAAATTGAACGGAACTATCGTTAATTTGGGCGAATACAGCAGCCTGTTGCTTAATACCGAAGTGCTGCCATGGAATCTGCTGCAAAGCACTTTTAACTACGAGAAGGTAAACGCGGTGTTTCAAGTAGCTCCCAAACCGCCTGTTGGTACTCCGATGAAAATTACTGCAGGTACCTCAAACATTAATCTGAATTTCAAAATTACCGCACCCGCGGGCGGAGTATGGTCGGTATCACTTACCAATATTGCCGATTTTACACTGATTAAAGATGCTACAACAAACGCATATACGTGGGGTACCATAACCGGAGGCTCGGGTAGTTGGCCGGATATCCGAATTACAACAAAACCGGGTGCAGTTGCCGGCGCTTCAACCGAAGTGATTGTGCGTGTAAACGGGGTGGAAATAGATTTTGACAAAAGCGGTGCAACCGGACCCGGCAACCGACTGAGAATTATCTATCAACCGTAAAAAAGGAGGAAAAGCTATATGAAAAAAATAAACAAAATAAATTTTGCGGTTATACTCGCGTTCGTGTTAGCGGGATTATACTCTTGCATGGGTGACGATTATTGCGACTGCGACAATTCGCCCGAAGGCTTAACCATGAGTTTTTCGTTGTCATCGACACAAACATTACGCTCGTCCACTCGAGCGCTACCCACCGAACCGGGTGATCACGACGGAAGTTTTAACGAAAATATCGTCTCCACAATAGACCTGTTCTTTTATCAGGGAGGGGAGTTGAAACACCATGTTCCGAACAATCGATTGCTTATTGAGGATGCGCAACCCGTTGACCCGATAAAGAAAAACATAACCGTTCCCATTACTACCGGCTTGCAAGCGTTGATTGATGCCGCGAACCCCGTGTACGACGTTTATGTAGTAGCAAACAATACTGCCGATCTGAGTACGATAACTGTGGGCAGCAACCTTACCACCTTGCAAAACCTGTTGTTTACCACAGCCGACTTTGCCGGCAAAGGGGGATTCCAACCGCAAACATCGTTTGTGATGGACGGTAAACTGTTGGGGAAAAACATCAAAACAACTCCCGATATGGGAAAAGTGGATCTGAAACGCGCTGCCTCCAAAGTACGTCTGCGCATCCTCGAGATTCAAGACACCTCGGGTGAAGGATACGTTCAAGACGGCAACCCTCAAGCACGTTTGGTACATTTAACGGACCAATCAGTACTGTTGGAAGATGGAACAACAGTAACGCCCGTTGCTCCAGCCGAATGGAAAAACTCACCGTGGCGAGACGTAATAACTCCGGTGGGCGGTAGTGTAGGGTTACCCGGAAACACTACCTCGGCTCCCTTTTATGCCTATTCCAACAATTGGGGCCAGGATGTAACCCGTGAAACCTATATCGAATTGAAAGTGCCTTTCAGAAAAGACGGCGTTACACGCGATTATTTCTATCACGTCCCCGTTACGCCCTATATGCTTGTACCACCCAACCCCGAAGTAGAACCGCATCTTCACAAAATGGAGCGAGACTTCCTCTACGATATAGCGGTAAAAATAAACTACGTGGGGGTGGCGGATAACCCGCCGGTAACGCTTCAAGGCAATTACGTTATTTCGGACTGGGGCGAGCAGAACGTTGCTGTAGAGGTATTTATGTTCCATTACCTAATGGTTACACCCAACAACACCGTAATGCCAAACACTAACACGATAACGCTGGACTTCCTCGCGTCCGTTTCACCGGTGAATTACAAAGATTTGAAAGTATCTTACACCTACGTTGACAACAACACGGGACAAGAAACAACCGTACCCATTACAAGCGGAGCGCAATACGCGACGGTAAATATCAATAACGATACGAAAGAAATCACCGTCACCAGCGCGGTTCCGGAAAACTATATTCCCAAAGACATCACCTTCACGGCCTATACCCATCCGTCGGCATCGCTTACCATAGAACAGAAAGTCGTTATCCGGCAGTTGCCGGCCACCTATTTCACGTCAGAAAGGGGAAACATATCTTATCAACGTCCCGATGGCACATTAGCCAGCAGTGGCCTGGTAAACCGCTACATGTATTGCATCACAACGCTGGCTCCGGATGAATCCAGCAACTACCGGTGGGGATTTCCTCCGGTGGACGGAAACGGCAATACACTGGATAACGCCATTGTGGCCAACATGATCTCACCTAAGTTTATGATGGCCTCACAGTTGGGTGCGACATCCACGATGGGGTACAACAATGCGAAAACCCAATGCCAGAACTATTGGGAGGAAACCACCATCAACGGAGTTAAAGTGAGATACGACGACTGGCGGTTACCCACAGAAGCGGAGATCAAATACATAGACGACTTGCAGCGAGTGGGTGGAGTAACCCAAATAATGACCGGTAAATACTATTGGGATGCTTATAGTGGAAATAATGCCTACCGGATGAGACAGGACAATAGCCCTCCTTATTATTCGGGAAACGCCACTGCCACCAATGCCCATGTCCGCTGTATACGCGATGTAAAAGATTAACGAACCGATAAAAGATTTTACGATATGAAAAAGATAATCTATAGTATATTCACAGTTGTCCTGCTTGCCTTTGCAGGTTGCGTGCAAGACAATATCTTGCAGCCCGACCCCCCCACACAGGCGGGCGATGAAGTGGCGGTTCGTTTCTCGGTCAATATCCCGGAGTATAAAACCGTCACCACACGCGCCACCGGCGGGGTAAACGATCTGATTCTCCTAGTATTTGACGAGCAAGGCAAATTTATCTACTCCCGTACCGCGACACTCGCCTCCCAAAACGAAACAAGCGGTATCTTCACGGTAATGATGCAGCCCACGACACAAAAACGCACGATTCACTTTATTTCCAATTATGTTTTTCCCGACAATTTCCACGACCAATCGACGGGTAAAACCGAACAGGAAGTCATAACCGCCCTGGAAAGCAGCCACCTCCTTTTCTGGAACCGTACGGTGTTGGCAGGCGGCATCAGCGAAACCCCCAACCCGGGGGAATTCAACGGCGGGCAAGCGATCGAACTGTTGCGTAATCAGGCAAAGATAAGCGTAATGAGTACGGAACCGAAGTTCGAAATGCAGGGTTTCGCACTCTACAAGGTTCCCGACAAGGGTACGGCTGCTCCTTTCGATGCCTCGGAACAAGCCTTTACCATAGGGAGTGTAACCCAAGCCGCAGGAGCCGCACTGTCGGGCGAACCGGCTCCCCTGGATTTCACGTCGGACGAAAAATACCTGTTCGAGCGGGTTCACAAATCGAACACCGACTACACGGCAGTCATCGTCAAAGGGCTTTACAAAGAAACCCCTTCCTCTCCGGGTGAACTTTGTTATTATAAAATAGATTTGCTGGACAAATCTCTAACACCGGCCGTGCGTTACGACATAGAACGAAACTACCACTACAAGGTGACCGTGAATAAAGTAAATATGGTGGGTGTAGACGGGATATCGAGCGCGGTAAACGGTGCCGCAGCCAATAACGTGGTGCTTGACGCCTCGCTGGATAAATTTCCGATGATCTCCGACGGCAAAGAGAAAATGGAAATCGAAAAAACGGTGGTATTGTTTACGGAACCCGGAAAACCGCTGTCCGTACAAACAAATTACTGGCCCGATATCACCGCCGATCCCGAACATATTGATAACAGCGGCATGACGCTTTACGTGGAAGGCGAAACCTCCATTTTCGGGACGCAGCCGGCGATAAGCGCTTCGGGACTTATCACGGCAACCATTGCTAACACCCTGCCGGTTACGCTAGTCGAAGCTTCCATCGTGGTGTCGAAAGGCAATATGTCTCGCAAACTACGCGTAGTGGCTACGCCGCCATTTACTTTCGATCCGAAAATCAACAATGCCAATCCAGGAACGGTGGGAGCAGGGCAGGACGCCGTTGCCAACTTGACTTTCACCATTCCCGCAGACTTTCCGGAAGGCCTTTTCCCGTTCGATGTAAAAATATACACACAGGGTCTGTACTACAGCAAGTCATCGGGCGCTCCCGATTTGCAAATGAAAGTGGAGAACGGTGTTATCTATTATATCTACACCGCGGCATCACCGGGTTTGAAAACGTTGCCCTTTAAAACCAATAATGCCGGTAATGCCGAAACTGTGGTGCTAAAAGCCGACGGATTTACCGACGGACCGGTGGCATACAATTCTCTCAAACGAGAGGGAACTATCAATTATGTACAAAGTGGCGTTTCAACGCCCGTTCCTTATGCCGACAGAGACAACCTCTCTTCCACCAATGGATATATTACCATCAAACAAGGGCAAGACGGACAGTTTATCTGGAACTACACTTCCGGTACGGCGGCAACCGTGGAAGCCGTAAAATGGGAAGGGAACAAAGGCTACCTTTACCGGGCAACGAATGTAGCCACATCGGCCACGACCATCAACCTCAATTATGTGGGACTGAAACAGGCAACCGGAACCATTACCTACGGCGCCAACAACCCCGTTCCTGCCGGAACAACGCTTGAAGTTACCGCTAACATGGGACAAATAAAAGTAACGGAAAACGGCAGGTATCTTTATACGCTACCCGCCACCTATAATAATTCGGATGCGGTAACGATGCGGTACTACAAAGCAATTGGGACTACCACCAACGGAACGGTTTCCGAAATTTACGAAACGACCACCACCGTGGGTAACCTTACCAACGGGACGATAAACATAGGAACAAAATTAAGCGATATCGTCATTGCCGGGACAATACAGTATAACTACACGAGCTGGGGCACTTCGGAATGGCGTGACGTACCTGTTGACGGTAACGTGACAAAAACAGCCGGCCCCGGTACATTTGCCATGACCGGAGGGGGGAGTTACAGATTAACCATACCGGCAAATACAGGAGATGCCACCAACATTACAATAAGGTATCAATCGGGTTGGTCATCATCCTGGTCGCAAACCAAAACATTCGGCGCATTAAAAACCGATGCCGGATGGCAACTGAATTAGATATCACACTTATTATCCATACGAAAGCGCCCTCTTAAACCGGGCGCCTTCGTTTAACTATTTATGACAAGGACTATTTTTCCGGAACCTTACGATGTTCCCATACAGGAAGACCCCGAAAACAACTTCTACAACGGTGTCGCGCAATGTGTGCTTCATTTCAGCAACGGTAAGTACAAAGTTATCACAAACGAAAACCCGAATGATCTGCTTGCAGTGAACGTGGTAAGCTACAATAAGACCGAACAGGGATTTGTGGAGCTGGTATTGAAACACTACAAGGAGGCCACGTCACTTGACGACCTGGCAATCCGGTGTGATTACAAATCTACCAAAACATTCACGCGCCATTTCAAGCAAAAATTCAACACCACTCCCAAACAATGGCAGTTGTCAATCCGAAAGAATGAAGTCATCGATTACTTGGAGAATACCGATTACCCGTTAAAAAAAATTGCATCCCTTTTGGGTTTTTCCAATGTATCACACCTGCGCGATTTCTGTCTCAAAAAAATCGGCTTGCCGCCCGAGAAAATAAGAAAACTTGATAAATGAAAAGAGCGAACTGTCCCACACGACAGTTCGCTCTCTGTTTAAATTTCGGCTAAAAACTGTTTCCTCTAATTCAACTACGGGGAAATACTGTCTTTATAAATATCTCAAAATATTAGACCAAAAGTTAGTTAAAAATATAGTTTCGAGTCATGTAGCATAGTTGTTGATTCAATAAGTTCTTTGTTAAATTTATTATTCAATTTTCTGTTCGGTTTAAACCAGACCAGTCAATAAATCGAACGAGTGGTCAAGAAACTGTATATAAAGTGTTTATATGGTTTTTTTCTTTCCTGTGCTAGCTTAAAAGAGTTAAAGTATACATTGAGGTTAAACAATAGCTTTGCAATATTCCTTGCCTCAGATCACATTGATCTGGTGTAATTTTTAGCGTCTTCGAAGCGTTTCATTTAAGAATAGTTACGGTGTTAGTATTTCAATCTTTTTCTTCAGAAAAATAGAAAACCGGTATTCTTTTAAGGATTATGAATGAAATTTAATTTGATAGGTGGGGCATGCGCTGATATTTGGAAGGGGTGATTCCAAATTCCTTTTTAAATGTTCTTGAGAAATAGGCAAAATCATTGAACCCACAATCCATCGCAATTTCTCCGATAGGTTTCTGGGAAGTGGTCAGGAGTTTTTTGGCACGGTTCAGCCGTACCTTCAGGATGTAATTTGTGGCATTCAATCCCGATATGGATTTGATTTTCCGGTTCAACTGAGACGGGCTCACACACATTTCTGAAGCCAGCCCCTGCGGGAAGAAGTCAATGTTTTTCATTTCCCGGTAAATAATATCAGTAACCTTTTGCAAAAATTCGAAGTTGGAATCGTTCGTCAGTTCAGGTGAGGCGTTTTGACTGTCTAAAACAACCTGGCCGTATTTTTCCCTTAATTCTTTCCTGCTTTTTAAGAGTTGGTTGATTTTCGCTTTTAGCTCTTCCTCAATGAACGGCTTAGTCATGTAAGCATCCGCTCCCGCTTTAGTTAATTGAATTCTGTCTTCATCAGAAGCTTTGGCTGTAAGCACGATTATAGGAATGTGGCTGGTCATAACGGAGCTTTTGATGTGTGAACAGAGCTTATTTCCATCCACTACCGGCATCATCAAGTCGGAAATGATGAGATCGGGAGTTTTTTCTTCCGCAAAATCCATTGCTTGCTGGCCGTCGTGCGCCACTACGATATTGTATTCATCACGAAGGACGGTAGTCAGATAAAAAATCATGTCGCGATTATCTTCAGCAATCAGAATCAACGGTTTGCCGGAGTCTTCCTTCTCTTCTTCCAACTCTAGCGGGTCGTATTCAAAGCGACGTGGAACGGGTACTGTCTCTTCTGTTGCTGGGTTATCCGACGCACGCCTATGGTTGATAATGGGTATTTCGACGGTAAAGACGGTTTCTTTAAAGGGGATGCTGCGTACATGTATTTCTCCTTCCAGGCTTTCCACAACCTGTTTTGTGAAGGCAAGCCCGATTCCTACCCCCATTTGCTCCCGCAGGTCGGATTCTCCCTGATAGAAAGTTTTAAATATGTGTGGTAGGTCTTTGGCGGTTATGCCTTCGCCGTTATCTGCCACTTCAATAATGCATTTCTTTTGTTTTTTGTCTTCCCTTACCATCAGGAGTATCTTGTTCCCGGCAGTGCAATGTTTGATGGCGTTCGTCAGCAGGTTGTTGACAATCACCCTGATTTGTTCACGGGAGTAATCCATGATAATTTCATCCGTACTGCTGTGGAAGAGGTAGGTTATTTTTTTTGTCTCGGCAAAATCAACATAACAGCTGTGTAGATACCTTAAATGACTCACGATGTTCCCATTCACCCAATGAATACTGTTCCGGGTTTGAATTTTAGAAACAGTAAGTATCTCGTTAACAAGAAACAAGAGATTCTCGGATTGCCTTCCAATTATATCCAGGTCTATCAGGTTGTGGGCCGATTTGCTTTCTCCTATCGTTTTCTTCAGTTTCTCGGCCAGCCCGATAATGATGCTTATGGGCGTTTTAAATTCATGGGTAATGTTCGTGTAAAAGTCAGACTTCAATTTTGTTATTTCCACCAACGATTTCTCTTTCTGTTTTTTCATCGTTGTGTAGCGGTTGTGAATCAAAAAAATGAGGATCAACAGTATAATTATTACGATAAAGGCGACAATGAGGATCCTTTGCTGATTCGTTTTGGCATCAAACACCGTTTTAAGGCCTGTGAGTTGTTTTTTGCTCTCCGCTTTTTCATAATCGGCAAAAGCATTGAACAGAATGGTTTGTGTTTCGTTTCGGTTAATCAGGTTGTCGAAACTGTGCGATACAACATGGTATTGTTGGGCAAGTGCCGGCCTGTTTTGTAAATAATAGAGCTCTGATAAATCGGAGTAAGCATTCTTCAGGTAAAAGGGCAGGTTCAGCTGTTTGGCAATTTCCAGTCCTTCCACAAGGTACTTTTCAGCTTCGGCGTATTGGGAAAGCTTTTTATATGTATTTCCTAAAGTAAAACATACCTCCATCCAGTTTAATTTGTCACTTGTTTCTTTCAATGTGTTGTATGCATTGTTCAGGAAGATGAGTGCTTCCTGATAACTGCCCTGCTTCGCACTTAGCTGTCCAAAACAGAAAAATGTTAAACCAAGGCCTGTTCTGGAATTTATTTCAATAAATAAATCGGCTGATTTATTGAAATAAACCCTGGCCGAATCATACATCTTTTTATCCCGGTATGCAACGCCGATTCCCATTAAGTCGTCGGCTAGCAAATCAGTTTGGTTTACCCTTTCGGCGTATTGATACGATTGCCTGAAGGAGTTCAATGCTTCGTCAGGATATTCCAGCATGGAATATATCCAGCCAATTCCATTAAGCGAGAGGGCTTTTTCCCTGAGGACCGTGGTGTCCGAATTTTGCAGGTTGTCGGCCGTTTTTCGTGCGCGAAAAGAATACCGTATGGCATTATCCATCTGGTAGGATTTCCTGTAATCGATGGCCAATACGTTCAGTGCTTTTACTATCTGAAGGGAGTCGGCAAGTTCTTCCGATAGTTTAAGGTATTCCCCGTGGTTTTTGATAGCGCTTGTAAAATGGAAATTTTTAAGGTGAAGATCTCCCAAGCTTCGATAGAGCACTAATTGATTAATCTTGTCGTTTGAGGACAGGCTTTGTTCCAATATGGTCTGGAGGTGGTTGGAATCGTTTCTTATTTTATCAATGGATTGGTTGATTTTGCTAATGGAATCCTGAATGGAAAAGTGATTGCCTCCAAAATAATTTTCTGAATCCGAACCCCGGACACATGAACTTGCAACCGTTAAAAGAACGATTAGGGGCAAGCTGATGAATATGTATAAGGAACGAACAATTGACATAATACCACTTACTTATAAATAAACTAAATATATGTGCGGCAACTCCGAAGGACGCTGATTGCTAAATAATTCAATAAAGAGTTAACTGTGATTTATATCCTTTTAATTCTTGTCAACTTGCAAATGTAGCTTAAATATTTAATAAATTGTCCTTTTTTTGTTATTTTTTTTGAGTTTAATGAAAAAAATGATAATGGGTGAAATATTAACCGCATTACACTATCGTTTTCTTTCCAGCCAGGAGGGTGTTTTTTAACAGGGAAACAATGGTCATCGGCCCGACTCCCCCCGGCACCGGTGTGATATAACTGCACTTGGGAGCTACCTCATGGAAAGCAACATCGCCGGTAAGTTTAAATCCCGATTTGGTTTTGTCACTCGGAACACGGGTTGTACCCACATCAATAACCACAGCCCCTTCTTTCACCATATCGGCTTTTAAAAATTCGGGGACACCCAGTGCCGCGATAATGATATCTGCTTGGAGACATATTTCTTTGATGTTTTTTGTGCGGCTATGGCACACGGTTACTGTACAATCGCCGGGATATCCCTTTTGCATCATTAATAATGCGGCCGGTTTGCCCACGATATTGCTTCTGCCCAAAATTACACAATGCTTACCCCTGGTTTCAATTTCGTACCGCTTAAGGAGTTCCATTATTCCCGAAGGGGTAGCCGAAAGAAAGCAGGGGAGCCCGATGGCCATACGGCCTACATTGACCGGGTGGAATCCATCCACATCCTTACGGTAATTGATGGCTTCCGTGATCCTGCCTTCCGAAATATGGCCGGGTAACGGCAGCTGAACAATAAATCCATCCACATCGGCATCGTTATTAAGCTGATCTACGCACGCGAGCAGTTCTTCTTCGGTAACATCATCCTCGTAACGAATCAGGGTCGATTGAAACCCTACTTCTTCGCAGGCGCGGACTTTACTGGCCACATAGGTCTCACTACCCCCGTCATGTCCAACCAATACCGCTGCTAGATGAGGTGCTTTTCCGCCTTGTGCCTTGATCCGTGCCACCTCTTCGGCGATCTCTTTTTTGATTTGTGCCGCTACGGCTCTTCCGTCAATTAATTGCATATCTCCTGTGTTCCTTGACTTTTATCTTCTTCTCATGTTTCTCATCATCGCCTTTCCTCCGCCTGATGTCATTGCACGCATCATCTTCCGGGTCTGGTCGAACTGCTTGATCAGGTTGTTGACCTCCTGCACGTTAGTCCCGCTCCCTTTAGCTATACGTGCTCTACGGCTTCCGTTCAGAATCTCAGGATTGGTCCTTTCTTGAGGAGTCATGGAGCGGATGATGGCTTCGATGTTTTTGAAAGCGTCGTCATCGATATCCAGGTCCTTTATCTGTTTTCCTACACCCGGGATCATCGAAGCCAGGTCTTTCAGGTTGCCCATCTTTTTGATCTGTTGAATCTGTGCGATAAAATCGTTGAAGTCGAACTGATTTTTGGCGATTTTCTTTTGCAAGCGGCGGGCTTCTTCTTCGTCGTATTGCTCCTGCGCTTTTTCAACCAACGAAACAATATCACCCATACCGAGAATCCTATCGGCCATACGTTCCGGATGGAAAACATCAATAGCATCCAGTTTTTCTCCCGTTCCTACAAATTTGATGGGTTTGTTTACCACCGAACGGATGGATAAGGCTGCACCTCCGCGAGTGTCTCCGTCGAGCTTGGTAAGGACAACGCCGTTGAAATCCAACCGGTCGTTGAATTCTTTTGCCGTATTCACGGCGTCCTGACCGGTCATGGCATCTACCACGAACAGTATCTCTTGCGGATTTACTGCATTTTTGATGGCGGTAATTTCCGTCATCATCGCCTCATCTATAGCCAGCCGGCCAGCGGTATCTATGATCACCAGGTCTTTTCCGTGTTGCTTGGCATACTGAACGGCGTTCTGAGCAATCTTAACCGGATTCTTATTCTCTTCTTCGGAATAAACCGGCACGCCGATTTGTTCTCCCAGTATCTTCAACTGTTGAATGGCAGCAGGGCGATATACGTCGCCGGCAACCAAAAGCGGATTTTTTCCCCGTTTCGATTTCAGCAAGCTGGCAAGCTTCCCCGAGAAAGTGGTTTTTCCGGAACCCTGTAGTCCAGACATCAAAATGATAGCCGGACTGCCTTTGATGTTGATGTCGATAGCGGTTTCACCCATTAAAAGGGCCAATTCATCGTGAACGATCTTTACCATCAACTGATGCGGCTTCACTGCTGTCAGCACGTCCTGCCCAAGGGCTTTTTGACGGACACTTTCAGTAAACTCCTTGGCGGTCTTGTAGTTTACGTCGGCATCGAGCAGGGCACGGCGAACATCTTTCAACGTTTCAGCAACGTTAATTTCGGTGATTTTTCCTTCACCTTTCAGTATCTTAAACGACCTTTCCAGTCTGTCACTCAAATTTTCGAACATAGCCATTTATCCTGTTTTTTTATTGGGATACAAAGATAAGGAAAAAAAGTAAAATTTTTTTCTGTTCCCTGAATCAAAAGAAATTGCGGTCATTTTTTGGAAATAACACTTTCTCTTATTATCTTGTTGCTTTAACACTTAAGTATTTAGAATTATGAAAACAAATCATCTGCTCTTATTTCTTATGCTTCCGTTTTTACTTGCCTGTGAAGGCGAAAGAATCGATTTTTCAATCATAAACAGAAGCATCAGGGTGAATGCCTGCATTGACGGCGTGAGGACACGGGTTTCTAACGATACCTGGACTGAAGGGGATGCTATCGGGATTTATATGGTTACGGCCGGAAATGGGCTTACCGAAGGATCCGTTCGAGCAAAAAATGCGAAATACGTAACGGAGGGCGACGGAACTTTCAACCCTATTGCCGTTTCACACGATGTGAAGTTTCCAATTGACGGGACAAACGTGGATTTTATTGCCTATTACCCCCACGGAACTGTTAGCGCGGCTTTTGAATATGCAGTCGATGTGACTGATCAGACTGACCCGTCTGCGATTGACTTGTTGTATGCAGACAATGCCACAGATTTAAATAAGAACTCTCCATCCGTCGATCTTTCTTTCACTCATCAGTTATCGAAGCTGGTCGTTTATCTTAAAACCATCGACGGATCGGCTTTGATGAACACTGCAGTAACGATAAAAGGAACCAATACCCAGGGAGTGTTCTCCCTGGCGGACAAGTCGCAAACAGCTTCAGCAAAAGGAGATATTGCGATGAGAATGAGTGACGACGGAGCATCTGCCGAAGCCATTGTCTTGCCTGCTGAAAGCCTGGCGGATGCAACCCTGGAGATCATTAACGGGGAATATGGTTATGTTTATGATTTGAACAGCTCAACAATCATCACCTCATTCAAGTCGGGATATAAATACACCTATACGATTGAGTTGGATACACGTTATCCGCTCAGCGCAACGGCCACCATCGCCAATTGGCTGGATGTGCCAGGTGAAACGGCAACGGTGTCAAAAGATTTTAAGGTCTATAAACCCGTGGGGGAGGGAACCTTGGAAAATCCATATACCCTTGAAGATGCCCGAAATGTATCACCGTCAAGCGGGGTTTGGGTAAAAGGATTTATCGCGGGTGGTTATGCCGGCACTACCGTCGGTACTTTTACCAACGACCTGACGAATAACACCAAAGTTAAAGATACTTCACTCGCTTTAGCCGAATCACCCGGTGAAACGATCGGTGCAAAGACATTTCCTGTATCCCTTCCTTTGGGAGAAATCAGAGATAACTTGAATCTGAAAACAAATCCGGGAAATCTGGGCAAAGAGGTAAAAATAAAAGGAAAAATTGGTACTTATTACGGTGCGATGGGTATACCTGATGCTACTGCTTATGTGTTTATTGTTGATCAATAGTATATACAGCTAAATATGAGATCTGTAAATGTCTTGTGGAGAGACTGTGTTCTAAAACAGGCATGATTCGGATATGCTGTCCGATAAAACTTAATTATTTCGGTTTTCAAAACAAAAACAGGTTTTTGGCTGTTTTATCGGGTAAAAAAATATCTGTATGGGCAAGACTGCTTGCAAAGAAAAAGATTTTGAAGAAGCCAAAGAGCCGAAATACGTTTGTAAGAAATGTGGAGCAAAGGTTAAGAAGGAAAAACAAGCCTGTAAACCCAGGAAAATTTAGCGGGCTCTCGAGTTTGATTTATTGATTTTCGTCGATGGATTTGTCCGGTCTGTCGATTTTGAATTTTAAAAAAGACTAAAAAGAACGTCCGCTTCCTCTTGTTGTGGCTTTTAATCGCTAAATTTGGCCAAATTTGGACTGAAAAATGAAAAAAAACGCCAAAATTTCACTATTTACAGTTATTGGTTTACTGATTTTGGGAATGGCTTTTTTCCCGAAAATAAAATCGCTTTTTTCTTCCGGTAATCCACAAACAGAAAATCAGGGACCGCCTAGAGGGGGTGGCGGAGGAGGAGCAGGAAGGCAGCAGTTGAGTGTGACTGCCATGGTCTTACAACCGCAGGTCCTGCGAAGTGACCTCTATATTGCCCGGGGCATTTTATTGCCCGAGGAAGAAGTTGACCTCACTTTTGAAACCTCCGGTAAGATTACCCATATTTATTTTCGAGAAGGGTCGTTTGTTACTCAGGGAGCCTTGCTCGCCAAGGTAAACGATGCCCCTTTACAAGCCGAATTAAGAAAACTTCAGACGCAGCTTCCTTTGGCGCAGGATCGGGTTTACAGGCAGGGGACACTGCTCGAAAAAGATGCCATCAGCCAGGAGACGTATCAGACGGTAACCACTGAACTGGAAAAGCTGAAGGCCGATATCGACCTGATTGAATCTAGAATTGCTCAAACCGAGTTAAGGGCGCCGTTCAGCGGAGTTATCGGATTGCGCCAGGTAAGTGTGGGAGCATATGCATCACCTGCAGTGATCGTTTCAAAACTGACGAAAATTTCGCCGTTGAAGCTGGAATTCTCCATGAACGAAAATCAAGTCAGTCAGATACCTCCCGGAGCAAAAATAACCTTTACGGTAGCCAACGACCTAACGACATATGAGGCAGAGGTATATGCCGTGGAATCGCAGTTGGATCCCAAGACGCTGACGTTGAAAGCCCGCGCACGCTATGCTAATCCGGGCGGAAAGCTGAAACCGGGCATTTCTGCCTCCATTCAGACATTAATAAGCGAAATTCCCGATGCCATAGTTATTCCGAGCATCTCAAGCATTACCGAAATGGGAAGGGATATTGCCTACATTTATAAAAACGGGCAGGCACAGGAAGTAGAGATAACCAAAGGGTACCGGACAGCATCTTCCGTACAGGTGCTTTCCGGACTATCTGCCGGAGATACATTACTTACAACCGGTGTGATGCAGTTGAGAAATGGATTGCCGGTAAAAATTTCAGAAATAATTTCCAAACCAACGGACTAACAGTATGACCTTATCCGAACTCAGTATAAATCGTCCGGTTTTAGCCACGGTGTTGGTGCTGATCATCATCATTTTCGGGGTGATCGGATATACCAGCCTGGCCGTACGCGAGTATCCCAACGTGGATAATCCCATCATTACGGTATCCGTGGGGTATCCCGGTGCAAATGCCGAAGTGATCGAGAACCAGATTACAGAGCCGTTGGAACAAAACATCAACGGGATCCCTGGTATTCGCTCGCTGATGAGCCAAAGCAGCCAGGGAAACTCGAGAATAACTGTTGAGTTTGAATTGAGTGTTGATTTGGAAACGGCGGCCAACGATGTACGCGACAAGGTTTCCAGGGCTATGCGATATTTGCCTCGTGATGCGGATCCTCCAACGGTTGCCAAAGCCGATGCCGATGCCGACCCGATTATGCAGGTTACGGTCGAAAGCCCCACACGCTCGCTGTTGCAATTGTCCGAAATAGCCGAGCTTACCGTAAAGGAACGTTTGCAGACCATCTCCAACGTGAGTGCGGTGGAGATTTGGGGAGAAAACCGGTATTCGATGCGCTTGTGGCTCGATCCGGTAAGAATGGCATCCTATAACATTACCCCCATGGATGTGAAAAATGCCCTGGACAGGGAAAATATTGAACTGCCGGCCGGAAGCATCGAGGGAGACCATATTGAGCAATCTATCCGCACCATGGGGCTGATGCAGACCCCTGAAGAGTTTAACAACATGGTGATTATCGAGGACGATTACCGGATCGTAAGGTTTGGCGATATCGGAACGGCAGAACTGGATACGGAAAACCGGAAAAATATCCTCAGGCGTAACGGTATACCTATGGTCAGCTGTGTGATCATTCCGCAACCCGGGGCCAATCAGATTGTGATTGCCAACGAGGCTGCATTGAGAATAGATCAGATGCGCAAGGACTTGCCTGAAGATATTAAGCTCGATGTCGCTTTCGATAATACACGGTTTATCCGTGCGTCCATCTCCGAAGTGCAAACGACGGTTTTGGTTGCTTTTGTGCTGGTGGTGCTGGTAATCTTCCTCTTCCTGAGAAATACCCGTGTAACGCTTATTCCCACACTGGTTATCCCCATCTCGCTTATCGGGACATTCTTTATCATGTATTTGGCGGGATTTTCCATCAACGTGCTTTCCATGCTTGCGGTGGTGCTTTCCGTGGGACTGGTGGTGGACGATGCCATCGTGGTAGTAGAAAACATTTATGCGAAAGTGGAACAGGGAATGTCTCCCAGGGATGCGGCTGTGGAAGGTTCGAAAGAGATATTTTTTGCCGTTATATCCACGACTATTACGCTGGTCGCCATATTCTTTCCGATAATCTTCCTGGAAGGAATGACGGGACGCTTGTTCAGGGAGTTCAGTATCGTTATTTCGGGAGCGGTAATAATTTCGTCTTTTGTTGCACTGTCCTTTGTTCCGATGCTCTCGTCGAAACTGCTGAAAAAGAAAGAAAAACACGATAGGATCTATGAAAAGACCGAGAAGTTCTTCCAGGGAATGAATGCTTTTTACAATAGGTCGCTGAAGGCGTTTCTTCACCGCAGGTGGTTGATTTATCCGGTTATTGGGGTGGCATTGGTACTTATTGTGGTTTTGTGGAATACCATTCCGGCCGAGATGGCTCCCCTGGAAGACCGATCACAAATTATGATCCGGACTTCTACCCCAGAAGGGGCGACTTTTGAGTTTACAAGAGATTATACCGAAGGTATTTCACGAATTGCAGATTCCGTGGCCTGGGAAAGAGAATCAAACATTACCATGATCAGGGGTACTTTCGGAATGGTCCGGCTTGTTTTACCGGACATTAAGGAGCGCGAAAGAAGCCAGATGGAAGTGGCCGATGCGTTGTCTGCTGCGGTTAGAAACCAGACTGCAGCCCGTGCGTTTGTGCAGCAGCAGTCCACTTTTGGCGGCCGTCGTGGCGGGATGCCTATCCAGTATATCTTGCAAGCGCCCAACATCGAAAAACTTCAGGAGTTTATCCCTCCATTTATGGAAAAGGTGAATCAAAGCCCTTATTTTCAGATGGCCGACGTCAACCTGAAGTTCACCAAGCCCGAAACCCGGATCGTGATCGACAGGGATAAGGCAGCTTTGCTGGGCGTAAGCACCCGCGATATCGGGCAAACCTTGCAATATGCATTAAGCGGCCAGCGCATGGGTTACTTTTACATGAACGGAAAACAATATCAGGTGCTGGGAGAAATAAACCGCCAGCAACGGAACACACCGCTTGATCTGAAAACCATCTACCTGAAAAATTCCTCGGGACAGATGATCCAAATGGACAACCTGGTCAAACTCGAAGAAACCGTTGCTCCCCCGCAGTTGTACCGATACAACCGGTTTAACTCAGCAACCGTTTCAGCCGGCTTGGCACAAGGGTATTCGCTGGGCGAAGGGTTGGAAGAGATGGACAGGATCGCGGCAGAAGTGCTGGACGAAACCTTTCGGACGGCGCTGGAAGGCGAATCGAGAAACTTTCGTGAAAGCTCTTCCAGTTTGCTTTTCGCTTTCGGGCTGGCCATCATACTTATTTTCTTGGTATTGGCCGCACAATTCGAGAGTTTCAAAGACCCGTTCGTAATTATGCTTACCGTTCCGTTAGCTGTTTTTGGCGCCTTGCTCTTTATGTGGTTGTTTGGGGTTACCATGAATATTTACAGCCAGATCGGGATCATTATGTTGATCGGTTTGGTCGCCAAGAACGGAATCCTTATCGTTGAGTTTTCCAACCAGCGCCAGGCAGCGGGAATGAATAAGTACGACGCGGTGATGGGCGCCTCCATCCAGCGTTTACGCCCGATATTAATGACAAGTATATCCACGATACTGGGATTGTTGCCGCTGGCAATGGCTACCGGAGAAGGAGCCAACGGACGTATTGCAATGGGTGTTGCCGTAGTTGGCGGCATGCTTATTTCCACACTGTTGACGTTGTTTGTCGTTCCGGCCATGTACATGTATGTATCCACCAGTAGAAAATCGAAAACAAAAGAAAACATCGAAGTTCAACATGTTTAAATTAAAGAGATTCGTTCTTCCGGCTATTGTGCTTCTGCTCCCTTTTTTATCGGCTGCACAGGCAGTTATAGATTTAAATGAAGTGATACGTATCGGGTTGGAGAACAACTACGACCTGAAAATCAGCAGGAACGAACAACAGATTTCCGACAACAACCTGACGTTGGGTAATGCCGGATTCCTTCCTTCAGTGGGACTGAATTCAGGGTATAGTGTACGGGAAAACAACTCCGATCAGTTTCCGGCCGATGGAGGCGAGGCAGTCACGACAAGAAACTCCGTGACACAAACGCTTGATGCCGGATTAAACCTGAATTGGACCATTTTTGAAGGATTCAAGGTCCAGACAAACTATAAACGCCTGCAGGAACTGAAATCGGTGGGCGAACTGAATACTCAGCTGGCGGTGGAGAACTTTATTGCTGATATTTCGGCTGAATACTACAACTATGTTCAGCAAACGTTACGCATGCGGAATTTACGCCAGGCGCTGAACCTGTCACGTGAGCGGCTGCGAATAGTGGAAGCGCGTTACCAGATAGGTTCACTCTCCCGGCTCGACCTGCAGCAGGCGCGCGTGGATTTTAATGCCGACAGCTCGCAATTGATTCAGCAATACGAGGTTTTGCACAGTTCGCGCATTCTGTTGAATGAGATGATGGGTACAGGTAATGTTGAACAGCATTTTATGGCTGCCGATACAACCATCTCGTTTGACCCGATGCTATCTAAACTGGCACTTTACGACAACATGATGAAAGTAAATACCGCACTGCTCCTGACCGAAAAAAACAAGGTGCTGAGCGAATTCGATTTGAAAACGCTGCAAAGCCAGAATTATCCTTACCTGAGGCTGAACGGCGGATACGGATTCACACACTACGACTACACCAAAGGGAATTTCGACAAGCAGCGGACCTGGGGCCCTACGGTAGGGGTTACGCTTGGTTTTACCATTTTCGACGGGTTTAATAGGAGTCGTGAACAGAAAAATGCACGGATCCGGATAGACAACCGAGAACTTCAGGTGGAAAGGCAGAAGCTTATGCTGCAAAGCGATTTTGCCAATATGTGGCTTGCCTATCAAAACAATATACAACTCACTAACCTCGAAAAGGAAAGCCTGGAAAATGCGCAGATCAACTACGAGATTGCGATGGACAGGTACAAGCTGGGCGACCTTTCGGGGATTCTGTTGCGTGAAGCACAGGTAAGCCTTCTTCAGGCCGAGCAGCGATTACTCACCGCACAGTACCGCACCAAACTTTACGAAATTTCATTGTTACAGATCAGCGGAAGGATAGGGGAGTACCTGTCAACTCATTGATGCGTGCATCGCCTTGGCTGCTTTTCTGCCGTCACCCATGGCAAGGATCACTGTTGCTCCGCCCCGGACAATATCGCCGCCGGCAAAAATGGTCTCATCGGCAGTTTGCATGGTGTCTGAATTTACCACAACGGTTCCCCACGAAGTGATCTCCAGGCCCGAAAAAGAGGATGGGATCAGTGGGTTGGGCGATACTCCCACACTCACGATAACTTCGTCTACGTCCACCCAGACCGTATCCCCTTCGATCACCACCGGCTTTCTCCTGCCGGAAGAATCGGGGTCACCCAACTTCATCCGTTGCAGCAGCATCCGCTGTACATGTCCTCGCTCGTCCCCTTCGTAACGAATAGGATTGTGTAATGTCAGGAAATTTATTCCTTCTTCTTTGGCATGCTTCACTTCTTCCAGACGTGCAGGCATCTCTTCTTCCGAACGGCGGTAAACAATCATTGCTTTTTCCGCACCCAGCCGGCGAGCTGTTCGTACGGCATCCATCGCGGTATTGCCTCCTCCGATAACGGCGACTTTTTTCCCCATTTGTACGGGGGTATCGCTTTCGGGGTCTGCTGCTTGCATCAGGTTTACCCGCGTGAGGTATTCGTTACACGACATCACTCCGATCAGATTTTCGCCCGGAATATTCATGAAATTCGGCAATCCCGCACCGCTTCCGATGAAGATACCCCGATAGCCGTCGGCTTTCAACTCTTCCTGTGAAATGGTTTTCCCGATGATGCAGTTGGTGATGAACTTAACACCCATTTTTTTCAAAACATCAATCTCTATATCCACGATATCGTTGGGCAGGCGAAACTCGGGGATCCCGTAGCGGAGAACGCCCCCCAGTTCATGCAATGCTTCAAAAACCGTAACGTCGTAACCCAGTTTAATCATGTCGCCGGCAAAAGCCAGCCCGGCAGGGCCGGATCCCACGACGGCAATCTTTATACCGTTTGCCGGAGCAATCTCGGGAATGGAAATGTTGCCGCTTTTGCGTTCAAAGTCAGCGGCAAACCGTTCCAGATGACCAATAGCTACAGGCTCCTTGCCCAGTTTCAGGGTGTAAAAACATTGGCTTTCACACTGCCTTTCCTGTGGACAAACCCTACCGCAAACCGCAGGTAAGGCGCTGGTCTCTTTTAGCGCTTTAGCCGCTTCCAGCACCTCTCCACGTTCGATGTTCTTGATGAACTTGGGGATGTTTATTTCAACCGGACAACCGGTAATACAGGTGGGATTAACGCAGTCGAGGCACCGTTGAGATTCGGCTTGCGCTTGTTCCGGAGTCAGTCCCAGATTGACCTCATCGTATGTGCGGCTTCTGATTGTCGCATCCACTTCCGGCATTTTTACGCGAACGAGGTTGGTTCTCTCCTTGTTTTTTAGCGTTTTGCGCAACTCTTCGCGCCACAACTGTGCTCTTTCTGCTTGCAGATATTCTTGTGTAGGCATTTATTCTCTGTTCTTTGCTCTTTGTTACTTGTTCTTTGTTCTTTGTTCTTTGTTCTGATCAATTATACGCTTTCAGCCGCATCAGCATCTCATCGAAATCTACTTGATGGGCGTCAAACTCCGGCCCGTCCACGCAGACGAACTTGGTGACCCCACCCACTGTCACCCGGCAGGCACCGCACATCCCGGTGCCGTCAACCATAATCGTGTTGAGCGAGGCAACGGTGGGCACACTGTATTTTTTCGTCAGCTCCGATACGAACTTCATCATGATTGCCGGGCCGATAGTCACGCACAGGTCAACCGGTTCGCGCAGGATTACCTGCTCCACTCCGGCAGTGATCAATCCCTTTTGTCCGTATGAGCCGTCGTCGGTCATAACGATCACTTCGTCTGAAAATTTTCGTACCTGATCTTCCAGGATGATCAGGTCTTTGTTTCTGGCGGCAAGGACGGTAATTACCCGGTTGCCCGCATTTTTCATGGCTTCAATTATCGGAAGCATGGGGGCAACACCCACACCTCCTCCGGCACAAAGGACCGTACCGAAATTTTCAATGTGCGTGGCCTTTCCCAACGGGCCGACCAAATCCGTGATGTAATCTCCCGGCTCCAGTTGACAAACCTTTTCCGAAGATTTTCCAACCCGCTGAATCACCAGGGTTATGGTACCTTTCACGGGGTCTGATGAGGCGATGGTGTAAGGCACCCTTTCCCCTTTCTTGCCCACCCTGACCATCACAAAGTGACCGGCTTTTCGGCTTCTGGCAATCAACGGGGCTTCAATCTCAAACTTGACAACTTTGTCGGAAAAATTCTCCTTCGCTATAATTTTGTTCATTCGATCTGGTAATTTTTTACAAAAATATAGATTTTAATTCAAAAAACGAGGAGATTACCCTTCAAATTGTGGTCGAAAATGTGGCAACTCCTCTTTCCCTTGCATGCTTGAACTTATATAGGTGTTATAAAAACCGCTAAACCGTTCACTGAGGTTGGATGTTTGCTGTTGATAAGTACATGCGTATTTGCGGGGCAATATGGGTTGCAAAGAAAAATTTGTTCGTTTTAAACCAATTCATTAACTTTGTATCGAATTACGTGACTTATGGGGTTGACCGGTTTTGACAGCGGGCAGAAGTGGTTTGTAAGCATGCAGTGCGTTGTTGGTTCGCACTTTAATATCAATCCTCAAAGCTATAACTGGCAATAATAACAATTACGCTCTTGCTGCGTAACCGAAGTACAGTAGGTTAATCGCTTAATCCCGGCCAAGGTGTCGGGACAGGACATCACCCGGAAGCTGTGGCTTCGAAGCGTGCCGATCAGGTGGTGCAGGTAAATCGGAGATAGGAGGGGAGAAGCTTTGGCTCCTTTCCGAAATTAAAAAGCTAAGGATGGAGTTTGGTGGTTTCAGTCGCGCTCTTTCCCTACAATTAAAATGAGACTAAGCATGTAGAAAGCAAATTAATTCCTCGTTTGGACGAGGGTTCGAGTCCCTCCAGCTCCACTGGAAATTGAATGAAATGAAGAAAAGAGGTTGTTCGTGAACAACCTCTTTTCTAATTGTAAAGAAAAACTCAGCTGTTATTCCGAAAGTAAACTATCGATTAGTGAATTAAAATCTTTCTTGAATTCTTCGTAAAATAAACCGGTGGCCGGCCCGGTAAATCCGGTATGTATTTTACGGACTTTTCCTTTTTTGTCGATAAAAAAAGTCGTGGGATAACTGGAGAGTTTATCAATCTCGGGAAGAACTTTTTGAACCGTGGCATCCCCCAATTGTCCGGCGAAGAGAATTTCATAATCAACATTGTATTTATTTATCAATCGGGAGAGCGTGCTTTTCGCGTAATTCAAATCATCTTTACGCTCAAATGCAAGTCCGATGATTTCCACTCCACGGTTTTTATTTTCCGTATACCAGGGAGACAAGTATTCCATTTCATCAAGACAGTTTGGACACCAGCTACCTAAAATAGAAACAATAACCACTTTGTCTTTATAGCGGTTATCATCTACAGAAACCAGTTCTCCATCGAGATTTGGAAGTGAAAAATGTAATGATTCATAGCCAGGCTTCATGTTAGTAAGCGTATAGGGGTCTGCTAAAGACGCTTGGTCATTTCTTACTCCAATCAATTTCGTAATACCGCGTGTTGTATAAAACTGGCCATCAAAATTATCGTTATCACGAAAAGAAATTTCAATCAAATAAGGACTTAAACCGCTAAACGCCGAAAGTTGGAGGCCAGTATCGGTATAATTCCCTTCCAGAAAACGCAAGTCTCCTGCGTTTGTCAGAACTGAACCGGTTACTGTGTTATTATCGGTCTTGAATACACCAACATTGCGTGTGGTATCGCTTTTCTCGTCAATGAAATGGATATCCCATTTGCCATCAATTCCAATTTCAGACGGATTGGAGACAACCGGAAATCTTTCTGTCTGATTAAACTCTGCTCTAAAAGGAACTCCCTGATCGTTTTCAATGTAATTTTTCAGGAATCTCCCTTCGAGATTCTCTCCATTTAGTTTTGCCTTGATAAAAGCGTCGTATGCTTCAATCGGAATGGTTACTGAATCGTTGGAGAAAGTAACATTGGAAAGTTCAACTCTTTCATCTCCATTCTTAAGAACTACCGCGACAGAGTCATTCTCCATCGTTTTTACCTCGAAAATAAACGGCGCCCATTTATCCTGCACGGCCAATTCACCTTTCCAGACTCCCTCCTTTAATTTTGGAGTGTCTTGTAATGTGCACGATGCAATCAACGTGCCGATTACAATTGGTATAACTATTAATCTTCGCATAATTTTCAATTTTATTTAAATATCCACAATTTGGTTTCAATCACATCTCCGCCTTGTGAAGCAATGGCGTCCTGATAACTTTCTTTATTTACAGTTTGTTCCTTTACCGGGTAATACAATCGCGAAGGCACACCCCCATCTCCAAACAACGGATTAAAAGTGTAAGAAACATTTTCACCTTCGACGATTCCGTTGAATACTACGTCATTTCTTTTAACCAGAAAATTCGGATACCCCGTACGGCGATATTCGCTCCAACTTTCCAAAAATTGAGTAAACAGTGCTATATACTTCTGGTTTAATACGTTTCGCTGATTTGCCGCAGGTAATGCATTTACATAATTTTGGATATCTGCCGACGGTATTCCCCATTTTTCCAACGATGCCTTAACCGCTTTTTCATAGTCGGATTGACTCCATTCATTAAATTCTGAAATCAGAAAAGCAACTTCGCTGTATTCCTGCAAAACTTCCCCGTAGTTTGCTGCGTTGTACAACGCGCCCGGCAAACTTATGTTTTGAGCCGAGAATTTACCTGCCTGGGCTTCAGTCATTCCGTAAGGTAGCCCTACAAAATTACCGGCACTGTTTTTTAGTGCATAAACGCTTAATCGCGGATCAGCTACTGGCAGTTGGGAATTTTCCCCTTTCAACAAATTGACAAAAATGTGAGAAATAGCAAAATCTTTCCGATTTGCGGTAACGGTTGCTCTATATAACGGAGCTTCGTTCGGAGCGACAGTGGAGTATTTATAAACGGCGTTATCGTCATTCGAGGTGAACACCCCCTTGTTCAACGCATCGGAAAAATGCGACTGATACAGATCCGGATTTTTAGCCTTTAGCCGGGTAGAGAAACGAAGACGAAGCGAATTCGCAAATTTTGCCCACTTACCATTATTTCCGGCATATATTATATCTGATTTACCAAAAGTTACTTCATTTGAATACTTGAGTAATGTGTCGGCGGCTTGTTTTAATTCGTTCAAGATATCCGGATAAATTTTTTCCTGAGAAGCATATTTGGGCGTAATATTATCGGGATTTTGTTGCAACGCCTGAAAGTCGGGGTCGTTATTTCCATAAGAATTGTATGGAATATTTCCAAAAACATCGGTTAAGGCATAATACGCATACGATTTCAGGATGCGGCTAATAGCAATTTGATTAGCGTTTCGTCCGGCTCCGCTGGCAGTTACAATATCTTTCGTAGATGGATCGGTGTTCAAATCTATAATCTCCTGTAAATTATTCAGTACTTTATACAATTCACTCCAATATTCGGCCGAATAACCAAAAGGAATATCGTATCTTGATTGACTTGTATAGGTGTTTTGACTTAATTGCTGAACAAACAGTGCCGAACCACGCAACGAAACACTTTCGTTTCGAAGATTATCCACTAATTTTTTTTCTGCAGTTACAATCAACGATGTTGTTGGCACAAAAGTAGGACGATTGGGATCGATGTTTAAATCCTCGTTGATACACGACGTTAAAACAATCAAGATCAACCCTGTTATAACAGAATATATTTTTGTTACTTTCAAAGGTATCGTATGTAACTCACTTTTAATCGTGTTCTTGGGTGTAAATAATTTTGATGCTCGTTTCATATCAATAGTTATTTTTTCGTTAGAAATCAGAATCTAAAATTTAAGTTCAAACCATAAGTGATGGGGGTTGGCAGGTTTCCACCTTCAATACCTTGTACGTTTCCTCCGCTGTTAGTCAGCTCGGGATCAATGATCTTGCTTGTTCTGTATATATAAAACAGATTGCGTGCGTAAAGCGATGCATTGATGTTTTGTATAAAACTTCCTTGTGGTAATTTAAAGTCATAACCCAACGTTAACTCCCTGAATTTAATAAATGTTGCATCGAAAATGTCGAACGTGGTCGGGCCGTTATAATGATTTCGTGCCCAAGCTTGTGCCGATACTTTTGTGGTGTTTTCTGCCATGTTCGAAACTGTGTATGTTCCGTCGGCATTGAATGCCACATCAGCTTTGACTCCGTCTATTATCACACCGGTTTCGCGAATACCGTTTGCAGCAGTTTCAGGCAATATGCCGGAATACATGGCAACTTTATAGGTTTGAGAAAAGAATTTTCCGCCCACACGCGAATCGATGAGAAAACCTAGATTGAAATTCTTGAATCTGAACTGATTTTGAAAACCCCAAAGATAATTCGGCAAAACGCTTCCTAGGGGTTGTAATTGTTGGGTGCGCATGTAAAGACCATCCGAACCTACGACTTTTCGTCCATCGGGTGCAAACACGAAGTCGTAACCGAATAATTGTCCGTAACTTTCACCTTCTTGCGCAGACAAACTAACCAGGGTGGTACTTAAGTCTAGCTTTGAAACAGCATCGGAAAGCTTGACAATTTTGTTTTTATTTTTTGAGAAATTAATGATCGAGCTCCAGCCGAAATTCTTTGTTTGTACAGGATTTGCTGTAAGTGTCACTTCGAAGCCCCGGTTATTTATCTCACCGGCATTGATCAGTTTCGTTGTGTAGCCAAACGCGTCGGAAGTAGGAAGTGAAATAATCTGGTTGCGGCTTGTGTTGTTATAATACGTAACGTCCAGTCCGATCAGATTCCCGAGAAACTGCAACTGTAATCCTGTTTCAACCGACGACGTAATTTCGGGTTTCAGGTTCAGATTATTCAACTGGCTCGGTAACGTATAAGCTATATTTCCGTTTATGGCAGGAAGCGATTCGTAAACTTTATACAGTTGATAAGGATCAGTATCGTTACCTACCTGTGCCCAACCCAATCGAAGTTTTGCAAACGAAAGCCAATTGCTGTTTTTCAATCCCGATAACTCACTCAAAATAACGGAAGAGGTTAGAGAAGGATATAAATAGGAGTTGTTTCCCTTAGGCAAGGTAGATGACCAATCGTTTCGCAAAGTTCCTTCTACATAAACTGTGCTTCGCCACCCATACGAAGCGCTGCCGTAAACTGAAGCGAGAGCTTTGTCGTAAAAACCGGTTATAGGATTAATGATAGTTGACGTAGCGTTGGTTAAGCTGTAGAAATTCGGCACGATCAATCCACCCGAAGTTACCACGTCGCTTATTCTTCTCTTTCTCTGCAAGTAATTTGTTCCGATATTGGAAACAAGCGAATGGTCACCCCAGTTTTTTGTTATTGTAGCCAATAATTCATAATTAAACTCGTTGTACTTTTGACTGTACTCAGAATAGGATGATTGAGAACGCGAATAAACGGCGATACGGTCTTGTGAGTTGTATTGATATACGTCGCCATTAATTCGTCCGGTAACAGATAACCAATCCGAGGGCGTAATTTCTATCCCTACATTACCGTACAACCTGTCGCGATCTTCTTCCAGATAACTTTCATATGCCGACCAATACGGATTATCGATATACTTTGTCCGTTCATCTTCAACGGTGTTTCTGTATCCGGTTCGGTTCCATGCACGAGGTGTGCCATCGGGACGCTTATATTCCTGTAACTTTTTATAATCAATTTGTACCATTCCCCACTGGTATGCTTCAAGTATGATGTTTCGGTTGGAAGCTCCTGTCCACGGACGCCCCAGTGACTTGTTTTTTAAATAATTAAAAGTACCAAAGAACGACACATACTTTCCATTGGTTGAACCCGAAATATTTACCGAGTTTCTGTCTAAAGATGAATTGGGAACCGTTCCGGTTACATTCCTGTTTGTCAACGACAAACGAATGGAGTGCTTGTCGGAAGACTGTGACAGTGAAATGTTGTTGGTATTGGAAACGCCGGTTTTAAAGAAATACGTCACATCGTGCTTTGGATAAACCCAAGGTTCAGGTTTTAAATAATCGCTTGGATATTCCGGATCAAGATTATACCAATGCAATACAGGCGTACCGTCTAATTTTGGCCCCCAGCTTTCGTCTGAAGCATAATCCACAATTTTGTATTCCCGCCCATCAATCGTTGCTGTAGAAAAAGTTGTATTGTAACCTCCTCCGTAAAGCTTCTGGCGCTCGGGCAAACGTGCGATATTCTCGAATTCTATTCCGGTGTTCAGTTCAATATTTATCTTCCCTTGTTCGGTTGTTCCTCTTTTGGTAGTAATGAGTATTACTCCGTTAGCAGCTCTGGAACCGTACAAGGCCGCAGCGGAAGGCCCTTTCAGTACGCTTACTTCGGCAACATCATCGGGATTGATATCCTGAATGGTACTTCCCACATCTTTTCCCGCGCTTCCGTTAATGGTTAACGAGGTGTTCAAATCGGTATTGTCGAGCGGTACGCCATCAATAACATAAAGAGGCTGGTTGTTACCCGTAATTGAGTTGATTCCTCGCAATGTAACGCGCGACGATCCACCCATATTGCCTCCGCTTGAAATTACCTGAAGACCGGATACAACACCTGCCAGCGCGCTCAACGTATTGGTAGGGCGTGTTTTGAACACATCGCTTGATACACCCTGGACTGCATATCCCAAAGCTTTTTTATCTCTTTTGATCCCCAGCGCAGTAACCACCAGTTCGTCCAATAATTCACTGTCTTCTGCCATGACAACATCAATAACTGTACGGCCATTGACTTGAACCGACTGCGTTTTCATTCCAACATAACTAAACTCTAATGTTCCGTTTGTAGGAGCATTGTTCAATACGTAATTTCCATCAACACCGGTTACCGTGCCTGAACCTGTCGCGCTTTCCACGCGGACAGTAGCCCCGATAACGGGATCTCCGGATGTTGCGTACGTTACGGTACCCCTTACCGTGATATTCTGAGCAGAAATAGATAAGACAAAAATACCCAACAACAACGTAAGGGTATTCTTGATTGTAAGAATTTGATTGCTTTTCATTTTTTTTGTTTTAAGTGATTTTAAAATGTTGAATTTGATACAAAGTTTTCTTTTAGTTTACATTTCAATTATTATGATTTTATCATCCATATATCTTTAATTTTAATTTATTTATGTTTAGTAACTTAAATGATAAATACTTCTCTAATGGATATTTACCAATAAGTTATGCCTGATTAGGGCACGACAAAGTTTGAGAATAAGAAAGGGGTAGGGGAGAATTGTCAGAGACACATTCGGGAGAATACAGATAACCTACAACAACAGCACGAAGTTTCGTGCAACTTGAACGTTTTTTTATTGTTGACTTGATGGATATTCACGATCATCTGTTTTTTTGACAGTACAAAGGTAAAACATTTTTTTTATTTACAAAATATCATTGATACAATGTTTTTGGTGTCAATTGTGTATTTTTTCTTTAGGGAAATTTTTTTAACTTATGAGTCTAAAAAAAATATTGTTGTTTGTTGAAGTATTTCACACGAAGAAAACGATTGCGAAACTGCGCAGATAATTCTGTGGTATTAGGCGTGGATGCCCCTTGTCATTACTGGAATTACTAACATAGCCGGGACACAGAGTTAAGCATAAACGCTTATTTTTGTGTAATATGAGAAAACAAAGAACCCATTTTGACAAGGCATTCAAAGAGAATGCGGTCAAACTCAGTTTAGAACGCAAGAATATTTCCGAGCTTGCACAGGAATTGGGTATTGCCCCCTTTCTTTTATATCGTTGGCGGAAAGAATACCAGCAGAAAGGAGAAGCCAGTTTCCCCGGACACGGTGTCCAGTCATTAAGTGAAGATACCAAAAGGATTGCTGAACTGGAAAAACGCCTTGGCGAGGCTGAAACGGAGCGGGACATATTAAAAAAAGCTTTGAGCATCATCTCCAAGAGAGATCGTTGATCTATCTCTTTATAAAGGAATATAACTCGAAACGAAGGACGGTCGAGGTGATGTGCAGAGTACTGAAAGTCCCCAGGAGCAGTTATTACCGCTGGCTTAAAGATCCGGAGGGCCAACGTAAGCGCAAATATATGGAGCTGGACGAAAAGATCAGGGATGCATATTTTGCAGCCAGGGGGACGCAATGGAAGCCCCCCGGCTGGCAAAGGATTTGCAGGTATCCGGAACTCCTGTCTCGAGAACCACTGTAGCATGCCACATGAGGAAAATGGGCTTGCGCAGCAAACTCTCGAGACGATTCAAAGTGACGACGGATGCCTCTCACAACTATAAGGTTGCTCCAAATCTGTTGAATCGCGAATTTAATCAGAATGAGCCTGTGAAAGCGTGTGTCTCTGACCTGACGTATATTCCGTGTAAGGATGGATTTCTTTATCTGACCTGTGTGCTGGATCTTTTTGACCGCAAACTGATCGGATGGTCCATAAGCGATCATATGAATGCATCCCATACCGTAGTTCCGGCCATCAGGATGGCCAATAGGAACAGACCTTTTGGAGAAGGAATGATATTTAATTCTGACCGGGGCATACAATATGCTTGCAAACAGACTGTCAATCTGTTGAAATCCTTGAAGCTGGAACAAAGTATGAGTGGAAAGGGAAATTGTTGGGATAATGCCGTGGCTGAAAGCTTTTTCAAAACTTTCAAATCTGAATTGGTCTATGGTACCAAACTCAAAACAAGAGAGCAAATGCGCTTGTATGTATTTGAATATATTGAATCCTGGTATAATCATAAAAGAAGATTCTCAGCATTGGGAAACTTAACCATTGATGAATTTTGGAATCAGTATAATATTAAAAAAGAATCAATTAAAAATGTCGCTTAACTTTTTGTCTCAATTAAGTTTGCAAGTCCAGGGTATTCTTTCCTGATTTGGTTATATAACTGGGATCAATGGCAATTGCCTTGCGATCTCCGGTTAATACCCTATCAGACAAGGACAAGTTAAACTCCAGCCAATCAAAATCCTTCGAGAAGTTCTGGCGAAATCGCTGTTCACACGACTTGCCATATCTCCCCAATTGTAGGAAATTAATCCTGCCGGGAATGACCAGATACAAAATAAGCGTCTCCATAAGGAATGATTTGAAACTTTTGTTTAACTTCGTGGTTAGTTCACCAAGAACATCACTACAGATACCTCTATATTGGTTAAGTATGCTGGTTCTATCCATCTTTATTAGGTTTTGATTAGCTATAAAAATACTGATAATCAGCTACTTAACCATCTTTTTTATGTTAAACTATGTTATGTAAATCATTGAATTTTAATTGGTTAATTGAATATTTACCGAAGTATTATTATAAAACAATGAAAGAATTCCGCATTATTTTACGCAAAAAAACAATACATTTGTAGAAAATAATATGACCTATGGAGAAAGAACTAAACGTTTATATCTGGTATAAATCAGCAGATAAACATAAGGAATACAAAGGTATACGATGCGCTACTGAAGATGAGCACAAGTCTGACTCCGGTTATCTTTTTCCAGGAGAAGTTGAGCAAAAGCTAATGAGCTACGAGACTCTTGTCAACAAGTCGCATGAAGAAATATGCGACACAATATTGTTGAATATTTTAACGCCGGAATGGAATTTTTCGGATGATGACAAAGAACAGATTACCGGGGATGTGCGTTTACTTGCGGAAAGCCTGATATAAATGAAGAAAATTATTTCATCTTCAAATTTAGATTTTTACTCACCCGAGATAAGTGAACTGGAACTTCCACTTGTGGGTGAGGTAACTTGCGGGTTTCCCTCACCTGCGGACGATTTTCTTCAAGACAGCATCGATTTGAATAAGCTACTTGTCAAGCATCCCGATGCTACTTTTTATGCCATTGCCCGTGGCTACTCGTTGTCTCCGCTTGTATATCCCGGCAGTATTCTGGTGATCGATAAATCGGTTGAATGGTCGTCCGACTTGCTCGCCTGTTGCTATATCAATGGCGAATTCACAGTGAAATGGATCGAAAAAACGGATGATAAGATACGACTGATTTCGCTCAACAAGGATTTCCCGGTACTCGAATACACCCACGAGCAAGCGGAGGTTTTTATTTGGGGAATTGTAACAGCTATCGTAAACAAAAATGTACGCCTTAGTAGATTGCAATAATTTCTATGCATCGTGCGAGAGGGTTTTCAACCCTTCACTTAACGGTAAGCCCATTGTCGTGTTGAGCAACAATGACGGGTGTGTTATTGCCCGTTCCAACGAGGCAAAAGCGTTGGGTATTAAAATGGGTGCCGTGGCTTTTCAAATCCAACACATCATCCGGCAGCACGACATTCAGGTCTTTTCCTCCAATTTTTTATTGTACGGTGATATGAGCCGCAGGGTGATGAATATTCTATCGGCCTACTCACCAAACTGTGAGGTGTATTCCATCGATGAGTGTTTTCTCGACCTTACCGGCTTCGACATCAATTTTAGAGAATACGGTTCTTCAATTCGTAATCGGGTCAGAAAATGGACGGGATTACCCGTGAGCGTAGGTATTGCACCCACTAAAGCCCTTGCAAAAGCGGCTAACCGGATTGCCAAGAAGTTTTCAACACTGGATGGTGTTCACGTCATAGACACTGAAGAAAAACGGATAAAAGCCCTCAAATGGTTGCCAATCGAAGACGTATGGGGAATCGGAAGAAGGTATGCCCGAAAACTACAGGCAATGGGTGTAAAGACCGCATATGACTTCACGCAATTACCGGAATCGCTGGTTCGTTCGTTTATGACCGTTGTGGGATGGAAACTTCAAAAAGACCTGCAGGGAGTACCCAGCATCGAGATGGAAGTGCCGGAGAAGAAACAAAGCATTGCAACAACCCGCTCTTTCGACAGGGATTACAGTATTTTTGACGATCTCCACGAGCGGATCTCCACCTTTACGATGATGAGTGCGGAAAAGCTCCGGGAACAGAAATCAATGTGCCAACGTCTGGTTGTCTTTATTGAGACGAACCGTTTTAATGAGAAAGAAGATTTTTATTCGAATAGTATTTTATTGAAGCTGCCTTTTCCCACTTCTTCATCGCTCGAACTGGTGAACTTCGCAGTTAATGGATTAAAGGGCATTTTCAGGGAGAACAAGCATTACAAGCGTGCAGGAGTAATTCTTATGGATTTTGTGGATGCAAACGAATATCAACCCTCCTTGTTTTTCAATTCGAACCCGAAGCATAAAAACCTGATGGAAGCTGTTGACAAGCTGAACAGCAAGTACGGCAAAACGCTTGTTCGCCTGGCATCCCAGGATGAGCTTATGCACAAGATGCGACGTCGTCACCTCTCGAAAGCTTATACAACGAATTTTGATGAACTAATTGAAATTAATATCTGATCATGTGTTTCACCATATCCCTCGAGAAAAAGGCTAAGGAAGCTATCCGTGAATACCTGAAATCAAATGAAGGTGTTCAGATGAAGTTTGATTTTGATGAAGATTTCTATTTGGTTTCTGGATTCTCTCACCCTAAGCTTCCTATCATTAAACAAGGTGCTATCACATTGTCGGAATGGGGACTAATCCCGTCATTTGCGGTTCAGGATAAAGCGGACGAATTGCAAAACATGACGCTGAATGCACGTTCGGATACCATATACGAAAAGCCATCTTTCAGGAAATCAATAGTCAGTCAGCGATGCATCCTTGTTGTCGATGGTTTCTTCGAATGGAGGCACGAAAACAACAAGAAATTACCTTTTTATGTTTACCCAAAGGATAAAACCGTTTTTTACTTAGGATGTATTTATAATTCGTGGGTTAACAAAATAACTGGAGAAGTTCGTGATACTTTCTCAATTATCACCACCGATGCCAACCCGTTGATGGAGTATGTTCACAATTCCAAGAAGCGGATGCCTCTCATTATTGGCAAATCAGACATCCAAGCCTGGATCAATCCTGAGACCAGTAAACAAGTGATTGATAAATTAATGATTCCGTTTCCTGAAAGTGAAATGAGTTTTCATGCCATTTCCACAGATGCCGGAAATTCTCGTAAAAACCGGAATGTTCCTGATATTAAAAATGAGGTGTCGAATAATTCAAATCTTTTGATTTGAAATATTTTACTATCTTTTTAAACTAAGAGTTAGCCCCATTAATCACTACACTAAATCATTTTTCGTAATAAATC
The DNA here is from genome assembly GCA_038561985.1 of Petrimonas sulfuriphila. NCBI lineage: Bacteria > Pseudomonadati > Bacteroidota > Bacteroidia > Bacteroidales > Dysgonomonadaceae > Petrimonas > Petrimonas sulfuriphila. Next base: position 5,262 of record CP073276.1, on the reverse strand, counting down.
ACTTGGATAACGTATAATACACTCTTTTGCAGGTTTTGGTTTTAGCGTTGGCTCGTGGGGCTTGGCAATGTGTGTGGCTGTTGAGCGTTGGCTTGTCCTTTCATTTCAGATTAATTCTTCATATTGTCAAAATGTAGTTTGTCTTTGTCTTGAATAAGTCTCATTAGATATTTTGCTGATTTATGAATTTCCTGTGGATTCATTGAGCCATTTATTGAATGAGAGAGAATATTACAAACCTTAATCAATACACCAAGTTTTGCTTTTTCGCTGTTGCTTGTAATATTAAAAACACTCGCAATTTGATTTTGAATGTTACTTGTAAATTTTACATTTTTCCCAACTTTAAAACTGTACCATTCTTCAAAAATTCGCCTCATTACATTTGGATAGTGATATATCTGACACTCATTTTTTATATCCTCTTCACTTTTCTCTGAAAAATCATAAATCTCTTTGAATAAATAGTTGTATGGCTTTTCTTTACTACTTAATTTCACCAAATTGCTTATACCATTGGTTTTCCTTAATTCAAAAGTTGCAACATCTTGTTTGTTTTCTAAATTGTATGAAAGATTACAATAGTCATCCCAAGAATGAGTCAATACAAAAATTTGTTGATTTGGGAGTTCCAAAAGATTTTTCATAAGTTCCAGAATATAAAACCTATTCGAATCATCCATACTTGAGATTGGATCGTCAACTATGATAAGTTCAATTTCAGATTTTACGTTCTGTTGTTTGTTGTCTGCAAAAAGTTCGTAATAGAAAAACAGCAATGCTAAAAGGTTTTTCTCTCCTTCGCTAATATCCTTAATTGTAAGAGTTGCGTTTTCGTTGGTGCTTTTGATAATGTAATTTTTGTTGTCTGTATCAAGCTCAACCTTTAATGAAATATTTATGTCATTCAGAATGTGAGTAACAAAATCAGCAAAATCTTTTGTTTGACTTTTCTGTTGTTTCAAATCTTGAATTTCTTGCTGTTTTTTCATGTTGTTCTCTCGCTTTTCCTTGAGTTCAGCTTCTTTGTCTTTAACCTCCTGTAGCTTATCTTTTATAGTAGCTGATTGCTGTATTTCCAAACCAATTGCACCTTTTACTAAAGTGGTCAGGTTGTTTTGTTTCTTTTTTAACTCAGATAGTTGGTCGTTTTTGGCATTTGAGATAATTGAAATAGATTCTTCAAGCTCTTTTAGAGTTTCTGCTAAAAGTTCAAAATCAAAATTTTCTTGAACTTCAATGTTATCAATTTTCTTTTGACACGAATTTATAATAGCTTCAATAGTGTTTTTCTTTGCAGAAATTGCTGCAAAATGTTGCTCTATTTCATTGCCAATGTTGGTGGTGTAAGTTTTAGATTCTTTCTCAATAGCTATAATACTCTCTAAAAGACTTTGAAGCTGTTCTTTAAATTGCTTTAGTTTTTCAGTTGCTTTATGACGTTTGTTATCTTTGAATTCGACTATTTTTGCTTTGACATCTAAATAATCTAATTGGCCATTGCAGAATTTACAGTTATCGCCATCTTTATGAAGTTTCAAACCTGTTTCAATCCATTGAACAACTTCAAATTCCGGGATTGATATATCTTCTCCGAATTTTTTTTTGAATATTACTTTTACTTCTTCGATTAATGTTGTTTGAATTTTAGATAAGATTAATGGTCTCAAATTTTCGTTTTGTGCAATTTGTTTCTCAATTGCATTGTCGCCATTAATCTTTATCAGTTTATCGTCATCTGCTTCTATTTTTTTTGCATCCTGAAAATCTTTTTTGTAAAGTTCAATTACTCGCTCAACTGATTCATCTTTAGACTTTCTTTGAATATTGGCTTCGCCTTTTCGTCTATCGTGAATTTTGTCAATTTCAACTCTAATTTCTTTGCGTAATTTGGCGATATCTATTTCAAGTTTTCCAATTTCATCTTCTTTGATAATTAGCTTTTCAAGTTCTTTAATCTTGATTTCTATATCAACGTCACCTTTACTAAAACTTGCCTCAACGCCTTTAATTTTATCCTCAGAATTTTCAAGTAACAATGACTTTGAGATGTAATCTCTATCGAAAATTCTAAGATTCTCAGGCTTTTTGGTTGTGTCTTTTAGAAATTCATCTTTTATGCCAATAGCAATAGCACTTTTCCCTTTACCATTGTATCCAAATAGAATGTTTTTGGCACGAAAAAGTAAGTCGTTGGGATTTGTATAGCCAACAAAAGATTTAAGAGTAAAGTTATTTAGCTTAGTTATCATTTTACTTCAATTTTGCTAAAACACAATCTTCACATCTTCTTTATAGTTCTGTAAAGTTCCGTTTAGGCTGGCTGTCCAACCGTCAATAAATACTTTGCCGTTTTTAATGGCGTTTGAATAATCGTCACTCGTAATTTTCTCGCTGTTGGTTATGTAAAAGTGGTTGCCGATTTTGTAAATGCAATCTTTTACCACTTCTTCGGGAACTTGTGTCGGCTCGTCTAAACCAACGGTGAAAATCATATTGTAAATACGACTTAAAGCATCTGTATCATTTTCAGGAAATGAAATTTGTCCTTTGTCGTCAACTTTCAGTTTTGGTGCTTCTACACTGTCAAACACTTTAAAACCAATATCAGGAACTTGTTTTTTGTCTTCCTCAAACAATCCTGTCTTGCTGTTGTCAGCTTCTATGGCATTGGCAATTTTTTCTCCTGCTCTTTTCAAACGTTCTATTGTTATACTTGAAATTACTGGAGGTAAATTATTATCAATGCAAAACTTGTAAGCAGGTTTATCTTCTTTGATTGGCTCGTCTATTTGGCACAAAATAAATTTGCGGTTGCCACCATCTTCTGCATTTAATTGCATTACTGCGTGTCCTGTTGTTCCTGAACCTGCGAAGAAGTCAAGAATAATTGAGCTATCATCATCATAGGTTACGGATTTAATTATCGTATTGATAAGTTTTACAGGTTTAGGATTTGTAAAAATTTCATCACCCATAAGTTCTACTAATTGAGCTGTTCCATCTTCATTGGTTTCCATTTCGTAATGGACAGGTGAAAACATATTTTTCATTTTTTTTATTTCACCACCCTTTTTAATGTGATTGGGTCTAAATGGAATTTTTGAAACTACAATACCTTCTTTGTTTTTTATTATTTCATTTAGTGTGTCTTGGGAATATCTAAACTCACCTTCGAGAATAAATTCATTTTTATTAACTCCTTTTTCAATAATCAATTGGGTTTTTAATCTTGTTTTAATATTTCCTTCAGACATATCCTGCGGTTCTACAGTAGAATCTGGCATTTTAAACTGAACCGAGCCTGCGGGAAAAACAAGTTCTCCCATTGAATTACCTGCATTATTAAAAGGATATTTTTTACCTTTAGTTGTGCTTTCTACAGAAAACGGAAATGTTTCAGTGCTATTTTTCAAATAACATATAATATACTCCGATAATTTACCAACATTGTTATGAAGAAATGAAGGCTTCTTTTTCTTTTCCCATATAAATTCACTAACAAAATTTTCCTCACCAAAAATATCATCCATTAATAATCGTAATTGAGCTACTTCATTATCATCAATGCTTATAAAAATAACTCCGTCTTTACTCAAAAGGTCTCTTGCCAATAATAGGCGAGGATACATAAAAGCTAACCAACCATTATGGCTCTTTTTAGTTTTGAAGCTAAAATCCATTCTTGCAAAATCGCTCTCACTCAAATTTGCCAAGCCTAAAACTTCCGCTTCTTCTTTGTCGAATTTATCAGGGTAAATAAATTCTTCGCTTGTTGTATTGTAAGGTGGGTCAATGTAGATACACTTGATTTTTCCGCTGTAATGATTTTTCAGGATTTTCAAACTGTCTAAGTTATCGCCTTTCAGTACCAAGTTTTCTGTTGTGTCAATATTCTTGCTCAATGTATTATTAAGGCGTAATTCCTTTTCTGTCTTTTGAGCATATTTAGCCCTGGCAAAGTTTCTGCCTACAAAGTTCAATCCGTAACCGTTTACCTTTTCATCAACGGGCAAACCTAAAACGGCTTTCAGTTCTTCTAAATTTATTTCGGTGTCTCGTATTACGTTAGGGTAGTTCTCTTTCAGAAAACTCAACAATTTGTTTTCGTTGTTTTCTGTGCCAACAACCGTAAATCCTGCTTTTATAAAATCTTGTTCTGCCATTGTCTTATGCGTTGTTTATCAATGCCGCTAATTGCGTTTTATTGATACGTTCTTTAAATGAAATTTTAATGTTTTGGTGTTTGTAGTGTTCGCCTAATGCCTCAAAATACTTTTTGGCAAAGTCAATCTTGCCTTTTTCATCTACCGGAATTTCGGTTGACGATTTATAGCCTTTGGCTTCCACTACAAGAAATATTTTGTTGCCTTCGGTGCTTTTGATAGCATAGCAAAAATCGGGGTTGTAATCACCCAATGGTGTTTTGATTTTTAGGCGTGGAAGTTTGCCGAAAATTTCAATGCTGTCAATGTCGGGGTCTTGCTCCACAATTTCCAATTCAAAATCACTGTCATATTCAATCACTTCTTCAAATACCCATTTTGTTTTTAAACTGAAATCGCCTGAAATGTCTTTTTGAAATTTGCCTACGCTTCCTGTATCTAAATAGGTTTTCCCCCGTGTTGAGCCTGCCGAAACATCGGTTTTGAATACATTGGGCAAACCTGTTCCGTTAATACCGTCATACTTAATGTTTGCCTTGAGCATAGCAATTAAGTTCTTGTTGATTATTTCGGAAATTTCCCTTTGTGCCTGTTCAGGATTGTTGCAGAGCATTTTGGTTTTGAAATCATCACTCAAAGCATTGAAAATCTTTACAACAAATGAAATAGGGGTTTTGGTATTGTTTGATAAAGTGCGAACCAATTCTAAATAGTCAACTTTGCTTTTGTATGAAACAGTATCGGTTAGCCTTTCTGTAATTTCTCCTTGTTCGCCAATTTTGTTCACGTTTAGTTCTGCACGAATGGTTTGCAATAGAATCTCTTCAATGTTTACGGCTTCAATTTGTGTTTTTATGTTTTGTATCAGTTGACTTTCCTGCTCTGCGGTCAAAGTTTCTAAAACATAGAAAGCATTTTTATTGATAGCGTTCCAAAGATTTTGAAACTCTTGTAAGTGGGTTGCTTTTATGAAAACTTTCTTTTTCTCTTTTTTCTTATCAGCTTTCTGAACATAAGTGTTTGTGTCGGTAGCAAACAGGCTTTCAATGGCTTTCACTTGTTCTTCGGGCAAATTTTGTTCTTTTAGAATAGCTGT